>CAVVMR010000007.1:0-50000 GCA_963749515.1 uncultured Gaiellaceae bacterium
CGCCGAACGTCGACGCGAAGCGCATGAAGCGATAGACGTCCCGGAACGTCGTCGCGAGCCCGAGCGAGACTCGAATGGCGCCGCCGCTCTCCACGCCGAGCGCTCGGAGGTGGTCGCCGAAGGCAGGCGACTCGGCTTGTCGCAGCAGGGCCTCGGGCGGGACGCCGAAGGCGAGCTCTGCCGCACCGGGGTTGCAGAAGCAGCCGGTCCGCAACGAGATTCCGTGCGCGGCAGCGCGCGCGTCGACGATCCGGACGTCCAGGAGCCGTCCGTCCGGGCGAAGGAAGTTGAACGCGATCGTTCCGCCGCGCCGGTCGGTCGTCTGCGGGCCGTGGATCTGCACGACCGGGATTCCGTTTGCGTGCCGCAGCGCCGCGAGCTCCTCCAGCAGCCAGTCGGTCAAGCAGCGAACTCGGGTGTGGATCGTGTCGATCCCGATGTCCTCGAGGAAGCGAAGGCCCTGCTCGACAGCCGGTAGCGCGAGGTAGTTCAACGTGCCGTCCTCGAACGCGGCCTCGCCCTCGGCCGGCGCGTGCCAGTCGCCGTGCACGCTCACAGCGGAGATGGTGCCGCCCGCGAACCAGGGGCGGCGCAACCGGGCCAGCGCGTCCTCGCGAACGAGCAGGCAGCCGACACCGGTCGGGTACCCGAGCAGCTTGTAGAGCGAGATCGGGACGAAGTCGGGCTTCCACTCGCTGAGGTCGAGTCGGTTCGACGGAACGAACGCCGCGCCGTCGACGAGCACGTCCCACCCGGCCGTCTGTGCCGTCGCGATCCACTCGAGCGGGTGCTGAGCGCCCGAGAAGTTCGACTGGGCCGGATAGGCGAAGAGGTTGATCCGCCCACGGTCGGCCCGGCCGAGGCAAGCGTCGAGCCGGCTCTCGTCGACGCGGAGCGACGGCGACGTGCTGGGCAGGTACGTCGTCGTTGCGCCCCAAGCCCGCGCGAACTCCCGCAGCCCGTTCACCGAGTTGTGGTTGTCCGACGTGAGCAGGAAGTGACTGCCCGTGCCGAACGGATACGCCTCGCCCACGAGCTTGAGCGCACCGGTTGCGTTCGGCGTGAAGATGACCCTGTACTCGCTGGACGCGTTGAAGTAGCGCAGCACCGCCGTGCGTGCGCGCTCGATCAGCTCGGTCGACGCCGCAGAGGTCGGGTTGAGGGAGTGCGGGTTGCCGAGCACGGAGCCGCGAAGCAGCTCGACATGCGCGGAGAGCTGCGAGGCCGCGTAGAGGCCCCCGCCCGTGTAGTCGAGGTAGATCTGTCCCTCAGCGTCCAGCCGGCCGTACTCCGTCGCCCGAAGCCGGTCGAGTCGGCCTGCGTCGAACTCGGCGTGCCGACGCAGGAACGACGAAAGCGCGAGCGGCTCCTCTGCGGGCCCGTACGCGTTTCGCGTCGGTGCCGCCGCCGGGGTAGAAGCAGCTGCCGTGCTTCCCTTCATCTGTCTACCTGACGGTGCCGCCGCGCCGGTTCTTCCCTAAGCGGGTGACGAGAAGTAGCCGCATCAGCCGCCGAGCAGCAACTCGGCTCCAGAGCCTCCGGCGAGGTTGTCGCTTCCGTTGCCGCCGTCGAGCGACGTCGGGATGCTGTCGGTGAAGGCACCGTTGGCCTCGTCGATTCGGACGAGGTCGTCGCCGCCACGTGCGTCGACGGCGATCCGCTTGACGCCGTCGCGCCGGTGCCCTCGATCTTCAGGACGCCGAGTCTGAGCTGCGGGTGCTTCTGGAGGGGTGCGGCCTGGCTCCTGTCGGCCGCCATGCCTGCGACGACGGCGGCCACGGCCACGAACCTCGTCATGCGTGTGCGGTAGTTCATGTGAGCGTCTTTTCTCGAATGAGCAGGTGACTTGTCGCTGCCAAGGACGCCGTTCGCCGCCGTCTATTCCCGGGCTCTATGCTCAGCCGGATGGACCGGCCGCCTCAGGCCACCTCGCCGATGGATCGCACGCTCGACCCCGCCCGCCTCGGAGACCACCTGGATCGGCTCTATCGGGCCGCCTGGGCGCTCACCGGTTCCCGCGAGGACGCGGAGGATCTCGTCCAGGAGACGTACGCGCGAGTGCTCGCCCGCCCGCGGCTGCTCCGTAACGAAGACGACCTCGGCTACCTCCTGCGCGCCCTGCGCAACGCGTTTCTGACGAAGAAGCGGACCGAGAGCCGCCGGCTGCGTCCCGGCCCGCTTCCCGACCAGCTCGACCTCGTGCCGGATCCGCGGGCGCGCGAGCCGCAGGCGGCACTCGAGGCCGGCGAGCTCTACGCCGCGATCGCCGCGCTCCCCGACGACTTTCGCGACGTTCTCGTCGCCGTCGATGTCACCGGCCTCTCCTATAAGGAGGCCGCAAAGGCGCTACGTGTCCGCGAGGGCACGGTGATGAGCCGTCTCTATCGCGCGCGCCAGCAGGTCGTGCGGCAGGTCGACGGCGGCTAGCCGCTCGTATCGACGGTGCCGACGAGCACCCGGTCTCCCGACGAGTCCTGCGCTCCGTCCGCCTGCTCACGGGTGACGGTGAGCGTCGCGAAGTCCTTCGGGGACACGCCTGCCCAGAGCGTCACATCCCTGCCCTCGTTGAACGTTCCGATCGGCACGAGGACGCCCGCGGCGTTCCGCAGCCACGCCTGGTAGAACCGGCCGCCGTCGAGCCGGGGCAGGCCCGTGGAGTCGAGCTCGATCTCCCAGCCGGACTCCGTTCTGGTGAACGTCGCCTCGCCGGTCGCTCCCGGCACCACCCCGGTCGGAGCGAGGGCGGCCTCGAAGCGCTCGGCCGAGGTCTCCGAGCCGAGGACGGTGACGCCGACCGCGACCGCCAGCACAGCAGCCGCACCGGCGCCGACGAGAGCCAGGGGCGCGGCTTCGCCGTGCGCCTCGTACGTTGTGGCGCCTCGATGCGCGCTCGCAAGGACGCCGGCGCGCCGACCTCGGCCGCAGCGGCCCTCGTGAGCTCGACCGCCCGCTGTTGCTCGGCCAGCCGGTCGGCGAGCTCCGGGGATGACGCAACTCGTGCCTCGAGCACGGCGCGCCGCTCCGGCGCGAGCGAATCGTCCGCAAGCGCGGCGAGTTCGACGGTCTCCGGACCGTCGTCTCGGTCTTCTCGACGGCGTCTCATGGACACGGCACCACACACGGTAACGCCGTGCCCACGGAAGTGGGGTAGGAGCTCACACCAAACAGGACCCCTTTGGGGCCTGGCTATTCCCGGTACGGCCGGCTGCTAGCCGGACGCGATCTGCCCGCGGATCTCGCCTGCGCCGTTCGCCGCGGTGTGCAGGTTGACGTACGTGGCTCCGCCCAGGATCTTCTTGATCACAGCAGCCGACGCCGTGGAAGTGCCGGTCTGCCCGGACCTGCACGGACCGCACAGGCTGACGGCAGGCGCCGGGTTGGCTCGTCCGGCGAGCGCGGAGTGGATGTGGCCCGCTCCGACGGCGCCCGTCATCCCCTTGAACGTCAGCTTCCACTTGATCGTCGTGCCCGTCACCGTTCCGGTGAAGGTGCCCGTCCCGCGTGCGCCCTTCGCTGCCGGAATCGACTGGTTGACGGTCAGGAACGCCGTCAGCTTGGTCGCGCTCGCTGCGCTCGAGGTGTTGGACGAGGCCAGCGCCGCGGCTGTCGCCACGGCAGCAAGCATCGCAAGCAGGATCAGAATTCCTCGCTTCACAATCTTCCCCTCTGTCGGTCGCGGGCATGCCGCGGGCTGTCACCTGGAATTCGCCGACACGCGGAGCTTGGTTTGCGCGAGCTGTTACCGGCGGCCGGTGACCCAGATGGGCTGGATGCCGGCAGCAACCCGACGCGTGGGTCCGCCTGCGGCGGGTACGACGTACAGCGACCGGGCGCGCGTGAAGACGATGCGCTTGCCGTCGGGAGACCACGACGGCTGCGAGTCGCGCGCGCCCCGGGCGACGGCGATGAAGCGGCCGTCCGGCGAGGCGACCGGCCCCCACAGGTCATGCCCCGCATCGACAGCGAGCGATCGCGCGCACTCGTGGCTGGCGTTGCTCACGAGCAGGCAGATCCCCTGCTCGAACGGCTCGCCGCGGGAGGACTCGTCCCGCATCAGGCGGTTGCCGAGCCATCCGGACGTCGCGGTGCTCCGTGCCACGGCGTCCCGGCCGGTGCCGGAGATCCCCGTGAGGTAGAGGAACGGCGTCAACACGTGAACGGGTGGGGTGGGAGGGACCTGCGCGATGGTCTCGGGCACCTGTTCGATGGTCGCGAGCTGCCGGCCGTCGGGCCGAATCTGAACCTGGAGCACGGCGCCGTTCTTCCGGAACGGACCCTTGACCCGCCGGCCAGTGCCGTCGAGGACGTAGGCCTCGTTGCCGAAGGCGACGCCGAGCCGTGATCCATCCCTTGTGGCGGAGAGCCAGCCGTAGCTCGGGCCGGGGCTGCGCCCGTTCTTCGTGAGTTGCGTCCGCTCCGATCCGTCGGGCGCCACGCGGCAGATGTTGTCGCCGCAACGGAAGACGATCGACCCTGGACGAGAGGTCGCGGCGCCTCCGCTTCCGGCGAGCGTTCCTGCGGCGAGGATGATGCACAGCAGACGAGCCACCATCCCAATGCACGCACCAAGCGGGGCAACTGGATCCGAGATTTCTTAAGGTGCCGAGGTTGAGTCCAGTTCTCGGAGGGAGAGGTGAGGTCACGATGATTCTGCTGGGACTCCGGCGAGCGCTGCTCGCCCTAGTAATCCTCGCGCTGGCGGTCACCGGCAGCGCGGCAGCGGCAGACGACACAGGCAGGGGGATCGACCCCAACCAGGGCCGCAGCCTCGTCGAGGTCACGTTGCCGAACAAGGCAGCAGCGATCCGGCTGCAGCTTGCGGACGACTCGTACAGCATCGATTTCAACGACCACTATCTACGTCAGAACGCCAACGGGACGGTGACGGTCACCGTCTTCGGCACTGCCGACGAGCTCGCCGAGTTCGACGCCGCGGGCTACGACCTGGGCCGGACGATCGAAGGGCCTGCGACGTGGCGTGACCGGCTCGCCGACCGGCAAGCCGATGTGAAAGCGGAGGAGCAGGCCGACGCGGCCGCGCTCGGTGAGACGGTCGGGACCGCGTCCCACGAGGACGAGATCGTCGTTCTCCGCGTCGACTACTTCGAGAATTACGCGGGCCGCTACCTCTCGGTCGAGGCAAAGGACCGCCTGGGTGGCTCGACGCCGACGGGTGCGACGTATGTCGGCCCCAGCCTCTCGCTCTCCTGGAACACCGGCGCGGGAACGCCGATCAGCTCGACCCCGAGGCCGATGAACGTCAACATCGACCCGGATACGACGCCCGATACCTACATCGAGCATCGCGAGCTCGTGCGAATCGGCGACGCCGGCAATCCGCTGCCGGCCCGGCCGACGATGATCCGGATCGGCTCGAGCACGGGCGCATCCGTGGAAGCCCCGGTGCAGACGTGGCTCGGCGGCGGGCTACCGCCGATGAAGAAGAAGTTCATGTCCGACTTCACGACGCGTTACATGGACCCGACGGAGGTCTACACGCGCTTCGGCGAGCTCGCAGCGGAGTTCCCGAACCTCGCCGAGATGATCACGCTGCCGAACAAGACGAACGGCTACCAGCGGCGGGCGCAGGCGCTGATGGCCGGCCTGACGAGCCCGACGATCACCGGGAACCTCGGGGCCACGACCGCGACGCAGGCGGTCATCCTCACGTCGAGGGCCTGGGGCCACGAGGGCGGAAACGACCTGACGGCCGAGTTCGTCGACCCAGCGGCCGCCGTCTCGCCGCTCTCGGTGACGCTGACAGGCAACGATCTTCGTGTCAGCCTCGCCACGAACTCTGCGGGTGCGCTCACCAGCACCGCTGCCCAGGTCGCGGCGGCGATCAACGCGCACCCCGGTGCGTCGGCGAAGCTCGTCGCCCAGACGTACCGCGGGAACGCGGGCACGGGGGTCACGCAACCGCGGACGAAGGGCAACCTGTCCGACTTCCTCACCACTGCCGCGAACGCCCACGTCCCGCGCGGGCCGTTCGAGTACTCCGTGATGCGGATCGGCAAGAAGCGCGACAGCTCGCAAGTCGGCGTCTTCATCTACTGCCAGCAGCACGCGCGTGAGTGGGCGACCCCACTGACCTGCCTCGAGACCGCCGAGCAGCTACTCCGCAACTACGCGATCGACGGAAGGACGCGGAAGCTCGTCGACAACCTCGACATCTTCATCCTCCCGTCGTCGAACCCGGACGGGGCGCACTACTCGATGCACAACTTCAACTCCCAGCGGCGCACCATGACCAACTGGTGCATGATCGGTGGGCTCGAGACCGACGACCCGAACGCGGCCAACTTCTGGACGCCGCGGCCGAACGCGTTGCCCGGCGGCAGCGCCCAGCCGTTCAACGACTCGGCGGCTCGCAACGCCTGGGGCGTCGACATGAACCGCAACAACACGTTCGGGACCCTGATCGACGGCTACATCGGCGCGTCGCCGTCGTGCGTCAGCGACACGTTCGCCGGCCCGTTCGAGGCCTCCGAGCCGGAGATCCAGAACGAGTTGTGGATCGCGGACACGTTCGACAACATCAAGTTCTCGAACAATGTCCACAGCTTCGGCGGCTACTTCATGTGGGCGCCGGGCACGTACCTTCCGGACCGCGGTGAGGGCGCGGCGGTGCACGCGAACATCGGCGTCGAGAAGTACTTCTTCGAGGCCGGCGACCAGATCCTGAACCGGATCAAGGAGGTCCGGGGCACGGCGATCCTGCCGGAGCGGACCGGGCCGATCGCGGACGTCCTCTACTCGGCGGCGGGAAACAGCGCCGACGAGCATTGGTACAACCGCGGCGTGATCGCGTACAGCTTCGAGACCGGGGCCGACCGGTACATCAACCCGACGCTGTCGGTCGCTTCGGAGCCTGGAGCGACGGGAATCCGGGTGAGCAACAGGACCGGCTTCGACATCGGTGATGTCGTGAAGGTCGACGCCGGCACCGCGAACGAGGAGATCCGAACTGTCGCCTCGGTTGTGAACCCGAACCCGGCCAGTCCGGCGCCGAACGTGATCCTCACCGAGGCTCTCGCTCTGGCTCACCCGGTCGGCGCAGTGGTTGCCGGCGGCGTGCTCCAGTCGGGCGTCGGCTTCCAGCCGGACTATGCGACCGAGGGCAAATTCGAGGCACTCGAGTTCGCGGCCGGCAACTACGGCCTGCTCGAGTCTGCGCTCGAGTACGCACAGGACAAGAAGCCGCCGAAGGTCGAGATGACCGGGCCGCCTACGTCGCGCGTGCCGATCACGACCACGTTCAGGTACGTGAACGAGCCCTCCGTGATTCGCTACACGACTGACGGTTCGGAGCCCAATGCCTCGTCGACGCTGTGGGACTCGACCGGGCCGCGAGAGCCCGGCGAGGTGTTCCACATCACACAGACAACCACCTTCCGGTGGATCGCGACGGACATGAGGGGCAACGTCTCCAAGGGGAAGATGAAGCACACAATCATCGGTAGCTAGGCGGCATCGCTGTGAGCGGCCCGGGCGACCGGGCCGCTCATGGCACCGCCGTAGGATGGCGTGGTGAAGCGGCTGCTGGTCCTCTTGCTCGGGTGCGCCGGTGCGGTCGCGATTGCGGCGGGGGTCCTGATCCTCCGCGCCGGCGACGACGAGCCGCCTCCCGTTGCGATCGAGCTCGAGGCCTGCCGCAACCTCCTCCCCGACGCCTCACGCGAGTGCTGGACGCGCGAGTTCATGGCCGCGGTCGAGGGCCGGGACGATCCGAGGCCGGCGGTGGCGGCGATCACGGACGCCGCGTGGAGCGAGGGCGGCTTCCTCCTGTCGAGCTGCCACGGCCTGATGCACACAGTCGGCCGCACCTACGCCCGCGAGACCGCAGTGACGCTCGCGAACCTGATGGACTACCTGCCGCGGAGCAACGACCCGGGTTGCAGCGCCGGCTTCGCGCACGGGTTGGTGACCGGTGTCGGCGCGCAGATCGATCCGCGTCGTCCCGGCGAGGCGGCTGAGGTCTGCTCGCAAGCGGGCACGCGCTACCAGCGCTACAGCTGCGTGCACGGGCTCGGCCACGCATTCATGCGGATCCACAACGACCGGCTCGCGCCTGCGCTCGCGCTTTGCCGATCCCTCGGAACGCGGTTCGCGGCCGACTGCGCCCAGGGCGCCTACCACGACTACTGGTTCGCGGTCATCGGCGCGGACGAGGCCGAGCTGCCCGACGGAGCGGTCACCGACCCGCGCCGGCTGTGCGGCGCTCAGCCGACCGAGCTGGTGCGGCCCTGCTGGTATCGCGTCTTCGTCGACAACCGGCCCGAGGGGATCGTGATCGACTCGCCCGAGCATCTCGATGTCCTCTGCGAGGGTCTGGAGGGTCTGCAGCGCGAGGCGTGCGTGACGGGCGCGGCAGTCATCGGCCCCGCCGACCCGGCCGTGCAGCTCGCGCTCTGTGCCGGGCTCGACGACCCTTCGGACGCGGCCGGTTGCATCCGCGGCACGAAGACACAGAACCTGCTCGGCCGCCCGGTGGCCGACTTCGTCCGGCTGATCGGCCGCTGCGAGCTCTTCGCCGGCCCGACCCGCTCCGGTTGCTATCGCTGGCTCGGCAAGGCGATTGCGGTGCTCACCAACGGCGCGTTTGAGCAATCGGGCTGCCTGAAGTTGGCGCAGGCCGACGCGCGCGGCTACTGCCGCGCCGGCGCGCGCACGATGGAAGACGCGCTCGTGACGTTCAGCTGAGGGCGACGCCCGGTCGCATCACGGGTGCCGACGCGGCCGAAACCTCAATCCTGATCGGTCGCAACCGAATACATGGGAATGGCGACTTCTGCGCACCGGCATGCCGACGATCGCAAGCGTTTGCTGTCGGCCTGGGAGGGCTCTCCCTTCGGGTTTGCCTTCCTGAACGCCGACGGTCATGTGGTCGACAGCAACGAGGCGATGCGCTCGATCACCGGCTACGACGCGCACGAGCTCGCGTCGATGCCGGTCGCGAGCTACACGCACCTGGACGACAATCCCGCGAGCATCGCGAGCTTCCGGCGGCTCATCACCGGCGAGACCGACTCGTACCGGATCGAGACGCGACTCGTCCAGAAGGGCGGCGGCTCGGTCTGGGTCGACAGCCACGTCACGGCGATGCAGGACGCACCAGCGGGCTCACGCTCGGCGTTCTCGATGTTCCAGGACATCACGGCGCGGAAGCTCGCCGAGGTGGCGCTGCGCGACCAGAACTCTCGTCTCTCACGCGTCGTTGAGACGCAGGCCGAGATCGCCGCAGCCGATCTCGAGCTCGACGGCGTGTCGGAGCTCGTCGCCCAGCGTGCGCAGGAGCTCACCGGCGCCGACGGCGCCACAGTGACGATCCTCGACGGCGACGAGCTACTGACGACGGCGGAGATCGGGAGCACCGCTCCGGCTGTCCGCATCGGCGTCCCGCTGCTCCACCGCGGGCGAAACGTCGGATCGCTCAGCGTGGCGAAGGAAGCGGGCACCGACGAGGACTGCCGTACGCTGGAGCTGCTCGCAGTCCTCCTCTCGTCAGCTGTCAGCGTTGCCGCCGAGCGCGAGGCGCGGCGCGAGCAGGTGGAGGCGCTCGCCCGCTTCGAGACCATCTTCGAACAGGCGCCGATCGGCATCGGCCTGGTCAGCCTGGACGGCCGCCTGGTGAACACGAACTCGGTCATGCGCGACATCAGCGGCCGGAGCGCGGAGGAGCTGGCGAGCCGAAACGTGGGCGAGTACACCGTCCCCGAGGACGTCGATCGTGTCGTCGAGCTCTTCACCGCGATGCTCAAGGGGGAGCACGATTCGTACCGGCACGAGCATCGGCTCTACTCCAAGGATGGAGAGATCGTCTGGGTCGACTCGGCCACGGCGCTGCTGCGCGACGCGGATGGGAAGCCACAGGGTGCGGTCTCGATGGCCCAGAACATCACGCGGCGGCGCGCGGCAGAGGACCAGCTCCGCCAGTCGCAGAAGATCGAGGCGATCGGCCAGCTGACGGCGGGCATCGCGCACGACTTCAACAACCTTCTACTCGGAATGCTCGGCTACACGGAGCTGGCGCAGGCGGAGGTCGAGACTGGTGGGCAGGCGGCCGAGTACCTGCGCCGGATCGAGTCGAGCGCTCAGCGCGCCGCGACCTTGACCGGCCAGCTGCTCGCCTTCGGCCGGCGGCAGGCCCTCAACGCCGAACCACTCGTGCTGAACGCGCTTGTCACCGAGACGGTCGCGATGCTGCGCCGGGTTCTCGGAGAGCGGATCGAGCTGCTGACCGTTCTCGATCCCGAGCTTGCGGCGGTTCGCGCCGACGCCGGCCAGATGCAGCAGGTGCTCCTCAACCTCGCGCTGAACGCACGTGATGCGATGCCGGACGGCGGCATGCTGACGATCCGGACCGGCAACGCCGAGGTCTCCGCCGGCGATCTTCGGAGCCTCGAGCTCGAGCCGGGGCGCTACGTCGTCCTGTCCGTCGAGGATGAGGGCTGCGGCATGGCGCGCGAGGTCAGCGACCGGATCTTCGACCCGTTCTTCACGACCAAGAGTGTCGGCAAGGGCACGGGCCTCGGGCTCTCCAGCACGTACGGAATCGTGAAGCAGAGCGGCGGCCACATCGAGGTCGTGAGCGAGCCCGGCCGGGGCAGCACCTTCGACAGCTATCTGCCGGCTCTCCCTGCCGCCGCGCTGACCGAGCACCAGCCTGCGCCGGAACAGCCGCGCGCACTCAGCCTGGCGCCGGAAGGCGCGGGCCGGCGGATCCTCGTCGTCGAGGACGAAGAGGTCGTGCGGACCCTGCTCGCGAGGACACTGGAGCGGCTCGGCTATGTTGTCGAGACGGCGGAGGAGCCTTCGGCCGGGCTGCCGATACTGCGGGAGCGAGGCGACGAATTCGCGCTCGTGATCTCCGACATGGTGATGCCGAACAGCACGGGCGCCGAGTTCGCGCGCGAGGTCGCGGAGTGGAAGCCCGAGCTGCCGTTCATCTTCATGTCTGGCTACACGGAGGACGTCGTCGCGCAGTCGGGCGCTGCGGGTTCGTTCCTGCAGAAGCCCTTTACCTCGCAGACACTCGCGAGCACCGTCCGCGAGGCGCTCGAGCGGTCCACCGGACCTTCCTAGATCAGGCGGATGCCCGTGACACGGCCGATCTCCTCGACCGAGGAGAGGCCCGAGAGCGCAAGCCGCATCCCGTCGTCCCGCAAGGTCGTCATACCCTGACGCACCGCCGCAGCGAAGATCTCCGCAGCCGACCGCTCGACCAGAGCACGGACCTCACCCTGAACGGTCATCACCTCGCGCAACGCGATCCGGCCGGCGTAGCCGGTGCTGTGGCATGCAGCGCAGCCGACGGCCGAGTAGAGGACGACCTCGCTCGGGAGTGTGCTGTTTGCCGGCAGGGTCAGATCCTCGGCCGTCGCCGTGTACGGGCTCCGGCACTCGAGGCAGAGCCGCCGCGCAAGCCTCTGCGCCACGACGCTGTTCAGCGAGCTTGCGATCAGGGAGGGGTCGACGCCCATGTCGCGCAAGCGCGCGATCGCGCTCGCCGCGTTGTGGGCATGGAGAGAGGTCAGGACGAGGTGGCCGGTCATCGCCGCCTGGATGGCGATCGCCGCCGTCTCGGCGTCGCGAATCTCGCCCACGAGGAGCACGTCGGGGTCGCTGCGCAGGATCGTGCGGAGACCGCGCGCAAAACTCAGACCGCCCTTGACGTCGACCTCGATCTGGTTGATCCCGTCCAGCCGGTACTCGACCGGATCCTCGATCGTCATCACCACGCGCTCCGGGCTGTTCAGATGCGCGAGCGCTCCGTAGAGCGTGGTCGTCTTGCCCGAGCCGGTGGGGCCGCAGACGATGACAGCGCCGTACGGCTGCTCGATCGACGTCTTGAACGCCTCCTCGGCGCCGGGCTCCATCTCGAGCTCGGCGAGCGTGGGTGTCCGGGCGCCGCCGCCGAGGATGCGCAGGACGATCTGCTCCCCGTGCGTGGTGTTCAGGCAGGCGATCCGGAGATCGATCGGGCCGGACCCGAAGAAGGCCGAGACGCGTCCGTCCTTCGGCGCCCGCCGGTCGGCGATGTCGAGCTTGCCCATGATCTTCAGGCGGCTCGTGACGGCGGGCTGCATGTGCTTCGGAATCGTTGCGAGCTCGCGCATCACGCCGTCCACGCGGATGCGGACGACCATGTCGCCGCGGCTCGGCTCGAAATGGATGTCCGACGCGCCCTCTTCGACGGCCGAGGTCAGCAGCGAGTTGACGAGGTTGATCGTGGGCGCGCTCGATGCCAGGTCGCGGATGTCGTGCACGAGCTGCTCCTCGGGCGCGGCGGGCTCCGTCTCGCCCTCGGCGGTGATCAGCTGCAGCGACCGACGGTAGGCGCGTGAGATCGCGAGCTCGATCTGTGCGCGCTCCGCGACTGCGAGGCGGAAGGTCGAGCCGATGGCGAAGCGCAGGTCGTCCGCGTTTGCCAGGTTGGTCGGGTCCGTCACGGCGAGCAGCGGAACTCCGTCGGGGAGGATCCGGATCGGCAGCGCCTCGTAGCGGCGCGCAAGTGTCTCGGTCAGCAGCGCGACGGCGTCGCCGTCGAGCTCCATCCCCCCGAGGTCGACGTACTCGAGCTGGTACTGCTCGGCGAGTGCGCCGGCAATCGCGCGTTCGGTGGTGAAGCCCAGGTCGACGACGATCTCGCCGAGGCGCTTCCCGCTTTCGGCCTTGACGCCGAGGGCGAAGTCGAGCTGCTCCTGGGTCAGCACGCGGCCGTCGACGAGCAGGCGGCCGAGCGGGACCCAGTTGAGCCCTGGTGCGGAGCCGATCATGCGGCTGGGGTGAGGTCCAGGTTCATAGCCGCGTCATCGGCCGGATCGACGGTGGAATCGACCCCAATCGAGTTAGGCCACTCGGCCTACGCGATACGGCGCAGAGAGGCCTCGCGTCCCGCGATGCGCGGAACGCGAGGCCGAGGCTGCGCTAGCTCACAGGGACGTACTTGCCGATGACAGAGACCCCGGCGGAGGCGGCATTGTCGATCGGAACCGAGGTTGCTCCCGAAGCAGCGCTCCAGTACGCCCGGACGCCGGGAAGCAGGTCGCCGGTGCTGGAGCCGGTGCTCCCACCGATCACGTTTCCGCTCGCGTCGAAGATCACGGTCGAGATCGTCGCGTGCGCCGAGAGCATCTTCGTCGGATGGTCGTTCTCCACCTGGCCGACGACCGCTCCGACCCAGCCCGGGTCGAAACGCGCCGGCTGCACGAGCACATCGGACGAGGGCGGGCCGAGCTTCTTCGCGATGTCCTGGCCGCCGACCCGCGTGACGATCTCCAACGTGGCGACAGGTGTGCCGTCCGGGATCGTCGTCCCACCACCGAGGTAGAAGTCCGTGCCGGCGCCGATGGCCGTGACCGAGTCAGTCTTCGTCTGGACGACGCGATTCGTCGAGTCGACGAAGTTGACGATCACGGAGACGTTGAGCGCGTCCTTCTCGGGTGCGGGGTTGGAGAGCACGATCCCGTAGCTGACCTGGCGGCTGGTGGGGCGTACGCGCTGGGAGAAGCCGCTCTTCTTGATCACGACCTTGGCGGGTGCCGCCGGCGGACCGACGACGGAGAAGCCCCGCGTGACCTTGCCTGCGCGACCGCACTTGACCGTCGCCGTGGCGGCGCCGATCCGAGCGTTCGCGGGAACCTTGTAGTTCCAGGTGGCACGGTTGCCGCGCGCCATGGCCGGCCTGAGAGCCTGGACCGCGCCGCCTGCATAGCGGATGGTGGGAACACAGCGCACGCCGCTCGGGCGCGCGATCACCGACAACGAGGCAGGCTGTCCCTGGAAGGTCTTCTGCGGGAGGAAGCGGAAGCCGACGCTCGAGCCGGCGTCAACAGCAGCGCCGGCGGCGGCAGCGAGAAAGAGCCCTAAGAAAGCGGCTACGAGAACTGGGCGAGCGTGCACAGAAACCTCCATGGGGGAAATCGATTCAGACCGTGCCGCCATGACGGATCTTGTGCGCCGTCCAGAGGGTCGGCATCCCCCGTCAGGGTCATCTTCCTCGTTACAACCAATACGCCAAAACGGGGATCCCCTCTGGGCGAACCCGGGCATCGACTGAGAGGCGTTCCCCGACGACTATCCGGGCATGATGATTGAGCCTGCGGCGCTCACCTTGTCGGCTGCCACCGACCTCGAACTCCCACCCGTCACGGACATCGGCCGCGACGAGGATCTCGCCCTGATCGAGAAGCAGGTCGTCGCCGCCGAGCAGGCGGTCGAGGACTCCCGCTACGACGATGCGGTCGCCCTGCTGAATGAGGTCTCGATTGCTCCGGCTCACTATCCCGATCTTGCGCTGCGTGCGCTCTTCGCCGGCTCCTGGGCGCGGATGTACCGCGGCGAGCTGGACGAGGCGTTGACGATGCTGCAGGTCGCGAAAGAGGTTGCGCACCGTCCCGGCTTCAACGACGTCGACCGCGCGCAGGTGCTCTGCCGGATCGGTGCCGTCCGCGTCAAGCGCGGCGCGATCTCGAGAGCCGTGAACGATCTCTCGCTCGCACTCGAGCTTTGCCAGCGCGCTGGACGCCCGTGCGACCGCCTTCGCACCGAGATCTACGACTGGCGCTCCCGCTGCTACCAGCGCCAGCGTGACTTCAACGCCGCGCGCGCCGACATCGAGGCCGCGCTCGAGCTCGCCGACTGCATGAGCGAGACGATCGTCGCGGCGGACATCAACTTCCGCGCCTCGTCGATCGCCGAGCGTGAAGGCAAGTGGCTCGTCGCACGCACCTACGCAGAGCGCGCGAAGGAGCTCTACGAGCAGGCCGGCGACCGCGCCAACGTGGGGCGCGTCCTGAACGATCTGGGCGGGATCCTGTTCCTGCTCGGCAAGCACGACGGGGCGATCGCGTACCTCAAGGAATCCGTGTCGGTGCTCTTCGACGCCGCCGGCGACGTCGAGACCGGCTATGCCGTCTCCTCGCTCGCGCAGGTGTACCTACGAACCGGCGACCCCGCGCGCGCAGAGGAGCAGGCTCAGATAGCCCTTCGGCTCCTCGACGGCCGCGAGGACGTCCTCGAGGAGATCGGCAACGTCCAGCTCGTCCTCGGGCGGGCGCTGACCGAGCTCGAGCGGCTCGAAGAAGCCGAGGATGCGTTCGCCGCCGCCGAGTCATCGTTCTCCACCCGCGAGTCGATCAGCCTGCTGGCTGCCGCCTGGATGGCGCGCGGCGAGCTCGCCTCGGCCCGCAACGACTCGGTCAGTGCCGCAACGCTTTATCGCAAGGCAGCAGAAGCCCTCCAGGACTTCTACTTCTAAGGAAGGAGGTAACCCACGTGCACAAGCACTTTGCTCCGATAACGGTTCTTCTGGTCCTTGTCGCAGCCGCGTCCCTTCTCGGCCATTTCAAGTTCGGCTTCGGACCGATCACGTTCGGCTTCTTCGGCGGGAAGTAACTCCGCGCTGGCGTTTCTCAGCCGCAGCTCTACCTCCCGTAACGCCGGCGCGAGCAGCGTCGTTGAAGCGACATGGAAATGTTGCTCACGGTGCTGCTCGTGCTGATGATCCCCGGCCTGCTGACCCTGCTCGGGCCGCGCCGTCGCGACAGCGTCGAGGACTAGCGCCGCGGCGCCTCGGCGTCGCAGTGCTGGGGCTCACCCTCACAGCAGCCGAGCTTCAGCCGACAGCGTGGGCACTGCCAGGTGCCGTGTCGCCAGTCCATCACCGTGCTGCAGCGCAGGCAGCGCTCGACCGGGACTACTTTCTCCATCGCCACAGCCTAGGACGGTGGCCGGACGGGTGTCCGCAAAGGAACGGGCGCCCCTGTGAGGGCGCCCGTGATACGTCGTCTTAGAGGAGCCAGGCCAGCAGAAGAATGACGACGATGAGCGTAATGAGACCGCCACCGATATACATTCGGGCCTCCTGTGTTTGTTTGACGCAGGTACAACGGTGCAGGCCGCAGAGCGGTTACGGAGGGGTCGCTACGATGGCGCGGCGGCGCCGTGGCCGAGTGGTTAGGCAGAGGCCTGCAAAGCCTCGTACAGCGGTTCGAGTCCGCTCGGCGCCTCTTTCCCCGCAAAGAGCGGAGTAGCGTGGAAACCCGCGTAGGTCGTCCCGCCGCGCACACAAACGGGGGATCCTTTTCGTGACAGTCGGCACTACGGTGCGAGCGTGCGAAGAGCCACGCTACTCGTCCTCGTGACCGCCCTCGCGCTCGCCGTGCCCGCCACGGCCGCAGCGCCGCCCGAAGTCGTGAAGCTCCGGAAGCAGGTCGCGGCGCTGAACGTCAAGGTGAAGAAGCTGACCGCCGAGAGGAACAGTGCGCGCCGCGAAGTGGTCCTGCTCAAGGCACGGCTGACGCCCAAGCCGACCGGCAGCGTCACCATCGCGAACGGCGAGAACGGCGACCGCGCCAGAGTCACGGGGGCAGGAGTCACCGCCGGCGGCACGATCCTCGGGCAGGTCGAGTACCTCGGCGGGCCGAGTTGCGAGGAGTTCGGTCCGTGGGTGAACGTGCAGGCAACGTTCTTCGATGCCAACGGCGCCGTCGTCGACACCGGCGGCCACACAGAGTCGTCCCCCGTTGTCGGCGCTCGGTATCCGCTCCAGATCTTCGGAGTCACGGGCGCGGTCCGCGCGGATGTCGTCGTCTCGGTCACCTGTCTCTAAGGGCTCACGCGGCCACAGCGGCGGCTACGGGAGGCCTAACCCGCCGAGGAAGCCGGCGACCGTCGACCTCCGGCTAGGCGCCGAAGGCGACGACTATCAGGGCTACGAGTACCACCGCCGGCAGCACGATGCAGAGGATCGCGGACAGCGCCGCGAGAGCGAGGAACGGCGGAGTGAACACCCGCAGCGGCAGCGCGACACCGGCGACGTCACGCAGCGAGCCGAACGCGCCCCGCACCCGCCACAGGAGCAGGGGCAGCCCGCCGGCATGGGTCGTCCGCGCTTGCCCGGCGAGCCGGGTCAACTCGGCGAGACGCTCCTGGCCCTCTCCGGGCATCCGCCGGAGCCGGTCCGGAAGGGAGAGCAGGGCGCGGATGCCTTGCGCGAAGAACAACAGGATCGCCGGCGGCGCGAGGAAGAGGATCGCCAGCACCGCTTCTCCCGCCGTGAAGCCGTCACGCTGGAGGAGGCCGACGAGCACGACCGCTGCGCCGAGGGCGACGAGCGCCAGCCGGCGGACGAACCTGACGAAGCGGCGGATCAGGCCGCTGAGACGGGCGATCTGATCTGCCGAGACCGTGACGTGCGCCATCCGCCGGACGTTAGCGCGACAAGCCGGCTAGTTGGTCGCGACGTCCTTGCTCAGGCCGGTCACGGCGAGCCCGGCGGGGCAAAGCCAGTAGCGAACCTCGCCGCGCAGGTCGCCCTGCCGGCAGGACTCGTCGGAGAGATCCGGGTACGCGTTGGCGGCTCCGGGCTTGCACTCCCACCACTGGACGCCTTTCGGGGCAGCGGCGGCGAGCGGAGAGCACGACCCGAGCTCGGCGGCCCGGTCGAGGAGGCCTTGGCTGTTGGCGGCAGCGGCGGCGGAGACGATCAGGGCGGCGGCGACTCCGTAACGAAACACGGGGGAGCTCCTTGTCTGCCGCAGACCTGGGAGGGGTTTCGGTCCCCATCGGCATCGGCGCCGGCGAACTGGATCACTCGTTCAGGGATTCTCGAGCCGCTCGCGCCACGCGTCGCCGGCGGCGCGGCCCTCCGGTGTGGCCAGGAAGTGCTCGAGTGGGACGTGCAGGAACACGCCGTCCGCTTCGGCCAGCAGCTCGTCTCCGTCTCGAAGCGCCGCCGAGATCTCGATCCTGCGCCCGCGCTCCGCAGTCACCCGCGACGAGATCCGAAGCGCTCGGTTGATGGGCGCTGGGCGGCGGAACCGGATCGCGATCCGGGCGGTCACGGTCGGGAAGCGGTGCCAGGTGGCGAGCAGGCCGCACGCCTCGTCGAGTGCCGCCCCGACGATGCCGCCGTGCGCGATTCCCGGCCCGCCCTGATGGTGCTCAGCGAACGCGACCTCGGCCTCGTACGTCTCGGCGCCTTCGGCCTCCGGCGCGGCCATGCGCAGCCCGAGCTCGTTGTCGCCGCAGCCGAAGCAGGACGGGTCGTGATGTGGCGGGATCCGCGGAGCGCTCAGGCCGCGAACGGAAGCTCGATGTCGCTGACGTCGAGGCCCATGCTCGAGGCCATGCGAATCCCGTCCCGGACGTCGTCCTGCAGGCGGCGGATGTCCGTCTCGCGCATCACGTTGCCGATCCACGCCCGTTCCTTCGGCCGCCAGAGCGCATGCTCCACGAAGATCGGCAGCAGCTGGTTGGCGGCCTTGATCAGCCGGTCCTTCGTCTTCTTCGACGCTCCCTCGAGCAGGACGCGCTCGTAGGCGACGCCGGCGCTGTGGTGGATGCCGTCGTCGATCGTGAGGCGGTTGCACAGATCCTCGAGCAGTGTCCCGCGCGACGAGCGGGCGATCAGCCGGAAGCGGGGGATGATCAGCCGCTCGAAGAAGACCTGCATCTGGAACACCTTCTCCTCGAGCGTCTCCGCTTCGAGCGTCATCTTCGCCAGCTCGTCGAGGTGGGGGTCGCGCTCGGCGACCCCGCCCGCATGCTCGACGAGCTTCAACCAAGCCTCCACGTGGCGAGCCTCGTCCTGCACCATCGTCGAGTAGTAGAGCTTCGCCTCGTGATGCGGTGCGAGATTGAGGAGCTGCCCCGCCATCGAGACCGCGAGCTCGTCCGCCTGCAGCTGCTGGGTGATCACCGAGCGCCAGACCGCGTTGCGCCGCTCCTTCCGCTCTGGCGAGGCGCCGGCACGAGTCTCCGGGATCGGCGGGATCTCGCCCCAGGCCATGTCGCGCACCTGCCACTCCTGCTTCTTCGCCAGCTCGTAGAAGCGGAGTACGCCCCGGCCCTTGTCGTCGTGGGCCGCGTCGTCGGCGGCGGCCCGCTCGGCCTCGATCAGCGGCTCGTACGTCGCGTCCGCATTGATCGGCTCGTCGATCTCCTCGACTGGCATCGCGGCAAGTTTATCCCCCTTCACCGCAATCCTCCGCGCTCGTGGTGGGCTTTGAAGAAGTTCTCGGACCCCGCGGTCGCCATTGCGGAGGAGGCCGAGATCTCCAGCGCGAGTGCTGCGGCGGCGATGATCTGCGCGAAGCGGTGCACCTTGCCGCTGCCGGCGCAGTCCAGCAGGGCGAGCCAGGAGCGGGCGTAGGGGAGCGTCGTGCCGCCGCCGACGGTGCCCACCTCGAGCCCCGGGAAGCGGATCGCGGCGTGCAGGCCGCCGTCTTCGGTGCGATGTGCGGTCCCATGGGCCATAGAGCTCGTCCCGATCATCCCGAGGTCCTGGCCGGTGCACGCGAAGATCGCGGCGATCGCCGATGCAGGCGTGAAGGCGACCGACTGCATCCCGGACGCGACGGCGCCGTGCGTTCCCGCCCACGAGAGCTCCAGCAGGTCGTCGACGGTCGTCCGCAGCACCCGGCGGACAGTCTCGGCGTCGAGCGTCGCCTCGGCCAGCACCGTCTTCCCGTGCCCGGACTGGAAGAACTCGAACGACGGCTTCTTGTCGCCGCCCATGTTCGCCTCGAGGATCGCGCGCTCCGGCTTCACGGGCGCCTGCTGGAGCACGTAGCCCATGTTCAGCGCGTAGCTGTTGCGGGTCATCATGTTCGGCCCGCAGGCGTCGCCGGTCGTCCAGGCCCACAGCACGTGGCACATCGGCCCGACGACGTGGGTCTTCACCTCGCGCAGCCTGGCCCGCTTCGAAAGCGATGGGTCCTCGAGCGCGGCGAGGAAGGAGCGCAGGTCGTCGACCGATCCCTCCAGCCATCTTGCAAGATTCACGGCGTCCTCGGTGTTCTTGCAAACAAAGCAAGATGCACGTGTTATTCTGTCGTGCAAGACATATGTTCTGAATCCGCCGGAGGTCTGCGCCGCCTTCATGCCGCGCGACATCGAGGCCGAGAGGCCGCCCTCGGTATGAGCGAGCGGAACGAAGATCTCCTCCTGCGCGCGGCCGGTCTCGCGCAGCGTCCCTTCCGGCTCCTCCAGCTCGTAGGCGCCGAGCTCGACCACCAGCGGCCCGACGACCGAAACGGGGATCACGGCGGCGCCGGTATGCGACTCCTGCGCGCGGCTCCAGGCTTCGTCGTCGAGCGCGAGCGGCTCGTCGCCGACGACGCTGCGGATCGCCTCGCGGCGCGCGCTGATCGACTCCGCGTCGTTCTTCCGTGGCCAGGCCATCGGGAGAGCTTATTCTCGCGTCGTGACAGCGACGTTGATGGACGGGAGAGCACTCGCAGCGCGGATCCGTGAGGAGGTCGCGCGCGAGGTCGCCACGTTCCCGAGGCCGATCGGTCTCGCGACCGTGCTCGTCGGGGACGACCCGGCCTCCGAGGTCTACATCCGGCTGAAGCACAAGGCCACCGTCGAGGTCGGAATCGAGGCGCGCGACCTGCGGCTGCCCGCGTCGACGAGCGAAGCGGAGCTGCTGTCGCTCGTCGCCGAGCTGAACGCAGACGATGCGATCGACGGCATCCTCGTTCAGCTGCCGTTGCCGGAGGGGCTCGACGAGGACCGCGTGATCAACGCGATCGATCCGGTGAAGGACGTCGACGGCATCCATCCCTTGAATGCGGGACTGCTCCTCGCCGGCACGCCTGCGCACGTGCCCGGGACGCCGCTCGGAGTGCTCGAGCTCCTCGACGAGTACAACGTCCAGCTCCAGGGTGCGAACACGGTCGTGATCGGCCGCAGCAACATCGTCGGCAAGCCGGCGGCGCTCCTGCTCCTCCACCGGCACGCGACAGTCACGATCTGCCACTCGCGCACGCGCGACCTCGCGGCGGAGACGCTGAAGGCGGACGTGATCGTCGCCGCGGTCGGAGTCCCGGGGCTCGTCCGGGCCGAGATGGTCAAGGACGGAGCGACGGTGATCGACGTCGGAATCACGCGGACGGAGGACGGTCTCGTGGGCGATGTCGCGCCTGAGGTTGCGGCCTACGCAGGCTTCCTGACGCCGGTTCCCGGCGGCGTCGGACCGATGACAATTGCAATGCTCCTGAAGAGCACAGTGCGTGCCGCGCGATACCGCCGGAAGGAGCTTGCACATCCCGTCACATGAGGCTATGGTTCGCGCGCTTTATCAAGGTCGGCGGCTCGGTGCCCGGGCCGTCGCTTCACTGCAAGGAGGAAACACAGTTGGCTCAGGGCACCGTTAAGTGGTTCTCGAACGAGAAGGGTTACGGGTTCATCGAGCGTGAGGGTGGCGAGGACGTCTTCGTGCATTTCTCCGCGATCACGATGGACGGCTACAAGTCGCTGACCGAGGGTCAGCGTGTGGAGTTCGAAGTCGTCCAGGGCCCCAAGGGCGCCCAGGCGGCGAACGTCACAGCCGCCTAAGACCTCTTTCGGAATCGAGCTTCAGAAGGGCTCCCGGAAGGGGGCCCTTCCTTTGCGCAAGGACACGGGCAAAGCCCGTGTCCGCGCGAAGACCCCTAAAGGGCACGGGCTTCGCCCGTGCCACGGCGCACATTTTGGGAGGATGGGCGGGATGGCAATCACACGAGAAGAAGTGCTCCACGTCGCCAAGCTGGCGCGGCTCGAGCTGAGCGACGACGAGGTCGAGCGGCTGACCGAGCAGCTGGGCGCGATCCTGGAGGCGGTCTCCAAGGTGAGCGAGCTCGACCTCTCCGACGTGC
The DNA here is from genome assembly GCA_963749515.1 of uncultured Gaiellaceae bacterium. Taxonomy (GTDB): domain Bacteria; phylum Actinomycetota; class Thermoleophilia; order Gaiellales; family Gaiellaceae; genus Gaiellasilicea. Next base: position 21,648 of record CAVVMR010000007.1, read on the forward strand.
CACCGACCTCGCATCCGCTCGAGCTCGTCAATGCGTGGGCGCCCGACGAGCTGGGCGAGTCGCTGTCGCTGGACGACGTCTTCGCGAACGCGCCCGCCCGCGAGGGCGATCTCTTCAAGGTGCCGCCCACGTCATGAGTGTGAGCCTGGACACGCGCCGCCTCACGGCGGAAGAGGCGCTCGGGCTGCTCGAGCGCAAGGAGGTCTCGGGCGCCGAGCTCCACCGCGCCTACCTCGACGCAGTTGCCGAGCGTGACGGCGAGCTGCACTGCTACCTGCGCACGGTCGACGTGCCGGTCGGCGACGGCGTTCCCATCGCGCTCAAGGATGTGATCTCGACCAAGGGGATCGAGACGACGGCCGGCTCGAAGGTCCTGGCCGGCTACGTCCCCGTCTTCGACGCGACCGTCGCTGCGCGGTGCAAGGACGCGGGGCTGCCGCTGATCGGCAAGACGAACACCGACGAGTTCGCGATGGGCTCCTCGACCGAGAACTCCGCCTACGGGCCGTCGCACAATCCCTGGGACCCGGAGCGTGTTCCCGGCGGCTCGGGTGGCGGCACAGCGGCCGCGGTCTCGGCGGGCCTCGCACCGTGGGGGCTCGGCTCCGACACCGGCGGCTCGATCAAGCAGCCCTCGGCGCTCTGCGGCAACGTCGGCCTGCGCCCGACGTACGGCACCGTCAGCCGCTTCGGCGTCGTCGCCTTCGCCTCGAGCCTCGACCAGGTCGGCCCGGTCGCGAAGAACGTGCGCGACTGCGCCCGGCTCTACGAGATCATCTCCGGCCGAGATCCCGCAGACTCGACGACGGTCGACGTGCCGGACGTCGACCTGCCGGAGGGCGAAAGCCTGAAGGGACTGCGGATCGGCGTTCCGACGGAGCTGAACGAGGCAAAGGGGATCGAGCCCGGTGTCTCGGCCGCGGTGCAGAAGGCGATCGAGCTGGCTCGCGAGCTCGGCGCCGAGGTGGGGGAGTGCTCTCTGCCTCGGTCGGTCGACTACGGGCTCGCCTGCTACTACCTGATCGCTCCCGCGGAGGCCTCCTCGAACCTGGCCCGCTACGACGGCGTCCGCTACGGCGCCCGCGCGGGCGCGGACGGCTACTACGAGATGGTCGAGCGCACGCGAGACGCCGGCTTCGGCGACGAGCCGAAACGCCGGATCATGCTCGGCACCTACGCGCTCTCGGCGGGGTATTTCGAGGCCTACTACGGCCAGGCGCAGAAGGTCCGGACGGTGATCGCGCGCGAGCACGCAGCCGCGTTCGAGCGCTTCGACGTGCTCGTCTCGCCGACCTCGCCCACGGTCGCGTTCAAGCTCGGCGAGAAGGCGGCCGACCCGCTCGCGATGTACCTCTCCGACCTGCTCACGATTCCGTCCTGCATGGCCGGTCTGCCCGGCCTCAACATCCCCTGCGGTCTCTCGGAGGGGCTGCCGGTCGGCCTGCAGCTGATCGGGCCTCAGCTCTCGGAGAACACGCTCTTCCGCATGGGGCATGCGCTCGAGCGCGCGCTCGGCTTCGACCCGGTCCCGGAGCGCTTGCGATGAGCTGGGAACCGGTCGTCGGGCTCGAGATCCACGTCCAGCTGAAGACGCGGACGAAGATGTTCTGCCGTTGCGCCAACGGGTTCGGCGGCGGCGAGAACACGCAGACCTGTCCGGTCTGCCTCGGCTTCCCGGGCGCGCTGCCGGTCGCCAATGCGACCGCGCTCGAGTGGACGATCAAGCTCGGGCTCGCTCTCGACTGCGAGATCGCGGATCGGGCCGTCTTCGCCCGCAAGAACTACTTCTATCCCGACCTGCCGAAGGGCTATCAGATTTCGCAATACGATCTACCGTCTTGCATCAACGGCAGGGTGTTAGTACCGACTTCCGAGGGCGACCACGAGGTCGGGATCGTGCGTGCCCACCTCGAGGAGGACGCTGCGAAGACGACACATGTCGGCGGGCGCACCGGCCGGATCGGCGGCGCCGACTACTCGCTCGTCGACTTCAACCGCGGCGGCACTCCGCTCGTCGAGATCGTGACGGGGCCGGACATCCACTCCTCCGAGGACGCGCGCCGCTTCCTGCAGCTCCTGCGGCAGACGATCGTGGAGCTCGGGATCTCCGACGCCGAGATGGAGAAGGGGACGCTGCGAGTCGACGCCAACGTCTCGGTGCGCCCGGCGGGATCGTCGGAGCTGCGCACCCGCTGCGAGCTGAAGAACATGAACTCCTTCCGCTTCGTCGCCCAGGGGATCGATGCCGAGGTCGCGAGACAGATCGCCGTGTACGAGTCGGGCGGGGAGGTCGTGCAGGAGACGTACGACTTCGACGCCGGCAGCGGCGCCCTGACGGCACGGCGCTCGAAGGAGGAGGCCGACGACTACCGCTACTTCCCCGAGCCCGACCTCGTCCCGATCGAGCCGCCCGCAGATCTGATCGAGCGCCTGCGCGACGAGGTACCGGAGAGCCCTGCCCGCCGGATCCGGAGGATCGAGGCCGACCTCGATCTCGACCGAGCCGTCGTCCTCGTCACCGGTGGCCTCGACCGGCTCTGGCAGGCGACGGTCGTCGCCGGCGCAGAGCCCGTGCCCGCGGCGAACGTGATCGCGAACCGCCTGGCAGGCGCCGACACGGACGCCGTCGATCCCGTGGAGCTTGCGAAGCTCGTCGAGGCCCGCGACCGGATCCCGCGGACCGCGCTGGACGAGGCGCTCGGGAAGGTCGCAGAGCCCGGCTTCTCGGCCCAGCCGTACCTCGCGCAGGAGGCCGTCTCGGACAGTGCCGAGCTGGAGCCGATCATCACGCAGGTCCTCGAGGCGAACCCCGGCCAGGTAGAGGCCTACCGCAGCGGCAAGGAGGGTTTGCTCGGCTTCTTCGTCGGCCAGGTGATGAAGGAGACGGGCGGGAAGGCGAACGCGCGGGCGGTCAGCGAGCTCGTGCGCGAGAAGCTCCAGGCCTGAGCACGATCGCGACGCGGTAGCCTGCCGCGAGATGAGTCCCGACTTCCGGAAGGTCGCACTGATCGCAGCGGGGCTGGGGCTGCTCGTCAGCCTCTTCTTCGCGCTCAGACCCGGCGACGACGACGAGACGGCCGGGACGACCACTGCCGTCGCCACCACGGCAGCCGCGACGACCGAGCCTGCGGCGACGGAGACGGAGCCGCCGGCGACGACGACCGAGCCGCCGGCGACGACGGCGCCGAAGCCGCCTGCGGTGGTCACGATCAGGATCACCGTCCCCGGCGACACCGCGCCGAAGGTGCGACGGTTCTCGGTGAAGCAGGGGCGCAAGGTCAAGCTCGTCGTCACCTCCGCGCTCGCCGACCACGTGCATCTGCACGGCTACGACCTGATGGTCGACGTCGCTCCCGGCGCGCCCGGAACGATCGACTTCACCGCCAGCGCCCCGGGACGCTTCGAGATCGAGCTCGAGGACCGCGGCCTCCCGATCGCCGACCTCGAGGTCCGTCCCTGACGCTGCTCGCCCACGGAATCGGCGGGGTGCGCGACCTGCCGGTCCCCGACTGGCTCTTCTTCTGGGGCGGCGCAGTCGTGCTCGTCCTCTCGTTCCTCGCGCTCGGGGCACTCTGGAAGAGCTCGCAGCTCGAGCGGCGGCGCACCGGGAAACCGCTGCCGGCAGGTCTCGAGCGATTTCTGCGGTCGCCGATCCTGCACGGGATGCTCGGCGCGATCTCGGCCGGGCTGCTCGTCCTCATCTTCCTGACGGCGCTCCTCGGCGAGCCCTCGTCGGCGCAGAACCTCTCGCCGACATTCATCTACGTGATCTTCTGGCTCGGCCTCGTGCCGGTGCAGGTGCTGTTCGGAGACGTGTGGTCCGTGCTCAACCCGTGGCGAGCGCTTGCGAACGGGGTCGACTGGATCTGGCGGAAGCTCGGACAGGAGTGGAAGGCACCGCTCGAGTATCCGGAGCGGCTCGGCGTCTGGCCGGGTGCGTTCTTCCTCCTCTGCTTCGCGGCGCTCGAGCTCTGCTACGCCGAGCCGGCCAGTCCGCGCGCGCTGGCGCTCGCGATCGCGCTCTACAGCTATGCGATGTGGTTCGGCATGGCCGCCTACGGGCGGGACGCGTGGGACTCGCGCGGCAACGGCTTCACCGTCTACTTCGGCCTGCTCGCAAGGATCGCGCCTTTCGGGGAGCACGAGGGCCGGCTCGTGCGGCGGACGCCGTTCTCAGGTCTCTCCGGTCGCGAGACGATCCCGGGGACCCTCGCGTTCGTTGCGGTGATGCTGGGGTCGGTCGGCTTCGACGGCCTCAGCCGCGCGCCGTTCTGGCAGGACCTTCGTGCCCGCATCGAGGAGCCGTACATCCTCGACCAGCCGGGCCGCGCCGAGCTCTACACGACAGCACTCTCGCTTGCCGGCCTTGTGGGCTCCGTGCTCGCCGTCGCGCTTGCCTACCGCGGGGCCGTGTGGCTCGCCGAGCGGACCGTCCGCTCCGACCGCCCGCTCGCGCCCGAGTTCGTCCAGAGCCTCGTGCCGATCGCGCTCGTGTATGCCGTCGCGCACTACTTCACCCTGCTCGTGATCCAGAGCCAGTACGCGCTCCCGCTCGCCTCCGACCCGTTCGGCTACGGCTGGGACCTTTTCGGCACGCTGGACTACGCCCCGAACATCGCGCCCTTCGCTCCGAACACGGTCTGGTACGTCCAGGTCGCTTCGCTCGTCGCCGGCCACGTCGCGGGCCTGGCCATCGCGCACGACCGCGCTGTCACGATCCTGCCCGAACGCGACGCGCTGCGGTCCCAGTACGCCATGCTCGGCTTGATGGTCGTCTACACAGTCGGTGGGCTGTGGCTGCTTTCGCGGGGCTAGTCGCGCACGGCGGCACCGGTGGGGCGATCGCCGAAGTGCTGGTCGTCGTCAGCATCGCGGCGATCTTCTTCGCCGTCTGGCTGCGCGAGCGGCGTGCGAACCGCTCGGGCAGCGACGATCCACCCTCCTAGATCAGGCCGCAGAAGCGAGCCGTGTTCGGCCACGGATAGAAGCCGCGTCCGCTCTTGTACGCCCGCTCGGCGACCCACATCTGCTCGACCGGCGTCCACTTGTTGGCCGTGCCCTTGCGGCGCAGGAGCTCGGGGCCGTACCTGCGCTGGAAGCTGATGTCCATCTGCAGCCCGCCGTAGTAGCCGTTGCCGGTCCACGTCCTCCAGCCCTGCGAGGGATGGCGCTCATAGCGGTGGATGCAGAGCCAGGCGCCGCGGTGCGGCGGGTGCTCGGCCTGGTGCTCGGCGGTGCGCGCCCGGGCTCGCCAGAGATCGCGCACCCAGGCGACGAAGTCGGGATCGTCGACCTTCCGCTCGCGGTAGCTGGTGGGCGTTCTCGGCTTGCGCATCAGGGACTGCCAGCGCCAGGTCTCGATCCGAAGCTCGGCGATCTCCTCCAGCTGCGCGACCCGCGTCGAGGACGCGGTCGCTGCATTCGGCTGCGGGAAGGCGCCCGCGCCGAGGCATAGGGCGCCGATGAGCACAGACAGGCGCACGGACAGGGTTTTCACTCAGTTCTCCTTGCTCGGGAACACGGTCGGCGGTTCGGGCGCGAAAAGCCGCAGTGGCACCCGGACGGCACGTTTTGCTGCGCGCGCAGGGTAGCAGCAAGGTTGTTTGCAAACGGTAAGCCTTGCTACGTGCGGGCGACCGTCCCCGCATACAAAAGTCCTGCACCTACGGCAATGAAGACGGCGGTCTCCGCCGCACCCAGCCCTGCGAGGGCGCTTCCCGCGGCCGCGACGGCGAACCCTGCGAGCAGCAGGATGTTGCCGATCGGGCGACGGCGCAGGCCTGCGACAGCGACCCCGATCAGCGCCAGCGAGCCCACGGCGTTGCCGGCGATCGCCAGCACGCGGGCGGGGAAGAGGCTCAGGTGCTCCTGGGCCTCCGGGATCGACGTCCCGGCGATCGTTCCGTCGATCGGCACGCCCAGCGCCACACCGGCAGCGAGCCCTGTGTAGACCAGCGCGATCGGCGCGGCGACCCGGACACCGACTCCGAGCAGCGACCCGGTTCCGAGAAGGGCCGCCGTCAAGAGCCCGCCGCAGAGGTAGTAGGCGCGGAACACGCCCTCGTTCCAGCCGGCGGCGGCTCCCCAGGCGATTGCCGCAGCTCCGAGCGAGTACGCCGCGAGCCCCGCGCTCCAGGCGAGGAGCTGCGGGTCGCGCCGCTCCCGCCACCGCGTCGCGAGCCGGCCGGCAAGCCGGAGCGTGAGGAGCGCGGCGGCGAAGGCGAGGAGCGCTTCCACGCCCAGAGCGTAGTGAGATTGTGTTTCTGAAACACAAGCGACCTCGCGCCGCGCAACCATGCGGGCGAGCGGGGGCTTGTGTTTCTGAAACACAAAGTCCCCACGTCCCGGTGCCACGCTAGGCTCCGCTGATGGCGCAGAAGCGGTACCTGTTCACTCCCGGGCCGACTCCGGTGCCGCCGCAGGTGCTCGCCGCGCTCGCCGAGCAGGTGATCCACCACCGTGCGCCGGACTTCCGCGAGGTCTACGAGCGGGTGCTCGGCCGGCTGAAGGAGGTGCACCGGACCTCGTCGGAGGTGCTGCTCTTCACATGCTCGGGAACCGGCGGCTTCGAGTCGGCGATCGTCAACCTCTGCTCGCCGGGAGAGCGCGTGCTCGCCGTCTCGGCCGGCTCCTTCGGCGAGCGCTGGGCGGCGATGGCGCGCGCGTTCGGCTGCCAGGTCGAGGAGCTCCGCTACCCGTGGGGCGAGACGCCGACCGCGGAGGATCTCACCCGCAAGCTCGGCGAGATCGAACCGGTCTCACTCGTCTTCCTCGTCCACTCCGAGACCTCCACGGGCGTCGTCGCGGACATCCAGGCGCTTGCCGCGGCCGCCAAGGAAGCCGGCGCGCTGGTCGTCGTCGACGCTGTCTCGAGCCTCGGAGCCGTGCCGCTCGAGATGGACGAGTGGGGCCTCGACGTCGTCGTTTCCGGTTCGCAGAAGGCCCTGATGACGCCGCCCGGGCTCGCGACCGCCGCCGTCTCGCCCGCCGCGTGGGAGCACGTCGCCCGCGCGACGCTGCCGAGCTTCTACTTCAACTGGGAACGGACGCGCAAGGCGCAGGAGCAGGTCGACAGCGCCTTCACCCCGGCCGTGTCGCTCATCGTCGCCCTCGACGTCGCGCTCGGCCTGCTGCTCGACGGCGGGCTCGACGACGCCTTCGAGCGTCACACCCGTCTCGGCCGCGCCTGCCGCGCGGGAGTCAAGGCGATGGGTCTCGAGCTCTTCTCGCCCGACGAGGATCGCTCCGCCGTCGTCACCGCCGTCCGGATGCCGGACGGGCTGGACTCGGCCGACCTGGCGCGCGCGCTCCGCGACCGCCACGGGATCACGATCGCCGGCGGCCAGGGCGACCTGAAGGGCGTGATCTTCCGGATCGGCCACATCGGCTGGTACGACGAGTTCGACATCGCCACCGCACTCTCCGCAGTCGAGCTCGTGCTCGGCGAGCTCGGTGCGCCGATCGAGCGTGGCGTCGCTGCCACGCGGGCGCTCGAGGTGTATGCGGAAGGGGCGACGGTCTGAGGGTTCTCGTCCGCGAGACGATCGCGCCCGCAGGCGTCGAGCTTCTTCGCACTCGCTTCGACGTGGACGAGGACGCCGAATCGCCGCTCGAGGAGATCATCGGCGAGTACGACGCGATCGTCATCCGCTCGGCGACGAAGCTCACCGCCGGTGTCATCGACCGCGCCGCGCGCCTGAAAGTGATCGGTCGCGCGGGAGTCGGGATCGACAACGTCGACGTCGGCGCGGCGACGCGGCGCGGGATCGTCGTCGCGAACGCCCCCGACTCGACCGTTGTCTCAGCCGCCGAGCACACGATCGGGCTCCTGGTGGCTCTGGCCCGCAACATCCCGCAGGCGCACGCCGCGTTGAAGGACGGTCGCTGGGAGCGTTCGCGCTGGGGCGGGATCGAGCTCGCCGACAAGACGCTCGGCGTCCTGGGCTTCGGCCGCATCGGCCGCCAGGTAGCACGCCGGGCGCTCGGGCTCGGCATGCACGTGATCGGCTACGACCCGTTCGTCGTGCCCGACCGCTTCCGCGAGCTCGGCGTCGACTACGCCGAGAGCCCGGAGTCGGTTCTCGAGACCGCCGACTTCCTCACGCTCCACCTACCGTTGACCGACGAGACGCGAGGCTTCGTCGGCGAGGAGGCGCTAAAGAGGATGCGCGACGGTGTTCGGATCGTCAACGCCGCGCGCGGCGAGCTCGTGGACGAGCCTGCGCTCGCGGCGGCCATCCGCTCCGGCAAGGTCGCCGGCGCAGCGCTCGACGTGTTCTCCGCGGAGCCGTACACGGGCGAGCTGCTCGAGTTCGAGAACGTCGTCGTGACGCCGCATCTCGCCGCATCGACCGATGAGGCTCAAGATCGCGCCGGCCTGATCGTCGCCGAGCAGGTCGTGGCGGCGCTCGACGGCGGGCTCGTCACGAACGCCGTCAACATCCCGGTGGTCGGCGCCGAGGACCTCGAGGTGCTCGGCCCGTACATCCCGCTCGCGGCGAAGCTGGGGCGCCTCGCGGTCGAGCTCGCCGGCGGCCATCCACGCCGGATCGCTCTCTCCTTCCACGGCGGCATCGCCGACCACGACACGCGTTTGTTGACGGTCGCGGCTCTCAACGGCGCCTTCCAGGGCCGGGTGGAGCAGTCGGTCAACTACGTGAACGCGCCCGTGATCGCTGCGGAGCGAGGAATCGAGGTCACCGAGCAGCGCTCGAGGAAGGCGCGCGACTACACGAACCTGGTCACGGTCTCGGTGGACGACGTCGAGGTCTCCGGCACGACGATCGGACCGGAACCGCGCCTCTTCCTCGCCGGTGCGTTCGGGTTCGCGATCGACCTCCAGCTGTCGCCGAGGATGGTCTTCTTCCGCTACGACGACGTGCCGGGCGTGATCGGGCGCGTCGGGACGATGTTCGGCGAGGCCGGTGTGAACATCGCGAACATGGCGGTGTCGCGGACGAAGGAGGGCGGCAAGGCGTTGATGGCGCTCGCGATCGACTCCGAGCCGCCGGTGGAGCTCGTCGAACGCATCCGTGCGGAGGGGTTCGACGATGCGAGATTCATCGTCCTCGGGTAGAGGAGCCGGCTGGGTCTGGGGTCAGTTCGCGTTGATGGCCGTGATCCTCGCGCTCGGAGCGCTGCCGCCGCGCTGGCCGGAGTGGGTGCGCGTGCTCGGCGTCCTGTTGCTGCTCACGGGCGCTGCCGTCTTCGTCTGGGCCGCGCGAACGCTCGGCGGCTCGTTCACCGCGTATCCGCGGCCTCGACCGGATGGCTCGCTGGTCGAGGATGGCCCGTACCGGTTCGTGCGGCACCCGGTCTACGGCGCCGGCGTGCTCGTCCTGCTCGGCTACGGGCTGCTCACGAGCGTCGTGGCGACAGCGGCGGTTCCGGCGATCGTGGTTCTGTGGTGGCTGAAGTCGAGCGTCGAGGAGCGGCATCTGGCGGCCCGGTTTCCGGCCTATGCGGACTACAGGCGGCGGGTCCGGCGCCGCATCCTCTAGCTCACCGGGCGATATTCTCGCGCCGTGCGAGCAGCCTGGCCGGAGCCCGTCGAACGCGTCGCCGCCTATCTGCGGGAGGCCGGTGCCGAGGCACGGCTGGAGGAGCTCGAGGCCGCCACGGAGACCGCCGAGGACGCCGCGCGCGCGGCAGGGTCCCCGCTCGCCCAGATCGTCAAGTCGCTCGTCGTCGTCTGCGACGACCGGGTGGTGATGGCGCTCGTTCCCGGCGACCGGCGTGCCGACCTGGACAAGATCGCGCGCGCCGCAAATGCGCCGGCGGCGCGGATCGCGACTGCCGCGGAGGTTCGGAGCGCGACCGGCTTCGCGCCGGGGGCCGTCGCCCCGTTTCCGCTGCCGAACGTCGAGCTCGTCCTGATCGACCAGGGCCTGCTCGCGCACGACAGCGTGTGGATCGGCGCCGGCTCGCCCACGCACCTGGCGGTCCTGAGCCCCGGCGACCTGGTGCGGCTCGCCCGCGCCCGCCCGATCGACGCAGTCCAGGAAGCGTAAGAGGGGGAGGCCGGCTCGGCCTCCCCCTCGTCGTTCTCTTGCCGCTTCCCTACGCAGTGTTGGCGCAGACCGCGTATGGCGTTGCGGTGTCCGCTGCGTCAATGAGGTTGAACATCGTCACGGTCCAGACCGGCACCGCCCACGGTCGGCCGCGACTCGCCCATCACGACTCCACCGTTGGGATTGCCGCGTGTGACACCGCCGCCGACCGCAACCTTGCCTGCGGGGCAATTCACGGATACGGGCACGTTGAAGTCGCTCGCATTGATCGTGACCGGACTACCCGTCACGATCTGGTAGCCCACCAGACCGCCGTCCGCACCGGCTGCACCCGGCGTCCCCGGCGTTCCCGGAACTCCCTGCGGTCCCTGAATGCCCTGCGCTCCTTGCGTGCCCTGCGGTCCCTGGATCCCCTGCGGTCCCTGGACGGGCCCTGTGTTGACCCACGCCGTGCCGTTCCAGACATGGAGATCGCCCGTCGCGGTCACGATGTACGAGTCCCCTGCAGCCGCCCCGCCGGGCAGATCGCCGACCGTCGCGACGGAGCCCTTGACCTGCACCCCGGCGCCAGGGTCGCCCTTGGCGCCCTGCGGGCCTTGCGATCCGGTCGGGCCTGTGAAGCCCATGGGGCCTCTGGTGCCGGTGGGTCCGGCCGGCCCGGCCGGCCCGGTCGCGCCGGTCGCTCCCGCCGCCCCGCGAGCACCCGCGAAGCCGCGCGGCCCCCGGTCACCCTTCAGCGCGTCGACTGCACGCGCCGACAGGTCCTTCGGCAGGATCGTCCGATCCTCGAGATCCTGCGACTCGATCGAGCCGTCCTTGATCTGCGCTCCTGTGATGAGCGCCTGCACCTTGCCGCTCGCAGCGGTCGTGATGCCGAGTGTCACGGCAAGCACGGCCACCAAAGTGACTGCCCGCTTCATATGCCCTCTCCCCTTTACGAACTACGAATTGCGAGGACCCTGATCAAAGACCTTCCTGACCCGCTCCACAACTAGCCAATAAGGCAGTGGCCCCTCTCTAGTACGATTCGCGCGGCGATGCGTGAGACGAACACGATCTGGATGAACGGGGAATTCGTCGACTGGGCCGACGCAAAGGTCCACGTCGGCGTGCACGGGCTCCACTACGGCACGGGCGTCTTCGAAGGCATCCGCTGCTACGAAACCCCGGACGGTCCCGCTGTGTTCCGGCTCCGCGAGCACCTCCAGCGGCTGGATAACTCGGCGAAGCTCCTGTACATGGAGCTGCCGTACTCCGTGGAGGAGATGCGCACGGCGATCCACGAGCTCGTCGGCCGCAACGGGCTCGACGAGTGCTACCTCCGCCCGTTCGCGTTCTACGGCTACGGCGAGCTCGGCGTCAGCACGAAGGGCAACCCGGTCGAGGTCGTCGTCATGAGCTGGCCGTGGGGGAACTACCTCGGCGACGAGAACGCGGCCACTGGCATCCGCTGCAAGATCTCGACCTGGAAGCGGATCGGCGCGAACACGATCCCGCACGTCGCGAAGGCCACCGGCATCTACCTCAACTCGATGCTGGCGGTGCACGAGGCGCAGAACGCCGGCTACGACGAGGCGATCCTGCTCACCGACGACGGCTTCGTCGCCGACGGCTCGGGCGAGAACATCTTCGTCGTCAAGGAAGGCAAGATCTGGACGCCGCCGCTCTCCACCTCGATCCTGCCGGGGATCACGCGCGACAGCGTCATCCAGATTGCGCAGGACCTCGGCTACGTCGTCGAGGAAGGGCACATCATCCGCTCCGACCTCTATCTCGCCGAAGAGGTCTTCATGACGGGGACCGCGGCCGAGGTGATGCCCGTCCGCTCGATCGACGACCACGAGATCGGCGCCGGCCCGATCACCCTGGAGCTGCAGAAGGCGTATCTCGACACCGTGCGCGGCAAGTCGGACCGCTGGGGTCACTGGCTCGACCGCGTCGCGGTGGGCGACAAGACTCCCGCCCAGGCGTGAGAGCGGCCACGCGGCCGATTCCACTCTCGTCGCCGTATCTCGACGAGCGCGACGAGGAGCTCGTGCTCGAGGTGCTGCGGTCGGGACGGCTCTCGCTCGGGCCGGCGATCGACCGGTTCGAGGAGCTCTTCGCCGAGAAGGTCGGAGCGCCGTATGCGGCCGCCGTCTCCTCGGGCACGTCGGGCCTGCACCTGCTCTCGGTGATCGCCGGTCTGGGGGAGGGGGACGAGGTGATCACGTCGCCGTACTCCTTCGTCGCCTCGGCCAACTGCTTCATCTACGAGGGCGCGACTCCGGTCTTCGCGGACGTCGACGAGCGGACGATGAACCTCGATCCTGCGGCCGTCGAGGCTGCGATCACGGACCGGACGAAGGCTGTCGTCGCCGTCGACATCTTCGGCTATCCATGCGAGCTCGATCCGTTGCGCGAGCTCTGCGAGAAGCACGGGCTGACGCTGATCCAGGACGCCTGCGAGGCGCTGGGCGCCGAGTACAAGGGCAAGCCGGTCGGATCGCAGGGAGTCGATGCCGTCTTCGCCTTCTACCCGAACAAGCAGATCACGACCGGCGAGGGTGGGATCGTGACGACCCACTCCGAGGAGACACAGCGACAGCTCGTCAGCCTCCGCAACCAGGGCCGCGCGGACGGCGGCGGCTGGCTCGACCATGCGCGCCTCGGCTTCAACTACCGGATCGACGACGTGCGTGCCGCGCTCGGAATCGGCCAGCTCGAGAAGCTGGACACGATCCTGTCGCTGCGCCAGTCAGCCGCGGCCCGCTACGGGGAGCTGCTCGCCGGCGTCGACGGGCTCGAGGTCCCGCTCGCCGACGACGCCGACCACGTGCGCTCCTGGTTCGTCTACGTCGTCGCGCTCGCGCGCGGCACCGACCGCGAGCGCGTGATCGCGGAGCTCGACCGCCAGGGGATTGCGACCTCGCGCTACCTGCCGTCGATCCACCTGCAGGCGTACATGCGCGAGCGCTACGGCTTCGCGGAAGGCCTGTGCCCTGTCTCCGAGGACCTGTCGCGGCGTACACTCGCGCTTCCGTTCTTCACCGCGATCGATTCGGAGGACCAGGAACGCGTCGCCGAGGCACTGAGGGGCGCTCTGGCCTAGTCGAGGCGGTCGCCGCCTGGGCGCTGATCGCGCTCGAGGCGACGGCGGTGCTCGTCACGTACTCGCGGCTGCCGCCCGAGGCGCTCTACAACGTCGACGAGGCGGGTGACCTCGCCGCCGGGCTCGGGCGCACGCTCGTCCTCCTGAACTATCCACTCGCGCTCGTGGCGATCGCGCTGGCTGCGATCGCAGGCGGGCCGAGGCTGCTCGTCGGGCTGTCGATCGCGCTCTGCGCGGTCATGGCCGTGCCGGGTGTCGTCGACCAGGACGACCTCGACGCCCGCTGGATCAACGCGCTGCCCGGCCTGGGTGTCCTGCTCGCGCTCTGGTTGACCGTGGCAGCCGTCCGCCGGGACGGCGCTGCGTGGGTCGCTCGCGCGCGTGGCGACCGGCTTCGGATCGTGCTCGCCGCTCTGCTGGTCCTGATCGGGCTGCCGTGGTTCGCGGCCGAGGCCGGTTACTACTTCCCGGGCGACGTCTTCATGGGCGAGGAGATTCCGGCCGTACGCGACCCGGGGCTCGCGGCGGTGCACCTCGGCTTCCACCACGGTGGGGGAGGCGTCATCCTCGCGCTGAGCGCGCTCGTCCTCTCACGGGTCCCGGCCGGTCGGGTGCTCCGCGGCTATCTCTCGCTGATGTTCGCCTACGGGCTCGCCAACGCGCTCCAGGACTGGTGGAACGAGCAGCTCTGGAAGCGGGACTGGGTCGACTGGCATGCACCGAGCGTGCTCCGTCCCGACCTCACGCTCGGCTGGCTCGCGATCCTCCTCACCGCGATGGCGATCTACGCGCTCTGGCTTCGCCCCTCGCGTCAGGGATAATCGACGCATGGACGGTCGCATGGTCTTCCTCGGCTTCGGCAAGTGGGCTCGTGCCGACAAGATCTACGCGCTGCAGCCGATCACGGGCGACAACCGCGGCGGCGGCCAGCGGACGCTCGTCTGGGTCGAGGGTGTTCCCGATCCGATCGTGGCCTCGAGGACGGAGCGGACGATCCTGCACGACATGGGACAGGATGCGGCCGGCTCGCCGCTCCTGGACGAGGCGCTCTCGCTGGCCGAGCGGTTGGCGGAGGACGCCTCCACCGGCCGCGTCGACCTGGCCGATCTCGGCCGCCGGGCACGCAAGCTGCTCGAGTCGTCGAGCAGGCCGCCCGAGAGCTCGCAGCTCTTCTAGATGCTCCCGCGCGAGTTCTTCGCCCGGAGCGTCCACGAGGTCGCGCCGGAGCTGATCGGCGTCACGCTGCTCGTGAACGGGGTCGGCGGCCCGATCGTCGAGGCGGAGGCCTACGAGTCGGCGGTCGACCCGTCGGCACACGGCTTTCGCGGCCGGACGCCGAGGAACGCGTCGATGTTCGGCGCGCCCGGCTGCGCGTACGTCTACCGCTCGTACGGGATCCACTGGTGCCTGAACCTCGTCTGCGAGGAGGAGGGGAGTGCGGCGGCGGTCCTGATCCGCGGGCTCGAGCCGACGCACGGGATCGAGGTGATGGAGCAGCGCCGCGGCCTGGCGGATCCGCGCCTGCTCTGCTCCGGCCCCGGCCGGCTGTGCCAGGCGCTCGGCGTCACGCGCGACCACGACGGGCTGCCGCTCGACGAGGAGCCGTTCGAGCTGCTGCCGGCGGATGCGGTGCGTGCGGTCGTCACGGCGCCGCGGATCGGCATCAGCGTCGCGACCGACCTGCCGTGGCGCTACTGCGCCGCCGGCTCGCCGTACCTCAGCCGGCCGCTACCGCCGCCTGTGCGCTCCGGGCGACGACGAGCTCGACCTTGACCCCGGGCGCGGCCGCGAGGCCGGCGCGCGGAGTCTGCTCGAGGATCGTGCCGGGCTTGCCGGTCGCCCAGCTGATCTTCGGGTCGATCTTCAGCTTCTTCAGGCGCAGACGTGCGTCGGCAAGCGTCCGCCCGACCAGGTTGGGGATCACGCCCTGGGTCGCCTTGGAGACCACGAGGATGATCCGGTCGTACGAGGACCGATAGCCCGCCCTCGGCCGCTGGTCGACGATGATGCCGGGCTTCTTCAGCGGGGCCGCCGGCGCATAGACGAGCTCTGCAGTCAAGGGCTGCGCTGCGACGCGTGCCTGCGCCTCCGCGAGCGTCAGCCGGCGCACGTCCGGCACCTCGACCTCGTTCTCGAGGCAGTTCGCCGTGCGGCTCGGGCCCTTGCCTGCGAAATAGACGATCTCCTGTCGAGAGCGGCAGAGCCCGTTGTCGAGCAGCAGCCGGTCACCGCGGCGGACGACGAGCTTCGGCGCCACGTACGGCGTGCTCGGATAGGGGAACCCCGCCGCCGGCACGCCCTTGAGCGCGTTCTCGACGAAGGACTTCCAGATCAGGGCCGGGAAGCTGCCGCCTGTGACCGCCTTGCCGTTGAACTCGGTCAGCATCGGCTTCAGCGTCGTCGGGTAGCCGACCCACACGGCGACGACGAGCTGCGGCGTGTAGCCGACGAACCAGGCGTCACCGTAGTTCTCTGTCGTCCCCGTCTTCCCGGCCACAGGACGGTCGACGAGAGCGGCGCGCTTGCCGGTGCCGAGCCGCACGGCCTTCTGCAGGATCGCGTTCATGATCCCGGCCTCCGGGGCGGTGAGAGCGTCGAACTTCGTCGGCGCGTTGTATCGCGTCCGGCCGCGCTCGGTGACCTTCGCGATCACGCGCGGCTTGTTGCCGAACATGGCTCCGTCGACGCGGCGCCCTCCGAAGGCGAGTGTGGCGTACGCCCGGGCGAGCTCGAGCGGGTTGACCGCCTCCGCGCCGAGACCGATCGCGAAGTAGCCGTCGAGCTTGCTCCGGATCCCCATGCGCTTGGCGGTCTCCGCCACATGCTTCGAGCCGACGAGCTGCGTGAGTTGCGCATAGACGGCGTTGTCGGACTCGATCGTCGCGCGCTCGAGGTCGACCGAGCCGAGATAGGAGTCGTCGTAGTTGCCGACGACCCAGTATTTGTCGCCGAGGTTGATCGTCTGCGGCTTCGACTCGAAGTGCGTTGCGGGTGAGATCCCCTCGCGCAGCGCGGTCGCGAGCACGAACGGCTTGAACGCGGATCCCGGCTGGCGGACACCTTGCACGGCGAGGTTGAACTGGCTCTTGCGGTAGTTGTTGCCGCCGACCATCGCCTTCACCGCGCCGTTACGCGGGTCGATCGCGACGAGGGCCGCCGAGGGGCCGTCGGGATTCGTCAGCCACTTCGAGATCGCGTCGCGTGCCTTCTGCTGGAGCTCGAGGTCGATCGTCGTGCGCACCCTGAGGCCGCCGCCGAAGACCTCCGCCGAGCCGTACTCGTCGATCAGCTGCTGCTTGACGTAGTTGACGAAGTGCTGCGCCGGGCCCTCCGTTCCTGGAAGCCGCACGTCGTCCGACTTCGGAAGCTTGGCCGCGTTCGCGTCCACGTACTGCTTCGGCGTGATCGTCCCCTCCTCGAGCATCGCCTTCAGCACGAGCTGGCGCCGCATGAGCGCCGCCTCCGGATTCGTGACCGGGTCGTAGCGGTTCGGGTCGGCGGGGATCCCGGCCAGGAGCGCCGCCTCCGGGATCGTCAGGTTCCGGGCGCCGTGGTGAAAGTACGTCAGCGCCGCCTGCTGCACGCCGTACGCACCGTTTCCGAAGTAGATCGTGTTCAGGTACTCGGTCAGGATCCGCCGCTTCCCCCAGTGCTTGTCGTCGCGCTCGAGCTGCCAGGCAAACGCCGCTTCGCGCACCTTGCGGCCGATCGTCTTCTGATCGCGCTCGAGCCCGTTCTTCACGAACTGCTGGGTGATCGTCGAGCCTCCCTCGACCACCTTCTTCTGCTTGATGTCTGCGATCAGCGCCCGCCCGATGCCGCGCAGGTCGATCCCGTCGTGCTCCCAGAACCGCCGGTCCTCGATCGCCACGATCGCGTGCCGCATCGGATCGGCGATGTCGTCGTACTCGATCAGCGTGCGCGCCTCGGATCCCCGCAGCACCGCGAGGATCTTCTTGCCGCTCGAGTCGTAGATGTAGCCGTTGACCTGGTTGTCGAGCTGCTTCTTCGGGTCGAACTTGCCGGCGTCGATCTCGCTGGCGATCGCCCGAATCAGCCCGAAGGTGAACGACACCGAGCCCAGGAGTCCGAGGACGGTGAGGAGCGCAAGGAGGCGAAGCCTGCGGATCCGGCGACGACGCACCGGTTTGGTCTTGCTGAACGCCCGCAAGGGGAGGATTGTAGCCCCGGTTGGCCTTTACGAGGCAGCGATCACGGCCAGGACGTCGTCCGCGTACCGCTCCAGCTTGGTCGGCCCGAAGCCCTTGACCGCCGCGAGATCCTGCTCCGAGGCGGGCTTTGCGGTTGCGAGCTCACGGAGCGTCGCGTCGTGAAGGACGACGAAGGCAGGCACCTCGTCGGCCCGGGCACGCTCGAGCCGCCAGGCGCGAAGCCGTTCGAAGAGCCCTTCGTCGGCCGGTCCCGCCGCGGCCGGGGAGCCGATGCGCGGGAGATCCGCGGCCCGGTGGGCCCGGAGAAGCCGGAAGCCGTCCTCGCTCTCGAACGACTCGAGCGCGCCCGAGACCTCGAGCAGCTGGATCCAGCGCTTGATGTCGGCCTGGCTCGCCGCCGCCAGCACGCCGAAGTGCGAGGAGCGCTGCGCCGAGCGCGGCGCGCTCATCGAGCCGCGCAGCAAGGCCGCGAGGCCGGTGCGCCCGAGTGGCCAGCGCAAGTCGAGCACCGCGCGGTGGATCGCGCCCGCGACGTCCTCGGGCAGCGGCGCAACAGCTGCGGGCTCGTCGACGGGCTTCGCGAGCGGCCTGCAGACGTCGCACATCCCGCAGTCCTCGGCGAGCGTCTCCCCGAAGTGCTCAGCCACCTGCCGGTGGCGGCAGCCCTGCGACTCTGCGAAGTGCACGAGCCGGTCGGTACGCGCGAGCGCCTCCCGCTCGTAGCGGGCGAGAAGCGCGTCGATTCGCGCAGCCGCGTCGGCCGGCGGCTCCGGCACCTCGATCTGCATCGAGCGGCCGGCGTCGAAGCCACGGTGCACCAGTCCGACCTGCTCGAGCATCCCGACGAGCACGCGCGGGTCGGGCTCGTCGCCGAGTTCCTCGGGTGCGACCTCCGAGCGTCCCCGCAGCCGGGCGTAGACCGAGCGGAGATCGTCGACCGTCGGGATGTCCGAGCGTGCGAACCGCCGCAGCTGCTGCGCATCTGCCCGGCTCGCCAGCAGAAGCGTGTCCGAGGCACGGCCGTCGCGGCCGGCGCGCCCGACCATCTGCACATAGCTCTCGAGCGACTCGGGGTAGTTGTAGAGCGCGACGAGGCGGATGTCCGGCTTGTCGATCCCCATCCCGAACGCCGTCGTGGCCACCACCGTCTGGATCCGGCCCTCGATGAAGGCCTCCTGGGCTGCAGCGCGCTCGGCCGGCTCCAGCCCGGCGTGGTAGTGGACGGCGGCCAGGTCGTGAGCGCGCAGCGTGCGCGCGAGACTCTCGCAGGTGCGGCGGGAGCGCGCGTAGACGATCGCCGAGGCGCCGCGCAGCTCGTGCAGCCGGCGAACGAGCGTCCGCAATCGGGCTTCCTCGCCGTCGACGATCTCGACGTCGTAGCGGAGGTTCGGCCGGACGACGCTCGTGCGGACGACCTCGGGCTCGCGGCCGAGCGCGTCTGCGATCTCACGCTCCGTCGCCGGCGTGGCGGTCGCGGTCATGCCGAGGATCGCGGGCCGGCCCTGCCTTCCACGGCTCAGTGCGTCGAGAGCACGGCGGATGAAGAGGTAGTCGGGCCGGAAATCGTGACCCCACATGCTGACGCAGTGCACCTCGTCGATGACGACGAGACCGACGTCGATTCGCGAGATCGCGTCGAGGAAGCTTCGGGAGCGAAGCCGCTCGGGCGCGACGTAGAGCATCCGGTAGCGGCCTTCGGACACCCCGCGCAGCCGCGCTGCGGCCTCGTCGGGGTCGAGCGAGGAGTTGATCAACGTCGACTGCGCCGCGACGTCAGGCGGGAGCTTGTCGACCTGGTCCTTCATGAGCGCGATCAGCGGCGACAGGACGAGCGTCGGAGTCGGTCGCAGCATCGCGGCGAGCTGGTACGTGAGCGACTTGCCGGAGCCGGTCGGCATCAGCGCGAGCGTGTCGCGCCCCTCGACAGCGGCGCGGACGACCTGCTCCTGTCCCGGGCGAAAATCCTCGAATCCGAACATGCGCCGAAGCGCGGGCTTGAGCTCGCTCATGCGAACGAGTGTACGGAGCGGATCGGAACGCATCGTCTACGGCTTCGTAACGGCTTTGGGTCAGCCGACGTGCGCGAGCACGTGTTCCGCGACTGCCTGTCCCAGCTTGCGGTGCTCGGGCTCGTCGAGGTGGATGCCGTCCACGTCGCTCGACGAGATCACGGTGCCGGCGTCGAGGAATCCACACGAGCGCTCCGCCGCGACGGCACCGAAGTGACCCGCAAGCTCGCGTGACTTCTCCAGCGCGCCCTCGAACGTGTCGTCGAGCAGGTCGAGGCGGGCGATGGGTGGCGGGCAGACGAGCAGGGCCTGCGGGGCATGGCCCTCCGGCCCGCAACCGCTGCCGGTGACGATGTCCACCAGCATGCCTGCTCCCTCGGCGATCTCGCTCGCCGAGCCTCCAATGCGCCGCTTCAGGTCGTTCGTTCCCAGCATCACGATCACGAGGTCGAGCGGCTGGTGTGTCAGCAGCAACGGCGGCAGCAGCTTCCTGCCGTTCCGGTGCAGCTCGAGCGGGTCGTCCCAGACGGTCGTGCGCCCGTTCAGCCCTTCCTCGACCACCCAGTAGCCGTCGCCGAGCTCGCTCCGGAGCACCCCCGGCCAGCGCGTTGCCGGCGGAAAGCGGCGTGAAGGGACGGGGCCTTCGAGCGGCACGCACCCCCACGTGTTCGAGTCTCCGAAGCAGAGAATGCTCTTCACGGCCCAACCCTATTCGGGTCGCACAGGACGGGTCAGGCTGAAGCTGCGGTGAAGAGAGGCGCGCCGGAAGGCGCGTCGAGACCACCGTCGGGCTCGACGGTGACCGCCACCATCTGTCCCGGCTCCACGGACCGCGTCAACATTGCAACACCCGGCCGCTCGAAGAGGCCCGCCCGCTTCGGCACGCCGTTCTCGAAGACCCAGATCTCGTAGTCCTTGCCCTCCGGCGCCGGCGCGAGCCGCCGCACGACGAGTGCGGCCTCTCCATTCGGAGTGACGACGAGGTTCGCCTCGCCGTTCGCGCTCTCGTAGACGCGTGCGTTCGGATCGCCGAGCACCGCAAGCTCGTCCTTCGCGTCGTTGAGCTCGCGGGACAGCCCGACTCCCCAGATCCCGATCGCGAGGGCCGCCACCGCCGCCACCGCGGCGACGGGCATCAGCACCGGCGGCGTGAACCGGCGGCGCAGAGGCACGACGTTCGGCCGTTCGCTGCGCGCCTGCTCGAGGATGCGGCCGCGGAGCGACGCGGGCGGCTGCGGGCCACCGGCTGCCCGGGCGAGGGAAGCGGAGACCTGCCAGAAGCCCTGCAGCTCTTCGCGACAGCGGTCGCACGACGCGAGGTGCGCCTCGTAACGCTCGCACTCGTCGGCGTCGAGCGCGTCGAGCGCGTAGCCGGCGGTCAGTTCGTGTAGGTCCACAACGTCTCCACTTCTTCGTCCAGGAGCTCGCGCAGGCGCGCGAGCCCGGAAAACATTCTGCTCTTGATCGTCCCGAGCGGCTGCCCGAGACGTTCGGCGAGCTCCGACTGCGAGTAGCCGCCGTAGTAGGCGAGCTCGATCGCCTCCCGCTGCTGGTCCGGCAGCGAGCGGAGCGCGGCTTGCACGCGCTCGCGGTCGAGTCGCAGCCAGGCGGCCTCCTCCGCCGAGCCCTCCGAGGGCTCGGGCGCTCCTTCGAGCGGCTCGGTGCGTCGCCGCTGCTCGCGCCGCACGAGGTCGACGGCGCGCCGGTGGACGAGCGTCAGGATCCACGTCGACGCCTTCGCGCGCTCGGGGATGAACGCGCCGGCACTCCGCCAGAGCCCGAGGAACGCCTCCTGTACCGCGTCCTCGGCGAGCGCCTCGTCGCGGAGCACGCGGTAGGCGAGACCGTAGGCGGTGCCGCCGATCCGGTCGTAGAGCTCCGCGAGCGCCGACTCGTCCGATCGGGCGATGAGCGCGACGAGCGCTTCATCGGAGAGGTGGGCGAGGTCGCGGCGGAGGCGCATCGGCTCGGGTGTCGAGCCTATCGCGGCGACGGTTGGGGCGTAGGTCAGCACGACCCACATTCGCCCGAAAACGCCGATCGGTTCGATCGAAATCTGGCCCGAAAACTGGATCGAACCGGTTCTCCGCAGCGGCCGAACAAGCACCGTAACCCGACCACGGAGGAGCGTGGGAAATGAAGAAAGCAGCACTGGCGACCGCCGCCCTGGCCACCGTCACACTCGCCGCAGTTGCTGCGGCAGTTGTCGGCACGAGCCCGAGCGCCGGTACCGCATCGAGTCACCGTGAGGCGCCGCTGATCTCGGAGGATCCGAGCGCGGACAACACGGACCTGTACGCGTTTCGGAGCCCGGACAAGCCGGACACCGTGACGATCGTCTCCAACTGGATCCCCGCAGAGGATCCCGCGGCCGGCCCGAACTACTACACGTTCTCGCCGAACGCGAAGTACAAGATCAACATCGATCGGACCGGCGATGCACGGCCGGACATCGTGTACGAGTTCCGCTTCGGCCGCACGGCCGGGCCGGCCTTCCTGGGCAACACCGTCCAGAGCTGGTCGATGTGGCGGAACAAGAAGCTGTTCGCCCGTGGCAAGACGCCGCCGAATAACATCGGCCCGCGCTCGACTCCGAACTACGGGTCGCTCGTGGACAAGGCGATCGTCAAGAAGCACGGCCTCTCGATCTTCGCCGGCCAGCGTGACGACGCGTTCTACGGCGACATCGGCGCGATCTTCGATCTCGTCGGCTTCCGCAAGGGCACCGGGAACATGGGTGGTGGCAAGGACTTCTTCGCCGGCTACGGCGTGCACGCCATCGCTCTGCAGATCCCGATCTCCGAGCTGAAGGCCTCGAACAGCACGATCGGCGTCTACGCCTCGACCGAGCGGCCGAACGTCACCGTGAACGGCAAGCTGCACCGCGGCTGGACGCAGGTGTCCCGGCTCGGCAACCCGCTCGTCAACGAGGTCGTCGTCCCGACGCCCTTCAAGGACGTGTGGAACCGGTCGAAGCCCGTGGACGACAAGCAGTTCGCAGGCCCGGTCGTCAAGCCGATCCTCGCGAAGCTGATGAACGACCTCTACAAGCTGAATGCACCTGAGGACAACCGTGACGACCTCGTTGCCGTGTTCGGCACGGGCGTCAAGGGCCTCAACTTCACCGGCAACACGGTCGCGGACTTGCTGCGGCTGAACTACTCGATCCCGGTTACCCCGGCGGGCAAGGTCAGCCGCATGGGCGTGATCGGCGGCGACAACGGCGGCTTCCCGAACGGCCGCCGGCTCAACGATGATGTGATCGACATCGCAGAGCAGGTCATGGCCGGCTTCCTCAAGGGGAACAAGGTCCCGCTCGGCGACGGCGTCAACAGTGGCGACGTCCCGGCGACCGACTCGTTCCCGTACGAGGCCGACCCGCCGCAGGGGTTCGCCAACTCGAAGGGGCTCCAGAAGCCCTGACCGGACCGGGGGAGGGTCTGCGCGAGCAGGCCCTCCCCACCGGCACCGGCCGCCGCCATGAAGACATTCGTCACCGCAACCGTTGTCGCCGCTCTCGCGGTCGCTGCCCTGGTCGGCGGCGTCGCGCGCGAGTCGCGCTCGGCGACACCCGTCGCCCCCGCACCCGTCGAGGCCGAGGCGCTCCGCGCCGGCTTCGCGTCGGGCGACACCCAGGCGCTCGTCCGGCGGTTGCAGGCCGGAGTCGCCGCCCGTCCGGACGACGCTCGCTCGCTCGCGCTGCTCGGCCTCGCCTACGCACAGCGGGCGCGTGAGACCGGCGACGCGGCGAACGTCTCCCGCGCCGACCGGGCGCTCCGCCGGGCCGTGAAGCTCGAGCCGAAGAACTTCGAGGCGCTGACCGGGCTCGGCAGCGTCGCACTCACGCGCCACCGCTTTCGCGACGCGCTCGCGATCGCCCGCCGTGCCATCGCCGCCGCACCGGGCACGGCTGCTCCGCAGGGCGTCCTCGGCGACGCGCTGCTCGAGCTCGGCCGCTACGAGGCCGCGTTCGCAGCGTTCGACCGCATGGCCGCGCTGAAGCCCAACACCTCTTCCTATGCACGCGTCTCGTACGCGCGAGAGCTCCGCGGCGACGTCGCAGCCGCGATCGTCGCGATGGAGCTCGCGCTTGACGCCGCGGCCGGCCGTCCCGAGGCCTACGCCTGGACGTCGGTCGAGCTCGGAAAGCTGCACTGGTCGGTCGGCCGCGCCGCGCGCGCCGCGTCCTTCTACCGGCTCGCGCTCGCCGCTCGTCCCGGGTACGCACCGGCGCTCGACGCGCTGGCACGATTCGAGGCGGCGCGGGGGAGGCTCGGTCGTGCGGTCTCGCTCCAGCGCCGCGCGGTCGAGGCCGTCCCGCTATCCGGCTACGTTGCGCAGCTCGGCGACCTGCTCGCGGCCACGGGCCGCAAGCAGCAAGCGCGTGAGCAGTACGACCTCGTCGCTGCAATCGAGAAGATCGAGGCGGCGAACGGCTCGCAGATCGATCTCGAGTCCGCGCTCTACCGCACGGACCGCGGCCTCCGCCTCGCCGAAACGCTCGAGCTCGCGCGGCTTGCTCACGCCCGCCGGCCCTCGGTCGCCGGCGACGACATGCTCGCGTGGGCGCTCGCGCGCAACGACCGCTGCGGCGAGGCACGCCGCTGGTCGCAGCGGTCCCTGCGGCTCGGCACACGTGACGCCTCGTTCTTCTTCCACCGCGGGATGATCGAGCGCTGCCTCGGCCGGGACGCCGACGCGCGGCGCTGGTTCAGCCTCGCACTCGACACGAACCCGCACTTCTCGCTCCTCTGGAGCCAGACCGCACGGAGGTATGCCTCGTGAAGCGCATCGTCGTCCTCGTCTCCCTCCTCGCCGCGCTGGCTGCCCCCATCTCGGCGCTGGCGCACCCGCTCGGGAACTTCACCGTCAACCGTCAGACCGAGATCGAGCTCTCCGGCGGCCGGGTCTACGTCCACTACGCGCTCGACCTGGCGGAGATCCCCACCTTCCAGCTCGGGACGCGCGTCCGCGCCGCGGGCTTCGCCACCGGGGCGGCACGTGGTCTCGAGCTCCGGCTCGACGGCCGTCGCGCCCCGCTGAGCCTGCTCGAGCGGCGCGTCACCGAACGGCCGGGGGCGGGCGGGCTGAAGACGCTGCGCTTCGATGCCGTCTACGCCGTCCGCGGCAGCGGCACCCGGCTCGCGTTCCGCGACCGCAACTTCTCGTCGCGCCTCGGCTGGCGAGAGGTCGTCGTGCGCGCCGAGGAGGGAGCCGAGCTCCGTTCCTCCAGTGCGCCGGCCGCAAGCCGCAGCGACGACCTCCGCGCCTACCCGGACGATCTGCTGCGCTCGCCCCTCGATGTCGTTTCGGCGACGGCCTCCTTCACGCTCGGGGAGGGCTCGGGCACGCCGCCGCAGCTCCGGAACGAGACCGCCGCCGCGCACGCGAAGGGCGGCTTCGAGTCGCTCGTGTCGCGCGGCGACCTCTCTCTCGGAGTGATCCTGCTCTCGCTCGCGATCGCGGCGTTCTGGGGCGCGGCGCACGCGCTCACGCCCGGTCACGGGAAGGCGATCGTCGCGGGCTATCTCGTCGGGACGAAGGGCCGGCCGATCGACGCCGTCCTGCTCGGCGGCATCGTGACGATCACGCACACGATCGGCGTCTTCGCGCTCGGCTTCGTGACGCTCCTTCTCTCTCGTTTCATCGTCCCCGAGACGCTGTACCCCTGGCTGACGTTGACCTCCGGCCTGCTCGTGGTCGCCGTCGGCGGTTCCGTCCTCTACTCCCGTGCGCGCCGCCGCGGAGATCACCACCACCACCACGGCCACAGCCACGAGCACGGCCACCATCATCACCACCACCACGACCACCACGACCGCCGCGGCCTGCTCGGCGTCGGCATCGCCGCCGGGCTCCTCCCCTGCCCGTCGGCACTCGTCGTCCTGCTCAGCGCGATCGCCCTGCACCGGATCGGCTTCGGCCTCGCGCTGATCGTTGCCTTCAGCCTCGGTCTCGCAGCCACGATCACCTCGATCGGGCTCGTGGCCGTTCTCGCCAAGCGGGCCTTCAGCCGCCTGTCATTCGACGGTCCGCTCATCCGTCTTCTCCCCGCCGCGAGCGCCCTCGTGATCCTCGCGGTCGGGCTCGCCATCACCGTCAACGCTCTCCCGGAGGTGCTCTAGCCATGTTCGGTCTCGACGACCACATCGCCGCCATGTCGAACGGCGGCTCAGTCCTCATCGTCCTCCTCGTCGCCGCGCTGCTCGGCTTGCGCCACGCGACCGACCCGGATCACATCGCGGCTGTCACCGCGCTCGTCGCGTCCGGCCGTGAACGAGCGACCCGCCGGGCCGCCGAGCTCGGCGTCTACTGGGGGCTCGGCCATGCCCTGACGCTCGTCGTGTTCGGTCTGCCGATCCTGCTCTTCGAGGCGTATCTGCCGGAGCGCCTCCAGCAGGGGGCCGAAACGGCCGTGGCCGCACTGATCGTGTTCCTCGCGGTACGGCTGCTGATCCGCTGGCGCAGCGGCTACTTCCACTTCCACCCGCACTCGCACGGCCCGAATGAAGAGGACCACCGGCACAAGGTGAGGACGCCGCTCGGCGCCTTCGGCGTCGGCCTCGTCCACGGCATGGGCGGCAGCGCGGGCGTCGGCGTCCTGCTGCTGGCAGCGATTCCGTCGACGTCGCTCGCGGTGATCTCGTTGGTGGTCCTCGCCGCTTTCACGGCAGTCTCGATGACCGTGGTCACGACGGGGTTCGGGGCCACTCTCGCCAGCGCGCCCCTGCGGCGCTCGTACGCCGTCGCCGTGCCTGCGATCGGCTCGATGAGCCTGGCGTTCGGGTTCTGGTACGCGGCAGCGGTGTGGAGCCTGATGCCCTATCCGTTCTAGATAGATTCGCCCCATGAGCGAGCCGCTCACCGTCTCCGACTACGAGCGGCTCGCCGAGGGCGTCCTCGAGCAAGGCGCGCTCGGGTACTTCGCCGGCGGCGCCTGCGACGAGCGGACGCTCCGCGAGAACGTCGAGTCCTGGCGCCGCTACCGGCTGCGGCCGCGGGTCCTCGTCGACGTCGACGGCACGACGACCGCGACGACCGTGCTCGGCACGGAGGTCTCGATGCCGGTGCTCGTCGCTCCGACGGCCTTCCACCGCATGGCCCACGCGGACGGAGAGCAGGGGACTGCACGCGCCGCTGCCGCCGCCGGCACGATCATGTGCCTCTCGACGATGGCAAACGCTACGCCGGCCGAGGTCGCGGCGGCACCTGCCGGACCACGCTGGTTCCAGCTCTACGTCTTTCGGGACCGAGGCATCACGAACGCTCTGGTCGAGCAGGCCGCCGAATCCGGCTACAGCGCGATCGTCCTCACCGTCGACGCTCCACGCCTTGGCCGCCGCGAGCGCGACCTCCGTACCCAGTTCCGGCTGCCAGAGGATGTCGTCGTCCCGAGCGTCGCCGCGGCAGCCGGAGGCTGGGGCGGCGCGACGCCGCTCGAGGTGCTCACGTGGATCGATCCGACGCTCAGCTGGCGGGATCTCGAGCGGCTCGTGGCCGAGTCGCCGCTGCCGGTGATCGTCAAGGGGATCCAGACCGGGGAGGACGCTGCTCTTGCCTGCGAGCACGGCGCCGCTGCGATCGTCGTCTCGAACCACGGCGGCCGGCAGCTCGACGGCGTCGCGCCGACGTCGGAGCTGCTGCCCGAGGTCGTCGAGGCGGTCGACGGCCGGCTCGAGGTGCTCGTGGACGGCGGGATCCGCCGCGGCAGCGACGTCGTCACGGCGCTCGCGCTCGGCGCCCGGGCGGTGCTCGTCGGGCGCCCCGTGCTCTGGGGGCTCGCCCACGCCGGCGAGCAGGGCGCACGCCACGTGCTCGAGCTCCTCCGCGACGAGACCGAGCTCGCCCTCGCGCTCTGCGGCTGTACCTCGCCCGCGACGGTCACCGAGGCGCACGTCCGTAGAATCGGCGGCCCGTGAGCATCGAGGATCTCACCCGCAACGCGGTCGACGTCCTGCCGCGGGGTGGGCTCGAGGAGAAGCTGAAGCTCGGACGGCCCCTGCGCGTCAAGCTCGGTATCGACGTCACCTCGCCGGACCTGCATGTCGGCCGTGGCATCCCGCTGCAGCGGATGCGCGCCTTCCAGGACGCCGGCCACGTCGGCGTCTTCATCGTCGGCGACTACACGACGCGCATCGGCGATCCCTCCGGCCGCTCCGCTGAGCGTCCAATCCTCTCGCCGGAGGAGATCGACGCCAACGCGAAGACCTACGTCGAGCAGGCGTACACGATCGTCGATCGGGAGAAGACCGAGGTCCGCTTCAACAGCGAGTGGCTGAGCGGCCTCGACTTCGCCGACGTGATCCGGCTGACGCGGACGACGACCGTCGCGCAGATCCTCGAGCGGGACGACTTCGCGAAACGAATGGCGGCGGAGGAGCCGATCTCCGTCTCCGAGCTCCTCTATCCGCTGATGCAGGCCTACGACTCGGTCGCGATCGAGGCGGACGTCGAGCTCGGCGGCACCGACCAGCTCTACAACCTCCTCGCCGGGCCGGATGGTGATGGCGGCGTACGGGCTCGAGCCGCAGGTCGTGCTGACGACGCCGCTCCTTCTCTCGTGGGACGGCGAGAAGATGAGCTCGTCGGTGGGCAACAACATCCCGCTGACGGCGCCGCCCGAGGAGCAGTTCGGGCGAACGATGCGCATCCCCGACTCCCAGCTCGAGGAGTGGTACCGCCTGGTGCTCCAGCGCCCCGTGCCGCCGGGTGAGCCGATGGACGCGAAGCTGGCGCTCGCGCGGGCGATTGCGGCGCGCTCGCACGGGGACGAGGCTGCGGCGCGCGCGGAGGAGCACTTCACCCGCGTCGTGCGCGAGGGGCTGGCGCCCGACGATCTCCCCGATGTACAGCTGCCGGAGGACGATCCGGTCCACCTGCCGGCCCTGCTGGCAGCCGCTTTCGGGCTCTCCACGAGCGAGGCCCGGCGATTGATCGACCAGGGTGGCGTGAAGGTGGACGGCGTCGCCGTCGCAGAGCTCGATCTGCCGCGGGCGCGCCTCGTCGACGCAACCGTCCAGGCGGGCAAGCGGCGCTTCGCAAGGATGCGCCAAACGGCTTGACAGAGCCGT
>CAVVMR010000007.1:55000-61876 GCA_963749515.1 uncultured Gaiellaceae bacterium
ATTAGCTACGTCTGGATGGGATAACCGCTGAAAGCATCTAAGCGGGAAGCCCACCTCGAGATGAGACTTCCCATCCCCTCGAGGGAGTAAGGGCCGTGGAAGACCACCACGTCGATAGGCCGGCGGTGCAAGCGCAGCAATGCGTTCAGCTGACCGGTACTAATTGCCCGAGGTCTTGATTTAGAACACTTGTGGAGTTGCTATGGAGTTTTGAGGGTGCTGTGCTTAGTGCCGGCTCCCGCAAGCGTACGCCGGCAGACCGGTGTCGCTGCGGAACCTTCGACAATTTCGGCGGTCATAGCGTCGGGGGTACACCTCTTCCCATTCCGAACAGAGAAGTTAAGCCCGACAGCGCCGATGGTACTCGGGGCGCAAGCCCCCGGGAGAGTAGGACGCCGCCGAATTACCTCAGGAGGGCCGCGAGAGCGGCCCTCCTTCCGTTTCCCGCGTAAAATTGTCAACGGATGGAGATTCGCCCGCCAGACCCCCAGCTGGAGGACGAGCTGATTCGGCTCCGCCTGTGGCGCGACGACGACGTTCCGGCGATCGTCGCGGCCTGCAACGACCCGGAGATCGTCCGCTGGACGACGGTTCCGACGCCGTACTCCGCGGATGATGCCCGTGCGTGGCTCGGGCGCTGCAAGACGGCGTGGGAGGAAGGCGCAGCGCCCCTGGCCGTCGTCGAGCGGGCGTCGGACGAGCTCGCGGCGGCGATCACCCTGTGGGTGCACGGCAAGGTCGGCGAGCTCGGCTACTGGGCGGCGCCGTCCTTCCGCGGCCGTGGCTATGTGCCACGTGCGGTGCGGCTGCTCTGCGAATGGGGATTCGACGAGCTCGAGCTGCCGCGACTGCAGCTCGGCACGTTTCCCGGCAACCTGGCGTCCGAGCGCGTGGCGGAGAAGAGCGGTTTCACGCGCGAAGGCGTTCTGCGTTCCTGGCTCGAGCAGCGCGGCGACCGCCGGGACGTGACGATGTGGTCGCGCCTACCCGGCGATCCCGCGTAGCGCCGCGATCCGCCGCTCGAGGGGCGGATGCGTGACGAAGAGCGCGGCCAGCCCTTCCTCGGCGAAGGGGTTGACGGTGTAGAGGGGCTCGGTCGCCGGGCTGGCCTCGAACGAGACGAGATCGCTGGCGTGGTCGAGGCGCAGGAGCGCGTCGGCCAGGCCTTCACCCGAGCCGCAGATGCCGGCCGCCACACGGTCCGCGGCGAGCTCGCGCTTGGGGGACAGCAAGAGGTGCACGAACGCCGCTGCGACCGGCCCGAGCACGGCCAGCAGCGCACGCTCGAGCCAACCGCCGAGCCGGGACATCTCGACGAGCACGACGGCAAGCAGGACGGCCGAGGTCTGCACGAGCACGTCACGGCTTCGCACGTGCGCCAACTCGTGTGCGAGCACGCCCTCGAGCTCGGCGGGCCTCATCGCACCCAGCAGGCCGGTGGAGACCGCGAGCGCCGAGCCTTGCGGGCCGCGACCCGCCGAGAGCGCCCGCGGAAAGCCGTCGGGGATCAGGTAGAGCTTCGGCGGCCGGATCCCCAGCTTGGCCGAGAGCGCGTCGACGGTCGAGCGAAGGATCGGGTCTTCGGCGAGTGCGTATTCACGGGCGCCGAGCATCCCGAGAAGTGCGCGATCGGCGTACGCGTAGACCGCCAGACCGGCAAGGAACGCACAGAAGACGAAGACCGACGCGGTGCGATAGCCGCCGAGAGCCCAGCCGGCAGCGCCGAACGCGGCGGCCACGATCAGCGCCAGCAGCCAGACCTTCGCCAGATTCCTGGCGGCCGCGAGCCGCATCAGCGTCCCTGGCTAGGAGTCGTCGTCGCCGAGGCCGTCGCGGTCGTCCTCGCCCAGGCCGCGGGGCGGCCAGTCGGGCTCCGGCGCATCGCAGCGGCTCGAGCAGTGGAGTGAGGCCACGTTCTGCAACGGCACGAGGATGTGGCCGTTGAGCTCGATGTGGGGGACGTCCTCGATCGAGCAGTAGGCGGTCAGTACGCCCTCCTGGTACTCGCCGCCGAAGAGCGCAACCTCGATCTGCTCGCCCTTGTACTTGTTCGTGTAGTCCTCCACGGGCCGCTCAGTCTATCTCCACGAATCCGTCGTCCCGGACGGCCAGCTTGTAGACCGCACAGTTCGCCCAGCGCTCGATCCGAACGCCGAGCGCGTGGTGCCAGAGGGAGTTCAGCGCGCCGCCGTGCGAGACGATGAGCACCTGCTCGCCCGGATGCGCGGCCGCGATCGACCGTACGGCGGCAAGGACGCGCTCGCGCACTTCCTCGTCCGTCTCACCGTCGTGCCGATCCTCCGGCCGCTCGGCGATGTCCTCGCGTGTGAGCCCTTCCCACGAGCCGAACGAGCGCTCGCGCAGCCGTGGATCGAGCCGCACGTCGAGTCCGTGGCTCGCGGCAACGGCCTCCGCCGTTGCGCGCGCGCGGCTGAGATCGCTCGCGTAGACGGCGTCGAGCTCCACGTGCTCGAGCTCCTGGGCCAGCGCGTGGGCTTGCGTGCGCCCGAGCTCGTTCAGCTCGATGTCCGACGAGCCTTGAATCCGGAGCTCGCGGTTCCAGTCCGTCTCGCCGTGTCTCGCCAGGAGCAGCGTCGTCATGCATCTAAGCTAGCCGCCGGTGGATCTGGGACTGAGTGGGAAGGCGTGCGTCGTCACCGGCTCGACCGGCGGCATCGGCCTGGAGACGGCGAAGCTGCTCGTGGCGGAGGGCGCGCGGGTCGTGACCTCCGGCCGCGGCGAAGCACCAGCGATCGGCGAGGCGTTGCACGTTCGAGCAGACCTGGCCGAAGCGGGCGCGCCGGCGCGGCTGGTGGAGGCTGCGGTGGGGGAGCTCGGAGGCCTCGACGTCCTCGTCAACAACGTCGGCTACGCGGTTCAGGCGCGCTTCGAGGAGGTTCCCGACGAGGACTGGGACTCGATGTGGCAGCTGAACGTCATGAGCTACGTGCGCGCGATCCGCGCGGCGCTCCCGCACCTGCGCGCGTCGAAGGGTGTTGTCGTCAACGTCTCCTCGACCGCGGGCAAGCGGCCGTCGGGATCGATGCCGCACTACTCGGTCACGAAGGCGGCCGTGCTCTCGCTCTCGCGGCTCGTCGCCGACCTCTATGCAGGCGACGGGATCCGCTGCAACGCGGTGACGCCGGGCCCGACGGCGACCGAGGCGTGGCTCGGAGAGGGCGGCCTCGCCGACCAGCAGGGCGGCGACCGCGACGAGGTGCTCGCGAAGGTCGGCGCCGGCAGGCCGCTGGGCCGTCTCGCCGAGCCGCAGGAGATCGCGTCCGTGATCGCATTTCTCGCGTCCGAACGGTCCTCGTACGTCACGGGCGCCGCGTGGTCCGCCGACGGCGGCACCGTCCCGATCATCATCTGACGTCGACGCCGCGACCGCGCCACTGCGAGATCCGCCGAGCGGGATACCCTGACCTGTATGCCGGAGCTGGCCGGACGAGTTGCCGACGCCTTCGAGGCTCGCATCCGCGCGCACGAAGAGAGCGTGCTGTCGCCGCTTGCCGTTCGCTCCTACGAGACGCGCGGCCGCCTCCGGGAAGAGGACGGGTGCGCCATCCGCACGCCCTTCCAGCGCGACCGCGACCGGATCGTCCACTCGAAGCCGTTCCGGCGGTTGAAGGGCAAGACGCAGGTCTTCATCGATCCCGCCGGGCGACCACTACCGCACCCGGATCACGCACACGCTCGAGACCACGGGGATCGCGCGCGTCGTCGCCCGGGCGCTGCGGCTGAACGAGGATCTGACCGAGGCGATCGGGCTCGGCCACGACATGGGCCATCCGCCGTTCGGCCACGCAGGCGAGGAGCGGCTCGACACGCTGCCTGCGCGAGCGTTTCGGCACCGGCTTCCACCACAACGAGCAGTCGCTGCGGATCGCCGAGCAGCTGAACCTCACCGCCGAGGTCCGGGACGGAATCCTCACGCACACCGGGCCGCAGGAGCCGCGAGACGCTCGAGGGCAAGGTCGTCCGGCTCGTCGACCGCGTCGCGTACATCAACCACGACATCGACGACGCGATCCGCTGCGGGCCTTCTGACGCCCGACGACCTGCCGCGGGCCGAGATCGACCTGCTCGGGGAGACAGGCTCGAGCCGGATCGACACGCTCGTGCACGACCTGATCGAGAGCTCCGAGCGCGCCGGCGACATCGTGCAGAGCGAGGAGGTCGGCGCGGCGATGCTCGCACTCCGGGCGTTCATGTTCGAGCGCGTCTATCTCGGCGAGCACGCCCGCGGCGAGCACGAGCGGGCGCACGCGACGATCACTGCGATCTTCGATCATCTCGTCGAGCGCGGCGACTCCGAGGACGAGATCCGCGACGTTCGTCTCCGGCATGACCGACCGTTTCGCCCTCGCGTACGCCGAGCGCCTCTGGTGGCCCGGATCAAGGAGACGTCGGTGCGGGAGGTCGTCGCCGCCTCCGACATGGTCGAGGTCGTCGTCGGCGCGGACGTCGCTGCGCAAGGCGGGCGCGCGCTACTCCGGCCGCTGCCCCTTCCACGAGGAGCGGACGCCGAGCTTCTCCGTCAACCCGGCCGACAAGCTCTACCACTGCTTCGGCTGCGGCAAGGGCGGCGACGTGATCACGTTCGTCCGCGAGACCGAGAGCCTCGACTTCGCCGGGGCCGTCGAGTGGCTCGCGGAGCGATTCCGCGTCACGCTCGAGTACGAGGAGACCTCGCCGCAGCTCGAGGAGTCGCGCAAGCGGCGCGACCGGCTGCACGCGGTGCTCGACCAGGCGACATCCTTCTACGAGCGGCACCTCTGGGAGACGGCCGCGGGCGCGCCGGTGCGCGAGTACCTCGCGAGCCGCGGGCTCGGCGAGGCGGTCTGCCGCGAGTTCCGGCTCGGCCTCTCGCCGGGAAGCGGGCTTGCGGCGAAGGCGCAGGAGAAGGGGTTCACGCGCGACGAGCTGCGCGGCGCCGGGCTGACCAACGCGCGCGGCAACGACTACTTCCCGCCGCGGCTGATGTTCCCGCTCGCCGACGCGCGCGGGCGCGTCGTCGGCTTCCAGGCGCGCAAGCTGCACGAGGACGATCCGCTGAAGGGCAAGTACGTCAACTCGCCCGAGGGCGAGCTCTTCCACAAGTCCGCGATCCTCTACGGCCTCCACCTCGCGCGGACGGCGATCGCGAAGCAGGAGCGTGCGCGTCGTCGTCGAGGGCAACACGGACGTGATCGCGCTGCGCCAGGCGGGGTTCGAGCCCGTCGTCGCCTCGATGGGCACCGCGCTGACCGAGCGGCAGCTGAAGGAGCTGCAGCGGCTCACGCGGCGGATCTATCTCTGCTTCGACTCCGACGCGGCCGGGGAGGAGGCGACGCTGCGCGGGATGGAGCTCGCGACGTCGCTCGGGCTTCGACGTCCGGGTCGTCACGCTGCCCGAAGGGCCAGGATCCGGCCGACGCGCCCGACGGCTTCGAGGAGCGGCTCGGTCGGCGCCGAGAGCTACGTCGTCTACCGCGTCCGGCTGGAGCTCGACCGCACGCCCGACCGCCAGGAGGCATTCGTGCGGGCGCGCGAGATCCTGCAGCGCAACGAGGACTCGCCGGAGTGGCAGGACGCGCTCCGCCTGCTCGCGGACCGGCTCGACCTGCCGAAGGAGACGCTCGCCGGGCTGACGCCGAAGGGCGGCGTGCGGACGCTCACCGAGGAGCTCTCGCCCAAGATGCTCGACATGGGCGAGCGGCTGGAGCGCGACGTGCTCGCGGCCTGCGTCGCCCATCCGGCGCTCCTGCAGCTGCTCGCGGAGATACTCCCGGAGCACTTCGACTCGGAGCTCACCGCCGCTTCCGCGAGCAGCTGGTCGAGGGCGGTGACGACGAGCGACCTCGTCGCGCTGCAGGCCGAGCTCGACGCGCGCGCGGCGCGGGAGGGAATCGACGAGCGAACCGGCCGGGAGCTCCTGCTGAGCCTGCGCGAGCGGCGGCTGCGGCAGGGAGCTCGCGGACGCCGAGTCGACCAGATGAAGGAGCTGCAGACGCGCTCGCGCGGGTCCGGGCGGCGATCCAGGAGCTGTGTCGAGCGCGCCTGGCGCCGCTACAATCAGCGCTGCCTTCCCGCGTAGCTCAATTGGCAGAGCATCCGGCTGTTAACCGGAGGGTTGTTGGTTCGAGTCCAACCGCGGGAGCTCAGTTGTGCGTCGCCGCCTTCCAACGTGACACGGGGCGGCTTAGAGTGCGCGTGCGGTGGCTGACCAGGAGGCCAACGGTAACCGAGCGCTCCTACGATGGCTCGGGCGGGGGGCTGGGGCACTGCTCGCACTCGTAACGCTCACAACGGCAGTCGTGGGATTGCTTTTTACCTTTGTGCCGGGCTTGAAGCCTGAGCCGGAGCCAATCGAACGGTCAGCCGCGATCGCGCAGGTCACGGTAGAACCTGGCGCGACGCTCGGCTCGTACCTCGCGCAGATACGCCAACTGAACTTCACCAGGCGGCAGTTCGGAAACCAGAAGGATGCCGCCGCCGACCTCTTTCGCACGCCCTGCATCTCCGTCTACGCCCAGGTCCGAATCACGGGGTTCGAGAGCGTGCGCAAGCGTCTGACGATGAATCTCTACGACGCTGCGCGCGGCCTACCGCTCACCGGATTCGCCTACCGTCAAGAGACCGGCGGCAGCGTCTCGCCAGGTTTCAGACGCTTTCGGGCGGCTCAGGGCCTCGACTTTGCGCCCCGCTCGGACAGCGACCAGTACGTCGGACGGACGTGCATCGTCAGCGATGCCGGTGAGCCACCGCCCGCAGGGCGGTATTTCGTTCGAGTGGAACTCGAGGACGAGGACGGCCGCCTGCTCACGTACCGAGACACCGAGTCATTCGAATTCCTGCCAACGCGTTAGGTCCTGCCGTTCGCGCGTCTCTGTT
>CAVVMR010000008.1:0-56926 GCA_963749515.1 uncultured Gaiellaceae bacterium
ACGCGAGGCAGCGGCTACGCACTGATTCGGCTGCAAATCGCTACAGTCGGCGGATGCAAGTGACGCGTTCGGCCGTTACGCGAACCTGCGCAATCTGCGAGCGCTCGCTGCTGATGGGCGAGCACGCGATCCGCTTCTCGCCCGGTGGTGGCGAGTACGTCGACGTCTGCCCGCTCTGTGCGGAGATCGCGCTCGAGCACGGTTGGATCCGCGAAGGAAGCCCGTCGACACCGACCGTCCCGGTCGACGCACGCCGGCGGCGGAAGAGCCGCTGGGGCGGCCTGTTCAGCTCCGGTCGCGCCGAAGAGGCGCCGGTCGCGGACGAGCCGATCCTCCGGCGCCTCTCCGAGCCCGAGCTCGCCGTCGTCGAGGCGGCCGACCTCTTCAACGCGAGCGCCCACCGGCGAACCGTCGCCGGAGTCGCGAAGAGCCTTGGCGCACCGAAGGCATCGATCGTCCCGCTCTCGGGTGTCAGCGGCGAGATGGTCGTCACCGTCGCATGGGAGATCTCGTGGTACCAGTACCGGGTCTCCCCGGACGCGCCACAGCCGCTGCGGCTTGCCGAGCGGGGGCACGACCTCGATGAGCTGGAGCAGAGCTTCCAGAGCTGGAACGCGCAGCTCGCGGATGACGGCCGCCTGATGCCGGACATCGCGCGCGTCTAGGCCGCCGTGCCCGACGCGTCGACCCTGCTGCTCTTCTCCGCGGCCGCGATGGCCCTGATCGTCGTGCCCGGGCCAGCGGTGCTGTACATCGTCGCGCAGAGCATCGACCGCGGCAGGCTCGCCGGCATCGTCTCCGCGCTCGGCGTCGCGACGGGTGGGCTCGTGCACGTGACCGCCGCAGCCGTCGGGCTCTCCTCGCTCCTCGTCTCGTCGGCGACGGCGTTCAACGTCGTCAAGTACGCGGGGGCGGCGTACCTGATCGGCCTCGGGCTCTGGACGCTCCTGCGTCGGCGCGAGGAGGAGTCCGTCGAGATGCCGAAGGAGCGGAAGCTGAGCCGCCGCTACTGGCAGGGCGTCGTCGTCAACGTCCTCAACCCGAAGACGGCGCTCTTCTTCTTCGCCTTCCTGCCGCAGTTCGTCGACCCCGAGAAGGGCTCGGCGGCGCTGCAGATCGCGGATTCTCGGCCTCGTCTTCGTCGCGCTCGCGGTGGCCAGCGACAGCATCTGGGCGCTCGCCGCCGGCACCGCGTCCGAGCGGCTTCGGGGCAGCCGGCGCTTCCTCGCCGTCCAGCGCTACGTCTCAGGCTCGGTCTTCGTCGGTCTCGGAGCCCTGACCGCGGTCGCGAAACGCCACTAAATCGGGTAGTAGCGCCAGCCGCTCAGGTTCGTACACTGAGAGGGTGATCTACTGCGTGATACCGCGGGAGCTCGAGGACGAGCTCTACGAGAAGCTGTCCGAGTACTACAAGGACAATCCGAACGTCGAGGTGATCCTCGACCGGCGTGAGGGCGACGACCGTCGCAACGGCAAGCGAGTACGGCGGCAAGCGCGAGATCCGCGACGGCGGCGCGCGCGGATTCCGGGCACCTTCCCGGATACCGAGACCGAAGCCGAACCCGCCTGAGTACACTGGCCGCCGATGGCGGTCGCGGAGAAGCAGTTCCAGAACTATGTCGGCGGCAAGTGGACGGACGCCGCCTCCGGCGACACGTTCGAGTCGCTCGTGCCGGCGACGGGCGAGGCGCTCGGCAGCTTTCCGCGCTCGGCCGCCGCAGACGTCGACCGCGCCGTCGAGGCGGCGAAGGCGGCGTTCGAGGAATGGCGGCTCGTTCCCGCCCCTGAGCGCGGCAACGTGCTCTTCCGCTTCGCCCGCCTGCTCGAGGAGCAGAAGGACGAGCTGACCGAGCTGATGAGCCGCGAGATGGGCAAGGTGCTCGCGGAGGCCGGCGGCGACGTGCAGGAGGCGATCGACATGTCGGTCTACATGGCCGGCGAGGGCCGCCGCCTCTTCGGCCAGACGACGCCGTCCGAGCTGCGGGACAAGTTCCAGATGTCGGTGCGGATGCCCGTCGGCGTCGTCGGCGCGATCACGCCGTGGAACTTCCCGATCGCGATCCCCGCCTGGAAGCTCGCGCCCGCGCTCGTCTGCGGCAACACGGTCGTGCTGAAGCCGGCGGAGGACACGCCGCTGCTCGCCAAGCGCTTCATCGAGCTGCTCGGCGAGTCGGGCCTGCCCGACGGGGTGGTCAACCTCGTCCACGGCTACGGCGAGGAGGCCGGCGACCGGCTCGTGCGCCACCCCGACGTCCCGATCATCACCTTCACCGGCTCCCGCGAGACCGGCGTGCTGGTGACGAAGAACGCCGCCGACTTCCTCAAGCACGTCCACCTCGAGCTGGGCGGCAAGAACGGGATCATCGTCATGGACGACGCCGACCTCGACCTCGCGGTCGAGGGAATCGTCTGGTCGGCGTTCGGCACCTCGGGCCAGCGCTGCACCGCCGCCAGCCGCGTGATCGTGCACGAGGCGGTCTACGGCGAGCTGCAGAAGCGCCTCGTCGCCCGGGCGGAGAAGATGAAGCTCGGCCCCGGCTGGGACCCCGAGACGGACCTCGGCCCCGTGATCAACCAGGAGTCGCTCGACAAGATCCACTCCTACACGGGGATCGGGTCGGACGAGGGCGCGAAGCTCCTCACCGGCGGCGAGATCGCCTCGGAGGGCGAGCTCGGCAAGGGCTTCTTCTACCGGCCGACGATCTTCGCCGACGTCGAGCCGCAGATGCGGATCGCGCAGGAGGAGATCTTCGGCCCGACGACGGCGCTGATCCCGGTCAAGTCCTTCGACGAGGCCGTGCGCGTCACGAACGGGATCCGCTACGGGCTCTCGACCGCGATCTTCACGGCCGACGTCAACAAGGCGTTCCGCGCCATGCGCGACCTCCAGTCCGGGATCACGTACATCAACGCCGGCACGACCGGCGCCGAGGTGCACCTGCCCTTCGGCGGCACGAAGGACACCGGCAACGGCCACCGCGAGGCCGGC
This sequence comes from uncultured Gaiellaceae bacterium, assembly GCA_963749515.1. Lineage (GTDB taxonomy): Bacteria > Actinomycetota > Thermoleophilia > Gaiellales > Gaiellaceae > Gaiellasilicea. The sequence continues at coordinate 2,990 of CAVVMR010000008.1, forward strand.
CAGGCCGCCCTCGACGTCTTCACGGAGTGGAAGTCGATCTACGTCGACTACTCCGGCAAGCTGCAGCGCGCCCAGATCGACAACGTCGAGTAATGCGGGACAAGGTCAACCTCGCCGAGAAGCTGGCGACGTTCGACGAGCCCTTCGCTCCAAGGATCGTCGGCCACTACAACGGCAACAAGCTGCAGGTCGCGAAGACTCACGGCGAGTTCGTCTGGCACACGCATCCGGACACGGACGACCTGTTCCTCGTGGTGAAGGGGCAGCTGACGATCAAGCTGCGCGACCGGGACATCGAGCTTGGTCCTGGAGACCTGTACGTCGTCCCGGCGGGCGTCGAGCACTGCCCCGTCTCGGAGGAGGGAGCCGAGATCCTGCTGATCGAGCCGGACGGCACTCCGAACACCGGCGACTCGGGCGTCCGAACCCGCGCCCGAGGTCGAGCTCTGACCGCCGCCTCGACCGCCCCGAACGACGCCTTGTGTTTCAGAAACACAAAGTCTCCCCTGGCAGCGAGATCGGGCGTGTGCAGGGAGATCGATCGGGTCGCGGCCTCGAACGCGCTTGTGTTTCAGAAACACAAAGTCCGCTTCGGACGGTTGGTGTGAGGGCGAAGCTCTTCACCGACGGCGGTGCGCGCGGGAACCCTGGGCCGGCCGCCTACGGCTACGTGCTCGAGGCCGACGACGGGACCGTGCTCGCGGCACACGGGGAGGCGATCGGGGTCGCGACGAACAACGTCGCCGAGTACAGCGCGCTGATCGCCGGACTCGAGAAGGCGGTCGAGCTCGGCGTCGGCGAGGTCGAGGTGATCTCGGACTCCGAGCTGATGGTCAAGCAGATGCGCGGGGAGTACAAGATCAAGAACGAGGCCTTGCGCGAGCTCTCGCTGCGTGCTTCCCACCTCGCCCGCGAGCTCGGCGCGGTCACCTACACCGCGGTCCGGCGCGAGCACAACAAGCTCGCCGACCAGCTCGTGAACGACGCGCTCGACGCCGAAGCCGCCGGCTGACCGCCGCTATACTTGCGACCCACGCGGATGTAGCTCAGTTGGCTAGAGCGTCTGCTTGCCATGCAGAAGGTCGTGGGTTCGAGTCCCATCATCCGCTCTAGAGAAGCCCGCCATCGCGGGCTTCTCGTCTCTCAGGGCACACCGTCTCGCGTCAGCGAACGTTGCTGATCGAGTTCTTCGCCGCGTCGTGCCTCGTCTTCAGGACGTTCGACACCGAGCCGCCCTCGACGGAACGCGCCTCGTCCTCCGGTACCTCGAGATCCAGAACGGGCTCCTCGTCCTGCTGACCCGCGTCCTGCTGATCGACATCAGCCATGGCAACCTCCATTCGTGACAACTCTCACGAGTATGACGTGAACGACGCCGAAATGCATCCACGACGCCGGCCGGGCCCCCTCAGGCTCCGGCCGGCGTCGGTTGCTGCGGCCACTATCCCTGCTGTTCGTACCGTCCCAGGACCGACACGCTGGCCGAGGAGGCCTGGTCCGAGGGGATCGCGCTGACCCCCGACGCCGCGCTGAAGTAAGCGCGGACGCCCGGCAGGAGCCCGCCGGTGCTGTACCCCTTGCCGCCGCCGATCACGGTGCCGGCCGAGTCGTAGACGACGACGGAGATCTGTGTGCTCGCGAGCAGCAACGTCGCGTGGTCGTTCGTCACCTGGCCGACGACTGCGCCTACCCAGCCCGGCTCGTGGCGGCTCGGCTGGACGAGCACGTCCGAGGTGGGAGGGCCGAGCAGGCTCTTGGGCTTCTGGCTGCCGATCCGTGTCACGATCTCGAGCTTCGACACCGGGGTGGCGTCGGGAATCGTCGACGAGCCGCCGAGGTAGAACTCGGAGCCGGCTCCGACAGCGCCGACGGTGCTCGAGTGCGTCGCGACGACGCGATTGGTCGAGTCGACGAAGTTGACGAGCACCGCGACGTCGAGCGCATCGTTCTCGGGTGCCGGGTTCGCGAGTACGACTCCGTAGCTGACGTCACGTGTGCTGGAGCGCACGCGTTGGGAGAAGCCGCTCTTCATGACGATGACCCTGGCGGGCGCCGACGGCGGCCCCACGACGGCGAAGCTGCGCGACACGCGGCCGGCCTTCCCGCACACGACGTTCGCGGATGCGGAGCCGAGCTTGACCTTGGCTGGGATCGTCCACCTCCACGACGCCTTCCCGGCACGTGCGACCAGGCTTGGCAGCCTCTGCTGCGAAGCGTTGGCGTAGCGAATCGAGGCGCTACAGCGCACCCCGCTCGGTCGCACGACGACCGACATCGAGGCGGGCTGCCCCGGGAAAGCCTTCTGGGGAGCGAACCCGAAGCGGAGACTCGACGTGACGTCGATCGACGCCCCGGCGGTGGCGACGAGACTGAGCCCGATCAGGGCGGTGATAGCGAAAAAGCGAGCGCGCACAAGGAACCTCCAACGGAATCGTGTGAAGACCGTGCCGCCCGACGGATCGTGGGCGACGTCACCGAGACCGGTCATCCCCCATAGGGGTCATTTATCGGTTACGAGGCATACGCGAGCCGTTAGCGCGGGTACGCGGAATCGGGGATCCCCCCGTGGCCGACACGGGTATCGACGCGGAGGAATCGCCGGCCGACTATTCGACCAGATGATCGAGCCTGCGGCGCTCACCATGTCGGCCACGTCCGACTCACTGCTTCTCCCACCCGTCACGGACGTGTTCCGCGACGAGGAGTTCGCTGCGCTCGACGCTCGGGTCGTCGCGGCCGAGCAGGCAGTCGAGGAATCGCGCTGGGACGACGCCGTCGCGCTTCTGGACGAGCTTGCGATCATTCCCACGCAGTTTCCCGACCTCGCTCTGCGTAGCCTGGCCGCCCGCTCGTGGGCGCAGATGTACCGCGGCGAGCTCGACGAGGCGCTGACGCTGCTCAAGACCGCCAAGCAGGTCGCGCACCGGCCGGGCTTCAGCGACCTCGACCGCGCGGAGATCCTCTTTCGGATCGGCTGCGTCCGCGTCAAGCGCGGCGCGCACTCACGCGCCGTGAACGACCTCTCGCTCGCCCTCGAGCTCTGTGAGCGCTCCGGCCGGCCTTGCGACCAGCTCCGCGCCGAGATCCTCCAGTGGCGCTCGCGCTCCTACCAGCACCAGCGCGACTTCGACGCCGCCGTCACCGACGTCGAGCACGCGCTCGAGCTCGTCGAGGCGCTCGGCGACACCCGCGTCACCGCCCACGTCAACTTCCGCCTCTCCGTGATCAACGAGCGCCGTGGCCGCTGGCTGCTCGCGCGCTTCTACGCCGAGAAGGCGAAGGGCCTGTACGAGCGGTGCGGCGACAGCGTCAACGTCGGCAAGGTCCTGAACAACCTCGGCGGCATCAACTTCCTGCTCGGCAAGCCCGAGCAGTCGGTCGTCAACCTGAAGCAGGCGATCTCGATCGGGCTCGACGGCTCGCACGACGTCGATGCCGCCTACGCAATCTCTTCGCTCGCCCAGGTGCACCTGCGGACCGGCAATCCCGCTCTCGCAGAGCCACAGGCCCGCCACGCCCTCGAGATCCTCGCGAACCGCGAGGACGTGCTCGACGAGGTCGGCAACGTTCAGATCGTGCTCGGGCGCGCGCTGCTCGAGCAGGGCCGCTTCGACGAGGCTGCCGCGTGGCTGCGGGAGGCCGAGCTCACGTTCGAGCGGTTCGAGTCGCCCAGCCTGCGCGCCGCAGCTTGGATCGCCCAGGGCGACCTCGAGCTCGCCCGTGGCGACTCCGAAACCGCCGCCCGTCTCTTCCGGCGCGCTGCAAATTCGCTCCAGGAACACAACTTCTAGAAAGGAGGTTCTCGCAATGCACAAGCTCACTCCGATGGCGGTCCTGATGACCCTCGTCGCCGCCGCTGCCGTCCTCGCGAAGGCCAAGGCCAGCACGTACGGCTTCCACGTCGGCAACTAGTCCCGACTCACCTCACCCCCAGGAGGTTCCACGCTCGTGCTCAAACCCGTTCCCAGCATCATCTCGGCGCTCGCGGTCGCTCTCGTCACCGTCTCGTCCGCCGCCGCCATCACCGGCGGCGGCGTCGACGGCGACGCGCACCCGTATGTCGGCGCCCTCGTCGTCGACGGGTTCGTCGAGTGCTCCGGCGTGTTGATCTCGCCGACCGTCTTCGCGACCGCAGGTCACTGCGCCGCCGACGGCACCCGCGTCTCGGTCAGCTTCGACTCGAAGCTGGGAACCGGGTGGAGCCTTGCGAGCGGAACCTTCCACGTCGATCCCGCCAGGCGCGCCGATCTGGCCGTCGTGGTGCTCGACGCTCCGTCGGCGGTCGTCCCCGCGGCCCTGCCGACCGCTGGATCGGCCGACGCGCTCGTCCGGAAGACGAAGGTGACGAGCGTCGGCTACGGCTACTCCAGCTGGGCCGCGGACGGCAGCTTCGTCTATGACGGCTACCGCCGCGTGGCCGACTCGCCCGTCAAGACGGTCGACCGGTTGACGATCACGGTCTCGACGAAGTCCGCCGGGCCCTGCTTCGGCGACTCCGGTGGCCCACAGCTCTCGGGGAACACGGTGCTCTCCGTCACCTCCGGCGGCTCCAAGGACTGCGTCGGCAAGGCCGAGGGCTATCGCCTCGACTCGTCGAAGGCGCGCACGTTCCTCGCCGACTTCGTCCCGCTTCCGTAACGTCGGGCCGGGCAGCGCCGTTATCAGTGACATGGAGATGTTGCTGACGGTGCTGCTCGTCCTGATGGTTCCCGGGCTCCTGACCTACCTGGTGCCCGAGCGGACCGAGGAGACCGCGCGCGACTGAATTGACTTGCGGCGCATTCAGAACCAGGATCTGCGGAAGCAGATCCTGGTTCGCGCCAAGACCCCTGAAGCTGCGTGCGTCGGACTTCAGGGCTCTTTCATCTCACTAGCTCGCTTGGATCACTGGTCGGCGTGTAAGGCGCCGATGGCAAATCCAACCGTTAGCGGCCGCACTCCTCGGGCGACGCTCCCTCGCAGCACCCGAGCTTGAAACGGCAGCGCGGGCACTGCCAGGTTCCGTGCCGCCACTCCATTGCCGCGCTGCAGCGCAGGCAGCGCTCGACGGCCGGAGCCTGCGTGGCTTCCTTGCTCACATCGACAGCGTAGGGACGACGGCGGACGTCCGGAGAACGGAACGGGCGCCCCGCAGGGCGCCCATGAACCGTCGTCTTGGAACCGTCGTCTTAGAAGAGCCAGACCAGGAGCAGGATGACGACGATGAGGGTGAGTAGACCGCCTCCGATGTACATTCGGGCCTCCTGTGTTCAGTTGTCGCAGGTACAACGGCCCGGGCGGAGATGCGGTTACGCCCCGCTACGATGGCCCGGCGGCGCCGTGGCCGAGTGGTTAGGCAGAGGCCTGCAAAGCCTCGTACAGCGGTTCGAGTCCGCTCGGCGCCTCTTCTCGATCGGCAGCGCCTCGATCGAGGGATAGCACCCGGCCGCGCCCTTGCCGAGGGAGGAGGACCTACGTTTCTGCGGCGGAGGGGGTCGCCGGATGGAGTCACTAAGGTCGGTTCGCGCGCTCGGTATCGCGCTCGTCGCTGTGTTGGCCCTCGCCGGCTGCGGTAGCGCCGTCGTCTCGCAGCAGGCGCCGGTGGCGAGCCCGGACCAGCCGAACTACGCGGGGCTGTCGGTCTACTCGCTGTACGACTCGGGCGTCAGCATCGGCGTTCCGTCCGGCTGGATCGCGATGTCGGCGGAGGCCGCCGGTAGCGAGAGTGTCGACGCGATCGTCAAGGACGATCCACAACTGGCCCCGTACCGCGACTCGCTGACGGCGCCCGACTCGCCGTTCAAGCTGTACGCGGTCGAATACGACCTGCAGGCGTGCATTTGCTCGACGATCGCCGTCGCCGTGTTTCCGCTCGACGACACGTTCAGGGCCCGCGACTTCGAGGCCGGTGGACTCTCCGGCGCCCGCAAGGACGCGCTTCCCGGAACGAAGCCCAAGGTCACACGCGCGAAGACGCCCGCCGGCTCCGGTACCCGCGTGACCGTCCGGACGACGGTTCCCGGTACCGATATCCAGGTGATCTCGACCCGCTACTTCCTTCACACCCGCAAGTCGGCGTACGTGCTGAGCTACACGGCGAGCCCGGACGTGACGAAGACGTACGACCGCCTGTTCGTCCGCTCGGCCCGCTCACTCCGCGAGATGTAGCCGTCAGACCTCGAGGACGAAGTCGAAGCGGCCCTGCCGACGTCCGTTCACGAGCTTCCAGTTCCTGATCACGCACTCGGACGTGAAGATGCCGTCGCTGCGGTTGCCGGCGACGCCGGGGAAGAAGAGCTGCGTCGTCAGCACCGGCTTGCCGGGCGCCTGCACCTTGACGTGGATGTGCCTCGTCCGGCCCGGATAGAGACCCGGCACGAGAGAGAGCAGCGTGTAGCGCCCCTGCGCGTCGGTCAGCTGGTGGCCGCGGAAGCGGTAACCGCTGTTGTCGTAGACGCCGCGCGCGCTCGCCTGCCAGAAGTCGACCAGGGCGCTCTTGACGGGCTTGCCGGACGTCGTCAGGACGCGGCCGGTCAGCGTCAGCCGCGTGCCGGCGGCGCCGGTGGGAACGATCGACCGTCGCTTCGGCGAGCTCGGTGTGAAGTACGGGCCCTCGGTGAGGGCAGGGGTCGGGTCGTCGTCCGCGTCCAGGATCTGCGGGGTCGCGGCCAGCGCGGGCGTGCCGAAGACGTCGGCGTGCCCGGCCAGGGCGATGCCTGCGGGCAGGGCGAGGCCGAGCTCGATCAGATGTCTGCGGGAATAGGTGGGATCGGTCATCTCTCGTCTCCAGTCGTCGCAGCGGTTCCGTTGCAGCAGATTCGCCCGTGAGCCTAAGAAGCTCGTGAAAACGATATGTGTCGCGTCTAAGAACTCTGTGAAGAAAAAGAGCCGGAAATACGGCGTTAGCGCGCCATCAGCGCAGCGTGAGCGGCTCCGGGAACCCTGTCGCCACCACGAACCGACTGGAGGAACCCATGCGCACGCTCACGTTGGTCGCATTGATGCTGTTGGCGATACCGGCACGGCGCTCGCCGCGCCGCCTGCGAACGACAACCGCGCCGACGCGGAGTCGATTCCCGTCTTCCCGCACACCGTCAGCGCCACGACGGCGGAGGCGACGGTGGAGCGGCTCGATCCCCAGGTCTCGCGCTGCGGCCGGATCGAGTCGACGCTCTGGTACCGAGTGGACACGGCACCCGACGGTCTGATCGCGCTCACCGTCAAGGGAGCCGCCGGCGTTGCGCCGGTGCTGAGGATCTACCGGCGTACCGCATCGGCGATCCAGGAGGTCGACTGCGCCTCCGCAGGGCCCCGTGGCAGCGCGTCCGCCTCACTCGAGACCGTGCGCGGCTCGAGCTACCTCGTGCTCGTCGGCCGCCGGCCGAGCACGCCCGACGGCGGCTTCGAGCTTCGGGCCGAGCTGTTCCTGCCGCCGGGAAACGACAACCGGGCCGGAGCCCAGGCGATCCCGAAGCTCCCCGGCTCCGTCCGCGGCACAGCGAGACGGCCGAGCACGCCTTTACTCCCGGCCCCGACGGAGCCGGGGAGTACGTGCTCGAGGTCGTCGCGGGCGAGCGAGGCCGCGAGCCAGGGCTACCGGCTCCTGTTCGCGCCTGCGGCGGCGGACGATCTCGGTGTCGGCATCGAGCTCCGCAACCGGGTCCGGGCCAGCGGGTCGCTCGATCCCGCCCGGCTGGACGTCCGCGACCTCTACCACTTCGACGTGGAGCGGCGGGGCGACCTGCGGCTGGACGTCACGAACGGCCTCCGCTTCGAGCTCCTGCGCGACGACGGGCGGCGCCTCGGCTCGCACACATCGCCGCGGCGGCGGCTGGAGCCCGGCCGGTACGTCGTGGCCGTGACGGCGAGCTTCGGCGACGCGGCTGCGCGGTACCAGCTGTCGCTGCTGATCCGTGAGATCACGTCGACGACGCTCCGGCTCGCGTCGGCGACGGTCGCGCCCGGCAGCCCGGTGACGCTCCGTCCCGAGGTGGCGAACGCCTCCGGCGGCACCGTCGAGATCCAGATCGATCGCTTCGACCCGCTGACGGGCTGGCACGTCAACCGGCTGCTGCGCGTCCCGGCCGGCGGCACCACGACGTGGGCGCCGCCCGCCGAAGGCCGCTGGCGGCTTCGGGCGACGTACAAGGGGACGACCGAGTCGAGCCCGAGCAGGAGCGGCTACGTGCAGCTGCTGGTGCGGCGGCTCTAGCTCGTGGCGCCGGTCGAACGGCTGACGACCAGCTCGGCGGGGCAGAGCCAGAAGCGCACATCTCCGCGCATGTCGCCTCGCCTGCAGGCGTCCTTGCTCAGGTCGGGATACCCACTCAGCCGTCCGGGCTTGCACTCCCACCACTGACCGTCGTGGGGTGCCTTGGTGACGAGCGGGACGCACGAGCCGAGGAAGGCGGACTTGTCGAGCATGCCCTGCGTCTGGGCGACAGCAGCGGTCGATGCGATCAGAAGAGCGGCGACTCCATAGCGGAACACGGGGGGAGCTCCAGTCTGCCGCAGACCGGGGGGTTTGAAGCGGTATCGGCCCTGGCCCGACCGGCCTCGATCACTCGTTCGAGGCGTTCTCGAGCCGCTGCTGCCAGGCGTCGGCCGCCGCGCGGCCCTCCGGCGTGGCGAGAAAGTGCTCGAGTGAGACGTGCAGGAAGGCGCCATCGGCCTCGGCGAGTAACTCGTCGCCGTCCCGCAATTCCCCCGCGATCTCGATCCGCCGGCCACGGTCCGCCGTCACCCGGGACGAGATCCGAAGCGGCCGGTTGATCGGGGCGGGACGGCGATAGCGGATCGCGATCCGGGCGGTGACGGTCGGGAACCGGTGCCAGGTCGCGAGCAGCCCGCACGCCTCGTCCAGCGCGGCGCCGACGATGCCCCCGTGCGCGATCCCCGGCCCACCCTGGTGGTGCGCGGCGAACGTGACTTCGGACGCGTACGTGCCGGCACCCTCGGTCTCCGGCAGCGACATCCGCAATCCCAGCTCGTTGTCGCCGCAGCCGAAGCACGCGGGGTCGTGATGCGGTGGGATCCTCGGTGCGCTCAGGCGGCGAAGGGAAGCTCGATGTCGGAGACGTCGAGCCCCATGCTGGAGGCCATGCGGATCCCGTCCCGGATGTCGTCTTGCAGGCGCCGGATGTCGGTCTCGCGCATGACGTTGCCGATCCAGGCGCGCTCCTTCGGCCGCCAGAGCGCGTGCTCGACGAAGATCGGCAGGAGCCCGTTCGCGGCCTTGACCAGCCGGTCCTTCGTTTGCTTCGACGCCCCTTCGAGCAGGACGCGCTCGTAGGCGACGCCCGCGCTGTGGTGGATGCCGTCGTCGATCGTGAGCCGGTTGCAGAGGTCTTCCAGGAGGGTGCCGCGCGACGAGCGGGCGATCAGTCGGAAGCGCGGGATGATCAGCCGCTCGAAGAAGACCTGCATCTGGAAGACCTTCTCCTCGAGCGTCTCCGCCTCGAGTGTCATCGTCGCCAGCGCGTCGAGATGCGGGTCGCGCTCGCCGACGCCGCCGGCCTCCTCGACGAGTTTCAGCCACGCCTCGACGTGCCGCGCCTCGTCCTGCACCATCGTCGAGTAGTAGAGCTTCGCCTCGTGATGGGGTGCGAGGTTCAGCAGCTGACCAGCCATCGAGACCGCAAGCTCGTCGGCCTGGAGCTGTTGTGTGATCACGGAGCGCCAGACGGCTCTCCGCCGCTCCTTCCGCTCCGGCGAAGCCCCGGCGCGTGTCTCCGGGATCGGCGGGATCTCGCCCCAGGCCATGTCCCGCACCTGCCACTCCTGCTTCTTCGCGAGCTCGTAGAAGCGCAGAACGCCGCGAGCCTTGTCGTCGTGCGCGGCGTCGTCGGCCGCTTGCCGCTCCGCTTCGATCAGCGGCTCGTACGTCGCGTCGGCGTTGATCGGCTCCTCGGCCGGCTCTACTGTCATCCGTGGGAGCTTATCGCCGTTCAGCGCATCCCTCCGCGTTCGTGGTGGGCCCGGAAGAAGTTCTCCGAGCCCGCTGTCGCCATCGCCGAGGACGCGGAGATCTCGAGCGCGAGCGCCGCAGCCGCGACGATCTGCGCGAACCGGTGCACCTTGCCGGTGCCGGCGCAGTCGAGCAGCGCGAGCCACGAGCGGGCGTAGGGGAGGGTGGTGCCGCCGCCGACGGTGCCGACCTCGAGCCCGGGGAAGCGGATCGCGGCGTGGAGACCACCGTCCTCGGTGCGGCGGGCGGTTCCGTGCGCCATCGAGCTGGTGCCGACCATCCCGAGGTCCTGGCCGGTGCAGGCAAAGATCGCGGCGATCGCCGACGCGGGAGTGAACGCAACCGATTGCATGCCGGAGGCGACAGCGCCGTGCGTGCCCGCCCACGAGAGCTCGAGCAGGTCGTCGACGGTCGTCCGCAGCACTCGCCGGACCGTCTCCGCGTCGAGCGTCGCCTCCGCGAGCACCGTCTTCCCGTGGCCCGACTGGAAGAACTCGTACGACGGCTTCTTGTCGCCGCCCATGTTCGCCTCGAGGATCGCCCGCTCCGGCTTCACGGGAGCCTGTTGCAGCACGTAGCCCATGTTCAGCGCGTAGCTGTTCCTGGTCATCATGTTCGGCCCGCACGCATCCCCGGTCGTCCAGGACCAGAGGACGTGGCACATCGGGCCGACGACGTGCGTCTTCACCTCGCGCAGCTTCGCGCGCTTCGAGAGCGTCGGGTCGTCGAGCGCGGCCAGAAAGGCGCGGAGGTCGTCGAGCGAGGCCTCGAGCCATCTTGCAAGTTGTACGGCATCCTCTGTATTCTTGCAAATAAAGCAGGATGCTCGCGTCATTCTGTCATGTAGGACATATGTTCGGAAACCGCCGGAGAGTGCCGCGGCCTTCATCCCGCGCGACATCGAGGCCGAGAGGCCGCCCTCGGTGTGCGCGAGCGGCACGAGCAGCTCCTCCTGAGCACGGCCCGTCTCGCGCAGCGTCCCTTCCGGCTCGTCGAGCTCGTAGGAGCCGAGCTCGACGAGGAGCGGCCCCACGACGGCGACAGGGATCATCGCGGCGCCGGTGTGCGACTCCTGCGCGCGACTCCAGGCCTCGTCGTCGTGCGCGAGCGCCTCATCGCCGACGACGGCCCGGATCGCCTCGCGGCGCGCACCGATCGACTCCGCGTCGTTCCGTCGCGGCCACTTCCGCAGGTCCATGGATGCAAGCCTACGGGGTCGCGTCGCGCTTACGCTTCGCGGCGCGCAACTGGCCAACCATCTGCCGAAAGCCGAGCGGGGAGGTGAGCCCGACCACGGTGTCGAGGAGTGGGAAGTCTGTCGGGCCGACACGGACGCGAAGCTGTGGTCGCACCGAGTCGGGGCTCACCCACTCGTTTCCCCATTCGCGGCGAAAGCCGGCGGGCGGCAGCGCGTAGACGACGCCGTCCACCCACGTGGTCGGTGCCGAGGGGTCGCCGAACAGCGCGAAGACGTAGAACCGGCGCCGGCCGAGGTGGGTGCACGCGGTGACGACGCCTTCGACGCGATCCCTCGCGACGACGGCGTAGAAGATCGGCCAGATGCCGTCGTCGCAGGCGACGACGGCGTGCAGCGTCGTGTCCAGGTCCCTTGCCGGCTGCGGCTCGAGCACGTCCAGCGTCGTGTGGTTCGAGCCGTGCAGGAACAACCCGTGCCGGTCGACGAGATGCGTCAGGAGCTCGTGCACCGGATAGGGGCACGCCGCCGTGTCGACGGTTCCGTCCCCGGCGCGCGCCGTCGCGATCAGCTGCTCGAACGTCGCGATTCGGGTCTCGTCGCGCGGGGCTCGCGGGAGCTCGGTTGCGCCGACGACGTTGATGCCGAGCCGCTCGCCCACGCGCCAGATCCCGATCCCGAACGAGCGCAGCCCGCGGATCGCGATGCGCTGGAGCAGTGGTCCGGTGCGCTCGATTGCAAGAAGCTACCACCGAGCTCGCCGTTATCCTCGGACTCGAGATGACCGCGACCCCCATGGACGGGAAAGCCCTTGCAGCGCGAATTCGCGCCGAAGTTGCGGACGAGGTGGCCGCGTTCGGACGGCCGATCGGGCTCGCGACGGTGCTCGTCGGCGACGATCCCGCCTCGGACGTCTACATCCGGATGAAGCACAAGGCGACGATCGAGGTCAGCATCGAGGCGCGCGACCTGCGGCTCCCGGCGACGACGAGCGAGCAGGAGCTGCTCGGCCTCGTCACCGAGCTGAACGCCGATGACGCGATCGACGGGATCCTCGTCCAGCTGCCGCTGCCGGGCGGGATCGACGAAGGGCGTGTGATCCGCGCCGTCGATCCGGTCAAGGACGTGGACGGCTTCCACCCGTTCAACGCCGGTCTCCTGCTCGCCGGCACTCCGGCGCACGTGCCGGGGACGCCGCTCGGCGTGCTCGCGCTGCTGGACGAGTACGAGGTCGAGCTGCAGGGCGCGAACGCGGTCGTGATCGGGCGCAGCGACATCGTCGGCAAGCCCGCCGCACTGCTCCTGCTGCACCGCCACGCGACCGTCACCATCTGCCATTCGCGCACGCGCGACCTCGCCGCGGAGGTCTCGCGGGCGGACGTTCTCGTCGCCGCCGTGGGCGTTCCGGGGATCGTCCAGCCCGGGATGGTGAAGGAAGGCGCGGCCGTGATCGACGTCGGCATCAACCGCACCGAGGACGGCCTCGTCGGCGACGTCGACCCCGCCGCAGCCGAGCGCGCCGGGCTGCTGACGCCGGTCCCCGGGGGCGTCGGGCCGATGACGATCGCGATGCTGCTGCGAAGCACCGTGCGGGCTGCGCGATACCGCACAAAGGAGCTTGCACATCCGGCCATGTAAGGCTATGGTTCGCGCGCTTTATCAAGGTCGGCGGCTCGGTGCCTGGGCCGTCGCTTCACCGCAAGGAGGAAACACAGTTGGCTCAGGGCACCGTTAAGTGGTTCTCGAACGAAAAGGGTTACGGGTTCATCGAGCGTGAGGGTGGCGAGGACGTCTTCGTGCACTTCTCCGCGATCACGATGGACGGGTACAAGTCTCTGACCGAAGGTCAGAAGGTCGAGTTCGAAGTCGTCCAGGGCCCGAAGGGCGCCCAGGCCGCGAACGTCACGGCTGGCTAGTACACCCCTCCGGATCGAGCTTCGAACGGGCTCCCTCTAGGGGGCCCGTTCTTTTTGCGCAAGGACACGGGCAAAGCCCGTCCCCGCGCGAAGACCCCTGAAGGGTCGCTTCGCTCCCGGGTTCATTGGCGCAAGCTTCTGGAAGGATGGAACCATGGCAATCACACGCGAAGAGGTGCTGCACGTCGCGAAGCTCGCACGGCTCGAGCTGACCGACGACGAGGTCGAACGCCTCACGGGCCAGCTGAGCGCGATCCTCGAGGCCGTCTCGAAGGTGAGCGAGCTCGACCTCGCCGACGTGCCGCCGACCTCGCATCCGCTCGAGCTCGTGAATGGGTGGGGCGAGGACGTGCCGCACGAGTCACTCGGGCTCGACCAGGTCTTCGCGAACGCGCCGGCCCGTGAGGGCGACCTCTTCAAGGTGCCGCCGACGGTATGAGCGTGGACGTCGACACGCTGCGCCTGACCGCCGAGGACGCCCTCGGCCTGCTCGAGCGGAAGGAGGTCTCCGCCGCCGAGCTCCACCGCGCTTACCTCGACGCCGTCGCCGAGCGCGACCCGGAGCTGCGCTGCTATCTCCGCACCGTCGAGGAGCCCGCCGGCGACGGTGTCCCGATCGCGCTCAAGGACGTGATCTCCACCGCCGGCGTCGAGACGACGGCCGGGTCGAAGATCCTCGAAGGCTACGTGCCCGTCTTCGACGCGACGGTGGCCGCGCGCTGCAAGGCCGCCGGTCTGCCGCTGCTCGGGAAGACGAACACCGACGAGTTCGCGATGGGCTCGTCGACCGAGAACTCGGCCTTCGGGCCCTCGCACAACCCGTGGGATCCCACGCGCGTCCCGGGAGGCTCGGGCGGCGGCACCGCGGCCGCGGTCTCGGCGGGCCTCGCGCCGTGGGGTCTCGGTTCCGACACGGGCGGCTCGATCAAGCAGCCCTCCGCGCTCTGCGGGAACGTCGGGCTGCGGCCGACGTACGGGACGGTCAGCCGCTTCGGCGTCGTCGCGTTCGCGTCGAGCCTCGACCAGGTCGGCCCTGTCGCGAAAAACGTCCGCGACTGCGCGCGGCTCTACTCGATCATCTCCGGCCGCGATCCCGCCGACTCGACGACGGTCGACGTCCCCGAGGTCGAGTTGCCGCAGGGTGAGAGCCTGAAGGGGCTCCGGATCGGCGTTCCCAAGGAGATGAACGACGCTGAGGGGATCGAGCCCGGCGTCACCGCCGCCGTGCAGAATGCGATCGAGCTGGCGCGGGAGCTCGGCGCCGAGGTGGGGGAGTGCGAGCTGCCGCGGTCGGTCGAATACGGCCTCGCCTGCTACTACCTGATCGCGCCCGCCGAGGCGTCCTCGAACCTGGCGCGGTACGACGGCGTCCGCTACGCGCTCCGCGTCGAGGCCGACAGCTACGACGCGATGGTCGAGCGCACGCGCGACGCCGGTTTCGGCGACGAGCCGAAGCGCCGGATCATGCTCGGCGCCTACGCGCTCTCCGCCGGCTATTACGAGGCGTACTACGGCCAGGCGCAGAAGGTGCGGACGGTGATCGTCCGCGAGCACGCGGCCGCGTTCGAGCGCTTCGACGTGCTCGTCTCGCCGACCTCGCCGACGGTCGCGTTCGAGCTGGGCGCCAAGACCGCCGACCCGCTCGCGATGTACCTCTCGGACCTGCTGACGATCCCGTCCTGCATGGCCGGCCTGCCGGGGCTGAACATCCCGTGCGGGCTCTCGGAGGGCCTGCCGGTGGGCCTGCAGCTGATCGGGCCGCAGCTCTCCGAGAACACGATCTTCCGCACCGGCCACGCGCTCGAGACAGCGCTCGGCTTCGACCCCGTTCCGGAGCGGCTGCGATGAGCTGGGAACCCGTCGTCGGGCTCGAGGTCCACGTCCAGCTGAAAACGCGGACGAAGATGTTCTGCCGCTGCCCGAACGGCTTCGGCGGCGGCGAGAACACGCAGACTTGCCCGGTCTGCCTCGGCTTCCCCGGCGCCCTGCCGGTGGCGAACAAGACCGCGCTCGAGTGGACGGTCAAGCTCGGGCTCGCGCTCGGCTGCGAGATCCCGGAGCGCGCGGTGTTCGCGCGGAAGCACTACCCGTACCCGGATCTGCCGAAGGGCTATCAGATCTCACAATACGATCTACCATCTTGCATAGACGGCAAGGTGCTAGTGCCGACGGCCGACGGCGACCACGAGGTCGAGATCGTCCGCGCGCACCTCGAGGAGGACGCGGCCAAGAACACCCACGTCGGCGGCCGCACCGGCCGGATCGGCGGCGCCGACTATTCGCTCGTCGACTTCAACCGCGGCGGGACGCCGCTCGTCGAGATCGTCACCGGGCCGGACATCCACTCCGCCGAGGACGCGCGCCGCTTCCTCCAGCTCCTGCGCCAGACTGTCGTCGAGCTGGGGATCTCGGACGCCGAGATGGAGAAGGGCCAGCTGCGCGTGGACGCAAACGTCTCAGTGCGCCCGGCCGGCTCGTCGGAGCTGCGCACGCGCTGCGAGCTGAAGAACATGAACTCGTTCCGCTTCATCGCTCAGGGAATCGACGCCGAGGTCGCACGGCAGATCAAGCTCTACGAATCGGGAGCGGAGGTCGTCCAGGAGACCTACGACTTCGACGCGGCCACTGGCACGCTGACGCCGAGGCGCTCGAAGGAGGAGGCGGACGACTACCGCTACTTCCCCGAGCCCGACCTCGTGCCGGTCGAGCCGTCAGCCGAGCTCGTCGATCGGCTGCGGGCCGAGCTGCCGGAGAGCCCGGCGGCACGGATCCGCCGGATCGAGGCCGAGCTCGACCTCGATCGCGCCGTCGTCCTGGTCACGGGCGGGTTGGACGCGCTGTGGCAGGCGACGGTCGCGGCCGGCGCAGAGCCCGTCGCAGCCGCAAACGTGATCGCGAACCGGCTGGCCGGCGTGGACGGCGCGACCGTGGATCCCGCCGAGCTGGCGAAGCTCGTCGAGGCGCGCGACCGGATCCCACGCACCGCGCTCGACGAGGCGCTCGGCAAGGTGGCGGAGCCCGGGTTCTCGGCTGCGCCCTACCTGGAACAAGAGGCCGTCTCGGACTCCGCCGAGCTCGAGCCGATCGTCGCCAGGATCCTCGACGCCAACCCGGACCAGGTCGCGGCCTTCCGCGGCGGCAAGGAGGGCCTGCTTGGCTTCTTCGTCGGCCAGGTGATGAAGGAGACCGGCGGCAAGGCGAACGCCCGCGCGGTCAGCGAACTCGTGCGCGAGAAGCTCCAGTAGCCTTGCATCCATGAACCGGGACTTCCGCAAGGTGGCGCTGATCGCTGCGTCACTCGGCCTGCTGCTCAGCCTCTTCTTCGCGCTCCGGCCCGACGACGAGGAGGACGCGGCGCCGACGGCGACGGTCGCGACCACCACCGCGCCCGCGACGACCGCGACGGAGCCGCCGCCCCCGCCGACAACAGAGCCGCCCGCGACGACGGCGCCGAAGCCACCTGACGTCGTCACGATCCGAATCGCCGTCCCGAGCGACACGGCCCCGAAAGTCCGCCTCTATTCAGTCAAGCAAGGCCGCAAGGTTGTGCTCGTGGTCCGCAGCGAGCTGAGCGACCACGTGCATCTCCACGGTTACGACCTGATGGCCGATGTCGGCCCGGGCCAGCCGGCAACGATCCGGTTCACAGCCAACGCGCCGGGGAGGTTCGAGATCGAGCTGGAGGACCGCGGCCTCCAGATCGCCGAGCTCGAGGTCCGTCCCTGACGCTCCTCGCGCACGGGATCGGAGGCGTCAAGGACCTCCCGGTCCCGGATTGGTTGTTCTTCTGGGGCGGAGCCGTCGTGCTCGTGCTCTCGTTCCTCGCGCTCGGAGCCCTCTGGAAGACGCCGCAGCTGGAGCGTCGCTCCGTAGGGCGACCACTGCCCGCCGGTCTGGAGCGCTTCCTCCGCTCGCGCGCCCTGCGCGCTCTGCTCGGGTTCGTCTCGGCCGGGCTGCTCACGCTCGTCTTCCTGACGGCGCTCATCGGCGAGCCGTCCTCCGCGGTGAACCTTGCGCCGACGTTCGTCTACGTCATCTTCTGGCTCGGCCTCGTGCCGGTGCAGCTGCTGTTCGGAAACGTCTGGCCTGCCTTGAACCCGTGGCTCGCGTTCGCCACCGGCGCCACCTGGGTGTGGGAGAAGCTGGGGCAGAAGTGGTCGCCGCCGCTCGCCTACCCCGAGCGGCTCGGCGTGTGGCCGGGCGCAGTCCTCCTCTTCTGCTTTGCGGCGCTCGAGCTCGCCTACGCCGAGCCTGCCAGCCCGCGGGCGCTGGCGCTGGCAATCGCGCTCTACAGCTATGTCACCTGGTTCGGGATGGCCGCGTATGGACGCCGGTCGTGGGTCGAGCGCGGTGAGGCGTTCACGGTCTACTTCGGCCTGCTGGCGCGGATCGCACCTTTCGGCGAGCACGAGGGCCGGCTCGTCGTGCGGGTGCCGTTCTCCGGTCTCGCCGGCCGCGAGGCAACGGCGGGAATGCTCGCGTTCATCGCCGTCATGCTCGGGTCTGTCGGCTTCGACGGCTTCAGCCGCTCGCCGTTCTGGCAGAACCTCCGTGCCGACGTGGAGGGCCCGTACATTCTCGACTCGCCGGGCACGGCAGAGCTGCTCGGGACGGGCCTTGCGCTCGTGGGGCTCGCCGGCTGCGTGATCGTCGTCGCCCTGGCCTACCTCGGCGCGATCCGGATCGCGCATCGGGTGGTCGGCGACGAGCGACCGCTAGCGCCGGAGTTCCTGCTCAGCCTCGTCCCGATTGCGCTCGTCTACGCCGTCGCTCACTACTTCACGCTGCTCGTGATCCAGGGCCAGTACGCGATCAACCTCGCCTCGGATCCATTCGGCTTCCGCTGGGACGTGTTCGGGACCGCGGACTACTCGCCGAATATCGCGCCGTTCTCGCCCAACACCGTCTGGTACGTGCAGGTGGGCGCGCTCGTCACAGGCCACGTCGCCGGCCTCGCGGTCGCCCACGACCGCGCGGTCACGATCCTCGGGGAGCGCGACGCGCTGCGTTCCCAATACGCCATGCTGGCGCTGATGGTCGTGTACACGGTCGGCGGGCTGTGGCTGCTCTCGCGGGGGTAGCAGCCCACGGCGGGGTCGGCGGTGCGATCGTCGAGGTGCTGCTCGTCGTCACCATCCTCGCCGTCTTCGTCGCTGTCTGGCTCCGAGAGCGCCGAGCGAGCGGCAACGACGAGGACGGCGACGGGGATCAGATCAAGCCGCAGTAGCGGGCGGTGTTCGGCCAGGGGTAGAAGCCGCGTCCGCTGCGGTAGGCCCGCTCGGCCACCCACATCTGCTCGACCGGCGTCCACCTGTTCGCGGTCCCCTTCCGGCGCAGAAGCTCGCCGCCGTAGGTTCGCTGGAAGTCGATGTCCATCTGCAGACCGCCGAAGTAGCCGTTGCCGGTGTGCGTGCGCCATCCCTGTGCGGGATTGCGCTCGAAGCGGTGGATGCAGAGCCACTGGGCGCGGTGCGGCGGGTGATGGGCCTGGCGCTCGGCGCGTGCGGCGCGACGCTGCCAGAGGCCGCGAACCCAGCGGAGATACTCGGTGTCACTCGTTCGGCGCTCGGCGAAGGCCGTCGGAGTGCGCGGCTTGCGCATCAGCGACTGCCAGCGCCAGGTCTCGCTTCGGAGCTCGTCGATCGCCTCGAGTTGCGCGACGCGCGTGGACGACGCGGTCGCCGAGGTGGTGCCGGCTAAGGCCGCCAGGCCGACGCAGATCGCGCCGGTGACGATGAGCAGGCGCACAGACAGATGCTTCACACAGCCTCCTTGCTGGGGAACACGACGCAGGCTCGACCCGGAAAGCCGCAGGGCAGGGGTCGGGCGGCGGAATTTCGACGCGTCAGGCTAGCAAACGCGTTGTTTGCAAAGAGTAAGAATCGTTAAGGGCGCGCAACAGAACCGGCGTACAAAAGACAGGCTGCAATGGCGACGAAGGCGGCGGTCTGGGCCGCACCGAGCCCGGCAACCGCGCTTCCAGCGGCCGCAAGCGCAAAGCCGGCCAGCAACAGCGCATTCCCGAGCGGTCGCCGGCGGAACCCTGCCACGGCGACGCCGACGAGCGCCACCGACCCGGCGACGTTGCCGACGATCGCCAGGATCCGAGCGGGGAAGAGCGCGAGATGGTCCTGCGCTTCGGGGATCGACGTGCCGCTGAGCGGTGCCTCGAGTGGAACGGCGATCGCCACTCCCGTGGCGAGCCCCGCGTAGACGAGCGCGACCGGGATCGCCGCCCGGACACCGGCGCCCGCGAGCGAGCCGGCGCCGAGCAATGCCGCCGTCAGCAGGCCGCCGAAGAGGTAATAGGCGCGGAACACGCCCTCGTTCCAGCCTCCCGCGGCGCCCCACGCAATCGCGGCCGCCCCGAGCGCGTAGGCGGCCAGGCCGGCGCTCCAGAGTGCGAGCCGCGGCTGGCGCCGCCGCCGCCAGCGCGCGGCGAGCAGTCCGGCGAGCCGCAGGGCAACGAGAGCGGCGCCGAACGCGAGGAGCGCTTCCATCCGAGGAGCGTAGTGGGGCGGAGGACTTTGTGTTTCTGAAACACAAGCGCCCTTCGCCCACGGAACGGTGCGGCCGAGAGTGGCCTTGTGTTTCAGAAACACAAGGCTCGTAGTCGTCCTCCCGGCGCCGCTAGTCTCCGGTCGATGACGCAGAAGCGGTACCTGTTCACGCCCGGGCCGACCCCGGTGCCTCCGCAGGTGCTCGCCGCGCTCGCCGAGCCGGTGATTCACCATCGCGCTCCTGACTTCCGCGAGGTGTACGCGCGCGTGCTCGCCCGCCTCCAGGAAGTGCACCGCACGCAGTCGGACGTGCTCCTCTTCACCTGCTCGGGGACGGGCGCGTTCGAGTCGGCGATCGTCAACCTCTGCTCGCCCGGGGACCGCGTGCTCGCCGTCTCGGCGGGCTCGTTCGGCGAGCGGTGGGCGACGATGGCGCGCACCTTCGGCTGCGAGGTCGAGGAGCTTCGAGTACGCCTGGGGAGAGACGCCGTCCCCGGAGGATCTTGCTCGCAAGCTCGGAGAGATCGAGCCGGTGTCGCTCGTCTTCCTCGTCCACTCCGAGACCTCGACCGGCGTCGTCTCCGACATCCAGGCACTGGCGGCCGCCGCCAAGGATGCGGGCGCCCTGGCGGTCGTGGACGCCGTCTCGAGTCTTGGCGCGGTCCCGCTGGAGATGGACGACTGGGGCCTGGATGTCGTCATCTCCGGCTCGCAGAAGGCGCTGATGACGCCGCCCGGGCTCGCGACCGCCGCCGTGTCGGCCGCAGGTTGGGAGCAGGTCGCCAGATCGACGCTGCCGAGCTACTACTTCGACTGGGAGCGGACGCGCGACGCGCAGGAGAAGGTCGACAGCGCCTTCACGCCCGCGGTATCGCTGATCGTCGCCCTCGACGTCGCGCTCGGCCTGCTGCTCGACGGCGGTCTCGACGCGGCGTTCGAGCGGCACGTCCGCCTCGGCCGCGCCTGCCGCGCCGGGATCAAGGCGATGGGCCTCGAGCTGTTCTCTCCGGACGAGGACCGTTCCGCCGTGGTCACCGCGGCGCGGATGCCGGACGGGATGGACTCGACCGAATTGGCGCGCGAGCTCCGAGACCGGCACGGCGTCACGATCGCCGGCGGCCAGGGCCAGCTCAAGGGCGCGATCTTCCGGATCGGCCACATCGGCTGGTTCAACGAGTTCGACATCGCGACGGCGCTCTCGGCGGTCGAGCTGGTGCTCGGCGAGCTGGGCGCTCCGATCGAGCGAGGTGTCGCCGCGACCCGCGCGCTCGAGGTCTACGCGGAAGGGGCGACGGTCTGAGAGTTCTCGTCCGGGAGTCGATCGCTCCCGCCGGAATCGAGCTGCTGCGCTCGCGCTTCGAGGTCGACGAGGACGGAGACTCGCCGCTCGAGGAGATCATCGGCGGCTACGACGCAATCGTCATCCGGTCCGCGACGAAGCTGACCGCCGCGGTGATCGAGCGGGCGGAGCGGCTGAAGGTGATCGGACGCGCCGGAGTCGGGATCGACAACGTCGACCTCGACGCGGCCACGCGGCGCGGGATCGTCGTCGCCAACGCACCCGACTCGACCGTCGTCTCGGCGGCCGAGCACACGATCGGGCTTCTGGTCGCGCTCGCCCGCAACATCCCGCAGGCGCACGCCGCGTTGCAGGAGGGTCGCTGGGAGCGCTCGCGCTGGGGCGGCGTCGAGCTCGCCGACAAGACGCTCGGGGTGCTCGGCTTCGGCCGGATCGGCCGCCAGGTCGCGCGGCGGGCGCTCGGCCTCGGCATGCGCGTCGTCGGCTACGACCCGTTCGTCGCGCCAGAGCGGTTCCGCGAGCTCGGCGCCGATCACGCCGAGACCGTGGAGGAGGTCTTCGACGCGGCCGAGTTCCTGACGCTGCACCTGCCGCTCACCGACGACACGCGTGGGTTCGTCGGAGCGGACGTGATCGCGAGGATGCGAGACGGCGTCCGGATCGTCAATGCCGCGCGCGGCGAGCTCGTCGACGAGCCGGCCCTGGCGGCGGCGATCCGCTCCGGCAAGGTCGCGGGCGCCGCGCTCGACGTCTTCTCGGCCGAGCCGTACGAAGGCGAGCTCCTCGGGCTCGAGAACGTCGTCACGACGCCGCACCTCGCGGCCTCGACCGACGAGGCGCAGGACCGCGCCGGCCTGATCGTGGCCGAGCAGGTGGTGGCTGCCCTCGAAGGCGGGCTCGTCACGAACGCCGTCAACATCCCCGTCGTCGGCGCCGAGGATCTCGAGGTGCTCGGCCCGTACATCCCCCTAGCGGCCAAGCTCGGCCGGCTTGCGGTCGAGCTCGCGGGCGGCCATCCGCGCCGGATCGGGCTCACGTTCAACGGCGGGATCGCCGGGCACGACACCAGGCTGCTGACGGTGGCGGCGCTGAACGGTGCCTTCCAGGGCCGCGTCGACCAGGCCGTCAACTACGTCAACGCGCCGGTGATCGCAGCCGAGCGGGGGATCGAGGTGACCGAGCAGCGCTCCGGGGCTGCGCGCGACTACACGAACCTCGTCACCGTCGCCGTCGACGAGGTCGAGGTCTCCGGCACGACGATCGGGCCCGAGCCACGCCTCTTCCTCGCCGGTGCGCTCGGCTTCGCGATCGACCTCCAGCTCTCGCCGTTGATGGTCTTCTTCCGCTACGACGACGTGCCTGGGGTGATCGGGCGCGTCGGGACGATGTTCGGGGAGGCGAGCGTCAACATCGCGAACATGGCGGTGTCGCGGACGAAGGAGGGAGGCAAGGCGTTGATGGCGCTTGCGATCGACTCCGAGCCGCCGGCGGAGCTCGTCGATCGGATCCGGGCGGAGGGATTCGACGGATTCCATTTCATCTCACTCGGCTAGAGGAGCGGGCTGGGTCTGGGCCCAGTTTCTGCTCATGGCCATGGTTCTCGTGCTCGGCGCGCTTCCGCCGGTCTGGCCCACCTGGCTTCGGCTCGCCGGCCTGCCGCTGATCCTCGGCGGCCTCGGACTCGCCGTCTGGGCCGGCTGGACGCTCGGCCCGGCTCTGACGCCCTACCCGCGACCGAGCGACGAGGCGAAGCTCGTCGAGCGCGGTCCATACGGCGCCGTCCGGCACCCGATCTATGTCGCCGGCCTGCTGCTCTTTCTCGGCTACGGCCTGCTCGCGAGCGTGCCGGCGACCGTTGCGGCGTCGGTGCTCGCCGTCCTCTGGCACCTCAAGGCCGGTGTCGAGGAGCGTCACCTCGCCGAGCGGTTCCCCGGCTACGCCGACTACCGCCGGCGCGTTCGCCGCGGCATCTAGGCGGTCCGCGGGTCGAGCTTGCGTGCGACCGGCGCCACGAGCGGGTGGCGCTTCGCGACGACTGCGCGGTCTCCGTCCTCACGAACGATCGCTTCGATCCGCTCGTCCTCGTGACCGTTGACGAGGAGGAAGGTCGCCCCGTCTTCACGGACCCGCTCGTATTCGTCGAGCGTCGCCTCGACGCGCTCGGTGCAGGTCGGGTCGGCGCACTCGCAGACGAACTTGGTCTCGTCGGCCTCGAACCGCTCGGCCGACTCGGCGATCCGCTCGTTCACCTCGCGGAAGAGCGATTCGGTGCGCGCGATCCTCTCGCCTTCGCTGCTGTTCACACTGCCTCCCGTCATCCACGGCGCTGTCGAAAGAGACAACGGGGAACGCCCGAGTTGGGTTTCGCAGCAGCCGGTAGGCTTCGTTCGTGCGCGAGAGCTGGCCCGAGCCCGTCGAACGGGTCGCCGCGTATCTGCGGTCGGCAGGAGCGGAGGCAAGGCTCGAAGAGCTCGAGTCGGGTACCGCGACCGCCGAGGAGGCTGCCCGCGCCGCCGGCTGTCCGATCGACCAGATCGTCAAGTCGATCGTCGTCCTCTGCGACGGCCGGCCCGTCGTGGCGCTCGTCCCCGGTGACCGCCGCGCCGACCTCGCAAAGATCGCGCTGGCTGCTGGCGCAGTCGAAGCGCGGATCGCGCGAGGGCCTCAGGTCGAGGAGGCGACGGGCTTTGCGCCCGGGTCGGTTGCACCCTTCCCGCTTCCGAACATCGATCGCGTGCTGATCGACCAGAGCCTGCTCGCCCACGACATGGTCTGGGTCGGCGCAGGCTCCGACACCCACATGGCCGCCATGCACCCGAGCGTCCTCGTCAAGCTCGCACGCGCCGTACCGATGGACGCCGTCGAGGACTCCACATACGATTCTGAATCAGGTTCGAGAGGAGAAAAGTGATGCGTGAGACAGAGACGATCTGGATGAACGGCGAGTTCATCGACTGGGCCGACGCGAAGGTGCACGTCGGCGTGCACGGGCTCCACTACGGCACTGGTGTTTTCGAGGGCATCCGCTGCTACGAGACACCGGACGGCCCTGCCGTTTTCCGGCTCAGGGAGCATCTGCAACGGCTGCACAACTCGGCCCAGCTCCTGTACATGGAGCTCCCGTTCACGGTCGACGAGATCCGCAGCGCCACGCACGAGCTGATCGGCCGCAACGGGCTGCCGGAGTGCTACCTGCGCCCGTTCGCGTTCTACGGCTACGGCGAGCTGGGCGTGCACACGAAGGGCAACCCGGTCGAGGTCGTGATCATGAGCTGGCCGTGGGGGAACTATCTCGGGGACGAGAACGCCAAGATCGGCATCCGCACGAAGATCTCCTCCTGGAAGCGCATCGGCCCGAACACGATTCCGCACGCGGCCAAGGCGACCGGGATCTATCTCAACTCGATGCTCGCCGTCCACGAGGCCCAGCGCGCCGGCTACGACGAGGCGATCATGCTCAACGACGAGGGGTACGTCGCAGACGGGCCAGGTGAGAACATCTTCGTCGTCAAGGACGGCAAGATCGTGACGCCGCCGCTCTCGATGTCGATCCTGCCCGGGATCACGCGCGAAACCGTCATCCTGATCGCGCAGGACCTCGGCTACGTCGTCGAGGAGGCGAACCTCATTCGCACCGACCTCTACCTCGCCGACGAGATCTTCATGACCGGCACCGCCGCCGAGGTGACTCCGGTGCGCTCCGTCGACGATCACGAGATCGGTGCGGGACCCGTCACGCTCGAGCTGCAGCAGGCCTATCTCGACACCGTGCGCGGCAAGTCGGACCGCTGGGGTCACTGGCTCGACCGCGTCACGGTCGCCGACAAGGCTCCCGCGGAAGCGTGAGGGCCGACATCCGAAGCATCCCGCTCTCGTCGCCGTTCGTCGACGAGCGGGACGAGGAGCTCGTGCTCGAAGTGCTCCGGTCCGGCCGGCTCTCGCTCGGGCCTTCCATCGATCGCTTCGAGGAGCTCTTCGCGGAGAAGGTCGGCGCGCCCTATGCGGCCGCGGTGTCGTCCGGCACCGCCGGGCTGCACCTGCTCTGCGCGATCGCCGGCCTGGGAGAAGGCGACGAGGTGATCACGACGCCGTACTCGTTCGTCGCCTCGGCCAACTGCTTCATCTACGAGGGGGCGACCCCGGTCTTCGCGGACGTCGACGAGCGGACGCTGAACCTCGATCCCGCCGCCGTCGAGGCCGCGATCACCGAGCGGACGAAGGGGATCGTCGCGGTCGACATCTTCGGCTATCCCTGCGAGCTCGACCCACTGCGTGAGCTCGCCGAGCAGCACGGCCTCGTGCTGATCCAGGACGCCTGCGAGGCGCTCGGCTCGGAGTACAAGGGGAGCTGGCTCGGCTCGCACGGGGTCGACGCCGTCTTCGCCTTCTATCCGAACAAGCAGATGACGACGGGTGAGGGCGGGATGGTCACCACGCACGACGAGGAGACCTGGCAGCGACTCGTCAGCATGCGCAACCAGGGGCGCGCCGACGGCGGCGGCTGGCTCGACCACGCGCGGCTCGGCTACAACTACCGCATCGACGACATCAGCGCCGCGCTCGGGATCGGGCAGCTCGAGAAGCTCGACCGGATCCTCTCGCTCAGGCAGGCCGCGGCGGCACGCTACGCCGAGCTACTAGAAGGCGTCGACGGGTTGGAGCTTCCGCTCGCCGATGACGCCGACCACGTTCGCTCCTGGTTCGTCTATGTCGTGACGCTCACGCGCGGCACCGACCGCGAGCGCGTGATCGCCGAGCTCGAGCGGCAGGGGATAGCGACCTCCCGCTACCTGCCGTCGATCCACCTCCAGGCCTACATGCGCGAGCGGTACGGCTTCCGCGAAGGTCTCTGTCCCATCTCGGAGGATCTCTCGCAGCGGACCCTCGCGCTCCCGTTCTTCACCGCGATCGAAGCGGAGGACCAGGAACGAGTCGCCGAGGCGCTCGCGGCCGCGCTGGCCTAGCCCTTCCAGCCGAGGCGGTCGCCGTCTGGGGCGTCGTCGGGCTCCAGGCGTTGGCGACGCTCGTCACCTACTCGCGGCTTGCGCCCGAGGTGCTCTACAACGTCGACCGGAGCGGTGATCTCGCGGGCGGGCTGGGGCGCACGCTCGTCCTGCTCAACTTCCCCCTCGCGCTCGGCGCGATCGCCCTCGCGGCGATCGCCGGCGGGCCGCGGCTACTCGTCTGGGCGGCGATTGTGCTGTGTGCCGTCACCGCTCTACCCGGCGTCGTCGATCAGGACGACCTGGATGCGCGGTGGATCAACGTCGTGCCTGCGCTCGGCGTGGCGCTGGCGCTCGGACTGACGGTGGCGGCAGGGCTGACGAGCGGTGTCGCGTTCGCGCGGCACGCACGCGGTGACCTGCTCCGTCTCGTCATCGGCTTCCTCCTGCTGCTGCTCGCCCTGCCGTGGCTCGCCGCCGAGACCGGGTTCTACTTCCCGAGCGACGTCTTCATGGGTGAGGAGATCCCGCCGGTGCGCGACGCGGGGCTCGCGGCTGTGCATCTCGGCTTTCACCACGGCACGGCAGGCGTGCTGCTGGCGCTCACCGCGCTCGCGCTCTCTCGCGCGCCACTGACGCGAGGCCTCGCGGCCTATCTCTCGCTCATGCTCGCCTATGGGCTCGGGAACGCCGTCCAGGACGCCTGGAACGAGCAGCTCTGGAAGCGTGGCTCAGTCGACTACCACCTCGAAAGCGTCCTCCGGCCTGAGCTCTCCGTCGGTTGGCTCGCGATCCTCGCCGCCGCGATCGCGATCTACGCGCTGTGGTTCCGGCCCGCACGTGCGCGATAATCGACGCATGGACGGGCGGATGGTCTTCCTCGGCTTCGGCAAGTACGCGCGCGCGGACAAGATCTACGCGCTGCAGCCGATCACCGGCGACGACCGGGGCGGCGGCCAGCGGACGCTCGTCTGGGTCGAGGGAGTCGCCGATCCGCTGATCGCGTCGCGGACGGAGCGGACGATCCTCCACGACATGGGCCAGGAGCCCGCCGGCTCGCCGCTGCTCGACGAGGCGCTCTCCCTGGCCGAGCGGCTCGCCGACGACGCCGCCAGCGGCCGCGTCGATCTCGCCGATCTCGGCCGCCGCGCCCGCAAGCTGCTCGAGTCGTCGAGCAGGCCCGGAGAGGCGTCGCAGCTCTTCTGAGCCTCGCACGGGAGTTCTTCGCGCGCAGCGTCCACGAGGTCGCACCCGACCTGATCGGCGCGACACTGCTCGTCGACGGTGTCGGCGGGACGATTGTCGAGGTCGAGGCCTACGACGCCGACGACCCGGCGGCGCACGGGTTTCGCGGCCGGACACCGCGCAACGCGTCGATGTTCGGCCCGCCGGGTCGCGCCTACGTCTACCGCTCCTACGGGATCCACTGGTGTCTGAACCTCGTCTGCGAGGAGGAGGGGAGCGCGGCCGCGGTGCTCGTCCGGGCGCTCGAGCCCCTGACGGGGATCGAGCAGATGCGGGAGCGCCGCGGCCTCGTCGAGCCCAGGCTCCTCTGCTCCGGTCCCGGGCGGCTCTGCCAGGCGCTCGCGGTCACGCGCGAGCACGATGGGCTTCCGCTCGATGCGCCTCCGTTCGAGCTCCTCCGGGCGGAGACTCCGCCTGAGGTCGTGGCGGGGACGCGGATCGGGATCAGCGTTGCCGTCGAGCGCCCCTGGCGGTACGCCGCGGCGGGCTCGCGCTACCTCAGCCGGCCGTTGCGCGCGTCGTAGGCGCTCGAGCGACCACGAGCTCGATCCGCATCCCAGGCGCCGCGGCGAGCCCGGCCTTCGGCCGCTGCTCGAGCACGGTCCCGGCCTGCTTCGCCTTCGCAGGGCTCCAGCTGATCCGTGGCTCGAGCTTCAGCTTCTTCAGCCGCAGGCGGGCGTCGTCGAGGCTCTTGCCGACGAGGTTCGGGATCACGCCGTGCGTCGCCTTCGAGACGGTGAGCAGGATCCGGTCGTACGAGGAGCGGTAGCCGGACCTCGGGCTCCTGGTCGACGACGATCCCGACCCGCTGCCGCGGCTCCGCCGGCTTGTAGAGGAGCCTGGGCGTCAGCGGCTGCGCCTCGACGCGGATCTGCGCCTCGGCGGCGGTCAGCCGGCGCACGTCGGGCACCTCGACCTCGTTCACGAGGCAGTTCGCGGATTTCGTCGGGCCCATGCCCGCGAAGTAGACGATCTCCTGGCGGGACTTGCAGCGGCCGTTGTCGAGCAGCAGCTTGTCGCCGCGGCGGGTGACGAGCTTCGGCGCGGCGTAGGGGACGTTCGGATAGGGGAAGCCCTCCGGCTCCTCGCCCTGCAGCGCCTTCTCGACGAACGACTTCCAGATCAGCGCCGGGAAGCTGCCGCCCGTCACCGCGTCGCCCTGAAACTCCGTCAGCATCGGCTTCAGCGTCGTCGGGTAGCCGACCCACACGGCCACTACCAGCTGCGGCGTGTAGCCGACGAACCACGCGTCGCCGTAGTTCTCGGTCGTCCCCGTCTTCCCGGCCATGGGGCGATTCGGCAGGTACGCGCGCTTGCCCGTGCCGTACCGCACGGCCTGCTGCAGGATCGAGTTGATCACGCCCGCCTGCGTGGAGCTGAGCGCGTCGAACGCCTTCGGCGCGTTGACCAGCTCCTTGCCTCGCTGCACGATCTCCGTGATCACCCGAGGCCGGTTCTGGAAGATCGTTCCGTCGACGCGGCGACCGCCGTGCGCGAGTGTCGCGTAGGACCGTGCGAGCTCGAGCGGCGTCACGGCCTCCGCGCCGAGCCCGATCGCGTAGTAGCCGTCGAGCTTGCTCCGGATCCCGAGCCGCCTGGCCGTCTCGGCGACGTGCTTCGAGCCGACGAGCTGGGTCAGTTGCGCATAGACGGCGTTGTCCGACTCGATCGTCGCGGTCTCGAGGTCGATCGAGCCGTTGTACTGGTCGTCGTAGTTCCCGACGACCCAGTACTTGTCGCCGAGATTGATCGCCTGCGGCTTCGACTCGAAGTGCGTCGCCGGCGAGATTCCCTGCCGGAGGGCGGTCGCGAGCACGAACGGCTTGAAGGCCGAACCGGGCTGGCGGACGCCCTGGACGGCGAGGTTGAACTGGCTCTTACGGTAGTTGTTGCCGCCCACCATCGCGCGGACCGCACCGTTGCGCGGATCGATCGCCACGAGCGCTGCCGATGGGCCTTCGGGGTTGGTCAGCCACTTCGAGATCGCGTCGCGCGCCTGCTGCTGAAGCTCGAGGTCGATCGTCGTTCTCACCTTCAGCCCGCCGCCGAAGACCTGCGCCGAGCCGTACTTGTCGATCAGCTGCTGCTTGACGTAGTTGACGAAGTGCTGGGCCGGCCCTTCCGTGCCGGGGAGCCGGACGTCCTCGGGCTTGGGCAGGTCGGTTGCGTTTGCCTGCGCGTACTGCGCCGGCGTGATCTTCGACACCTCGAGCATCGCCTTCAGCACGAGCTCGCGCCGCATCAGCGCGGCCTCCGGATTCGCGACCGGGTCGTAGCGGTTGGGGTCGGCCGGGATTCCAGCGAGGAGCGCTGACTCGGCGATCGTCAGGTCCTTCGCGCCGTGATCGAAGTAGGTCAGCGCCGCCTGCTGTACGCCGTAGGCGCCGTTTCCGAAGTAGATCGTGTTCAGGTACGCCGTCAGGATCCGCCTCTTCGGCCAGTTCTCGTCGTCGCGCTCGAGCTGCCAGGCGAACGCGGCCTCGCGCACCTTGCGGCCGATCGTTTTCTGATCGCGGTCGAGCGCGTTCTTGACGAACTGCTGCGTGATCGTCGAGCCGCCCTCCACGACTTTCTGCTGTCGGATGTCCGCGACCAGCGCACGCCCGATACCGCGCAGGTCGATGCCGTCGTGCTCCCAGAAGCGCCGGTCCTCGATCGCCACGATCGCGTGGCGCATCGGGTCGGCGATGTCGTCGTACTCGACCAGCGTTCGCGCCTCGGAGCCGCGCAGGACCGCGAGGACGCGCGGCGAGGTCTCGTTCGAGTCGTAGATGTAACCGTTGACCTGGTTGGCGAGCTGCTTCTGCGGGTCGAACTTGCCCGATCCGATCTCGCTTGCTGTCGCGCGGATCAGCCCGAAGCTGAACGACACCGACCCGACGAGTACGAGGACGGTGAGGAGCGCAAGGAGGCGAAGCTTGCGGATCCGGCGACGACGCGCCGGTGGGTTCTTGCTGAACGACCGCAAGGGCTTGATTCTAGCTCTGATTCAGGACTAGGAGGTTTTGGCGACATAGTGGCTGTGCCGCCGGGCCGCGCTGCTCGCCCCGATGCGGCGTCCTCCGTCGCGCCGATAGCAACCGCTATCGGCGCTCCCTGCGTCCTTGCCTCGGAACGAGCATCGCACCCCGTCGACGAGCACCATTCCGCCAAAACCCTCCTAGGCCGCCGCGATCACGGCGAGGACGTCTTCGCCGTAACGCTCGAGCTTGGTCGGCCCGAACCCCTTCACCGCCGCGAGGTCGAGCTCGGAAGCCGGCTTTGCCGTCGCGAGCTCGCGGAGCGTCGCGTCGTGGAGGACGACGTACGCGGGCACCTCGTCGACCCGTGCGCGCTCGAGCCGCCACGCGCGCAGGCGCTCGAACAGCCCCTCGTCGGCGGGGCCGGCGCTGGTCGGCGATCCGATCCGCGGCAGCTCTGCTCCGGGCACCGCCCGCAGCAGCCGGAAGCCGTCGTCGCTCTCGAACGCCTCGAGCGCCCCTGCCACCTCGAGCAGCTGGATCCAGCGCTTGACCTCCGCCTGGGTGGCGGAGGCGAGCAGCCCGAAGTGCGGGGAGCGCTGCGCCGAGCGGGGAGCGCTCATCGACCCGCGCAGCATCGCCGTCAGGCCCGTCCGCCCGAGCGGCCAGCGTAGGTCGAGCACCGCACCGTGGATCGCGCCGGCGATGTCGTCAGGCAGCGGGGCGGTTGCAGCCTCCTCGACGGCTGCCACCGCAACCGGTGAGCAGATGTCGCACATCCCACAGTCCTCCGGCAGCGTCTCGCCAAAGTGCTCCGCGACCTGCCGGTGGCGGCAGAGCCTGGACTCCGCGAAGTTGACGAGCCGGTCGGCGCGCGCCAGAGCCTCCTGCTCGTAGCGCGCGAGCAGCAGGTCGATCCGCTCGGCCGCGTCGGCCGGCGGCTCGGGCACCTCGATCTGCATCGCCCGGCCCGCGTCGAAGCCGCGGTGGACGAGCCCGACCTGCTCGAGCATCCCCACCAGCACCCGCGGATCGCGGCTCGCTGCCCAACTCGTCGGGCGAGACCTCGCGCCGGCCCCGCAGCTGCGCGTAGACGCGCGCGGAGGTCGGCGACGGTCGGAATGTCCGAGCGCGCGAACCGGCGCAGCTGCTGCGAGTCGGCGCGGCTCGCGAGCAGGAGCGTGTCGGACGCGCGGCCGTCGCGACCGGCCCGGCCGACCATCTGGACGTAGCTCTCGAGCGACTCCGGATAGTTGTACAGGGCAACGAGCCGGATGTCGGGCTTGTCGATCCCCATCCCGAACGCCGTCGTCGCGACGACCGTCTGGATGCGGCCCTCGATGAACGCCTCCTGCGCCGCCGAGCGCTCTTCCGGCTCCAGGCCGGCGTGGTAGTGCACGGCCGCGAGATCGTGCACGCGCAACGTCCGGGCCAGGGTCTCGCAGCTGCGGCGGGAGCGCGCGTAGACGATTGCCGAGGCGCCGCGCAGCTCGTGCAGGCGGCGGACGAGTGTCCTCAGCCGCGCCTCCTCGCCGTCGACGAGCTCGACGTCGTAGCGGAGGTTGGGGCGGACGACGCTCGTCCGCACGATCTCCGGCTCGCGGCCGAGCGCCGTCGCGATCTCCCGCTCGGTGGCCGGCGTGGCGGTCGCGGTCATCCCGAGGATCGCAGGTTTTCCGAGCGCGTCGAGCGCGCGCCGGATGAAGAGGTAGTCGGGCCGAAAGTCGTGGCCCCACATGCTCACGCAGTGGACCTCGTCGATCACCACGAGCCCGACGTCGATGCCGGCGATGGCCTCGAGGAAGCTCCGCTGCCGCAACCGCTCAGGTGCCACGTAGAGCATCCGGTAGCGGCCTTCGGACACCCCGCGCAGCCGAGCTGCCGCCTCGTCCGCGCCGAGCGAGGAGTTGATCAGCGTCGACTGCTCCGCCACCTCCGGCGGCAGCTTGTCGACCTGGTCCTTCATCAGCGCGATCAGCGGCGAGAGGACGAGTGTCGGCGTCGGTCGCAGCATCGCGGCGAGCTGGTAGGTGAGCGACTTGCCGGAGCCGGTCGGCATCAGCGCGAGCGTGTCGCGGCCGTCCACGGCGGCGCGGACGACCTGTTCCTGGCCGGGGCGGAAGTCCTCGAATCCGAACAGCCGTGTCAGTGCGGGCTTCAGCTCGCTCATGCGAACGAGTGTAGGGAGCGGATCGGAACGCATTCGTCAGAGCTTCGTGACCACTTCCCGTCGGGCTCGCTCGAGCGCGGTTGTGGGTGGGCCCGCGGTTGCGGGCCCACCCACGGTCGTTATTCGTACTGCAGCGCCTCGAGGACGTTCAGCTTCGAGGCCCGCTTCGCGGGCAGGATCGCGGCCAGCATCCCGGCCATGATCGCGACGCCGACGAAGACTCCGAGGGTCCCGTAGGGCACCGCGAAGACGATCCCGTACTGCGAGAGCGCCGTCGTCGTGATCACGGCGAGGAACATCCCCACCGCGATCCCGAGCGTGGCGCCGATCAGCGCCGTGACGACGCTCTCGTGCCTGATCATCCGGCGTACCTGCCGGCGGGTCATGCCGATCGCCCGCAGCATCCCGAGCTCGCGCGTGCGCTCGAAGACCGAGAGCACGAGCGTGTTGATGACGCCGAACAGGCTGATGATCACCGACAGCCCGAGCAGCGCGTACAGGATCTTCAGCATCTTCGTGATCTCGCCGGTGCGGGTGCTCTTGAACTCGTCACGTGTCTCGACCACGGCCGCCGGGAATGCCGCGAGGCTCTTTGTGAGCGACGCAGTGCTCTCCTCGGAAGGCCCGCCCTCGACGTTCAGGAGGGTGAGGTCGTTGTCGTGGTTCGCGAACGAGGCATCGAACACGCCCGTCGAGATCGAGACCTGACCGAACGGCGAGCCGCCCTTGGGCGGGTCGATGACGCCCTCGACGTGAAGTCGGAGGGACTTGCCGTTCGGGGTCTCGACCGTCAGGGCCGAGCCGGTCTGGAGGGCGTTGTCCTCGGCGTAGCGCTTGGTGATGAACGCGCCGTCGCGGCCGAGTTCGCCGGGAACGCTGTCGGAGCCGCTGGCCCACGCGATGTCGACCACCTTGCTCAGGTTCGCGTCGACACCGGTGACGAGCACCGTCTTGCCGCCCGCCTTCGCGTCGCCGGAGCGGATCTCCGACACGGCCGTGACGCCAGGTGCCTTGGCCACTGCAGCGGCGGCCTTGTTCGTGAGCAGCTCGCCGTTGTTGCCGGCGGACACGGAGTAGTCGCCGACGAACAGCTCGTTGACCGCACCCGTGAACGAGGTCTTGAACCCCTGGCCGATGACCGCAACGAACGTGATCAGGGCGAGCCCGATCATCACGGCGGCGGCCGTCGAGGCCGTTCTGGTCGGGTTCCGGACCGCGTTCTGGCGAGCGAGGTTGCCGGCGGTGCCGCCGAAGCGGGCGCCCGGTGAGCCGAGCATGTACGCGAGTGGACGGACGACCCGTGAGGCGATCATGGCGACGCCCACGAACAGGAGCAGGACGCCGGCCACGAGCGCGACGATTCGCATCATGATCCCGACACCGCCCGCGAAGACGCCGTACGAGAAGAGGGCGATCGCGGCTGCGCCGACGAGCGCCGACGTCGCCAGTGCGTAGCGGGCGAACCGCGACGCGGGCATGACCGCACCCTCGCGGACGGCCGCGATCGGCTCGACGCGGGTGGCGCGGACGGCCGGCCGCAGGCTCGCCAGCAGCGAGATCAGCGTGCCGACGCCGAGGCTCACGAGGATCGTCCGTGTGGAGAAGACGAGCTCGCCGCTCGGCAGGTCGACGCCGGTCGCCTCGAGGACGGCGGTCAGGCCGACCGCAATCCCGAGCCCCAGGAAGAGCCCCAGGATCGAGCCGACGATTCCGACGACGACCGACTCGAGCACGACCGAGGTCAGCACCTGACGCCGCGAGGCGCCGAGCGTCCGCAGCGTCGCGAACTCACGCATGCGCTGCGCGACCGTGATCGCGAGCGTGTTGGCGATCACGAAGCTGCCGACGAAGAGCGCGATGCCTCCGAAGCCGAGCAGGAAGTACTTGATCACGTTCAGGCCGTCCTGGCTCTCAGCGCTGTCGTCGGCCGCTTGGGCGGTCGCGGTCTGCACCTGTGTCGTCTCCGACAAGAGCGGGTCGATCTGCGTGATCAGCTCGGCATCCGACACACCTTCGTCGGCGCCGACGCGGATCAGGTCGAGCTCGCCGCGCTTGTCGAACAGCCGCTCGGCCGTCGCGAGGTCGAAGACGGAGATCGTGACGCCGCCGAGCGAGCTCTCCGAGCCGAAGCGGACGATGCCGCTGATCCGGTACTGCTCGAGCGGGCCGTCGCCGAACGCGCCGATGGTCTGTCCGACCTCGAACTGCTGCGTCTCGGCCGTCGCCACGTCCACTGCGATCTGCCCGTCGCCCCGGGGCCACTGCCCCCGGACGAGCTGGAGCGGGTTGAGGCTCTGGTCGGCGGCGGAATCGACGCCGATCGCGGTACCGCTCCCGGGCTTCCCGATCGCCTTGCCCTGAGCGTCCACGAGCCTGACTTCGTCTTCGATCGAGCCCTGCGCGACCTGGACGCCGGGGAGGTTCTCGATCTTCCCGAGCACAGCGGCCGAGAAGGCCGGCGCCTCGGTTCCGTCGTCGGTCTTGATCGCGGCCTTCGAGCTGACAACCGCGTCGGTGGCCTTGTACGAGTCGGTGTAGGTCTGGTCGAAGCTCTTGCCGAGCGTGTCGGTGAGCACGAACGCGCCGCTGATCATCGCGACGCCGAGGACGATCGCGAACGCCGTCAGCATCGCACGGAGCTTGCGACCGAGCAGTCCCTTGAGGGCGACGCCGATCATCGAGTCGTCACTTCCTGGAGCGTTTCGAGGATCTCGTGCGACGTCGACGGGCCGAGGTCCTTGACGATCAGGCCGTCGGCGAGGAACAGGATGCGGTCGGCAATCGCGGCTGCGTGCGCATCGTGGGTGACCATCACGGTGGTCTGGCCGTAGCTCGAGACCGATTCGCGCAGGAGCGCGAGGATCTCGGAGCTCGTCCGGGAGTCGAGGTTGCCCGTCGGCTCGTCGGCGAACATCACCGTCGGCTTCGAGACCAGTGCTCTGGCGATCGCGACGCGCTGCTGCTGTCCGCCCGAGAGCTCGGAGGGACGATGCGACAGACGCTCGGTGAGGCCGACCGCGGTCGTCAGCTCCTCGAGCCACTCGGGGTCGGGCTTGACGCCGGCGATCGAGAGGGGAAGGACGATGTTCTCCTTCGCCGTCAGCATCGGCAGCAGGTTGAAGAACTGGAAGATGAAGCCGATGTGCTCGCGACGCAGCTTCGTCAGCTTGGTGTCGTTGAGCTCGCCGATCGCCGTGCCGGCGACGTAGACGTCACCGCTGGTGGGCTTGTCGAGGCCCGCGAGGATGTGCATGAGCGTCGACTTGCCGGACCCGGAAGGGCCCATCACTGCAGTCAGCTGGCCGCTTGCAATCTCGACGGAGACGCCGCGGAGGGCATGGACGGCGGTCTCGCCGTTGCCGTACTGGCGTGTGAGGTCGTGGGCGGTGACGACGGGCGCCACCGCGACGGGGGCTGGGGCAGCGTGCCGTTCGCGTGTTTCGGTGGTGCGGGGCTGGGACCATGTAGCTGCGATGACGGACTCCTTCGGTCTCGTGAGGCAGTCCGATGAGCATGTGCCCGTCAGGAGCCGGCGATGGTGCGGGCTACAGGTGTCTTGCGGGCCGCAGACCGCACCGTCCGCGGGCGTCAGGCGGCGGAGGCGGTGATGAGTGGCGCACCAGAGGGTGCGTCGAGGCCGCCGTCAGGCTCGAGCGTGACGGCGACCATCTGCCCGGGCTCGACCTGCCGCGTCAGCAGCGCCACGCCCGGCTCCTCGAAGAGCCCCGCCCGCTGCGGGACACCGTCCTCGAAGACCCAGATCTCGTAGTCCTTGCCTTCAGGGGCGGGGGCGAGGTCCCGGACGACGAGCGCGGCATCTCCGCTCGGCGTCACGACGAGGTCGGCCTTCCCGCCGTCGCTCCGGTAGGTGCGCGCGTCCGGATCGCTGAGCAGCTCGCTCACGCTCCGGGACTGGTCGAGATCGCTGGAGAGCGTCGCCGCCCAGATGCCGAGCCCGATCGCTGCCACCGCCGCGACGGCCGCGACGGCGGACAGCGCGGGGACGAGGACGCGGCGCGGCCGCAGCGGCACCACGTTCGACCGCTCGCTGCGCGCCTGCTCGAGGATCCGGCCGCGCAGAGACGCGGGCGGCATCGGCCCGTCGGCGGCGTACGCGAGTGCGCCGGAGACCTGCCAGAAGCCCTGGAGCTCCTCGCGGCAGCGCTCGCACGAGGAGAGGTGCTCCTCGAAGGTCTCGCGCTCCGCCGGGTCGAGCGCGTCGAGCGCGTAGCCGGCGGTCAGCTCGTGAACGTCCATGAATTCCTCTCCGCATCGTCGTCCAGGAGTTGCCGCAGGCGCGACAGACCCGCAAACATTCTGCTCTTGATCGTGCCCAGCGGCTCGCCGAGCCGCTCGGCGAGCTCCGACTGGGTGTAACCGCCGTAATAGGCGAGCTCGATCGCCTCGCGCTGCTGGTCGGGGAGCTCCGCGAGCGCTGTCTGCACTCGCGCTCGGTCGAGCCTGAGCCACGCCGCTTCCTCGGCCGAGCCCTCCGACGGTTCCGGGGCGCTTTCGAGCGATTCGGTGCGTCGCCGCTGTTCGCGCCGGACGAGGTCGACCGCACGGCGATGGACGAGGGTCAGGATCCACGTCGAGGCCTTGGCGCGCTCGGGGATGAACGAGCCGGCGCTCCGCCAGAGCCCGAGGAACGCTTCCTGGACCGCATCTTCCGCCAGCGACTCGTCGCGGAGGATCCGGTAGGCCAGTCCGTATGCGACCCCGCCGACCCGGTCGTAGAGCTCCGCGAGCGCGGTTTCGTCCGAGCGCGAGACGAGGGCGACAAGCGCCTCGTCGGAGAGATGAGCGAGGTCGCGGCTACGCACGGTGACCGGTTGAGCGTAAGCGAGCACGCCTCTGGTTCGCACGAGCTGGGCGATCGGTTCGGCCCGAAAATTCGATTCGAACCGATCCCGAACCCGGCTCGAACAAGTGCCGTCAATCGACCACCAGGAGTGTGGGACATGAAGAAGGCAGCACTGGCGGCCGCCGCCCTCGGAGCAGTCACGATCTCGGCGCTTGCAGCCGCAGTCGTGGGCACCGGGCCAAGCGCCGGCACCGCCTCGAGTCACCGTGAAGCGCCGCTGATCTCGGAGGATCCGAGCGCGGACAACACGGACCTGTACGCGTTCCGGAGCCCGGACAAGCCGGACACCGTGACGATCGTCTCCAACTGGATCCCCGCTGAGGATCCGGCGGCCGGCCCGAACTACTACACGTTCTCGCCGAGCGCGAAGTACAAGATCAACATCGACCGGACGGGCGACGCACGGCCGGACATCGTCTACGAGTTCCGCTTCGGCCGCACGGCCGGCCCGGCGTTCCTGGGCAACACCGTCCAGGAGTGGTCGATGTGGCGGAACAAGAAGCTGTTCGCCCGCGGCAAGACGCCGCCGAACAACATCGGCCCCCGCTCGACGCCGAACTACCGGAACCTCGCCGAGCAGGCGATCGTCAAGAAGGACGGCATCTCGATCTTCGCCGGCCAGCGCGACGACGCGTTCTACGGTGACATCGGGGCGATCTTCGACCTCGTGGCCATCCGCAAGGGCACCGGCAACGCAGGCGGCGGCAAGGACTTCTTCGCCGGCTACGCCGTGCACGCCATCGCCCTGCAGATCCCGATCTCGGAGCTGAAGGCCAACAACAGCACGATCGGCGTCTGGGCCTCGACCGAGCGTCAGAACGTGACCGTGGGCAACAAGCTCCGGCGCGGCTGGACGCAGGTGTCGCGGCTCGGCAACCCGCTCGTCAACGAGGTCGTCGTCCCGACGCCCTTCAAGGACGTGTGGAACCGCTCGCAGCCCGTGAACGACAAGCAGTTCGCCGGCCCGGTCATCAAGCCGGTCCTCGCGAAGCTGATGAACGACCTCTACAAGCTGAACGCGCCCGAGGACAACCGCGACGACCTCGTCGCCGTCTTCGGCACCGGCGTGAAGGGTCTCAACTTCACCGGCAACACGGTCGCGGACATGCTGCGGCTGAACTACTCGATCCCGGTTACTCCGGCGGGCAAGGTCAGCCGCATGGGCGTGATCGGGGGCGACAACGGCGGCTTCCCGAACGGCCGCCGGCTCGGCGACGACGTGATCGACATCGCGGAGCAGGTCATGGCCGGATTCCTGAAGGGGAACAAGGTCCCGCTCGGCGACGGCGTCAACTCCGGCGATGTGCCGGCGCGTGACTCCTTCCCGTACGAGGCCGACCCCGCGTCCGGCTTCGCCAACAGCAAGGGCGACCAGAAGCCCTAACTCGACCCGCGAGGGAAGGGCCTGCTGCGGTGGGCCCTTCCTTTGCGCCAAAGGAGACAGATGAGACTTCTTGCCGCCACCACGATCGTCGTCATCCTCGCCGTCGGCGCGCTGCTCGGCGGCGCGTTCCGCGAGGGAACGGCCACCGCCGCTCCGTCGACCGAGGCGCAGCGCGCCGCGACCCGCGGCCTCGTGCTCCAGCAGCAAGCGCGCGTCAGCGGCAACCCGGCGCTCTATCCCCGGGCCGAGCAGGCGCTCGAGCGCGCACTTCGCCTCGACCCGCGCAACGCGTCGGCGCTACGCGGGCTCTCGGCGCTCGCCGCCTCGCGACATCGCTTCAGCGAGTCGCTCACCCTCGCGCGCCGAGCGCAGGCCATCGAGCCCGGCGTGGCCGTGGTCTACGGCCTGATCGGCGACGCGAACCTCGAGCTCGGCCGCTATCCCGAAGCGTTCGCCGCGTTCGACCGGATGGCGGCGCTGAGGCCTTCGGCGAACGTGTACGCCCGGATCTCGTATGCCCGCGAGCTGACCGGAGATCTGCCAGGCGCCCGCGAGGCGATGGAGCTTGCGATCGACTCTGCAGGCGTGGGCGAGCCGGCGGCGTGGACCCGGACGCTGACCGGGAACCTGCTGCTCTCCCTGCGCAAGCCTGCCGAAGCCAAGGTGCGCTTCCGGGAGGCACTGGCGTTTGTGCCGGGCTACGCAGGCGCGCTGAGCGGCCTCGCGGACATCCGCGCGGCGAACGGCGACCTCGAAGGCGCCGCCGTTCTCTACGCACGCGCGGCGTCCGCTGCCCCGGTGCCCGAGTTCGCCGCCAGCCTCGGCGACGTCCTTGCCCAGCTTGGTCGTGAGGCCGGGGCGGAGCAAGCCTGGAAGCGTGCCGACGAGCTCGAGCGGCTCTTCGCGGCGAACGGCGGCCGCAACCTGCTCGAGACAGCCGAGTTCGACCTCAACCACGACCGCAACTTCCGGTCGGCACTCGACCGGGCGCGGCGCGGGCAGGCCGAGCGGCCGAGCGTCGAAGGCGATCACGTGCTCGCGTGGGCGCTCTACAAGAACGGTAAGTGCGCCGAGGCGCGCGTCGTCTCGCTCCGGTCCTTCCGGTTGGGGACGCTCGATGTCGACGGCCTCTACCACCACAGCCTGATCGAGCGCTGCCTCGGAAACACCTCCGCGGCAGCCCGGTATGCGGCCCGAGTCGAGGCACTCGATCCGGCGTACCTGGATGCGCCGCCCTCACCACGGAGGCTGCAGAGCTAGGGGGAGATATGGTCGGCGGCGTGGAGCCCGTCTGCGTCGCCGACTTCGAACGTCTCGCAGAGTCGCGGCTCGACCCCGGCGCCTTCGGCTTCTACGCCGGGGGCGCCGGCGACGAACGTGTTCTCACCGGCAACGTCGCGGCCTGGGAGCGCCTGTCCCTCCGCCCGCGCGTACTGGTCGACGTCTCCGAGGTGACGACCGCGACGACGGTGCTCGGCACGCCGGTCTCGATGCCGCTCCTCGTCGCGCCCGTCGCGTTCCAGCGGGTCGCCCATCCGGACGGAGAGCCGGGAATGGCAAGGGCGGCTGCAACTGCACGAACCCTCATGTGCCTCTCGACGATGGCCACGGCGACCCCGGAGGAAGTGGCGGCAGCCGCGCCGGGTGCTCCGCGGTGGTTCCAGCTCTACGTCTTCCGCGACCGCGGCATCACGCGAGCGCTGGTCGAGCAAGCGGGCGAGCACGGCTACGGCGCGACGGTGTTCACGGTCGATGCACCGCGCCTCGGCCGGCGCGAGCGCGACCTGCGCACCGGCTTCCGGGTGCCGGCGGAGCTGACGGTGCCGAGCCTGGCCGCCTTCGGCCTGTGGGAAGGTGCGACGCCGCTCGAGACGCTCGGCCCGATCGACTCCTCTCTCACCTGGGCGAACCTCGACGAGCTGCGCTCGCTGTCGCCGCTGCCGCTCGTTCTGAAGGGGATCCAGACCGCCGAGGACGCAGCGCTCGCCTGCGAGCACGGCGTCGACGCGATCGTCGTCTCCAACCACGGCGGCCGCCAGCTCGACGCCGTCGCTCCCACTGCGGAGCTGCTGCCGGAGATCGTGGAGGCTGTCGCCGGCCGGATCGAGGTGTACGTGGACGGTGGCATCCGGAGGGGCTCCGACGTCGTCAAGGCGCTCGCGCTCGGCGCGCGGGCGGTTCTTGCCGGCCGGGCGCCGCTCTGGGGGCTCGCCTGCGACGGCGAGGCGGGCGCGGCGCGCGTGCTCCAGCTGCTGCGGGACGAGATCGAGCTCTCGCTTGCGCTGTGCGGCTGCACCTCGCCGGAAGGCGTCACGCGGAGCCACGTTTCTCTTGCGCAGGGGCACGGGCAAAGCCCGCGCCCGCGCCAAGACCCCTAAAGCGTCGCTTCGCTCCGGGTACGATCGCTGGCCCGTGATCGAGACCCTGACCCGTAACGCCGTCGACGTCCTGCCTGCGGGCGGGCTCGAGGAGAAGCTGAAGCTCGGGCGGCCGCTGCGGGTGAAGCTGGGCATCGACGTCACCTCGCCGGACATCCACGTCGGCCGCGGGATCCCGCTGCAGCGCATGCGCGCGTTCCAGGACGCCGGGCACGTCGGCGTCTTCATCGTCGGCGACTACACGACGAGGATCGGCGATCCGTCCGGGCGCTCGGCCGAGCGGCCGATCCTCTCCGACGAGGAGATCGACGCGAACGCGAAGACCTACGTCGAGCAGGCCTTCCAGATCGTCGACCGGGACAAGACCGAGGTCCGGTTCAACAGCGAATGGCTGTCGAAGCTCGACTTCGCGGACGTGATCCGGCTCACCCGGACGACGACGGTGGCGCAGATCCTCGAGCGCGACGACTTCAGCAAGCGAATGGCCGCTCAGGAGCCGATCTCGGTCTCGGAGCTGCTCTACCCGCTGATGCAGGCCTACGACTCGGTCGCGGTCGAGGCCGATGTCGAGCTCGGCGGCACCGATCAGCTCTACAACCTGCTCGCGGGCCGCACGGTCATGCAGGCGTACGGCCTCGATCCTCAGGTCGTGCTGACGACGCCGCTCCTCCTCTCCTGGGACGGGGAGAAGATGAGCTCGTCGCTCGGCAACAACATCCCGCTGACAGCGCCGCCGGAGGAGCAGTTCGGCCGCGCGATGCGGATCCCGGACGCCCAGCTCGAGGAGTGGTACCGGCTCGTGCTCGAGCGCGAGGTGCCCGCCGGCGAGCCGATGGAGGCGAAGCTGGCGCTGGCGCGCGCGATCGTCGCGCGCTCGCACGGGGAGGAGGGCGCGGCGAAGGCGGAGGCGCACTTCACGCGGGTCGTGCGGGAAGGCCAGGCGCCAGACGACGAGGACGTGCCCGAAATCGCGCTTCCCGAGGGCGATCCGGTGCATCTGCCCGCTCTGCTGGCGTCCGCGTTCGGGCTCTCGACGAGCGAGGCGCGGCGGCTGATCGGCCAGGATGGCGTGAAGGTGGACGGCGTCGCGGTGACCGAGCTGGACGTTCCACGCGCCGACCTCGTCGACAAGACGCTTCAGGCCGGCAAGCGCCGCTTCGCCAGACTGCGCTAAACCGCTTGACAGAGCGGTCAGGTTTGCTACTGTTCCTCGGCCGCTCCGAGAGGCGCGGTGGATTGCAAGGTCCCTGTCCCGCGACGAACCGGAGCGTCTCCAAGCCTCGATCGGATACGATCAGCACCACAAGCTTTGGAGGCCTCTGGCGCGAGTCGGAGGCTTTTTTTACGCCGCTACCGCAGGGCACTGGTCTTTGAAAACTCAACAGCGTGCGTTTACGTCGAGACCTCATCCTCTCGCCGGCTTTGGCCTTCAACGGCAGGGCATGTGAGATGGGGTGAGGCTTCAACTAAAACCCGTCGACCCTCCGCTACTTCGGTAGCGGTGCGGAAGACACTTTGAGCTCAAGCTCGAAGCGAAAGATTGCCCGCAGTCGTTCGTTGACTGCATCTATGGGCAAACAATCCTTCACGGAGAGTTTGATCCTGGCTCAGGACGAACGCTGGCGGCGCGCTTAACACATGCAAGTCGAGCGAGAACCATTCCTTCGGGAATGGGGACAGCGGCGAACGGGTGAGTAACACGTGGGTAATCTGCCCTCGATTCTGGGATAGCCCGGGGAAACCCGGATTAATACCGGATAGCCTCTCGAGCTTACGAGCTCGTGAGAAAAGGTAGCTTCGGCCTCCGATCGAGGATGAGCCCGCGGCGGATTAGCTTGTTGGTGGGGTAATGGCCTACCAAGGCGACGATCCGTAGCTGGTCTGAGAGGACGATCAGCCACACTGGGACTGAGACACGGCCCAGACTCCTACGGGAGGCAGCAGTGGGGAATCTTGCGCAATGGGCGAAAGCCTGACGCAGCGACGCCGCGTGGGGGAAGAAGGCCTTCGGGTTGTAAACCTCTTTCAGCAGGGACGAAGCCACTCGGGTTAATAGCCCAGAGGGTGACGGTACCTGCAGAAGAAGCCCCGGCTAACTACGTGCCAGCAGCCGCGGTAATACGTAGGGGGCAAGCGTTGTCCGGATTTATTGGGCGTAAAGAGCGTGTAGGCGGCCGGACAGGTCCGTTGTGAAAACTGGAGGCTTAACCTTCAGACGTCGATGGAAACCGTGCGGCTAGAGTCCGGAAGAGGAGAATGGAATTCCTGGTGTAGCGGTGAAATGCGCAGATATCAGGAAGAACACCCGTGGCTAAGGCGGTTCTCTAGTACGGTACTGACGCTGAGACGCGAAAGCGTGGGGAGCGAACAGGATTAGATACCCTGGTAGTCCACGCCGTAAACGATGGGTGCTAGGTGTGGGGGGTGTCGACTCCCCCCGTGCCGAAGCTAACGCATTAAGCACCCCGCCTGGGGAGTACGGCCGCAAGGCTAAAACTCAAAGGAATTGACGGGGGCCCGCACAAGCAGCGGAGCATGTGGTTTAATTCGACGCAACGCGAAGAACCTTACCAAGGCTTGACATGGTCGAGAAAGCCGTAGAAATACGGTCCTCCTTCGGGACTCGATCACAGGTGGTGCATGGCTGTCGTCAGCTCGTGTCGTGAGATGTTGGGTTAAGTCCCGCAACGAGCGCAACCCCTGTCCTATGTTGCCAGCGAGTTATGTCGGGGACTCATAGGAGACTGCCGGTGACAAATCGGAGGAAGGTGGGGATGACGTCAAGTCATCATGCCCCTTATGTCTTGGGCTACACACGTGCTACATTGGCCGGTACAAAGGGCTGCGATGCCGCGAGGCGGAGCGAATCCCAAAAAGCCGGTCCCGGTTCGGATTGGAGGCTGAAACTCGCCTCCATGAAGGCGGAGTTGCTAGTAATCGCGAATCAGCAACGTCGCGGTGAATACGTTCCCGGGCCTTGTACACACCGCCCGTCACACCACGAAAGTTGGCAATACCCGAAGCCGGTGGGCTAACCCGCAAGGGAGGCAGCCGTCGAAGGTAGGGTTGATGATTGGGGTGAAGTCGTAACAAGGTAGCCGTAGCGGAAGCTGCGGCTGGATCACCTCCTTTCTAGGGATACCGGGGCAATTATCCCGGTAGGCGCCGAGCTCGTTGATGTGACTCCTCTCGAGGGGTTTCGTCCGATGACTCGGTTCGCCTAGAAATCACGTCGACCTCGATGTAAGGCAATGTCTCTGGCAAGCAATCGCTTGTCAGCGATTGCGCACCGTACGCTGTTGAGTTTTGAGAGACCGTGCTCTACC
Source organism: uncultured Gaiellaceae bacterium (assembly GCA_963749515.1). Classification (GTDB taxonomy): domain Bacteria; phylum Actinomycetota; class Thermoleophilia; order Gaiellales; family Gaiellaceae; genus Gaiellasilicea. Next base: position 47,117 of record CAVVMR010000008.1, read on the forward strand.
GCTTCATTGCGGTGCGCGGTATTTCTCGTACGGCGGGCCGCCGGCCTGCGTGCACCTTGAAAACTCCATAGCGACAACACAACGTGTTCTTACTGATCAAGAGAACAAGAGCACACGGTGGATGCCTTGGCGCCAAGAGCCGATGAAGGACGTGGGCGGCTGCGATAAGCCCGGGGGAGATGCTGACCAATCGCTGATCCCGGGATTTCCGAATGGGGAAACCTACGCGTGGTAATGCGCGCGTGTTCCCGCCTGAATACATAGGGCGGGTAATGGCAAGCTGGGGAACTGAAACATCTTAGTACCCAGAGGAAAGGAAAGAAACCTCGATTCCCTGAGTAGTGGCGAGCGAAAAGGGAAGAGCCCAAACCTCGATGACGTGATAGACGGCAGTCGTTGTCATTGGGGGGTTGTAGGGCTTGTCTTGATCCGTCTGCCGGCGGGTCGGTGAGTTACAAAGTTATGCGTTAGTCGAAGTGAATGGAAATTCACACCGCAGAGGGTAATGGTCCCGTAGACGAAAGCGCATAGCCTCACTTGACAGGTACCTGAGTACGGCCGGGCACGGGAAACCCGGTCGGAACCCGCGGGGACCACCCCGCAAGGCTAAGTACTCCTTGGCGACCGATAGTGAACTAGTACCGTGAGGGAAAGGTGAAAAGCACCCCGGAAGGGGAGTGAAATAGTACCTGAAACCGTGTGCTTACAAGCGGTCGGAGCAGGCTTTGTCCTGTCACGGCGTGCTTTTTGCATAACGAGCCAGCGAGTTACTCTTACACGGCAAGGTTAAGGAAACGGAGCCGTAGCGAAAGCGAGTCTGAATAGGGCGCTTTAGTCGTGTGAGGTAGACCCGAAACTGAGTGATCTACCCATGGGCAGGTTGAAGCGGGGGTAAGACCCCGTGAAGGACCGAACCGACCTCGGTTGAAAACGGGGCGGATGACCTGTGGGTCGGAGTGAAAGGCTAATCAAACTCAGAGATATCTGGTTCTCCCCGAAATATATTTAGGTATAGCGTCACGTGTTCAATACCGGTTGTAGAGCACTGTTTGGTCTAGGGGGCCTACCAGCTTACCGAAATCAGGCAAACTCCGAATGCCGGTATTCCAGAGCGTGGCAGTCAGACTGCGGGGGATAAGCTTCGTGGTCGAAAGGGAAACAGCCCGGACCGTCGGCTAAGGCCCCTAATTCCATGCTAAGTGGGAAACGATGTCCGATTGCACAGACAACCAGGATGTTGGCTTAGAAGCAGCCACCATTCAAAGAGTGCGTAACAGCTCACTGGTCAAGTGATCGGGCGCGGACAATGTAACGGGGCTCAAGCATGGAGCCGAAGCCACGGACTTCACGGATAAAACCGTGGAGTGGTAGGGGAGCGTTCCCACGCCAGCGAAGCGGCGGCGTAAGCCAGCCGTGGAGGCGTGGGAAGTGAGAATGCTGGCATGAGTAACGAAAGAGGAGTGAGAAACTCCTCCACCGAATGCCTAAGGGTTCCTGAGTAAAGCTAATCTGCTCAGGGTTAGTCGGGACCTAAGCCGAGGCCGAAAGGCGTAGGCGATGGACAACAGGTTGATATTCCTGTACCACGTCCCCACCGCTATCACCAATGGCGGGACGGGGTAGGCTACGGAATCCCAGGCGATGGTCGTCCTGGGGTAACCGCGTAGGGCGGGTGATAGGGAAATCCGTCACCCATTAAGCCTGAGACGGGATGCCGAGCCCAGCGATGGGCGAAGTTCCTGAAGCCATGCCTCCTAGAAAAGCGTCTAGGGAGGTGGGACGTGCCCGTACCAAAACCGACACAGGTAGGCAGGTAGAGAATACCAAGGTGATCGGAAGAACTCTCGTTAAGGAACTCGGCAAAATGGTCCCGTAACTTCGGGAGAAGGGACGCCCCGGTAGGGTGACGCGGATTTACTCCGCTGAGCCTGAGGGGGCCGCAGTGAAACGGCCCAAGCGACTGTTTACCAAAAACACAGGTCTCTGCGAAGTCGTAAGACGACGTATAGGGGCTGACGCCTGCCCGGTGCCGGAAGGTCACGAGGAGAGGTTAGCCTTCGGGCGAAGCTTTGAATCCAAGCCCCGGTAAACGGCGGCGGTAACTATAACCGTCCTAAGGTAGCGAAATTCCTTGTCGGGTAAGTTCCGACCTGCACGAATGGCGTAACGACTTGGGCGCTGTCTCAACGAGAGATCCGGTGAAATTGTAGTCTCGGTGAAGATGCCGAGTACCCGTGGTTGGACGGAAAGACCCCGTGAACCTTTACTGCAGCTTTACGTTGAAGTCTGGTGTTCGTTGTCCAGGATAGGTGGGAGCCTTTGAAGCGGGGACGCCAGTCTCCGTGGAGGCAATCTTGGGATACCACCCTTCGGATTCTGGGCTTCTAACCCGATGCCGTGATCCGGGTCGGGAACAGCGTGAGGTGGGCAGTTTGACTGGGGCGGTCGCCTCCTAAAATGTAACGGAGGCGCGCAATGGTTCCCTCAGCACGGTTGGAAATCGTGCGTAGAGCGCAAAGGCATAAGGGAGCTTGACTGCGAGACTGACAAGTCGAGCAGGGACGAAAGTCGGCCTTAGTGATCCGGCGGTTAAGAGTGGAATTGCCGTCGCTCAACGGATAAAAGGTACTCCGGGGATAACAGGCTTATTCTTCCCAAGAGTCCACATCGACGGAAGAGTTTGGCACCTCGATGTCGGCTCGTCGCATCCTGGGGCTGAAGCAGGTCCCAAGGGTTGGGCTGTTCGCCCATTAAAGCGGTACGCGAGCTGGGTTCAGAACGTCGTGAGACAGTTCGGTCCCTATCCACCATGGGCGCTGGAAGTTTGAGAGGAGTCGTCTCTAGTACGAGAGGACCGAGACGAACAGACCGCTGGTGTATCAGTTGTCCTGCCAAGGGCACTGCTGATTAGCTACGTCTGGATGGGATAACCGCTGAAAGCATCTAAGCGGGAAGCCCACCTCGAGATGAGACTTCCCATCCCCTTCGAGGGAGTAAGGGCCGTGGAAGACGACCACGTTGATAGGCCGGCGGTGCAAGCGCAGCAATGCGTTCAGCTGACCGGTACTAATTGCCCGAGGTCTTGATTTAGAACACTTGTGGAGTTGCTATGGAGTTTTGAAGGTGCCGCCAGTGCGTACGCCGGAGCGTACGCGCGCGGACTTTCGACAATTTCGGCGGTCATAGCATCGGGGGTACACCTCTTCCCATTCCGAACAGAGAAGTTAAGCCCGACAGCGCCGATGGTACTCGGGGCGCAAGCCCCCGGGAGAGTAGGACGCCGCCGAATTACTTCAGGAGGGCCGCGAGAGCGGCCCTCCTTCGTGTTTCCACCACTAGGATGCCCGCCGTGCAACTCCGACCGCCGGACCCGCCGCTCGGGGACGAGCTGATCGAGCTGCGGCCGTGGCTCGACCGGGACGTGCCGGCGATCGTCGCCGCCTGCAACGACCCGGAGACGTCGCGCTGGACGACCGTGCCGTCGCCGTACACCGAAGCGGACGCGCGCGCATGGCTCGGGCGTTGCGCGTCCGCCTGGTCGGAGGGCGCGGCGCCGCTCGCGGTCGTGGAGCGCGACAGCGGCGAGCTGGCCGCCGCGATCACGCTCTGGCTGCACGGCCGGACCGGCGAGCTCGGCTACTGGGCCGCTCCCGACTACCGCGGCCGCGGCTACGTGCCGCGGGCGGTCGGCTGCTCAGCTCCTGGGCGTTCGACGAGCTCGAGCTGCCGCGGGTGCAGCTCGGGACGTTCCCCGGCAACGTCGCGTCCGAGCGCGTCGCCGAGAAGTGCGGCTTCACGCGAGAGGGCGTGCTGCGCTCGTGGATGGAGCAGCGCGGCGAGCGCCGCGACGTGACGATGTGGTCGCTCCTACCCGGCGACGCCCGCGTAGAGCCGCGAGCCGGCGCTCGAGCGGCGGGTGCGTGACGAACAGCGCCGCGAGACCCTCCTCGGCGAACGGGTTGACCGTGTAGAGCGGCTCGGTGGCCGGGCTGGCGTGAAACGAGACGAGGTCGCTGGCGCGGTCGAGGCGCACCAGCGCCTCCACGAGCCCGTCGGCCGAGCCGCACAGTCCGGCCGCCACGCGGTCGGCGGCGAGCTCCCGCTTGGGCGAGAGCAAGAGGTGGACGAAAGCGGCCGCGACCGGGCCGAGGACGGCGAGCAGCGCCCGCTCGAACCAGCCGCCGAGCCGCGAGAAGTCGACGAGCAGCACTGCGAGCAGCACGGCCGAGGTCTGGACGAGGACGTCGCGGCTGCGCACGTGCGCGAGCTCGTGTGCGAGCACCGCCTCGAGCTGATGGCGGGCTCAGCGCTCCGAGGAGGCCGGTCGAGACCGCCAGCGCGGACCCGCTCGGGCCGCGGCCGGCGGCGAGCGCGCGCGGGAAGCCGTCGGGGATCAGGTAGAGCTTCGGCGGCACGATCCCGAGCTTGGCCGAGAGCGCGTCGACCGTGGAACGCAGGATCGGATCCTCGGCCAGCGCGTACTCGCGTGCGCCGAGCATGCCGAGCAGCGCGCGGTCGGCGTACGCGTAGACCGCGAGCGCGGCGAGCAGGGCGCAGAACGCGAAGAGCGAGGCCGCCTGGTAGCCGCCGAGCGCCCAGCCGATCGCACCGAGCAAGGCGGCGATCGCGAGCGCGAGCAGCCACGCCTTGAGGAGATTCCGGGCGGCCGCCAGCCGCATCAGGACTAGCTAGCGTCGTCGTCGTCGCCGTCGCCGAGGCCGTCGCGGTCGTCCTCGCTGAGCCCGCGCGGCGGCCAGTCCGGCTCCGGTGCGTCGCAGCGGCTGGAGCAGTGGAGCGAGGCGACGTTCTGCAAGGGCACGAGGATGTGGCCGTTCAGCTCGATGTGGGGGACGTCCTCGATCGAGCAGTACGCGGTCAGCACGCCCTCCTGGTACTCGCCGCCGAAGAGCGCCACCTCGATCTGCTCGCCCTTGTACTTGTTCGTGTAGTCGTCCACGGGTCGCTCAGTCTACTGCCACGTATCCGCCGTCCCGCACGGCCAGCTTGTAGACCGCGCAGTTCGCCCAGCGCTCCACTCGCTCGCCGAGCGCGTGGTGCCAGAGCGTGTTCAGGGCGCCCCCGTGGGAGACCACCAGCACCAGTTCGCCGGGGTGCGCGTCCGCGATCGCCTGCACCGCCTCGACGACGCGCTCCCGCACCTCGTCGTCGCTCTCGCCGTCGTGGCGTGCGCCCTCGGGCAGCTCGGCGATGTCCTCGCGCGTCAGCCCTTCCCAGTTGCCGAACGACCGCTCGCGCAGGCGTGGGTCGAGCGTGACCTCGAGGCCGTGGCTCGCTGCGACGGCTTCGGCGGTCGCGCGCGCCCGGCTGAGGTCGCTCGCGTAGATCGCGTCGATGTCGAGGTGCTCCAGCTCCTGCGCGAGCGCGTGCGCCTGCGCGCGGCCGAGGTCGTTCAGCTCGATGTCCGACGAGCCCTGGATCCGCAGCTCGCGGTTCCAGTCGGTCTCGCCGTGTCGGGCCAGGAGCAGCGTCGTCATCCATCTAAGCTAGCCGCCGATGGATCTCGGACTGAGCGGGAAGGCGTGTCTCGTCACCGGCTCGACCGGTGGGATCGGGCTCGAGACGGCCAGGCTGCTGGTCGGCGAGGGCGCGCGCGTCGTCACCAACGGCCGCGGCGATCCGCCGGGGATCGGCGAGACGCTGCACGTCCGCGCCGACCTCTCCGAACCGGATGCGCCGGCGACCGTCGTCGCGGCGGCGGTCCAGGCGCTCGACGGGCTCGACGTGCTCGTGAACAACGTCGGCTTCGCCGTGCAGGCGCGCTTCGAGGACGTGCCGGACGAGGACTGGGACTCGATGTGGCAGCTGAACGTGATGAGCTACGTGCGGGCGATCCGCGCCGCGCTGCCGCACCTGCGCGCGTCAGCGCGGGGTGATCGTGAACGTCTCGTCGACCGCGGGGAAGCGACCCTCGGTCGGGATGCCGCACTACTCGGTCTCCAAGGCGGCGGTGCTCTCCCTCTCGCGCCTCGTCGCCGACACCTACGCCGGCGACGGGATCCGCTGCAACGCGGTCACGCCGGGCCCGACTGCGACGGAGACGTGGCTCGGCGAGGGCGGGCTCGCCGACCAGCAGGGCGGCGACCGCGACGAAGTGCTCGCCAAGGTCGGCGGCGGCCGGCCGCTCGGACGGCTGGCGGAGCCGGAGGAGATCGCCGCGGTGATCGCCTTCCTCGCCTCCGGCCAGGCCTCCTACGTGACGGGCGCCGCCTGGAGCGCAGACGGCGGCACCGTCCCGATCATCATCTGACTGAAGGGCCGATCGCGAGCGTCGCGCGCCACCGTCCGAACGCGCCAACGTCCGCGAGGGACATGTCTGGGGACTGTCCCCGGACACGTCTCGGGAGGACGTGTCCGCGAGTGAATCTTCCGCAACGATTTCTCCACAGTCGCGAACTGCGAGATCCGCCCGGCGGGATACCCTGACACCGATGCCGGAGCTGGCCGGAAGAGTCGCCGACGCCTTCGAGGCCCGCATCCGCGCGCTCGAGGAGCAGGCGCTCTCGCCGCTCGCGGTGCGCTCCTACGACACGCGCGGCCGGCTGCGCGACGAGGTGGAGAGCGCGATCCGGACGCCGTTTCAGCGCGACCGCGACCGGATCGTCCACTCGAAGCCGTTCCGCCGCCTGAAGGGGAAGACGCAGGTCTTCATCGACCCGGCGGGCGACCACTACCGCACCCGGATCACGCACACCCTGGAGACGACCGGGATCGCCCGCGTCGTCGCGCGGGCGCTGCGACTGAACGAGGATCTGACCGAGGCGATCGGGCTCGGGCACGACATGGGGCACCCGCCGTTCGGCCACGCCGGCGAGGAGCAGCTCGACCGCTGCCTGACGGAGCGGTTCGGCACCGGCTTCCGCCACAACGAGCAGTCGCTCCGGATCGCGCAGCAGCTGAACCTGACCGCCGAGGTGTGCGACGGGATCCTCACGCACACCGGCCCGCAGGAGCCGCGAGACGCTCGAGGCCAAGATCGTGCGGCTCGTCGACCGCGTCGCCTACATCAACCACGACATCGACGACGCGATCCGGTGGGGGCTGCTGACGCCCGACGATCTGCCGCGCGCCGAGCTCGAGCTGCTCGGCGAGAGCGGCTCGAGCCGGATCGACACGCTCGTGCGCGATCTGATCGAGACCTCCGAGCGCGCCGGCGACATCGTCCAGAGCGAGGACGTCGGCACGGCGATGCTCGCGCTGCGCTCGTTCATGTTCGAGCGCGTCTACCTCGGCGAGCACGCCCGCGGCGAGCACGACCGCGCCTACGCCACGATCACGAAGATCTTCGACCACCTGGTCGAGCGCGGCGACTCCGAGGAGGAGATCCGCGACTTCGTCTCCGGGATGACCGACCGCTTCGCGCTGTCGTACGCTGAGAAGCTCTAGTGGCGCTGATCAAGGAAGCTCTGTGCGCGAGGTCGTGGCGGCGGCCGACATGGTCGAGGTCGTCTCCGGCCGGACTTCGCTGCGGAAGGCGGGCGCGCGCTACTCCGGCCGCTGCCCCTTCCACGAGGAGCGGACGCCGAGCTTCTCGGTCAACCCGGCCGACAAGCTCTACCACTGCTTCGGCTGCGGCAAGGGCGGCGACGTGATCACGTTCGTGCGCGAGACCGAGAGCCTCGACTTCGCCGGCGCCGTCGAGTGGCTCGCCGAGCGCTTCCGGGTCACGCTCGAGTACGAGGAGACCTCGCCGCAGCTCGAGGAGTCGCGCAAGCGGCGCGACCGGCTCCATGCGGTGCTCGACCAGGCCGCCTCGTTCTACGAGCGGCACCTGTGGGAGTCGGCCGCGGGCGCGCCGGTGCGCGCGTACCTCGAGAGCCGCGGGCTCGGCGAGCCCGTCTGCCGGGAGTTCCGGCTCGGGCTCTCGCCGGGGAGCGGTCTCGCGGCCAAGGCGCAGGAGAAGGGCTTCACGCGCGAGGAGCTGCAGGGCGCCGGCCTCACCAACGCGCGCGGAAACGACTACTTCCCGCCGCGGCTGATGTTCCCGCTCGCCGACGCTCGCGGCCGGATCGTCGGCTTCCAGGCGCGCAAGCTGCGCGACGACGATCCGCTGAAGGGCAAGTACGTCAACTCGCCGGAGGGCGAGCTCTTCCACAAGTCCGCGATCCTCTACGGGCTCCACCTGGCGCGGACGGCGATCGCGAAGCAGGAGCGAGGCGTTGTCGTCGAAGGCAACACCGACGTGATCGCGCTGCGGCAGGCCGGCTTCGAGCCGGTCATCGCCTCGATGGGAACGGCGCTCACCGAGCGGCAGCTGAAGGAGCTGCAGCGGCTCACGCGGCGCCTCTATCTCTGCTTCGACTCCGACGCGGCCGGGGAGGAGGCGACCCTGCGCGGGATGGAGCTGGCGAAAGAGAAGCTCGGCTTCGACGTGCGGGTCGTGACGCTGCCCGAAGGGCCAGGACCCCGCCGACGCTCCGGCCGGCTTCGAGGCGCGGCTCGGCGGTGCGGAGAGCTACATCGTCTACCGCGTCCGGCTCGAGCTCGACCGCACACCCGACCGCCAGGAGGCGTTCGTGCGTGGACGCGAGATCCTGCAGCGCAACGAGGACTCGCCGGACTGGCAGGACGCGCTCCGCCTCTTCGCGGGCCGGCTCGACCTGCCGAAGGAGACGCTGTCCGGCCTGACGCCGAAGGGCGGCGTGCGGACGCTCACCGAGGAGCTGTCGCCGAAGCTGCTCGAGAAGGGCGACCGGCTCGAGCGGAACGCGCTCGCCGCATCGCTGGCGCACCCCTCGCTCGTGAAGCTGCTCGCAGAGCTCACTCCCGAGCACTTCGACTCCGAGCTCAACCGCCGCTTCCGGGCGCACCTCGTCGAGGGCGGAGAGCTGGAGAGCGACCTGCTCGCGCTCCGGGCCGAGCTGGATGCCCGCGCCGCGCGGGAGGGACTGGACGAGCGGACCGGCAAGGAGCTGCTCCTGAACCTGCGCGAGCGGCAGGCTGCGGCAGGGAGCTCGCGCACGCCGAGTTCGACCAGATGAAGGAGCTGCAGACCCAGCTCGCGCGGGTCAAGGACGCGATTCTCGAACTGGCCTGATCCGCTCCCCGGCGCCGCTACAATCCGCAAGCCTTCCCGCGTAGCTCAATTGGCAGAGCATCCGGCTGTTAACCGGAGGGTTGTTGGTTCGAGTCCAACCGCGGGAGCTGAGGACGTGTCTAGGTGCTCTCTCGACGGAGTGCCGTTTGCAGCCTTTGCAAGCCGGGGAAGCCGCCAAAGTTCGTGTCGCCGAGGGCCCCGCGGAGAGCCAGGATGTCCTCCGAGCCGACATGGATCGCGTCAGGGCTCGACGCACGTGTGGCTTCGCGGACGGATCGCCCGAGCACGACAGCCGCCAGTGACCGCTTCATGCTCAGCAAGCTCCGGAGGAGCCCTGCCTCACCCAGCGTGAGCTGATGATGGATCGCGCCGAGCTCGATCTCGATCTGAGACATGACACCGCCCAGTAGGAGGACCGCCGCCGCAACGATCGGGTCCCGGTTGGACGCACCATAGGTCGGCGTACTACTCGTCGCATCCCCCGAATGCCGCCCCGGGATTCTTGCGGAGAACCGTGCGCGCGCCGGTATTGTTACTGATGTGACAAGCGAGGACGACCGGCTCGACTTCCATCTGCGAGACGTCGTTCGCCTCCTCAACCAGCACGGCGACATTCCGGCCGGAACGGTCGGCAGCGTCATCGGCTGCTTTGTGAACGACCTCACGTATGTCGTCAACTTCACGGAAGAGGGAGCCCGCGTCGCCGAGGTTCACTCCGACGAGATCGCGTTGACGAAGCTCAGCTAGGCCGAACT
>CAVVMR010000009.1:0-248442 GCA_963749515.1 uncultured Gaiellaceae bacterium
GAGTCGGTTCGCTCTCGACAAGGAGGCTGTTATGGCACTCGCACGAGTCCGTGTCCTTCGACGGTGTCACCAGCGCCCGGATGGCGGAGATGCAAAAGGAGATGGAGGGCAGCGAGCAGCCCGAGGACGTGCCGGCCAAGGAGATCGTCGTGCTTCACGATCCGGAGAACGACAGATCGCTCGTGATCGTCTTCTTCGACAGCGAGGACGAGTACCGGCGCGGCGACGAAGCGCTCAGCGCGATGCCGGCCGGCGACACGCCCGGCCAGCGAACGTCGGTCACGAAGTACCAGGTCGCTTTCCGCATGACCGACTAGCGCTCGTGTCGCCGACGGCCGATCCCGAGCTTAGACTGGCCCATGAGTCAACCCGTCCGCGCCACGCTGAAAGCTCTCGGGATCACCGCACTCATCGCCGGTGGGCTCGCGGTTGCGCTCATCGCGCTCCTCGTTGTGATCCTGATCGGTCCGCTGATCTTCTGGCTCGCCTGGAACGTGCTCGACTTCGCCGAAGCAGTGGGTCTCCCGGAGCTCGGCTTCTGGGCGATCGTGCTCGCGACGCTGTTCCTCGTCCTCTCGTGGTTCGGCAAGATGCTGATCGTCGCCATCGTCTTCATCGTCGAGCCCACCTGGTTGAAAAGAAGGTCGACGTGCATTGGCCGGAACCGACGTTGCGCAACTTCGTCGCCGTCGCGCTGCTCGCACTGCTCGCGTCACGGCCGCACGCACACGCCCACCAACGCCGGCGCCACAAGTCCTGGGACTTGCACTGGTTTCCGCGAGACCAGTCGCTACCGCCTCCGGCGGTGTAGCCGACCGCGCCTAGGCGGATTCTTCGGCGAGCGCTTCGGTCTCGTCGGCGATGCCGTCGGCGCTCGTGACGAGCGTCGGCTTCAGGCCCTTCGAGATCGTCTCCTTCGTGATCACGCACTTGGAGACGTCCTTGCGCGACGGCAGCTCGAACATCACGTCGAGCAGCGCGTTCTCGATGATCGAGCGGAGGCCGCGGGCGCCGGTCTCACGGACGAGCGCCTTGTCGGCGATCTCCCAGAGCGCGTCCTCGCGGAACTCGAGCTCGATCGAGTCGTAGCCGAAGAAGCGCTGGTACTGGCGCGTGAGCGCGTTCTTGGGCTCGGTCAGGATCTGGACGAGATCCTCGCGCCGCAGCTGGTGCACGGCGGAGATCACAGGCAGGCGGCCGATGAACTCGGGGATCAGGCCGAAGCTGAGCAGGTCCTCGGGCATCACGTCGGAGAGCAGCTCGGCGCTCTCCTCGGCGTTCTTGGAGCGTACGTCCGCGCCGAAGCCGACCGAGTTCTTGCCGACGCGGCGGCCGATGATCTTGTCGAGGCCGGCGAACGCGCCGCCGCAGATGAAGAGGATGTTCGTCGTGTCGATCGAGAGGAACTCCTGGTGCGGGTGCTTGCGCCCACCCTGGGGCGGCACCGAGGCCACCGTTCCCTCGAGAATCTTCAGGAGCGCCTGCTGCACGCCCTCGCCGGAGACGTCGCGCGTGATCGACGGGTTGTCCGCCTTGCGCGCGATCTTGTCGACCTCGTCGATGTAGATGATCCCGGTCTCGGCCTTCTTGATGTCGAAGTCGGCGGCCTGGATCAGCTTGAGGAGGATGTTCTCGACGTCCTCGCCGACGTAGCCGGCCTCCGTCAGCGCCGTCGCGTCGGCGATCGCGAACGGCACGTTCAGGATCCGCGCCAGCGTCTGTGCCAGCAGCGTCTTCCCGCAGCCCGTCGGGCCGAGCAGGAGGATGTTCGACTTCTGCAGCTCGACGTCGCCGTCCTCCTGGCCCATGCGGACGCGCTTGTAGTGGTTGTAGACCGCGACGGCGAGCGTTCGCTTCGCTTCCTCCTGCGAGACGACGTAGTCGTTCAGCACGGAGTAGATGTCGAGCGGGCGCGGCAGATTGTCCAGGTCGAGCTGCGTCGGAGTGGTCAGTTCCTCGTCGATGATCTCGTTGCAGAGATCGATGCACTCGTCGCAGATGTAGACCCCTGGGCCCGCGATCAGCTTCTTCACCTGACGTTGGCTCTTGCCGCAGAAGCTGCAGAGGAGCTGTTCGTTACCTTCGGATGCGCGGGCCATAGTCTTCTTGTACCTCGGATTCGGCGAAACCGCTACTACCTAGCGGTCTAGCGATGAGTGATCACTCTGTCGATGATTCCGTACTCGTCTGCTTCTTGCGCTGTGAGGAAGTAGTCGCGCTCCATGTCCTTCGAGACTTTCTCGATGTCCTGCCCGCTGTGGTGCGCGATGATCTCCTCGAGCCGTCGCTTCAACGCGATCGTCTCGCGGGCCGCAATCTCGATGTCGGTCGCCTGTCCTTGGAAGCCGCCCGACACCTGGTGGATCAGAATCTTGGCATTCGGCAGCGCGAATCGCTTCCCTGCCGCGCCGCCACCGAGCAGCAGCGCGCCCATGCTCATCGCGATCCCGATGCACGTCGTCTGCACGTCCGGCTTGACGAACTGCATCGTGTCGTAGATGGCGAGGCCGGCGTAGACGGAGCCGCCCGGTGAGTTGATGTAGAGCGAGATGTCCTTGTCCGGATCCTCGGACTCGAGGTGCAGCAGCTGCGCCACGATCAGGTTGGCGATCTGGTCGTCGACGGGGGTTCCGAGAAAGATGATCCGCTCGTTCAGCAAGCGGGAGTAGATGTCGAACGAGCGCTCGCCACGCGAGGTCTGCTCGATCACCATCGGGATCAACGGGCTCAATTAACTCTCCTTACTACCGGGGGTCCACAACTTCGTCTCGGCTTCGGGTTTTTCCTTGTCGGGCGTCCAGATCGCTTCGCGCGCTTCTGCCTGCTCGATCGGGATCGGCTTCACCTCGGCTGCGACCCGGTCGAGCGCTGCGCGCAAACGCAGATCCTCGCGCAGGTCTTCGTGCCGACCATGGTTCCACAGGTCCTCGATCACTTTGTCGGCATCTTCGCCCGCGGATTCAGCCTGTTCCCGCACGAGCTCCTTCACGGCTTCGTCGGAGATCTCGATCCCAACCTTCTCGGCCACCGCTTCGAGCGCGAGCTCGCGGGCAACCGACAGGGCGGCTTCGAGCTGCATCGACGACGTCAGCTCCTCGGCCGTCCGGCCGGTCAGCTGCAAGTAGGTCTCGGGAGCGATTCCGCGGCGCTCGAGCGAGCGGATGAAGCCGGACAGGAGCTCGCGGGTGCGCGACTCGACGAGGGGCCCCGCCGGCTTGACCTCGGACGCGGCAACGAGCGCATCGACCGCGTTCGCGCGAAAGGCGTTCTCGATCTCGGCGTCGAGCTGCTCGCGCAGCCGGGCCTCGATATCGGCGCGCAGATCGGCGATCGTGTCGAACTCGCTGGCGGAGCGCGCGAGGTCGTCGTCAAGCTCCGGCAGCACCTTCGCCTTGATCTCCTTGACCGTGATCTCGACAGTCGCCGAAGAGTCGTCCGCCAGCTCGTAGGGAACGGTCTTCGTCTCGCCGGACGAGGCGCCGACGAGCGCGGCCTCGACCTCTTCCACGAGCCGGCCGGCGCCGAGCTCGACGACGGTGTCGCGCTGGGCCTCGCCGTCGGGAGAGACGATGTCGACGACCAGAGTGTCGCCCTCCTGCGCGGGCCGATCCTCCGCCGGAACGAGCTCGGCGACCGACTCGCGCAGCGCCTCGAGCTCCTGAGCGATCAGATCCTCGGGCACCTCGGCCTCCGGCTTGCCGACCTCGAGCTGCGTCCAGTCGACGACCTCGACCTTGGGTTGCACGGGCACCGTCGCCTGGAACCGCCAACCGGACGCTTCCTCGGTCGGCAGCTCGTAGTCGAACTGCGGTTGTGCGATCGGCCGGATGCGCGCGCGGGCGGCCGCGTTCCAGAACCAGCCGGAGATGTGGCTGTCAACCGCCTCGGCGAAGATCCGTTCGTTCCCGAGCCTCTGCTTCAGGATCGGGATCGGGACCTTGCCTGGCCGAAAGCCTGGGATCTTCACCGAGGAGGCGAGATCGGAGGTGGCGTGCTCGACAGCGTGGTGAACGTCGTGCGCCGGCACGTCCACCGTCAGGCGGACAGTGCCGCCGTCGAGCTCCTCGACCTGCGTCTCCATCAACGCATTCAAGCAGAGGCCACGCGCGTGGAGTCGAGCTCTCGGGCGAGCGTGGCAACCCGTTGCTCGATCTCGTCGCGCAGCTCGCGGACGCGCGCGAGCGACTGCCCCGCGGGATCCTCGAGCCCCCAGTCGACATACGACTTCCCCGGAAGGACGGGACAGACGTCGCCGCAGCCCATCGTCACGACCACGTCCGCCCAGGCCGAGTCCTCTTCCGGCTGCAGCTGTCGCGGCGTCCGGCCGGAGAGGTCGTAGCCGATCTCGTCCATCGCCTCCACCACCTCGGGATGGAGGTGCGCCTCCGCCCGGCTGCCGGCGGAGCGCACCTCGTGCCCGCCGATCCGCTCGAGGAAGGCGTGCGCCATCTGCGAGCGCCCCGCGTTCCCGATGCAGAGGAAGAGCACGTTGGCCACGGACGTAGGCTAGCCGGATGCGCCTCTTCGTTCTCGTCCGCCACGGCCAGTCGGAGCTCAACGTCACACGCCGCATCAACGGCGATCCGTCCGTGCCGGTCGGGCTGACCGAGCAGGGCGAGGCCGAGGCGGCCGCGCTCCGGCTGCAGCTGGCGGGAATCGCGCTCGACCTCTGCGTGCACACGCGTTTCGGTCGCAGCCGGGCAACGGCGAAGATCGCACTCGAGGGACGCGACATCCCGGTCGAGGTCGAGCCGCTGCTCGACGACATCGACGTCGGCGAGCTCGAGGGCCGGACGATCGACGACTACCGGGCGTGGAAGATGGAGCACACGCGCCGCGACGCTTTTCCAGGCGGCGAGAGTCTGGACGACTCGGCCCGGCGCTACGCCGACGCGTACGAGCGTCTGGTGGCGCGACCGGAGCAGCGGATCCTCGTCGTGTGCCACGAGATCCCCGTCAGGTATGCGATCAACGGCGCGGCCGGCTCGGACGAGCTCGACGGCCCGGCGCACGAGATCGGCAACTGCATCCCGCACCTCTTCGACGAAAACGGCCTCGCGCGGGCGGTCGAGCGGATCCGCGCTCTCGCGCCGCGCTGAGCCCTACGGCCTCCGCTTCCTCTTCCTGTCCTTGTCGCCGCGGTCGTCGTCGCGGCGTTCCTCGCCGCGACCCTGGTCGCCACGGTCGTCGTCGCGGCGTTTCTCGCCGCGACCCCGGTCGCCGCGATCACGGTCGCCGCGTTCCCTGTCGCCACGATTGCGACGGTCATCGTCGCGGTCGTCGTCCTCGTTCCGGCCGGGCGGGCCCTTGTGGTCGTGATTCCCGTCCCCCTTGCCCCACCCGGGACGCGATCCGCCTGACGGCGCCGGCGGGGGCGGGGGCGTCGTGGGCACGGGCACCGGCGGATCGACCGGCTCGGCTGTCAGCGGCGGTGTCGGAGGCGGAGGCGGAGGCGGAGGCGGTGGTGCGGAGGCGGCGGAGGCGGAGGCGGAGGCGGAGGCGGAGGCGGAGGCGGAGGCGGAGGCGGAGGCGGAGGCGGAGGCGGAGGCGGAGGCGGAGGCGGAGGCGGAGGCGGAGGCGGCGGCGGAGGCGGCGGAGGCGGCGGCGGCGGCGGCGGAGGCGGAGGTGGAGGTGGCGGGTTCAGCGCCGGGGTCGGCTTGGACGCCGGCTTCGGCCTCGGCTTGGGGGTCGCGGAAGCGGGCTTTGCGGTCTGAGGAGCCGGCTGCGGAGCGGCGGGCAGCACGCCGTCGATCGGCACCCGGCGGCGCACCGCAGGCGCGGGCTGTGCCTGCTTCGCCTTCGCGCTGGGCGGCTTCGCCGCGGGGAGGTAGATCACAGTCGCTTCCGGCTGGCTTGCCGCCGCCTGCGGCGGGAACGCGCGGCCGGCCCGTTCGGGTGCGTCGAGCGCGCCGCGCCAGAGCAAGCCGGACAGCACGACGAGCGCCAGCAGGCAGGCAGAACGGGTGGCTCCCCCAAGGACTCTCATGCGCAGCCGAGTATTCCCTGCGGACCGGACGGCCACACACGCATACCGCCTCACCAGCGCAACCCCGGCAGCGACGCCAATGACCTGGCGGGCACAACCCCTCCGACTGAGCGAGCCCGGGAGCGAAGCGACCCTTAGGGGTCTTCGCGCGGGCACGGGCTTTGCCCGTGCCCTTGCGCAAACAGAACAGGGTGGCGGACGGGACTCGAACCCGCGACCACCGGGACCACAACCCGGAGCTCTACCAACTGAGCTACCGCCACCTCGCGTGGACAGGATAGCGCGGGGCATACTGGCCCAGGCGACGGCCCCGTAGCTCAGTGGATAGAGCAGCAGGCTTCGAACCTGCGTGCGGAGGTTCGATTCCTCCCGGGGCCATCCTTCCCGCGCAGAGATCCCTAAGGGGTCGCTTCGCTCCCGGCCGGTCGCAAACGTCGCCGGACGACTACGCTTCATCCCAATCCGCGGGCGTGGCGGAATTGGCAGACGCGCCGGGTTTAGGTCCCGGTGGGCTTCGGCTCGTGGAGGTTCAAGTCCTCTCGCCCGCATAGCCTTTCGAGAACGTCCTCGAGCTCCGGTGCGTGAGCGATCCCCTCGGGCGGTTCCGCGGCGAGCCCTGACTCAGCGAAGGCGGCGTAGACCTCGGCCATCGCCTCGAAGAGCGCCGGCGTCAGGCCCGCGCTCGCTTGCGTCGCTGCGATCTCGCGCATCTCGCCGACGAACCGCGCCGACTTCGTCGTCGACACGGCGATCGACCGGGCCGCGCGGTCGATCTGGGCCGGGAACGAGTCGTGCAGGTCGTCGAGCACCTGCGGCAGCACGCCGTGTGCATGCGCGGTCAGGAGCGCGTGTGCAAGGAGCGCCGTCGAGCCCTTGTACATCGAGGCAGTGCACATCTTCACGGCGGAGGCGAAGCCCACCTCACCGCCGACGACTCTCGCGTCGACCCACGGCGGCGCTGCGGCGGCGAGCGCCTCGGCACCGGGCCCGGAGAGGTAGACGCGCGTCGTGTAGTCGGCGCGCGGCGGACCGCCGGAGATGGAGCCGTCGACGAACTCGATCCCCGCGTCTGCGAGGAGCGAGTAGATCCGGCGAGCCGTCGCCGGCGACGTCGCATTCAGGTCGGCTACTCGCGGCGTTGCGTTCGTCCGTCGGGCAGCTGCGGCGATCGCGGACGCAACAGCGCGTGCGTCGCCGGGCGGCACGATCGAGAGCACGAGCGCCGACTCCGCGACGACCGTGTCCAGGTCGGGCACGAGCTCGAGCCCTGCCTGCGCGGCCAGAGCTGCCGTCCGCTCGCTCCTACCGGCAACGGTGGCGACGACTCGGTGCCCGCCGGCGACGTACGCCGAGCCGACGGCGCTCCCCATCGCCCCTGGGCTGACAATGCCGACGGTGCTCAAGCGGCGATTGTTCCAGGAACCGAGCTGAGCTTGCTACAGCGCCTGCCGGCGCGACCACCGCTTGATCCGGTCCATGAGAGCGAGGCGCGTCAGCCCGGCAGTGACGGCGCGCGAGATCTCGAGCAGCGCTGTCCGCACGAACTTGACCCAGATCGGTCTCGGCCGCCGGGCGTAGATGACGAGGTCGCCTTCCTCGAAGCGACGGTGCGCGAGCTTGCTCTTGTACTCCGCATCCCCGAAGCCGAAGTCGAAGAGGGAGACGTGTTCGGCTCCGAGGTCCTCGATCGCCTTCACCAGGAGGTAGGCGCCGACTCGGTGTTGACCGTGTTCCGGGGCGTACGCGCCGGCCAGCGAGTCGAACCGGCCCCGGTACAGCTCGCCGAGCTCGAACGCGATCGGCTGCCCGTCGAGGTAGAGGACGTAGCCGCGGAACCAGCCGTGCGCGGCCAGCGCGGCCAGGCGCGCGCGCTGCCGGTCGTCGCCGAGAAAGCCCACGCCCAGCCGGCGCTGGTAGGTCCGCGACGCGACAGCCTCGGCGTCGCCGAACAACGCATCGAGATCCGAGGCATCGCGGAAGACCTTCATGGACAGGCGTTCGCCGAACTCTCGCTCGAGCCGGCTCGAGGTGCGGCGCGCGGCCTTGCGCGTGGACGACGAGACCGAGCCCAGGTAGCCCTCGAGCGTCGGCTGGAGCTCGACCTGCCAGCGCACGTCCGTCCGGGCTGCGTGCTGCCGGCGGGTCGCAAACGTCGACCTCGCCAGCGTGGCACGATGCAGCACCGAGTCCTGCTCCAGCTGGCGGAAGAGAACGATGTCTGCCTCCCGGCGATCGAGCGCCGCGAGCAGCTCGTCGAGAATCACCTCGGCGGTGTACGTGTCTGCCCGCCCGAGCCAACCTCCGCGGGTGACGCAGAGCGCCCGCACAGTCGGCGCGTACACCGTGGTGTGCCCGAGCTTGCAGGGCAGCCGCGCGTTCACGATCCGCGCCACAACGACTCCCTCGACCCGGCCGCCACGCTCGATCGCGAGAACGTGCGGCCGGAGGACATGGGGCTCCTCGCCGACCGACCACAGGATGTAGTCAGGGTCCGCATGCACGTTGTCGCCGAGCAGCGGCGTCCAGTCGGCGCGCAGCGCTTCGACCTCCTCGACGGTCCGCGCGACTCTGACGGCGCACGCGCCGCCGATGCTCGTCAGGTGGCGTCGGTCGACCGAGGCCGGTGCGGGCCACGAGAGGTCGGCCGCGACCGCTCCTGTTCCCGCAACCTGACGGCTCACGTGCTCCGTGCTTGCGATGAGTCCCCCTCGGTGTCGATACCGCCCGGTCTTTCGCCGGCCTGAGACTTCAGTGTTGGCAGCGAGGGCGCGGCCTACAAGAGCCGAGGGTGGGTTCAGCCGATGAGATGCCTCATCGCTCTAGGCCTACACACGTTCTTCGAAGTCCTTGAGCAAGGCTTCACGACTCGGTGCCCGCACCTTGCGGAGGATGTTGTTGACGTGGGTGCGCACCGTCACCGGCGAGACGACGAGCCGGCGGGCGATCGCCGCGGTCGACAGCTCCTGCCGCAGAAGCTCGAGCACCTGCCACTCCCGGCTCGTGAGCGTCTCGTAGCCGCTTTTGGGGAGCACGGCGCGGCGCCTCGGGCTCCGGTCCCGAAACTCTCCGATCACGCGGGCCACGAGCGCCGGCGGGAGCGCGGCCTCACCGTTCAAGACGTCACGGAGGACGTCCGGCAGCTGCGCCGGATCCATGTCCTTGAGGAGGTAGCCCGACGCGCCTGCGCGCAGCGACGCGAACAGATCGCCGTCATCGGACGAGACGGTGAGCATGACGATCTTGGTCTCCGGCAGCCTCGCGCTGATCTCCCACGCCGCCGCGACGCCGCCGCCGGGCATGCGCACATCGAGAATGCAGAGATCAGGGCTCTCCTGCACCGCCCGCTCGATCGCGTCGGGCGCATCTATCGCCATGGCGCAGACCACGAACTGAGGGTCTACTTCGAGCGCGCGCCGGATGTCGTCGCGCGTCGGGACATGGTCGTCGGCGAGGAGTACACGGACGACGCCGGTCAGAGGACGACCTCGACCATCGTCCCGCTGCCCGGCCTGGATTCCACGTCGAACGAGCCGCCGACGGCATGCGCCCGTTCGCGCATGCTGGTCAGGCCGAAGCCCTCCCCCAGGCCAGCCACGGCCGCTGGATTGAAGCCGCTCCCGTCGTCGCTGACGCGAAGACGCACCCGTCGTCGCCTGTCGACGAGCTCGACGCGCACGATGCGCGCGCCGCCGTGGCGCGCGGCGTTCGCTGTCGCCTCGCAGGCGATCCTGATCAACGCGTCCCGTCGCGGGTAGTCGAGCTCGATGCCCGGCGTCAGGACGAGGTCGAGCAGCGTGCCCTCGCGATCGGCCGTCTCGCGCGCCGCTTCGGCGAGCGCGACCTCGAGCGGCTCGTCCAGGGGCTTCGTCAGCGCCGCAATTGCCCGGCGCGACTCGCTGAGCGCACGCGCTGCACCCGCCGTCGCGCGCGCGACTGCCTCGTCGTCCTCGTCGAGCCGGCGAAGGTTCCTGCCGACGAAGGCGAGCTCCTGGGCGAGACCGTCGTGCAGGTCGCGGGCGAGGCGCCGGCGCTCCTCGAGCACGGCCGTGCGTGAGAGCGTCACCCAGTACGAGCTGATCTCTCGTGCGGCGGCGGCGAGGATCGAGACGTAGAACGCGAGCCGGAAGAAGTCGCCCGAGTAGACGTACTCCGTGTAGAGCGACGGGTAGAGGAAGTAGTTCAAGCGCGCGAAGGCGCCGAAGAGGGCCCCGACGGCGAGCCACTTCAGCAGCTCGTCGCCGGTCGCCCGGGCACGGCGGGCGAACCCGACCGCCGCAAAGCAGTAGAGGGCCATCCCGGCGAGCTGCGCCGCAAGCAGGCTCACGTTCCCCTCGAGCCGCGGTCGCGCCGAGTCGTCCGGTGTCAGGATCAGCTCCACCCCCGTCGGCAGTCTCGTGCCGAGGGTTGCGACAACGATCGCCACGCCCGCGAGAACGACCGGCAGTGAGAGCGCGGCGAGGATGGTGTGCGTCCTGGTCAAGCGGAGCCGGCGCTGCGGAGCCACGGAGGCTGCCGCGAAGAGCACGGCGCCGAGCAGCTGGCCGAACAGCCTCGCCCAGGTGCCGAAACGGTCGGGGCCGCTCGAGGAGATCGCCGGAATGACCGCGAAGAAGAGGTTGGAGAACGCGAGCAGGCTGAGCGAGTAGCAGAGCGTGAAGTCGTCCAGCCGGCCGCTTCTGCGGAAGCGACCGAAGACGAGGTACGCGGCCAGCAAGCCGATCAGCGCTGCCGCCGTCTCCAGTGCGACGTGGAGCTGGGGCCCCCGGTACGCGAACCGGAGGGCAGGTATGAAGACGACCGCGGCCGTCGCCGCCGCGGAGATGAGCGCCGCGGTCAGGATCGGGTTCGAAAGCCGGCGCATCAGATCGCCGGCGTGCAGCTGCTCTGTGTCATCCAGCACAGTGTGAACATCGGGTGGGTCGGCCGTGCCGGATTTCCACCTTTAGAAACGGTCGCCATGCGCCCGGCAGGATTCGAACCTGCGACCAACGGATTAGAAGTCCGTCGCTCTGTCCACTGAGCTACGGGCGCTTGAGCGCAAGAGTAACCCGGCGATTCGCCGGCCAACGTTCCTCGTGGCCTCCGGCGCGTGGCTGGCGGTGCGCAGCCGGAGGGGATAGTGCGAACAGCACAGACCCGGAGAGCTGCGTGCCGTCAGGCGCGCGAGGGCGGCGGAGCCGGGCTCTGCCCGGCGGGAGCCGCCCGGCCGGTGGCTACGAGGAGGTTCTGACGCCGAAGTCGGAGGTGATGATGACGACGTCGCGGCCGCCGAACACGCCCGGCGCGGCGGGGACCGAGACGGCTGAGAGCCCGACCTCGCGCCAGCGCGACTGCAGGATGTTCTTGCGATGGCCGGGGCTGCCCATCCAGAGCTTGACGGCACGGGAGGCGTCGATCCCCGTCGTCGACCAGAGCAGGTTCTCGCCGACCGCCCAGCTGTCGTAGCCGTTCGGGCCGTAGTAGCGCTGCACGCGCTTCCAGAACGCCGAGCCGTCGCGGGAGGAGTGGGCGAAGAATCCGAAGGTGCCCATCGCGCGCGAGTGCGAGTCGGCCGCCGTGGTGAGCGGGCGCGAGATGCGCAGTGGGACGAGACCGTGCTCCCGCCGGATCGCGTTCAGCTCGACCAGCACCTGGCTCTCGAGCTGGTTCGCCGCGGTGAGCGTGCGCACCGAATCGCCCGCCGCGGTCGCGCCGACGGCCCCGACGCTGAGGAGCACCAGGACGGCAAGGATCGAAACGAGGCCGGTACGGAGTCGCACTGGCTGACCATCGGCAGTTCAGCTACCCCGTGCTAACCCCTAAAGGAGGATCTTTTCGAACTACTAACGGAGTTCTTACAACTTACAACGCTGCCAATTTCGGCTCAGATCGCCTGTGATGTCGCATCCGGCGGCTTCCCGGACCGCGAGCGCCGGTGCTCCAGCCAGTCGACGAGGAGCACCTGGACGGTGCCCGCGACGGGAATTGCGGCCAGCGCGCCGATGACGCCGGCGAGCTCGGCCCCGATCAGCACCGCCATCAGGACCACGAGCGGCGAGAGCTGCACAGTGCGGCCGTAGACGATCGGCTGGAGCACGTGGTTCTCCAGCTGCTGGTAGACGATGAAGAAGATCAGCACGATGATCCCGGACGTGGTCGAGTCGAGAAACGCGATCGTGCTGACGAGGATGGCTGCGATCGTGGCTCCCGCGAGGGGGATCAGGTCGAGGATCGCGACCAGGAGCCCGAGCGCAACGGCAAAGGGAACGCCGACGCCGAGCAGCACGGCGGTCGTGACGACGCCCGCGATCAGGCTGATCGCCAGGTTGCCGCTGACGTAACCGCCGATCGTCCGGTAGATGTCGTGCCCGACCTTGCGCCAGCGCGGCTGCTTCTCCTCGGGCAGCAGGCTGAACAGCCGCTCCACCCACGCCGGCCCTTCGAGCAACATGAAGAGGGTCAGGAACGCAATCGTGAGCGTCGCGATGACCGCGGTGACGACGCCTTTCGTCACGGCGAGCGCGGTCCCCGAGATCCCGAGCACCCTCGCGGCACCGCCCTCGGAGAGGGCCTCGCGGACGCGCTCGGTGATCTGGTACTCGCGCTCGAGGAAGCCGAGGCGGCCACGGCCGGCTGTCAGGTCCGCCACATAGTTCGGCACCTCGTCGACGAAGTCGTTCACCTGTCCGACGATCAAGGGGATGATCGTGGCGGCGAGCGCCACGATCGCCAGGATCGCGCCGACGAACACGATCGCGACCGCGGCTCCACGGCGGGTCACGCCGTGCCCCTGGACCCAGTCGACAGCCGGGTTGAGCGCAGTCGCGAGGAACATCGCGACGAAGATCCAGATCAGGACGCCGCGCGCTGCCAGGACGATCTCGACCATCACGACGGCCGCGAGGATGATTCCGAGCACGACGAGAATCGCGCGCGGGCGGAAGCGGACGAGACGCTCCTCCATGGCAGGGAGCCTACGGAGGGGCGCGGACGACCTGGCTCCGAAGCGGGTGGAGGGAATCGAACCCTCGTAACTAGCTTGGAAGGCTAGGGCTCTACCATTGAGCTACACCCGCGGGAGTGACGTAGCGTAGCCGCGTGGATCCGTATGCGTGGTCGTGGAACGCGGAAGCGCTCGTCGTGCTCCCGGCCCTGACGGCGGCCTATCTGTGGTCGCTGCGGCGGTTCCCTGCAGAGCGCTGGCGCATCGCCTGCTTCGGCGCCGCCATGGTACTCCTCCTCGCCGTCACGATCACCCCGATCGAGACGATCGCGATGAACCGCCTGCTCTCGGTGCACCTGGTCCAGAACGTCGTCCTCGCCGAATGGGCGCCGCTGCTCGTCGTGCTCGGGATCCCGCCGGGACTGGCCGCGCGTGCGCCGCGGGTGGCGCCACTGGCCGCGCTCCTGCTCTGGGTCGTCAACTACGGCGTCTGGCATCTGCCATGGATCTACGACGCGGCGCTGCGGAACCCGCACACGCTGCTCCACCTCGAGCATGCGCTCTACTTCGTCACCGGCGTGCTGCTCTGGTGGCCGATCGTGCACGGCACGCTCGAGCCAGGGCTGAAGGCCGCCTACCTCTTCGCCGCGTTTCTGCTCGCGAGCCCGATCGGGCTCGTCATGGCACTGGTGCCCGAGCCGATCTACGACTTCTACGCCGACGGACCAGGGCTCTGGGGACTGTCCCCGATCCGCGACCAGCAGATCGCCGGCGTCTCGATGGCGGTCGCTGAGGCGGTCGTCTTCTTCGCGGCGTTCGCGTTCTTTTTCGCGCGCTTCTTCGCCGAGCAGGACGCTGCGACTTGAGGACGAATGTCACGAGCATGACCCCCCTGCCCCCCTGGCTGCTCAAGATCCTCGGCGTCAAGCAGGAACGCAACGAGGCCGACCGCCGCGCAACGTCGGACCGCCGCTCCGGGGACGAGCGCCGAGCCGCCGAGGCGGCGGCACACGCCGAGGACCGCCGGTCCGGCGTCGACCGCCGCTCGGGCCGCGACCGCCGCGACGAGCCCAGGTAGATCGAACAGTCGGGGCGGCCGGATTCGAACCGGCGGCCTCTCGCTCCCAAAGCGAGTGCGCTACCAGGCTGCGCTACGCCCCGCTGTCGGAAGCATCGTACGCATGAGCTCGGGAGCCGGCCCGCGCCGGCTCCCGAGCTTTCGCCTTAGAGGTTCGAGAACAGCAGGTGGGCGTTCGTGCTCTGCGCGTCCGTGACGACGTTCTTCGTCGTCAGGGCGAAGAGCCCGTCGCGAACCTGCTGCGGCGTCGAGGCCGGCGCGCCCTGGAGGTACAGGGCCGCTGCGCCCGCCACGTGCGGCGCGGCCATCGACGTGCCGCTCATCGTCGCCGTGCCCGTGTCGGTGAGGTACGACGCGGAGGTGATGCTCGAGCCGGGCGCGAAGAAGTCGACGCACGGGCCGAAGTCGCTGTAGCTCGCGCGCGCGTCCGTGTTCGTCGTCGCGCCGACCGTGATCGCGGCGGGCAGGCCCGACGGCGAGCCGGTGCAGGCGTCCTCGGTCTCGTTGCCGGCGGCGACCGCGTACGTGACGCCGTCCGCGATCGAATTGCCCACTGCCGTCTCGAGCGCGGCCGACTTGCCGCCACCGAGGCTCATGTTCGCAACGGCGGGCTGCCCGGGCTGGTGGTTACCGGTGACCCAGTCGACGCCGGCGATGACGCCGGACGTTGAGCCCGTTCCGGCGCAGGTGAGCACACGCACGGCGATGAGGCGGACGCTCTTGGCAACACCGTGGATCGACCCGCCGATCGTGCCGGCGACGTGCGTGCCGTGGCCGTGACAGTCGTCGGAGGTGACCCCGATGGGCAGCGTCGTGTCGACGCCGTGCACGGCGCGGCCGCCGAACTGCGAGTGCGTCTTGCGGATGCCGGTGTCGATCACGTACGCGTTGACGCCGGCTCCGGTCGCCGTGTAGGTGTAGGTGCCGGAGAGCGGCAGGCTGCGCTGGTCGATCCGATCGATCCCCCAGGTCGCGCCGGTCTGAGTCGTGTTCGCGCGGACGGTCGAGTCGCGCTCGACGTAGGCGACGCGCGCGTCGGCGCGCAAAGCGGCGAGCGAGTCAGCGGGAACGACGGCCGAGTAGCCCTTGAGGGCGTGGCTGTAGACGAAGCCGACGCTGAGGCCGTACGTCGCCGCGTGGTCGGCAGCGATGGCGGCCGAGCTCGCGGTGTCCCCGCGCGCGGCGGTGTCCTCGAGCACGACGATGTACCCGAGCTCGCCGGCGGAACCGGCTGTTGCCGCGGGAATCAGCGCGAGGACGAGCAGGCTGAGGACGATCATGAGGCGGTGCATGGGCAGGGCTCCCTTGTTCGGATGTGCCGCAGTGGCAAGGACGTTGCTACCCACCTCGGCCGCATTTACTCGTTCCAAACGATATTTGGGCCGCGTAGGGTACGGCCGTGCCCCACGAGAAGCGCATCGAGATCCGCTGGCGCGACCTGGACTCGTACGGGCACGTCAACCAGGCCGTCTATCTCACCTTCGCCGAGGAGGTGCTCGACGACTGGTTCCGCGGCCGGCTCGGGCGCGATCCGGGGACGATCTGGGATTACGTCGCCCGGCGGACGACGATCGACTACCGCGGCGAGCTACGCCTCTCCGACCGAGTCGCGACCGGATCGGCGGAGCTGGTCGCGCTGGGGACGACGAGCGTGACCGCCAAGGTGACGCTGAGCGCTCCCGACGGGCGGGTCGCAACCGAGCTCGAGCTCGTCGTCGTCGCGATCGACGGCAAGGGCGGAGCGCCCCGGCCGCTCACCGAGGCCGAGCGCGCGGCCCTTTCGGCGTAGCGGTCGTCCGTCAACGAATGTCACGACGGACACACTCCCAGCGTCACGGCGGTGACAGACAGGTGCTGTGCAGACCCGTACGGTAAGGGTGGCCCCTATTGCCGTAGGAGGAGTCGAGATGAGGCAGATCGCCGCCGCGATGATGACCGCGCCAATCGTCACACCACCGGCGCAGCAGGCGAGCCCGCTGCCGGCGCCGCCGGACGACCCAGCACCGGATCGGCTGCCGCCGCAGCGGCGCCGAGGATGGCGCCGGAGCGCTTCCTCGTCAGAGACGTGGAAGCCCACGCACGCGGGCAGCTAGCTTCTCCGCCGAGAGCACCCGGACACGACCGCGCTCCACCGCCACGACGCCGCGGTCCTGCTCCTCGTGCAGGACCCTGTTGACGGTGCCGCGGGCGGTACCGGCCAGCTCGGCGAGGTTCTCCTGGGTCAGCGGAACGACGACCTCGTCGCCGCCGCCGTAGGTCCGGACCAGCTGGAGCAGCGCCCAGCACACCCGCGCGTCCGCGTCCAGGAAGTGGGCCGCGATAATCCGCTCGTCCGAGTAGCGCAACCGTTCAGCGAGGAGCGCCACGAGTACGTCCTTCAGCTGCGGGTGCCGTTGCGCGAGATCCATGAACGCGTCACGCACGATGGAGAGCGTCTCAGCGGGCTCGAGAGCCGCAACCGTGACCGCGCGCCGTACGTCGGCCGCGAGCAGTGCGAACTCTCCGAATGTGTCCCCCGGCCCGCGCACCGCCAGCATGGCGGAGTGGCCGAACGGGGTCACGATGCGGACGGCGAAGCGCCCTTTGGTGATCAGGTGCAACGCGTCCGCGACGTCTCCGTGATGGAAGACGACCTCGTCGCGCTCGAACGGTCGCCGGCGGGCCATCGCCAGGAACACCCGCACGTCGTCGGGCGGCACACCCTCGAGCACGCGAAACTCCACTGTTGCCTAGGGTAGACGTCGCCCGGCGGCGAGTCCTGTTTCCGGTGCCGGCCGTCAGTCGACCGACAGCAGATCGACCACGAACACGAGCGGCTCGTGCGGCTCGATCACGCCGCCCGCTCCTCGCGCGCCGTAGGCCATGGCGGACGGGATCGTCAGCTTGCGCCGGCCGCCGACCTTCATGCCCTGAACACCGGCGTCCCAGCCGGGGATGACCTGGCCCTTCCCGAGCTTGAACTCGAACGGCTGGCCACGGTTCCAGGAGGCGTCGAACTCCTTACCGGTCGTGAAGGAGACCCCGACGTAGTGCACAGAGACCTTCGTACCGCTGGTGGCCTCGTCCCCGTCACCGACGGTGAGGTCCTCGATCCCGAGCTCGAAGGGGATGTCGCCCTCGGGCTTGTCGATCTGCGGGCGTTCGGGTGACACAGCCGCTCCAGTATCTGTGACGGCGACGAACGCTGCGGCGTACATCGCATGTCACCGACGGAGAGGGGTCTCTGTGTTCAGGATCGTGCTCGTACTCATCACCGCCGCGACCGTGGCGGTGGCGGCAACCGCTGCTGAGGCAACCGCGCCGCCCGTCGGAAAGCTGCCGAAGGGCCAGGTCGCGACCGTGGCGACCGAACGCGGTGCGCTCGTCGCCGTGGCGCTGCCGCGGAAGGCGAACGGCATGGTCTGGCGGCTGGCACGCCAGGTGGATCCGAAGGTGGTGCGCCAGGTGTCCGAGGCGGACGTTGACGGCTCGGTCGTCGTCGTCTTCCGCGCCGTCGGCCGCGGCAAGACCCGGATCGTCTTCGCACTCACGCGTGGCGAGACGCCGAAGGCGTACGCGGCCGTGACTCAGTCGGTGACCGTCCGCTGAGCCGAGAATTCGGCGGCCGGCGCCAGAACCGGACGTGCGGTTCTGGCGCCGGCAGCAGCTCGTGGAACTAGGCGAACGAGCTGGGAGAGATCGGCTCGAGGAAGGGTTTGCTTCCTACCGCCGACCTCGACCACGGTCTTGCCGTTGACGATCTGGACGTGGGTCGCGAGCCAACCCTTTCCGGCGCGCATCGCCGACGTCACGGTGTTGGCGGCGAAGGAGTCGATGACGACGTTGTCGCCGGCGCCGCCGTCGATGACGTCGTTCCCCGCTCCGCCGATCAGGACGTCGTCGCCGGGACCGCCCTGCAGGACGTCGCCACCGGCGCCGCCGATGAGGACATCGTCCCCGTCGCCGCCGGCCAGCGTGAGCGCGATCGAGTTGGCGGCCACTCCGGAGGCGTCGATCACGTCGTCGCCGGCGAGGGCGTTGACCGTCAACCGATCGCCGGCGCCGGAGCCCGACACCGAGACGAGGGCGGACAGACCGGCCACCTGCGCGGTCGATCCCGCACCGATGACGGTGGCGACATCGTCTCCGTTGGTCGCATCGACGACGACGTTGTCGCCGTCGGCTCCGCCGCCGAGGTCG
Source organism: uncultured Gaiellaceae bacterium (assembly GCA_963749515.1). GTDB lineage: Bacteria > Actinomycetota > Thermoleophilia > Gaiellales > Gaiellaceae > Gaiellasilicea. Next base: position 18,166 of record CAVVMR010000009.1, read on the forward strand.
GCCGCCACGTTGACGAGGTCGGTCCCCGAGACGTCGTTGACGACGACGTTGTCGCTGCCTCCGAGGACCCTGGCGACGATCGATTCGACATCGTCGAGATCCATCACGATGTTGGCGATGTTGCGGACGAATCGCACCCGCGATCCGTTCGCGACGACGTCCATGTTCTCGTTGGCGTTGCTGCCGTTGAACAGCATCGCGTCGGCGCCGTCCTGGCCCTCGATCGTGTCGTTGCCGTCGCCGGGATCCCACTGGAACTCGTCGTCACCGGCACCGAGGAACGCAACGTCGTTCCCCTGTTGGCCGTCGACGAAATCGTTGCCGTCCCCCCGAGCAGGACGTCGACGCCGTTGCTGCCGAGGAGCGAGTCGTTGCCAGCGCCCCCGTCGACGGTGACCTTGATCAGGGCGGCGAGATTCCCCGTCGCGGAGAAGCTGTCCTCGCCGCCGTTCGCGTTGAGGACGAGATTCTCGGAGGTACCGATGTCGATCGCGAACGGTGCCGGGTTGAGGCGGTCGAACCGGACGCGCGCGCCGTTCGCGGTCGTGGTGAACTGCTCGCCGCCGCCGCCCCCGTTGACCTCGACGGTGTCGACACCGCCCGCGCCTTCGTTGAGGTCGGTGTCGTCGCCGGGGTTCCAGATCATCCGGTCGTTGCCGCTCTGGCCGAACGCCTGGTCGTCGGCGTCGCCGCCGGTCAGGGTGTCGTTCCCGCCGCCACCGAACAGGAGGTCGAACCCGCCCTTGCCGAGAAGCGTGTCGTTGCCGGCTTCGCCGAAGAGCTGGTCGCCGCCGGAGCCACCGGTGAGGACGTCGTTACCGGCGCCGCCGAACAGGTTTCCCCGTGGCAGGGCGCCGTTGACCTCGTTGAAGCTGAGCACATCGTTGTCACCGAGGCCGAAGACCCGGATGAGCGCGGTGTTGGCCACCGTCGGCGTGCCGCCGACGACGGCAACCGCGCCGCCGTTGACCAGGATCCTCCCTGCCGCGTTGCGGCTGATCGCGATGTTGTTGGCGGCACTGTCACCGGACGCGGTGAGTACGCCGTTGCTGAACGTCGCAGTCGTGGCGGCGCTCGCCGGCTGGCTGGTGGCGCCGAATACACCGGCGGCGAGCGCGACACCGGTCAGAAGTCGGAGCGCCGTGCGTCGCCAGTTGTTGGTCTGTCCTGCAGTCATCGTTCCTCCCCTGGAGAGCGACCGGCCGCGATGCGCGAACGGTCGCTTCCCTCGTGTCGTTGTCAGGTCTCGGAGCTATGGACTCCGTTGGGGCGGCTGTATTCCCGCCGGGACGATGCGCCTCGACGCCAGCCCCTAGACTCCGCTCGACCTGTCGGCGTGGAGAGGAGATCGATATGCGCCTCGAGATCGGCAATCGCGTCCGCTGCACCGACGGGGTGTACGGCGAGCTGGCGGACATCGTCATCGACCCGCTCGAGAAGCGCGTGACGCAGCTCGTGGTCCAGCCCGAGCACCACAAGGGAGAGGCGCGGCTCGTACCCATCAAGCTGGCGAAACGCGGAGACGGCGAGCAGCGCGAGATCGAGCTGGAGTGCACCCTGGACGAGGCGCAGAGGTTCGAGTCCGTGCACGAGGCTGCCTACCTCCGGCTCGGAGAGAGCCCAGCCGAGGACCCCGACTGGGACGTCGGCGTCGAGGACGTCCTCGCGATGCCGTACTACTCCGGTCTCGACGTGGCGCCCTATCCGGGCGAGCTCGACTCCCACGTGACCATGTACTACGACCGCGTGCCGAAGGGCGAGGTCGAGGTCCGGCGGGCCAGCGCCGTCATCTCTGCGGACGACCACTCACTGGGCGAGGTGGACGGCTTCGTGGTCGACGCGGACGAGCACATCACACACTTCGTCCTCGAACGCGGCCACCTCTGGGGACGGAAGGAGGTCACCATCCCGATCGGGGCCGTCGCCAGGGTCGAGAGCGACGCGGTGCACCTCGCCCTGTCCAAGGACGAGGTCGGCGACCTCCCCTCTGTTCGCGTCGGCAGACACGGCTGACCCCTCGAGCCGGCTGGCTGGTGAAGGTTCCGCAGCGTCGTGTCGGGAGCCACCGCAATGGCGATCGGTGACCTCTGCGACTACCGAGGGATCTTTCACATCAACCGGCTAGCAACACGACGCCGGTAACGATCAGCCAGAGAGACCACACGGTGTAGGCGATGGGCACGATCGTCCCGGCGAGTTTCCATCCGTTCTTCTCGAAGGGGCCGACGAACTCGAACGAGCCGACAACAAGGAGTGCGCCGACGGCGATGCCGGGCCAGGCTAGCCAGGTCTCGAAGACGGATGATTGGAGCATCGCGATGGCCACGAGAACCGTCCACACGCCGGTGAGGAGGTAGCCGAGGCACTCGCCGACCGCGACTCCGAGGTAGCGATTGAAGGAGTCGAACACGACCGCCGTCGCCTCGCGTGTTGCTGGACTCGAGTCGGGGCTCTCGTATGTGCGCGCCAGCGCCGGCACGAGGAAGGGCCAGCGCGCGAGCCCGAGGAACTGAACGACGGCGGCCAATACGCCGATCGTCGTTGCTACCGGAACGATCTCGAGTTCGTCGCGAGCTAGCACCTGGCCGAGTAGAACCGCGAGCGGCGCGAGAAGGACTGAGGTGAGCATGAAGCCGTACCAGACCAGCTTCAGTGGCAGGCCACCGGCGTGGAAGCGGCTGAGAACGGCGCCAACGGGGCTGCGGAGAACGGCTGGGTACTCGAAGAGACGACCCAGGAGGAGGAAGAACACGTTGAACGCGATCGGGAGCCCGAGTAGCAGGGCTCCCGTCGCACGGTCGAGGCTCAAGTTGCGGGCGCCTGTGACTCCGTCCTCCGAAGCATCCACGCGAGCAGAAGCCCGGTCACGAGGGCGTAGAGGAGCACCCCGCTGGCGCCGAAGTTCGTGAATCGCTTGTCGATGTTCGCCGAGATGACATACGAAGAGATAAGCCATGCAAGTGCCCACGTGGGTGGATTGAGGACCGCCCACCACAGCGCGCCGGCGAAGCCGTGTCGTCGGAGTACCAGCGCCTGGAGTGCTCCGACAACGAGCCCGGAGATCGCTCCCATCAGCATGAGCTCGGGGCGATCGATGCTGTAGTCGACAACTGCCGCGCCGACGGCGAGGCCGGCACCCATACCGAGGGACGTGGCGGCGATCCAGTGCCACTCAACGAACTGCTTCAGCGCGAGCCACTGCGCCACGCCGACAACGGCACCGGCAATGAGGCCACCGGCAAGCGCTGCGCCGACGGAGTCAACTGCGCCTACCGTCAGGTTCGCGACGTATCCGCCGATCGGGAAGCCCAGCAGCGCCGCGAGAGGCCATGCCCACTTCCACCGGCGGCCGAGCGTTAGCGCCGTGGGCGGCGGGGAGGTGGTGTGCGATAGGGAGGTCACGGGTTCCTTTCTCTGCGAGTCGTGTGGTCGCGCCGCCGCGCGCCATCCCGCTGGCACCGGGACGGGGTTTCTGGTGGCTTGGTGGCGGGCGGTTTGGGCGGCTCCGGCGGCTGCGCGGGCCAGTGTCGGGGACCCAGCTCAGAGACGTGGCTGCTTCAGTCGGCCGTCGCGGTGCGCATCCTTCGTACACTTGATCCGCGTTGCCGGAGAAGAGACTAGAGTAAAATAACTCATGAAGTCAAGTTCCGGCAATTCTGATCATGAATGGCGGTTCTTAACGAACCACGCACAGGTGCTGACGTGCATCGGCGCCGATCCAAGCGTGCGGCTCAGAGACATAGCCGTCACGGTCGGCGTCACCGAGCGAACAGCCGCGCAGCTCGTTGACGACCTCGTGCAGGCCGGCTACCTGACGAAGACGCGCGACGGACGCCGCAACACCTATCAAGTCCACGACGAGCTCCCGCTCCGCCACCACCTCCACCGCCACCACACGGTCGGCGACCTGATCCGCTTCCTCCAAGGTCCAGGGGACATCGCAACCCGCACCGACTCCTAGCGTCCTGGGAAGCGAACGACCGGCCGAGAGGGCCGGTCGCGAACCAAGTCGGTCAAGCTGGGGCACGATGTGAACCTGTGACTTTGCGTCCACTCCTTCTCGGGCGAGAGGACGCTCGACCAGAGTAGAACTACCTCGGGCTGTCGGCTGCGGTCGCGGCGGAGACGCTCCGGCGGCGTGACCTTCAGACGGCGCTCGGCAACCGCCGATTTGCAGGATGTTCTCAGGCTTGGAACCTGAGAACAATCGTGGAACAAGCCTGGCTTACTCGATCAGCGTCAGCAACTTGAACATCGGCAGGTACATGCTGATGATCACGATGCCGACCATGATTCCGACGCCGAGCATCATGATCGGCTCGACGATCGAGGTCAGCGACTGGATCGATGCATCGACCTCGTCCTCGTAGAAGTCGGCGATCTTGCCGAGCATCTTCTCGAGCTCTCCGGTCTCCTCGCCGATCTTGACCATCTGGCTGACCATGGCCGGGAAGACGGGGTTCTCGATCGAGCGGCTGAGCGATCGGCACACCTTCGCCGACCTTCTGCCGCACGCCGGCCAGCGCGTCCTCGACGACCCAGTTGCCGGCCGTCTGGCCGGTGATCTCGAGCGCCTTGATGATGTCGACGCCGGCGGCGACGAGAGTCGAGAGCGTGCGCGAGAAGCGCGCCATCGTCGATCTTCCTGACGACGTCGCCGATCTTCATCGGCAGCTGCAGCTTGATCCGGTCCCAGCGGCGCCGGCCGGTATCGGTCTTGAGGAACTTCTTCAGGCCGAAGATCCCGCCGATCACGCCCGGCAGCAGCACGAACCACGTCGCCTTGAGGAAGTTCGACATGTTCAGCACCCACTGCGTCAGCGTCGGCAGCTCGCCGCCGAGCTGGTCGAAGATGCCGACGAAGACCGGGACCAGGAAGAGCAGCATGCCGACGAGGACGAGGGTCGCGAAGATCAGCACCATCGTCGGGTAGATCATCGCGCCCTTGACGCGGCGCTTGATCGCCGTCTACTTCTCGATCTGGAACGCGACGCGGTCGAGGACCGTGTCGAGGATGCCGGCCGCCTCGCCCGCCTCGACCATGGCGACGAAGAGGCGGTCGAAGACCTTGGGGTGCCGGGCCATCGCCTGCGAGAGCAGCATGCCGCCCTCGACGTCGGCGCGGAGCTCGCGGATGACGGCGCCGAGGTACTTGTCGTCGGTCTGCTGCTCGAGGATGACGAGCGCGCTGACGACGTTCAGCCCCGCCTCGATCATCGTCGCGAACTGGCGCGAGAAGATCTGGAGCGACTTCGGCTTGACCTTCTTGAAGGCGGTGCGTGCCGATTCCTCACCCGCGGACGGCAGCTCGTGGATCTTCGTCGCGAGCAGGCCGCGCACGCGAAGCTGCTCGCGCGCGGCACCCGGATCGGGCGCGTGGACCTCACCGAGAGACTCGACTCCGCCCGCGTTGATCGCTCTATATGCGTATGCCGCCATACGTTCTGGCTATCGGCAGGGAGCGGCCGGCGCTTGAGCTAGCCGGTGGCCTGATCGAACGTCGACGACACGCGCGAGAGCGTCTTCAGCGGGGATGAGCGGCGCACGACGACCGTCACCTGCTTGACGGCCCGGCCGTCCGGCGGTGTGTAGAGGACCATGTAGGTGTCGACGCGGTACGAGATCCCGTCCGGGCCGGTGACGGTGCGCATCGGCTGACACTGGGTCGCGTAGGGCGGCCCGGCGCAGACCTTCGTCACCTGGGTCGCGTTGTAGGCCGGGTCACCGATGTAGGTCGCGTCCCCCTGGGCGGTCACGACCAGCGATGCCTCGAGGGCGACGTTCGAATACTGCTGCGCCCGATACAGCTCCATCTGCTTCTCGGCGAGCGTCCCCGCCGTCGCCGTCTGCGACGCGCGCTGAATCGAGAGCGCACCGGAGTTGAACGCGGCGACGAGCGCGAGGATGCCGACGTTCAGCATCACGATCGAGATCAACAGCTCGATCAAGCCGAAACCCTCTTCGGTCCGCAGGTCCGCCCTCACACTGTGCTTATCGGCAAGACGAGCGCATCCTTGACGAGATCTAGCCCTTCGAGGTAGGCGGAACGAAGCCCGCAACCGTGAGCAGCTTCAGCTTGTAGAGGCTGCCGTCGGACGTGTTCTGCAGCGTCAGGACCTTGCCGATCGTGAGCTTGACCGTCGCTCCACCGCCCGAGAGCGTGCCGCCGGCGACGCCGATCTGCATCGACTTGCCGTCCTTGGCGATCGAGACGACCTCGAAGGTGGGCTGGTCGGCGGGGAACGGCTTGCCGTCGACGATCGTCTCCACCGCGCCGTTGACGGAGATCGTCGTCGCCGTGGCGGGCGCGGCGGCCGCAGCACCGGTCGAGCCCCCCGACGAGCCGGAGCTGCCGATGCCGCCGGTCGAGAGCGGTGGGTTCTCCGCGCTGCCGACCGGACCCTTCGGGTCATCGTCCGGCGTGATCGCCTTCTCCGGGTCGGTCGTCGTCTCGACGTCCGTGTCCGGGTCGGCCGTGACGGTGGCCTGCTGCTTGAACGGATCCTTGCTCGCGAACTGCTCGAACGACAGGAGCTGGCCCTCGCCGGCGGTGACCGGGAGGTCGGTGTTCGCGAGCACGGCGGGCTGGGCATCTGCGTCGGCGGGCGCGCCGGCGGACGGGGTGGTGGCCGGAGCCGTCGGCACGCTGGCGCCCGGCGAGGTCGTCGGTGCGGGAACGCCCGTAGGGACTCCGGCGGCGGGGGTAGTCGTAGTCGTTGTCGGAGTCTCGACAGCGGCCACGTCGGGCTGCGGGCCCTTCAGCAGCTTGAGCGTCTTCGGGCCCTGGTAGGCGACGACGAGCACGAGCATGAGGCAGAGGCCGATCGCCATCTTCTTCTGCTTCGCAGCCTTTGCCTTGAGTGGATCGACTCGCTTTGCTGCCATTACGGTGCCTCCTCCGCAGCGGGGGCCTCGCCGTCAGCGGCCGGCGCCTCGCCGGCCGGCGGCGCTCCCTCAGCAGGTGCCGGGAGTGCGCTCGCGGGCGTGTCCGTGCCGTAGACGTAAGCGTTCAGGGTCAGGTTGGCGCTGATCTCGGGAAATCCGTCCGGCGCTTCGGCGAAGTCGATCTTCTCGACGGAGAACAGGCGGCCGGTCGCCTCGAGCTCGCCGTGGCGGACGCCGACGAGCGTGCGGAGCCGGAAGAGAAGGTCGGAGAGCTCGTAGAAGTTGCCGTCGAAGATGAGGCCGATCGGCACGACCTGATAGTCGCCCTCGACCGTCGAGGCCTCGGGCGAGATCGACTGGAACTCGATCCCGGTCTCCTCCGCGATCCGCGCCAGCTCGAGCAGGATGCCCGGCATGTCCGGGACGGCCGGCATCGCCTTGGCGAGCCTGAAGATGTCGGCGACCGCGATCGGCTGTGCGTCGGGTGGCGCGATCGCGGCGGCACGGGCGGTCGCGAGCGACTGCTGGGTGGTCACCACCTCGGCCTCGAGCTCGGAGGCGAGCGAGCGCTTCGGCGCGACGATCATGAACCAGAACCCGAGCGTGTAGACGATCAGGCCGACGGCGACGAGAATGTGGAGAGCACGTGGGGAGAGCTTCCGCTTCACGACGAGGCTCCGGCGGTCTTGACGTCGGCGAGGATCGTGAACAGAACGAGCGTGGACGAGCCCGACTCGGCCGTCATGCTCGACTGGAGGCGGACGTTGGTGAGCGTCGGCGCGACCGACAGGCGAGACATCAGGCGTGCGACCCCGCTCTGCGAGTACGTCGAGCCGGCCAGGACGACGCCGACCGCGCTCTCCTCGGTGGGATTGGTCTCGGACGCATCGGGCGAGGAGCTCGTGAGGCTCGTCAACCAGACGTCCTCGGGGAGCACCTGCGAAACCTGGCGGAGCACGCTGTCCCAGGCGATCCGGCCTGAGAGGGCGGTCGAGAGGGCGGTGGTGCGGGTGCTCAGCTCGGCCGAGAGGGCTGCGTCGTCCGCGGCGTTCTCAGCCGCATCCGGTGCGGTCGGGAGAGCGGCCAGCTCGGCCTTCGCCGTGTCGACGGCGGCCTGGTGGTCGCTGATCGCGTTGCCCGCGCTGAGCATCAGCGCGGTCAGAGCGACGGTCACGAGCGCGGCACCGCCGGCGGCGCCGAAGACGACGCCGCGCTTGGCCTCGAAACTCTTGGGGACTTCGTCGCGTGGGAGGAGGTTGACGGCACGCATCAGTCGTCGATCCCGAGTCCGATGGCGACCGCGAGCGAGCCGAGCTGCTCCTGCTCGCCGGCCTTCTTGGAGACCTTGAGGCGCGTGAGCGGATCGGCGACCCGGACGGGTACGCCGACGAGCCGCTCGAGCTCGGCGCCGAGGCCGGGGAGATGGGCGGTTCCGCCTGTGAGCACGATCTCGCCGATACCCAGCGAGCCGGGCTGGTTCTGGTAGAACTGGAGCGAGGAGACGAGCTCGCGCGCGAACGTCTGCAGCTGCCGCCTGGCGGCCTCTTGCGCGACTGCGAGGTGCTCCTCGTTGATGCCTTCGGGCACGGCGATCGGCGTGCCGAACGACAGCGCGCGCTTGATCGGCTCCGACCTCGCTCGGCGAGGTGTCGAGGGCACGTGCGATGGCGACGTTGAGCGCCCAGCCGCCCCACTCGAGCACGCGGGTGAACTCGCAGACGCGACCGTCGGAGACGGCGAACGTCGAGCGGTCGTGGCCGACCGAGACGGCGACGAGAGCGCCGCGCTCCGAGTCCGGAACGGGATCGTGGGGCTCGGCGACGGCGCGCAGGAGCGCGAACGCCTCGAGGTCGATGCCGACGATCTGGAGCCCGGCCTTCTTGCAGGCGTAGACGTAACGGTCGACGAGCTCGCGATAGGCGACCACGAGCAGGACGCGGGTCACCTTCTGGCCCTCCTCGTTCACCGCCTCCGAGAGCACCTGATAGTCGAGCACCGCCTCCTCGAGCGGAATCGGCAGCACCTCCTGCGCGCGGAAGCGGATCGCGTTCGCGAGCTGCTTCGGATCGTCGATGCCGGTCACCTCGAAGGTGCGGACGCCGATCCGGTTGTTGGCGATGCCCAGGCGCACGCCGCGCTTGGGAAGCTTGTGGAGCTTGAAGAACTCGCGCAGAGCGACAGCCAGAGCCTCTGGGTCGCGTAGCTCGCCACCGACGACGACGCCGTGCTCGAGCGGCACGCGGACCGCCTGGACGAGCTCCGGCGTGGGGCCGTTGTTCACCAGCGCGGCAGCGATCTGCGAGCCGCCGATCTTGAGCCCGACGATCTTCTTCGAGCTCGTGCCGGGAAGCGCGGGGAGCGCGGCCCGCGGCCGCGACGGGAGGGCCAGCTTCGGCAGCGAGAACTTCGGCACCGCGATCGCCTTCGACTTCGACGACTTCGGCTTCGGATCGGAGGCCGGCTCGGCGGCGTCCCATTCCTTCGGGCCGCGCTTGAGCGAGAAGTCACGCTTGTAGAACGGAACCTTGTCTCCTGGCTCCCGCTCCGCCTTCGCGGCGCGCGCGCGCTTCGCGCGGGGCTCCTTCGGGGCCTTCTCGGCTTTCCCGGCCTTCGCCGCCTTCGGCTTGCGCGAGAGCTCCCGCTTGTAGAACGGAACCTTCTGCTCGGCCTCCTCCGCAACGGGAACGGCGTCGGGGACGAGCGGAGGCGGCGTGGGCAGCTCGGGGAGCACGGCGGCCGGGAGGTCGGGCAGCGGCGGGAACGCGGGCAGGTCGGGGAGCTCGACAGGCGCCGACGCCGGGTCGGCTGCCGCAACGGGCAGGTCGAGGTCGAGCTCCTGCTCGAAGCTGGTCTCGGCAAGCGACTCGACGGCGAAAGGCGGCTCGGCCGGGACGAGCGAGACGGGGGACGGGACGAGCGTCGGCTCAGCGGCGACCGGCTCTGCCGGGACGGCTGCCGGGGGCGGGAAAGCGTCGACGGGCGCAACGATCTCGAGCGCAGGATGAGTGGCGAGCGGCTCTGCGAGCGGATCTGCGGGCGTCTCGGCGGCCTGCTCGGCGGGCGGCTCGGAGACCTCCTCGAGCGGCTTCGTCAGCCAGCTGTGCTCGACGACGAGCGTCGGCTCGACGTCGGGCCCCGGCTCGACGACAGGCGCCGCTTGGAGGAAGGCGGGCTCGACGGACAGGGGTCGGTTCGAGGACGGGCGCCGGCGGGACGAGCGCAACCGGCTCGAGCACCGGCAGAGGCTCCGGCGCGGGCACCCGCTCGACTGCGGGCGCAACCTGCGGCTCCGGCTCGACGGCGGTGGCCTCCTGCTCGTGCTGAGCGTCCTTCGGCTTCTTGCGGAGCGAGAACTCTTTCTTCCACAGCGAGCTGGACTGTGCTTCGGAGTCGGACTGGGCCCCGGAATCGGACGGTGACTCCGACTCGGCGGAGCTCGTCAGGCGTCTGCTCCTCCGCAGACTTGCGGCGGAACGACATCTCCTTCTTCCAGATCGAGGTGGGCTTCTCGTCGTCGCTCATCGTCAGGCTCCGGCCACGCGCAGTGCGGGCGTCTCGATCTCTTCCTCGAAGCCGGCACGCTCGAGCAGGCCCTCGAGCTGGTCGGCGCGGCTCGAGGCGGCGAGCGCGGTGTCCTTCGGTGATGACGCGGCGCAGCACGAGCTGCGCGAGCGACTGCTCCATCGTCATCATCCCGCGCGCGGTGGCGGTCTGCATGATCGAGTAGATCTGCTCGACCTTCCCCTGGCGGATCAGGTTCCTGGTCGCGTCGTCCGGGAGCAGGATCTCGAGCGCGGCGACGCGGCCCTGGCCGTCGGCGGTCGGGAGCAGCGCCTGCGTGACGATTCCCTGCAGCGAGCCCGCGAGCATGATCCGAACCTGCTCCTGCTGCTCGGCCGGGAAGACGTCGATGATCCGGTCGACCGTGCCGGGCGCGCTCTGGGTGTGCAGCGTGCCGAGCACGAGGTGGCCGGTCTCGGCGGCGGTCAGCGCGGTGCCGATCGTCTCGAGGTCGCGCATCTCGCCGACGAGGATCACGTCCGGGTCCTGGCGGAGCGCGGCGCGGAGCGCCTCGCCGAAGCTGGTGGCGTCGACGCCGATCTCGCGCTGGTTGACGATGCAGCGCTTGTGGCGGTGGACGAACTCGATCGGGTCCTCGATCGTGAGGATGTGATCGGTGCGGTTGCGGTTGACCTCGTCGATCATCGCGGCGAGCGTCGTCGACTTACCGGAGCCGGTCGGGCCGGTGACGAGGACGAGGCCGCGCGGCTGCATCGCCAGCTCGGCGAGCGAGGTCGGAAGACCGAGCTCCTCCAGCGTCTTGAGCTCTTCCGGGATCACCCGGAACGCGGCGCCGAGCGCCTCGCGCTGGAAGTAGACGTTGACGCGGAAGCGGGCCAGACCCGGCACGTGGTGCGAGGTGTCGATCTGACGCTTGATCTCGAGCTGCTTCTGCTGCTCGGTCGAGAGCACGCGGTAGAGCAGCTGCTGCGTGTCGTCGGGCAGTCAGCGCGGAATAGCCCTCCAGCCGCTCGAGCTCACCGCGGACGCGGATCGCGGGCGGCGTCCCCACCGACAGGTGGAGATCGGAGGCGCCGCGGGCGACCATCGCCTCGAGCAGCTCGTCGATGGAGTGCAGCGCAGTGGCGTCGGAGGGCGGCATGCCGGTCACGAAGTGGGCTATCGGCACGCGCCCGGGGTAACTTGAGTGAGGGATCGGCGGCCTCGCGTACGCGCGCGCGTTCCTCTCTCCACCCGTCGCGCCCGACTCACCCACCGTGAGGGATGCCGTGGGTGACCGTTCCCCCGTTCGAGGGGTCTACCTGAGGGGTCGAAGCGTCGATGCCCGGTCAGCCACTAGCACCAACGACTGTCCCCTCGGAAGGAGACACCCCACATGCTTACAGCGCTCCGAAAGCGCCTTGACGCCAGGAACGAGAAGGGTTTCACCCTGATCGAGCTCCTGGTCGTCATCATCATCATCGGCATCCTGCTCGCGATCGCTGTTCCGAGTTACCTCGGCTTCCGTGACCGTGCTGCGAAGGCTGCGGCACAGGCGAACGTCCGCTCGGCGATCCCGTCGATCGAGACCTTCTTCGCCGACAACAACACGTATGTCGGTGTCAGCAACGCCGCGGCCGGCACGCCGCCCGGCGCGATCTCCTACGACGCCGGCCTCGAGGCCGTGTTCGATGCGGCACAGAGCTCGACCACGAGCTACTGCGTCTACAGCTCCGTCGGCGGCTTCGACTTCTACAAGCTCGGCCCGTCGGGCAACATCGTCCCCGATCCGACCCCGGGCGCCACGCCCTGCGCGTAACGCCCAGCACCACCGCCTGACCGAGAGGGCGCCGAAACCGGCGCCCTCTCGCGTTTTGTTGCCTCAGACGTCAACGAATCCCTCAGCACGAGGGTAACCCCGCAGCGAGGGATATGCCGATGCGGGGTTAGCCACAAAGCTCCACGACCGTCCCCTCGGAAGGAGACACCTCAATGCTCACAGCGCTCCGAAAGCGCCTCGACGCCAGGAACGAGAAGGGTTTCACCCTGATCGAGCTCCTGGTCGTCATCATCATCATCGGCATCCTGCTCGCGATCGCTGTTCCGAGTTACCTCGGCTTCCGTGACCGTGCTGCGAAGGCTGCCGCGCAGGCGAACGTCCGCTCGGCGATCCCGTCGATCGAGACCTTCTTCGCCGACAACAACACCTACGTCGGTGTCAACAACGCTGCGGCTGGCACGCCGCCCGGCGCGATCTCCTACGACGCCGGCCTCAAGGCCGTCTTCGATGCGGCACAGAGCTCGACCACGAGCTACTGCGTCTACAGCTCCGTCGGCGGCTACGACTACTACAAGCTCGGCCCGTCGGGCAACATCACCCCGGACCCGACCCCGGGCGCTACGCCCTGCGCGTAACGCCCAGACTCACCGCTTGACCGAGAGGGCGCCGGCGACGGCGCCCTCTCTCGTTTCCCGGCAGGAATCGCTAAACGATCGGGGCGGCGATGCCGATAGAACCGGGGATGGAGAAGATCAGCCAGCCCGTTCGGATCCTTGCGATCGTGATCGTCCTCGCAGGCGCCGCCGGCATGCTCGCAATGCGCATGCTCGGGCCGGGCGCCGTCCCCGAGGCCAGCGCCACGCCGGTCGTCCTCCCAGACCGCCGCGCTGCCGAAGCCGACGACGACGGCGAAGGTGAAGCCTGTCAAGACGGCGCCGGTGGCTGCGAAGCCGACGCCGACGAAGGCCAAGGCGAAGCCGGCGCCCGCGAAGCCGAAACCGGCACCCGCGAAGCCGAAGCCGGCGCCCGCGCCCATCAACGCCCCCATGATCGAGCCCACCGGGTTCCCGCTCGCGGTCGACGCGGCGCTGCGCAAGCACGCTGTCCTCGTCGTCTCGCTGGTCGTTCCCGGCGCGCGTGTCGACGTGCTCTCCGCGGCCGAGGCCGAGGCGGGCGCCAAGCTCAGCGGCGCCGGCTACCTGGCTCTGAACGTGCTCAACGAGGACGTCGCCCGGGCACTGCTGCTGGCGGAGATCGACGTCAAGGAGCCGAGGGTGCTCGTGCTCAAGCGATCGGGCGAGGTCGCAATCGGCTCTGGTCGGCTTCGCCGACCGCGAGACGGTCGCCCAGGCCGCGGCCAACGCGTCTCTGTGAGCACCGTCGCCGAACCGGCGGCACGCGAGCTCTTCGTGCGCCACGCACGCAAGGAGGGCCGCTCGGTCGCCGTGCTCCGCGCGGTCGACCACGGTGACTCCTGCGTCGTCGAGACCGAGGTCTATCCGATCGGAGCCGCCAACGGCGCCGACCCGGTCCGCCCCGGTCCCTACACCTTCGCGAACGCCGCCCAGGCGACGCAGTTCGTCACGGAAGCCGTCGAGGCCCTCATGGTCCTCGGCTGCGACGTCCAGGCTCAGTAGCCGCCGCCCCGCCCTCACTCGCACCCCTCACTCAGGCGCCGCGCCCGCCTTGTGCTCCTGTACCACAAGCTCTTCCGCGAGCTGGAGCTCGCGGACACGGTTGAGCGTCCACACCACGCTCGGGACGAGGCCGGCGGCGTTTCGCGTGGCGGCGTCCTTCCACACGTCTCGCTGCTGCGCGCGCAGCTCCTGCAGCCGCCGCTCGACTCTGACGAGCCGGCGTACGTGCTGATAGCTCGGCCGCCTCAGCCCAACCCGCTCTACGGCCACGGAAACCTGTCGCCAGGTCTCGGCCGCGGACTGATCGTCACGGTCGAAGTGGGCGACCAGTTGGACGAGCCGGGGATCGTTTGCCGAGATCGCGAACCGCATCCTCCGAGCGTGCCCGAAACCCTGTCTCGAGAGTGACTCGAAACGCTGGCGAAAGACTCGCTTGTGTTACAGGATCACAAGGCGGTCGAGACGCCTAGACGAGGACGCGGGCGAGCTCTTCGACCGACGTCAGGCCGGCGGCGACCTTCGACGAGGCCGTCGTCCCAGAGCGAGCGCATGCCGCGCGTCCATGGCGGCGCGCTCGACGTCCTCGCGGCTCGCCCGGGCGACCGCGAGCTGCGCGATCGACTCGGTCATCGTCAGCAGCTGGTAGATGCCGACCCGGCCCTTGTAGCCGGTCTGGTTGCAGCGGGGGCAGCCGCGCTTGCGGTAGAACGCCATCCCGTCGGAGGCTGCCGCCACGTCGGGCGCGACGCGCGACTGGAGCAGCTCCTCGACCGAGGGCTGGTACATCTCGCAGCAGTGCGAGCAGAGCTTCCGCGCCAGCCGCTGGGCGAGCACGCCGGTGACGGCGGCGCCGACGAGGAACGGCTCGACGCCCATCTCGTTGAGCCGGGTGATCGCGCTCGGCGCGTCGTTGGTGTGCAGGGTCGAGAGCACGAAGTGACCCGTGAGGGCGGCCTCGATCGAGATCTTGGCCGTCTCGCCGTCCCGGATCTCGCCGACCATCACGACGTCGGGGTCGGAACGCAGGATCGAGCGGAGCGCAGTCGCGAACGTGAGGCCGGCGCGGACGTTGATCTGCACCTGGTTGACGCCGGCGAGCCGGTACTCGACCGGGTCCTCGACCGTGATGATGTTGATCTCCGGCCGGTTCATCGTCGTCAGGCCCGCGTACAGCGTCGTCGACTTACCGGAGCCGGTCGGCCCGGTGACGAGGAGCGCGCCGGTCGGCTTGCGCGATGATCTCGGCGAGCTTGTCGCGCATCGTCGTCCGAGAGCCCGAGCTCCTCGAGCGTCGGCGCCCGCCGCGACTTGTCGAGGAGACGCATGACGACCTTCTCGCCCTCGACGGTCGGCAGCGTCGCGACACGGATGTCGAGCATGCGGCCGGCTGCGGCGGCGTTCAGCGAGATGCGGCCGTCCTGCGGCTTCCGCCGCTCGGCGATGTCGAGCTTCGCGAGCACCTTCAGGCGCGTCGTCACGCCCGGCGTCATCCGCTTCGGGATCCGCTGCACCTCCTGGAGCACGCCGTCGACGCGGAAGCGGACGACGAGCGCGTCCTCCTGCGGCTCGAAGTGGACGTCGGAGGCGCCGTCCTCGGCGGCCTGGAAGATGACGGAGTTGACGAGCCGGACGAGCGGTGCGTCGGAGACCCCGTCCTCGGCCTCGAGGTCGTCGTTCTCGTCCCCCTCCTCCATGCCGAGGTCGGCGTCGACCTCCTCGAGCACGGCGCGGGTGCCGAACGCCTCGGAGGCGCGCGCCATCCGGCGCAGCTCGGCGAGGATGTCCTCGCTCGAGGCGACGCCGAGATCGAGCGGGTAGCGGGTCGCGAGCCGAAGCTCGTCGAGGCCGTGCAGGTTGCCCGGGTCGGCGACCGCGACGCGCAGCGTGCCGTCCTCGAGCGCGTACGGGATCGCGACGACGCGCTCGAGCACGTGCAGCGGGATCAGCTCGGCGGCGTCCTTCGCGACTCCGGTCGCAGCAAGGTCGACGACGGAGATCTGGTAGCGGACGGCGAGCGAGCGGGCGATCCCCTCGGGCGGCGCGACGCCCTCGTCGACGATCGCCTGGGCGAGCGAGCCCTGCCCGGCGCGGCCGCGCACGATCGCGAGCTTGTCGGGTGCGACGAGGTTGGTGGCGGCGAGCAGGTCGACGACCAGCTCGGCCATCGTGTTGACGCCGAAGGGCGCGGCAAGAGGCTGCGCGCCGGTGGCGGCAGTCTCATCGCTGGTCTGGCCGACCGTGCGCAGATTCGGTGGACGTTCGCTGTCCATATCCCTCAATCGAGTTATCGGCAGGCGCGGTCGTTCACTTGACCGCTTGTACCGTGGGTCTCAAGCCTTCGGGCGCGCGGCGGCGAACCCTTGGCGAATCCCTCGAACGAGCGTCGGAGCGGCTAGAAGAGGCTCAGGTACGCGTCGAGGATCTCGTTCGCCGAAGAACAGCGCCACGATGCCGCCGAGCGAGAGGAACGGCGCGAACGGGATCTCCATCTTCCGCGCCGCCGTGCCGTGCCGCGCGAAGAGGACGATCGAGGGCACGAGCGCCGCGAGCATGCCGAGCATCAGCGCGACGGGGACCGTGCGGCCGAGCATCGCGCCGAGCAGGAGCGCGAGCTTGACGTCGCCCATGCCCATGCCCTTCGGATAGGCGAGCACGGCGAGAAAGAGGAAGAACGAGGCGCCGAAGGCGCCGAGCGCCCATTCCGCACTCGGTTCGCAGCAGCGTCATCGACGACGAGCACGATCGCGGCGACCGGCAGGACGATCACGTTCGGGAACGATCCGGTGCGAAAGGTCGGTCGCGGAGATCGACGACGAGCGTCGCGCAGAAGAAGCGCAGCGACGAACGCCTTCCCCGAGAAGCCGAAGGCGAGGAACGAGCCGGCGATCAGGAGCGCGGTCACGAGCTCGACGACCGGATAGACGACGCCGATCTTCGTCCCGCAGCCCTTGCAGCGGCCGCGCAGGGCCAGATAGGAGAAGACGGGGATGTTCTCGTGCCACGTCAGCTCATGCCCGCAGCTCATGCAAGCGGAGGCGGGCGCGACGATCGAGCGCTTGAGCGGGACGCGGGCGGCGACGACGTTCAAGAAACTACCGATCGCGAGTCCAGGGGCGAACGCGGCGGCGGCGACGGCGACGCTCATCCCAACTGGTCTCCCGCCGTCACCACGTAGTCGGCCGCGCCGTTGGGCGAGCCGTACGCCTGGCCTTCGACGAGCGACCCGAGCGGCGGCCACGTGTGGTACGTCGGCCAACCGTTCGCCTCCTCGGGCAGGAGGATCTCGTCGCAGATGATGGGCCCGCTGAGATGGAAGTTCTCGTGCACGAGACACTCATCGACCGCATAGATGATCCCCTGTAGGGCGGATGGCGTCCCCTGGGCCTGGCCGGTGCCCTGGTCGAACTCGGAGTCGTCGCCGGCCAGCACCGTCATCATGTTCACGCTGGGATCCCAGTTCGACATGCCGTTCGCGACACAGCTCGTCGCGCCGGATCCACCCGCGCAGACCTGCTCGTCGAACTCGATGTCGCGCGCGGCATAGATGATCCCGCGGCCCTGGTAGTGGGCGATCTGGCCGTTGTCGTCGAAGCGGAAGTCACCGTCGAGGAAGATCGTCCCGAAGATCGTGAGCACGCTCGTCGTGTGGTTCCACGAGAGCTCGCCGAGCAGGTTGTTCTGAGCGTCGTGCACCTGACAGGTGTAGCTCCGGTTCAGCGGCGTCACCTCGCTCCACGCGTCGTCGACGGGGAGGCTCAGGTTGTACGTCGAGTCGTTGTCCCAGACCGGCGGCGAGCCGACAGTGGTCGTGCAGGCCTGCCGTGGCCCCGGCTTGGCGTTGACGTACCAGAACGCCATGTCGATCTGCGGCTTGCTCAGCCCCGACGGGCTCGTCGTGATCGTGCCCGCGTAGACCTTGTCGGTGGTGGTGCAGGGCTTGTGCGCTGCCTGCGTGTTGTAGGTGCAGGTGTCGGCGATGTGGGCCTGGAGGATGTTCGTGCCGGGCACACCGATGCTCGTCGTCGGCGGCGCGACGTAGGTGACGCGGATCGTGATCGCGTCCACGTAGGCCGTGAGGGCGACGGGGGTGTCACTGTCGACCCGGAAACGGAGCCCGAAGTTACTGGCGTTGATCTCCTCGGCCGTCCAGGTCGTGCCCCAGAGATCGTCGTCGTCGCCGTAGGCCGCGGTCGCGTCGGTCGTGGTGTACATCGTGCCGCTGGCGAAGTTCGAGCCCACCTGAGCGCCGGCCTTGAGTAGGTGCACCTCATTGTCGCTGAGCGAACTCGAAGCCGAAGCCGCGCGCTCGACCCAGGCCTCGACGCCATGGATCACCGAGCCCGTCGGGATCGCGAAGCCGAAGCCGGTTGCCAGCAGGACAGCGCTCGGGCCGCCGGCTCCGACGCTGTCGTTCGTGTTGTTCTCCCACACGTAGCGCGCCAGCATGCCGGTGGGAGCCGTGCTGTTGCTCTGGATCGTCGTGACCTCGGCAGCGGAGAGCCCACGGTTATAGATCCGGAAGTCGTCCACCCGCCCGTCGAGGTAGTTGGTGGCGGACTGTGAGCGGCCAATCCAGTTCTGCGTCGTCGTGCCGAGACTGCTCGGGCTGAGCGTCATGCTCGCGTTCGAGCCGACCTGCGTCCCGTTCACGTACAGCCGGCCGGTGTTGCCGATCCTCGTCACGGTCACGTGGACCCACGTCCCCGTCGCCAGCCCGGTGGAGCCGTTGATCACCTGCTCGCTGCCGCTGCCGTTCGTCGTGATCCCGAACCGAACGGTCGACCCGGCAGTCGGGACCAAGTACATGTAGTCGCTCGTCCCCGTGCCGAAGTCGAACACACGGCGCGAAGCGGCTGTCGTGTCCAGGCGCACCCACGTCGAGATGCTGAAGTCGGTCAACCCGGCGACGCTCCCCTCCGGGAGGCTCACGTAGTCGTTGCTGCCGTCGAGGCTCAGCCCCTGGCCGCTCTGGCCGGTCGTGTACGTCGCCCCGTTCACCAGCGTCCCGTGCCGGGTGCCGGTGACCGTGGTTGTCGCGTCGGTGTTGTTGCTGCTGACGATGTTGCCCGAGCTCGTCCAGCCCGATCCGGCGGTCGCGAGCTTCGTCGAGTCCGATTCCTCGTCGTTCGTCATCCTGACGTCGTCGCCGACCTCGACCGTGGTGGCCGCGCCGGTGATCTTTGCACTGCCTTCCAGGCACAGGTCGCCGCGCGAGGCGATCGGCGTCGTGATCTCGACGTCTTCGATCGTCAGGCAGACCGAGGTGCTGTTGTGGAACATCCGGTTCCAGGCGCCGACCGTGGCGCCCGAGTTCAGTCCGTGCACCTGCGCGGTCCGCGTCAGCTTCTTCGTCAGAGCGGGACCACCCGTCGGATTCGGCGTCGTGCCGAGGCCCGTGATCGTCCAGACGAACGTGGTCGAGTTGTATGTGCCCCAGAAGGTCGCCGTACCGCCGTCCATCGTGACCGGCACCGAGTTGGCCTGTGTCGGCAGCGTGCCCGCGGTCTTGGGGTCGACCGCGTTGTTGAGAACTGCGAACGCGTTCGCGATCGCCGCCTCCGCGAGCGACTGAGCGGTGACGCGGCTCTCGGCGACGTTCGCCGTGCGGCCGCTCGAGCTCGAGTACTCGACGACCGTGACCACCGTCGCGCCGGTCGACGCCAGCACGAGCACGGTGAGCGGCAGCGCCAGGCCGCGCTCGGAGCGCAGCCGGAGCCGGTTCAGCAGGCGCCTGGTCATGCCCGGGTGCTGTTCCGCAGCACCAGGTCGTCCTGCAACGAGTAGACGCGCTCGGGCTTCGTCGGAGTCAGGTTGACATCGAGCGTGACGCCGAGCTGCTTGAGCTCCTTGCTGCCGACGATCGGCGCGGTATAGCTGAACGCGCTCGCCGTGGTCAGGTAGTCGGCGACCTTGCGGCCGGTGCCGCTGCAGGTGGTGCCGAGGTAGCGCCAGAGGCCGTAGCGGCCGGTGCCGTTCGCGACGGTGCACCAGGTGATGCTGGTGCCGCCACCCGAGGTGGGGCAGGCCGCGACCATGCTGAGCGTCTTCGTGGCAGAGGCGCCAGCCGGTGAGACGTTCCACGAGCAATGGACGTCACGGCGCAGCTTGTCGAGCCCGAGCCGGGCCTCCGTTTGCGCCTGAAACCTGCGATTCATGTCTACCTCCGCATTTGTGCCCGAGACCATCAACGTTGTCATTGCTCCCATCACCGTCATCAAGATCGTCATGCTCACCAGCGATTCGACGAGCGTGAACCCGCGTTCGCTGCGAAGCAGCGCACGCACATGTCCGTAGAGCCTCACCGCGTCCTCGCTTCGACCTCCGCGAGCGCTCGGCGTGCCACCTGCTCACTCTTGCCGCCGACGCTCCAGAGCTTCTGCACGCTTTCGTCGAGCTCGATCAGCGTTCTGAGTGCGGCGGCGCCCCCGTGCCAGCCGAAGCCGGCGCCGGTGACGATCCAGTTGTGCTGGTAGAGCCAGTGGTTCACGGCACTTGGCGTTCGCTGCTTGTGCGACTCCAGCCAGGTGGCGAGCTGCTTCGCGCGGGCGGGCAGCGCAATCTCGTCGAGTGGTTCCTTCGGCGCTCCGGGCTCCACGAACGCTGGTTTCCGGGCGGCAGGTGCTGCCTTCGGCGCGTTGACGGCCTTCGGCTTCGGCTTGGCGGCCGGCTTCGCAGCCGGGGTCGCGGCCGGGGTTGCAGCCGGGTCGGCGGCCGGTGCGGCCGTGTCGGTCTCGGACGCGAGAGTACGAGCGGGCGCCGCTGTCTTCACGGCCAGCTTGACCGGGCGACCCTTGTACGGGGAGGCGTTCTCGGGTACTCCCTCCTGCTTGTAGGAGGGGTTGACCGACAGCTGAAGGTTGATGATGGGCGCGCCGTTGGCGACCACGCGGGTGCCGGGGGCGGGAGATTGCGTGGCGACGACGTTGGCCGCATAGCCCTTGACCGAGCCGTTGACCTTCCAGGCGAACCCGGACTGCTCGAGGGCGCCCTTGGCGAACACGTAGGCCTGCCGGCGGACGTCGGGAACGACCAGATACGGCTGCTCGGCGGGCTCGGCCGAGCCCGGAACCGGCGCCGACGGGCTGCTCGAAGTCGCGGCAAGCGTCAGCGTCGCCGTGGCGAGGACCGCCACGACGGCAATCGCCGCCACGGTAGGAACGCGCGCAAAGATCCCCGCAGTCATACGGTTGTAGTCGGCAGGGCGGTGCGACAACTCAAGACCCCGTAAGCGTGAATTGGACAACCTCATTCGAGGGATCCTCCTGCGACGGAATCTGGGCGAAAACAGGCCCCGGCAGCGAATCCGACGGAGCTCCAGCGTCCTGCCAGGTGAAGGCAACGTCCGCGAACTCCTGGAACCACGGCATCTCCTGCGGGTATCGGGCCGGGTTGAGGCCGAGATGGAGGTGCGGGCCGGTCGAATTTCCGGTCGAGCCGACGAGCCCGACCCACTGTCCGGCGCTCAGGAACGCACCGGGCTGCACGGCGCTATCGCGATGCGAGAGGTGGCAGTAGATCCACTTGAGGCCGTCGACCGTGCGCAGCGTGAACCCGATCCCGCAGCGGCCGCCGTCCGCGAGGCTCTCGCACGAGCGAGTCGGCGAGCGCATAGACGGGGGTTCCGAGCGGCGCCGCGATGTCGGCGGCGGGATAGTCGTGGTGGTGCTGGCCGACCGAGACGAGGGCCGGGCCGCCTCCGACGGGGAAGACGTAGCCGTCCGCTCTGCTCGGCATGCCGAGCATCTCGGCGGCAGCGGGGACGAACGACGCGGAGTGAGCGCCGCTGCGCGCGGTCTCGAGCGCGGCCTCGGCGAGCTCGAGCTCGGTGCGGAGCCGCTCGACCTCGGCCGCTGCGGCATCGTGCGCCTGCTCCGCTTCGAACGCCGCCTTCTCTGAATCAAGCCGATCGGAGAGCAGCAGCGAGAGGTTCTGCGCCTCTGCGCGCGCCGCGTCGGCGGGAATCTGGAGCTCGCTCGCGCGCGCCTCGGCGGCGCTGAGCGCCTCGCCGAGCGACGCGACCGTCGCCTGCGCCTCCTCGAGCGCGATCCCGAGACGGTCGAGCTCGAAGACGGCGTCGCTGTTCACAACGCCGCCGAACATCGCCGCCGTACGTAGCACGTCGTCGACGTACCACTGCGCGTGGTTGTAGGCGAAGATCGCACGGGAGATGTCGGTGCGACCGTCCGCCGCCGCGAGGTAGCGCGCGGCCGAGTAGACGCCATCGTCGGGGTTCCACGGGTCGGCGACGCCGTCGCCGTTTCCGTCGGTGCCCCAGCGCAGCCACGTGTCGGGCATGAACTGCATCCAGCCGACCGCACCGGCCGAGCTCGGGCCCATGTTGCGGCCGAAGTTCGACTCGATCTTGTTGATCGCGGCGAGCACCTGCCACGGGATCCCGTACGCCGCGCCGGCACCGAGCCAGAGCGAGCGAAGGTCGTCGTACGTCATCTCGCGCGAGGGCAGGAACTGCGACTCGAAGACCGCGGGTGGGAGCAGCACCGAGCCGGGCTCGTTCGGCGTCTCCGCGGTCGGGAGGGCGATCGGCGCGACCGGCTCGATCGGCGCGTCGGGCGATTTCTCGGGAACGACCGCGAACGTGTCGGCGGAGGCGCTGCCGACGCCGAGCACGAGCGCGAGCAGGGAAACGGCGAAAACGCCGCGCATCAGGCCGGTCATCAGGCCCCGGCCGGCCGGACGACACGCAGCGAGGGAACGTCCTCTTCCGCCGCGGCCTCTTCGGCTTTGACCTGGGCGACGTCGGCGTCCTGACGCTTGACCGCGTGGTCGAGCGCGACGAGAAAGTCGTGATGATTGGTGGAGGCGTTCGCCGCCACCTCGCGCTCGACCGTGCCCGCGAGCACCTGCTCGATCAGCGCCTGCTGGAAGGTCTGCATCTCGAAGAACGCGCCCTCGGCGACGGCTTCGGGGATCTCCTCGGTGCGGTCCTCGCGGATCAGGTCCGAGATGCGTGCGTTCATGACCATCACCTCGACTGCAGCGACTCGGCCGCCGCCAACGCGCGGCAGCAGCCGCTGGCTGACCACACCGCGGAGGACGCCGGCGAGCACGGAGCGGATCTGCTGCTGCTTCGCGGGCGGGAAGAACTCGATCATCCGGCCGACGGTCTCGGCGGCGTCGATCGTGTGCAGCGTCGAGAAGACGAGATGGCCCGACTCGGCAGCCTGCAGCGCGGTCTGGGCGGTCTCGGCGTCGCGCAGCTCGCCGATCAGGATCGTGTCCGGATCCTGGCGGAGCACGCGGCGCAGCGCCTGGGCGAAGTCGGCGGTGTCGAGCCCGACCTCACGCTGGTTGACGATGCAGTTGCGGTCGGGATGGAGGATCTCGATCGGGTCCTCGATCGTGACGATGTGCTGGTGGCGCGTGCGGTTGATGTGGTCGAGCATCGACGCGAGCGTCGTCGTCTTGCCCGAGCCGGTCGCGCCCGTGACGAGCACGAGCCCGCGGTGCTCCTCGGCGAGGCGCTTCACGCCCGACGGCAGGCTCAGCTGCTCGAAGCTCGGCACGTCGCGGGGGATCACGCGGAGCGCGAACGAGATGTTGCCGCGCTGGCGGTAGGCGTTGACGCGGAAACGGGGCAGGCCCTCGGCGGTGTAGGCGATGTCGAGGTCGCCGCTCTCGTGGAACATCTTCAACCGCTCGGGCGCGACGCGGGTCACCGTCTCGAGGGCGCCGAGCAGGTTCTGCTCGTTCAGCGGCGGACAATCCTCGAGCGGCCCGATCGAGCCGTCGCGACGCAGCATCGGCGGCTGGTCCAGCTTGAGGTGGATGTCGCTCGCGCCGAGTTCAACGGCGCGCCGAAGGATGGCATTCAGGTCCATAAGGCGTCGCGTGAGGAATCGGCAGGTTTGGTGCCGTGCTTTAGAGGCGAGCCAGCAAGCGCAGCGGCGGGCGGGCCAGACCGTGTGCGTCACTCGGATGAGTGACGTCGCCGGTGATCAGCCCGGCGACCACGTTCCACACCCCCGGCAGGCGCGCAACCGCGAACGCTGCCCGGGGGTGACCGTCGAGGACGAGCTTCGCCTTCCACGAGGTCTCGGCGTAGCGGCCGAGGGCGGCCTCGAGCTCCTGCTCGTAGTCGTCGAGCCGTGTCTCGAGGATCGCGGCCGCGGCCAGACGCGCCGAGAGGAGCGCCTCGTAGATGCCGTCGCCGGAGAGCGGGTCGACGAGACCGGCGGCGTCGCCGACGAGGACGACCGGCCCGCGGCAGGCCGCGCTCGTGCGGCGGATCGGGAGGCGTCGGCCCTGCAGATTCGTGAGCGTGTCGACGTCGACGCCGTGGACGTCGCAGAGCCGGCGGAGGTGCTCGCGCAGGCGCGGCCCCTCGCTCGCCCACCCGCCGACGCCGTAGTTCGCGTGGCCGTCCTTCGGGAAGACCCAGCCGTACCCGCCCGGCACGACACCGAGCTCGACCGTTGCCCGCCCACGTTGCTCGTCGCGCAGCGGCCCGTCACCCTCGAGCGCGATCCCGTAGATGATCCCGCCGCCCAGCCCGGCAGACCGCGCGATCCGGCCGTTGACGCCGTCCGCGCCGACGAGGACGCGTCCGTGGACCTCGCGCCCGCCGACCGCGAGCGTGGCTCCGTCCGGTCCCACCGTTAGACCTTCGACCGTGACACCGTCCCGAAAGTCCGCTCCGGCCGCCGCTGCCTGCTCGGCCAGGAAGGCGTCGAGCCGCCGCCGCCGGGTCATCAGGACGAGCGGCCTCTCGCTTCGCCGCTCGAAACGCTTCCGGTAGCGGAGTCTCACCTCGAAGGAGCGCACGACGTCCTCGACGACGGGCGAGATGTCGACCGGCAGCTCGCGGACAGCCCGTCCGGTCAGTCCGCCGCCGCAAGGCTTGTCGCGCGGAAACCCGGCGCGGTCGGCGAGCAGCACCTTGGCGCCGCCGCGCGCGAGCCGGATCGCGGTCGCCGACCCCGCAGGCCCCGCGCCGACGACGATCGCGTCGAACCGCTCCACCCACGGATCGTACGCCCCTTGTGCGGCTACACTCCGCAATCGCGCAGGGGTGCCCGAGCGGCCAAAGGGAGCGGGCTGTAAACCCGCCGGCTCAGCCTACGAAGGTTCGAATCCTTCCCCCTGCATCGATTAAAACCGTGGCGCAACCAGGGTCGGGATCTGCGGAAGCAGATCCCGACCCGCGCCAAGACCCCTGAAGGGTCGCTTCGCTCCCAAAACCAATGGCGCGGATGCGGCTAGACTTCGGCCCGTCTCGCCCTCTTAGCTCAGTTGGTAGAGCACCTCCATGGTAAGGAGGGGGTCAACGGTTCGAGTCCGTTAGAGGGCTTCACGAAAAGCCCTGTAAATGGGTCCTTTTTGTTGTCTGCCCAGACGCCGCGGGGGCGTCTCGCGGGTACGAGACGGGTACATTTTCGGACTGGCGGGCACTCGCGGACACGCGCGGCCTCAACGACCACCCGTCGAGGCTTGCCGATTCCGCTCTCAGCTACAGAAAGTGCCTGCAAACGAGCGGTCTACGTTGCCGGCGCTGCCGCAGAGGCGACCACCTCCTTCGCTAGGGAGGGAGTCATCGGCATAGCGTGGCCCAGTTCCTGATTGCCGGCCTGTCACGCCGGAGGCCGCGGGTTCGAGGGCAGCAAACAAAGCGGGACGCACATTGAGCCGTCCGTCGGCGCCGACGCCGACGCGAACCTGCCGGGGTCGTGATGTTTTCGCTAGATCCGATGGAGGTCGAGGATGCCGTCGTCACTTGACCTCCGGCGTGTTATCTGCGCGTCGCGTCTTGATCCTTGCCTCTCGAGCATGGGGTCGAAGCGGCCGGAGAAAGCGCCCGCGCCGTGCGGTGAGCGCGTTCAAGTCGTTGGCGGTTTAGCTGAGGACGACGCGGAATCGCGCATCACGCACTGATCCCGCAACAGTCACGACGCGGTGGCCTTCAAGTGCCGATCCACGCGAGAGGCTTGGTGTTGAACATGAATTCCGCGGTTACGTTTCGTGTCCTGCAGACGACATACAGTCCAGGTGGGAAACGAAATCGGAACAAGCAGCGCCTACCGCGACGTCTTGCGCTTCGTCCGCCGGCGAGTCGACAGCCGAGCTGAAGCGGAGGACGTCACGCAAGAGGTCTTTGCGAGCGTTGCCCAAAACCTGGCGAGAACATCGCAGACAGCACCACCGGCCCTGGGTTGGTTGTACACGGTCGCGCGACGACGACTCGCGGATGAGGCCAGGAGGCGGAAGCTGTCCACGGTTCCGCTTGAGCTTGTCCAAGAAACGCTCTCGTCCGACTCCGATCCGTATGGAGCTGAGATCGGTCAGGCGCTACAAGCCGCGATTCGCCGGCTCCGAGAGCCGCAGCGGCGGGTCGTGCTCTTGCGGCTGATCGGAGGGCGCAGTTTTGCCGAGATTGGCTTGGAGCTCGCCGTAACTGAGGCCGCCTGCCGAGTCCGTTTCATGCGCGGACTCGAGCAGCTACGAAAAGAACTCGAACAGGAAGGGTTGAAGCCATGACCTCGACCACGCCAAAGAGCGCATTCGCTGACGACGAGCTTGTGCAGATGCTGGGTTCGAACCCGGCTCTTCTCGCGATCGCCGACGCGCTTATCGCAACGACCGAGCCGGTGGAGCTGATCTCGCAAGCGCCTAGCGCGACGCGTTCTCGCGGCTGGCTGGGCAAGCGGTTGCTACCGGCCGTGGCGGCATTGGCGGTTGTGGCTGGCGCTTCCACGCTCGTGACCCTTCCATGGGAGGGAGCGCCTAGCCTCGCTGATCGAGCGCTCGCGGCGGTCGGGACCCGCCCCGTGCTGCACATCCAGCTGGAACAGACGACGGAGACGCCGCAAACGCAGATCGATCTCCGGGACGGCAGCCCGATCCTGCGCCGAGCGCAAACAGAGATCTGGTTCGACCGCAGCAGCAACTCCAAGAAGACGGTCGTCAAGTTGGACGGAGTTGTCCTGGACGAGTTCCTGGAAACGAGCAAGGGCTCCTGGACTCAGGGGGGACCGGTTTACACCTGCGCGTGGATCAAGGCCCACCCGGCCGATGCCGCCAAAGCGGGTGTGAGCTGCGGCGCCAGCGGCGGCGGTGCCGGCGCAAGCGAGCAGCCACGGCTCGATCCCGTCCTGTCGAACTTCGTCGATCGCTATCAAGCGGCACTCGCCTCCGGCGCAGCAAGAGAAGCAGGACGCGGACAACTCGGTGGACGCGATGTGGCCTGGTTGCTCGTTCCGGGCCCTTCCCACGCCGACCGGGTTGCGATCGACGCAGCGACGTTCAAGCCGGTAGCGATCAAGACGCTGGGCGGGACATACAACGTCAGCCTGGCCGAAACCGTTGGATACACGCAGGAACGATTCACGCGGCCAGAGCAGGCGCAGCCCCAGGGTGCTGGCTACGGAGCCGTGACGAGCGAGGCTGATATCCGCGCTGAGGAGGCCGCTGCTGAACTTGGCAGTTCCGCGCTCTGGCTCGGGGCTGAGTGGGAAGGACTCGATCTCGTCTCGATCAAGCGGCAGCAACGGATGTCGATCGATGCGAACCCGGGTACGGCGAGAGAGATTTCCACCTATGTCGTGACGTATGCACCGCGGACGGCAGACGGCGCGCCGGATATGGAGGCGCGGCTGGACATTTACGAGTCGACCGCCTGCGTCAACGACATCGGTTGGACCTGTACGCCGCGCGACCCGACCGCCAGTCACGCTCTCGGCCTTCCCCTCGGCCGCAATGGTTGGATCGGCCTACTTCGCCGCGACAGCGTCTACGTGTCGATCTGGAAGGTGAAAGACGTGCGCGGCTTGACGCTTCTCGACATCGCGCGTTCGCTCAAGCCGCTCCGTGCCGAGCCCTAGCACGACGACGCATGCCGACGGCAGGGCGCCTAAGTGGGCGCCCTGCCTCGACTCGGCCGCAAGCCCTGCCGCGCAGTCGGTTGGTTGTTGCGTCCACCCTCGGCCGGCGATTGCAGAGCACGGCTCCGGCTCGTGTTGTCGTCGGTTCGCCATGGTGTTCATGTGACTGGCGTCGCTGTGGGCGGAATGAAATCAGCGAGCGTGGCCGAGCGTTCGCTGATCCGGATCCAGGTGCTGAACGGTTGCGTCATTGGCCGTGCCGGACAGCCGCTGAATGTGCCTCTTACGTCTCAACGCGTTGCTGCGTTTCTTGCGCTCCAGACCGTCCCGACGCGCCGCTCCGAGGTCGCGTCAAGGCTTTGGTGCGGTAGCGGCCACGCTAGCGGGCAGGCGTGTCTGCGCTCGGCGCTTTGGCGTCTGCAAGACGCCTGTGGGAGTGCCGAGGTGGTTGATGCGACCCGCACGCATCTGCGTCTGAGCTGCGCCGTATCCGTCGACCTGCGTGCGCAAGTCGCAATCGCGACCCAGCTGTTGCACTCGCCCGAGATCCAGGAAGAGGACCTCGACCTGGAGCTTCTTGAGGGCGAGCTTCTTCCCGACTGGAACGACGAGTGGGTGTTGATCGAACGAGACCGGCTGCGGCAGTTGCGACTCCACGCATTGGAGTCGTTCGGGCGACACATGATCGAGCTCGGCCGATACGGCGCCGCGGCTGAGGCTGGATTCGCAGGGCTCCGGGCCGACCCCCTTCGTGAAAGCAGCCACCAGCTGCTGATCGAGACGTACTTGGCAGAGGGAAACCGAGCAGACGCGCTTCGCCAGTATGAGCACTATCGACGCCTTCTCAAGCGCAAACTTGGTCTGCAGCCACATGCCAGGTTTCTAAGCTTGCTTCGAGAAGTGCGGGTTCGCAGCGCCGTCGATTGACCTAGGCGGCTAGCGCAGCTCAGCCGTTTGCGGATCCAGAAGTTGGCCTCCTTCGATGCGTTCCTGTTCAGGGTTGGTCGTGAAAGCGTCACGAGAGCGTCACGACTTCGTCACGACATGAGCACGTTGGGTAACACGAGTTCCTGCCCTTCGTAAGACTCGCCGTCGCCTTCAGTCAACTCATCCCAGAAGGGGGGAACCATGCAAGTAAAGCTCGCTCGAGGACACCGCCATATTGTCCTCGTGGCCGCACTTGTCGGCGTGCTTGTCGGCATCGCTTCCGCGAGTGCCGCTTCGGCCGCGACCCGGCCATCGCAGGACTTCGTGTACACGTGCGAATGGATCGAGGCTCACCCCGCCGAGGCGGCACGCGCGATGGTGACCTGCGACGCAGCCGTGTTTTTCGCGGAGTCAACCCAAGGCCCCGCACTGTCAGCTCTCAAAGAAGGTGACAGCTCCACCGCGGTCTTTGAGGACGGATGCCAGCACCTGCCGATTGACCCGGGCGGTATCGGGCAAGGCGTATTTGGCTGGACCTCCTACAAGTACACCAAGCAGTGGAGCTGGACCGATCAAACTAACCCGACCAATTACACATGGTATCTCCAGACCACCGGCGGTACCTACACCTGGGGCGATTACTCCGGTGCCTGGACCAGTCATGGGCCAGTAAACGTGCCCGCCAACGAGTATCGCTGGGGAGCTCAGAATCACAGCGCTAGTCCCGCGCGTTGGTTGATCTGCTGGAACGACGACTAGACAACAAGAAGGGGTCTAGGACTCGAAGGGCGCCGGCGCGGCGCCCTTCGAGCCTCCCGACACTCCAACGGACACGCAGCTCGTTCTGGCCGCGCCGCCAGATCGCCAACTGGCGAGCCCGAAGCGCGAACTCGCCGGACGATGGCCCGGCCGGGCAGACCAGCGAAGCAGAGACGGCTGTATGCGTCGGCGACGACAGCGATAGAGCAGGTGCCCTGTCATGTCCTGAGCTTGGGTGAAGGAGGCGACCGCAGACCCATCGGCCTCGACGGTTGAGTCGCGGCCGGCGAAGTCGGCTCCCTTGAACGCAAGACTTCGGGCGTCCGATTACGAACCCGGTGTCAGCTGTTCAGGCAGGAGCCTCTCCGGCCCCTTGTACCGGTGCGCCTCGACGAATGCTGAAATCGCGTCTTCGTCGACCATCGAGCAGCGAGCGAGCCAGCCGCGGCCGCGATCAGTCGTCCCAGTGGTCGCGTCGGGCGCCGTCCATGCGCTCAGCGTGACCTCGTCGCCGTTGGAGGGAAGCAGAGCCACGAGGAGTCCATTCGGATCGTCGGCGTACAGCGCCCGGAGTTCACCCAGCTCTGTCTCCGGCACCCGCGGACCGTAGTGGATCACGATGCCGCCGTGCTCAAGGTTGTGAACGCTCTTCACGAGCGGCACCTCCTCGTCGTAGAAGTCCCACAACGCCCACTCCCGGTAGTGCGGCCCGCTCGTCGGCGGGTTCGAGTTCCAGCCCGGCTTCGTTTTCAGCGTCGGAACGTCCGAGTGGTCACGCCTGTTTGTCAACGCGGGGAAGCTGTCGAGTGTGCAGCCAGAGTTCTCGAGCGCCGCTCGCTCGTCCTTGTCACCCCCGCGCAGGAAAAGAAGCGCGAGCACGACCGCGAATGCGACGAGCCCGGTCACGCCGATCAGGTACACCATTCGGCGGTCGACGTCTCCGCCTCCCGCGGTGGGCCGTCGCTGCGGTCCCTTCGGTGCGTTCGGGTTGGGGGCTCGATCCTTCCTAGCCATACGCGACAGACACCATAGTCAGCCCTCGCATGGGCGAGCGGACTCTCGTGAGCCGACCACTTCGGACAACGGTTAGTCGGTCACGACGTCTCCGCCGGGGGATGCGCGCAGACCTCTCCGCGGCCGCCGGGAAATTCGCTATGTGCGCAGACGGCAACTGCCGCACCATAGGCTCGGCTGGGCGAGCGTGCTCTCGCCTGAAGCCGCGGCCACGCCACTCGTAACTACTGCGTTCCGCCGGTCCCACCGGCTGGATCATGCGGCGAGCCCGGTCGGGGACGGCGGAGGCGTGATCGGTGTGATTCCTCACTGCGGTTGCGTGTTTTACAAAACAGACAACGATCCGCGGGTACGAGACGGGTACATCAGTTTGGCACCCAGGGTCACACGCGGGCACGACCGACAGCTCGAAGTAGCGATTTGCAGGAAGAACGTGGTCGCGAATACCCGACCGAGGCCGCCAGTACCGTCTCAAAACCTCCATGGTAAGGAGGGGGTCAACGGTTCGAGTCCGTTAGAGGGCTTCACGAAAAGCCCTGCAAATGGGTGCCATAGTGTTGTCTGGTTTGGCGAAGCTCAGGCCCAGCGCGGGTACGAGACGGGTACATTTTCGAACCAGCGGACACGATCGGGCGACATCGGGCACGCCCGGTCAGCTCGACAAGATCGGAAGGTAAATCGTCGGGCCGGGGCCGCCGGACGCTCGACAAGGGAGCGCGTCAGGTCTTCTCCGCCTTCACTGTCACCTTCTTGATTGCCTCGGCTGCCTTCCACTCGGCATGGCGGCAGCCCCAGCCGCTCACCTTCTGGGAGAAGAGGTAGTGGCCGATCCGGCCGGCTTTCTTGTACGGACGGAGCTTCGTCTTGGCCGGAGGGGTCGGGTTCACCTTCGACGCCTCGACCACCTTGGCGTACGTGCGAAGAGTACCGGCGAGCGTGTCGGTGATCGTGATGCGGTACCGCAACGCTCCCCGGACTGCGGGGAAGCTCACGAAGTGCCCGACCGTGCAGGCGTCCATCCCGGTCGGGCCGTGCATCTGCTGCGCGACGGCAACGGACGACAGTTGGTACGCGGCCGCCTTCGGCGCGGGTGCGGTCGGCGTGTAGCGGATGACCGACGCGCGCGCGACCGCGTATCTGGCCTGGTGCATGGCGCGGACATTCGTGCAGTCCGCCTCGGCGGTCCCGGGACCGTCGCTGCTGTTGGCAACAAGGAGGCCCGCGATGCGCCCCGTGCCGGGGCTCCACGTCGGGAACTTCGAGAACTGGAGCTTGCCCCGGTTGTGACGGTTGAAGACCTGGGTGTACTCGCGCCCGGGGGCGGTGGTCGAGGTCCACGTCACGCGGTACTCCGCAGCGTCCGGGAGGTCGTCCACGACCGCGAAGGTCGATCCGTGGCAGCCGGTCGTGCTGGCCTGCGTCATGACGACGAGCTCGACGGCGATGGGCTCCTCGCGCGAGCCGGCCGAGGCAAACTGTGACGCGACGACCGCCGCGGTCAGCATCGCGACGACGGACACCAGGAAACGGAAGCGCCGACTCTTGCCCATGGCTGCAGACTCCTCTTCTCGGAAAACCGCCGCCAGGTGTCCCCGCCCGCGCAGACGCTGTCGCGGCAGCATAGCCTGTGCGCATGGGCTCCTTCAAGACTTGATCGAGCGAATTCTGACTTGATCGAGCGAATTCTGAAGGAGTGGCCTTTGGGCCATGCTCTGGTCGTGGCGCCCGCGTGGGCGCTGACTTCTCGGGTATGCCTGAAAGTGCAGAAAGGCGGTGCCGTCCTTCATGTAGGTCAGCGCCTCGGTGACTTCGTACGCGTGGACAGCGGAGACGAACTCCCGCAACTTGCCTGAGAGTCCGCGAGCTGCTCGCTGCCGTAGAACGCCCGTAGTGCGTGGGCATCGGTGAAGCCGAGGATGAGTAAAGCGTGGAACGGCGGGATTGTTGTGCGCGACGTTCGGCGTGTTCCAGAGCCATGCCACCGATAACCAACAGCCAGCCGTGCAGAGGCCGAGGCCGAGCCCAACGATTCCGAGAGCGGCGCCGGCGACGACAAGTCGACAACGGCGACAGTCAAGGGGTTGAGTCGACCAGCACTCTGCATGCGTGTCACTACGGTCGACGAAGAGTCCGCAAACTGCAACGCGTCGTACCGAGCGTTGTGCCGACCATTCGAGCTGAGCTTCGTTGTCTGTTTAGCAATCTGACAACGCCTCGGGGGTACCAGACGGGTACATCAGGTTGGGCACCTGCGGGCACGCGCGGGCATCGAGACACACCCTGAGGCACCGATTTGCAGGAAAAACGTGATCGCTTCGACGAGGAGGCCCGAGGCGATCTTCCCGGAGGATGCGCTCCCCGACAAGCGGGAGCCGTCCGTGAAGATCAACTACGCGTTCCCGGAAGGTGCGGACGTCATCAACACGCTCGTCAACGAGTACGCGACCGAGCACGACGTCCAGAACCCGCCGCTCGACCCACGTTAGCCGTGCGAAGGTTCAACATCAGCAGCGGACCGACAGAGCCCTGCCGGCCACGCACACAAACGGCAAGGTCGAGCGCTTCCACCAAACGATGCCCGCGAATGGGCCTAGACCGCACAGCTCAATCAGAGACCGGCCACCAATCAGCCGCGTTCACAACGTCCGTGGGTAGGACAACTAGCGACTCAAGCGGTCAGCCGTCAGCGTCGCCTCCAGCAGCTTATGAGTCACCTGTTGCCAGGTTAGGCGGCGCCAGAACGGCGGTCTAGTCGTCGAAGGCGACGGCTTCGACCCCGTACTTCGGTGCGGCCGCCATCGTGCGGGCGATCTCGTCCTGGTCGAGCGGCGGGGCCTGGCCGTCGTCGGTCGCGGGCCGTCCCGACTCTCGGAAGAAGCCCTCTATGCCGGCGGGCGTGAAGCCCACCAGGATCCGGCTGGGAGTCTCCGCTGTGTTGCGGAAGTTGTGGACCGTCCCGCGGGGCGCGTAGGCGAATCCGCCCGGCCCGACCGCGTGCACGTTGTCGCCGATCCGGATCTCGAAGGTCCCGTCGAGCACGTACCAGAACTCGTCCTCGCGGGTATGGATGTGCGGCGGAGGACCGCCGCCGGGCACGGTCAGGATCTCAAGGAGCATCAGGCTTCCGCCGGTGCTCTCGCCGGTCGCCTTGAACATCATCGTGTCCCCGACGATCCAGATCCGTTCGCCTTCGCCGGCGGCGACGGCGTGCCCGGTGGTCGTGATTGTGTCGCTGGTGGTCATGCGGTCCTCCTTGGTCGGTGGGTCGTCGTGGCTCGATGTTCCCAGGCGGAGACTATGAGCGCCACTTCATTGTCTTCTATAAGCAGTAGAATTTCTTCATGCCTGTGGGAGATGCCCAACGCCTGCGGACGTTCGTGCTGGTGCTGGACCTCGGGTCGATCACGGCCGCAGCGAGCGTGCTTGGCTACACGCAGTCCGCGGTGTCGCAGCAACTGGCGGCGCTCGAGCGGGAGGTGGGGATGGCGCTGGTCGACCGGTCGCAGCGCCCCCTGCGCGCCACCCGCGCCGGGGATCTATTGCGCCCGCACGCCGAGCGGGTGCTCGCCGCCCTTGGCGGCGCCGAGGCCACGCTGGAGGATCTGCGCAGCGGCACGCGCCGCCTGCGCCTCGCCGCCTTCACCAGCGCCCTGTCGTCGTTCGTGCCACCGGCGGTGCGCGACCTGCGCCGCGCGCACCCGCAGCTCGTCGTCCAGGTGCTCCAGCTTGAGACGCACGAGGCGGTCGAGCGTCTTCGCGCCGGCGGCGCCGAGCTGGCTGTGGTGCATCACCTGCCCGGGGTGGCGGTCCCCGACACCGCGGGCGTCCAGCGACGCCTCCTCCTCGAGGACCACCTCTACGTCGTGTTGCCCGAGGGCCACCGGCTCGCGCGCCGCGACGCGGTCAGCCTCGCCGATCTGAAGGGGGAGCCACTGATCCTCCCGCGTCGCGACACGCCCGCCGGGCGCTTCCGCTCGGTCGTCGAGCACCTCTGCTCGCAGGCCGGCTTCGTGCCACGGGTCGCCTACGAGCTCGACGATCTCCCGGCCGCGCAGGCATTCGTCGCCGCCGGGATCGCAATCGTCCCGATGCACGGGCTGACGCTCACCACCATCCCGCCCGGCGCCACCGCCCGTCCACTCACAGAGCGTCCCGCCGGCAGCCGCACCATCGAAGCGCTCGCCCCTACAGAAGCGCGCGCGCCGGTTGTCGACGACCTCCTCGAGCGCCTAACCGACGCCGCGCGCGCGTACACGGCGAGGGGCGACACGAGCGAGTCGCGACGGCGCGGGTAACGGGGCCCGATCCTGAGCTACTCGTCCGCCCGCTGGTGCCGTGGTCGGACGACATGCCGTGTCGCACTCCTGCCGACGCTGTTGTAGGCTGCGCCCGCCGGGCCATATATCGCCCGGTCGGTGTGGGATAAGCGGAAGTCCGGTTGAATCCGGCGCTGTCCC
The DNA here is from genome assembly GCA_963749515.1 of uncultured Gaiellaceae bacterium. GTDB lineage: Bacteria > Actinomycetota > Thermoleophilia > Gaiellales > Gaiellaceae > Gaiellasilicea. Next base: position 52,961 of record CAVVMR010000009.1, read on the forward strand.
GCAACTGTGAGGCCCCTTCGGGGGACAAGCCAGGAACGCCCCCACGCCGCGATGCCAACCCTCGGAGGAAGGGGTAGCTCGCGTGGTAGGGACTTCCGCCACTCGAACTTCTCTCCTTCGCATTTCGCGGAGGTTTTTTTATGGCAAGGCTCAGGCTTTTGGCAGCCTCGCTTCTGGCTGCTCTCGTCGCACTCTCCGGCTCGGCCTCGGCGGCCGCGCCGAAGCCGCTCTTCCCGGTCACCGTCCGCGCCGCCAACGGCCCGGTGACGCTGGCAAAGCGGCCGCAGCGAATCGTCTCGCTTTCGCCGACGGCGACTGAGACGCTGTTTGCGCTTGGGGCCGGTTCGCAGGTGGTCGCAGTCGACTCGTTGTCGAATTACCCGGCGCGAGCCCCGCGAACGCAGCTGTCTGGATACCGACCGAACCTCGAGGCGATCGTCAGCTACAGGCCCGACCTCGTCGTCATCCGGTCGGACGGCGGGTTCGCCAGCAAGCTCACGGAACTCGGGATCCCCGTGCTGGTCGACCCGGAGGGCGCAAGCCTCCCGGACGCCTACCGTCAGTTCCGCCAGCTCGGGCATGCAACCGGCTTCCCAAAGCGGGCCGAAGCACTCGTGACCTCAGTGCGGAAGGAGATTGCAGCGACGGTGAGCTCGCTCGCTGGCCGCGGCCGCGGACTCTCGCTCTACCACGAGCTGACGACCGACTACTACGCGGCGACCTCGAAGACCTTCATCGGCCAGATCTACGGCTTGTTCGGTCTGAGAAACATCGCCGACGCGGCGGCGTCGCCAGGAGTCGTTTACCCGAAGCTCTCCGCTGAGCACATCCTCGCGTCGAACCCGGATCTGATTTTCCTCGCCGACGCCAAGTGCTGCGGACAGAGCTACGACTCGGTCTCGCGACGCCCTGGCTGGGTCAACGTCAAAGCCGTGCGCGGGCGACACGTCTACGCCCTCGACGACGACGTCGTCTCGCGCTGGGGCCCGCGCGTCGTTCTGTTCGTGAAGCAGGTCGCCGCCGCGGTTCGCCAGGCCCGGCCGTAGACATGAAGGTGCGCCGAAGCGTGGCTCTGGCAGAAGGCGGCAGACGCCGGGTAGGCGCCCGCTTGGCGCTTGCCGCGCTTGGCCTGCTCGCGGCAGCGCTGATCGTCGGCGTGGCGGTTGGGCCCGTCGCGATCTCGCCGGAGACGGTTGTCCGCATCCTGCTTGGCCATACTCCCGGTGCCGGCTGGGCCTCGGGAAGCCCGACCGAGGACGCGATCGTCTGGGAGATCAGGCTGCCACGCGTCGTGCTCGCGGGACTCGTGGGCGGCGCCCTAGCAATCTCGGGCGCCGCCTACCAAGGCGTCTTCCGAAACCCGCTTGCCGATCCCTACTTGCTCGGGGTAGCGGCCGGGGCCGGGTTCGGCGCGACGCTGATGATCGCCTATGGCCCCGCGAACGCGGCGAGGAGCTATGTCTTGCCGCTTGCTGCTTTCGCGGGCGCGCTGATAGCGGTCGTCGGCGCCTACGCAGTGGGCCGCTCGGTCGGGGCCGCCCGCGACACGGCGACGTTGATCCTTGCCGGCGTCTGTGTCGCTGCCTTCCTGAGCGCTGCCCAGACCTTCGTCCAACAGCAAAGCGCAGAGAACCTCAACGAGATCTTCGCCTGGCTTCTCGGCGGACTCGGCACCTCCGGCTGGCGCGACGTCACTCTGGTTGCGCCTTATGTCGCGGCGTCGGCGATCGTGCTCATGCTGCACCGCCGCGTTCTAGACGTGCTCGCGGTGGGAGACGATGAGGCGGCCACGCTCGGCCTCGACGTCGCCCGCACCCGGCTCCTGATCATCGCGGCCGCCACTCTCGCCACCGCGGCCGCAGTCGCCGTCAGCGGGCTCATCGGCTTCGTCGGCATCGTCGTGCCGCACCTGATTCGCCAGCTCGTCGCGTCCAGCTACCGGGTGATCGTGCCGCTCGCATTCGCGGCCGGGGCAGCATTCCTGGTGCTGGCCGACGTCCTCGCGCGGACGCTACTCGCTCCGGCGGAGCTGCCGATCGGCGTCGTGACGGCCTTCGTCGGCGCACCTTTTTTCGCGTTCGTCCTGCGAACCACTCGGAGCGTGCGCGTGTGACCGTCTCGCTGACCGCCGTGACGGTGCAGGCCGGCTCGGCCACACTCGTCGACTCGTGCAGCTTCGCCGTCAGCCGGGGCGAGTGGGTCTCGGTCCTCGGCCCAAACGGCGCCGGCAAGACGACGCTGTTGCGCGCCCTCGCCGGGCTCGTCAGCTATCAGGGTCGGATTCTGCTCGCAGGGCGGGAGGTACGACGGCTAGGCAAACGCGAGGCGGCGCGGCTCGTTGCCCTCGTGCCACAGCAGCCGCTCGTGCCGGTGGAGATGGCGGTCGTCGATTACGTGCTGCTCGGTCGCACGCCGCATCTCGCGCACTTCGCTCAGGAGCGGCCCGAGGACGAGAGGGTCGCTCTGGAGTCGCTCGAGCGGCTCGAGCTCGGCGGCTTCGCTGAACGCCGGCTTGGCTCGCTGAGCGGTGGCGAGCTGCAACGAGCGCTGATCGCGCGTGCGCTCGCCCAGCAGGCTCCGATCCTGCTGCTCGACGAGCCGACGACCTCGCTTGATGTCGGTCGCCAGCAAGAGGTGCTCGAACTCGTCGATCAGCTTCGTCGCGAGTCGCGCCTGACGGTGGTGGCGACGATGCACGACCTGACGCTGGCCGCGCAGTATGGCGAGCGCACGGTCCTGCTCGACCGCGGCCGGGTCGTCGCCGATGGGGCGCCCGCGCGTGTCATGACTGAGCCCGCGGTGCGCGCGCTCTACGGCGCGGACGTCAGGCTGGTTGTCGAGGCGGGCGAGCTGGTTGGAGTCGTACCGCTCCGCGGACGTCACGCGTGAACGCGCTGATGATCCAAGGCACGTCGAGCTCAGCGGGCAAGAGCCTGATCGTTACCGCTCTCGCCCGCTGCTTCGCGCGGCGGGGCGTGTCGGTGGCGCCCTTTAAGGCTCAGAACATGTCGAACAACGCGCGCGTCGTCCGCGGCGGCGAGATCGGCGTTGCGCAGTACCTGCAGGCGCTCGCGGCAGGGATCGAGCCTGACGTGCGCATGAACCCGGTGCTCGTAAAGCCCGAGAGCGACACGCGCAGTCAGGTGATCGTCCTCGGCCGAGCGAACGCGGAGATCAGCGCGCTCCCCTGGGTCGACCGCGGCCCCGTCCTCTGGCCGGGCATCGAAACTGCGTTGCGGGCGCTGCAAGGGGAGTACGAGCTGCTGCTGATCGAAGGAGCCGGTAGCCCCGCTGAGATCAACCTCGCGCGGAGCGACCTGGCCAACATGCGCACGGCCCGCGCGGCCCAGGCGCGGATCTTTCTCGTAGCTGACATCGATCGCGGCGGCGCGTTCGCGCATCTCTACGGCACCTGGCGCATGATCGAGAAGCGCGACCGCCGCAAGCTGCGCGGTTTCATCCTCAACAAGTTCCGCGGCGACGCGGCGCTGCTCGATCCGGCGCCGAGGCTGCTGCAACGCCAGACCGGCGTCCGCACGATCGGCGTCGTCCCCTGGATCGAGCACGACCTGCCCGATGAAGACGGCGCGAGCAGCCGCCCGAGCGGCGGCGACCGGCCTCGCGTCGCGATCGTCCAATACCCAACGGCCTCGAACCTGGATGAGTTCCGACGGCTCGGTCAGGTCGCGGAGATCGTCTGGGCTCGTCGCCCGGAAGAGATCGAGGGCGTTGAACTCGTCGTTTTGCCCGGCGCGAAGAACGTTGCCGGAGACAGACGGTGGCTGCGCGAGCGCGGGTTCGACGGGGTGCTGCGGTCGCGGGTGGAGTCGGGCGGCCGCCTGATCGGAGTCTGCGGCGGCCTACAGCTGCTCGGGCTCCGCTTCGACGGACGGGCAGCCGGAGACGGACAGGACGAGGGCTTGGGCGTGCTGCCGCTCGAGACATCCTTCGCCACGGAGAAGCTCGTGCAGCAGCGCTCCGCCACGTTCCTGTCGCTGCCGGAGCCGTGGGCTGCGCTCTCGGGCGTCAAGGCGTCGGGCTACGAGATCCGCCACGGCACATCAGTGCCGGTCGGCCAAGTGCGAAAGGCGCTGCGCGGCGGGCTTGGCTTCGTCGCGGGCCCTGTGCTCGCCTTCTACCTCCACGGTCTCTTCGAGCAGACCGAAGTGCTGCGGGCGCTCTTTGGCGCGGTGCCGGAGCTCGGGCTCGACGAGACGTTCGACCGGCTCGCCGATCACATGGAAGAGCACCTCGACATGCGTGCGGTGGCGGCCGCCGCCGGGCTGACATGACTCTCGTCGTGCTCCTCGGCGGCGCCCGGAGCGGCAAGTCGCGGCTCGCCGTCAACCTCGGCCGAAGCTGGCACGGCGACGTCACCTTCGTCGCCACGGCCGAGGCGCGGGACGCCGACATGGCCGAGCGGATCAAGCGCCACCAGGACGAGCGACCTCCGAGCTGGCGGCTGGTCGAAGAACCGCATGAGCTGACGGCCGTCGAGGCGCTTGCCCCGGACCGGAGCGAGCTCGTGATCGTCGATTGCCTGCCGCTTTGGCTCGCGAACGTCATGCAGGCCGGCCAGACCGACGAGGAGATCTCCGAGCGCGCCGCAACGGTCGCTGCCCGTGCACGCAACCGCGTCGGCCCGGTCCTTGTCGTCACCAACGAGGTCGGGCTCGGTGTCGTCCCGGCGACACCGCTGGGCCGGCGCTTCCGCGACGTCCTCGGCAACGTCAACCAGACGTTCGTGGCCGAGGCCGAAAAGGTGCGACTCGTCGTCGCGGGCCGGGTTCTCAGGCTCGAGCCCCTCGCCATCGACGAAGTGCTCGCCTGGTGAATAGATGGCTGGCGATCGCGGCCGCTCTCGCGCTCGACGCCGTGGTCGGCGATCCGGTGCGCCTTCATCCGGTGGCCGGCTTTGGCCGCGCTGCCGCGGCGCTCGAGCGGCACCTCTGGCGCGACAGCCGCCGGAGCGGAGCGCTCTACGCCGCCCTGCTGGTCGGCGGAACCTACGCGACCGTTCGCGGAGTCGAGCGGCGCCTCCCCCGCCGCGCGAGACTGGCGTTCTGGCCGCTCGTGCTCTGGGCGACACTCGGAGGCCGGTCGCTCGCAGACCACGCGCTCGCGCTCGGACGCACCGTCGGGTCCGGCGACCTCGCAGGAGCGCGGCTGATCGCTCCCACCCTCGTCGGCCGCAACCCTGCACACCTCGATGGGCCCGAGCTCTGTCGTGCTGCTGTCGAGTCCGTCGCTGAGAACACCACCGACGCCGTTGTCGCCCCGATCTGGTGGTTCGCGATCTTGGGGCCGGCCGGTGCCGCCGCCTACCGGGCGGCGAACACGCTCGACGCCATGGTCGGGCACCGCTCACCGAGATACCTGCGTTTCGGCTGGGCCTCAGCGCGCCTTGATGACGTGTTGACCTGGCCCTGGGCGCGGACGGCGACTGCCACAACGGTCCTGCTCGCGCCATTGGTCGGTGGCCGCTGGCGCGACTGCGTGCGCGCGTTACCGGCGGCGCAAAGACACCCGAGCCCAAACGCAGGACTGATCGAGGCCGCGTTCGCCGGCGCACTCGCGGTCCGCCTCGGCGGACGCAACGACTACGAAGGGCGAATCGAGGAGCGGCCACTCTTAGGGATCGCCGAGCGGCCGCCAGCGCCAGTCGACGTCCGCCGCGCCGTCATGCTCTCCGCTGCCGTCGGGGCGTCCACGGCGCTGATCGCCGGACTGGCGCGGGCATGACCGTCGAGCACCTTCGGACTCACGGCGACGTCTATGCCCGCGACGGGCTACTCGACTTCGCCGTCAACGTACGCCGGGGCAGGCCGCCGGGACTCGTGCAAGCGCTTGAAGAAGCACTCGAGGACGAGCGCTATCCCGATCAACGCCCGGCGCGCGAGGCACTCGCCGCCTTGCACGGGATCGAGCCAGAGAACGTCCTGCTGCTCAACGGCGCCTGCGAAGGCTTCTGGCTACTCGCTCAGGCGATCAAACCTCGACGAGCGACCGTCTTCTACCCCACGTTCAGCGAAGGCGAGCTCGCACTGCGGGCCGTTGGATCGAAGGTCGAGCGGGTCGCGCTTAGCTCGCCTGACTGGGCTCTGCCGTCAGCTTGGGATGCCAGCGGCATCGTCGTCGTCACCAACCCGAACAATCCGACCGGGCGTTTGGAGCGCGCGGAGAGCGTCGAGCAGCTCGCAGGCCGAGGGCGGCTCTTGGTCGTCGACGAGTCGTTCATGGACTTCGCCTACGACCGCGAGACGCTCATCCATCGTCGCCTGCCGGGAGTGGTCGTGCTGCGCAGCTGCACGAAGCTGCTCTCGCTCGCCGGCGTACGCGCCGGCTATCTGATCGCCGAGACGAGCCTCGTCGCGAGACTCGAGGCGCAACGCCAGCCGTGGAGCGTGAACGGCCTCGCCTGTGCTGCGCTCGGCTACTTCGCCGCCGCCCAAGAGGTCGTCACCGCGAGGGTCGACGAGGCTCGGCGCGACCGACAAGACCTGGTCGAGCGTCTGACCAACGTCGCCGGCGCCCATGTTTACCCATCCGTGACCAACTTCGTCTTGGTGCGCCTCCCCCGCGACGATGTCGCGGAGCGCCTCCGCCAGAAAGGCATCGCTGTTCGACCGGCGGCTGGGTTCGGCGGCCTCAGCCCTGCACATGTCCGCGTCACAGCCCGAAGCGCCGATGACAACGCGCTACTCGCGCGCCGCCTTGCCGAAGCCAGTGGCGATGACTAACGGCGCCGAAGACTGGCCCGCCATTGCCGTCGAGCCGGTCGACCCAACGACGGCCGCGCGCGCCCAGTCGGAGCTCGACAGGAAGACAAAGCCGCGCCAGAGCCTCGGCCGGCTCGAGTCACTAGCCGTCCAGATCGCCGCGGTTAGACGGACGTTGGCGCTCGACTCGCTGCCCATGGCTGTGCTGGTCGCAGCAGCCGATCACGGCTACGCCAGTATCGGAGTCAGCGCCTATCCCCAGGACGTGACGCGGCAGATGCTGCGCAACTTTGGCGACGGCGGCGCGGCAGTATGCGTGCTCGCCCGCGTCGCCGAAGCGCAGCTCCATGTCGTCGATGTCGGCGTTATCGGCGCTGAGCCGCTGCCCGGAATCCGTGCGCTTCGGATTCGCGCGGGGACGCGAGACGCGACTGCGGGCTGCGCCATGACCCGCGCCGAAGCCCTGGCTGCGCTTGAGGCTGGTCGCGCGTTTGCCGCAGAGCTGGCCGGCGAGGGCATCGCCGTGCTCGCCCTCGGCGAGATGGGCATCGGTAACACGACGGCTGCGAGTGCGCTCGTGGCTGCGTTACTCGACGTTGAGCCCGAACGGGTCTGCGGTCGTGGTTCTGGTCTCGACGATGAGGGCGTCGAGCGGAAGGTCGAGATCGTCCGGCGCGCTTTGGCTGCAAACGCGGTCAATGCACGGGAACCCTTGGGCGCGCTCGCCGGAGTCGGCGGCCTTGAGATCGCGTTCCTGGCTGGGGCGATCCTTGGTGGCGCGGCAGCGAGGCTCGTGCTTGTCCTTGACGGCTTCATCGTCGGCGCCGCGGCGCTTGTCGCCGCACAGCTTGCTCCATCCACGGCTGGCTACATGATCGCTGCACACGTCTCTCCAGAACCCGGTCACCGACTCGTGCTCGACGAGCTCGGGTTGGCTCCACTCCTCGACTGGCAGCTCCGACTCGGCGAGGCGAGCGGTGCGGTGCTCGTCCTGCCGTTGCTCCGGCAGGCGGCGGCGATCCTGACCGACATGGCCTCCTTCGAGGAGGCGGGCGTAAGTGACTCGGGTCGGTAAGCCTGTGGCGGCTGTTTCCGCGCTTTCATTCCTGACGCGGCTTCCGCTCGGCCGGTTCGCCAGCCACGATCGCGGCTCTGTTAGCGCGGGGGCGCCACTGTTCCCTCTCGTCGGCGCGGCAATTGGGCTTGGCGCAGGCATCGTCGCTGAAGCGGGAGCCAGCCTCTTTGGCGAGCCTCTGCTCGCGGCGAGCCTCACGGTCGCCTTCCTTGTCATCGTCACCGGCGCGCTCCATCTCGACGCGCTCGCCGACACAGCCGATGCACTCGGAGGCTGGTCGCGAGATGACCGGCTGCGGATCATGCGCGATCACAGGATCGGCTCCTTTGGCGCGACCGCCCTCGGCCTCACGTTCGTCGTGGAGGTCGCCGCTATCGCCGCGCTGATCCAGTACAACGCCGGCCTAGCCCTGTTCGCGGCCGTAGGCGCCGCTAGCCGAGCCGTCTCACCGCCGCTCGCCGCGGCGTTGCCCTATGCGCGCTCTACCGAGGCGCAGAGCTCGGTCACGGCCGGCTTCACGCTGCGGAGAGGCGTCACGGCGGCCGCGGTCGCGGCTTTGCTTTGCGCCATTGCGGGCGGCACGGGTCTAGTCGTGTTCGCTAGTGCTCTTCTCGTTGCCGCTGCCTTCAGTCTGTTCTGTTGGCGCTGGATCGGTGGTGTCACCGGCGACACGCTCGGCGCCGCGACCCAACTCGCCGAAGTCGCCGGGTTCGTCGTCGCGGTCGCTTTCATATGAGAGTCAGACCGACGCGCGTGATCCTGATCCGCCACGCACATCCGGATGAGGACGCCGCCGGGCGCTGCTGTGGCTCCCTAGACATCGGGCTCTCAGAGACCGGACGCGCGCAAGCCCAAACGCTCGCCGCCGCTCTCGCGCCCGCCGACGTCAACGCAGTATTCGCGAGTCCGCTGCGTCGGGCCGTCGAGACCGCCGAGCCGGTTGCGGGTGCTTGCGGGGTGCCTCTTCAGATCGACGATGACCTGCGCGAGCTCGACTTCGGCGCGCTCGAGGGCCGGCGCTTCGACGAGATCGCGGCGTCGCTGCCAGACCTCTACCAGCGCTGGATGACCCATCCGACAACCGTGACGTTCCCAGGTGGTGAGTCCTTCGCGGACTTGAGTCGGCGTGCGCTCGCGGCGACTGAGCGCATCCGGACTGAACTGCTCGGAGGAACGGCACTAGTGGTGACCCACGGCGGCGTCTGTCGCGCGCTCGTCGCGTCAGCCCTAAGGATCGCGCCCGAGCTCATCTTTCGCCTCGACTTCGACTACGGGCGGATAACCGTGATCGACTGGTACGCGGAGCCAGTGCTGCGCCTCCTGAACGGGCGTGCCACCGACGTGCCACGACGAGCGTGATGCGTCTCGTCGAAGGTATCTACGTCGCTCGTAGAGAGGGGGTCACGCTTAGCGTGCCGATGACCTTCACGCGCCGCCTCGGAGCGAGTTGGTGGGGCGGGATGCCGACAGGAGGCGAGCGTATCGCCGTCCTCAAGGCGCAGCGGAGCGCTCTTCGTTCGCGAGAACTCGCACGGTCTCCATTCTGCGCTGGGTATGGAGCCTGTCATGGAGCCTTCAAAATCCAGCGCCGTGACGGCAGCGCACAGACCCGCGTCGGTGCTTCGGGCAGGAGGTGAAGATGCAACCGGCCACTAGCCGGAATCAGTTATCTCGAGCGGGTGTAGCGACTTGCTGATCAGCCGTCCCTCGAACGACTCATCTAGGGCTGCTCCTGCCTGCTTCCGTGCGCGGCGTTCGACCAGGTCGTCCACGAACGCGCGCAGTTCGGGGCGAGGTTGATCGCACGCGATTACGACGTAGTCGCGGAGCTCACCGCTGTTGTTCCGCAGTCGAGGCGGCCAGCCGCGTCGGCGGTTTGCCTCGGCGAGCGAGTCGTCGTCGGGATCGGGTTCGAACAGCGCGACCTGTGTGAAGGGTTTCGAGCGCACTCGTGGGAGGGCTAAACATTCTCAGCCGCTCTTCGTGACCCGGCATGCTTCTCGCCCGAAGTCACCCCACTGATGGACGCGGCTCCAGGAGCTCCTTCGTCGTCGGAAGGTATCGAGCACGTGCGCGAGTTCGACGACACGCATTTGCACTGGGTTGTCTCGCACAAAGACCGGCGGCACGAGTTCGACACCGATTCGCAGGCATGGGCCGGCTCGCTCGGAGTTCATTCAGCTGCGCGGGAGGATTAGTTCGAAGCGTGTGCCGCGCGCTCGCGGTTGGTAGACGAGGTCACCGTCGTGAGCTTGCGCGTAGGCGCGCGCGATGGTGAGCCCGAGGCCGCTGCCTTGCACGTCGTCGCCGCGACCGAAGCGCTCGAATATGCGCGGCCGGAGCTCATCCGGGATACCGGGGCCGGCGTCCTCAACCGAGATCCGCACGTGCTCGCCGCGCTGCTCGGCGGCGATGACGACAGGCGGGCTTCCGTGGCGCGCAGCGTTGACGAGCAGGTTCGAGATGACGCGGTCGAGAACGAGCGGATCGGCGACGATCGCGAGGTCGGCTGGTACCTCGAGCCGAACCGTGTCGGGATCGAGCGTGCTGTTCGAAAGTGTTTCGGCAAGGAGGCTCCTCAGTACGAGCGGCCGAGGTTTCAACGCGATTGTGGTCGCGTCCAAGCGCGAGAGGTCGAGCAATTGCTCGATGAGCCGGGTCAGTCGTGTGCCTTGCTCGTAGCCGACCTCGACCAGCTGGCGGCGTTGCTCTTCGGGCAGCTCATCGCCGCGTCCATGCAGCGTCGCCAGCACGCCAAACACCGAGGTCGCCGGGGTCCGCAGCTCGTGCGAGGCGAAGGCGACGAAGTTCGCCCGCAGCTCGTCGACCTCCACGAGTTCCTGGTGGAGCCGCGCCTTCTCGATCGCGAGGGCAGCGCGTTCCGCCACCATCTGCAGCAACTCGGTTTCGTCCGGACTGAAGTCGCGCGGCGCGAGGCTGCCGACGTGGAGGACGCCGAGCACGTCTCCGTGAGCGAGTAGCGGCACTCCGAGCAGAGACTTGATCCCCTTCTCGCGGAGCAGAGGGTTCAACACGTCGGCGTGGCCGACGTCCGGGAGGAAGAGCGGCTGCCGCTCGGCCGCGATCCGACCCGCGAAGCCGCCACCGAGCGGGATCCGCACCCCCTGTTCGACCTCCTCCTCGATCCCGACCGCCGCCCGCGCCACCAGCTCGCTGCGCTCGACATCCAGCAGCAGGATCGCGGCCGTATCGGTGCCGAGGATCGCGCGGATCCTGTCCAAGAGCGCGCCGAGCAACTCGTCCAGGTCGAGGTGCGTGAGTGCGGCGTCGGTCACCGCCTGCACCTGCTCGAGTCGCTCCCGCGCACGCCGCTCTGCCTCGAACAGACGCGCGTGCTCGATAGCGACGGCCACCCGATCTGCGACCAGACTCAGAAGCTCGACCTCGTCCTGCTCGAACACGCGCGGGGCGAGCGACCCGACATGTAGCACCCCGGTCGGCTCGCCCTCCACGAGCAGCGGCACCCCGAGCAGAGACGTGATCCCCTTCTCGCGGAGCAGAGGGTTCAACACGTCCGCGCGGCCGACGTCCGGGAGGAAGAGCGGCTGCCGCTCGGCCGCGATCCGACCCGCGAAGCCGGCACCGAGCGGGATCCGCACCCCCTGTTCGACCTCCTCCTCGATCCCGACCGCCGCCCGCGCCACCAGCTCGCCGCTCTCGGCATCCAGCAGCAGGATCGCGACCGTATCGACCTCAAGCAGCGCCTGCGTCCGCTCGAGCAGAGCCGCAAGCAAGTCCTCCAGGCGCAGATGCGCCAGCGCCGCGTCGGTCACCAGCTGCAGCCGCCGCAGCCGCTCGGCGTCGCCTAGTTCGGTCTCGTCGGTCGAGGCGTGTACGACGCGCTCCGGCGACTGCCGATCCACTCGCAAACCGTCGAGCTCGTTCTCCGTGCTGACGACGCGCAGGGCAGGCCCGCGCCGCTGATGAAACGCGCTCATGAAGGAACGCTCACGGTCAACAGCGATTGCACGACCGCGAAGAAGCGATCGGCTCCGGTGATCTCGAACACCTTGCGAACGTTCGGATCCGGTGCGACCACGATCAGCTCACCCGCCTCCCGATCGAGTTGCCGCGCTGCGCGGAGAATGACATGGAGCGCGGTGGAGTCGACGAACGTCGCTTCGGAAAGGTCGACGACGAGGCGCGCCGTGCCCTCCGCGAGAGGCTCGGCCAGCGCCCGCTCGAGCTCGGGGGCCGTGTAGAGGTCGACCTCGCCGCCGGCAGCAACGACGAATGTCCCGTTCGCGAGCCGCCGGCTCGAGATCACGAAGTCGAGGCCGGGCGGAGGCGCTCCGACCCCACTCGCCACGGCGGATCTCAGCCGAACCTCATCGCCGACAACTCGCACCCGCCACCTCCCTCGAAGACAGAACGCTCTCTCTATCATAGACAGACAGTTCTGTCCATGTTAACCTTCCGCCGATGGTCTCAAACGCCGCGACCAGCGCCAAGCCTGCACAGCCCCCCCGCGAACGCATCCTCGACACCGCCTACGAGCTTTTCTCGCACCGGGGCGTTCACGACGTCGGAATCGACGAGCTGATCGAGCGCGCAGGCGTTGCGAAGGCGACCCTGTACCGGCACTTCCCCTCCAAGGACGAGCTCGTGCTTGCCTTCCTCAAACAGCGCGAGCAGCTCTGGACCTACGGCTGGGTGGAGGCGGAGGCGCGGCGGCGCGGCGAGACGCCGGAGGAGCAACTGCTCGCGATCTTCGATCTGTTTGACGAGTGGTTCCACAGCGACGACTTCGAAGGCTGCTCCTTCATCAACGCCCTGCTCGAGATCGGCAACCTCGACCATCCCATCGGCCGCGCCAGCGCCGACTACCTGGAAAACATCCGGTCTGTCGTCCGCACCCTCGCCCAAGAGGCCGGGCTGCGCGACCCCGACGCATTCGCCCTCTCCTGGCACATCCTGATGAAGGGCTCGATCGTGCAGGCAGCTGAGGGCGACCGCGACGCGGCCAAGCGCGCCCAGGCACTGGGGCGCCTCCTGATCGAGCAGCACCGCTAGCGCTGAGCGGCGGCGCGGCGAACACAGCGGCGGCCCCGGCACCCGCGTCTTCTCGCGGCGCACGGCCACGATTTTCCGCGTATCCCTACTCGATTCGCGAGTCCGCGGCTGACGAACAGGACGGCCACGGCGCGCACCCTCAAGAGGAGACATCGCCGACGTCGGCTGAGCCCCGGCGGATGAAGTGACCCCTCTCGACCTGACCACGGATTCGACCCCCTCTCTCCCGACAGAAGGCCGCAAACTCTTTACCGCGCACGCTTCCCCGCCAGAAACGCCCTCCACTCCACGAATTGCGGCACCGGGCATCACATGGAGCATCTATGGAGCCAAGCGGCCGCAACCCGTGGCAACCGGCCGCAAAGGGGACAGATTCGAAAACGGCTCAAACAAGCCGATCGACAGCCGGTGGCAACGACGTCAACCTCGTGCGAATGGAGAGCGACGATGGCTGCGGAGCGCCTGCGTCGCTTCGAACCGATGACCCCTCGGGGAGCGTCCCCCTGCCAGGCGCAGATCGCCTCCGAAACGCAGCTCGACGAGCGGGACGTGCGGGCTCGAGCGCGCAAGCATCGGCGCAGCTCGAGCGGTCAGCGTCGCGGCTCGGCCACCGGGCCGGAGTCGGTCGAGCTCTCGCCTGAGCGCGTTGCGCCTCGATCCGAGTCGAGAATCCACCGATCTGCAGCCGTGGGGAGCCGGCCGTCGGCGCGAGCGATATGCCCACAACGGGTCCCCGTGGGCGTTGCTACTCCTCAATTTGAAGACTGTCCTCCTGCGCCACCGTGGCACCTCCTCGATAGACATCGAGGACCCTCTGCCACCGGGAGCGGGCGATTGACCCCTACTCTCAAGCAGAGGGAGTCAAGTCGCGCAGCCCTCGGCTCGTGGTTCGAAGTCCTCTCAGCGACTCCAACGATCGGACCGTCTCATTCAAACCCGCGGACGAGCCCCGGTATCGCGGCGGTTCCTCGCGGATCAGGTGCTTGTTGAAGGATGGTCGTTGGCGGCGGCGCCGCTGCCGCCGGATCAATGGGTCGCGCCTGCGTGATCAGGTAGTGGTCGCAGGCGAACCCGATGCGGTGCACAATCCCTCGTCATGCCGGCTGCGGCCGAGGTCGCGATGATCCTCTGGACCGCGCGCTCGGTGATCCCGACCATCGGGCGACGTCCCGTAGCGTGAGGTCGCTCAGCTGTTCTGGGCGAAGCGGAGGAGCACCTGTGCGTGATTCGTGAGGAACGTCCAGCGCGGGGCTTGTCGACAGCTCGTCGATGCTACGACTCCCAGTTCGTGTATTATGGACGCGCCACAGATTTCCTGCTTTTGATGTCGCGTGATTCGTTTCGAGAGTAGCAACAAACTCATCAACGGTGGACGTCCGCGCGGCTGCAGAGGCGGAGGTCGTGATGGTAATTCGGGTTGTGACAAACGATATTGAGAGCGCGAAGCTCTTGGTCGTTGATCTAGTAGGCCTTATGGGCGCGGAATGCCTCTCGCTCCAGGAGGATGGCGAGGTTGCGCTACAGCTCCGCGGCAAGGGCACCATAGCCCTGGTGCTTACGTTGGAGGCAGTCGAGCGTTGGCTCGAACAGACGGGCACTGCTGTGGCTGGGGTCTGGATTGGCGAGCGTTTGTACACGGTCGAACAAACGTCAGGATTGCATCCAAGGATTTCATCCGCCGACTGCTGGTCGATGAATGGGGCTCTCAGAGATGACGATGGAGCTTGGACTGACACGTCTTCTCGCCGCGTTTGAGCGTTGGGCGACCGGAGCTGCACACCGCGCTCGCTTCCGCGAAGACATGACGCTCGTTGACCCGGTACGCACTTGCGTTTCCGACCCGCATGGTGCAGCAGCCCTAACGCCACGCATGCGCCGGCGGCCGTGAGTACCGCTCCTTCGAGTTGCACCTCGCTCGCTGCAAGCTCTGTCGGGCGGACCTGGGCCGCTCGCCGAGACTGCTGCCGCTCTCGCGCTTGCGATCAACCCGGTCGCGCCACCGGCTGCGCTCCGTGAGCGCGCCCCCTGCGCCGCTCACGCCGAACGCCGTCACTAACCGATACCGCACCGCTACCTCGGCGGCGTATGTGCGCCCGATCGTTGAAGGAAAGCGCTGCTCGCCCGATCCTGGGCGGGGTCGGCCTCGAAACGTTGATGGGCGGGAGACTGCGACGGGCACACAGCCACACCGGTGTATCCCAGGAGGACCCCAAGTCGCTCCAGCCCGTGGAATATCCTCGTCTTGATCGTTCCGAGCGGAACCCCAAGACGATCTGCGATCTGCGTCTGGGAGTAGCCGCCGTAATAGGCGAGCTCGAGTGCCTGGCGTTGAACGTTTGAAATCAGCTCGAGGGCATCCTGGACGGCGCGCTGCTCTTCCCGAACAGCGGCCACGTCTTCGGTGGACGGACTCGTCAGTTCTGGTTCCGCGGTGACCTCCAGGCGGCAAACGGCACGCCGGACGAGATCGACCGCGCGTCGGTGCACGATCATCAACAGCCAGCTTCGAACCCGCCCCCGAATCGGGTCAAAGTGTTCCGCCGAACGCCAGACGGACAAGAACGCGTCTTGAACCGCCTCCTCCGCAAGGCCCGGATCGCGGACAACGCGGAGGGCAAGCCCGAATGCGACACCGCCGAAGCGGTCGTAGAGCTCCCCGAGCGCCAGTTCGTCGCCCGCAGCGACCAGGCTGAGGAGCGTTTCGTCGGATGCGCGCGGCAGACAACGTCCAGGCACGGCGTTAGACCCCGACCGCGTAAGCACCGGACCACTCAAGTGTCCGGGCGATCAGCGCCCCGAACGCGACCGGATCGAACGGCTTTGCGACGTACGCGAATGCGCCGACGCCGCGCGCGCGCGCTTCGTTGGCGGGTTCGCCACTCAGGAACATGAACGGGATGCGCCGCGTCCAGGGATGCCCCCGAAGCAGTTCTGCCACTTCGAAGCCGTCCAGTCCAGGCATCGACACGTCGAGGACCACGAGGTCCGGACGCTCGCGCCGTGCGAGCTCGAATCCTTGTGCGCCCTCCTCCGCCATCAGCACCTCGATCCCGAGCAAGCGGAGGGTCACCGCACAGAGCATCCTGATAGCAGCGTCGTCATCGACGAGAAGCACGCGTGGCGGGTCGGTGCGCTTTCGGAATTCGCGAGACCGCGCGGCTGTCGTACGTTGCGCAAAGTCGATCAGACCCCCGGCATCTCGGTCCAGAACGTAGGACATGGCAACCCATCTACGTGTGGACGGCCGGGGGTTAGGGCCGTCGCTATTCTTCTCCTGATTACTGCGCAACTGAGTCCCCCTCGTCATCTAGCCGGAAACTGTCGTAGCCTTATAGACAGAGCGTTCTTTCTCTATTCTTATAGACAGAGCGTTCTTTCTCTAAACTCATACTGAAAGGATGGTCGACACGTCGCAGACGATCAGCGCTCCGGAACCCGAGGTCCGGACGCGCATCCTCGACACCGCCTACGACCTGTTCTCCAAACGCGGCGTCCGCGCGGTCGGCATCGACGAGGTAATCGAGAAGGCCGACGTCGCCAAGGCCACCCTCTATCGCCACTTCCCCTCGAAGGACGAACTCGTGCTCGCCTTCCTCCAGCGCCGCGAACAGCGCTGGACGTACGAGTGGCTCGCAGCGGACGCCACCCGCCGCGGCTCAAGCCCCCAGGAGCAGCTCCTCGCGATCTTCGACGTCTTCGACGAGTGGTTCCGCCGCGAGGACTTCGAAGGCTGCTCGTTCATCAACATCCTGCTCGAAATGGGCCCCGACCACCCCCTCGGCACCGCCAGCACAACCCACCTCCAGAACATCCGCTCCTTCCTCAGCGACCTCGCCACCCAGGCCGGCATCGCAGACCCCGCGGCATTCGCCCGCGCCTGGCACATCCTCATGAACGGCTCCATCGTCGCGGCAATGGAAGGCGACCACGAGGCCGCACAGCGAGCCAAGACGCTCGCCCAACTCCTACTCCACCAAGCTGCGACCGCCGAGCACCCGCTTCCCGCGAAGCACGACCTCGTGTGATCCTGGGGCTAGCCCGTGGAGCAGGGGTTCAAGGCTTTCAGAAGGGTTCGTGAACGGGCGCTTCTCCTTCGAGGTTCAGCACCTGGCGAAGAGCCTCGCTTCGAACCGGTGCCCCTCGGTTCGGTCAGCCGCCACGCGTACACGTCCTTCGGTGAGAGCTCCGCCAACCTCACCTCTCCCAACACCGCGGTCGCCTTGCCGAGGAGCCAGCACAGCTTCGCGACGCGCAAATTCAAAGCCGCGCGCTCCCCGCCAGGGTTGAACAAGCCTGAAGGCACTTGTTGGGGACAGGTTTTGGGGACCGGTTCCAGGCTTTGCGGGGAGTCTCAGGGCGCTTGGGGGTGGGGGTGCAGCGAACAGAGAAACCAGCTGCCTAGGGAAAGCGCTGTACCGGCGCCGCTTCGACGAAGCTCGAAACCTCCATGGTAAGGAGGAGGTCGACGGTTCGAGTCCGTCAGAGGGCTCTGCAAAGCGCCGCACGTCGGCGCCGCCTTGGCTGCTGAAACCTGGATCGACTAGGAGGGAAGACAGATGCTCTACGAGCCGACAAGGTTCGATGCTCTGGCCGGCGAGCCGTGGGTTCCGGCGCGCGTCAAGGAGGCGATCGCTGCGATCGTTGCCGATGCCGACGCTGCGTTCGATCCGAAGGCGCTCTGGCCTGCAGACGATTGGGATGCGCGGGAGAAGCCGCTACCGCTGTCCGGCCTGTACCTCGGTGCCGCCGGCGTGATCTGGGCACTCGATGAACTTCGGAAGCGCGGCCATGCCGAGTCCTCGCGCGACCTCGCTGCTGCCGTGCTGCGCGCGGTCGAGCTCGAGCGGGCGACGCCGGACTTCTCGGCGGATGAGCATTACCGTCCTGGTGCGCTCATCTCCGGCGAGACGGGAGCGCTGCTCATCGCGTTCCGGCTGACCTCCGACCCGGCGCTCGCCGACGACGTGCACGCACTCGTTCGCGACAACGTCGACAACCCGACGGACGACATCAGCTGGGGAGTGCCCGGGACGCTCCTCGCCGCTTTGGCGATGGGCGAATGGACGGGCGAGCGCCGGTGGAATGAGGCGGCGCGCGAGTCAGCCACTGTGCTCCGAAAGCGCCGCGGCGACGACGGGCTGTGGCGCCAGGACGACGACTACCGCGGCCTGAGCACACTCCACGGCGTCGCGGGGAACACACTCGCTCTGCTCCGCTTCGACCCCGACGATGCCGTCGCGAGCGAGAGCGCGGCCGTTCTCTCGCGACATGCGTTCCGCGAGGACGGCCTCGCCAACTGGCCCGGCACGCCACGAGCGCAGCTCGCGCGGCCACGAGACGGCCGGATCTGTCTGCAGTGGTGCACCGGCGCGCCGGGGGTCGTCGCCGGCGCCTGGGACTTCCTCGATGCGGATCTCATGCTTGCCGGCGCCGAGCTCGTCTGGCGCGCGGGCGCCCACCGGGACGAGAAGGGCCACGGTCTCTGCCACGGCACGTCGGGCAACGGCTTCGCGCTCTTGAAGGCCTTCGAGCGCACCGGCGACGAGCGGTGGCTCGAGCGCGCCCGACGCTTCGCCGTCCACGCGCTCGCCCAAGCTGAACGGATCGCGACCGCGAATGGCCGCCGCCGCTACTCGCTCTTCACCGGCGACGTCGGCACTGCGCTCTTCGCCGCCGCCTGCCTCGACGGCGACGCGCGCTTCCCGATCATCGACGTCATGTAGAGACTGGCGCCTGGGTGCCACGGGCGCCGCGCTGGCGAATAGACCTCGCGCTCTGACCGTTCCGCCTAGTACGAGCGCGTCAGGTCTTCTCGGCCTTCACGGTCACCTTCTTGATCGCCTCGGCGGCCTTCCACTCGGCATGGCGGCAGCCCCAGCCGCTCACCTTCTGGGCGAAGAGGTAGTGGCCGATCCGGCCGGCTTTCTTGTACGGACGGAGCTTCGTCTTGGCCGGAGGGGTCGGGTTCACCTTCGACGCCTCGACCACCTTGGTGTACGTGCGAAGGCTACCGGCGAGCGTGTCGGTGATGGTGATGCGGTACCGCAACGCCCCCGGGACTGCCCGGAAGCTCACGAAGTGCCCAACGGTGCAGGCGTCCATTCCCGTCGGGCCGTGCATCTGCTGCGCGACGGCGACAGACGACAGTTGGTACGCGGCCGCCTTCGGCGCGGGTGCGTTCGGCGTGTAGCGGACGACCGAGGCGCGCGCGACCGCGTATCTGGCCTGGTGCGTGGCGCGGACATTCGTGCAGTCCTCCTCGGCGGTCCCGGGACCGTCGCTGCTATTCGCGACCAGCAGGCCCGCGATGCGCCCCTTCCCGGGGCTCCACGTCGGGAACTTCGAGAACTGGAGGTGCCCGCGGTAGTGACGGTTGAAGATCACCGTGTACTCGCGCCCGGGGGCAGTGGTCGATGTCCACGTCACGCGGTACTCCGCGGCGTCCGGTAGGTCGTTCACGACCGCGAAGGTCGATCCGTGGCAGCCAGTCGTGCTGGCCTGCGTCATGACCACGAGCTCGACGGCGATAGGCTCCTCGCGCGAGCCGGCCGAGGCGAGCTGGGACGCAAAGACCGCCGCGATGAGCATCGCGACGACGGACACCAGGAAACGGGAGCGACTCTTGCGCATGGCTGCAGAACTCCTCTTGTTCGGGAAAACCGCCGCCGAGTGTCCCCCGCCCGCGCAGACGCTGTCCCGGCAGCATAGTCGTGCGCATGGGCTCCTTCAAGACTTGATCGAGTGAATGCTGAAGGAGTGGTCGGCGTTCGCGGTGGTGGCGCCGCCGAGTCACTGCTGCATCCTCGGATCGTGCGTAGGGTCGGCGTACATGGCGGGGCAGCCGTGCTCGATGGCTTCGGCGCGCAGCTCGTAGTGCCAGGGCTCGTTGCCGTAGATCTGGCATAGGCCGTACTCGGCGCCGTGCTCGGACAGCCACGCCGTGGCATAGACGGGCCCGATGTCGACCGCGTCCCCCGACACGTGAGCAGACGTGTTAGGGGTGGCCACCCATCGGGCAGCTTCCGCCTCCGAGCCGTACTCCGAGACCGCCTCACGAAGTAGTTGTTCCTGGTACTCCGGGGAACGCCAGCCGCTATCGACGACGAACTCGACCCCGTCCACCGCGGCGTCACTCGCGGCTTGACGCAGCGCACCGAGCAGATCGGGGTCGAGGTTGGCTACTCCCGGAATCCCGTCATCGAAGACCGTCGTGCCGTCGGGGACGGCACTGTCAGCCTCCCCGGGCGCACCACGGTGCTCACTACGGAGACCAGGGTGGTGCTCACTGCGAAGGACGTCGAAGGGTAATGCGGCCGTCGAGGACGAGGACGGCAGCAACTGGTGGCCGAGGGCTGCAGCGATCGCCGCGATGAGGAGCAGCAGGCCGGCGGCACGGATCTTGCGAATTCGAATCCGACGGGTTCTCGTTCCTACTCGTCTGCTGGAGGTCACGCCTCCATTCAAGGCAGCGTGGTGTTGCCGGCACGTATGCGGTTTTCGATATGCCGACGACATGCGCCAGCGCCTAGCATCGGAGCATGCGTGTGTTGATCGTCGAGGACGAGCCCTACATGGCAGACGCCATTCGCGACGGGCTACGCCTGGAAGCGATCGCGGCAGACATCGCGGGTGACGGCGACACCGCTCTGGAGCTGCTGAGCGTCAACGCCTACGACATCGCCGTCCTCGACCGAGACATTCCCGGACCTACCGGCGACGAGATCGCCAAGCGCATCGTGGCCTCGGGCAGCGGCATGCCGATCCTCATGCTCACCGCTGCCTACCGTCTCGACGACAAGGCCACCGGCTTCGAGCTCGGCGCCGACGACTACCTCACGAAGCCGTTCGAGCTCAAAGAGCTCGTGCTCCGTCTCAGAGCACTTGACCGCAGGCGCGCACACAACAGGCCACCCGTGCGAGAGATGGCAGGTCTCCGCCTCGATCCGTTCCGACGAGAGGTCTACCGCGACGGCCGCTACGTCGCGCTGACCAGGAAGCAGTTCGCGGTGCTCGAAGTCCTCGTGGCTGCCGAAGGCGGCGTCGTCAGCGCCGAAGAGCTCTTGGCACGAGCATGGGATGAGAACGCCAACCCGTTCACCAACGCCGTGCGCATCACAGTCTCGGCATTGCGCAAACGGCTCGGCGAGCCCTGGATCATCGCCACCGTGGCCGGCGTCGGGTACCGCATCGGCACTCAACCAGACACCGGGCGCGAGGGAGCAGACCGTGGATAGGGCGCCTGGTTTGAGCGTTCGCCTCAAACTCACCCTCAGCTACGCCGGCTTCCTCATGCTCGCAGGTGGCTTGATGCTCGTCGCCGCGTGGCTCGCCGGCCGGCAGCAGCGATCGTTCGATTCGCTCTTGCGTTACGTACCCGACGGCTTGATCAGCGCCGCCGGTGGCGTGGTGCCCGGGAACAGCTCCTTCCTCCTGCGCGCCATCGCTCCGGCGGCGGCCATAGTGCTGGCATTTCTGCTGGTCTTCGGTCTCCTCGGAGGGTGGCTTCTCGCCGGCCGCATGCTCGCCCCGCTGAATCGGATCACGGATGCCACACGCATGGCCGCGAACGGATCGCTCTCCCACCGAATCGGGCTACCGGGCCGCAGAGACGAGTTCCGCGAGCTCGCCGACAGCTTCGATGCCATGCTCGCGCGGGTCGAAGCACACATCGCCGAACAGCAGAGATTCGCAGCCAACGCCTCCCACGAGCTGCGCACCCCGCTGGCGATCACGCAGACACTTCTCGACGTGGCCCGCAACGACCTGAACGGCGACACCGGCGAGCTCGTCGACCGCCTTCACGTCGTCAACACCCGAGCGATCGACCTCACCGAAGCATTGCTCCTGCTCAGCCGCGCCGACCAACGGTCATTCACCCCCGAACACGTCGACCTGTCTCTCATAGCCGAGGAAGCCACTGAAACGCTCCTCCCCCTCGCAGAAAAACGCGGCCTCACCATCGAGACCTCCGGCGACCTGGCCCCGACCACCGGCTCACACGCGCTCCTGCTGCAACTGACGACGAACCTCGTGCAGAACGCGATCGTCCACAATCTGCCCGGAGGGGGCACCGTGTGGGTCACGACCAGCGTTCACCCCAGGAATGTGGTGCTCACCGTCGAGAACACGGGCGACAAGCTCACCCCACAGTCAGTTGCCACGCTTGCCGAGCCGTTTCTTCGCGGCACCGAACGCATACGCACCGATTACGCAGGTGTCGGCCTCGGCCTGGCGATCGCCAACAGCATCACCCAAGCACACGACGGAACTCTCACCCTCACCCCCCGGGCCGCCGGCGGGCTCCGCGTGGCGGTGCAACTACCCGCAGCGTCATCTGTAGCGAAGCGCGTCGGCGATGCGGGCTCGGGTGGCCAGCCGGGCTGGGCGGCTCCGGAACCGGAGTAGGGTCTCGGCGTTGAGCGCCAAGGACTCCGGAGCAGCCGCAGCGACGCTGCCTTCAGCCGAGCGTCCGATTCGCGCTGCCGAGGTGGTTGGCGCCCTCTCGCTCGCGACCGACCTTGGCACCGGGCAGCCGCTCGAGCACGCGTTGCGCACCGCCGTGCTCGCAGTCCGCCTCGGCGAGCTCGCCGGCGCCTCCGCCCGGGACCTCGCGGACACGTACTACGTCGCCCTCCTCCACGCGTCCGGGTGCACCTCGAACGGACACGAAGCGACGCTGCTCTACGGCGACGACATCGATCACCGAGCCGCGTTCTACCTCATCGACACGACCAGCCCGGCGGAGGTGCTCGCGTTCTACCGAGCTCACGTCGGGGCAGGCCAGCCGCCCGAGGTACGCGCCGCGCTCATCGAGGACGCGATCGCCAACGCCGGCCCTCGGGCGCGTGATGCGTTCGCGACCATGTGCGAGATCGCACAGCGGTTCGCGGGCTGGCTCGAGCTCGGGTCGAACGTCCAGGCAGCGCTGGAGTACGTCTTCGCGCGCTGGGACGGACGGGGGTTCCCGGACATCAGCGGCGATGCGATCCCGCTGCCGATGCGCCTCTTGCACGTCGGACGCGATATCTCGCTGTTCCTCACCGCTGCCGGCCCCGACGAAGCACGGGGTGTCCTCGAACGTCGAGGCGGTGCCGCCTACGAGCCTCGGCTCGCCGAGGTTGCCTTGCGGAACTTCGACGAGCTCCTCGCCGACCTGGACGAGACGCGCATGTGGGAGCAGGTGCTCGAGCTCGAGCCGTTCCCGCAGGTCTGGATCCGAGGTGAGAGAGTCGACGCCGCATTCATGGCCATTGCCGCGCTCGCCGGCCTCAAGTCGCCGTGGCTTCGCGAGCACTCGACCGGCGTCGCCGATCTCGCCGAGGCGGCCGCGTGGCGTCTGGGACTGCCGGTGGCGTCCGTGACGCTCTTGCGACACGCGGCACTCGCCCAAGATCTCGGGCGCGTCGGTGTGTCGAACGCGATCTGGGAGAAACCCGGACGGCTCGGCTTCGGAGAGTGGGAGCGCGTGCGGCTCTACCCTCATTTCACGGAGCGCGCGTTCGCGCAGTCGCAGGAGCTCGCTCCGGTCGGGATCTTGGCCGGCTCACACCACGAGCGCCTGGACGGCTCGGGCTACCACCGGGGCACGCGTGGGTCGGGGCTCGATCAGGCCGCGCGCGTCCTCGCCGCCGCCGACTGCTACGGGGCCATGCGCGAGGCGCGGCCATACAGGCCGGCTCTCGCCGCACCGGCGGCAGAGGCCGAGCTGATGCGGGAGGTCGACGAGGGACGGCTCGATCCAGAAGCTGTCGACGCTGTGCTCGGCGCTGCAGGCCACCAGGTACCGCAGCGGCCCCGCGAGCGGCCGTCCGGCCTGACCGAGCGCGAGCTGGAGGTCCTTCTCGTGCTCGTGCGCGGCAAGTCGAACCAGGAGATCGCCGCCGAGCTCCGCATCTCCGCCAAGACGGTCGGAAACCACGTCCAGCACGTCTATGAGAAGACCGGCGTGCGCAGCCGGGCTGCGGCGACGCTGTGGGCGTTCGAGCACGACCTCGTCCGCACCGGATAGGGCATTCGCCCCATTCCGTCTCGGCGTCCGGAATCGCACACTCGCTGCACCATCGGCGTCGACCCGCGGCGCCGAGTACGCAAAGGAGCAGTAGGTGATCCTGGCAACCACACAGGTCGAAGATTTCGATCGCTTCATCAGCATCTTCTCGACCAAGGGCGCCGAGAAGCGAAAGCAGCACGGCTCCAAGGGCGCGACCGTCTTTCGCGATCCGAACGAGCAGGACCGGGTCTGGGTGCTCTTCGACTGGGATGCCGACGGTTGGCAGAGCTTCGCCTCCGATCCGGAGGTCCTCCCGATCATGCAGGAAGCCGGGCACATCGGGCGCCCGCAGTCAGCGGGGCTCGGCGGCCGCTACGACGCCTAGCAGGCAGGTTGTCGAGACCCCGCAACCGCGGGGTCTCGACCCATCACACCCTGGCGTAGGTGAGGTCGAAGTCGTGCTCCCAGGTCCTGCCGTCGTGGTTGATCTCCCAGGCGCCGGCGATCGTCTTGCCGTCCTCGCTGAAGGTGCCGGTGAAGCGCTGCGAGAAGTCGAGCGGGGAGAAGTCCGGCTCGTCTCGCCACAGCTTCCAGACACCGTCCTCGAAGCTCATCTTGTAGACGCGGGCGACGCCGCGCGAGTCGAAGTAGTGCTGGAGGTAGTTGCCCTCGCTCTCGGGATCGGCTCCGATCAGCGCAATGCCGTCAGGGGCCTCCGGAACGGGAACCTCCCAGCGCTCGATCAAGAACGTCTTCCCGGGCAGCCACTCGAACGTCACCCGCGCGCCGGCGTCCATGGGCGGCAGGTTCTCGAAGACGGCGACCATGCTCCACTCGCCGACCAACGGCTCCAGGGCATCCAGTGAACTGCCGCTGCTCGTCACGCCACCACCACCCCTGCTGTCGTTCTGCCGATCGCGGGCCATTCTAAAGGCGCTCGCACATGCCTCTCTCTAGTCGGAGGAGCGCCCGCGTTGGGATTCGAGCCAGGCAAGTGCCTCGGTTCGCGTGTAGAACACCTGCGAGTCCACTTGCGTCTCGGTGGTGTGAGCCTGATACATGCGCGCATAGCCGTATGCGAGCGACGAAGGGACGACGATCGCCACCCTGGACGCGCCGATCCGGTCGTCGAGCTGGCTCATCATCGTGGACTGCTCCCGCACATCTGCTGCGGTGACGTGGCTGGCGTCGAGTTCCGAGTGGTCAGCGAGGATGAAAGAGCCTGCCCGGAAGCGCTGATCGTTGACGAGGTCTCGGATGTAGCCGCTCAGGCCTTCGGGTGTCGCAGGGCCAGACGTCGTGACCGTTACGTCCTGGGGCTCGCCGCCGAATTCGATCGTGTACTCCAACTGACTGCGGTCATCATCCGCTTCGACGAGAGCGAAAGCAATTTCGACCGCTCACTCGCGCCGTCCACCGGGTTCGACCTCGACCGGGAGGCGCTGGTCGTGCCGGCCGAGCACCGACTGGGCGGAGGCGGTGGCTCGGTACGGCTTCACGCCCAGGGGAGATCGCGCCAGGAGCCGGGCCGCCCTGCCTCGCTACCGGGGAACCCCGTCGCCGCGTACGCCTCGTCACCCGAGCCCGTTTCGCTCTCAACGCTCGCCCCGTGACGATGGGCGAGCTCCGAGGCGGGGAAGAACAGGCCTTCGTCCTCGGAGCGCGCGCCGACCATCAGAACCACGCACGGGCCCTCGCCCGCGCCGACGAAGACGTGCTCCGTGTTCGGCGCGCAGTGGACGAAGTCCCAGGCCCGCAGCGGCCGCTCCTGGCCCTCGACGAGCAGCAGGCACTCGCCCGCCAGGACGAGAAAGTCCTCCTGCTGCGACTCCCGGTGGTAGAGACAGTTCGGCTCACCCGGCTGGAGCACGCTCAGCTTGATCCCGAGCTGGCGGAACCACGCGTCCGGCCAGGGACCCTCGAACCCACACTGCGCGCCGAACGCCTCGTTGCGCGTCCACCTCGCGTCGCGAACGTTCACGACGAACCAGCCGTCTACGACGGGCATCAGACCCGATTCCGTCTCTTCGAGCCGGGCTTCCTCGACCATGCCTCGCTCCTCCTGTTGGGGTCGGAGGGAGTATCCGCTCTCGCTCCTGAGCGCCGCCGCTCGCTACGACTCGTAGAGCATGCCGACGATTCCATCCTCGTACACGGTGGCGTCGAGGAGCTTCAGCGGGCGTTGTTCGGCGACCTGGTCGAACCACTGCGCTCCGGGTGAGACCACCGGGTGCACGACGAAGCGGTACCGGTCGACCAAGCCGAGCCGGATCAGCGTCTGCGCCAGGCGCGCGCCGCCGGCGAGATGGATGTCGCTCCCCTGCTGCTGCTTGAGCTCGTTGACGAAGCGGACGATCTCGTCGTCGCCGTGCACGAGAGCGAGCTCGGCGTTGTTCCATTCGAGCGTCCCTCCGTCCTCGGCTGCGGAGAACACCAGCTTCTTGTACGAGTTCATCTTGCGCGCCATGCTCCGGTGAGTGTCGGAGGCGTCGGCGTCGTTCTCCGCGGCGGGCCAGAAGGCGACCATCTCCTCGTACGTCGCTCGCCCGACGAGAATCGTGTCGAACGTGTCGTAGGCGCGGTCGAGATCTGCGTACAGCTCCCCCGGCAGGCCGGTCACCCAGGCGGCCGGATCATCGAGGCGTCCGTTCAGGGTGGTCATCATCTGCAGCACGACGTTGCGCATCGATTCGCCTCCCACGGGCTATTGCTGTGACTGGGGCAGTTGTGCCTTCGCGTCCTCGTATGACGCATCGCCGGTGGACCCGGCCGGTCCGTAGACGAGGTTCAAGACGCCGGTCTTGAACGCCTCGGACGAGATCAACCTGAGCGGGACCGGGCTCGCTCCCTCGTCGAACAGCCGCATGCCCTTGCGAACGGCGATCGGGTGCACCAGCAGGTGCAACTCGTCGATCAGACCGGCTGCGAGCAGCTGGCGGACGACCGAGACCGAGCCGCTCATGCCGATGTTGGCGCCCGGCTCGTTCTTCAGCGCCGTCACGGCCTCGACGAGGTCGCCTTCGAGCTGTTCGGAGTTCCGCCAGGTGAACTCGAGCTCCTGGTTCGAGACGACGATCTTGCGGGCGTCGCCGAGCTTCTTGGCCAGGCCGGCGTCCTCCTCCCCGGCCGTCTCGCGCTCCGGCCACGCCCCGGCGAAGCTGTCGTAGGTCTTGCGGCCGAAGAGGACGGTGTCGGAGGCGCCGAGCGTGGCGTCGACGGCGAGACCCATCTCCTCGTTGAAGTACGGGAAGTGCCACTGATCCGGCGCTTCGACGACGCCGTCGAGCGCGATGAACAGGCCGGCGGTGATCTTCCTCATGGGCTCCTCCTCCTTATGCAACCCGGACAGCGAGGCCGGGGTAGTCGAGCACCAGTCCGAACTCGTCGTAGACGAGCTCGTCCCGGTAGTCGAACCGAGGTGAGACATAGTGGTACCGAGAGCGCTCTCCGTCGTGCGGCAGTCGGGCATAGGTCTGCTCCAGGCGCTCGACGCGAAGGTCGAGCGCCCGCACGTACGCGGCAGGCGCCTCGGCCCGCTCGCCCACGTCGAGCGCGAGACGATGCACCGGGAACGCGTTCGTGAAGGCGGAGGCTTCGAGATCGACGTCCAGGCATCCGGCCAGAGCCGGTGCCGATGCGCCGTCGACCCGCCACTCGCCTTCCGCGTCGCAGTCGAGCTGGACTTCGTACGAGCCGACCGCGGACTGCCCCGCGACCCGAGCAGTGCGGGTCGTCCAGGCCAGGTCGAGCGCGATGGCGTAGCGGACGCCCCACACCTCACCTTCCTCGATCCCCGTCGAGTGGCCCTCGACGCGGTAGCCGTCGGCCTCCCGGCTCAGGAACACCACCTCAAATCCCTCGCGAGCGTCGAGATGGCGCCAGGCCGCTATCGCGGGGAGATCGGTCACGCGTGCGGATCAGCCATGGAGGAGCGAGCGTGAGGTCGGTGTCACCCTGAGCACTTCGGGCTGCCCGTCCAGGTACTGCGCCAGGGCGGGCGAGATTCGATCGCACCAGGCCGGGGACTCCTCGAGCTCCGACACGCGGCCCGAGTGGTCGGCCTCGTGCGCGAAGATCGTCATCGAGACGAAGACTTCGACGTCGTCGCGTACCGGGAGCCCGGGAAAGGTGTTCTCGCTGTGCTCGGTGGCATACGTCGCGAGCAACCTGATGCCCGCCTCCTGGAGCGCCGGCTCCACCTCGCGTGCGAAGAACGCCGGGAACTCGCCCGCGGTGGGCTCCAGCAACGGATAGATCGTGATCACGAGCATGCCGGACGCGGTCGCTGCACTGCCGGGGGCAGGGCGGTCGTCGGGATCGAGCGACAAGCCGGAGAGAGGGCGGAGCAGCAGCACGTTGTCGCTGTCGATCATCGTGGCGTTGGCGGCGGCGGCGTGCTGCTTCCACACCGGGCCGCCGTAGAAGGCTTCGAGCCCACGCTTTCGCGAGGACATGTCGCTGAAGCCGCGCAGCCAGACGAAGGCGTCCGGATCGTCGAGGTCTCGGAACTGGCCGAGGACGTGCATCCCGACCTCTTCCTGCGTCTCGACGAGCTCCCGGTCGAAGAGCTCGATCAGCGTCTCCCGCGCGCCCGGCTGGAGCGCATATCGGCGCAGCTCGACGATCCGGTCCGTCTTCGGGCCTGTCATCCGGACAAGATCCTTTCACCCGGCTGGAGGCGGGCGCGCTCCGCCTCAGGAAACGACGGGAGTGGCGGCGCTGATGGTCGGCTGCGCGACGCCCTTCGCCGTGGCCTGAACGAGTACGGCCAACCGATGGCCGGCGTCGGCCGCGGTGACTGCGAACGTGGCGCCCGTCGCCCCCACGACCGGGCTGCAGAGACGGCCGTTCGCGTTGCAGCGTTGCCACGCATACGAGACGGAGGTGGGCTTCTGACTCCACGCGCCGTCGGAGACCTGGAGCGTCTGCCCTTGCCTGGCCAGCCCGGCGATCGTCGGCTGCGACGTCGATACGAGCGTCACCTTGGCACCTGCGACGGGGCCGACGAGGCTCGCGTAGGCCGTCGCGGTTCCCGTTGCGTCTGTGGCATGGACGGCGAAGCCGAGCGAGTGGCCGAC
Organism: uncultured Gaiellaceae bacterium; assembly: GCA_963749515.1. Lineage (GTDB taxonomy): Bacteria > Actinomycetota > Thermoleophilia > Gaiellales > Gaiellaceae > Gaiellasilicea. Next base: position 81,857 of record CAVVMR010000009.1, read on the forward strand.
GTCCTTGGCGACGAGGGTGTAGGTCGGCCTCGTGGCGCCGTGAACCGAGGTGCAATGCGCGCCGGCCGCGTCGCAGCGGTACCACTGGTAGCCGTAGCTGATCGTGCCCGCGCCCGACCAGTGGCCGGTCGATCCCGTGAGCTGTTTCCCCTGCTGACTCGTCCCGGCCGCGGTGGGCGGCGCGTGGCTCGACGGGCCGGTCTTCTGGGCGGTGACAACGGCGGGAGTCGCGACGCTGACGGCGTTCTGGGCCGCGGCTCCCAGCCTCGCGTGGACGACCGCGCGCAGCGCGTGCCCGGTGTCAGCCGACGTGACCGCGTAGGTGCTCGCGACCGCTCCGGGGAGCGCCTTGCAGAGGCGCCCGTTCCGATTGCAGCGCTGCCACTGGTACGCGATCTTCTCCGGAGTCCGACTCCAGTTGCCGGCCGAGACCTCGAGCGCCTGCCCCTCCTTCGGCAGGCCGGTGACCATCGGCTGGCGAGTCGAGACGAGCCTGGCCTTCGGTCCGGCGACCGGCCCGACGAGGCTCGCATACGCATTTGTGGTCCCAGTGCGGTCGGTGGCGCGCACGCCGAAGCCGATCGTCTGCCCCACGTCCTTCGCCGCGAGCGTGTAGGTCGGCTTCGTGGCGCCGCGGATCGACTTGCAGCGCGCACCGGCCGGGTTGCAGCGGTACCACCGGTAGGCGTACTTGATCGTGCCGGAGCCGGACCACGACCCCACGGCGCCAGTGAGCTGCCTGCCCTGCTGGATGACGACGGCGACCAGCGGCGGCGCAGAGCTGAGCGGGCCCGTCACCGTCTCGGGGGCGGGAACGGGAGCGGGAGCGGGCGCCGGGGCGGCGACCGAGCCGGTCGTGGCCATGCTGAAGACGGCCCGCGACGTCGCACCGGTGCGGGCCTGGACGATTGCCAGAAGCGCGTGGCCGAGATCACCGGCCGCAACGGCGTAGGTCTCGGCTGTCGCGCCCGCGACCGGCTCACACGCGCGTCCGGCCTTGGTGCAACGGACCCACTGGTAGCTGAACGACTCCGGCACGGGGCTCCACGTGCCGGGATCGACCTTGAGGACGCTTCCCGGCGCGACCAGTCCCGAGACAGTGGGCTGCCGGGTCGAGACAAGCAGCGGCGGCGCACCCGCGATCGGGCCGATCAAGCTCGAGACCGCCGTCGTCGAGCCACGCGAGTCCTTGGCTCGGACCATGAACCCGAGCGTGTGGCCGACGTCGTTCGCGCCGAGCACGTAGCTCCGCTTCGTCGAGCCGCGAAGCAGCGCGCAGCGCGCTCCCATCTGGTCGCAGCGGAACCACTGGTACGCGTACGCGACCTTCCCGGAGCCCGACCACGAGCCCGTTGCGCCGAGCAGCCGCTTGCCCTGAGTCGCCTCGCCCGCGACCGTCGGCTTCGCCTTCGAGGTCGGACCGGCGGCGGCAACGGCCGTAGGGACGCCTGCCCCGGCCACCAGCGCGGCGAGCAGCAGCGCCGGCAGCACGACCTGCGGACGCAGGAAAGCGCGAGGTGCCTTAGAACGTCCCGCGATGGACACCGTTCGAGGTTGGATGTCGCGACGCCGGTTCCTTCCCGCCGTCGCGCTACTGGGCGCCGTCGCCTTCCTGGCGCTACCGAGCTCAGCGGCCGCCTCGAAGGGGATGGCGATCGGCATCTTCGACGACGCATCCGTCCTGGGCTCGCCCCAGAGCACGTTCCCGACGCTCAAGTCGCTGAACGTGGAGGTCGTGCGCATGATGCTCACCTGGGGCGGACGCGACGGAGTCGCGAACAAGCGTCCCGCCAGGCCAACCGACCCCGCCGACACGGCATACGACTGGGGCCGCTACGACCGGGCGATCGAGGGCGCAAGCCGTGCTGGAATCCAGATGCTGCTGACGATCGTGGGTACGCCTTCGTGGGCGAACGGCGGTCAGGGGGCCCAGCATGCGCCGAGCTCCGCGAAGGCCCTCCGCGACTTCGCCTACGCCGCCGCGCGGCGCTACAGCGGCACATTCCTCGACGCGGCGAGCGGTCGGATCCTCCCGCGCGTCGAGATGTGGCTCGCCTGGAACGAGCCGAACAGCTCCACGTTCCTGCAGCCGCAGTTCAAGCGCGTGGGCGGCAAGTGGCGAACGTCGGCGCCGGCCGCGTACGCGCAGATCTGCAACGCGGTCTACGCGGGCGTTCACGCGGCGGGAGGGCCGCACCGCGTCGCCTGTGGCGCAACGGCGCCGCGCGGCCACAACGACCCGGCGACAGCGCGTCCCTCGATCTCGCCGCTCTTGTTCTTGCAGGAGGCCAAGAGGATGGGCCTGCGCACCTTCGACGCCTGGGCGCACCATCCGTACTACGGCGGCCCGTGGGAGACGCCGGCGACGCGCAACGTCGGGTCGCGCGTCGTCGGGCTCGGCGACATCGACAAGCTGATCTCGGAGGTGACGAGCCTGTACGGCCGCAAGCCGCTCTGGATCACCGAATACGGCTACCAGACGAAACCGCCGGACGACATCTTCGGCGTCTCCTGGGAGAAGCAGGCGCAGTACCTCCGCCAGGCATTCGAGATCGCGCGAGCGAACCCCCGCATCGATCTGTTCACGTGGTTCATGCTCAAGGACAGCCCGTCGCCCGAGAGCTGGCAGTCGGGGCTGATCACGACCGACGGACGCAAGAAGCCCGCGTTCGCCGTGTTCGCAGGGCTGCGGGCCGGCCCGCTCTGACCGTGGGTGCGGCGGCCGCCAACCGGCGACCGCCGCACCTTGTCGACCTGGGCTAGGAAGCGGGGTAGATCGCCTCGGCGATCCCGACATGGCCGTCCGGGCCGCCGCCCTGGCCGTTGTAACCGCCGATCCCGGGCCTCCCGATCGCGATCGTCGAGCCGGTCACGAGCGCGGATGAGGCACCGGCTTTGAAGATCCCGATGCTCGGCCCACCGGCGCCGCCGCCTCCGCTGCCGCCGTAGCCGCCCTTGCCCCCGTTACCACCGGCTCCGCCGTCGCCGACCTCGTCCGAGCAGTACGACCCTCCGATGCCGCCGGCGCCTCCTGCGCCGCCTGCACCGCCCTTGCCACCGTTGCCGCCGGCTCCGCCCGCGTCGGACTTGATCGAGCTGGCCTCGGACACGATCACCGTCGAGTTGTGCAGGTAGAGGCCGAACGAGCCGCCACCTGCGCCCCCGCCCGTGCCGGCGGTGCCGCCGCTACCGGCGCCTCCGCCTCCGCCTCCGCCGTTGCCGCTGCCGTCGAGACGGAAGGGACCTCCCTGGCCGCCTCCGCCGCCTCCGCCGCCGCCGCCGTTGCCCGGCGCACCGGGCGCGCCCGCGTCGGCGCTCTGACCGACCCATGACGTCGTCGCTGCAGCGGCCGAATTGGTGCCGGGCTTGCCGATCTTGCCCGCGGCACCTGCCGCCCCGTCCGCACCGCGGTTGCCGTTGTACCCTTGGCCACCGCCGCCGTTGCCGGCTTGACCTCCGTGGGTGTCGATGTCTCCGTCGGCGCCGTCGACGCCCTTGCCGGCATAGCCGCCTTTCCCGCCGCGGCCGCCCATGCGACCTGCGGGGCTCGAGCCGCCCCTGCCGCCGACGTTGTATCGATCGTCGTAGTCACAAGCTCCCTCAGCGCCGTTGCCGCCGTTGCCGCCGCGCGCGCCGTCGGCGCCCGGCGACCCCGTTCCGCCTGCCGTACCGCTACCGCCGGTAGCGAGGACGCGTTCGAGCCTCACATTCGACCCGTTCAGGAGCCGGATGCCGTACGCGCTGGCGCCGCTCCCGGCGCCGGCCTGCCCGCGGACCGTCAGATGCTGGAGCACGACGCCGGTGGCGCCGGCTGCATAGATGCCTTCCGGCGCGCCGCTGATCGACGTGATCTGTGCCGGCGCGCGGTTCCAGGTCGTGGCGTTGTAGCCGCCGAAGATGCCGACGCGACTGGCCGCCTCTACCCGGCTGTAATCGCCGGCCGCCGCGTAGACGTCCTTCCCGGCAATGGCGGCCGTGACGACGGCTGCCGCGATCTCGCGCTTGGGTGCTGCCTTCGTGCCCGGGTTCGTGTCCTTGCCCAGTGGTGAGGCGAAGACCGCTTTCTTCTCGTCCCCGTCGATGCCGTCGCAGTTCGAGTCGACGAAGGCGAGGTCCGGCGTATCCGGCGCTCCGGGCCTGATCTTCGGATCGGCAGGCGCGCAGTCCTGGGGGTCGACGACGCCGTCCCCGTCGCGATCTCCGGGAGCGGGATTCGGAGCCGGAAGGGGCGGCGGAGTCGCGCGCGGCCGGTTCCGGTGTGCCCGAGTCGCCCGGAACACCTGTTTGACGGCCTGGTTCTTTGCCCCGTCCAGGATCGATCCGCCCTTCGTCCGCCCGTAGCGAATCGAAGGCCGCGCCGCATCGTCGATCGCCGCCTTCTCCACCAGCGTGAGGACGACGGTCTTCCCGTTCGCTGCGCCGACTGCCCGGAGCTTGTAGCCCGCGACCAGGAACGGGTACTTGCCGTCCCTGTCTGCGGCATGCCGGACGCGCTCGGAGTACACCAGGCCGACGCGGTCCGCGTGACCGTCGCCGTCCGAGTCCTGCATGATCGCCGCCACAATTCGCGGCGGCTTCGCATCTCCGGCAGCGGTGAGCGTGGTCGCGACGGTTGCTGCTGTGAGCACGGCCACCGAGCCGGTGATCAGTCTCTTCAAGTGCATGGGAGCTCTCCTCTCAGATGGCCGAACCGGTCAGCGGCCGATTGCGTTCCAGACGCGGTGGGGGTCTCGGTCCTTCCATCTGCCTGTTGTCAGGGCCCGGCGCGTGCTCCGGGCTCAGTGTCGTGAGAGGAACTCGAGCACGACGTCGTTGAAGACCTCGGGCGCCTGGTAGCTCATGAAGTGAGTCACCGAAGGGATGACGGCGAGGCGGCTGCCGGGAATGCACGCGGCGAGCCTGTCGACGATCCGCCGCGAGTACGGCATGCCGTGCTCGGCGCCGACGACGAGGGTGGGCGCGGTAATCGCACCGAGCCGCTCGGCTGTCAGCGGCTCGGGCGGAGGCGCAGCGGGTCGTGTCGCGTTGAAGTTGTCGAGCCACATGCGGCGCAGAGCCTCGGGCTGGCGCCCGAACGCCTCCGGCCCCCTGTTGTTGACGAGCTCGAACCAGAGGGCGGCCAGACGCTCGGGGTCGCCGGCTGCCTCGGCCCGCACGCGTTCGTTTTGGTCGCGCCACCATGCGAGGACTCCCTCGCCCTCGGAGTCGCCCTCCAGCAGCCATGGCAGGTTGGGCTCGACGACCGTCAGGCTGCGAACGAGACGTGGCTCGCTCAACGCGGCGCGGAGGGTGATCGCGGTCGAGAACCCCACGAGATGTACCGGCCCACTCTCCTGCCGCCGGATGATTGCGACCAGGTCGGCCGCATGCGCGGCGGCCGAGTAGTCGCCTGTAGCGGGCCGGCGACCTCCGCCATGGAACCGGTGGCTGTAGGCGACGAACGTGTAGCGCGCGGCGAACGCCTGCCGTTGCGGTTCCCAGTAGCGGAGATCCAAGCTGCCTCCGTGCGAGAACACGACGGCGACACCAGCGCCCTCGTCCAGGTACTCGAGCTCGACGCCGTTCACCTCGACATGCTTCACGAGCCGACGATATTAGGGTCCGTCGATGGCCGAGCGTGAGCAGCGGGTCACCCCGCTCGAGCTCTTCTTCGATCTCGTCCTCGTGTTCGCGATCACGCAGGTCACGAACCTCATGTCCGACGACCCGACGTGGCACGGCCTCGGCCGCGGACTGCTCGTCCTGGCCGCGCTCTGGTGGGCCTGGACGGGCTACGCCTGGCTGACGAACACCCTCGAGCCGGAGGAAGGACCTGTGCGCGCGGGCATGTTCGCGGCCATGGCGGCGATGCTCGTCGTCGCCCTCGCCGTCCCCGAGGCTTTCGACGACAACGCCGTCCTGTTCGGCGCCGCATTCCTGATCGTGCGCCTGCTCTTCCTCGGTCTCTACTCGATCGCCGGCAAGCGCGACCCCGACCTGCTCGCGGCGGTCCTGCGTTTGGTGCCGGCATCCATCTCCGGGCCGATTCTGATCCTCGTCGCGGGGTTCTTCGACGGGCGGACGCAGGCCGCGATCTGGGTGCTCGCCCTCCTGGTCGACTACCTCGGTGTGCTGGTCGGGCGCATGCAGGGCTGGCATGTGTCGCCGGCGCACTTCGCCGAGCGCCACGGCCTGATCGTGATCATCGCCCTCGGCGAGTCGGTCGTGTCGATCGGCATCGGGGCGGCGGGCGTGCCGCTCACGGCCGGCATCGTCGCAACCGCCGTCCTGGGGATCGTCATCATCGCCGCTCTCTGGTGGGCGTACTTCGACGTCTACGCCGTCGGCGCGCAACAGCGGCTCTCGGCGACGCACGGCGTCGAACGCGCGCAACTGGCACGCGACTACTACAGCTACCTCCACATGCCGATGATCGCGGGCGTCGTCCTGTTCGCGCTCGGCCTGAAGAAGACGGTCGAGCATGTCGACGACCCGCTCGCGACCGTCCCCGCCGTGGCGCTCTGCGGCGGGCTCTCGCTCTACTTCCTCACGCACGTCGCTCTCCGCATACGCCTGGTCCGCACCACCCGCCGCACGACGACGGACAGGCCGGGCTGGATCGGCCCCGGCAGGCTCGTCACCGGCATCGCGATGCTCGCAGTGCTGCCTGCCGCTCTCGAGCTGAGGGCGCTCACGGCACTCGCGCTCGTGGCTGCGATCTGCTGTGCCCTGATCGCCTACGACGTCATCCACTACCGCGAGGACCGCTCCCGCGTGCGAGCGGCTCGGCCGTAGTGCAAGCATGTCCCGATGATCCGCCGCTGCGAGGAGCAGGACTTCGAGTCCATCTACGAGATCGTCAACGACGCCGCCACGGCGTATCGAGGCGTGATCCCGGCCGACTGCTGGACGGAGCCCTACATGCCGCGGGAGGAGCTTCGCGAGGAGATCGGCGCAGGCATCGACTTCTGGGGCTGGGAGGCAAACGGCGAGCTCGCCGGGGTGATGGGCATCCAGCACGTCAAGGACGTGACCCTCATCCGACATGCGTATGTCCGGACGACCTCGCAGCGGCAAGGCATCGGCGTTGCCCTCCTCCAGTCCCTCGACGCCCAGACCGACCGCCCGGTACTGATCGGGACGTGGGCGGACGCAAGCTGGGCGATCAACTTCTACGAGAAGCACGGCTTCCGACTCGTCTCGCCCGAGGAGAAGGACCGCCTGCTTCGCACGTACTGGACGGTGAGCGAGCGGCAGATCGAGACGTCAGTGGTGCTCGCGCGCTCGGAAATCGACAAGCCCGGTCCGACATGAGAGGCTTTCTCGCGCCATCTGGACCGGCCGACAGAAAGGCGGGGGCATGAGCAGCGAGCACCGGGTCGATCGCACGGAGTTCCTCAAGCGGGGTGCTGCCGGAGTCGCAGCCGCGACGGCGTTTCATCCGCTCACAAAGGGCCACCCACGGGACAGAGGGCACGGCAAGGGCCGGCTCGGGCTCGTCGGCGCCGACCATGTCGGCCTGACCGTCCCTGACATCGACGAGGCCGTTGCCTGGTTCCAGGACGTGATGGGCGCGTCCGCGCCGCTGTCGTTCGGCCCGATCGCGGACCCGAGCGGCACGTTGATGCGCGACCTCCTCGGCGTCGATCCGCGCGCGGTGATCGACCAGATCACCGTGCTTCGCCTCGGCCGCAGCGCGAACATCGAGCTCTTCCAGTACCAGGCGCCGGACCAGCGCCGGACGCATCCGCGCAACTCGGACTGGTCGGGCCACCACGTCGCGTTCTACGTCACCGACATCGAGGCGGCCGTCGCCCACATGGTGTCGAAGGGCGTCGAGAAGTTCCTGGGGCCGTTCTCGCTGACGGAAGGGCCGGCGGCGGGTCAGTCGATCAACTACTTCAAGACGCCGTTCGGGACCTACATCGAGCTGATCAGCTATCCGAAGGGGATGGCCTACGAAAGGCGGGGCGTCAAGCCCCTGTGGTCACCGAAGCGGAACGGGCTCCGCTCGAAGGCGACCACAGTGCCGGGCCTGCTCGGGATCGATCACGTCGGGATCACCGTGCCGAACGTGGTTGCTGCAGCCGACTGGTTCAGGCGCGCGCTCGGCGGCAGCAACCCGCTGACATTCGGCCCCTTCGCCGATCCGACCGGCGACTTCATGCAGCAGCTGGTGGACGTCCACCCGCGGGCCGTCGTCGAGCAGATCCGGATGGTGCGGGCCGGCGACGGCCCCGGCATCGAGCTCTTCCAGTACTCGGCTCCGGATCAGGACCGCACGTTCCGGAAGAACTCCGACTGGGGCGCCCATCACATCGCGTTCTACGTCCGCCACATCGACAAGGCGGTGAAGCACCTGCAGGCCAAGGGCGTCCAGAAGCGGTTCGGCCCCTTCCCGGTCACCGAGGGCCCCGCGGCCGGGCAGACGATCAACTACTTCGCGACCCCGTTCGGCACCGACATCGAGCTGATCAGCTATCCGCACGGGATGGCCTACGAGAAGACCGCGCCGATCCCGCTCTGGGATCCTCGCGACAACCACCCGTAGAGCGACTCGAACGCAGGCTCAGCGTTCGAGCTCGGCGGTCGAGCTGCGGACGACCAGCGAGGGCTGGTAGACCCGCACGCCGTCGCCGCTGCCGGCAGCGTCGCGCAGGGACTCGTCGACGACCATCTCGATCGCGCCCTGGATCATCTCCTCGACGGGCATCCGGACCGTGGTCAGCGCCGGAACGGTCGTTGCGGCGAACGGGATGTCGTCGAAGCCGACGACCGAGAAGTCCGCGGGAACGCGGAACCCGCGCTCGAAGGCTGCGTGCAGGATCCCGATCGCGAGGACGTCCGTCGCGGCCGCGACCGCGGTCGGGGGCTCCGGGAGCTTCAACAGCGCCTCGAAGGCACCGACGCCGCCCGTGGGCGAGTTCCGGGCGTGCTGGATGTAACCGTCCCGGGCCTCGATCCGTCCCTGTCCGACGTAGTCCTCGTACGCGGCCTGACGCTCCTGGATGTCGCCGAGGACGGGGTCGCCCACGAACGCGACACGTCGGTGACCCAGGCCGATCAGATGGTCGAGCGCCGCCTCGACACCGTGGCGGTTGTCGACGTTCACGGTGAGAAAGCCGTCGTGCCGCGAGCCGTGCCACACGGCGACGACCGGGACGTGCACGCTCTCGAGGTCCCCGATCAGGCGTGGCTGGTTGCGCATGTCGCCGACGATCACGATCGCGTCGCACTGCCGCGCCTCGAGCACCGCCGCGAGCGCCAGCGCCTCGTCCGCGCGCTCGCGCGCATGGCCGAGCACGACGCTGTAGCCGCGATGGCGCGCTTCGAGTGAGAGCGCGTCGATCGCGCCGGCGAAGAAGGGGTCGGTGATGTCGCGCACGATCGCCCCGAGCAGCATGGTGGGCGCGCCGCGCAACCCGCGGGCGTGCGGGTTCGGCCGGTAGGCCAGCTCGCTGGCGGCGAGGAGCACGCGCTCGCGGGTCTCGGGCGAGATCGGGACGAGAAGCGGCGTGTCGTTCAGGATTCGCGAGACGGTGCTCTGCGCGACGCCGGCCGCTTTCGCGATGTCCTTCATCGTCGCCGGACGCCGCCGGGCCGGCTTCTTCTCGCCGCGTGTGCTCATCGTTGTCGATCCTCTGCGAACCCGGCCGGCCCTGTCCAGACAACCGGTGGGCATACGGAGCCACGGCATACGGAACCACGGCATACGGAACGACTGCATACGCTTGCACTCGGAATACAGATGTTGTATACGAACGTCGCTTGTGCTGAAAGCCCCCGCTGAAACGGGACGAAGAGCGTCTTCGCCGGACCCACCGCCGCAGCAGGTGCACAGGCCCCACTCCACCGGGTCAGAAGGAGGTCGAGATTCGTGAATCGCGAGGATGAGGTCGTCTCCCGAGAGCCTGAAGGCATCGACCGGGAGGCGCTGCTGCGCCGGATCGCGGTCGGAGGCGCCGCCGCTTCGCTACCGGCGCTCTTGGGCGCCGAGGCAGCGTTCGGTGCCACGGACGGATCGGCGGCGCTGCCGCGGCATCCGAAGTGGAAGTTCGCGTTCATCAACCACGTGACGACGAACCCGTTCTTCGTGCCGACGCAGTACGGCGCGGCGGATGCGGCAGCGCTCGTCAACGTGAGCTACACGTGGGGCGGTTCGACCAAGGCTGACGTGGCGGAGATGATCAACGCCTTCAACGCGGCGATCAGCGCGAGGGCCGACGGGATCGCCGTGTGCGTCGTCGACAAGGGCGCCTTCGAAGCGCCGATCAAGCGAGCGCTCGGACGTGGTATCCCGGTTCTCGCCTACAACGCCGACGGGGCAAGGGCGGGCGCGAAGGCTCGGATGTCGTATGTCGGCCAGGCGCTCTACGAGTCGGGCTTCGCGATGGGTCAGCGAATCGCGACGCTGGTGCCGAGAGGCGACGTGGCGCTGTTCATCGCGACGCCGGGCGCACTGAACATCCAGCCGCGCATCGACGGTGCGGTCGCGGCGATCAAGCAGTCCGGCAAGCCCATCAACCCGAAGATCGTCGCCACTGACGCCGACCTGAGCAAGGAGCTCGCGGCGATCGACGCCTACTACCTCGGGCACAAGAACCTCAAAGGCATGTTCGCGGTCGACGCCGGCGACACGCAGGGCGTCGGGCAGATCATCCAGAAGTACAGCCTGAGAGGGAAGGTGATCGGCGGCGGCTACGACCTGCTGCCGGGCACGCTCCGGCTGATCGACCGTGGGTTCCTGAACTTCACGATCGACCAGCAGCCCTACCTGCAGGGGTTCTATCCCGTGCTGCAGCTGTTCCTCTACAAGCTGTCCAGCGGCCTGGTCGCGCCGTCGGACACCAACACCGGCCTGCTGTTCGTCACGAAGGCGAACGTCAAGCCCTACCTGAACACGAAGTCGCGGTACGAAGGTTCGTCCTCGAAAGCCAAGTACCCCGTCACGTAACGGCCGCCGACCGTGACGTGGCTTCAGATGACAGGGCGACGCGCCGGCCTCGGCTGGCGCGTCGCCGGCACGCTGCTCCGCCGCCGTGAGGCGAGCATCTTCGCGGTCGCCGTTGCGCTGACCGTGTTCTTCTGGGCGAAGAACCCGGTCTTCGTCGAGGGCGACAACGCGAAGAACATCACCGAGACGATGGCCCCGATCGCGCTGGTCGCGGCCGGCGAGGTGATGCTCCTGATCTGCGGCGAGATCGACCTCTCGGTCGGGCGCGTCTACGCGCTTGCGCCGGCGATCGTCTGGATCCTCTGCGACTCGGAGAAGTACAACCTTCCGATCTGGCTCGGCGTCAGCACGGCGCTGGTCCTGTCCGCTTCGGTCGGGCTCGTGAACGGCGTGATCACCACCTACCTGCGGGTGCCGTCGTTCATCACGACACTCGGGATGCTGTTCTTCCTGAACGGCGTCACGCTGCACTTAACCGAGGGCTCGCAGCAGTTCATGCCCGGCGGCGAGACGTTCCAGAACATCTTCGGGTCGCAGCCGGAGCACTACGCGCTCTTCCTGAACTCCACCTTCTTCTGGGCGCTCGGGCTCATCTTGGCCGTGCAGGCGATCCTCACCTGGACGCGCTGGGGCCTGTGGACCTTCGCCACCGGCGGCAACGCGATCGCTGCCGCCGAGAACGGCGTCAACGTGCGTTGGATCAAGATCGGCAACTTCGTGCTCGCGAACGTGCTCGCAGGCTTCGCGGGGATCCTCGACTCGACCCGCGTGACGACGATCGTGCCGCTCCAGGGCGGGCCGGACCTGATGTTCCTCGCCGTCGCCGGCGCGGTGATCGGCGGCACGTCGCTCTTCGGCGGCGTCGGCAGCGTGATCGGCGGCTTCATCGGCGTCGCGGTGCTGATCATCCTCCGCACGGGCCTCAACATCCTCGGCGTCAGCGCCTTCACGTTCGACCTGATCATCGGCCTCGCGATCCTGGCTTCGATGATCGCGAACGTCCAGGTCGCCAGGCTGCGCAACCTCGGGCGGCTCCAGTGAGCGCCAAGGCAGAACGCCCAGACGCGATTCGCGTCGAGAACATCGCGAAGAGCTTCGGCGCCGTCACGGCTCTCGTCGACGTCTCGATGCGGCTGGGGAAGGGCGAGGTGCTCGGGCTGCTCGGCGACAACGGCGCCGGGAAGTCGACCCTGATCAAGATCCTGAGCGGCTTCATGCGTCCCGACAGCGGCAGCGTCTTCGTCGAGGGCGAGGAGGTGGCGATCCGCTCCGTCGACCACGCCCGGTCGCTCGGCATCGACACCGTCTACCAGGATCTCGCGCTCGTGCCGTCGCTCTCCGTCGCGCACAACATGTTCCTGAAGCGCGAGATCACGACCGGCATCGGGCCGATCAGGTGGCTGAACAACCGCCAGATGCGGGCGCGGGCGCGCCAGTACATCGAGGACATCGGCATCCAGACCCTTCGCTCTGTTGGCTCCGAGGTCGCGATGCTCTCGGGAGGCCAGCGTCAGGCGATCGCGATCGCACGCTCGGTGCACTCTGGCGCGAACACGCTCCTCCTGGACGAGCCGCTCGCCGCGATGGGCGCGCGCGAGGGAAAGCTGATCATCGACCTGATCCAGAACCTGAAGGAGCGCGGCGACGTCTCGATGATCGTCATCGCGCACAACTACGTCCAGGTCTTCGACATCGCCGACCGGGTCAACCTCCTCCGCAACGGGACGATCGTGTTCGACCGCCTGACTTCGGAGACCTCGGTCGAGGAGCTGACGGAGATCGTGGCCGCCGAATACCGGGCGCGGGGTTAGCCCTCCTCCCCGCGCCCGGGAGCAACTGAGAGAGATGAAAACGCTCGACAGATTCGAGGTCTGGCTCGTCACCGGAAGCCAGCACCTCTACGGAGAGGATGTCCTCCTCCAGGTCGCCGAGCAATCGCGGCAGGTGGCGGCCGGGCTCGATGCCGCTCCCGCCATCCCTGTGCGAGTCGTGCACAAGCCGGCGGTGACGAGCGCCGAGGCGATCCGCGCGCTCCTGCTCGAGGCGAACGCGGCCGAGCAGTGTGTCGGGCTCATCGCCTGGATGCACACCTTCTCTCCCGCGAAGATGTGGATCGCCGGCCTCCGCGCGCTCCAGAGGCCGCTCCTCCACCTCCACACGCAGTTCAACCGCGAGCTCCCCTGGTCCGAGATCGACATGGACTTCATGAACCTGAACCAGTCGGCGCACGGCGACCGCGAGTTCGGCCACCTCGCGACGCGGATGCGGATCCGGCGGAAGACAGTCGCGGGGCACTGGACGGACCCGAGCGTCCTCGAGCGGATCGGAGCCTGGTCGCGGGCGGCGTGCGGCTGGCATGAGGCACAGTCGCTGCGGGTCGCGCGCTTCGGCGACAACATGCGGCAGGTCGCGGGCACCGACGGCGACAAGGTCGATGCGCAGATTCGCCTCGGCCTCTCGGTCAACGGCTACGGCGTCGCAGAGCTCGAGTCCGCGGTCGGCAACGTGGACGACGCGAGCGTCGACCAGCTGGTCGCGGAGTACGAGGACGCCTACGAGCTCGCCCCGACGCTGAGGGCGGGCGGCGAGCAACGGAAGTCGCTGCGCGAGGCGGCGCGAATCGAGGCCGGCCTGCGCGCGTTTCTCGACGCCGGCGGCTTCAAGGCCTTCACCACGACCTTCGAGGATCTCGGCGGGCTCAGCCAGCTGCCCGGGATCGCAGTCCAGCGGCTGATGGCCGACGGCTACGGGTTCGGGGCGGAGGGCGACTGGAAGACCGCAGCCCTCGTTCGCATCTCCAAGGTAATGAGCGCCGGCCTGGCCGGCGGCACCTCCTTCATGGAGGACTACACGTACCACTTCGGGCCGGGCGACCCGCAGGTGCTCGGCGCGCACATGCTCGAGGTGTGCCCGTCGATCAGCGGCGACAGGCCGAGCTGCGAGATCCATCCACTCTCGATCGGGGCTCGCCAGGATCCCGTGCGGCTCGTCTTCACCGCAACGCCCGGGCCGGCCGTCGTCGTGGCGCTGCTCGATCTGGGCGACCGCTTTCGGCTCGTCGCGAACGAGGTGGAGGTCGTTCCACCCGAGGAGGAGCTGCCACGTCTGCCGGTAGCGCGCGCGATCTGGAGGCCGAAGCCGAGCTTCGCAACCGCAGCCGAAGCGTGGCTCGAGGCCGGCGGCCTTCACCACACGACCTTCACGCAGGCGCTGACGGTCGAGGCGATCTCCGACCTGGCTGAGATCGCGGGCGTCGAGCTCGTCGTCATCGACGAGCACGCCACCGTCACCCGCGTGAAGCAGGAGCTGCGCTGGAACCACGCCTACTACCACCTCGCCGGCGAGGTGTAGCGGGAGATGGCCGATCACGCCGAGCTGCGGGAGCAGGTGTTCCGGGGGAATCTCGAGCTGGTGCGCGCGGGGCTCGTCGTTCTCACGTTCGGGAACGTGAGCGGCGTCGACCGCGAGGAAAACGTGCTCGCGATCAAGCCGAGCGGCGTCCCGTACGAGGAGCTTCGCCCGGAGGACATCGTCGTCGTCGATCTGGAGACGGGTGACGTGGTATCGGGCCGGCGGCCGTCGTCCGACACGCCGACCCACGCGGTCATCTACCGCCGGTTCGAGGCGCTCGGCGGCATCGTCCACACGCACGCCCGCTTCGCGAGCGCATGGGCCCAGGCGGGCCGCGACCTGCCCTGCTTCGGCACCACCCACGCCGACCACTTCCGCGGTTCCGTGCCCGTGACGCGTGCGCTGGCGCCTGACGAGATTCGGGAGGAGTACGAGCAGCGAACCGGTGACGTGATCGTCGAGACGTTCGAAAGCCGTGAGCTCGATCCGCTCGAGACGCCCGCCGTTCTCGTGGCGTCGCATGGCCCCTTCGCCTGGGGCGTCGACGTCGCGCAGGCGGTCGAGAACGCAACCGCGCTCGAGATGGTCGCCGAGATGGCTCTGTACACCCTGGTGCTGAAAGCCGAGGCCTCGGCGCTCGATCACGAGCTGCTCGAGCGGCACTTCTCGCGGAAGCACGGTCCGGACGCCTACTACGGGCAGCCGCGGTGAGCGGCGGCGCCTACGTGATCGGCGTCGACTTCGGCACCGCGTCGGGACGGGCCGTCCTGGTCGACTGCGCAGACGGGCGCGAGCTCGCAACCGCGTCGTATGCCTACGCGAACGGCGTCATCGACGAACGGCTGCCGCCGCCTCACGATCACGTCCGGCTGGAGCCCGACTGGGCGCTGCAGGACCCGGAGGACTACGTGCGCACGTTCGAGCACGCCGTTCCCCAGGTGCTCGCGGAGTCCGGCGTCGCCGCGGACGACGTGATCGGGATCGGCATCGACTTCACCTCGTGCACGATGCTGCCGACGACCGCCGACGGGACGCCGCTCTGCCTGCTCGAGGAGCTGCGCGGCGAACCGCACGCGTGGGTCAAGCTCTGGAAGCATCACGCCGCTCAGCCCGAGGCCGATCGCATCAACGCCGTCGCGGCAGAGCGCGGAGAGCCGTGGCTCGACCGGTACGGCGGCAAGATCTCGTCGGAGTGGTTCTTCGCGAAGGCGCTCCAGATCCTCGACGAGGCGCCCGAGCTCTATGACCGCGCCGAGCGGCTGATCGAGGCCGCCGACTGGGTCGTCTGGCAGCTCACCGGCACCGAGACTCGCAACACCTGCACCGCCGGCTACAAGGCGCTCTGGTCGAAGCAGGACGGGTTCCCGGACAGCGCCTACTTCGCCGCTCTCGACCCACAGTTCGAGCACGTCGTCGACGAGAAGATGTCCCGCACGCTCCTGCCGCCGGGCAGCAGAGCGGGCGTGCTGAGCGAACGAGCGGCGGCGCTCACCGGACTTCGCGCCGGAACGCCCGTCGCGGTTGCCAACGTCGACGCGCACGTCTCGGCGCCGGCGGCGACCGTGACCGAGCCCGGCTCGATGGTCGTGATCATGGGGACGAGCAACTGCCACATCCTCCTCGGCGACGAGCTCGCGTTCGTCGAGGGCATGTGCGGTGCGGTCGAGGACGGTGTCATCCCGGGCTTGATCGGCTACGAAGCCGGCCAGTCCGGCGTCGGTGACATCTTCGCGTGGTTTGCCGAGCAGGCGGTGCCGCCCGAGTACCACGAGGCGGCTCGCCGGCAGGGCGAAGACGTCCACCGGATGCTCGAGCGGGACGCGGCGAAGCTCCGGCCCGGAGAGAGTGGCCTGCTCGCGCTCGACTGGTGGAACGGGAACCGCTCCGTCCTCGTCGACGCCGACCTGAGCGGCCTGCTCGTCGGGATGACGCTCGCGACCAAGGCGCCCGAGATCTACCGGGCGCTGCTCGAGGCGACGGCGTTCGGGACGCGGGTGATCCTCGACGCGTTCGAGTCGGCCGGAGTGCCGGTGGCGAGGTTCGTCGTCTGCGGGGGCCTGCCGGAGCGGAACAAGCTGCTGATGCAGATCTACGCGGACGTGACCGGACGCACGATCTCGGTCGCGGCATCCGCGGAGACGCCCGCGCTGGGCGCGGCGATGTCGGCCGCGGTAGCGGCGGGTGCGGCCGCCGGCGGCTACGACACGATCGTCGAGGCCTCACGCGGGATGGCGCACCTGAGCGAGCACGTCTACGAGCCCGACGAGGGGAGTCACGCCGTCTACAGCGACCTCTACGCCCAGTACGTCGTCCTGCACGACCTGTTCGGGCGCGACGGCGACGGCGTGATGAAGAGCCTCAAGCGGATTCGTGATCGCACGGGAGAGGAGGTGCGGATGACGTAGCGCGTCTCGGACGACCCAAGCCGGCCCCACACGGGCCGAATCTGCGGCTAATCGGAAAACCGAGATCGGGGAGGAAACGCAATGCGCAGATCGCTCCGCAGAATGGCACTGGCCGGCCTGGCAGTGCTTCTCGTCGCCGCCGTCGGATTCTCCGGCGCGCTTGCGTCGAATACGCACAAGCCCGGATCGTCCACGGTCACGAAGGCGCCGTTCGGATCCTTCAACGGACAGCCGGTCGACATCTACACGCTCACGAACGCCCGGGGCATGGAGGTCAAGATCCTCACGTACGGCGGCGTCATCCAGTCGGTCAAGGTTCCCGACCGTCGCGGCCGCTTGGAGAACGTCACGCTGGGCTTCGACAATCTCACCGACTACATCGAACGAAGTCCCTACTTCGGGAACATCACCGGCCGCTACGCGAACCGGATTGCCCTCGGCAGGTTCACGCTCGACGGCGTCACCTACCAGCTGCCGATCAACAACCCGCCGAACTCTCTCCATGGAGGGACGGTCGGCTTCGACAAGCACATCTGGGCCGCCACGGTGATCCAGAACCGTGACGGCGTCGGCCTCAAGCTCACGTTCACGAGCCCGCACCTGGATCAGGGCTACCCGGGAACGCTGAAGGCCGAGGTCGTCTACCTGCTGACAAACCGCAACGAGATTCGGATGGACTACCGCGCGACGACGGACAGGAAGACAGTCGTCAACCTGACGAACCACGCCTACTGGAACCTCGAGGGCGAGGGGACAGGCTCCATCGACGATCACATCCTGAAGCTCAACGCGTCCCACTACACACCCGTGGATCCGACGTTGATCCCGACCGGAGCGATCGATCCGGTGGCCGGCACGCCGATGGACTTCACGCGGTCGACCGCGATCGGAGACAGGATTCGCGACAGCTTCGAACAGCTCGTGATCGGCCGCGGTTACGACCACAACTGGGTACTCGACCGGCGTGATCCCAACGACACGAAGATGATCCGCGCGGCGCGCGTGCTGGAGCCTGACAGCGGCCGTGTGCTCGAGATCTTCACGACGGAGCCGGGAATCCAGTTCTACTCGGGGAACTTCCTCGACGGGACGCTCGTCGGGACGAGTGGGCGGATGTACCGGCAAGGCGATGGGTTCGCGCTGGAAACCCAGCACTACCCCGACTCGCCCAACCGGCCGAACTTCCCCTCGACCGTCCTTCGCCCGGGGCAGGTCTACAAGACCACCACGATCTACCAGTTCTCGACCTCCAACCACCACTAGCACCCGAGCCGCCCCGCCCCCGCGACGCCTCGTGGTGGGCGGGGCGGCTCCTCACAAGGAGCGATGCCTTGCGACTCGTCCTGGGAACGCTGGACCTGCCCGACACCTCGCTTGCACCTCGAATTCTCGATCGCTTCTACGAGGCAGGTGGGCGAGCGCTCGACGTCGCCAACGTCTACCGCGACGGCGAGTCGGAGCAGGCCGTGGGGCGATGGCTCCGCGAGCGACACTCACCGGAAGGCGTCGTCGTCTACGCCAAAGGCTGCCACCCTCCGTACTGCCGGCCCGAGCTCGTCTCCTCCGAGCTGGACAAGGCACGCCGGCTGCTCGACCTCGACTGGATCGACGTCTTCGTGCTGCACCGGGACGATCCGGCTTTCCCGGTCACGGCATTCGCCGAGGCGCTCCTGGAGGAGGTCGCCGCGGGGAAGATCGGCGGCTTCGGCGTCTCGAACTGGACCGTTCCCCGGCTGCGCGCGCTCCAGAAGCACCTCGACGAGATCGACAAGGAGGGGCTCGTCGCCTTCAGCAACCACTTCTCCCTCGCGGAGATGGTGGCCGAGCCGTGGCCGGGCTGCCTGGCGGTCGAGAAGCACGATCTCCTCGCTCTCGCGGACACCGACCTGCTGATCCTCGCGTGGTCGAGCCTCGCGACCGGCTTCTTCGCGGGGCGTGATCCGGCGAGCTGGGACAGCCCCGGAAACCGGGCGCGACGCGAGCGGGCGACAGAGCTCGCCGGCGAGCTCGGAACCTCGACTACCGCGGTCGCGCTCGCATACGTCCTCCATCAACCGGAGTACGTGCTCCCGGTTGTCGGCACCCGTTCCGAGGCCCACCTCGACGAGGCGCTGGCCGCCTCGAAGCTCGAGTTGAGCCCTGCACAGCTCGACTGGCTCGAGACCGGCGCGCTGCCTTAAGGTTCCCTCCGTCCTCGAGACAGGAGGTCCCATGGCTTTGTCTCTCGCTGCCAGGCCCGTCACGCGGCCCACCCGGCTGATCGCTGCTGAACGACGTCGGGCCGCCCACGCCCCCGGACACAACGCCGGTGAACATCGTCCGTACCCCTAGGAGGGTTTGCGGAGGACGTAGCCGTAGTAGTTGCTGGCGCCGAAGAAGAGGCCCGACTGCGAGGCCTGCAGCAGGCGTTCGGCCCAGGCGTTCGCGTCAGCTTCGGACATCGCACCGGCGGTGGGCATGAGCCTGCGGAAGGACTCGATGGCGGGCACCCAGAAGTCGGCCTCGCCCACCTCGGCGAGGACGTAGGGAAACGATTCGACGAGCTCCAGACCGGCCTCACGAGCGAGAACGGGCATCTGGCGCATGACGCGAGGATTCGTGACGATCGCGGCGATCACGGCTTCGTCGTCGAGCTTGCCCTGCTCGGGATCGGGATTGCCGAACGTCAGTGACGCGTAGTCACCGTCGAAGACCCCGATCGGGGCGCCGGGCTTGGCGATGCGGGCGGCTTCCGCCAGCACGGCAGCAGGGCTCTCGACGTGGCTGATCAGCGTGTGTGCGACGACGGCATCGAACTCGCCGGCGCCGAGATCGAGGCTCTGCGTGTCGCCGATGCGGAAGTCGATGCGCGTGGCGAGAGCTTCGTCGTCCGCAAGCCGCGTGGCAGCAGCGATCAAATACGGGCTCCGGTCGATGCCCGTCACGTGTCCGGAGAATCGTGACCTGCGCGCGATGTGACGAGACGCGACACCCGTTCCACAGCCGAGGTCGACGACCGCGCTCGCATCGTCGATGTCCATGGCGTCGAGGTACTCGTCCATCATGCGAACGAAGACCGGATGCCGGCCGCGCGCCTCGAGGCGCGTCGCGATGGCGTCCAGAACCGAATCGTCCAGTTGATCGGTGACGCGATAGGCGTCGAAGCTCGTCATGGCGATCGCAGTCTGAAAGATACGTCGCCGCCCGCATCGAGACACCGGTTGAAGTCTGCGCTGCCGCGGGTGTAGCGTCCGGTCCAGCCATGAGCGCCTTGTCTCCACCGAGGCGGCTGGTCGGTCTCGCACTCGCCGCCGCAGCGTGCGTCTCTCTCGGGGCCGCTTCAGGCGCGAGCGCGCCGCTGAGCGCCGCACCGGACGGGCCGGGCGCGCTCTCCCACTTCGACCTCGCCCGCAAGGACTGCCTCGGCACAGCGCGCAACACGACCTCGAAGGTGTGGTTCACGGTCGCCGACGGCGTGCTGAGCGACGTCTACTACCCGACGATCGACAACACGAACGTCGAGACGCTCCAGTTCGTCGTCACGGACGGGTCCTCGTTCACCCACCTTCAGACGAGGGACATGACCTCGACCGTCCGGGCGCTGGACAGCAGCGGCATGGCCTGCCGGGTCACGAGCCGGCCCGCCGGCGGCGGCTACGAGATCGTCGCGGACTACGTCGCCGACCCGGGCGCGAACGCGATCCTGATGAAGGTCGACTTCGATGTCGACCGGAAGCGGGCGAAGCACAGCGCACTGCGTCTCTACGTCCGCTTCGATCCGACGGTGAACGGCAACGGCGGCGGTGGCGGCGGCAACGGCGGCGCCGACTCGGCCGCGAGGGACACCTCGACGGGTCACACGGTCCTCGTCGCCTCCGACCCGAACACGACCACGAACGCGGTCAACCGCGACTACGCCCAGCCGGTCTACGCGGCCCTCGACGCGCCGTTCGCGGAGTCGACCAGCGGCTTTGCCGGGACCGCCAGCGACGGGCTCACGCAGCTCGACGCCTCGCGCACGCTGACAACCTCGTACACCGAGGCGCTGAACGGCAATGTCGTCCAGACCGCTCGAGTCGTCGGCAAGAAGCACGGTGGCGACGACCTGGAGTTCACGATGGCTCTTGGCTTCGGCTCGAGCCAGGCGGCCGCGGTGCAGACGGCGGCGCGCGCGCTGAAGCACACCTTCGACAAGGCGCGCCGCGACTCGGACAAGGGCTGGGACGACTACGACAAGAGGCTCGACGACCCGCCGAAGAAGCTGCCGGGGATCAAGTCGAAGCGGGCGGACGAGTTGCGGGACGCGTACTTCGTGAACGCCAACGTGCTGAAGGCCTCCGAGGACAAGACCTTCCCCGGCGCGGTCGTCGCCAGCCTCGCCTCGCCGTGGGGTCAGGCGGTCTCCGCCGGCGATCCCGGCAACACCTTCTTCGGCTCCTACCGTGAGGTCTTCGCACGCGACCTCTACGAGACCTTCACGGGCCTGATGGCCGTAGGCG
Organism: uncultured Gaiellaceae bacterium; assembly: GCA_963749515.1. Classification (GTDB taxonomy): domain Bacteria; phylum Actinomycetota; class Thermoleophilia; order Gaiellales; family Gaiellaceae; genus Gaiellasilicea. The sequence continues at coordinate 103,024 of CAVVMR010000009.1, forward strand.
ACCGGGCGACGGCGCGCGCCGCCACGCTCTTCCTGTTCGAGCGGCAGCAGCAGGCAGACGGGTCGATGCCGCGCAACAGCCTCCTCAACGGCAGGACCGCGCCCGACTCGTTCGGCACCCAGCTCGACGAGACGGCGTATCCACTGCTGATGGCCAACGAGCTGCGCCTCACGGACGCATCGCTCTACGAGAACCACATCAAGCCCGCCGCGAACTTCGTCGCGAGCCGCGGTCCCGCCTTCGGCGTCGAGCGCTGGGAGGAGCAGGACGGCTACTCGCCGTCCACGATCGCGGCCGAGATCGCCGGCCTCGTCGCGGCGGCGCAGCTCGCGGACGCCAACCACGACCCGGTTTCGGCCGCTATCTGGCGCGGCGTCGCCGACGACTACCAGCGCTCGATCAAGGGCTGGACGGTGACCACCACCGGCCCGCTCGCGCCGCGCTACTTCATTCGCCTCTCGAAGACCGGCGACCCGAACGCGGCGATCTCGTACAACGTCGGGAACGGCGGGCCGACGCTCGACCAGCGCTCCGTCATCGACGCCGGCTTCCTCGAGCTCGCGCGCCTCGGGGAGCTTCCCGCAAACGACCCGGACATCCTCGCCTCGCTGCCCGTCGTGGACGCCACGATTCGCTCCGAAACCGCGAGCGGGCCCGGCTGGCACCGCTACAACGGCGACGGCTACGGGGACCGCGCGAGCGACGGCCGCCCCTGGGCGCCGTCGGGACAGGGGACGGGCCACCTCTGGCCGGCGCTGTCGTCCGAGCGCGCCGAGCAGATGCTTCAGACGGGCAACGCAACCGGTGCGGCCTCCCTCCTCGACGGCATGGAGCGGTTCGCCGCCGGAGTGAGCCTCATTCCCGAGCAGAACTGGGAGGGCCCGGACCTCGCGGCATCGCCGTTCGGGACGCCGCCTGAAGTCGCATCCATCGGCTTCGTGAACGGTGAGCCCGCCGGCTCCGCAAACCCGCTCACCTGGTCGGCCGCGTCCTTCGTGCGCCTCTTCGCCGACATCGGCGCCGGCCGCCTCCTCGACCGGCCGCGCAGCACCTTCCAGCGCTACGTCGCGCGCACGCAGGGAACGACGCCCTTGACGGTCACGAGCCCGGCCGACCTGAGCGCCGTGACCGGCTCGCCGGTCACGGTGACCGGCACGACCGCGCCGGGCAACGCGGTCCACGTGATCGCGACGAACACGGACACGAGCTCGGGCACCACGAGTGCCTCGACGACGGCAGACTCCTCCGGCGCGTTCAGCGTCGATGTCGCCGTGACGGGCGGGACGACCGTCCTGAACGTCGTCGCCGTCAGCTCGAGCGGCGGCACGGCGCACGTGAAGCGCACGATCGTGTTCGACTTCGTGCCCGGAACCCTGCTCCTCGACGTCGCTGATCCGAGCGGCGACGACAACGGGCCCGGCAACTACGCGTACCCGACCTTCGGCGGCTTCCGCCCCGGCGCCTTCGACATCGAGCAGTTCCAGGTCTTCGACGACGGGACGAACGTGATCTTCCGGGTGAAGATTCGCGATCTGACGCCGACCTTCGGCAGCCCGCTCGGAGCCCAGCTCGTCGACGTCTACGTCCACGATCCGGGAGCCGCGCCCGGCTCGACCTCGACCGCAGCGGCGAACGCCTCGCGCAACTTCCAGATCGCGCCGGCGTACGCGTGGAGCCGGCTGATCCAGGTCCAGGGCTTCGGCCAGCGCTACGAGAACGCCGCCGGCGCACAGCTCGGCACTGTGGCGATCAGCGCGAACCAGATCTCCCGCTTCATCACCTTCAGGGTCCCGAAAGCGAGCCTCGGCTCACCCGGACCGGGCTGGGCCTTCACTGTCGTGCTAACCGGCCAGGACGGGTTCAGCGGCGACCAGGCGCGCGGTTTCCAGTCGACCCCGCAGGACTTCCAGTTCGGCGTGTGTGCGGCGCCGAGCTCCGATCCTCACTGCACGGTCGACCCCGCGACCGTCCCGAAGGCGGTCGACGTGATCCCGCCTCCGGGCGTCCTCCAGTCGGACGAGCTCGACTACACGCTGCACAATCCCGTCGTGCTGCAGGGAGTCACCATCCCCTAGGCCGCAGCGGCGCGCTCGAGCTCGTCGATCTCGATCTTCCTCATCTTCAGCATGGCCGCCATGACCCGCTGCGCCTTCTCCTGATCCGAATCGGCGATCAGCTCGAGGAGGCGTGCCGGGACGATCTGCCACGAGACACCGAACTTGTCCTTCAACCAGCCGCACGGGCCCTCTTCGCCGCCCTCGGAGAGCGTGCTCCAGTACCGGTCGACTTCCTCCTGGCTCTCGCAACTCACCTCGAACGAGATCGCCTCGCTGAACGTGAACTCAGGGCCGCCGTTGAGGGCGGTGAACCGCTGGCCGTCCAGCTCGAAGCTGACGGTCATCACCAACCCCTCGGCTCGTGGCCCGGCCGAGCCGTAGTGGGTGACCTCGAGGATCCGCGAGTTCGGGAAGACCGACGTGTAGAACTTCGCGGCGTCCTCGCTCTGGGTGTCGAACCAGAGACAGGGGGAGAGCGTCTGCATTTTGTGCCTCCTGACGATCGATGTCGTGTCAGTGGTTAGACGATCTGCGCGGCGCCGACTCATCGGTCGAACCAAGAGACGTGTGCCTATCTCGGCCGGTACGCCGTCCGGGCGGCCTCGGAGTAGGGAGCCGGCCCGACGATCGCCCGGATCTCGGTCTGGACGTGGCGCTCGACGACAGGCTTCGCCGAGCCGCCTCCTTCCTCCCCCCAGACGAGCGTGAGCGCGGTGCCCGGCTCGCTCTGGTCGATGTCGACCATCGCCAGCGAGAGCATCGAGCTCTCGTTGGAGCTGTAGCCGGAGAACGTCGAGACGCCGACCAGCCCGCCGTCCTTCAGCACCTTGTCGTACGGCCACGTGGAGTAGTTGGACAGGGGAAGGTCGATGTACTTCGCCCTGCGGTCCGCCTGGAACATCGTTCCCATCGCGTGGGCGACATCGTCGCCGTTCCAGGCGAGCGTCACCTTCGTCCGGGTCGGGCCGGCAGAGATCTTCTCCAGTGCCTCCCGCCCGACGAACTCGTGATCGAACTTGACGTGCGGCCCGTAGCCGAGCTCGTACGGCGTCAGGTAGTAGTCCTCGATGTCGTCGGAGTAGTAGCTGCCTCCGAGCGAGCCCGTCCCTTCGTAGCCGGCGACCGGCAGCCACTCCCGGTACGCCTTCAGCTCGTCGCCGGTGAACACCGCCGGGAGCGGAGACGGAATCCAGCCCGACTCGAGTGTGTTCGTGGCGTACACGCGTGAGCCCACCTGCTGGAGGCCGAACTCCTCGCCGGCCTCGACGATCGCCGCCTTGACCTCCTCGCCCTCCTCCCACGGGCCGAACAGCTCGAGGCCGGGCACGCCGGACATGCCATGGTGCAGAGCGCGGACCTTGCGGCCGGCGACGTTGATCTCACCCAGGTTGAAGAACTTGATCTCCGGCAACGGCCCGCCGTTGACCTTCTCCAGGACCTTGTACGCGTCGGGACCCTGGATCTGGTACCGGTAGAGCTTGCGGTTCCCGGGGTTGGCGGCCGAGCGCTCGTCCCGCTCGATCGACGCGTCGTAGCCGCGTGTCTCGCAGTGGAACTGGACCCAGTTGTGCGCCGAGGGACGCCCGACGAGCTTGAACAGCTCCTCGTCCAGGTAGAAGAGGATCGCGTCTCCGATCACGTAGCCGTTCGGATTCACGGCCACGAACTGCTTGGCCTTGTCGACCGCGAACGACCCGAAGCTGTTGACGCCGAGGTCCGTCAGCAGCTGCAGCGCCTCGGGCCCCTTGATGTACATGTCCGTCATGTGGTGCGACTGGTCGAAGAGACAACAGGTCTCGCGCCACGCATGCTGCTCGTCCCGCCAGTTCGAGAACTCGCTCGGGACCTTCGGATACACGTACGGCCCGATCTGCGAGTTTCGGACCAGGTGGACCGGATTCCCAACCGACTGGAGCAGGGCCTCCAGGCTCTGGGCGCTCATGGCCGCTAGTCACTCAAGTCGGTGCCCGTTTGTCAAGACGGCGTTCCAATTGTCGGGACGAAGTTAGGATCGGAAGGTGGCCACTCTCCGTGAACGCTTCGCGCAGCCCCACGCGTTCGTCGTCGCCGCGGAGCTGGTCACGAGCCGCGGGCTGATCACGGCCGACAGCAGTCACCGGGTGCTCGAGATCGCGCGAGAGCTCGCCGCCGACCCGCGCATCGACGTGCTCTCGATCACCGACAACCCGGGCGGCCACGCGATGCTCTCGCCCGACACGCTCGGGACGGACCTCATCTCGCGCGGACAGGAGGTGATCATCCACCTCTCCTGCAAGGACTGGAACCGCAACGCGCTCGAGAGTCGCGGCTGGAAGCTGGGCTCGGAGGGGTTCGGCAACGTCCTTGCCATCTCCGGCGACTACCCGGTCACCGGGCACAAGGGGCTCGCCGCACCCGTGTTCGACATCGACTCCGTCGGCTTGCTCAGCCTCTTCTCGGAGATGAACAGCGGCCTCCGTGACGAGCGACGGCCGGCGACGCGGCTCGACCGGACGGACTTCTTCCTCGGCTGCGTCGTGACGAACCACAAGCGGCGCGAGCGCGAGGTGATGCCGCAGTACTTCAAGCTGAAGAAGAAGGTCGAGGCCGGCGCGCGCTTCGTCATCAACCAGATCGGCTGGAACGCGCGCAAGGACGACGAGCTGCTGCGCTGGATCAGACGCGAGGAACTGCCGGTATCCGTGCTCGCGAACGTCTATCGCCTGTCACCGACGGCGGCGCGCGTCTTCCATCACGGAAAGATCCCTGGAGTGGTCGTCACGGAGGAGCTGCTCGCGCTTGCCGAGCGGCACGGCGCGAGCCCGGACAAGGGGCGGGCCTTCTTCGTCGATCTGGCCGCGAAGCACGTTGCGATCGCGCGCGGCCTGGGCTTTCACGGTGTCTACCTCGGGGGCCACATGCCGGCATCGACGTTCGGTGAGATCCTCGACAGCGCCGCGGCGTTCGGCGTCGACGACTGGCGGGCGTTCGCGTCGGAGATCCACTATCCGGTCGCGGACGAGTTCTACTTCTTCGAGCCCGATCCGGACACGAAGCTCTCGTCGGCCGAGGTGAACGCGGCGTACCTCGAGTCCAAGCGCAAGCGGAAGACGGAGCTGCGCGTGCCCCTCAAGTACCGCTTCAGCAGGCGGCTGCACGCCGCGGCGTTCGAGCCGGACGCGCCGCTCTATCCAGCCGGACGGGCGTTCTACCGAACCGTCGAGAAGACCGCACCGTCCCGGAAGGCAGCACACGCGCTCGAGCAGGCGGCGAAGGTTCCGCTCTTCGGGTGTCGCGACTGCGGCGACTGCTCGCTCCCCGACATCGCGTATGTCTGTCCCGAGTCGCAGTGCGCGAAGAACCAGCGGAACGGGCCGTGTGGCGGCACACGCGACGGCCTCTGCGAGGTCTACGACACGGAGTGCATCTGGTCGCAGGCCTATGAGCGGCTGAAGGCGTACGGCGAGGAGGAGTCGATGCTCGACGGCCCGGTGATCGTCAAGGACAACGCGCTCGCGCGGACGAGCGCGTGGGCGAACACATTCCTCGGCCGCGACCACCACGGCCGCGCGAGACAGGCCCGCGACCGGCCGACTGACGTCTAGGGCTTCACGGAAGCGATGTAGCCGCGCACATCGGCCGCCGGCTCCGCGTAGGCGTCGCCGAGGGAGGACTCCATCGCGGCCATGTACTCCCTGGCCCAGCCGGGCAGGTCGTAGTCGATCGCGTCGAGGAACTCGAGCGTCGCGGAGAGGCGAATGTCGGCGATCGAGGGTGAGTCGCCGCCGATGAACGGCTTGTCGTCCAGGAAGAACGAGCGGAAGACGTCGAGCGGCTCTGCGAGCGCGGCCTCCGCGTCCCGCTGCGCAGTGGCCTTCATCTCGTCGTCGGCCGCGGACGTCGCGACCTCACCCGGGTACTGAGGAAAGCCGAGCGCCGGGTATGTGGCCCGGGTCAGCAGCGGGTAGAAGGTGCCGATCAAGTAGAACATCGCGTTGTCGACCATCGCGCGCTTCCCCGGATCGGTCGGGTAGAACTCCTCGAGGCCGTGCTTGTTGCACAGGTACGCCATGATCGCGCAGCTTTCGCCGAGCGTTCCCCTCGGCAGGCCTTCCTCCTCGATCATCGGCGTGAGATGCGCCGGGTACTTCTCGAGATACTCCGGGCTCGTCGTCTTCCCCCACACGTCCTGCTCCTCGAACTCGAGCTGCGCGGCCCGGACGAAGATCCGGACGGTGAGGTTGTTGACGCTCGGCTTGAGGATGTTAAGGGTGATCGCAGACATGTGAGCCTCCTGGTCTCTAGCGCTCTACGAGCTTCGACTTGTATTCGCTGCGCCGCAGGCTCCCCCACGGCACGAGGTCGATCTGAGTCTGCACGACGAGTACGTTGCGCAATCTTTCACGGATCGCGTCCGCAAGACCAGCGCCGCCGGTCGCGTCCCGAGCGAGCTCGACGCTCACCGGCAGCGGCGGCTTCTGCTTCACGCCCGGCGCCTGCGGCTTGACGAGGATGTTGCCGCTGACCTCGGGGGCGAACGCGCTCACGACTTCGCGAACCGCGGAGGGGAAGACGTTGACGCCGCGGACGATGAGCATGTCGTCCGTGCGCCCGATGCAGCGCACCCTCGGGCCCGTACGGCCACAGCTGCACTCCCCCAGCCGAAGCCGGACGTGGTCGCGCGTCCGGAATCGCAGCAGCGGTGCGGCTCGGTGCTGGAGGTGTGTCAACACGAGCTCGCCCGTCGCGCCGTCTTCCAGCTCGACGGCGGCGCCGTTCTCCGGGTCGATCAGCTCGGCATGGACGAAGCCCCGCGCGCCGAGGTGCATCCCGTCCTGCTCCTCGCACTCCCCCCAGAGCGAGACGCCGATGTCCCCGATGCCCATCGCCTCCGTCACTCTGGCGCCCCAGCCCGCTTCGAGCTTGGCACGGAAGGCCGGCTCACCACCGCCGGGCTCGCCCGCCACGAGCACCCGCTCGACACTGGACGCCGCGAGATCGATCTCTCGCTCCCCAGCCCATTCGATGAGATGAGCGGCGTAGGAGGGAGTCAGGATCGCCACCTCGGGCTCGAGCAGCCGGACCGCCGACATCAAGCGCTCGGTGTTCCCGGTGCCGAGCGGGATGTGGCACAGGCCGATGCGGTCGAACGCCTCGATTGCGGCGCCGGCCACGAACGGCCCCGCGTTGTAGGAGGAGACGGCGCGCTGGCCCGCGGTGGCTCCGGAAGCGGCATAGCTGCGTGAGGAGCCGGTCACCCAGTTGTCGAGGTCGCTCGCGGTGAGCGGGATGTAGCTCGGGGTGCCGGTCGTGCCGCTGGTGGAGTAGATCCGCACGATCTCGGACCGCGTCGCGCAGAGATGGCTGCCGATGGGATTGTCGGGAGTGCACGTCGCCCGGAGCTCGCTCTTGTCGGTCAGCGGCAGCTGCGCGATAGCGGCGAGCCCGCCCGCTGCTTCCGGCGAGTCGATGCCGGCCGCCGCCAGCTTGCCGCGGTAGAAGTCGGAGCGGTCGAAGAGGTAGGCGAGCTGGCTGCGATAGCTCGCATCGTCGATCGCGACCTGCTCGGGCCACGGGCGGCCCTCGACCTCGGGCGCGAGCATCACTCTCGCCTGTCTTCCGCCCCAGCCTCGTAGTGAATGGCCTCCTCCGCTCCCGCCGCCAGCAGGAAGCCGAGCGGCTGCTGCTGCTCTTCGACGAGGTGGGCGAGCAGGCCGGCCGTGCGCGCGAGCAGCGGAACGGTCTTCACGGCCGAGGACGGGAAGCCCAGGTCGAGCATCACCGCTGCGATCGGCATCGCGACGTTCATCGTCAGCGGCTTGCCCCAGACCTCGTGCACGGCTTCCCGGAGCGCGCGGGCGAGCGCGACGTTCTGCCCGCTGACGCCACGGCCGTCCGCGAGCTCCAGAATCCGCTCGGCGCGCGGGTCGACCGGCTTGTGAACCGGATGCCCGAAGCCCGGGACCTTGCCGCCGGCCGCGTGCAGCTCCTCGACGAGCTCGCGTGGCGTGCGACCCGCCGCCTCCTCGAGCAGCCGGGCGCACTCATCGGAGGTGCCGAGGACGACCGGGCCGGCGCCGAGAATCCCAGCTGCGAGCGCGCCCTGCAGCGAGCCGGGGTCGGCGGCAAGCGTCATCCGCGCGGCAACGTTGGTCGGCATCATCCCGTGCTCGGCGATGCTGATCAGAAGCAGGTCGAGGAAGAAGCGTTGCTCCTCGGTCGGCTCGCGGCCCGTGAGCAGCACGTGAAAGTACTCGGTGAAGCTCAGCCTGCCCATCAGGTCGCCGCAGAGATCGAGCCCTCGCACCTCGACCCGGTCGGGATATGCCTGGCAGATGTGGCTGACTGGGGCCGCGGCCTTACCGATCTGCACCTCGCCGACGCTACGCATCGCACGGCCGACCGTCAAGGAGGGAAGATCGAAGGGCGCACGCCCGTCTTGCTGTCAAACGACAGCGGGCTCTGCGGCCCCGCTCGACCCACACGGAGGTTGCAATGAGCGAACAGGCTGCAGTGGTCGGCGCCCCCACGGCGGGCGCCACTCGAAGGGCCGTCTCCCGCCACCCGAACGCATCGGTTGCGCTCGGCTCCGGATCCGGGCTCGGCTCACTCGTCATCTGGCTGGTCGGGCTGACCGGAGCGTCGGTCCCGCCCGAGGTCGGCGCCGCGATCGGAGGGCTCATCGCGGCGGGATTCCTGCTCGTCGGCCGGCGCGGCATCAAGGGCGCGATCATCGGGCTCTGGCACGGAGAGCAGTAAGCCGGCCCGCTGCCAAACGGGCCGGCGCCGGGCGGGAGGCCGGCGCCGACCTGTGCGTGTAACAATACAAAGGTCTGCTGATGTTTCAAAACATCATCCTCTCGATGTACCGAAACCCATGACCTCCACCGAGACGCCGCGCACCCGTGGCCGCCCGCCGGCGGCGAGCCGCGACGACGTCCTGGCCGCCGCGATGTACCGCTACCTCCGCGGCAGGCGGATCGACGTGCGCGAGATCGCCTCGGAGCTCGGGCTCGGGCGCACGACGATCTACCGCTGGTTCGGGTCACGCGAGGGGCTGATCGGTGCGGTGCTCGCGCAGGCGGGCGAGCCGCTGCTCGCCGAGGCACGCGCCGAAGCCGAGGGAACGGGCGGGCACGCGCTCCTCGACACCTTCGACCGACTCAACCGAAAGCTCGTCGAGGCTCCCGCGCTGCTCCGGTTCGTCGAGCAGGAGCGCGACGCTGCGCTCCGGATCCTCACGATGGACGGCGTTCCCCAGCGCCGCATGGTCGCCAACATCACGCGCCTGATCGAGCTCGAGGTACAGGACGGCGCCTACGCGCCGCCGGTCGAGCCCGCGACGCTCGCCTACGCGATCGTGAAGCTCGCCGAGGCGTTCCTGTTCAACGACGCCGCCGCCGGTATGCGCGGCGATGTCGACCGGCTCAGGGACGTCGAGGCAGCGCTGCTCGGCGTCAAGAAGTGATCGCGTCGCGCCAGGAGAACGCAGGCTCGTAGCCGAGCTGCCGGCGCGCCTTCTCGACCGAGAGGAGCGTCCCGAACTCGCCGACGCCGTCGCGCAGCTCGACGTCCGGATACGCCTCGGCCATCAGGTCGGCGCTGGGCCGGTTCATCACCGTGTCGGCGGCGGCGACGATGAACACCTCGGCGCCGTCGAGGTCGGCGTCGAGCGCCAGCCGGCACGACTGGGCGACATCGCGCGCGTCGACGTAGCCCCACAGGTTCCAGCGGCGCAACTGTACGTCGTCCCAGAAGCCGGGAAAGCGCTCGTAGTCGTGCGGCTCCATCACGTTCGAGAAGCGAAGGCCGACATGCGGGATCCCGCTCCAGCGGTTGAACTGCCTCGCCATCTCCTCGGAGACGACCTTCGAGAGCGCGTAGCTGGACTCCGGCAGCAGCGGGTGCTCCTCGTCGATCGGTGCATAGCGGGGCTGCTCGCGCTCGAACGGCAGACCGAGCGTGGTCTCGCTCGACGCCCAGACGACACGGCGCAAACCGTGGAGCTGCGCCGCCGCGAAGACGTTGTACGTGCTCGTCGCGTTCACACGGAACGTCAGCTCGTCCGGCTTCAGCCCGGGGGCCGGGATCGCGGCGAGATGGACGACCGCCTCAGCGCCCCGGAGCGCATCGACCGCCTCGCCGTATTGGTCAGGTCGGCGACCAGCTGCTGCCGTTCCCCCAGCTTCGGATCGCGCAGCAGGTCGACGCTGACCGCGTCGTAGTCGCGCTCGAGCAGGTCGCGAACGACTGCACGGCCCGCCTTGCCGGCGCCGCCGGTGACGACAACGCGGCTCATGCGACATCCGCCATCGAGCGATCATACGAGTGGATCAGCTGCCGGCGAGACGCTCCACGATCCGATCGAAGAAGCCGCCCCACCCCTGTCCGGCGCGCTCGTACCCGTCGGCGGACAGGTTGCCGCCGCTCTGCCGGAAGACCATCTCCGTCCGCCCGTCGCCGAAGTCGGTGAGGACGACGGTCACCAGCTCGGAGCTGTCTTCTCCGGGCCGGTCGGTGATCGTGAAGACGAGCCGCTCCTGCTCGACCACCTCGCGATACTCGCCGTGCCAGTGAATCTCGCGAGGGCCGATGTCCGCGAACATCGACAGCCGCCACGAGCCGCCTGGTCTGACGTCCATCGAGACCGTGGAAAGCGGCACCTCCCAGTCGGGGCCGCCGAACCAGTCTGCGAAGCGCTCCGGTTCGACCCATTCCTGCCACACGCGCTCGCGCGGCGCTTCGAAGACCCGGATGATCGTGATTCCGGGCTCAGCCACGTTCGAGCCGCTCGTCGAGGCGGTCGAAGCTCTCCTGCCAGAACCGGCTGTACGTCTCGAGCCAGTCGACGGCCTCCTTCAGCGGCGCACCCTGCAGGCGCGAAGGCCGAAGCTGCGCCGAACGGCCGCGGCTGATCAACCCGGCCCGCTCGAGCACCTTCAGGTGCTTGGAGACCGCCTGGATGCTGATCGGGAACGGCTCGGCCAGCTCGTTGACGGTGGCCTCACCCTCGGCCAGGCGCGTCAGGATCGCGCGCCGGGTCGGGTCGGCGAGAGCCGCGAATGTACTTGTGAGCTCGTCGACTGGTATTTCTATTCACCTACCAGGTTTAGCAATCACTTGGTTGATTATGGTACCGGGGTACCCGGATGAGAAGGAGGAGCACGTGGGACGGATCGTCGTAACGGAGTTCATGTCACTCGACGGGGTCGTGCAGGCCCCGGGCGGAGGCGAGGAGTTCAAGTACGCAGGCTGGAGCTTCGAGTTCGACCGCGGCGAGGAGGGGAACGCGTTCAAGCTCGACGAGACCATGTCGTCGGAAGCCCTGCTGCTGGGGCGGGTGACGTACGAGGGGTTCGCCGCCGCGTGGCCGGACCGGACCGACGAGTTCGGCTACGCGGACAAGTTCAACAGCATGCCCAAGTACGTCGTCTCCTCGACCCTGGAGGACCCGGAGTGGAACAACTCGACCGTCCTGAAGGGCGATCTGCTGGAGGAGGTCCCGAAGCTGAAGCAGGAGCACGACGGCGACATCGTGGTTCACGGCAGCCCGCAACTCGTCCAGACCCTGATCGAGCACGACCTCGTCGACGAGTACCGGCTGATGGTCTTTCCCGTCGTCCTGGGCACCGGCAAGCGGCTCTTCGGCGAGACGAGCGACAAGAAGGCGCTGAAGCTCGTCGACTCGAAGGTCGTCGGCAACGGTGTGGCGATCTACGTCTACCAACCGGCGGGCGCTGTGGAGTAGGCTCGCCGTGGAGGCCGATTGTGCAACTCACGAGCGAGCTGAAGGGCGACTACCAGCGGCGGTTCGACACGTGCGTGATCCGCCCCAACCGCACCGGGGATGTCGACGCGCTCGTGACACGGATCGCGAGCAATCGGAAGCGGTACGCGGCGGCCGGTGATCCGGTCGGTACGCCCTGGTACGTGGTCGGCGTGATCCATGCGCTCGAGTCCTCGCTCGACTTCAGCCGGCACCTGCACAACGGCGATCCGCTCACCGCCCGCACGGTGCGCGTTCCCGCCGGCAGGCCCAAGGCGGGGCAGCCACCGTTCACGTGGGAGGCGAGCGCGAGCGACGCGCTCCGGTACCAGGGCTTCGACCGGTGGAAGGACTGGTCGATCCCGGGAACGCTGTACAAGCTCGAGGGCTACAACGGATTCGGGTATCGCACCTATCACCCTGACGTGCCCTCTCCCTATCTCTGGAGCTTCTCGACCCATTACGGCCGAGGGAAGTACGTGGCGGACGGCAAGTGGTCGCCCACGGCGGTCTCCGCCCAGTGCGGCGTCGCGGTCCTGCTCCGACGGATGGCGGAGAAGGCCCTGATCGCCTTCGGCGCCGTGCCGAAGGTGAAGGGGCAGCCGATCCTTCGCTACGCGCCGAAGCTGGTCACCGAGGAGGGCAAGCAGCTGCAGCGATTCCTGAACGGCTTCCCGGGGATCGTCCTCCGCGAGGACGGCCAGCTGGGCCAGGGAACGTCGGATGCCTTCAAGCAGGTCACCGGCCGCTACCTCGCCGGCGACCCGCGCGCGAAGTCCGCGCCGAAGTGACGCCTTGGGCACCTACGTCCGGCACACTTTGCGTCGTGAGCGCCACCCTTGAAAGCATCAGCCGGGAGGAGCTCCGGCAGAAGATCGAGAGCGGCGACGACTTCGTGCTCGTCGATGCTCTCTCGCCGATGTCCTACGCGACCTCGCACCTGCCGGGCGCGATCAACCTGCCGCCCGATTCGGTGGACGGGAGAGCGCAGCGGAGGATCCTCGATCTCGATACCGAGGTGATCGTCTATTGCTCCGACGCGACCTGCAACAGCTCGGTGGTCGTCGCGGAGCGGCTGATCGAGCTCGGCTACCGGAACGTCAGCCACTACGTCGAGGGCAAGAACGACTGGGTCGAGGCCGGGCTGCCGCTCGAGGGCGGCCGGATCAGCCAGCGTTCCTAGGAGGCCTAGACCGCCGGCTCGGGAGCGTGACGGACACGGTCGCGCGCGTCGGCGTAGCGGATCGCCTCGTACGCGATCAGGCCGACACAGAGAGCCGCGACGATCGCGAGCGTCGCGAGCGCCGGCAGCTCCACGGCGGCCGGGAGCATCGCGACGAGGACGACGCTGACGACGAGACGCCGCCTGCTGAGGGAATGGACGTTGCGGAGGCGGAAGAGCACGTGCGCCACGAGGTAGAGAGCGACGCCGCCACACAGCGCCACCGCGGGCACCAGCTTCAGCGGCTCGCCGACGTCTCCCAGCGTCTTCTTGACTCCGACCGCGAAGAGGATGATCCCGGCGATCATCGGCAGGTGGAGATAGCTGTAGGAATCGCGCGCCATCGCAAGCTGAGCGTTGCCGGTCGTCTCGCCAAGCCTCCGCTCGGCGACGATCGCAACGACGTCGAAGTACGCCCACCAGAGGGCGGCGGCAACGGCCAGTCCGAGCAGCGCGGCGACGATCACGCCGGTGCCGAGCTCGCGGCTGGCGCCGACCCCGAGTGCGACGATCGACTCTCCGATTGCGATGATCACGATCAGGCCGTGCCGTTCGGCGAAGTGCCCGGCCGACAACCGCCAGCCCTTGCCGCCGCCGATATACGCGCCGAGCAGGTCGATGCTCAGCGCGACCGCCCACACCAGGACCTGGGCCTTGCCGTCGAGTGCGGCGGCGACGAAGAGGAGTGTCATGCCCGTCACCGACCCGGCTGCCAGTCGCGCGACGGCGCCGAGCAGGTCACGGTCACCGCGGCCGGCCATCGCGTAGAGCGCCAGGTGCGCGATTCGCACGATCGCGTAGGCGCACGCAAAGAGAAACGCGTCGTCGCCGAACACGTCCGGCACGGCGAGCGAAGCGATCAGCATCGCGCCCATCGCGCCGAGCATCGCGATCCGGACAAGCCCTTCTTCCGGGTCGATCGTGTTCGTCAGCCACGCATACGCAGCCCACGCCCACCAGAGCACGCCGAGGACGAGCAGGCCCTTCACGAGCCCGGCCCAGGTCGGGTCCTCGACGACAAGGCCGGTTACCTGCGTGATCGCGAAGACGAAGATCAGGTCGAAGAACAGCTCGAGTGGAGTGACGCGCGTCTCTTCGGTCTCACGGGGGCGAGCGTGCATCGGGAAGAGCCTATCCTCGCGGGATGGGACTCCCCAACGCCGTCCGGGCAGGGCTCTGGGCCGCAGCGCTGAGCGGAGCACCGTCGACGCTGCACGCGCTCGCGACGCGGCGCGACCCACTCGAGGCAACGCTCGCGGCGGGATCGATCCTGCTGCCGGGCGAGACGCACCGCGGCCGACTCCTCGCCGCGGCGGTTCCCGTGCACCTCGCGCTGTCGCTCGGCTGGGCGGTGGCGCTCGATCGCGCCGGCGTTCGGAGCGCGGGCCGCGGGGCGCTGGCCGGCCTCGCCATCGGCGCGATCGACCTCGGTCTCGCGGCGCGCGTCGTGCCGCGTATCCGCGCGCTGCCACTCGCGCCGCAGCTGGCCGATCACGCCATGTACGGAGCCGTCGTGGGCTACAGCCTCGGCCGGGCTACAGCCGGGCGGGGATCAGCACGACCCTGATCGAGCCGCTCTTCGCCCGCGGCAGCGGCACGTAGCGGGTCAGCAGCACCTCGTGCTTCGCCGCGACGATCCGCAGGTGGATGTGCGGCGGCCGGCCCTCGTACGAGACCGGGCGCGGGCCCTCGAAGCGGAAGCGGCCCGCACGGTCGGTGAGCACGGTCCCGCTCCTCGCGCGCAGGTACTCGCCGAGCCTGTTCGCCTGCCAGAGGTGGACCTGGGCTCGTGCGAGCGGGCGGCAGTCGGTGGAGAGTACGAGGCCCGTCAGAACGTGACCCTTGCCGATCGACGCCCGACGTGGCGGCGCACCTCGACCGAACGGCCCCGCCCCGTCCGACACTGTCGGCGCGCAGCGCGGCGCAGCAGGAGCAGACACTCCGGCGCCCGCAACCACGAGAACGAGCGCTCCGAGAGACATGCCGACTGCGACGAGCCGCCTCACACTCCCAGGTCTAACAGATGCGGCGCGCGACGGCTAGTCGGTCGCCGCGTCGCCGGGACGCGGCTCGAGCACACCCGACTCGGGCACGCCGACAGGCACGGGAGCGAGCGGCCGCAGGTAGAGCCGGTCGAAGAGCAGCGCGGCGACCACAGCGCCGACGCTTGGCCCGACGATGTAGACCCAGAAGTCGTCCCAGACATTCTGGACGAGCTCGGGGCCGAGCGCGCGGGCCGGGTTCAGCGCCGCGCCCGTCAGCGGGCCGGCTGCGAGGACACCGATCGTGATCGTGAGCCCGATCGCCAGGCCCGAGATCGACTTGAACGCGCCACCCGGGTCAACGGCCGTGGCGAAGATGACCCAGACCAAGAGGAAGGTCATGATCGCCTCGAGCAGCAGGCCCGAGCCAGTGCCGATCGTCGCGTTCAGGACGGGCACGCCGGAGTCCAGGTTCGTCTCGTCGGGGAACGTCGCCCGCAGGGCGAGTGCCCCGAGTACGGCCCCGGCGAGCTGCGAGATCCAGTAGACGCCGGCAAGGGTGGGTGCGATCCGGCGCGTGACGAGGAAGCCGAGGGTGACCGCGGGGTTGAAGTGCCCACCGGAGATGTGCCCGACGGCGGAGGCCATGATCGCGATCGCGAGCCCGTGCGCGAGCGCGACGCCGAGGATGCCGCTGGACGCGAACATGATCGACCCCATGCCGACGAAGATCAGCGTGAACGTGCCGATCAGCTCCGCGATGCCGCGGCGAAGGGGGTCGTACTCCACGCCGCGAGGGTACGGATGAGGTCGGACGGAACGAGGCCCGGTTCGCTAACGTAGAAAGATGGCGGGCGATGCCAGTTCAGAAAACGCCCAGCGGACGAGCTGCCCTCACTGCCGAAAGCCCTTGACGGGAGAGCTGATCGCCGGTGGGGTCGAGCGCCACCGTGGCTTCAAGTGCCCGCACTGCAAGCTCTTCGTCCCGGAGAGCCGGGTCGAAGACACACCGCTCAGTCCGAACCGCGACTGATCGCTACATGCAGTTCTTCAACGCCTGAGCCTCTGGGAGGCCCTCGAGCTTCTTGAGCGTGTTGTTCTCGATCTGACGAATGCGCTCACGCGTGACCCCGAACGCCCGCCCGACCTCCTCGAGCGTGTAGGGCTGCGCGCCGGAGAGCCCGAAGCGGAGCTCGATCACCCGCCGCTCCCGCTCGGGCAGCGCCATCAACGCATGCTCGACGTCCTCGCGGCGCAGTGAGAGCGATGCGGTGTCGAACGGGGATTCGGCCGAGTCGTCCGGAACGAAGTCGCCGAGAGAGCTCTCCTCCTCCTCGCCGATCGGCTTCTCGAGCGAGACCGGCAGTTGGGCCATGCGCAGGATCTCCCGTACCTCGTCGGTCGTGATCTCGAGCTCCTCGGCGATCTCCTCGGGCCTGGGCTCCCGCCCGAGCCGCTGGACGAGCTGCCGCTCGATGTGCACGACCTTGTTCAGCTTCTCGACCATGTGCACCGGGATCCGGATCGTGCGCGCCTTGTCCGCGATCGCGCGCGTGACCGCCTGCCGGATCCACCACGTGGCGTAGGTGGAGAACTTGAAGCCCTTGCGATAGTCGAACTTCTCGACAGCACGGATCAGGCCGAGCGATCCTTCCTGGATCAGGTCGAGGAACGACAGCCCGCGGCCGAGGTAACCCTTCGCGATCGAGACGACGAGACGCAGGTTCGCCTCCGTCATCTGCGTCTTCGCCGCCATGTCGCCGCGCTCGATCCGCTTGGCCAGATAGATCTCCTGGTCGGCGGTGAGCAGCGGCACCTTGCCGATCTCGCGCAGGTAGAGGCGAAGCGAGTCGAGCGAGGGCTCCACCGTCAGGTCGAGCTTCGGCGCCGACTTCTCGTCCTCGGCGAGCGCCGGCTGCTCGTGTGGCGGCGACTTGTACTGCTCGCCCTCCACGAGCTCGATCGAATGATCGATCAGATAGGTGTAGAAGTCCTCGATCTGCTCCTTCGTCAGGTCGACCTCCTCGAGGCCGGCGACGATCTCGTCGTAGGTGAGGAACCCTTTTTCCTGACCGTGCTGGACGAGCTTGTGAAGCTCCTCGACCTCTGGGAGAGCGATATCGACGGTGAGCACGTGACCTCGGCTTTCTCGCGCGGGTGGACGGGGCGGCCTTACGAGCTACCTAGACGCACGAAGAGCCGGCTCGCGGTGCTCCGGCTCTGACCATCGGTCGGGATACTACAACGGATTTCAGATTTCGTGGGAGCCGGATTTCAACCGGCCGTAGACGACCTGGCCACAAGCTCGCCGACGACATCGCGGAGCGAGTTCACGAGCGGCTCGATGCCCAGCTCACCGGTCTCGAAGCCGAGACGGCCGAGCACCTCCGCGAGCGCGGGGCGCATCGCACGCATGTTCCCGTCCTCCACCTTCAGCGCAAGCCCGACCCCGCCCGGACCGCACGCGCAGAGCAATCCCTCCGCCCCACCCTTCGCCGTCCAGCCCTCGAGCTCGCGCATCAGCAGGCTGTCGGCGGCGACCGGGCCGCGGATCAGATCCGGGTGCGCGCGCATCGCCGCGGCCACCTCTGCGCCGCCCTCGATCTCCTCGAAGCGAGAGAACATCAGCGCCATCCGCTCGAGCGGCAGGGCAAAGGTGAGCACGCCGCAGCCGTCGATCGCGGTCGGGATCTCCTCCGGCTCGGCGTCCGCCGCGACGGCGACCTCGTGCAGGCAGCCGTGCTGGACCGGGTGCGTCGCGAGCCGGTAGCCGCCACTGGCCCAGCCCTTCGTGCGGCAGAGCGCGAGCATCCCCGCGTGCTTGCCCGAGCAGTTGTGCTGCAGGGGGGTCGGTTCGGGGCCGCACTCGAGCTCGTCCTCGCCGGCCGGCGCCTTTGCAAGCAGGCTCCGCACGGCGACGAGCTGCTCGGGCGAGGCGAGATGTGACGCGGAGGCGATCGCGATCTCCTCGGTGGTCAGGTCGTCGCGCGCGCGGACGAGCGGAAGCGCCTGGAAGGGCTTCGCCGAGGACCGCAGATAGGCGACGAGCCCGGGATCGCCGGCCTCCTCGATCACCTCGCCGTCGCGCACCACGACCGCGTGCACGACGTGGACCGCCTCGACGACGTCGCCCCGCCGCACGATCACCTCGATCGGATCCATCGCGGGAGTCTATGTTTTGACAAATGGGCGGCTATTGCCGTATGGTCGGGAATAGTGGCCCATTCGCTGCTCCCTCTCGACTATGACGCGGCGGACACGCTCGTCGTCTCCGAGCCCGCCCAGCTTCGGGCACTGAGCGACGAGGTGCGAGGCCGCATCATCGCACTCCTGCGCGAGCGGGCGGCCTCGGCGAGCGAGCTGGCGGGGCTCCTCGACATGCCCAAGGGCACCGTCGGCCACCATCTCAAGGTGCTCGAGCGGGCGGGCCTCGTCCACGTCGTTCGCACCAGGCGGGTGCGTGCGGTGACCGAGAAGTACTACGGCCGAGTCGCGCGGCTCTTCCTCTACAAGAGCTGCGACGAGAACGCCGACGAGCTCCTGCACGGCGTCGGCGCGATCTCGCTTCGCATTGCGGCCGCGGAGGTCGCCACAGCGCCGGAGGTCGCGATGCACGCGTTGCTGCGGGTCCGTCTCGCCCCGGCCGCGGCCAAGCGCTTCAACCGCCGGCTCGACAAGCTCGTGGAGGACGCGCGCTCCGCCGAGTCCCCCGACGGCGATGACTGGGGCCTCGCGGCCGCCTTCTACCGCTCGACACCGAGTTGATGCGGAGGTTCCTGCCCGGCGGCCTCTGGCGGCACCGCGACTTCCGCAATCTCTGGGCGGCGGAGACGATCAGTCAGTTCGGGTCGCAGGTCGACGATCTCGCGCTCGGTCTGGTCGCGATCATCGTTCTCGACGCGACCGCCTTCGAAGTAGCGGTGTACGGCACGCTCAACTTCCTCCCGTTCATCCTGTTCACGCTTCCCGCCGGCGTCTGGGTCGATCGCCTTCCGCGCAAGCCGATCCTCGTCATCGGCGACCTGGGACGCTTCGTGGTGCTCATGACGATCCCGATCGCGTACGTCGCGGACGTCCTGACGCTGTGGCAGCTGTACGTCGTCGCGTTCCTGACCGGTGTCTTCACCGTCTTCTTCGACGTCGCGTACCAGTCGTACCTGCCGTCGCTCGTCGACCGCGACCAGATCGGCGAGGGCAACTCGAAGCTCGAGATCAGCCGCTCGACCGCACAGCTCGCCGGGCCCGGGCTCGGCGGCGTGCTCGTGGAGCTCATCACCGCCCCGTATGCCGTGCTGGTCGACGCCTTCAGCTTTCTCGCGTCGGGGACGTTCCTGCTGCGGATCCGGAAACGCGAAGAGCCTCTGAGAGCGCCGACGGCCACCGAGCCGAAGCGGAGCCTGTGGTCAGAGCTGAAGGAAGGCCTGCGATTCGTCCTCGGCAATCCCAACCTCAGGGCTCAAGCCGGGTGCACCGCCACGTCGAATCTGTTCTTCAGCGTCACGTTCTCCATCTTCCTCGTCTACCTCGTGCGTGAGGTGGACCTGACGCCTGGAGTGATCGGGGTCTTGCTGTCGGTCGGGAGCGTCGGCTCTCTCATCGCAGCCTTCACCACGACCCGGATCTCGACACGCTTCGGTATCGGCCCGACGACGATCGTGGTGACGTTCCTGAACCTGCCGGCAATGCTCCTGATCGCACTCGCTCCGGTCAGCTTTCCCATCCCGTTCATCGTGGCCGGGGGAGTCGTGCTCGGCTTCGTGATCGTCGTCTACAACATCACCCAGGTCAGCTACCGACAGGCCATCTGCCCGCCGCGCCTGCAGGGACGGATGAACTCCGTGATGCGCTTCATCGTCTGGGGAACGATCCCGATCGGCACGCTCCTGGGCGGCACGCTGGGCTCGACGATCGGACTTCGCGAGACACTCGTGGTCGGTGCGGTCGGAAGCGGCTCCTCGTTCCTGTGGATCCTCTTCTCGCCTCAACGCCACCTGCGCGAGATGCCCGAGCCGATCGAGGATGAGCCGCGGACGACGGAGCTCGGGGCCTCACTGCCGGGAGTCGCCGATCCGCTCTCACCCGTGGACGAACCGGTCTGAGCTTCTCCGTAGAGCACAATTCAGGTCATGCCCGAGCTACCCGAGGTCGAGGCCTGGATACGCGAGCTCGACCCGCTCGTCTCACGCTCGCCGATCCTGCAGGCCGGTCCCGCCCACATCGCCACGCTGAAGACGTTCGACCCGCCGCTGCGGGAGCTCGACGGACGCCGCTTCGAGGGTGCCCGGCGCCGCGGCAAGTGGCTCCTGTTCCCGACGACGGACGGCGAGCTGCAGCTGCGGATCCACCTGATGAGCGCCGGCCGGATCCGGCATCAGGCAGCGGGGAAGAAGGGCCCGAAGATGCCGGCATTCCGCCTGCGCTTCGAGGACGGAGGCGAGCTGATCCTGACCGAGGGAGGCCCCAAGAAGCGCGCCGGGGTCTGGCTCGAGACGCCGCAGCAGACCGAGGCGGAGCTGGCGCACATCGGGCCGGAGGCACTCGGCCTCGGCGCGGACCGGCTACGCGAGATCCTCGCCGGCGACAACCGGAGGCTGCACTCGCTGCTACGCGATCAGCGGGCGCTCGCAGGGATCGGCCGCGCGCACGCCAACGAGATCCTGAATCGCGCGGAGCTCTCGCCCTTTGCGCTCTCAAGCAAGCTCGGCGACGAGGAGATCGAGCGCCTCGCAAGCGCGATCGAAGAGGACCTGACCCGCGCGCTCGAGCTGCGTGAGGCGGGCAAGGGCGACAAGGACGTCTATCTCGTCCATCGCCACCTCGGCGAGCCCTGCCCGCGCTGCGGCGAGCCGCTCCGGCAGGTCGACTACGAGGAGCACACGGTCTTCTACTGCGCGAGCTGCCAGACGGGCGGGCGAGTGCTCAAGGACCGCCGGATGTCGCGGCTACTGCGGTAGGCAGCATGACGGTCAACCGCTCCCCGTCGACGGCGGCCTCGCCGCCGAGCGCGCGGATCAGCATTACCGCGACCGCCGCGCCCAAATCCCGCTGCTCCTCGCCGAGGACGATCGGAGCGGCGTCCTCGGTGATCGGCTCGAAGATCACCTGCGGCCCGTCGACCGTCACAGCCACCTCGACGCCGCCGTGCCTGGCCGCAGCCAGCTGGAGCGCCGCGAGCGAGCGCTCGACCGCATCGGGCTCGACGATCACGGTCGCGCCGGTGCCGGTCGACCCCGTTGGCGCCAGCTCGAATGAGTCCGCCTCGCGCGTCACGGGCTCGTAGCGGCCGCCCTCGATCCGGGCCGCCGCAGACAGGAGCTCGAGCAGGACCGCTAGCTCCTCGGAGGCGCTGTCGATGAGGCCCAGATAGCGCTTCAGCTTCTCCTCCTCGAGATCGTCGAGGCGGACCATCGTCTTCGCGAACCCCTGCACCGTTGCGAGCGGTGTGCGGAGGTCGTGACAGGCGAGAGAGACGAGACGTGCGAAATCGGCGTCCAGAGCGCTGCTAGCGTAGCCACATGACGGAGATCTCAAGCGCCACCCACGATCTCCAGGCCTCGACGCCGGAGGTGCGGCTGTCGCTGACCCGCGCCGGCGTCACGGGCGTCCAGAAGGCGGTCCGGGTGAGTCACGAGGGGCACCAGACGGTGATGGCGGCCGAGATCGAGTGCACCGTGGATCTCTCGCACAGCCAGAAGGGCGTCCACATGTCCCGTTTCGCCGAGCTCTTCGAGGAGGCGATCGAGGCAGTCGTCGGCACGGAGGCACTCCATATCGAATCGCTCGCCGAGCACATTGCGCAGCACATCGTCGGGCGCCAGAGCGCACTCCGCGCGGAAGCGCGGATCACGGCGCGCTGGCCCGTGCGCCGGACGACGCCGGTGAGCAAGCTCTCGACGCAGGAGATGGTCTCGCTCGTCGGCATCGCAGCGGCGACAGCGGACGGGGTGCGCCGGGTGGTCGGCGTCGAGGCGACCGGGATCAACGCCTGCCCCTGCGCGCAGGGCCTGGTTCGCGGCCGCGCCGCCGAGCGCCTCGCCGAGGCGGGCTACGAGGACGTCGACCGGATCCTCGACCTCGTTCCGCTCGCGACGCACAACCAGCGCGGCAAGGGCTCGCTCTACGTCGGGACCGAGCGCCAGCTGGACGCCAACGACCTGGTGACGATCGTCCAGGCCTCGATGAGCGCGCCGATCTACGAGCTGCTGAAGCGGCCGGACGAGCTGTTCGTCGTCGAGCACGCCCACCTGCAGCCGCGCTTCGTCGAGGACTCGGTGCGGCTTTCGCTCAAGGGCGCTCTCGACGCGATGCCGGAGCTCGCGGACGGCGACTTCCTCTTCGCGCGCCAGCTCAACTACGAGACGATCCACGCGCACGACGTCCTCGCCGAGCGAGAGGGCACGGTCGGTGAGCTGCGGGCCGAGCTCGACTCGGGCACGCCGCCGGCGCAGCACACCTCGCTCGCCGACTGGCTCCGCAGCTAGCTGACTACCTTCGCGCGGCGGAGCCGGAAGCGGCTCTCGGTTCCGGCTCGCAGGCGGCCGATGTTCGGCCGGTGGAGCAGGACGACCGCGACGGCGGCGCCCACTCCGAAGACGACGATCGGCCACGGCTCGCCGAGCACGACGGCCAGGATCGGCAAGGAGATCGCCGCCACCATCGAGGCCAGCGAGGCGTAGCGGACGAGGAGAAAGACAACGATCCAGACCGCGACCCCCATCAGGCCGAGGAGCGGGGCCGCGCCGAGAAACGCGCCACCCCCGGTCGCCACGGTCTTGCCGCCCTTCTGGAAGCGGAGGAAGAGCGGCCGCCAGTGGCCGAGCATCGCCACCCCGCCCGCGAGCACGGCAGTCAGCTCACCGACGAGGAGCGAGCCGACAAGCGCCGGCACGAAGCCCTTCGCCACGTCGAGCAGCACGATCGGGATCCCGTACCAGCGTCCGTAGGTCCGCCAGACGTTCGTCGCGCCGATGTTGCCGCTGCCGACCTTGCGGATGTCCTCGCCCTTCAGGAGCCGGACGACCCAGTAGCCGAACGGCATCGACCCCAGCAGGTAGCCGCCAAGGACGACGAGAACCGACGTCACGGCCTTACTTCAACGGGATCTGGTACTTCGAGACCCAGTCGTTCACGACAGCCCAGTCCAGGTTGTTGAAGAAGACGTCGATGTACGCGCCGCGGTCGGTCTGAAAATCGAGGAAGTAGGCGTGCTCGTAGACGTCGAGCGCGACCAGCGGCGTCGCATTCCAGATCGGGAAGGTGTTCTGGGCGTCCCCGAGGTAGTTGAAGAGCCGCCCCTCGTCCCAGTCGTAGGCGGTCCAGGCCCAGCCGCGCCCGGCCATCCCTGTCGCCTTCAGATCCGTGCGCCAGGCGTCGGCCGAGCCGAAATCGCGCTTGATCAGGTCGGCGACCGCACCCTGCGGATCGCCACCGTCGCCGCCGAGGTGCTCGAAGTACACCTCGTGGTTCTTGATCCCGCCGACCGCGAAGGAGAGATCGACCTTGAGCGCGCGGAAGTCGGAATAGATCTGGTTCGCAGCGCCGGCGTCGGCTGCCGCGAGCTTGCCGAGAATCTCGTTCCGCTTGTTCACGTAGCCCTGGTAGAGCTTGTAATGAGCCTCGACGGAGGCGCGAGAGATCCCGTCCAGCTCCAGCAGGGCCGGCTTCAGCTCACGGGGCCTGATCTCCTCGTAACTCGACATCCATACCTCCAGATCGCTCGGCACTTCACTCGGCGGGAACGGCGCGGAGCATATCCTTCCACCCAGTTGCCGACACGAAGGAGTCGCCCATGCCGTTCACCCTCCCTGACCTTCCGTACGCGTACGACGCGCTCGAACCGACGATCGACGCGCGCACGATGGAGATCCATCATTCCAAGCACCATCAGGCCTATGTTGACAACGCGAACAAGGCCCTCGAGGGAACGGAGTGGGCCGACAGCAGCGTCGAGTCGGTGCTCGCGAGCCTCGCCGCGATTCCGAACGAGATCCAGGCGGCGGTGCGGAACAACGCCGGCGGTCACGCGAACCACAGCCTCTTCTGGACGATCATGAGCGCGGACGGCGGCGGCGAGCCCGAGGGCGAGCTGAAGGCTGCGATCGACGATCTCTGGGGGAGCACCGACGACCTCAAGGCGGCGATCAACGACGCCGGCGTCAAGCGCTTCGGCAGCGGCTGGACATGGCTGGTCTACGACGGCACCGGCCTGGCGGTCAAGTCGACACCGAACCAGGACAGCCCGCTCCTCGACAGCGACGAGCCGCTCCTCGGCATCGACGTCTGGGAGCACGCCTACTACCTCAACTACCAGAACCGCCGCCCCGACTATCTGTCGACCTGGTGGAACGTCGTCAACTGGGCAGAGGTCGGCCGCCGCTTCGAAGCTGCAGACAAGCGCCCCCGGTAGGACGTTGAGGGCGCTGATCACCGGCGGCACCGGCAAGCTCGGCGCCGCGGTTGCGGAGCGCCTGCGGACCGAAGGCTGGCAGGTGTTCGCCGCCGGCAGCCGCGACGGCGACCTCTCGCACGCCGACGACGCGAGGGCGCTCGTCGAGCGAGCTGCCGCGGAGCTCGGGGGCCTGGATGTCGTCGTCAACGGCGCCTCGTCCGGATTCGAGCCGAAGCGGTTCGAGGACGTGTCGGAGGAGGACGTGGACGCTGCGCTCGGGGCGACCGTCAAGGGCAGCTTCTTCGTCACGCAGGCGGCCGCACAGCACCTGCGTGAGAGCGGTGGGCTGGTGGTGATGGTGGAGGACGTCGCGGCCTACCAGCCGTGGCCGTCGTTCGCGGCTCACTGTGCGGCGAAGGCCGCGCAGGCGATGCTGACGCGGGTGCTGGCGAAAGCACTCGCGCCGGAGGTTCGGGTCTGCGGCATCGCCCCGGGCACCGTCGCGGTCGAGCCGGACCAGGAGGAGCGGCGGGCGGGGGAGAGTGTGCTCGACCGGATCGGCTCGCCCGACGACGTGACGGAGGCGATTCTCTACCTCACCGGCGCGCAGTTCGTGACCGGCACGACGATCGTCGTCGACGGGGGCCGTCTGCTCCAATCCGGCAGGACCGGCAATGCGTAGTCCGTGTGGATGGCCGCAGTCATGAACATCGACCGTTCGTCCTTGCCTTACCAGCCTGAAGTCGTAAGCATCAGGGGAGTGCCGCGCGAAGAGCCGACGGACGGGGAACTGATCGAGCGTGTCGGCAACGGCGATCGCGACGCGTTCGAGGAGCTCTACCGGCGCTACACGCGGCCCGTGCTCGGTCTCGCGCTGCGCAGGCTCGGCGACCGCGGCCGGGCGGAGGACGCGTTCCAGGATGCGTTCGCCGCGATCTGGCGCTCGGCCTCGAGCTACGACCCGGAGCGCGGCCGCGGCGGCGCGTGGCTCTACACCGTCGCGCGGAACGCAATCGTCGACGGCGCGCGCCGGCGGCCCGAGCCGCCGATGGAGGCACCCGACGAGCCCTCGGGCGAAGGTGGCCCGGAAGAGCAGGCCGAAGCGGCCTGGCTCTCGTGGCGCGTGCACCGGGCCCTCGAGCAGCTGCCAGCGCACGAGCGTCCCGTGATCGAGCTCGCGTACTGGGGCGGCCTCTCGCAGAGTGAGATCGCGACGTTCCTCGACATCCCGCTGGGCACGATCAAGACTCGAACTCGAAGCGCGCTCGCACGCCTCGCAGACCTGCTCGAGGAGGAGCTCCGGTGAAGGAGCGCTTCGACGACCTGGTCGGCCCGATCGACGATCCGGAGGAGCGCGACCGCCTGCGCCGCGTGCACCAGCTCCTGCTCTCGGTCGATCCCCCACCCGAGCTTTCCTCAGCGCTGCACGCGCCGCCGGTTGCCGAGCCCCAGCCCGTCTCCCTGCTACCGCGCCGGCGGCGCACCGCGCTGGCGCTGATCGCAGCAGCGCTGGCAGCGACGGCGTTCGGAGCAGGCTGGTTCGCCAGTGACCGGAGCGACAACGTCCAGTTCGAGACGGTGATCCCGATGTCTGGCACAGCGCAGGCGGCCGGCGCGACGGCGTCGATCGAGCTGCTGCCCCAGGACGAGGCGGGCAACTGGCCGATGAACCTCGTCGTCCGCGGGCTCACCCCGAGCCGCGACCGCACGGACTACTACGAGCTGTGGCTGACCAAGGCCGGAAAGCTCGCGGACCCCTGCGGCCGCTTCACGGTCCATGCCGGCCTGACGAAGGTTGTGCTCAGCGTCCCGTACGGCTTGCGCCGCTACGACGGCTGGGTCGTGACCAAGCACGGCTCGTACGAGCCTCTGATCGCAACCGCGAAGACCTAAGCGGGCTGCCAGAGCTCGAACCGGTTTCCTTCCGGATCGACGGCCCAGCCGAAGCGGCCGAACTCCTGCTCCTCGACCTTCTCGTCGACCTCGGCGCCGGCGGCGCTCAGCTGGGCTCGCATCGCGTCGAGGTCGTCGACGCGGTAGTTGACCATCACCTGCTGCTCGAGCGGCCAGTAGCCGGTGTCGCCCGGGAAGAGCGACCAGACGGTCGAGGTTCCCGGCACGGCCTCGAAGACGTGCCCGCCCCACTCCGAGATCGGGATCCCGAGATTCTCCTCGTACCAGGCACGTAGCGCCTCGGAGTCGCGGGCGCGGAGGAAGACACCGCCGATGCCGGTGACCCTCTGCACACTCAGGGAGCGGTGCGGTCGTTCGCGACGAACGCGGCGTGCGTGATCGGCATCCGCTCGGCGAGGAACTGCTCGCACGCCTCGGCGTAGCGGCGGATCTCGCGCTGCGCGGTCTCGGCCGCCCGCAGGGAGACGAAGTTCATCAAGGCCCGGGCGTTCACCGTCCAGTAGAACTCGGTGTAGGCGCCCACCGGGATCACGGAGCGCGCGAGCTCGCGCGCAACCCCTTCCTCGACGAGGCGCGTGTACGTCGCGTAGGCCAGGTCGTAGACCGCCTGCAGCTCCTCGCGGGTGCGCTCGGCGAGCTCCGGGTCGACCGGCTCGAACGAGTAGGCGCCCGGCTTCCCGACCTGGCTGCGGACGTCGTCGGCCTCGGGAATGTAGAAGTCGTCGGTCGCCTTCGCGTAGCGCATCGAGAACTCGTTGAAGGAGCCGATCCGGTGCCGGAACCACTCGCGCGCGACGAAGAGCGGGCAGCGGATGTGGAAGCGGAAGGAGTTGTGCTCGAACGGCGTCCCGTGCCGGTCGCGCATCAGGAAGCGGATCAGTCCCGCGTCCGCATCGTCGACCTCTTCGCGCCTGCGCGCGAAGCTGACGCGTGCTGCGTTGACGACCGAGAGATCGTCGGCCATCGCCGCATCGAGCCGGACGAAGCCGTGGTCGAGGACGGGGATTGAGGCGTCGGGTATCACTTCGGTGGTGACTGCCACGGGAAAACGAGGGTACTGAGGTCCCCGGACGACGATCACATTTAACTGCAGCGCCTCAGACCGCGCTGATCGGCACTTCGGGCTGGTCGTATTCCTCCTGGCGGCCGGACTTCTACCCGGCCGGTCTCGCCAACGAGGGCTTCCTCGCCTACTACTCCGAGCGGTTCCCGTCCGTCGAGCTCAACTCGACCGGCTACCGGCTCCCATCCGAAGAGCAGTTCCAGCGCTGGGCCGCGGCCACTCCAGACGGGTTCCGCTTCTCGGTCAAGGCCTCGCCGCAGGCACTCCGGTCGTTCGGCACGTTCGAAGAGCGCGTCCGGATGCTCGGCGACAGGCTGGGCCCGGTCCGCGTGGTCGTCGAGAGCCCGCGCGACGACGGCCTGCTCGCCCTCCTGCTCGGATCCACCGAGCTTCGGCTGGCGCTCGACCTGAGGGACGAGAGCTGGGCGGACGCCGACGTCGCCCCCGCGGTCCGGGTCAACGACTGCGACGCAGACGCGCCGTTCCGCTACCTCCGCTTCCGCGAGCCGCCGTACTCGGAGAGACAGCTCGTGGAGATCGCGGCGACGATCGAGCCGCTCCTCGCCGCGGGCCTCGAGGTCTTTGCCTACTTCCAGCACGAGGACGCACCGACAGCCCCCGCCTACGCCGCGCGGCTGCTCGAGCTCCTCCGTGCGGACGAGCGCTGATCGATCCTCCGGCGGACGCGCGCAGGATCCTGGGGCAATAGCGTGAACTCATGTCCCCGATGCTCGCATTCGCCGTCACGCTCGTCCCGTTCGTGGCCCTGGTGGGCCCGCTCGTCTGGATGGCGCGGACGGACGGAAATTGCGGCTAGACTTCCGCGCGTAAGTTCTTTAGAGCGCGTACCTGCGGTGCCAAGGCACCTCTCTTACCGTTCGTGAGTTAGATGGTAAGGAGGTGTATTTCTATGGCAACAGGCACAGTCAAGTGGTTTGACGATGCGAAGGGCTTCGGCTTCATCGCACCGGAGGACGGCGGTAAGGATCTCTTCGTCCACCACAGCGGCATCGGCGGCGAGGGCTTCAAGTCCCTTTCCGAGGGTGCAAAGGTCGAGTTCGAGTCGCGCGAGGGCCAGAAGGGCCCCGAGGCGTTCAACGTCGTCCCGGTCTAGGTGACGCGTTCCCCGCGCGCCGGCCTGGTTTCGACCGGGCCGGCGCGGGGATCTTCCGTCCCATGCGGACGATGTACGCGCTCCACTGGTTCGTGATCGTCGGCGGGATCGTGCTCTTCTGGGCCGTCGCCCTCGCGAGCGAGTGAGACGCTTCCTCTTCGAGAACGGCCTCTCGGCCTTCGCGACGTGGGGCGGCCAGTCCCTGAACAACTGGCGCGACTTCAACGAGAGCCAGCGCGAGGAAGGCGAGGCGGCGATCTCGTGGGGCTCGTACGTGATCGGCCCCGACTTCTGGGAGAAGACGCTCCAGAACTGGCAGTCGGAGTTCCTGGCCGTGGGGACGATGGCCGTCTTCACGATCTACCTGCGCCAGCGCGGCTCGCCGGAGTCGAAGCCCGTCGGCGCTCCGCACGAGGAGACCGGCACCGAGGGCTAGTCGTCTGCGGCGGCGCCGCGGGCGGCCGCGGCAGCGCTCTCGGCCAGCGCACGGGCCCCTTCGACGCGCACGTCGTCGGGCGACGCGTTGATCCGGACGAGCCGGGCGCCGATCGACGCCGCGGCCGCCGCGAGATCCGCGCCGGCGGAGGCATCGCCACGTACGTTGGGATTGCCCTCGGCCGCCACGAGTGCCGCCAGGCCCGCGACCTCGGCCGCAACCTCGACGAGCTCGAACGGAATCGCGATGATCCGCTCCACGCTCTCGTCCGTTCGCTCGGCCATGTACGCGCCGTAGGCCTCGGCGTCGGCGTCCGCGAGTGGCTCGACGCGGGCGCGCAGCTCCTCGGCCCGCCCGACGACCTCGGCTCGCCGCTCCCACTGGTCGGGCGCGAAGCGAGCCGCCATCGCCGTGAGTCCCGCTGCGAGCGAGGCCGCAATCGCCGCAACGGCGCCCCCACCCGGTGCCGGTGTTCGGGCGGGCACTGCGTCGAGGAACTCCTTCAGGCCGGCGTCGAGAAAACTAGAAAAGCCCAACGGTTCGGCCGTCCTCGTCGATGTCGACGCTGAACGCCGCGGGATTCGCACCCAGCCCGGGCATCGTCTGCATCGTCCCGCAGAGCGCGACGAGCCAGCCGGCGCCGGTGTACGCGCGGACGTCCCGCACCGTCACCTCGAATCCGGTCGGCGCATTGGTCAGCGTCGGGTCATGCGAGAGCGAGAGGTGCGTCTTCGCCATGCAGATCGGCAGCGTGCCGAGCCCGCCGGCGGCGAATTGCTTGATCCTGTCCTTGGCCGTCTGGAGGAACATGACGCTGCCGGCGCCGTAGACACGCTTCGCGATCGCTTCGATCTTCGCCTCGATCGGAGCATCGATCGGATACGTGAACTCGAACTCGTTCGGATGGTCGGCGGCATCGACCACCGCCTCGGCAAGCGACGCCGCGCCTTCGCCGCCGCGCTCGAACGCCTCGTTCAGCTCGGCGGCGTGGGCGCCGTGCTCGAGCGCCAGCCGGCGGACGAGGTCCACCTCGTCGTCCGTGTCGCCCGGGAAGCGGTTCACGGCCACGACGGCCCGCAGCCCGAACTCGGAGACGATCTCGAGATGGCGCCGCAGGTTCTCGGCGCCGCGCTCGATCGCGTCCAGCCCGCCGTCCGGGTCGCCGCCGTGATGCTTGAGCGCCTTGGCCGTCGCAACGAGCACGACCGCACTCGGGCTGAGGCCGCCCGCGCGGCAGACGATGTTCAGGAACTTCTCCATCCCCATGTCCGCGCCGAACCCCGATTCGGTGACGACGTAGTCGCCGAGCTTCAGCGCCACGAGGTCGGCGACGAGCGAGTTGTTGCCGTGGGCGATGTTCGCGAACGGCCCGCAGTGGACGAGCGCCGGCTGCCCCTCGAGCGTCTGGACGAGATTCGGCTTCAGGGCGTCCTTGAGGAGCACGGTCATGGCACCCGCAGCCTTGAGCTGCTCAGCGAGCACCGGCTCGCCTTCGAAGGTGTAGGCGACGGTGATCGCGCCGAGCCGCTCGCGCAGGTCGTGCAGGTCGCGGGCGACGGCGACGATCGCCATCACCTCGGAGGCAGCCGTGATGTCGAAGCCGGACTGGCGCGGGTACCCGTTCGCGCGCCCTCCGAGACCGAGCGCGATGTCCCGCAGCGCGCGGTCGTTGATGTCGACGCACCGGCGCCAGCTGACCGAGAGCGGGTCGATCTGCAGCACGTTGCCGTGCAGGATGTGCGCCTCGAGCATCGCGGCGAGAAGGTTGTTGGCGGCGCCGATCGCGTGGATGTCGCCCGTGAAGTGGAGGTTCAGGTCCTCCATCGGCACGACTTGTGCGTAGCCGCCTCCTGCGGCGCCGCCCTTGATCCCGAAGACCGGCCCGAGCGACGCCTCCCGCAGGCAGAGCACCGACTTGCGGCCGATGTGGCCGAGGCCCTGCGTCAGGGAGACGGAGGTCGTCGTCTTTCCTTCGCCCGCCTTGGTGGGCGTGATCGCAGTGACGCAGATCAGCTTTCCGTCCGCTGTCTCGCGGAGCCGCTCGAGGACGCTGAGGTCGATCTTGGCCTTCGTGCGGCCGTACGGCTCGACCTCCTCCGGCTGGAGGCCGGCGGCGGCGGCGATCTCCTCGATCGGCCTCAGGGTCGCGGCCTGCGCGATCTCGAGACTCGACGGCATCTCCGTCTGCATCAGGCGGAGCCTAATGCCGCCGGGTACCCGAGAGCCTCCGCCACCGTCGCGGCGGCGGCATCGGCAAGACCGCGGTAGCCGAGCGTCGTCCGTCGCCAGACGACGTCCTCGACGCCGGCCGCCCACTCGTGCTCGGCCGCGTATCCGATCTGCGCGAGAACGTCCGGCGCGTCGGGATGGATCCGCTCGAGCAACGCAGGCTCGAGGAGCGCGGGCGCGAGCATCTCCTCCGCGAGGCTGCCGTAGAGGTGGAGGACGTGTGAGCGGGTCACGGGATCGAGCTCAGGAAAGCTGCGCGCGACGCGGACGCTCGCGCCGCCGAGCCCGCGCGCACCCGGCAGCGGCAGCGGCACCGGCTCGAACCGCAGCCCACCGAGCTCGGGCCGCAGCCGCTCGAGCGCGTTGAGCGCGATCCGGCGGTAGGTGGTGAGCTTCCCGCCGGCCACCGTCAGCATCCCGCCGCGGCCGAGGACGTATTGCGTCTCCCGCCGCGCGGTGAGCGTCTCGCCGCTCAGACCGGGAAGGACGCGCAGCCCCGCGAAGCCGGCCCGGATCCGACTCGGGTCGAGCACGTCGCGCTCGACCCCGACCGCCGCCTCGTCGAGGACACGAGCGATGTCTGCGGGCTCGACGCTCACCTCCGAGGGGTCGCCCTCGTAGAGCGAGTCGGTCGTCCCGAGCAGCAACATCCCCTGCCACGGGTACGCGAACGTGACACGCACCGAGTCGTGCGGAATCGTCAGCGCCGCAGACCACGGACGGTCGAGGTCCAGGAGTAGGTGCACGCCCTTCGACAGGCGGGCGAGCGGCGGCGCGGCGGCGTCCTCGAGGTCGCGAATGCCGTCGATCCACGGGCCGGTGGCGTTCACCACGGTGCGCGCTTCGACGGAGACCGTCTCGCCCGACAGGCGGTCGCGGATCTCGGCGCCGCGCACTCGGCCCGCCACGTGCCGGAGCGCGACCACCTCCGCGTAGTTCGCGACCACGCCGCCGGCGGCGGCGGTCGCCCGCACGTTGGCGAGACAGAGCCGGCCGTCGTGGGTGAACGAGTCGATGTAGACGCCACAACCGCGCAGGCCCTCGAGCCGGAGGTCGGGGATGCTCTGCAGCGCCCGCGCCGGTGGGAGCACGCCCCCGAGCCGGTCGCCGGCGAGCCCGGAGTAGAGCGCAAGCCCGAGCCGGAGCGTCGTCGGCCGGTAGGGGCCGTCCCGGTAGAGCGGGAACAGGAACGGCAGCCTCCGGACGAGGTGCGGCGCAACGGTCTCGAGGAGCGCGCGGCGCTCGCGATGCGCCTCGCGCACGAGCTTGACGTCACCCAGGCGGAGGTAGCGCAGACCGCCGTGGATCAGCTTCGACGACGCGCTCGAGGTTGCTCCGCCGAAGTCCCCACGCTCGACCAGCGCCACCGTCAGGCCGGCCTGCGCAGCCTCGTTCGCGATCCCGGCTCCGACGATGCCGCCTCCGATCACCAGCACGTCGAATCGCCGCTCTGCGAGCTGAGAGAGGTCCCTCAAAGCGGATTCGTCCACGCGCGACTGCCCTTGGCGTCGGTCACCTCGATGCGCGCGTAGCGCGCGCCGAAGGGCCGCCGGAGCCGCGCGTGGGTGATTCCGGCGTCGTCCTCGGCGACCACCTCACCCGAATACCGGTAGCCGAGCCTGCCGGCGTTCACGGCCGCTCCCTCGGTTCGACCGGAGACGAGGGTCACGGAGCGGGCCGGGCTGCAGCGCACCTCGATCTCCTCGCCGTCGACCGCGACGTCGTGCAGGACAGGCCCCGAGCTGCCGTAGAAGGAGCCCGCTGCGAGCCCTGCGAGCACCGCCTCGGCGCTCCGCTCCGGCACCCGCAGCCACGTCCAGCCGTAGCCCGAGTCGAAGCCCGGATGGTGGGAGTCGTCAGTCACGAGCCCGAAGCACCGGCGGCCGGCCTCGAGCAGCTCGTCCCAGTGCACGGAGGACAGCCCCCGCCCCACCTCGAGCTCGCAGCCGGCGTTCCAGACCTCGATCCCGGCGACGTTCTCGGGCAGCTCGAGCGTGCCGGGGATCGCCCCTGTCCAGTAGGGATGCGCGAGGTAGGCGACCCCGCCGTGCTCTGCGATGAACCCGGCGGTGCGGTCGAGATCCGCGTACTCGGCGCCGAGCGCGGCGAGATCGGCGTCCGCCGAGATCCCGAAGCCGAGCACATGGCCGTCGCGGGCGGCCGGAAGGATGCAGTTCAGCTCGACGCTCGGGAGCACGAGCAGGCGCCCGTTCGACGTCGCCTCGGTCCGCTTCCAGTGGTCGGTGATCGCGAGCACGTCGAAGCCCGCGCGACCGTAGTGAGCCGCGAGCGCGTCGGGATCGAGCTCGCCGTCGGAGCCGGTCGTGTGCGCATGCAGAGCGCAGCGCAGCCACTCACCCTCGACCGTGAAGGGATCGGTTCGAACCGGTGCCATACCGGTGAAGACCCTACAACCGCCCCTTGAATCGTCGAACGCCCCGGCTTACGCTGGCCTTTCACATTCGACCGGGAGGGCAGCAATGGGCCAGCACTGGGAGATCGACGAGATCCTGGACCGTGCACTGCAGGAGGACGATCTCGAGGGAATGGACTCGGTGGTAGCCCGCCTGGTCGCCGAGGAGGGGATGAGCCGCGGCTCGATGCTTCGCCGGTCGCTCGCCGCAGCCGCAGGCCTCACGGTCCTCGCACCGGCGACCGCGCTCGCGCGCACCGGGCGTGCGGGAGCAGCCGCGCCTCCAACCCGCGGCACCGTCGCCAACTACAAGACGATCCTCGCCGAGGCCAAGCGGGAAGGCCGCCTCAACACGATCGCCCTGCCGCCCGACTGGGCGAACTACGGCGAGATCATGTCCACCTTCCAGAAGCGATTCGGGGTCAAGATCACGAACAGCAACCCGAACGGCTCGTCCGCCGAGGAGAACCAGGCCGTTCGCTCGCTGAAGAGCGACTCGCGCGCACCTGACGTCCTCGATGTCGGCCCGGCGTTCGCGATCGCCGGAGCGAAGGAGGGTCTCTACGCGACCTACCGCAACCGCTTCTGGGGGAGCGTTCCCGTAGCGATGAAGGATCCTCGCGGCCGCTGGCTGGCGGACTACTGGGGCGTCATCTCGTTCGGCGTCAACACGAGGGTCGTGAAGAACGTCCCGAAGAGCTGGGCCGACCTGCTCAAGCCGGAGTATTCGAATCAGGTCGCTCTCAACGGCAGCCCGCTCTCGTCGGGGTCGGCGGTCGCCGGCGTCTTCTCGGCGGCGCTCGCGAACGGAGGCTCGCTCAACAACGTCGGCCCCGGGATCGACTTCTTCGTGCGTCTCAAGGACGCCGGCAACTTCGTCCCGGTGCAGGCGACGCCGCAGACGATCGCGTCGGGCCAGACGCCAATCGTCATCGACTGGGACTACCTGAACCTGGCGTACATCAAGGAGTTCCCGGCCGCGAAGATCAAGGTCTCGATCCCGTCGAGGGGCGTCTACGGCGCCCACTACGCACAGGCCATCTCCCGCTATGCACCGCACCCGTGGGCGGCGCGGCTCTGGCAGGAGTTCCTCTACTCGGACGCAGGCCAGCTGCTCTGGCTCAAGGGCTATTCGCATCCGGCCCGCTTCGCCGACATGGCGCGGCGGAAGGTCGTGCCGGGAGCGCTCGTCAGGGCTCTGCCGTCGCCGGCTGCATACGCGAAGGTGCGGTTCGCGAATCCGACGCAGAACGATCGCGCGTCGAAGCTGATCGCGAAGGACTGGCCGAAGAAAATCGGCGCGTAGCGCCCTGAGCGCGACGCTCGAAACGACCGAGGCGCCGCGGCCGGTGAAAACCG
Organism: uncultured Gaiellaceae bacterium; assembly: GCA_963749515.1. Classification (GTDB taxonomy): domain Bacteria; phylum Actinomycetota; class Thermoleophilia; order Gaiellales; family Gaiellaceae; genus Gaiellasilicea. Next base: position 137,946 of record CAVVMR010000009.1, read on the forward strand.
GCCGCGGCCTTCGTCCGCGCCTCGTGTGGCTCGGCGTCGTCCCGTTCGTCGCCTACGCGGTGCTCTTCCTGCTCCTGCCGGCGGCGCAGGTGCTGCTGGGCGCCTTCGAGTCGCTCGACGGCGGGTGGACGACCGCGAACGTGCGCGAGATCTTCAAGGAGCCGTATCTCACCGGCTTCAAGAACTCGATCGAGGTAAGTCTCGTGACGGCACTGGCCGGCGGCGGGCTGGGGTGCCTGATCGCGTACGCCGCCGTCCGGGATGGCACACCGCGCGTCGTCCGGACCGTCCTCACCACCTTCTCCGGCGTGGCGGCCAACTTCGCGGGCATTCCGCTCGCGTTCGCCTTCATCGCGACGCTCGGCAACATCGGGATCGTCACCCAGTTTCTCGCGAACCAGGGCTACGACCCCTACCAGCACGGCTTCACGCTCTTCTCGAAGACGGGCGTCGAGATCGTCTACCTCTACTTCCAGATCCCGCTGATGATCCTCGTGATCGCCCCGGCCCTCGACGGGCTCCGCCGCGAGTGGCGGGAGGCGTCCGCGAACCTCGGCGCGACGAAGCTCCAGTTCTGGCGCTACATCGGGCTGCCGGTGCTCGCGCCGTCGCTGCTCAGCGCGATGGTGCTCCTCTTCGGCAACTCGTTCGCCGCCTATGCCACTGCGTACGGCCTGACGGGCGGGTTCGTTCAGCTCGTGCCACTCCAGATCGGCTATCTCGTGAGCGGCGACGTGCTCTCCAACCCGCACCTCGCAGAGGCGCTCGCACTCGGGATGTTCGTCGTCCTCGGGCTGATGATGGCGGTCTACATACCGCTGCAGCGGATCACGTCCCGGTGGGTGCGATGAAGACCCGGATCGCACCGAGCGCGGTGGTCTGGCTCGTGGTCGCCCTCGCGTTCTTCCTGCTGCCGCTCCTCGGCACCTTCCTGTTCAGCCTCAAGGACGAGATCACGGGTGAGTGCTGCACGTTCGGCGGCTACCAGGTGATCGCCGACGACCCGGAGTTCTGGAAGACGCTGCGCATCTCGTTCCTGCTCTCGCTCGAGACGATCGCGATCGCCCTGCTGATCCTGGTGCCGACGGTGTACTGGGTGCACCTGAAGGTGCCGCGCCTGCGGCCCCTGATCGGGTTCCTCGCGCTGGTGCCCTTCGTCATCCCGCCGATCGTGCTCGTCGTCGGGCTGCTGGAGCTGTACCGCGGCAGCCCATCGTGGTTCTACGCGGAGCCGTACGGATTCCTCGTCGCCGCATACGTGATCCTCGCCTTCCCGTACATGTACTTCTCGCTCGACACGGGCTTCCGGGCGATCGACGTGCACACGCTGACGGAGGCGTCGCAGAGCCTCGGCGCCTCCTGGCGGACGACGCTCTTCCGCGTCATCCTGCCGAACATCCGCGCGGCTGCGCTCGCCGGCGCCTTCCTGACGCTCGCGATCGTGATGGGCGAGTTCACGATCGCTGTGCTCGCGACCTTCAGCACCTTTCCGACGTACATCTCGTACATCCAGGAGACCAAGACCTACCCCGCAGCAGCCGTCTCGCTGATGAGCTTCGGCATCACCTGGCTCGCGATGCTCGCGCTGCTGCTCGTCGGCCGCGGCCGGGGAATCCGCGGCGGAGGAGCCACCTGATGGCCTACGTCGAGCTCCAGGAGCTGCGGCGCGAGTTTGCCGAAGTCGTCGCGCTGGACGGGATCGACCTCTCGCTCGAGGAGGGTGAGTTTCTCTCGCTGCTCGGCCCCTCCGGGTGCGGCAAGACGACCGCGCTTCGCCTCGTCGCGGGCTTCGACCGTCCCGATCACGGGCGCATCCTCGTCGACGGCAAGGACATGACTCGCGTACCCCCCAACAAGCGCAACATGGGGATGGTCTTCCAGGCGTACTCGCTCTTCCCCAACATGACGGCGGAGCGCAACGTCGAGTACGGGCTGAAGATCCGCGGGGTCGATCGCGCCGGCCGTGCGGCCAAGGTGCGCGACCTGCTCGAGCTCGTCGGCCTGGGGCATGCCGGCAAGCGCTACCCGCATCAGCTCTCGGGCGGCATGCAGCAGCGCGTCGCACTCGCCCGCGCGCTCGCGATCGAGCCGCGCGTCCTGCTCCTCGACGAGCCGCTCTCGGCTCTCGACGCCAAGGTCCGCGTGCAGCTGCGCGAGGAGATCAGGCGGATCCAGAGCCGGCTCGGGATCACCACGATCTACGTCACCCACGACCAGGAGGAGGCGCTCTCGATCTCAGACCGGGTTGCGGTGCTCGCGCAGGGCCGGATCGAGCAGATCGCCGCTCCCGGCGAGATCTACGACGCTCCCGCGACTCCGTTCGTGGCGGAGTTCGTGGGCACCATGAACCGGCTGGAGGGAACGGTCGAGGAGGACGGCGTCGTCGCCTACGGCGACAAGCTCCTCTCGATCGCCGCCGTGCGCGGCCGCACGAAGGGAGAGCGCGTCATGGTGCTGGTGCGACCGGAGACGGTGGAGCTCCAGCCTGCAAACGGCGACGGCTCGGGCGTGATCACGGGCGAGATCGTCTCGCACACGTTCCTCGGCGCGATGATGCGGCTGAAGCTGACCTCCGGAGACAGCGAGGTGACGGCCGACGTGCCCGCGACGCGGGCAAACGCCTATCCGGTGGGGATGAAGGTGCAGGCGCGCTTCCCCGGCGAGACGGCGCGGGTGCTCACCCTCGAACCGTCTCCAGCAGCAGCTCCGGACGGTCACTGAAGATCCCGTCGACCCCGAGCGCGGCAAGCTCGCGCATCCGGGCCGGATCGTTGACCGTGTAGACGGTCGTCTTCAGGCCGAGGCTGCGCGCCAGCTCGATTCCGCGGCGCCGTGCGCGCCGGTCCCAGAAGCCGACTCCCCACGCGTAGGCCGCCGCTCGCCGGATCGAGATGCCGAGGCCGACGTGCTGCAGCGTCCGCAGCCCCCGCACCTGACGGAGCGCCTGCGACTCGAAGCTGACGACGACGGCGTCCTCCGGGAGCAGCGCGACCGTGCGCGCAACGACGTCGTGGCGCCGGTAGCGCCACGGGCTCTTGAGCTCGCACATCAGCCCCACCCGCCCCGCGCACTGGTCGACGATCTCCTCGAGCTTCGGCTCGCCGCCGACCGGCGGGTCGTGGCTGACGACGAGCGAGCCGTCGGCTGCGGCGTGGACGTCGAACTCGACGAATTCGACACCCAGCTCGATCGCCCGCTCGAACGCCGCCGGCGTGTTCTCCGGCAGCTCCCAGGACGCTCCCCGATGGGCGATCGTCCACGTCATCCGAGCAGGCGCCGCAGCAACGGGACGTCGATCGTCTCCACCACCTCGTCGGCCTGCGCGAGCCGTTCGGGCGCCTGCGTCCCGAGCAGGGCCACGACCTGTGCACCGGCGGCCTTGGCCGACGCGACTCCGGCTTCGGTGTCCTCGAACACGAGCGTCTCCTCGCCCGCGACCCCGAGTGCCGCGAGTGCGAGCAGGTAGCTCTCGGGGTCGGGCTTGCCGAGAGCCACGTCGTCGTCGGTGACGACGATCGCGAAGAGGTCGCCGAGCCCGGCTGCCGCGACCACCGGAAGGATTTCCTCGCGCGCGGCACCGGAGACGATCGCGAGCCGCGCCCGCTCGGCGGCGAAGCGCACGGCGTCGCGCATCGCGTCGGTCACCGTCGATCCGTCCGCAACCGTGCTGCGGTAGCGGTCGATCCGCTCCCGGATGAAGGCGGCGATGCGCGGGTCACCCGGCCCGAGGCAGAGCTCGGCAATGGCGTGCTCCGCGAGCCCGGAGAGGCGTTCGTAGTACTCGCGGTCGGAGATCGGCTGCCCGTACTCGGCGAAGAGCTCGCGGTAGATGCGGCAGAGGACCGGCTCGTCCTGGGAGAGCGTGCCGTTGAAGTCGAAGATCACCGCACGAATCGGCACGTCTGGAGAGATTACGCTCCCAGAGATTAGGGTCAGAAACCGATGCCGCTCTCCGCACTTTCGCTTGCGCTCGCGGCGGCGTTCGTGCACGCGCTCTGGAACCTGCTGCTCGCGCGGGCGCGCGACCCCGAGGCGGCCACAGCCGTGGCCCTCGTCGTCTCGGTGCTCGTCTTCGCTCCCGTCTCGCTCTTCGCCTGGGGGCTCGAGCGGGAGGTCTGGCCGTATCTCGTCGTCACGAGCGGCCTGCAGCTCCTCTATTTCGCGCTGCTGATCACGGGATATCGGAGGGCCGAGGTGTCGGTTGTGTATCCGGTCGCGCGCGGGGTGGCGCCGACGCTCGTCCTGCTCGCAGGCATCGTCGTGCTCGGTTACGGCACGTCGGCGGCGCAGGCAGCCGGCGTCGTCCTCGTCGGGCTCGGGGTGCTCGCGATCCGGGGCGTCCGCGGCGATGCGACCGGCGTCGTCTTCGGCCTTGCGATCGCAGCCGTGATCGCCTCGTACACGCTCGTCGACAAGCGCGGGCTCGACTACGCGACGCCGATTGCGTATCTCGAGGTCTCGATGATCGCGCCGGCCGTCCTCTACGCGGGCTGGGTGGCGCGGCTGCGCGGGGGCACCGTGGCGCTGCGGAGCGAGCTCAACCGCTCCTCGGTCGTCGCCGGGATCGCGACGTTCACCGCGTACGCGCTCGTGCTCGCGGCGCTGGAGCGCGCCTCAGCGGCATCGGTGGCGGCCGTGCGCGAGACGAGCGTCGTGATCGCGACGCTCCTCGCAGCTGTCGTGCTGAAGGAGCACGTGACGCCGGCGCGCCTGACGGGAGCGATTCTCGTCGCGTGCGGCGTCGCGGTCCTCGGCGCCGGTGGATGAGAGGCGGCGGACGCCGCCGCCCCTCATCGCGCCGACGTCGCCTGCTACTTCAACCAGGCGTTGACCTTGCCGGGATTCGCCTTGACCCACTGCTCCGCCGCCTTCTCGGGCTTCATCTTCTTGCCTGAGATGAGGTTGGCGACGAAATTCTGGTCCTTCGACGTCCACTTCCAGTTCCGCACGAACTTGACGGCCGGCGAGCCGCTCGTCGCGAACTTCTTCGAGATGAGCTTGTCGAGGCCGTAGGACGGGTACTCGCACGCGTGCTTCCCGGACTGCTTCTCGTCGTCCAGGCAGCCGTTGAAGCGCTTCGGCAGCTGGATGCGAACCAGGTCGTACTGCGCGTTCAGGTACTGCGGGTCGTACCAGTAGAAGAGAACCGGCTTCTTCTGCTTGTACAGCTGGCTCCAGCGAGCCACCTGCGCCGGCTCGGCGCCCGCGACCACGTGCTTGAGGTTCAGGCCGAGCTCCTTGATCAGTGCCCGGTCTTTCTGCACGTAGGAGGGATCGCCGCCGAGGAACATCCCCTGCGAGCCCGACTCGGGTGACTTGAACACGGACTCCTTGCCCTTCAGTCCCCGCCACGTCTTGAACGCGGGGTACTGCTTCAGCAGGTAGCGCGGGATGTACCAGCCGATGACGCCGGTGATCCCGTTCGAGCCGACGATGCGAACCGACTTGTCCTTGATGTACGGCGCGGCCTGCTTGGTCGCCGTGTTGTCCCAGTCCTCGAGCGCGACGTCGACCTTGCCGTCCCGCATCGCCTGAAAGTACGGCGGGCCCTCGGTGACCTGCGTGAGCTTCACCTTGCAGCCGAGCCTCTTCTCGAGCACGTACTTCGCCACGTACGTGTTCGCCGTGGAGCCCGACCACGACTGCTCGTTGATGGTCACCGTGCCGCAGCTCGGGGCTGCCGCCTTCCCGAACGCACTGCCCGATACGGCAAGCGCCGCTACTGCCACGAGCGTGAGGCCGACCAGGCCTCCAAGGCCCAGCCAGCCACGTCGAACCGACATCCGACCCTCCCTCTGATTGTGTGACCCGGCACTGCTTTTCATGCGATGCCCTCCTTCTTCGATTGGCGCGTCCCCTGAGTGACGCGGTCGAGAGCGATACCCAGCGCGAGGATCGCGAGCGAGGCGATCACGCCCTGCCCGAACTGCCCGCGGACGAGACCTTGCGCAACCTCGTACCCGAGGCCGCCGGACCCGACGAGCCCGGCGATGACGACCACTGCGAGCACCATGATGATCGCCTGGTTGATGCCGAGCATCACGGCGTCACCCGCCAGCGGAAGCTTGACCTTCATCAGCACCTGCCGTCTCGAGGCTCCGAAGGCGCTCGCCGCCTCGACCGACGTGGGCGCCACGTCGCGCACGCCGCGCTCGACGAGCCGCAGCGTGACGGGGAACGCGTACAGGACGCCTGCCACGATCCCCGGCACGATCGAGATCGGCATCAGGTAGATGAACGGAATGATGTAGACGAGCTGCGGCAGCGTCTGCAGCAGGTCGTTGACGGGCCTCATCGCCTTCGAGAAGCGGTTGCTCTCGGCCGCCAGGACACCGAGGACGACCCCGAGCACGACGGCGATCGCCGTGGCCACGAGCACCTGCGAGAGCGTGTCCATCGCGAGCGCCCAGACACCCGTGAGCCCGATCATGCTGAGCATCGCGAGCGTCGTGAGCGCGGGCCGAAGGCCGCTGATGACGAAGGCGATCGCCGTCAGGCCGGCGACGGTCGTGAACCAGGGCGCCTCGACCAGGAACTCCTGCAGCGGAAGCAGGAGCTGCTGGAGGATGAAGATGCCGACCCGTTCGGTGACCGCGAAGAGCCAGGTGGTGGGGTCCTGCACGTAGTCGAGCACGACCTGGATCTTCGCCAGCAGCCACTCCTCGATCGTCGCTGTGCGTGGCGAGCTGCCGGCTTCGTCCGGATACGCGGGGCCGGCGCCGGCGACCTTCGAGATCACTACCCCCAGTACGATCGTCGCGCCGAGCACCAGCGTCCCGAGGCCTCTCCGCTTCCAGGTCGCGTCGAGGTGCTGGGTCGCCGGGTCGGTTCGCTCGGCGATCGCCTCGAAGGAACGGTCGAGAGCCATCGCCATCACGACGATCACGAGCCCGGCGAGGATCGCGAGAGCCGGGTTCGAGGACAAGCCGTTCGTGGCGACTGCTCCGAGGCCGCCGCCGCCGATCAGGCCCGCGATCACGACCATCGAGAGCGCGAAGAGGATCGTCTGGCTGACGCCCAGCAGGATCATCCGCCGGGCGAGCGGGAGCTGCACCTTGCCGAGCAGCTGCGTCCGGGTGGCGCCCATCGACGAGGCCGCCTCGACCGTGTTGACCGGCACCCCGCGGATCCCGAGCGCCGTGATCCGAATCGCCGGCGGGGTGGCGTAGATCATGGTCGCGACGACGGCGGCGGCCGGTCCGATCGAGAAGAGAATCACGACCGGCATCAGGTACGCAAAAGCGGGGACGATCTGCATCGCATCGAGCACCGGCGTGATCACCCGGCGAAACCGGTCGGAGCGGCCGGCCACGATTCCCACTGGGATCCCAACGAGGAGGGACAGTCCGACCGCCACGAGCATCAGGGCCAGCGTCTCCATGCTTTCTTCCCAGAGGCCACACAGCGCGAACGTCGCGAACGCAGCGAGCGTGAAGAGAGCCGCGCGCGGGCCGCCGAAGCGTAGGACGAGCGCAACACCTGCGATCGTCGTCCCGGCCCACGTCATCCAGATCAGCAGCCGGTTGAACCACTCCACCAGATGGTCGACCGCCGAGCTGAAGCCCTCGAAGACCGTGAACACGATCGACTGATCCTCCTTCCCACGCTCGGTGAGAAGCCAGGTCTGAAAGTTGTCGAGATGGATGGACAGCTGGTTCCAGACGAGGTCGTTCGGCCAGGGGTATTCGAGTCCCCACGCCCGGTAGGCGCCGTACATCAGCGCGACGATCGCCCCGACCTGGACGAGCCTGCCCCGCCACCAGGCTCGATGGACGACGATCGGCGCATGGGTGACCCGCTCGGCGAGAACCGAGGCCACTCAATCGCCTCGCTCGTCGGCGATCGCCTGAAACACCGCTTCGCGGTCGACGATGCCGACGATCTTCCCGTCCTCGATCGCGCAGACGGGCTTCTCGCTCGCTGCGAGAGCAGGCGCGGCCTTGCTGACGGTCGTCGTGACATCGAGCTTCGGGCCGTCGGTGGGATCCTCGGGTGTCGGGTCGCGCATGATCCAGCGGAGCGTCAGCACGTTGCTCTTCGGGATGTCGCGCACGAAGTTGGCGACGTACTCGTCCGCCGGCTCGCCGACGAGCTCCTCCGGCGTGCCGAGCTGGACGATGGCGCCGTCGCGCATGATCGCGATCCGGTCGCCGAGGCGAAGCGCCTCCGGCAGGTCGTGCGTGATGAAGAGCATCGTCTTGCCCGTCTCGAGCTGGAGCCGGCAGACCTCGTCCTGCATGTCCCTGCGGATCAGCGGATCGAGCGCGCTGAACGGCTCGTCGTAGAGCATCACCTTCGGATCGACGGCAAAAGCCCGCGCCAGACCGACGCGCTGCTGCATCCCGCCGGAGAGCTGGTCAGGGAACTGGTTGCCGGAGTCCTCGAGGCCGACGAGCTGCAGCACCTCTTCCGCCCGCGCGAGGCGCTGGGCCTTCGGCACGCCCTGCACCTCGAGGCCGAAGGCGACGTTGTCGACGACCCGCCGGTGCGCGAGCAGGCCGAAGTGCTGGAAGACCATCGAGACGGTGTGCCGCCGCAACTCGCGCAGCTCGCCGCGGCCCGCCGCCATCACGTCGCGGCCGTCGATCTCGATCGACCCGGCCGTCGGCTCGATCAACCGGATCAGCGTGCGCACGAGCGTCGACTTGCCCGAGCCGGAGAGCCCCATGACGACGAAGACCTCACCGGGCCACACCTCGATCGACACGTCCCGGACCGCGACCACGCAGCCCGTCTTGGCGCGCAGCTCCCGGCGCGGCAGGTTGACGTCATCGGTGCCGAGCAGGCGATCGCCGCGCGGGCCGAAGATCTTCCAGATCCCCTCCGCGCGGATCAGCGGTGGCCCGTCGCGCGAAACGCGCGGGGCCGCAGCGCTCGTCACCGCAGTCGCGCTCACATCGTCCTCTCCCACATCGTCATCCTCGATTGAACAGGGTTCGGTTCGTGGTTTCAAACACGCAGGAGGGTTTGGCGGAATGTCGCTCGTCGCCGCGGCCCGGCGGCACAGCCGATATTTCGCCAAACCCTCCTACAGCGTCACCACTACGGTCTTCGGCTCGGTGAACGTCTCCATCGCCTCGCGGCCGCCGACGCGGCCGACCCCGGAGCTCTTGCCCGAGCGGCCGCCGAACGGGAGATGGCTCTCCCAGTAGTTCGTCGACTCGTTGATGTTCACCCAGCCGGCGTCCACCGCCTCCGCAAAGTGCAGGCCGCGGGCCAGGTCGCGCGTCCAGACGGCGGTCAGAAGGCCGTACGGAGACGCGTTCGCGATCTGCAGCGCTTCCTCGTCGCTCGCGATCGTCGTGATCGGGATCACGGGCCCGAACGTCTCCTCCCGCGCGACCTCCATCTCCTCCGTGACGCGATCGAGGACGGTCGCCTGCCAGTACAGCGCCGTCGGGAAGCCCTCGGCGCGCGCGCCGCCGGCGATGAGCTCGGCGCCGCGGTCGAGCGCGTCCGCGACGTGCTGATCCATCTTCTCCGCCGTCGACTCGTTGTTCAGCGGCCCCATCGTCGTCTCGGTCTGCAGCGGATCGCCGAGCCGGATCTCGCGCTCGACCGCCGCCCGGAGACGCTCCACGAACTCGTCGTGCACGGCCTCGTGGACGAGGAACCGCTCCCCCGCCGTGCAGCTCTGTCCGGCACAGAGGAAGGAGGCGACGAGACTCGCCTCGGCCGCCCCGGCCACGTCGGCGTCCTCGAGCACGATCATCGGCCCGTTGCCGCCGAGCTCGAGCACCATCGCCTTCCCGGCCCCCCGCGTCGCGACCTTCAACCCGGTCTCGACGGAGCCGATGAAGCCGATCGCATGCGTGCCCGGGTTGCCGGCGACCTCGTCGCCGACAACGGCGCCGCGGCCCGTGACCATCGAGAAGACGCCGGCGGGAAGCTCTGCGTCGACGATGCACTCCGCGAGCTTCACCGCGCAGATCGAGGTCGACGAGGCCGGCGCCCACACGACGGCGTTGCCGGCCGCAAGCGCAGGAGCGAGCAGCTCCGCGGGCATCGTGTAGGGCCAGTTCCACGGTGTGATCACGCCGACGACTCCGCGTGGGACGCGGTAGCCCAGGATCCGCTTCGAAGCGTCGACCGAGGGCGGCATCGTGCCGTCGAGCCGCTTCACGTCTGCGGCCGCCATCCGCCAGTACTCGATCAGCTCGTCCACCTCGCCGTACGACTCGCTGTGCAGCGGCTTGCCCTGATCGAGCGTCAGGGTCAGCGCGAGCTCGTCGCGGCGCTCGACGATCAGGTCCGCGACCCGCTCCATCGCGTGCGCACGCTCGAAGGCCGAGCGGCGCGACCAGTCGCGCCACGCGCCGTTCGCCGCGGCGATCGCCCGCTGCGCGTCCTCGCGCGTCCCCTCGGGAACGGAGCCGAGCACCTCACCGCTCGCGGGGCTCGTCGCCTCCAGCCGCGCATCGGAGTCGGTCCACTCGCCGCCGATCACCATCCCATAGTCAGTCGTCGCTGTGCTCACGCTGCAAAAGCCTCCCGGTAGATCTCCTCGTAGGCCTTGACGTCGACCTCGCGCGCGTTGCCGAACGTCTGCGGATCCTCGTAGGCGATGCGCGCGAGCATCGGGATCTCGTCCTCCGAGAAGCCCAGCTCGGCCATCGAGGGGATGCCGACGTCGTCCGTCAGTCGCGCGAGCTCGTCCACCCCCGCGTACGCCGCCTGGTCGATGGCCATTCCGGAGGTGTCGACGCCGAGCGCCTGCGCGATACGCGCGTAGCGCTCGGGCGCGGTCGGGACGTTGTAGCGGCAGACGGGGACGAGCACGCGGGCGGTGAGCGCCCCGTGCGGGCAGTCGTGGACGCCGCCGGCCGACTGGCTCATCGCATGCGCGGCCCCGGCGCTCTCGGTGCCGTAGCTCATGCCCCCGAGCGTCGCGGCGTGCGCCATGTGCGTGCGGGCCTCGAGGTTCGAGCCGTCCTCGAACGCGGGCCGCAGCCAGCCGCCCACGAGCTCGATCGCGTGCAGCGCGACGGCGTCGTTGAACGGCTGGTGGTAGTCGCAGGTGTAGCACTCGATCCCGTGGGAGAGCGCGTCAAGGCCGGTCGCCGCGGTGACCGCGGGCGGCAGGCCCAGCATCAGCTCGGGGTCGATCAGCGCCGCGTGCGGGCCGATAAGAGGCGTCCCGCCGACGTTGAACTTGATCTGCCGCTCGTGATCGGTGATCACTGCCCAGAGCGTCACCTCGCTGCCGGTGCCCGCCGTGGTCGGGATCGCGACCAGCGGCGGCACGCGCTGCGTCAACGGCGTCCCGCCGTACTCGAAGTCGAGGATCGGGCCGCCGTGGACGATCTCGACCCCGATCGCCTTCGCGGCGTCCATCGACGAGCCGCCTCCGAGCCCGACGAGCCCGTCGCAACCGGCCTCGCGATAGGCCGCAGATCCCTCGCCGACGAGCTCGAGATCCGGGTTCGGCCGGACGCCGTCGAAGAGCACGGCGTCGTCCAGCTGCTCGAGCGCCCGCTCGACGAGCCCGGCCGCGGCCACGCCCTTGTCCGTCACGAGCAGCGGCCTCGCAATCCCGAGCTCGCGCTGGAGCTCGCCGAGCCGCGCGAGCGCTCCAGGCCCGTGCACCATCCGCGTCGGCACCTCGACCGAGCGCACCACCTCCACCTCTACTGCCAACAGACCCTCCTTCGCTCTCTAGTCGCCGAGCTCGGCGCGGCGGCGGACGACGTACTCCCCGAGCGACGTGCGGATCCCGTCGTCGAGGGGCGGCTGCTCGTACTCCTCGAGCGTCTTGCGCCAGATCTCGCCTGCGCGCGTGGTGGCGTCGCGCTCGCCGAGCTTCTTCCAGCGCTCGAAGTTCTCCGTCGAGGAGAGGAGCGGCCGGTAGAAGCACTCGCGGAAGCGCTCGAGCGTGTGCACGGCGCCGAGGAAGTGGCCGCCGTGCCCGACCTCCTGGTGCGCGCCCCAAGCGAGGCTCGCCTCGTCCACCTCGAGGGGCGTGAACTCCTCTTTCAGCATCCGCAGGATCTCGATGTCGATCACGAACTTCTCGTAGCACGACACGAGTCCCGATTCCAGCCAGCCCGCCGAGTGCATGACCCAGTTCGCACCGGCGAGGAAGGTCGGAAGCATCGTCATCATCGCCTCGTAGGCAGCCTGGGCGTCGGCGGTCTGGCTCGACGTGAGCCCGCCGCCGCTGCGCCAGGGCAGGCCGAAGTGGCGCGCGATCTGGCCGGTGCAGAGCAGCCCGACGGCCGACTCGGGCGTGCCGAAGCTCGGAGAGCCCGACTGCATGTCGGTGTTGGAGAGGAAGGAGCCGAAGATCACCGGCGTCCCGGGCCGGATCAGCTGCGCGAGCGCGATCCCGGCGAGCGCTTCCGCCATCTGCTGGGTGAGCGCCGCGGGGACGGAGACCGGAGACATCGCGCCCATCAGCAGGAACGGCGTGATCACGACGGGCTGCCCGGCGCGGACGTACTCGAGCATCGCCCCGAGCATCCGGTCGTCGTAGCGGAGCGGCGAGTTGACGTTGATCAGCGAAATCGAGACCGGCTTCGCCTCGATCGCCTCGCGGCCTCCGAAGAGAATCTCGCCCATCGCGATCGTGTCCTTCGCGTTCTCGGCCGAGGTGACCGAGCCCATGTACGGCTTGTCGGTCAGCGTCTGGAGCGCGAGGACCATGTCGAGGTGGCGCGAGTCGAGCGGAGTGTCCTCGGGCTCGACGATCGTCCCGCCCGCCGAGTCGAGCTGCGGGAAGGCCTGCGAGAGCTTGCAGAAGTTCTCGAAGTCGTCCATCGACGCATTGCGCCGCACCGCGCCCTCGCGGACGAACGGGGGGCCGTACACCGAGGCGAACGACATGTGGTCGCCGCCGACGTGGATCGAGTGCTCCGGGTTCCGCGCCTGGACGTCGAACTCGCGCGGCGCCTTCGCGACCTCCTCCAGCACGAAGTCGGGGTCGAGCTTGACGAGGTTGCCGTCCACCTCCTGCCCGGCCTGCGCGAAGGCGTCCACCGCCTCCGGCAGCAGGAACTCGATCCCGAGCTCGGAGACGATCCGCCGCCAGCCGCCGTCGAGGGTCGCGACGGCCTCCTCGGAGAGGATCTCGTACCGCGGCATCCGGTTCACGAACATGCTGTTGATCCTGTCAGAGTCGACCGACTTGCGGAAGGTGGAACTTGTGTTCCATAATATGGGTTATGGCCGGAAGCCAAGCAGTCGACCGGGCCGCGCAGCTGCTCGTGCGCGTGGTCGAGAGCTCGCGCCCGCTCGGGGTCGGCGAGTTGGCCGAGACCACGCAGCTGCCCAAGAGCACCACGTCCAGACTCCTGGCCGCGCTCCAGCGCCAGGGCCTGCTCCAGCGCGACGGTGACCGCAGCCCCGTGCGGCCCGGACCGGTTCTCCTCCGCTTCGCGCAGAGCACCGAGCCCGACGTCACGCTGGTCGAGCTCGCAGACGAGCACCTGGACGCGCTCGCAGAGGCGTCAGGCGAGACCGTGAACCTCGGCGTTCCGACGCCGCTCGGGGTCGACCAGCTCTCGCAGCGCGACAGCCGGCACTTCATCGGCTCCACGAACTGGGTCGGCAAGCGCGTCCCCTACCACGTGACGGCGAACGGCAAGGTCTTCCTCGCCTGGGGCGCAGCGGCCTCCGAGCACGGCAACCCGGAAGACCTGGGAGCGACTCGCGCGCGCGGGTACGCGACCGCCGTCGACGAGCTCGAAGTCGGCCTGACCGCCATGGCGGCACCCGTCTTCGGCGGCGACGGGAGCGTGATCGCAGCGCTCTCGATCTCCGGCCCGACGATCCGCCTGACGCGCGGCCGCGTCGAGGAGCTCGCGCCCGCGCTCGTCCAGCACGCGCTCACCCTCTCCCACAAGCTCGGCCATCACGACGACAAGCGAGGTGCAGCATGACGCACGACGAGATCCTCCAAGGGCTCTACGACCACACGCTCGTCGGCGATGCGCCCGAGGTGAAAGAGCTCGTCGAGCGCGGGCTCGAGGACGGCATGGACCCCGAGTCGATGCTCTACGACGCGCTGATCCCCTCGCTCGAGGAAGTCGGTGCCCGCTTCGAGCGGGGCGACTACTTCGTCCCCGAGATGCTGATCGCCGCGCGCGCGATGCAGGGCGCGCTCGACATCCTCCGGCCGCTGCTCGCCGAGACCGGCGCGCGCCAGGTGGGCACGTTCGTGATGGGCACGGTCAAGGGCGACGTGCACGACATCGGCAAGAACCTCGTCAACATCATGCTCGAGGGCGCCGGCTTCACGGTCATCGACCTCGGCGTCAACGTCGCGCCCGAGAAGTTCGTCGAGCAGATCGTGGAGCACAAGCCCGACATCGTCGGCTTCTCGGCCTTCCTGACGACGACGATGCCGATGTTCAAAGCGAACATCAACGCGCTGCAGAAGTCCGGCCTGCGCGACGAGGTGATCGTGATGGTCGGCGGCGCGCCGGTGACGCAGGAGTACGCGGACGCCGTGGGCGCCGACGGCTACGCCGCAGACGCGTCGACCGCGGTCCGCCTCGCCAAGACGCTGATCGAGCAGCGGCGGCAGGCCTCGGTTCCGGCGTAGGGAGACGAGTGGAAACCGTCATCCAGTCGCGTTCGAAAACGGTCGTCATCGGCCCCGAGCAGCCGTTCTGCATCATCGGCGAGCGAATCAACCCGACCGGGCGGAAGGCGTTCCAGGCGCTGCTCCAGGCCGGCGATCTTTCGCAGCTCGAGATCGACGTGCCCCAGCAGGTCGCGGGCGGCGCGAACGTGCTCGACGTCAACGTCGGCGACCCGCTGGCCGACGAGGTTGCGCTGATGGGCGAGGCGGTACGGCTGGTGCAGGGCCTGACCGACCTGCCGCTCTGCCTCGACTCCTCGGTGATCGAGGCGCTCGAAGCGGGCCTGGACGCCTACGAGGGCAAGGCGCTCGTCAACTCCGTCACCGGCGAGGACGAGCGACTGGAAGCGATCCTGCCGCTCGTCGCCAAGCACGGCGCCGCGGTGATCGGGCTCGCGAACGACGAGGACATTCCGATGGAGCCGGAGGTGCGCCTGGCGGTGGCGAGGAAGATCGTGTCCGCCGCGGGCGACCACGGGATCCCGCCGGAGGACGTCGTGATCGACGCCCTCGCGATGCCCGTCGGCGCGCTGCCGAACGCGGTCACGCTCTTCGTCGAGACGCTGGCGCTGATCCGCGAGCACCTCGGCGTCAACACGACGTGCGGCGCCTCGAACACGGCGTTCGGCCTGCCGCGGCGGACCACGCTGGGCGGCGCGTTCCTCTCGATCGCACAGAGCCACGGGCTGACGAGCGCGATCATGGACGCACGCGCGCCGGAGTGTGTCGACGCCGTGCGGGCGGGCGACCTCCTGCTCGGCAACGACGAGTGGGGCGCGCGCTGGATCGCATCGTTCCGCGAGAAGCAGGCGGCCGCGGCATCGTGAGCGCAGCCGAGGTCTTGCCGGTGCTGCCGCAGAAGGATCGCGTGCTGCTGCGCTTCGAGCCGACCGGCGACAGCGACGCGGCGCCGAAGGAGGCGCGCGTCCCCGCCGGCACGACGCTCTTCGACGCCGCCAGCTGGAACGGGATCGCGATCGACTCGACCTGCGGCGGTCACGGCACCTGCAAGAAGTGCAAGGTGCGCGTCGTCGAGGGCAAGGTGCCGCTCTCGTCAGTCGATCCGCGCGCGTTCTCGATCGAGGAGCTGAAGGCGGGCTGGCGGCTCGCCTGCCGTGCGCCGGCCGAGGCGGACCTGGTCGTCGAGGTGCCGCCGCTCTCCTCGCGGCCGAAGGCGGCGCTCGTCGGTGTCGGCCGCCACGTGATCCTGCGGCCCGCAGTGCAGAAGCGCTACCTCGAGCTCGAGGAGCCGACGCTCGAGGACCAGGCGTCGGACCTCGAGCGCGTGCTGGCGGCAATGGACGACGTCGAGCTGCGCGTGCCGCTCGAGGTCGTCCGCACGCTCGGCGGCACGCTGCGCGCCGCCGACTTCAAGGTCACCGCCGTTCTCTGCGACGACCTGTTGCTCGACGTCGAGCCGGGCGACACTACGGGGCGGACCTTTGCGATCGCGTTCGATCTCGGGACGACCACCGTCGTCGCGAACCTGCTCGACCTCGAGACCGGCTCGCCGCTCGCAGTCCAATCCCAGCTGAACAAGCAGCAGCCGTTCGGCGCCGACGTGATCTCGCGCGTCTCGGCCACGATGCTCGACCCCGATGCGCTCTCGCTCCTGCAGAGCCGCGCGCACGAGACGCTGGACGAGCTCGCGCAGGAGGTGTGCGAGGAGGCCGGAGTGTCCCCGGGAGAGATCTACGAGGTCTCGGTCACCGGCAACCAGACGATGATCCAGATCGCGCTCGGGATTGACCCGGAGCCGCTCTCGATGGCTCCGTTCACGATGGCCGCTGCGACGCTGCCGCCGGCGACGGCGACCGATTTCGGCGTCCGCGTCCACGAGCGCGCACCTGCCGTGCTCTTCCCGGCGATGGGCGCCTACGTCGGCGGCGACATCGTCGCGGGGCTGCTCGCAACGGGCCTCACGCTCGACCGCCGGATCCGCCTCTTCATCGACGTCGGCACGAACAGCGAGATCGCGCTCGGCTCCTCTGCACGCGCGTTGGCCACAGCCGCGCCTGCAGGGCCCGCCTTCGAGGCGGCGCAGATCAAGTGCGGCATGCGTGCCGCGGACGGCGCGATCGAGGGCGTGAAGATCCGCGACGGCGAGGTGGAGCTGACGGTGATCGGCGACGTCGAGCCGCAGGGGATGTGCGGCTCCGGGCTCGTGGATGCCGTCGCCGAGCTCGTCGGCGCCGGGCTGCTCGACCGCTCGGGCCGGTTCGTGCTCGGGGAGTCGGAGCGCTTCGGGAAGATCGGCGAGGAGAACGTCTTCCACCTCAGCGACGAGGTCTACCTCTCGCAGCGCGACGTGCGCGAGCTGCAGTTCGCCAAGGCCTCGATCGCGACGGGCTGGAACCTGCTCTGCCGCGATCTCGGGATCGCGCCCGAGGAGATCGCGCAGGTGCTGCTCGCGGGCTCCTTCGGCTCCTACCTCTCCGCTGCAAGCGCCGTGAAGATCGGGCTCGTCCCGAAGCTGCCACTGACACGCATTGTCTCGGCGGGCAACGTCGCCGGCGAGGGAGCGAAGATCGTCGCGCTCTCGGTGCAGGAGCGCGCCGCGGCGGCCGCGATCGTCGAAGAGGTCGAGTACGTCGAGCTCTCCGGCCGCGCCGACTTCAACGACCTGTTCGTCGACCAGCTGGCCTTTCCGGTTTGAGAACGGGTGTCGTCGCTTGCGGGGCGCTTGCGCTCCATGTCCGCCGGCTCGCGCTCGACCGCGGCTGGGACGTCGAGATCCGCGCGCTGCCGCCCCAGCTGCACAACCGCCCCGAGCGGATCGCGGCCGCGGTCGACGCCGAGCTGCGCTCGCTGGACTGCGACCGGCTCGCGGTCGCCTATGCCGACTGCGGCACGTACGGGGCGCTCGACGACGTGCTGCGCGAGCACGGCGCCACCCGCCTCCAGGGAGACCACTGCTACGACGTGCTCGCCCGCGACGAGGTGCGCGAGGCGCTCGCGGACGAGCCTGGCACCTACTTCCTGACCGACTTCCTGGTGAAGACCTTCGACGCGAGCGTCGCGCGGCCGCTGCGCCTCCCCGAGCTGAGCGACGCCTATTTCGCCAACTACACGCGGGTCGTGTGGCTCGCCCAGGAGCCGACGCCCGAGCTGCTGATCCAGGCCGAGCACGCGGCCGAGCTGATGGGCCTGCGGCTCGAAGTCCGCGAGGTGGGGACGGATGGTCTGGAGCGGCAGCTCGCGCAACTCGTAGGATCGTCCTGATGACGGCCTTCCCCTCCAGCGCGAAGGCTGTCGTCGTGGGCGCCGGCATCGTCGGCAACAGCATGGTTCACCACCTCGCACGGCTCGGCTGGCGCGATCTCGTTCTGCTCGACAAGGGCGCGCTGCCGAACCCGGGCGGCTCGACCGGGCACGCCTCGAACTTCATCTTCCCGGTCGACCACTCGAAGGAGATGACCGCGCTCACGCGGGACTCGACCGATCAGTACATCGAGCTCGGAGTCCACACCACGAGCGGCGGGATCGAGGTCGCGCGCACGCAGGAGCGCCTGGAGGAGTTCAACCGCCGCATCACGTCATCGATCTCGTGGGGCGAGCCGTCGGAGCTGCTCACGCCCGAGCAGGTGAAGGAGCTCGTCCCGTTCATCAACGAGGAGATCATCCTCGGCGGCTTCTACACGCCCGGCGTCGGCTGCGTCGACTCGCTCCGCGCGGGCACGTTGATGCGCGAGTCCGCGACGGCTCTGGGCGCGCTGACGATCTCCGCAGGCACCGAGGTGACGGGAATCGACGTCGAGAATGGCCGTGTCCGGCGGGTCCACACGGACAAGGGGCCGATCGAGACGGAGTACGTCTTCGTCTGCTGCGGCGTCTGGAGCCCGCGCATCGCAAAGATGGCCGGAGCCGCGATCCCGCTCACCCCTGCCGTCCACCAGATGATCAGCGTCGGCCCGATCCCGCTCTTCGAGGAGACGCCCGGCGAGATCTTCTTCCCGATCGTCCGCGACGTCGACACGAACATGTACGAGCGGCAGAACGGGAGCGACATGGAGGTCGGCTCCTACGCGCACCGCTCGATCCTCATGGACCCGGACGAGATCCCCTCGATCGAGGAGTCCGCACTCTCCCCCACCGAGCTGCCGTTCACCTCCGAGGACTTCGACCTGCAGCTGGAGCAGTCGCTCGAGCTGATGCCCGAGATCCTCACCGTCGAGGGCGCCGGGATCCGGCACGCGATCAACGGCCTGCTCTCGCTGACCCCGGACGGGATGCCGATCCTCGGCGAGACGCCCGAGGTGAAGAATTTCTGGTCGGTGGCCGCTGTCTGGATCAAGGAGGGACCGGGGATCGCGCGCGCCGTCGCCGAGTGGGCGGTCGAGGGCGCTTCCGAGATCGACATCCACGGCGCCGACATCGCCCGCTTCCACCCGCACCAGCGCGAGCAGCGCCACGTCGATGCGCGCTCCTCGGAGGGCTTCAACAAGACCTACGGGATCGTCCACCCGATGGAGCAGTGGGAGAGCAACCGGAACATCCGCGTCAGCCCGTTCCACGCTCGCGAGCAGGAGCTCGGCGCCGTCTTCTTCGAGACCGCCGGCTGGGAGCGGCCCTGGTGGTACGAGTCGAACGCGCGCTTGCTGGAGGAGTACGGCGACCGGGTGATGCCGCGCGAGGCCGAGTGGGAGTCGCGCTGGTGGTCGCCGATCGTGAACGCCGAGCACCTGGCGATGCGGGACCGGGCGGCGATGATCGACCTGAGCGCGTTCCACGTCCTCGACGTCACCGGGCCGGGCGCGCTGGAGGCGCTCCAGCAGATCGTGCTCGCCGAGATGGACGTCGAGCCGGGCCGTGTGGTCTACACGCCGGTCCTCGACCAGCACGGCGGGTTCAAGGCAGACCTGACGATCATGCGGCTCGGACCGGAGCTCTTCCGGATCGTCACCGGCGCCGCGCACGGGATGGCCGACCGGAAGTGGTTCTCCGACCGCCTGCCCGTAGACGGCTCCGTGCAGCTCACGGACGTGACCGAGGAGTGGTGCACGGTCGGCGTCTGGGGACCTCGGGCACGCGACCTCGTCGCCTCGGTGACGAGCGACGACGTGTCGCACGCCGGCTTTCCCTTCGCGCGCTGCCGTGAGGTCGAGCTCGGAGGCGTGCGCACGCTGGCCTCCCGGATCTCGTACGTCGGCGAGCTGGGCTGGGAGCTCTACGCGCCGGTGGCGGACGGGGCTGCGCTGTGGGACGTCCTCTGGGAGGCCGGTCAGCCGCTCGGCGTCGTGCCGGCCGGGATCGGCGTCTACGGGACGACGGGGCGGATCGAGAAGGGCTATCGCGCGTACGGCACCGAGCTCGAGTCCGAGTACAACGTCGCCGAGGCCGGGATGACCCGCCCGAAGGTGAAGGAGCACGACTTCGTCGGCAAGGACGCCTACCTGCGCCACCGGGAGGAGGAGCCGGCGGCGATCATGTCCACGCTGACCGTCGACGATCCGACCTCCTCGTCCGGGGTCAAGCGCTACATGCTCGGGCGGGAGCCGATCCTCACTCCGGACGGCGAGCGGATCCTCGACCGCAAGGGCCGTCCCTCGTACGTCACCTCCGCCGGCTCAGGCCCGTCGGTCGGCAAGCACGTCCTGATGGCCTACCTGCCGCCCGAGCACGCGGTCGAAGGCAAGCAGCTGCTCGTCCAGTACATGGGCGAGCGCTACCCCGTGACGGTGGCCGTCGCCGGCTCGACGCCACTCTTCGACCCGGAGAACACCCGGGTCCGGAGCTAGTGCTGGTGCACATCGCCGTCTGCATCAAGCGCGTCCCCGAGACCGGCGCGCGGATCACGCTCACGCCGGACGAGCAGGAGATCGACACCACCTACCTCGGCTTCACGATCAGCCCGCACGAGGAGTGCGCGGTCGAGGAGGCGCTGCGACTCGTCGAGAAGCACGGCGGCACGGCGACTGCGATCACGCTGGGACCGCCCGCCGCGGTCGAGCAGCTGCAGAACGCGGTCGCGATGGGGATCGAGTCGGCGGTGCTGCTCGAGACCGAGCGGAGCGACTGGGATCCGCAGGCGACGGCGGCCGCGCTGGCGGAGGCGCTCCGCGACGGCGGCCACGACCTGCTCCTGTTCGGGAACGAGTCCGCGGACTCGGGCGGCTACCAGGTCGGCATTCGCGTCGCGCACGCGCTCGGCCTCCCGTGCGTGACCGGCGTGAAGGGGATCGAGATCGCCGACGGTGCCGCAACCGTTCGGCGCGAGGAGGGCGGCGGCTGGGAGATCTTCGAGGTGCAGCTGCCGGCCGTGCTCACGCTGAAGGAGGGGATCAACCTGCCCCGCTACGCGTCGCTGCCGGGACGACTGCGCGCGAAGAAGCTGGAGATCGGACGCGTCGAGCCGGAGTGGCGGGAGGGCGGTCTGGCGAAGCAGCGGCTCGTGGTTCCGCCGGAGCAGGGGTCGCACGTCGAGCTGCTCGGAGAAGGCCCTGCAGCCGCGCCCCGCGTCGTCGAAGTGCTGAAGGAGCTCGGCGTCGCATGATCCTCTGTCTCGTCGAGCCCGGTGAGCTCTCGCTCGAGGCGCTGACGTTCGCGCAGCGGCTCGGGCCCGTGGAGGCGTTCTCGATCGACGCGGGCGAGGCGTATGCGCCCGGAGCGTGGGCGGCCGCGATCGTGCAGCTCGTCGAGAAGCACTCGCCGGACGCCGTGGTCGCCGCCGCGAGCGATCGCGGGCAGGAGGCGATGGCGCACGCTGCGGCGCGCCTCGATCTCCCGCTGGCGGCGAACTGCGTCTCCGCCGAGCCGGGCGAGCCGTGGCGGGTGGTGCGCCAGCGCTGGGGCGGCAGCCTGCTCGAGGAGGCGACGCTGGCCGCCCCGGTGAAGCTGCTGACCGTGGCGCAGCACGTCGTCGAAGTCGCCGAGCCGGTGCAGGTGGAGGCGTTCACCCCGGAGCTCTCCGACGCGGATCTGGCGGTGCGCGTCGTGAGGCGTGAGGAGCCGCCGCCCGGAACCGTGTCCCTCACCGATGCGCGGGTGGTCGTCGGCGGCGGCCGCGGCGTGGGCAGCGCCGAGGGCTTCGAGCTGCTCGAGGAGCTGGCCGGGATGCTCGGAGGCGCGGTCGGCGGCTCGCGCGTCGTGACGAACCTCGGCTGGCGGGCCCACGCCGACCAGGTGGGCCAGACGGGCGCGAGGATCGCTCCCGATCTCTACATCGCCTGCGGGATCAGCGGCGCGATCCAGCACATCGTCGGCTGCAAGGGGGCGAAGAAGATCCTGGCGATCAACAAGGACCCGCATGCGCCGATGCTCGCGCGCTCGGACTACGCCGTCGTCGGCGACCTGCACGAGGTCGTCGCGGCGGTGATCGAAGAGCTGCGCCGCTGAAACCTAATGTCGCGCCACTGCGCCGATGTGACGCTCGTAGGCGCGGGTATCGACGACTTTCGTGATCTGGGCGACCACGTGCTCGAGCTCGGCGTCCGAGGTGAAGTAGTGGGGCCCGATCCGAATGCCTGCACCCGGGCGGAAGTCGCAGAGGATCTGGCGCTCGGCCAGCTCCTTGTGCACGGCCGGGAACTCGTCGACGTGCACGGTGACCGTGCCGCCGCGGCGGGCGGGGTCGCGCGGGCTCGCGATCCCGAAGCCGGCTGCCTCGGCGAGCCGGATCAGCAGGTCGGTCTGGCGGAGTGAGTTCTCGCGGATCCGGTCGACGCCGATCTCCTCGATCAGGTCGTAGCCGGGTGTGGCCGCGTAGAGCGCCGGCACGTTCGGCGTGCCGGTGAGGAAGCGCGCAGCCCCGGACGCGTAACGCATCTCCTCCTCGAAGGCGAAAGGGGTCTCGTGCGCCTGCCAGCCGGTGTAGGTGGGCTCGAGCCGCTCGGCCAGATCAGGTCGCACGTAGAGCCAGCCGTTGCCCGGGCCGCCGCAGAGCCACTTGACCGAGCCGCCGACCGCGAAATCGACGTTCAGCGCCGTGACGTCGAGAGGGACGATCCCCGCCGACTGGTAAGCGTCGAGGATCACGTGGGCGCCGACGTCGTGCGCACGGCTGACGATCCGCGCCACGTCCTGGATCTCGCCCGACTTGAAGAGCACGTGGCTGATCGGGACGAGCAGCGTGCGCTCGTCGATCGCCTCCACGATCTCGCCGTCGTCCTCGCAGACGACGACCTCGAGGTCGCGCTGCGCCTGGTACAGGTAGCGGACGGACGGGAAGTTGCCGCGCTCGTAGACGATGCGGTTCCGCTCGGGGGTCGGCGTGAAGCACGAGAGCACGATGGCCTCGGCGATTGCCACGTTCTGGTGCATCACAGTCGATCCGGCCGGTGCGCCGACGATCCGGCCGATCTGGTCGCCGACGGTCATCGGCATCTCCCACCAACCCTCGCCCCAGGCCCGGATCCCACGCTCGCGCCAGGTTCCCGCGTATTCGGCGGCCCGAGCCTCAACCTTCGCCGGCATCGCCCCCAGCGAGTGGTTGATCAGGTAGGTCGTGTGCTCGAGGATCGGGAACTCGGAGCGATAATCGAGCAACGGGCGCACGGCAGGAGACTATGCTCCGGAAGGGTCATGGGCGAAGGGACCAATCTGAACGAGCCGCCGGTGAAGGGCGTGGATCGCACGAACGGCGCGGTCGTCGTGCACCTCGTCGGCGAGCTCGACCTCTACAACGCGCCGGAGATGAGGACGGTGCTGCTCGAGCTCGCGTCCGAGCAGCCCGAACGGCTCGTGATCGACCTCACCGAGGTGGACTTCGTCGACTCGACCGCGCTCGGCGTTCTGATCGAGGCTCGGACCACGCTCGAGAACCGCCAGGCCTTCCTGCTGGCCTCGCCGGGGCTGGAGACGCACCGCGCGCTCAAGATCTCGGGCCTCGACCAGCACCTGGGCGTGCACGACTCGGTCGAGGCTGCACTCGCGGCCACTCTCGAAGCCTGATGCTCGCCGAGTTCGTCTCGGCAGTCGTACTGACCGCGGCGCCCGGGATCCCCTCGTACACCGACGGCTACCAGAACTGGCAGAAGGTGAACGCCAAGCCGATCAAGGGCGGCTCGTCCGCCCATCAAGGAACCAAGAACGTCTACGCCAGTAAGCGGAAGACCGGCGCTCGCTATCCACTCGGGACGATCGTGGTGAAGGCAGCGATGCCACCCGGGAAGAAGTGGCTCTCGCTCGTGGCGACGATGCGGAGGATCAAGGGGAGCACGAACGGCGGCTGGAGGTGGGAGGAGTTCACTCGTTCGTCGCCGACGGCCCGCTTCACGAAGGTCGGGTTCCCGCAGTCCGGCTGCGCCGCCTGCCACTCACAGGCCAAGAAGAACGACTACGTCTTCACGCGGCGCTGAGCCGGCGCTCCAACGCGGGCTCGAGCCCGAGCGAATCGCGCAGCTCCTCGTAGGCCCGGCGGGCATCCGCGCCGGCAGAAGGCCCCTTGACGGCCCGAATCAGGACGTTCTTCGCCGTGTGCTCGAGCGGGACGAACTCGACGAGCTGCGCGCGGTAGCCGGCGAGCTCGAGCAGCTGGGCGCGAAGCGTGTCGGTGACGAGCGCCGCGAACCGCTCCTTTGCCAGACCGTGCCGGAGCAGTGGCGCGAGCAGGGCGCTGTCGAGCTGCCCGTAGGCTTCCTTCTGGCAGCAGGGCACGGCGAGGATCGCATCCGCCTGCCAGCGCACGGCCTGCGCCAGCGCCTCGTCGGTGGCGGTATCGCACGCGTGCAGGCTGACGACGAGGTCGACCCCCTCACCGCCGTCGAAGCTCGCGATGTCGCCGCGCTGGAAGCGAAGGCCCGTGGCGCCCGAGCGCTCCGCGAACGAGGCGCAGGCGGCAATCACGTCCTCCTTCAGGTCGAGGCCGACGATCTCCACCGAGCGGCCGCGCAGCCCCGTCAGCAGGTGATGGATCGCGAACGTGAGGTACGACTTGCCGCAGCCGAAGTCGACCACGCGCAGCATCCCTTCCGGACGCAGCGAGGGTACGACGTCGTCGACGAGCTCCAGGAAGCGGTTGACCTGCCGGAACTTGTCGTAGCGGCTCTTGCGCACCTTGCCGTCCGGGGTCATCACGCCGAGCTCGACCAGAAACGGGACGGGCGTGCCCTCCTCGAGCAGGTACTGCTTCTTCCGGTCATGGTCTCGCGGAGTGGCCGACCTGGACGGCGGCCGGCGGAGCACGGTGTCTCCGAGCACCTGCCAGTCCGCCTCCGAGGCCTGAAGCAGTCCTTGTCCGTAGTCGCTCAGGAGCGCGCCGAGACGCTCCCGTGCGGAGTCGGGAGCGAGGTTCTCGTGCACGGTGCGATCGGAAAGATGGGCGGTGAAGCGGTATGCGGTCTCGCCGCGCAGCTCGACGGGATCGATCGTCGTCTTCGCCGGAACCTCGTTCGAGCGGGGCTTCGAGAGCACGGCGCGGCGCAGGTGGTCGCCAGCGAAGAGATCGGTCAGGAGCTCGTCGAGCGCCGCCACCTCAGAGCCCTGCCGCCTCGAGGAGGTTCAGCCAGATCTCGTTTCGCGTCGGAAACGAGGGCACCGCGTGCGCAAGCCGTTCGAGCGGCACCTCGCAGACGACGGCGATCGTCGCCGCGTGCAGCATCTCGGCGACCTCGGCACCCGTGAACGTCGCCCCGGCGACGACGTGACGCACGTCGTCGACGACGAGCCGCGAGGTTCCGGGCGCACCGCGGCCGACGAAGCTTGCGCCGGCAGTCGAGTTGGTCTCCACGTCGATCGCCCGCACCACCATCCCGGCCGCCTCCGCCGATCCGAGCGTGTGCCCGACCGCAGCCACCTGCGGGTCGGTGAAGATCACGCGCGGCGAGAGCGGACCGTCGGAGACGAGCTCAACGCTCTTGCCGAGGATCGAGTCGGCGGCGAGCCGGCCCTGGTATTTCCCCATGTGGGTGAGCAGCGCGCGGCCGTTCGCATCGCCGATCGCGTAGAGCCAGTCGTGCCTGGAGGAGCGAAGGTTCGAGCCGACCTCGACGGGCTTGCCCGGCTCGAGCCCGATCGTCTCGAGCCCCAGGCTGTCGGTGTTCGGCTTCCGGCCGACGGCGACGAGGAACTCGGCGCCGGTGGCCGTCGTGCCGTCCTCCATCGTGACCGTGACGTCTCCGTCGCGCGCAACCGCAACTGCGCGGCAGTTCGTGCGCACGTCCACGCCAGCCTCGCGCAACGCCGCCTCGACCTGGGCGGAGGCGAACGGCTCCTCGCGCACGATCACGCGCGGAGCGCCTTCGAGCAGGGTGACCCTGGTCCCGAGTGACGTCCACGCCTGCGCGAGCTCGACGCCGACAACACCGCCGCCGAGGATCACGAGCGTCTCCGGGGCCACCTTGGCAGTCGTCGCTTCGCGGTTTCCCCAAGGCTTTGCCTCGACGAGACCTGGGATCGGCGGCATGGCAGGCCCGCTCCCGGTCGCGACGATGACGGCTTTCGTCGGCGAGGAGCGTATCCTCCCCGACCGCGACACGCCGCTCGCCGTCGAAACGAGCGTCGCCGCGTACGACCTCGACACCGCGCTCCTCCAGCCACGGTACCTGGCTCGAGTCGTCCAGGTCGTGGATCACCTCGTCGCGCCGCGCCAGCACAGCTGCCACGTCGAGCCCGTCGGTGGGGATGCCGGGCACACGTCTGGTCTCGGCGAGCAAGTCGCCGGGCCGGAGCAACGCCTTCGAGGGCATGCACGCGTAGTAGGAGCACTCGCCGCCGATCAGGTGCTTCTCGACGACTGCGACCGAGAGCCCGCCCTCGCCGAGCCGCCCGGCGGCGACCTCACCTGCCGGGCCGGCGCCGATCACGACGACGTCGAAGCTGCGCTCGGCCATGCGGCGAGTGTTGCAGATGCCGTTGTGCGACGATCGCTGCGTGAGCACCACCATCGACCCGCGCGAGCTGCGACGGCTGATGTCCCACTGGGCGACCGGCGTCGCGGTGATCACGAGCCGCGGCGAGACAGGCCCGCGCGGCGCGACCACGAACGCGCTCACCTCGCTCTCACTCGAGCCCCTGCTCGTGCTGGTGGCCCTGGACCGGACCTCGAACACGCTCGAGGCGGTCCGGCATTCGGGTCGCTTCTGCGTCAACATCCTCGGCGCGGAGCAGGAGGAGCTGGCGCGCCGCTTTGCGACCAAGGCGAGCGGCGAGGAGAAGCTCGCGGGCGTCGAGCACGAGCTGATCGACGAGGTGCCGGTCC
Source organism: uncultured Gaiellaceae bacterium (assembly GCA_963749515.1). Classification (GTDB taxonomy): domain Bacteria; phylum Actinomycetota; class Thermoleophilia; order Gaiellales; family Gaiellaceae; genus Gaiellasilicea. The sequence continues at coordinate 164,663 of CAVVMR010000009.1, forward strand.
TCGGCGGCACGGTCGCGTGGCTGGCCTGCGAGCTCGTCGAGGAGCTCGACGGCGGCGACCACGCGATCCTGATCGGCCGCCCGCTCGAGGCCGGCGCCGACCCCAACGCCCGACCGCTCGTCTTCTACGGCGGCAGCTATCACGCGGGCACTCTCGACGGTCGCTAGCTCTCGCGTGGCGGTCATCCGGTGTGGCGCGATCCTCTTCGACCTGGACGGCGTCCTGATGGATTCGCGCGTAGCGGTCGAGCGAGCGTGGGAGCGCTGGGCGGCCGGCCACGGGATCGACCCCGTCACCGTGCTGGCGGAAGCGCACGGCCGCCGGACGATCGACACGATCCGCGCGATCGCGCCGTTGCTCGACGTCGAGGCGGAGGCGCGCCTGCTGGAGGACGCCGAGTCCGTCGACTTCGACGGGGTGACGACGCTCCCGGGCGCAGCTGACCTTCTGCACGCGCTTCCGTCCGGAGCCTGGACGGTCGTCACCTCCGGCACGCGGGCGCTCGCGACGGGCCGTCTCGCGCACGGCGGGATCCCGATTCCCGAGCGGCTGATCACGGCCGACGACGTCGATCGGGGCAAGCCGGACCCTGAGCCGTACCTCGCCGGCGCGGCGGCGCTCGCGGTCGATCCCTCGGACTGCCTCGTGATCGAGGACGCGCCTGCGGGGATCGAGGCGGGCAAGGCCGCCGGAATGACGGTGCTCGCCCTCACCACGACCTTCGAGGCGGGCGCGCTCGTAGCCGCCGACTACCTCGCCGGGTCGCTCGCCGACGTCGCGCTGGGCGCGGCGACCGAACTCCGCGGCGGCCACTTCACGCTCGAGCTAGCGCTCGCGTCGGGGTAGGAGTGCGAACGAATCGCTGCCGCTGTCGCTGCGGTCGGGTAGTGACACGGTCTTGATGCCGAGCCGACGCTGGCCTGGTCGCCAGACCGCCACAACATCGTTCCCGTTGCTCTCACCGAGGAGGACGAGTCGCCCGTCGTCCGTCCAGGCCAAGCTGGTGCGCTTGAGCGACACGAACGCAGGCATGCCCGGCAGTTGGGTCAGCGCCCCGGTCTCTGTATCGAGCAGCCAGACATCAAGAACCTGCCTTCCCCCTCCGTCCCAGGCGGGAACTGCGAACGCGAGGGCCACGAATCGACCTCGTGGATCCACGGCGGGGTGGTCGCGGAAGCCCAGAATGCTCGGCCAGGGCAATCGGCGCGTGGCACGGGTCTTGCCGTCGAGCAACGTGAACCCCCTCTCTGGCCCGGCCAGAACCAGCTTCGTCCCGGCTACCGCCCAGACACCCCACCGCGTCTTGAGCACCGCACGCCCTGTAAGCGGGTTGAGCACCCGTGTGCGGCCGACGACCAGTCCCAGCGAGCCTCCAGCGGGGTCGCTGACGGTCGCGCATGGGAATCGCCGGGGGGCGCGGATCATCCGACCGTCCAGCCCCGCCTGGCGCAGCGTGCAACCGGATTGAACGGCGCTCTGGATCCACACAGCACGGCCGTCACCCGCCGGCCAGGCATTGGCTCCCGTCCCTAACTGCGAGACTCGCCCAACACGGCTGACGGCATAGATATCCGCTCGCTGCCAGCGGGAAGAGGCGACCACGACCGCCCCGCTCCCGCCCACGCCGACGACCCACAGAGTCCCATGACTCCCCGCAGCAACCCCGTCGACCGGGATCACCTGGCCAGTGTCGACGTCCAGGACGAACGGCGGGTTACCGGCCACTAGTAGCCGTAGACCTGTCCTGGCTGGAAGCGAGGTCCCGGCCAGGGGCACCGGGTCAGACGCGCGCATCGGGTCGAATGTCACTGCGCCGGCCGTCAGACCGATGCTCGCCGTGAGGCTCAGAGCAACGATGATCGGGACTGCGATCCGCGTGCGCCTCATCAGGCAGTTCTACTCCTCTGAGAGGCTCAGCGTTCCCGGCTCGCGGAGTTACGTCGCGTGCTCGTCGAACTGCGGCAGGTCGTCCGTGATCTCGAACCACGCCGCCTTGGAGCCGACGAAGATGTGGTGCGTCGGTCGAATGCTCGGGCTGTCGACGAGCGAGCCCATCGCCACGTGCACGAACGTGCCGTCGCGTACGACTGAGTAGAGGAACGAGCCGCACACCCGGCAGCGGGTGTCGTTCGCGTCATCGTCTCCGATGAGCAGGAGGGCGTCCTCGCCCTTCGTGAGCTCGAGCTTCTCGCGCTCGATCCCGGCAAACGGCTTGAAGGCCGAGCCGGTCGCCGCGCGGCAGTTCGAGCAGTGGCAGTTCGCCGCGTACCTGAACGCATCGGCGACCGTGTAACGAACGGCGCCGCACCGACAGCCCCCACTGAGCGCACCGCTGCTCGCCTTCGAACTGGACGAGGTCATGGAGTCGGAGCGAGCAGCTCCTGCGCGTCACGACACGTCTTGCGGTAGTAGGCCGCGCCCCAGAGAGGGGCGCGTTCGAGCATCGCGAGGCTCCAGGTGCTCCTCTCGACGACGACCGGGAACTCGACGACGGACCAGTGCTTCGGCGTGTACGAGCCCGCGAACTGCCGAAGCTCCGACGAGACTTCGTCGACCAGCAGCACCGGATAGACAACAAGGCTGCACCCCAGACCTCTGGGGATCTTGGTCTTTCCGGCCAGGGCGAACTCCACGATGTCATTGCCGAACAGACGCAGGTCGTCGGGTTCCACGTCACCGCTTCGAGGGCTGATCGCAAAGACGGTCTCCACGAGACCGAATCGTGTGAGCTTCACCTCGCGCCGCCGCACGCTCATGACCGCTCCGGCCGCCGGGCCCTCGTCGCGAAACCCCGCCCGGCTCAGACGGTCTCGAACCGTCTCGAGATAGGCCCGGTCGTCCACGACCGCGACGCTACAGCACACGTGGGCCACGCTGGATCAGCCGCCTCTCGAACCGCATTTCGGAGAGCGCGTAAGGAATCGGCGGCACCCGGGTTGGAGGAGTAACGGATCTCGTCCAACCAACCAAAGGAGACCCCAATGAGAATCCGCATCCCCAGCCCCGCCACCGTCATCGCCTCGCTCGCACTTCTGCTGTCGCTCACCGGCACGGCAGTCGCGGGTGCGCTGATCACCGGCGCCCAGATCCAGAACAACACCGTCAGCAGTCTCGATCTGACGAACAACGGCGTGAAGAGCGTCGACCTTCAGGACAACGGCATCAAGAGCATCGACGTGATGAACGGCCAGCTCCGGGCCGTCGACTTCGCGCCTGGGCAGCTTCAGCCCGGCCCCGCAGGCCCAGCCGGGCCCGCCGGCCCTGCGGGTGTGCAGGGAGCTCCCGGCCTCGCCGGCGTGGAGATCGTCACGGCCGAGAGCGCGGACAACTCGGCTTCGCACCATCAGGTCGACGTGACGTGTCCCGCGGGCAAGCGGGTCGTCGGCGGCGGCGCCCAGGTCTATGGCGCCAACGCTGAAGCCGCTCTCGACGAGAGCCTTCCGGTGGATGCCGACACGTGGCGCGCCACCGCCTATGAGGTGAACGCCACCGCGGCGAACTGGCATGTCGTCGCCTTCGCGATCTGCGCAGTCGCCTCGTAGCACCGCCCAGCATCTCCGCAACATGCGCCCCGCTCCGGCGGGGCGCATCCGCGTAAGGAATCGACGCCGGCCCGGTTGTACGGACATGAACACACACCACACACACCTCGTTTCTCTCTCCGTCGACGAAGCCTGGATCGTCGAGTGGGCCGCCGACGGCGTCCTCGCGCTGGAGCGCTACCTCGCCAAACATGCCGCGTTCGCGGATTTTCTCCGCGCCCGCAACGGCCTAGACTGGTCCGATGGCGACGGTTGCGCGGACGTCTGACGCAGAGCTCCTGCTTCGGCTTCGCAGCCGCGATCGCGAAGCCTGGGAGGAGCTCTACGCGGAGTACCAGCCTCGCCTGCGTGCGTTCGGCTGCCGCCTGGCCGGCAACGTCCACGACGCGGACGATCTCGTGCAGGAAACGTTCGTGCGCGCGGTCCCGCGGCTCGACCGGCTCGACCCGGAGACGGCGGATGTCGGCGCGTATCTCTTCACCACCCTGCGCAATCTCTTCCTGAAGCAGGTCGAGCGCACGAAGCGGCAGCAGCCGATGGCGGAGGTGCCCGAGCCCGTGGCCCCGACGCCGATCGAAGACGACCCGGAACGGGGCACGCTCCTGCGAGGACAGCAGGACGAGGTCCGGCTCGCGAACTCGAAGCTGCAGCCTCGGCAGCGGCTCGTGCTCGCCCTGCGCGAGCTCGAGGACCGCTCGTACGCCGAGATCGGCGAGCTCGTAGACATGAAGGAGAACGCGGTCGCGCAGCTCATCTTCCGGGCCCGCGAAAGCCTCCGCGTCGAGCTGCGGCTTGCGCAGGTCGATCCCGAACGGCTCCCGGAGGAGTGCCGGCGCTACCTGCCGCTGCTCGCGGCGCATCTCGACGGCCAGCTGAAGGGAGCACGTCTGCAGGAGACGCTCGGGCACCTCGAGGGCTGCGAGCGCTGCCAGGACGCGCTCGCGAGCATGCGCGAGGCGTCGAAGCGCTACCGCACGCTCTTCCCGCTGGGCTTCCTGGAGACCGACGAGGCGCGCGCGGCCGTGGAGCGCCGGCTCGACGCCGCGCACTACTGGGATCGCCGAGGCGGCAGGCGGCTCGTCGGCCGCACGAAGCGGTCCGTCGCCGTGCTCGTCGCGATCGTCGCTCTCAGCGGGGGTGGCACCGCCCTCGGCGTTGCGCTCTCGCGCGACGGTGAGCCTGCGCGAGTCGCCGTGCCCGAGACGACGGAGGCCGAGGTCGAGGTGACGACCAGCGAGCAGATCGTCACGCCGATAACCGTGCCGACGGCCACTACCGCTCGCAAGCGCCCCGCGAAGAAGCCCGCACCTCCCAAGAAGACCGAGCCGACCACGACGACCGCGGCGACGACTGCACCGGCAACGACCACGGAAGAGACGGTCGAGACCACGCCCGCTCCCCAGACGACCGCGCCGGAGCCGGCACCGAAACCGAAGCCGAAGCCGAAACCTGTCGTCACGGTCCCGCTGCCCGACACAACGGCACCGGTCGTCACGATCACGACGGCCCCAGGTGCGTCCATCTCGTCCAGCGGCGCGCAGATCGGATTCAGGTCCAACGAAGCCGGCTCGACGTTCGCCTGCAAGCTCGACGCCGCCGCGTTCTCCGCGTGCACCAACCCGCGGGTTCTTGCCGGCCTTGCCCCGGGTGGCCACTCCTTCTCGGTTCGCGCGACCGATCGCGCGGGCAACGTCGGGAAGCCCGCAAGCGTCGCGTGGCGCTACATCCCGCCCGACACGACGGCGCCCACGGTGACGCTCGCTGCCACTCCGCCGGCCTCCACGACGGAGACGAGCGCGAGCTTCACGTTCGCCGCAAGTGAGCCGGGCGTCACGTACGAGTGCTCGCTCGACGCCGCTGCCTACGCCGGTTGCGCAAGCCCCGCCTCGTACCAGTCACTCGGCGTCGGCACGCACTCCTTCGCGGTGCGCGGCCGCGATCCGGCCGGCAACGTCGGGCAGCCGGCGACCTTCGGCTGGTCGATCGTCGCGCCGCCACCGCCGCCGCCGGCGCGCCCGGACCTGTACGTGTTCTCGTTGACGAGGAGCTCGATCATCGTCAGGAACGGCGGGAACGCCGCGGCGGGCGTGTCGATCCTGAGGATCGTGGTCGGAAGCTCACTGCTGGGAACGTTCACCGTGCCCGCGCTTGCGCCCGGCGCGACGGCCACGTTCACCTTCGCATGCCGCGTCGGCACGTATGTCGCGACCGTCGACCAGACGAACGTCGTTGCCGAGTCGAACGAGGCGAATAACACCCAGAGCCTCTTCAACCGCTCCTGCGCCTGATCGCATGGGACTCGAACAAGGCCTCGAGCTGATCGCCGCCGGCGAGTTCTTCGCCGCGCACGAGGAGCTCGAGGATGAGTGGCGCGAGGCCCCGCCCGCGGAACGAGACTTCCTGCAGGGGCTCGTCCACGTCGCCGTCGCCTGGTACCAGGCCGGTCGCGGGAGGCGTCCCGGCTGCGAGCGGCAGCTCGCGAAGGCGGCGCGCCGGCTCGGTCCCTACGCGCCGCACCACCGCGGCGTCGACGTCGAGGCGGCGCTGCGTTCGGTCGCGGCGGCGCAGGTGCTCGTCGCCCGCGGCGACCTGGAGCTCCCCGCTCCCACCCTCTAGCGAGACCGGACCGTAATTTTGTAGGGTCGCGCCAGGGCCATCTGCGGCGGCCCTCGACCCCGAAACCCCGTGAAGGGAGCCGCAGATGTCAGCAGCCCGGAAGCTCGAGCAGATCGGACCGCTTCCCAAGCTACGTGCCGAGGAGTTGGAGTTCCGTGTCGGGGCGGCGCAGCCGAACCCGTCCGAAGTCGGCCCGCTCTACAAAGCCGCGTACCGCACATCGCGGACTCAGGGACTGCGCGTCGCGACCGCTCTCGCAAAGACGCTGCCGGACGTCGACCATCACCGCCAGCTCTTCCAGGCAGTTGCTCTCCGCCCGGCCAAGGAGCGGCGCACCTTGATCGACGGCTATCGGAAGGCGGAGCAGGACCGCTGGGTGGTCCACGCGATCGGTGAGCTTCCCTCCGCACAGGGTCGATCGCTGATGAAGGACTTCGTCCTGACCGAGACCGGGAAGAAGGACCAGAAGGCGCTCCGTGAGGTGGCGCTCTACGTCGCCGAACTGGGAGCGACGATCGTGACGCGGCCCGTCGACGACGACCAGAACGACGCCGCGATCGTTGAGGCGATCGGCGACCTCGTCGACGCGCTGAAGCAAGCGGTCGATGCGGTCGTCTCGGCGGTGGTTGGAGTCGTCGGCTCGATCGCCGCGTTCATCGTCTCCGCCGTCGACTTCACGGTCGCCCAGATGGCGAACCTCGCCAAGGGGCTACTCGCCGCGGGCCGATCGATCCTCAACATCGTGTCGAGCGCGCTCGAGGCGGCAGTCGCGAACACGCTGGCGTTCGTGAAGAAGGTCGTCCAGGGGATCATCGACGCCGGCCGCTCGATGTTCCAGGTGCTGTCGCAGATCGCGAGCCTCGTCGGCTCGGCGCTCGAAACCGTGCTGCGCGCGATCGACCAGCTCGGCCGTACTCTCGGTGAGCTGCTCTCGTGGATGGCGACGCAGGTCTTTGCCACCGTGAAGGAGTTCGCGCGGGCGCTGATCGCGATCGGCAAGACGATCGGCAACCTGATCAACCAGGCGCTCCAGGCCGGTCTGGAACTGCTGAAGAACGTGGTCCGTGCCCTCCTCGAGCTCGGCCGGACGATTGGAGAGCTCCTCGTCGAGGCGGCCCGCTTCGCAGCGAACGTCGTCGCCGACGTCGTCCGCGCACTCCTCGCGGCGGGAAAAGCAGTCGCCGAGCTGATCGACGCCGTCAAGAACGCGGCGGCCGCACTGCTCGACGCCGTCGTGAAGGCGCTCGTCGAGGTCGGAACCGCCCTCGTCGACCTCGCGGCCTACATCGCGAACGCGGCCGTCGCCCTCGCCCGGAAGATCGCCCAGGCAGCGCTCCGGTTCGGGGCGTCGCTCGCCGCCCTCGTCAGCGAGATCGCCGCGTTCGGCTTCAACGCGATCAAGCGGATCGTCGAGGCCGCGTTCGACCTCGGGCGGAAGCTGCTCGACGTCATCCGCGAGGGGCTCCGGCTCGCCGGCAACCTCCTGCGCGACATCGTCAAGGCGGCGGTGCAGCTCGGGAAGACGATCGTCGAGTTCGTCGGGTCGGTGATCGCGTTCACCTACCGGACCGCGGCTCGGCTGATCGACGCGATGATCGAGGCCGGCCTGAGCATCGCGGACATGCTCGCGCAGGCGCTGGCGAAGAGCTACTTCGTCTTCCGGAAGATGGTCAACGGCGTCCTCAAGGCGCTCGGCCCGGTCGGCGACATCCTCGACTGGGTGCTGACGCAGGCCGCCTCCGCCGCCGACCGGCTCTACCGGGAGGCAGTGCTGGCAATCCGGTACGTGAAGAAGAGCGTCGACGAGATCCTCGAGTGGGCGGCCGCGAAGACTGCGGCGGTCTTCGAGGGGATCGTGAAGGCGATCGAGGCCGCCGGGGTCGTGCTGACCGAGGTGTTCCGGTGGGCCGCGGCCGCAGGCGACGCCGCGCTCGAGCTGCTCGGCGAGGTGACGCAGCGGCTGAAGAACTCGATCAGCTACGTGCTCACCTGGATGGCGACGGATGCGATCGACGGGATCCGGGCCGTGGTCAAGGGGCTGCTCAAGGCCGGAGCCGCGGTCGCGGAGCTGGTCGGCTGGGCGGTGACGCGCGCGATCCAGGTCGTGAAGGAGGTCGTGGCAGAGCTGCTCGCGGCAGGCGTGACGATCGCGCAGCTCGTGACCGACACGATCCGGCACCCGCAGCACGCGCTCGACAACCTCGCCCGCGGGCTCCGCGAGCTCGGCAAGACCGTCGGCGACATCGTCCATGCGGCGTTCATCCAGCCGACCCTGGACGCACAGAAGAAGGTGATCCAGGCGCTGAAGGACATCGGCGAGGGCCTACTCGACGTGCTCAACGGCGTGATCGAGGCCGCCGTCGGCGCGCTCGACGTGGCGATCGCTGTGATCCTCGAGGTCTTCGGCGTGTTTCGCAAGCTCCGCGCCGAGGAGAAGGCGGACGCGAGGATCGTCTACAAGACGAGCGTCCCGCTGGACGACGTCCAGGTCTTCGAGGGCTCGTTCGTGTCCGGGATGAGCGACTGGTTCCGCGACGAGGCCGTGGCCGTGACGACGATGCGGATCATCCACCTACCGGAGAACTTCGACACGACGACGAAGCGCAACCGGCACACCCTGATCCACGAGCTCGGTCACGTCTGGCAAGGCGAGAACACCGGGCCGTACTACATGGGCCACTCGCTCTTCGCCCAGGGAACACAGGGAAACTCGGCGTACAACTACGGCGGGACGGCGGCCCTGACGGCGAACACCACCGCCGGCGGCAAGCTCGCCAACTTCAACCCGGAGCAGCAGGCGCAGATCATGGCCGACTACTTCCAGGCGAAGAAGGACGGCACCAGCACGACTCCGTACGACCCGTACATCGCGGAGGTACAGGCAGCTTGACGTTCGTTCTGGCAGCTGGGCGAGCGGCCCTCGGGCCGCTCCGGCCGCTCCTGCGCGAGCACGAGCGGCTGCGCGAGGTGCGGGTGGTCGAGCCGGGGCCGATCGAGGCGCTGTGCGAGGCGGCCGCGGGCGCCGACGGCCTGCTGCTCGTCGGCGATCGCCGGCGTGCCCCCCGCACCGCGCTGCCGGGCCCTTTCCTCGTCGATCCGGCGGGCCGGGCCGTGCCGGCGGGCTGGCTGCCCGACCTCGGCCCGGGACTCGAAGTCTTCGCCAGGGCGGCCGCGCGGGTCCAGCGGAGGGCGGGGCCACCCGGTCCGCTCGCCGTGCTCGGGCAGTGGGAGCCGCGCTATCTCCAGCTCGCGGGGCGTCTGGAGGCGAACCTCTGCCGCGGCGGCGAGCCTCCCTTCCCGGTCTATCGCTGGACGTCCGAGCGGATCACGCGGGCCGACGTCGTCAGCGGCCTGCGGCTGGGGCTCGGCATCGGAATCTACTTCGGGCACGGCCGCCCGCGGGGCTGGGCGGGATACCACGGCCTGCGGGCCCGACACCTCGTCGAAGCCGGCGGGGAGCCGCTCGGCGCGCTCCTGTCGGTCACCTGCCTGACGGCCAACCGCCACCGCGTGGGGCTCTCGTTCTCCGAGGCCGTTGTCACAGGCGGCGCCGCAGCGGCGGCAGTCGGCGCTGTCGACGTTGTCGCCCATGTAGACAACATGCGCTGGATGCTCGGCCTCGCCGACGCGCTCCGCTCGGGCGAGTCCCGGCTCGGACCCGCCCTCCTCGCCGCTTCGACGCGCTCGCTCGCGCGGACGCCGTACCGCATCGTCGGCGACCCGCTCGCGCTCCTCGCGGGAACCGCCGAGGGCACCCGACGCGCCGAGCGCGTCTTCGCTCCGGCGCCGGAGCTCGCAGCGTGACCGGGGACGCGATCGAGGACGAGCTCCGCGCGATCGTCGCCGAGGTCGCGGAGCTCGAGCCCGATTCGATCGACCTGAGCGGAACGCTCGCCGATGCCGGTGTCGACTCCTTGATGGCCATGGAGATCGCTGTCGACGTCGAGCGGCGCTACGCCCTCAGCTTCACGGTCGAGGAGCTGAAGGGGATCACGACCTTCGGCAGCCTGGTGGCGTTGACGCGGACGCGGCTGGCCGAGCAGGAGGCCGCATCGAGCGAGCGGTAGTCACCGGTCTCGGCGTCGTCTCGCCCGTCGGCTCGGACGTCGAGTCCTTCTGGGCCTCGCTGCTCGCCGGGACGACGGGTGTGGCCCAGGTCGAATCGTTCGACACCTCTGGTTTCCCTTCCGGCATCGGCTGCGAGGTCCGCGGCCCGGCGCTCGAGAGCACGACCGAGCCGCGACCGGGACGCGCCGCTCTGCTCGCTGCGACGGCCGGGCGGCAGGCGCTCGCGCAGGCCGGCCTCGCCGGGACGGACGTCGGTCTCTCGATCGGGACGACGATGGGAGAGAGCTGCTGGCTCGAGGCATGGGAGCCGGCGGACGTGCGGGCAGGCACCGTCCGCGCGGAGGAGCTCGTCCGTTCGGGCCCCGACCGCGTCGGCCAAGACGTGGCCGCCGAGCTCGGCCTCGGTGGCGGCGTTGTCGTCCTCGCCGGGGCCTGCGCGGCGGGGAACTACGCACTCGGCCACGCCCTCGACCTCATCCGGCTCGGCCGGGCCGATGCGGTTCTCGCCGGCGGCACCGACGCGTTCTCGCGCGTCGCCTTCACGGGCTTCGCGCGGCTCGGAGCGCTTGCCGCCGAAGCGTGCCGGCCGTTCAGCGCCGACCGCGACGGGCTGGTTCTCGGCGAGGGGGCGGCAATGCTCGTCGTCGAGTCCGCGACAGCAGCCGCTGGCCGCGGAGCGGAGGCGCTCGCCGAGCTCGCCGGGATCGGCCTCTCGGGCGACGCGTTCCACATCGTCAGCCCGGATCCGCAAGGTCGCGGGGCCACGCGGGCGATGGAGGCAGCGCTCGAGGACGCCGGCATCGACCGGCGCGAGATCGGCTACCTCTCGGCCCACGGCACCGGCACGCCCGCGAACGACCGGGCAGAGGTCGCCGCCGCGCGGGCCGTCTTCGGGAAGAGCGGTCCGCCGATGAGCTCGATCAAGGCGCTCACCGGCCACGGGCTCGGGGCGGCGAGCGCGCTCGAGGCCGTCGCCTGCGTGCAGGCGCTCCGGCAGCAGATCGCACCGCCGACCTGGAACTTCACGCGTGCTGATCCGGAGTGCGATTGGGATGCGATCCCGAACGAGCCGCGCGAGCTGGAGCTCGGCGCCGTGCTCAGCAACGCCTACGCCTTCGGCGGCGCCAACGCTTCGCTCGTCCTGCGGGCGGCCGCCTGAGATGGCAGTCGTGCTCGGTGCGGGCTGGATCATTCCCGACCGCGACTTCAGCGTCGACGAGCACCTGCAGCTGCGCGGCCTGCGTCCGCTCTCCCGTGCGAGCCGGCTCGCGTGCGTTGCGGCGGCGACGGCGCTCCGTCATCCACAGCCGCCTCCGGCCGCACCGGAGCGCTGCGCCGTCGTTCTCGGAACACGTTTCGCCAGCATCGAGCCGCTCGTCGAGTTCAACCGCGTGGCCCTCACGGACGGACCGGGGCTCGTCAACCCCTCGAGCTTCCCGAACGTCGTCGTCAACGCGCACGCCGGATATCTGGGCATCCTCTTCGGGCTCGCCGGCCCGAACGTGACCCTTTGCGGCGAGACGGCCGGACTGGACGCGCTCGGCCAGGCTCTCGACCTGCTCGAGCTCGGCCGGGCCGACGCCGTCCTCGCCGGCGGCGTCGAGGCCTACGGGGAGACGCTCTACGACGGGCTGCGCCGGGCCGGAGCCGACGAGCCCGAGGAGGCTGCGGCGTTGCTGCTGCTCGGCCGGGAAGGCCCCGGCCAGCCGTTCACGCGCGACGATCTCGGCGCGCTCGTCGCAGGTCCGGCCGCCGGTGCCCTAGCGCCCGTGCGCGCGGCGGCTTAGCTCCTCTTCGACGAGACGCGGGTCGAGGCCGCGAGCCGCGAGCAGCGCATAGCTGTGGAACCAGAGATCGGCCAGCTCCTCCACGAGGCGCTGGTCGGACTCGCCCGCGCCCGCGAGCGCGGCTTCGAGCCCCTCCTCTCCCACCTTGCGGGCGGCGAGCGAGGGATCGTCGAGCAGCGTCACGACGTACGAGCCCTCCGGCCGCTGCAGCCCGCGCTCGGTGATCACGCGCCACAGCCAGGGCGCGAAGCACGACTCTGCGCCGGTGTGGCAGACCGGCCCCGCGGGCTTCACCCGGAGAAGAATCGTGTCCGCATCGCAGTCCTCACGGAGCTCCTCGACCGCGAGCGTGTTGCCGGACGTCTCGCCCTTGCGCCAGTAGCTCTCGCGCGACCGGCTCCAGAACCAGGCCTCTCCCGTCTCGCGCGTGCGGCGAAGCGCCTCCTCGTCCATCCAGGCCAGCATCAGCACGCGGTTCGTTTCCGCGTCCTGAACGATCGCGGGTGTCAGATCCGGACGTTCCATCCCGCCTCCTTCAGCTCCGCCTTCAGCTCCTGCACCCGTTCCGGCCGCTCGTGCACGATCGAGGCCACGATCGCCGCCTCTGCACCCACGCCGAACGCATCTGCCAGGTGCCGCGCTTCGCCCGCGCCGCCGGAGGCGATCACGGGCACGTCGACCGCATCCACCATCGCGGCCGTCAGCTCGAGGTCGTAGCCCGCTCTCGTTCCGTCGGCGTCGATCGACGTCACGAGCAGCTCGCCGGCACCGCGCGCAACCGCCTCGCGCGCCCAGGTGACCGCGTCCGCGTCCCGCTCCGTCCTGCCGCCGTGGGTGACAACCCGGCCCCCGCGCGCGTCGATCGCGCACACCACCGCCTGCGCGCCGAACTCGGCAGCCAGCCCGGTCAGCAGCGCCGGATCGTCGAACGCCGCTCGGTTGACGGCGACCTTGTCCGCCCCGGCGCGAAGCAGCGAGCGAGCGTCCTCGAGACCCGTGATGCCGCCGCCGACTGTGAACGGAATCGTCAGCCGCTCCGCGGCGTGCTCCACGAGCTCCAGCATCGGCCCACGCCCGTCCACCGTCGCTGTGATGTCCAGGAAGACGAGCTCGTCGGCGCCGACATCCGAGTAGCGCTGCGCGAGCTCGACCGGGTCGCCGACGTCGCGGAGCGACTCGAAGCGCACGCCCTTGACGACGCGGCCGCCCGCGACGTCGAGGCAGGGGATCACGCGTTTCTTGACCACTGCAGCACGTTCTCGAGCACGCGTGCGCCGGCGGCGCCGCTCCGCTCGGGATGGAACTGGACTCCGGCCAGCACGCCGTCTTCGACGGCGGCGACGACCTCGCCGGCGTGGTCGACCCGGGCGACCACGAGCGTCTCGTCGTCCGGTTGCACGGCATAGCTGTGGGCGAAGTAGACGTCGGCGCCGTCGAGCCCGTCGAGGATGCGCGACCGGCGGGGGAACGCGAGCTCGTTCCAGCCCATGTGCGGCACGGTCGGCGCGTCGAGCCTGCGGACACGGCCTGCGATCAGGCCCAGGCCTTCGCCTCCCTCGTCGCTCTGCTCGAACAGGATCTGGAGCCCGACGCAGATCCCGAACACGGGCCGGCCCGCCTCGACGCGGTCGCGCAGCACAGCCGCGAGCGGCCCCAACCCCGCGGCGGCGCGCGCCGCGTGGCCGACACCTGCGACGACGGCCAGCGGCGCGCCCGCGACCTCCGCCGGATCCTTCGTCACGACGGGCTCCGCGCCCGCGCGGGCCAGGGCCGAGCAGACGCTGCGCAGGTTGCCGGCGCCGTAGTCGGCGAGCACGACCTTCATGCAAGCCCCTTCGTGGACTGGACGCCTCCCGACGCGGGTGCGCACGCCTCGCGCAGCGCACGGCCGAGCGCCTTGAACGCCGCCTCGGCGACGTGGTGGTCGTCCTTCCCGGCGGCGGTGACGTGAATCGTGCAACCGGCCTGCATGGAGAAGCGCTCCAGTGCATGCGGCAGCAGAGAGAGGGCGAGCCCGCCGACACGCTCGCCGGTGAAGGCGAGCGAGATCTCGGCATGTGGCCGCCGGACGAGGTCGACGGCCGCGGTTGCGCTCGCCTCGTCCATCGGAACCGTCGCCGCCCCGTAGCGCACGATGCCCTGCCGGTCGCCGAGCGCCTCGGCCAGAGCATCGCCGAGCGCAGCGAGGACGTCCTCCACCGTGTGGTGCTCGTCGACGTCGAGGTCGCCACCGGCGAGCACCTCGAGGTCGAAGCCTGCATGGAAGGCCCAGAGCGTGAGGAGGTGGTCGAGAAATCCGATCCCGGTGCCGCAGCGGACGCGGCCCGAGCCGTCGAGGTCGAGCGACAGGCTCAGCGCGGTCTCGGTGCTCGTGCGCGTGACGTAGGCGGTGCGACCGGGTGCCGGATCGGCCGTTGCGCCGAGCGCTGCCAGCAGGACGTCGTTCTCTCGCGGCCTTCGCAGCGTGATCCGGATGCCTCCGCTCACCTGGCGCACGACGAGCCCCTGCGCCTCGAGCCTCGCGCCGACGGGCTCCTCGGAGCGGAGGAAGACGAAGTTGCAGTGGCCTTCCGGGCAGTCGTGCCCGGCCGCGACGAGGGCGGCGCGCACCCGCTCGCGCTCGGCCAGCGTGTCCGTGACGTCGATGCGCGGGTCCCGCAGGGCCGCGGCACCGATCCGGGCGGCCGGGCCGCTGACGCTCGCCGGCGGCCGGCGCAGCTCGAGCTCCGCCGCCGCCTCCGGCGAGGCCACCGCCCAGCCGACCCGAAGCGAGGCGAAGCCGAAGGCCTTCGAGAGCGTCCGAAGGACGATCACGTTCGGCTGCTCGGCGATCAACGTCACACAGGTCACGCCCGCAAACTCGAAGTAGGCTTCGTCGACCACGACCGCCGCCTCCGGATGAGCGCGGGCGAGCGCGGCGATCTCGGACGGCTCGCGGAGCTCGCCGGTGGGATTGTTCGGGTTGCACACCCAGATCAGGTCTGCGCCGTCCGCCGAGCCCGCGATCGACGCGCCCGCCAGCTCCGTCGCGATCCGGTAGAGACCGTAGGTGGGCTCGTCGATCGCCGCCGAGCTGCCGGAGCCGAGATAGGTGCGCGCGCAGAGCAGGATCAGCTCGTCGGCGCCCGCTCCGATGACGACCTGGTCGGCCGTGACGCCGCAGTACGCAGCGGCAGCCTCACGCAGCTCCGCGAACGTCCCGTCCGGGTACTCCTGCAGCCGTGCGAAGCTCTCCGCCAGCGGCACCTGCGGCACGCCGGGCACGGGCGGCGTGTTCTGGTCGTAGCGCAGGATCTGCTCGAGTCGCAGCCCGTGACGCGCGGCCACGTCCGCCGAGGACGGCGACCACTCGTACGCGCGGAAGCCCGCCGGGAGCGATTGCGCCCTCACGCCAGCTCCAGGGCGGCCGCGTGCAGCGGCAGCCCTTCGAGGCGGGCCAGTGGCAGGCCGATCGCGCGCGCGTGCGAGAGATCATCGGCGCGGACGAGCTGGATCGGCTTGAGAAACGACTCGAGCCCGAGCCCGCCCGAGCCTCGCGCGAGGCCCCCGGTCGGGAGAATGTGCGTCGCGCCGGCCGCGTAGTCCCCGACGACGGCGGACGTGCGCACGAACACCGTGCCGGCATTGCGGATCCGGTCGAGCAGCGGCTCCGGGTCGGCCACCCAGAGCTCGAGATGCTCCGGCGCGTACGCCTCCGAGAGCGCGAGCGCCTCGTCGACGGTCGCCACGTTGCGAACCGAGACGTTCTCGGCGTCGGCGACAAGGCTCTCGACCGCAGCGGAGAGGTCGGAATCGACGCTGAGGAGAATCGCCTCGCTGTCCGGCCCGTGCTCGGCCTGCGCGAGGAGGTCCGCGGCACAGCGGGCGGGATCGGCCGAGGCGTCGGCGATCACGACGACCTCGCTCGGCCCGGCGGGAAGATCGATTGCAACGTGACTCGAGACGAGCAGCTTCGCGGCAGTGACCCAGCGGTTGCCGGGGCCGACGATCTTGTCGACACGCGCGATCGTCTCGGTCCCAAACGTGAGCGCGGCCACCGCCTGGGCGCCGCCGACCGAGTAGACCTCGTCGATCCCGAGCGCGTGCGCGGCGGCAAGCGTCGCCTCGGAGGCCTTCGGCGTCACGACCGCGATGCGCTCGACCCCGGCGACACGCGCCGGCACCGCCGCCATCACGAGTGAGGACGGATAGGTCGCGCGACCGCCGGGGACGTAGACGCCGACTGACGCCAGCGGAAGCCAGCGCCGCTCCGAGCGCACCCCTTCCACCGCCTCGAGCGCGACGTCCGGCGGCCGTTGCGGCTCGCAGAAGGCGGCGACCGCATCGGCGAGCGCCCGCAGGGCGCCGAGCTCGTCCGGCTGCAGACGTGCGCCGCGGAGCCCTTCCGCCGGCACCCTCAGCTCCGGCCGCTCGCCGTCGAGGCGCTCGGTCCAGTCGAGCAGCGCCGCGTCCCCGCGGTCGCGCACGTCCCCGACGATCTCGGCGACGACCGGCAGCACGTCCTCGAAGCTCGCACCCCTCACGCGACGAGCCGCTCCACCGGCAGGACCAGGATCGAGGAGGCGCCCGCGGCCTTGAGCGGCGCCAGCAGGTTCCAGATGTCGTCGGCGTCGACCGCGGCATGCACCGCGATCTGGCCCGGCTCCGCGAGGTCGATCACGGACGGAGCGCCCATTCCCGGCAGCAGCGCACTGATCTCCTCGAGCGCGGAGCGCGGCGCGTTCAGCATCAGATAGCGCCGGCGCCTCGCCGCGACGACTCCGGAGACCATCAGCACGACTCGCTCGACGAGCTCCCGGCGCTCGGCCAGCGCCGCCTCGCTGGAGACGAGGACGGCCTGGGACTCGAGCAAGCTGCCGAGCAGGCGCAGGCCGTTCGCACTCGCGGTCGAGCCGGTCGAGACGAGATCGACGATTGCGTCCGAGAGGCCAAGGCGCGGCGCAGCCTCCACCGAGCCCGAGACGCGAACGAGCTCGGCCTCCACACCGATCTCCGCCAGGCGGGCCTTCGTCGAGGCGGGATAGGCGGTCGCGATGCGTAGCCCGTTGAGGTCGGTCAGCTCGGTCTGCGGCGCGTCCTCCGGCACCGCCGCCTGCAGCGTGCAGCGGGCAAAGCCGAGCTCTGCCAGCGTGATCACGTTCGCCCCAGCCTCCGCGACCAGGTTGGCGCCGGTGATGCCGACGTCGACGACTCCGTCCTGGACGTACTCCGGGACGTCGCCGGCGCGCACGAGCAGCAGGTCGACCGGCGCGTTCGCACACGGGACGAGCAACGCCCGGTCAGTCGCCTCGAAGCTCAGCCCGGCCTCGGCGCACAGTCGCAGCGCGGGCTCGGCCATCCGCCCCTTGGAGGGGACGCCGAGGGTGAGCCGGCCGTTCGAGCCGGCGCGGACAAAGCCGTTCGGCGTCATCTAGCTCTTCCGCTTCCTGTGCGTCCGGTCGAGCGCGATCCGGTAGCCGCCGGTGCCGTTCCGCAGCCACTGGGCGACGCGCGTCACCGTGGCGGTGCTCGTCGGGACGCGCTCGGCGATCTCGACGTACGGGACATGCTGCTCCAGGAGCTTCGCGGTCTGCCACCGATGCGTGAGCGCTTCCAGCTCGGGGAGCGTGCAGAGGTCGCGCAGGAACCGTCGCGCCTCGTCGCGCGTGCGCAGGGTCAGGACGGCATCGGCCAGATCGTCCAGCCCGGGTACCTGCTCGACGTCGCGCTTGAGCTCGAGAGCCATTCCTGCATGCTAACATGCTAGCGTGCTAACGCGCAAAGACTTCACGATCTACCCGGCGATCGACGTGCTCGACGGTCGTGTCGTCCGCCTCTCGGAGGGCCGCCGCGAGACGGTCACGGTGGAAGGGGGCGATCCGGTCGCCGCGGCCGAGCGCTTCGCAGCGGAAGGCGCCGCCTGGCTCCATCTCGTCGACCTCGACGGCGCGTTCTCGGGTGCTCCCGATCTCGAGCTCGTGACGCGCATCGCGGCGGTCGGGCCGCCCGTGCAGGTCGGTGGCGGCTACCGCAGCCTCGACTCGATCGACGACGCGCTCGCGGCGGGCGCGGCGCGCGTGCTCGTCGGCACTGCCGCGCTCGAGGAGGAGTTCCTGGTCGCTGCCGCAGCCCGGTTCGGCGATGGGGTCGCGGTGGCGATCGACGCCCGCCACGGCACGGTGACCGTCAGCGGCTGGACGCGCTCGACCGAGCTCACGCCCGGAGAGCTCGCCCGTCGCTGCGCCGAAGCAGGCATCCGCCGAGCCCTGGTCACGAGCGCGCAGCGGGACGGCACGCTCTCGGGGCCGGACGTGCCGCTTCTGGAGAGCGTCCTGGCGGCCGATCTGCCGGTGATCGCGGCAGGCGGGATCGCAGCGCTCGACGACCTCCGGATTCTCCGCGAGCTCGGCTGCGAGGGCGCTGTGACCGGCAGCGCGATCTGGCTCGACCGATTCACTCTGGCCGAAGCGCTGTATCAAGTAAAGTGACGCGCCGATGACGCCGGTACGGATCCCCCCGATGCTTCGCGACCAGGTCGAGGGCCAACGCGAAGTGCAGGGCGAGGGCGACACCGTGCGTCAGGTGCTCGAGGACCTGGCCACGCGGTACCCCGCACTGCGCGCCAACCTCTTCGAGCAGGGTGACCTGTCGCCGTTCGTCAACGTCTACGTCGGCCGCGACGACGTGCGCACGCTCGACGGATTGGACACGCCGGTCGGGGGCAGCTCGGTGATCCTCCTGCCGGCGATGGCCGGCGGTCGCTAACCCGCGTTATTTGCAGAACGCGTCGCGGACGTCTACTCTCAAACCAGCATGGGCGCGCACAAGCTCGCATGTCTGCCTGACGGCCTTATCGAGGGCCTTATTATCGTGCGCGCGCGTTTGCGCTAGTCGGCCTTTCTCACCCGCCCCGCCGGCTAGCTCGATTCACAGAGGCGGATGAGTGAACAGCGCGGTGCTCAGCTGCCGGATCTGCGAGGCCACGCATCCGCTTGCGCCGCTCTCGAGCTGCGATGCGTGCTCAGGCCCGCTCGACGTCCGCTATCTCTGGGACGGGAGCCGCGGCGTGCTCGACGACCCGCGCTCGCTCTGGAGCCGCGAGGCGCTCCTGCCCCACGGCAACACGGCGATGCCCAGCCCCACACCGCTCGTGCCGGCGCCCAGGATCTCGGCGGCGCTCGACATCGACGTCTACCTGAAGCTGGAGTCCGCGAACCCGACGCACTCCTTCAAGGACCGAATGGCCGCGAGCGCGCTGGCGGCCGCCCAGGGATTCGGGATCGAGACGCTGTTCTGCGCCTCGACCGGCAACCTCGGAGCGGCGGTTGCGGCCGGGTGCGCCGCCGCAGGGCTCGAGGGGGTGATTCTGAGCCCGGCCGACACCGACGAGCCGGTCCCCCCGTCCGCGACCTACGGCGCGAGCGTCTTCACCGTGCGCGGGACGTTCGAGGACTGCCGGCGCCTGGAGCGCGAGCTCGAGCACCTGTTCCCGTGGGGCTTTCTCGAAGGGAACCTGCACGCCTTCGCCGTGGAGGGCATCAAGACCATCGCGTACGAGATCGCGGAGCAGCTGGGCTGGGAGACGCCGGCCGCGGTCGTCAGCCCGGTCGCCTCCGGCACCCTCTTCGCCAAGATCGCACAGGGCTTCGTCGAGCTTGCGGACCACGGGCTCGTTGTCGACGGCCCGCCGCGCATGTACGGGGCGCAGCCCGGCGGCTGCCCACCGGTCGCCGCAGCCTGGGCCGACGAGCGTCCGCCGTCGCGCGTGACGCCGAACACCGTCGCCCGCTCGCTGGCCGTGGGCGATCCGAGCTACGGCGAGCTTGCGATCGGCGCCGCCCGGATGTCCGGCGGCTCGATCACGGCGCTCGCCGAGCATCTGATCGAGTCGAGCACCGAGCTGCTGGCCGAGAACTCGGGCGTCCTCGCCGATCCGGCCGGCGGCGTCGCATTCGGCACGCTCGTCGAGCTGGTCCGCTCAGGGGAGATCGTGGCGGGCGAGCGTGTCGTCCTCGTGGTCTCCGGCAGCGGCATCAGGCCGAGCACCCGCGACGAGCACTATCCGACGCGCCAGATCGAGGCGGACGCCGACGACTTCCTCGCGGCGCTCGGCGTCGGGCGGGACTAGCGCGTGCTGGAGCGAGTGGCGCCGCGTACTGCGCCGGGAACGAGCCAGTTCGTGCCGAACTTTCGCATCTCGCGGATGATCGGCAAGAGCGCCCGGCCCTTCTCGGTCAGCTGGTACTCGACTCGTGGAGGAGACTCGGGATAGCTGTGTCTGGCCACGACTCCGGCCTGCTCGAGCGTCCGTAGACGATCGGCGAGCGTTCGGGTGCTCATGCCCTCACAGACGCGTTCGAGCTCCCGGAAACGGCGCGTTCCGCCGCCGAGCTCGTGGATGAGCAACGGTGTCCATTTCGCGGCGACGATCTCGCCGGTGGACGAGACCGCGCTGCGCGCAAAGTCGACGTCCTCGAGCTCCTGTGTCTTCACCGGTCAGTTGCCTCCATGTGAAACGACGGGCGGGGATCGCTCGCCGAAAGTCGCGATGTACCTATAGAAGCGACTTTACTCCTCGACAAGGTTACCGCAAGTCCAGGCCGCCAAACCTCGCATTTCGACGGGTCCCGCGGCAAAGCTGTATGAGCTACAGCCACTTGACAAAGTAAAGCTTCGTCACCAGACTGTGGCGATGCCGATGTCTTTCGTAGCCCGGAGCACGCGCCCTCGCGGCGCCACTCGCCCGTCCGGGTCCATCGGCCTCATCCTCCTGATTCTCCCCCTCTAGGGGGAGTATCGACCACGCGCTGCAAGGCGCATACGCCCACATCGGACGCCACAGGTCCGCCCGCATTCACGGGCGAGTCAAGGAGGAACACGTTGAGCTCTCGCAGGATCACAATTTTCGATACGACGCTTCGGGACGGCGAGCAGGCGCCGGGAATCGCCCTGCGGCCGGACGAGAAGGTGGAGATCGGCGAGCAGCTCGAGCGGCTCGGCGTGGACATCATCGAGGCGGGCTTCGCGGCCTCGTCGCCGGGCGATTTCGAAGGCGTACGCGCGGTCGCCGCCGCCGCCAAGCAGGTCACCGTCGCTTCGCTCTGCCGCGCGAGCGACACCGACATCGACGCCGCCACAGCTGCGCTCGCGGAGGCGCCACGCTCGCGCATCCACATCTTCCTCGCGACCAGCGCGCTGCACATGGAGAAGAAGCTTCGCCTCACGCCGGACGAGGTCGTCGCCCACGCAACGTCGTCGGTCACGCGTGCCTGCGCGAGCGTGGACGAAGTCGAGTTCTCGTGTGAGGACGCAACGCGCTCCGATCCCGAGTTCGTCGCCACGGTCTGCCGCGCCGCGGTCGAGGCCGGCGCGACGACGATCAACCTTCCCGACACGGTCGGCTACATGCTGCCGTCGGAGTACGGGAACTTCCTTCGCTACGTGCGCCGGCTCTGCCCGGAGCTCGAGCATGTCGCGCTCTCCGCTCACTGCCACGACGACCTCGGGCTCGCGGTCGCAAACTCGCTGGCAGCGCTCGACGCCGGCGTGCAGCAGGTCGAGTGCACGATCAACGGCATCGGCGAGCGCGCCGGCAACGCCTCGCTGGAGGAGATCGTGATGGCGATGCGGGTCCGCGGCGATGCCCTGCAGGCGCATACGGACATCGATCCGTCGCAGATCGGGCCGGCCTCGCGCCTCGTCGAGCGACTGACCAACTACACGGTGCCGCCGAACAAGGCGATCGTCGGGTCGAACGCCTTCGCCCACGAAGCCGGCATCCACCAGGACGGCCTGCTGAAGGACGTGGCGACGTACCAGATCATCGATCCCGCCGAGCTGGGCCTGGCGATGACGCTGCCGCTCGGCAAGCACTCCGGGCGCCATGCCTTCTCGCAGGCCTGCGAGGACGCCGGGCTGACCCTCGACGAAGAGGAGCTCGTCGTCGCCTTCGCACGCTTCAAGGCGCGCGCCGACCAGGGCGGCGCGGTCTCCATCCACGAACTCTTCCAGGAGGTGACGTTGACGTGAATGCCTATTCGATCGCCTGTCTCGCGGGCGACGGGATCGGGCCCGAGGTGATGGCCCAGGCGAGCCGGGGCATGCGTGCAGCGGCCCGCCTCCACGGTTTCGGGCTCGACGAGGAGCACGTCCCGTTCGGGGCGGACGCGACGATGCGGGTCGGACAGCCCTTCCCGCTTGCGTCGCGGAACGCTGCGCTCGCCGCGGATGCGATTCTCGCCGCGACGATCGACAGGACGCTGCTGCACTCGCTCGAAGGGGAGCTCGACCTGCGGGCCGCCGTGATGCGCGCCCGGCTGCAGGGAGCGGCGATCACGTTCGTGGCGCCGCTCCGTCCCGACGCGTGGGACTGGACACTCGAGCGGGCGATCGCAACCGCTCGCTCGAGCCGGGGCCACCTCACGTTCGTCGGGAGCGAAGACGGCTGGACAGCCGAAGCAGCCGCAGCCTCGGAACGCGACGACGGCCTGCAGGTCTCGCTCCTCTCGACCCGCCGCACGATCCGCACGCTCGTGTCGAGCCCGGACTCGTTCGACGTCGTCGTCTGCGCTCTGCCGCTGCTCGCCCCGCTCGCCGAGCTGGGCTGGTGCCTCGACTCCCGGCGGGTGCTCGCCTGGGGCAGGCTCGCCGAAGGCGGCCCGGGCATCTTCGGGCCGACGCACGGGACGGCCGCCGACATCGCGGGCCAGGGCGTCGCGGATCCGAGCTCGATGCTGCTCGCTGCCGCCCTGATGCTCGGCGAAGGCCTCGGCGAGCGAGGCGCCGCGGCAACGCTCTCCTCGGCGGTCTCGTATGTGCGTGGCAACCGGCAGCCGCGCGCGGTCGGTACCGTCTCGATGAGCACCGAGCTGACCGACGCCGTCCTCGCCCGGCTGCCGCAATCGCACTCCAACGCCGAATTCCTCACGGAGGCTGTCTAGATGCTGATGAACGGCGCCGACGCTCTGCTGCGCTCGCTCGAAGCCGAGGGCGTCGAGACCGTGTTCGGCCTCCCGGGCGGTGCGATCCTCCCGACGTACGACGCGCTCGCCCGCGGGACGACGATCCGGCATGTCCTCGCGCGGCATGAGCAGGGAGCGGGCCACATGGCGCAGGGCTTCGCCCGCGCCTCCGGCCGCGTCGGTGTCGCCTTCGCCACCTCCGGGCCGGGGGCGACGAACCTGGTCACGCCGATCGCCGATGCCTGGATGGACTCGACGCCGCTCGTCTGCGTGACCGGCCAGGTGCGGTCCCACCTGATCGGCACCGACGCCTTCCAGGAGTGCGACATCACCGGCATCACGATCCCGATCGTCAAGCACTCCTGGCTCGTCCAGGACGTGGAGGAGCTGCCGCACGCGATCAAGGCTGCGTTCCACGTCGCCAGCACGGGACGCTGCGGCCCGGTCCTCGTCGACATCCCTCGCGACATCCAGGAAGCGGCGATCGACTTCAGCTATCCGGACGAGATCGACCTCCCCGGCTGGCGGCCGGCGGCGACCGTGAACACGAAGCAGGTGCGCGCCGCCGCTCAGGCGATCGCCGACGCGCAGCGGCCCGTCCTCTACGTCGGCGGCGGGACGATCAACGCCGAGGCCTGCGAAGAGCTTCGCGCGCTTGCGGAGCTGTGGCAGCTCCCGGTGGTGACGACGCTGATGGCCAAGAGCTCGTTCCCGGAGACGCACGACCTCCACTTCGGCTGGCCGGGCATGCACGGCGCCAAGTGGTCGAACTGGGCGATGAACAAGTGCGACGTGCTGGTGGCGGTCGGGGCGCGGTTCGACGACCGCGTCACGGGCAAGCTCTCCGCGTTCGCAGCCGGCGCCACCGTCGTCCACCTGGACGTCGACGCCGCCGAGATCGGGAAGCTGCGGCGGGCGGACATTCCGGTGGTCGGACCGCTGAAGCAGATCCTCGCCGAGCTCGCGAGCGCGTTCGAGGCGCTGCAGGAGCAGGGCGTCCGGTCGCAGACAAATCCCTGGCTCGCGCAGCTCGCCGCCTGGCGCGAGGAGTTCCCGCTCCGCTACGGCGACGACGGCGACATGCTGAAGCCGCAGCGCGTGCTCGAGACGCTGCAGGCCCAGACGAGCGGCCGCAACGACATGATCTGGACGACCGGCGTGGGCCAGCACCAGATGTGGGCGATGCAGTACCTCCTCTGCGACCGCCCCAGAAGCTTCATCACCTCCGGCGGCCTCGGCACGATGGGCTACGGGCTCCCGGCCGCAGTCGGCGCCAAGGCTGCCCGTCCGGACGCGACCGTCGTCTGCATCGACGGCGACGGGTGCTTCCAGATGACCTCGCAGGAGCTCGCGACCTCGGTCACGGAGGATCTGCCGATCGTCGTCGTGATCGTGAACAACGGCTACCTCGGCATGGTCCGGCAGTGGCAGGACATGTTCTTCGAGGAGCGCTTCTCGCAGGTTCGCCTCGCCCAGGACTCGCCCGACTACGTCAAGCTCGCCCAGGCGTACGGCGCCGTCGGCCTGCGCGCGGAGACCGAGGACGAGCTGGAAGGGACGCTCGCCGAGGCGCTCGCGTGTGGGCGCACGGCGGTCGTCGACTGCCGCGTCGACCCGGCCGAGCACTGCTTCCCGATGATCCCCGCGGGCGCCGCGGCCCTCGATCTCGTCGAGTACGAAGCGCGTTCGGTACCGGTCCCGTGATCCATACGTTGTCGGTGCTCGTCGAGGACAAGCCGGGTGCGCTGATGCGCATCTCGAGCATGTTCGCGCGGCGCGGCTACAACATCGAGAGCCTCGCCGTCGGCCCGACCGAGCGGCAGAACGTCTCGCGGATCGTGCTGCGCGTCGACTGCGAGCAACGCTCGCTCGAGCAGATCGAGAAGCAGATGCACAAGCTCGTCAACGTCCTGCGGGTGAACGAGCTGGAAACCGGCCAGGCGGTCGAGCGCGAGCTCGCCCTGATCACGGTCACGGCCGCGCCGGCACAGCGCGCGGAGCTCTTGTCGCTCGCCGACGTGCTCGGCGTCCGCGTCGCCGACGTCGGCCCGAACGCGATCGTGTTCGAGGTGGTCGGAGCGCCCGAGCAGATCGACACGTTCGAGGAGCTCGTGCGCCCGCACGGGATCAAGGAGCTGGCCCGAACCGGCAGAATCGGCCTGGCCCGCGCATCGGTCGGGCGCTCGAGCAGCAGGCAACTCGTCCCCAACTAGCGAAAGGAAGCCGACAGTGGCAACCATCTACAACGGCGGCAACGTCGACCTGCTCTCCGGCAAGGTCGCCATCCTCGGCTTCGGCAGTCAGGGGCACGCGCACGCGCTGAACCTGCACGAATCCGGCGTCGACGTCATGGTCGGGCTCCGGCCCGGCAGCGCGTCCCGCGATGCGGCCGAGGCGGCCGGCCTCACGGTCGGCACGGTCGCGGAGGCGGTCAAGGACGCCCAGGTCGTCGCGTTCCTCCTGCCCGACCAGGTGCAGAAGCGCGTCTACGAGGAGGACGTCGTCGCGAACCTCGCCGACGGCGCTGCGCTCGTCTTCGCGCACGGCTTCAACGTCCATTACGGACGGGTTCAGGCCCCGCCCGGCCACGACGTCCTGATGGTTGCGCCGAAGGGCCCCGGCCATGTCGTCCGCCGGCTCTTCACGGAAGGACTGGGAACGCCGGCGGTGGTCGCGGTCGCTCAGAACGCCAGCGGCCAGGCGCTCGAGCTCGCGCTCGCCTACGGGACGGCGCTCGGCGCCGGTCGTGCGGGCATGATCGAGACCACGTTCGCGGAAGAGACCGAGACCGACCTCTTCGGCGAGCAGGCGGTGCTGTGCGGAGGCACGGCGGAGCTGATCCGCGCCGGCTTCGAGACGCTCGTCGAGGCGGGCTACCAGCCCGAGGTGGCCTACTACGAGTGCCTCCACGAGCTGAAGCTGATCGTCGACCTGATCTGGGAGGGTGGCCTCTCGCACATGCGCTGGTCGATCTCGGACACGGCCGAGTACGGCGACTTCACGCGTGGGAACCGCGTCATCGACGAGCACGTTCGAGCCAAGATGCGCGAGGTGCTCGGCGAGATCCAGGACGGGACGTTCGCGCGGGAGTGGATCGCGGAGATGGACTCCGGCGAGCACACCCTCGACGAGCTGCGGGCCGCTGCGCGCGAGCGGCAGATCGAGCAGGTCGGCTCCGAGCTCAGGTCGCTGATGACGCGCAAGCAGCCGGCCGGAGAGCCGAGTGTCGGTTGACGTTCCGGTCGCCCTGCTGGGGTACGGGACGGTGGGATCCGCAGTGGCAAGGCTCCTCGCCGAGAGCGGCGAGGACATCGAGCGGGCGACCGGGCACAGGCTCCGGGTCGTCCGCGCGCTCGTAAAGGACGTCGACAAGGAGCGGGAGTACCAGCCACCCGAGGGCGTGCTCACGACCGAGTTCGCCGACATCCGCGACGACCCCTCGATCGGGGTCGTCGCCGAGGTGATGGGCGGCCTCGACCCGACGGGCGACCACGTCCTCGACCTGCTCCGCGCCGGGAAGGCGGTGGTCACGGCGAACAAGCAGCTCGTCGCGCGCCGCGGCGCCGAGCTCTTCGGAGCCGCGTCCGACGCCGGCGTGCAGCTTCGCTTCGAAGCGAGCGTCTGCGCGGCGATCCCGGTGATCAAGATCCTGCGCGAGGCGCTCGTGATCACGAACGTGCACCGCGTGCTCGGGATCGTGAACGGGACGACGAACTACATCCTGACCCAGATGGAGGCCGGCGAGAGCTACGACGACGCGCTCAGCGACGCGCAGGCCAAGGGCTACGCCGAGGCGGATCCGACGGAGGACGTCTCCGGTGCGGACGCCGCCGCCAAGATGGCGATCCTCGCCACCGTCGCCTTCGGCTCTCGCGTCACGCTCGACGACGTCGACTACCGCGGGATCGAGGAGATCACACCGGATCACGTGGCCGCGGCGCGTGCGACCGACACGGTGGTGCGGCTCGTCGGCTCGGCGACACTGCTGGACGGACGAGTCGACGTCCGTGTCCGCCCGTCGCTCGTCGACCGCCATCACCCGCTGGCGTCGATCGAGGGAGCCTTCAACGCGGTCATGCTCCAGGGGGACGCGATCCGCGAGATCACGCTCTCCGGCCCGGGCGCGGGCGGGATCGAGACGGCCTCCGCGGTGATCGCCGACATGGTGAGCGTCGTGGGGACGACCGGCACCGGCTTCCTCGAGAACGACGCGTGCTGGCGGACGCTGGAGCGCATGCCGCCCGGCGACGCGCGGTCGCCGACGTACATCCACATCGAGGTCGACGACCGGCCCGGCGTGCTCGCCCACGTCGCGGAGCGACTGGCCGCGCACGACGTGTCGGTCGCCCGGCTCGTGCAGCAGCAGATCAACGGCACCGCCGGCCTGCACATCGTCACGCACGAGGCGCGCTGGGGCTCGGTCGCCGATGCCCTTGCAGAGATCGGCGCGTTGCCGGAGACTCAGGGGCATCCGACCGTCCTACCCGTGATCTCCCAGCGAGGCGTCCCGGACCTCGGCTGGATCTGATGCCTGCTCTCGCCGTGCGCTTCCGCGACCGGCTGCCGGTTGGCGACAGCACGCCGCTCGTCTCGCTCGGTGAAGGCAGCACGCCGCTCGTCCACGCGCCGCGCCTCTCGGAGCGGCTGGGGCTCGAGCTGTGGCTCAAGATCGACGGCGCCAACCCGACGGGGAGCTTCAAGGACCGCGGCATGACCATCGCCGTCGCCAGGGCGCTCGAAGCCGGGGCAAAGACGGTGGTCTGCGCTTCGACCGGCAACACTGCAGCCTCGGCGGCCGCCTACGCGGCGCGGGCCGGGCTGCGGGCGGTCGTGCTCGTCCCGGCGGGTGCGGTCGCGGCGCCGAAGCTCTTCCAGGCAGTCACCGCAGGCGCACGGCTGCTCGAGGTCCGCGGCAGCTTCGACGAGGCGCTCGAGGCGGCGCAGGAGCTCGCCGGCGACGACGAATTCGTCCTCGTCAACTCGCTCAACCCCGATCGGATCGAGGGGCAGAAGACGGCCGCGTTCGAGATCGTCGAGGAGCTCGGCGCGGCGCCGGACGTGCTCGCCCTCCCCTACGGCGGCGGCGGCAACACCTGCGCGTACGCCCGCGGCTTCGACGAGAGCGGGGAGCTGCCGCGTCTGGTCGCAGGCGAAGCGTCGGACCGCGCGGTGACCGCCGCGAGCGCGATCCGGATCGCGCTTCCCGCGCACAAGGCCGACGCTGAGGCGGCGATCGCGCGCAGCGGCGGCGCCGTCGTGTCCCTGTCGGACGACGAGATCCGAGACGCATGGCGCCTGCTCGCGGAGAGCGAGGGAATCGTCGCCGAGCTCTCCTCGGCGGCAGGGCTCGCAGCGCTGACGCAGGAAGCTGGAGGCAGCGGGCTGCGGGCGGTGTGCGTTCTGACCGGCCACGGCCTCAAGGACCCGGTGACCTCACCCGGCGTCGAGACCCATCAAGTCGATCCCGATCCCGACTCGATCCGCGAGGCGGCCCGATGAGCGCTCCCACCCACATTCATGTTCGCGCTCCGGCCACGACGGCCAACATCGGCCCCGGCTTCGACTGCGCCGGCGCGGCGCTCGACCTCTGGAATGAGCTCGAGCTTCGGCCGGGCAACGGACCCGTCGACCGCGAGCATCTCGGCGTGCGCGCGTTCGAGCGGATCGCACCGGCCGACGGCTGGAGCTTCGAGTTCACGGACAACATCCCGCAGGCGCGTGGCCTCGGCTCGAGCGCATCGGTGATCGCCCTCGGACTCGTCGCTGCGGCGATCGTCGCCGAGCAGGAGCAGACGGCCGACGAGCTGCTCGCGCTCGGGATCGAGCTGGAGGGGCACGGAGACAATCTCGCCGCGGCGCTGGTCGGCGGTGTCTGCCTGACGTGGGGGACGCGGATCGCCCGGATCGCAGACACGACGCCGGCGACCCCGATCGCGGTCATCCCGGCGGCGCACGGCCTGACCGCCGAGTCGAGAGCCGCGCTGCCGAGCACGGTGCCCCACGCCGACGCGGCGTTCTCCGCCGGCCGGGCAGCACTTCTCGGCGCGGCACTCGGCAGCCGCTCGGCCGACCTCTTCGAAGCTGCCCTCGAGGACCGGCTGCACGAGCCCTACCGCGCGAACGGCGCGCCGCTGCTCGGCCAGCTGCGAGGGAAGCTACCCGCCGCGGCTGTGGGCGCCACCCTCTCCGGCGCCGGTCCCACTGTGATCGTATGGGCACGGCTCGGCGAAGAAGATGCCTGCACGAACGAGCTCCGATCGCGCTTCCCGAACGAGCAGGTCCTTCCCCTGACGATCGCACAGACAGGAGCCGGCCCGACATGACCGAGACGCCGTACGACCGTCCCTCCGACCCGGCCAAGCGCCACAGCGCGGCCCTCACCGACGGCGCCGACCGCGCGCCGGCGCGCGCGATGCTGAAGGGCACCGGCTTCACCGACGAGGACCTTGCCCGCCCCCTGATCGGGGTCGCGACGAGCTGGATCGAGACGATGCCCTGCAATCTGAACCAGCGTGCGCTCGCCCAGCACGTCAAGCGGGGCATCCGCGAGGCGGGCGGAACGCCGATGGAGTTCAACACGATCGCCGTCTCGGACGGCGTGTCGATGGGGACCGAGGGGATGCGCGCGTCGCTCGTCTCGCGCGAGGTGATCGCCGACTCGATCGAGCTCGTTGCGCGCGGGCACCTGTTCGACGGCCTCGTCTGCCTCGTCGGCTGCGACAAGACGATCCCGGCGGCCGTCATGGCGCTGGCACGGCTCGACCTGCCCGGCCTGGCTCTCTACAACGGCTCGATCGCGCCCGGCCGCTACAAGGGCGCCGACGTCACGATCCAGGACGTCTTCGAGGCGGTCGGCGCACATGCCGCGGGAACGATGAGCGGCGCGGAGGTGCACGCGCTGGAGAGCGTGGCCTGTCCGGGTGCGGGTGCGTGTGGCGGCCAGTTCACCGCGAACACCATGTCGACGGCGCTCGACTTTCTCGGCATCTCCCCCGCCGGGCTGAACGGGATCCCGGCGCTGCATCCCTCCAAGGAAGCAGCCGCCCACGAGGCAGGCGTGCTCGCGATGAAGCTTGTGCGGGACGACCTGCGGCCGTCGCACATCATCACGCGCGAGGCACTCGACAACGCGGCCGCGTCGATCGCGGCTACCGGCGGGTCGACGAACGGCGTCCTGCACCTGCTCGCGATCGCCCGCGAGCTCGGCATCCCGTACACGCTCGAGGACTTCGACGCGGTCGCGGAGCGAACGCCGGTGATCGCGAGCATCAAGCCCGGCGGCCGGTTCGTCGCAACCGACGTGCACGCCGCCGGCGGGGTCGCGCTCGTAGCGCGGGAGCTGCTGAAGCGGGACGACCTGCTCGTGGGAGCGGCGCCGAACGTGGACGGGCGCTCGCTGGCGCAGATCGCAGAGCAGGTCGAGGAAACCGCGGGGCAGGAAGTCGTCGTCCCGCTCGAGACGCCGTTGAAGGCCACCGGTGGGCTGCGGGTGATCTACGGCAACCTCGCGCCCGACGGCGCGATCGTGAAGCTCGCGGGGCACGAGCGGCTCGTCCACCGCGGCCCGGCGCGCGTCTTCGACTCGGAGGAGGCCTGCTTCGCAGCGGTCAAGGCTCGCAACGTCCATCCGGGGGACGTGGTCGTGATCCGCTACGAGGGTCCCGCGGGCGGCCCGGGGATGCGGGAGATGCTGCACGTCACCGCGGCGATCGTCGGCGAAGGGCTCTCGGACTCGGTCGCCCTCATCACCGACGGCCGCTTCTCGGGAGCGACACACGGGTTCATGGTCGGACACGTCACGCCGGAGGCCTTCCACGGCGGGCCGCTCGCGGCGCTCGAGGAGGGAGACACGGTCGTGCTCGACGTCGAGACGCGAGAGCTGCGGGTGGAGCTCTCAGACGACGAGCTCACGGCCCGGCTCGACGCCTGGTCGCCGCCCGAGCCTCGCTACAAGACCGGCGTCCTCGCCAAGTACGCGAAGCTCGTGTCCTCCGCCTCGGAGGGAGCGGTCACGCGTCCTTAGCTAGTCGTCGGGCTCGCCGTCCTCGTACTCGAGCACCTCGATGCGGCCGATCACGCCGATCCCGCGCCACGCGATCTTGTTCGAACGGGGGTACCAGCAGATGTCGTTCGGCCGCCTCGTGCCGTAGATCAGCATCGTCAGCCCGTTCTCGCCGGCCCGGAACCAGTGGCTGACGCGCGTCGCGGGCGGCCGGGCGACGATGTGGCCCGCGCGGATCGGAATCTCCTCCTTCTCGGCCCCGGTGCCCGACGCGAACGAGGGCGACGGCCAGAGGTGGAGCGTCCCCTCGCCCTCGAGGATGACGAAGATCTCCTCCTCCTCCGAGTGGCAGTGGGGCACCGAGCCTCGCCCGCCGGGATCGAGATGCTCCCAGTGGAAGCCCGCCAGGTCGGAGCGCTCCCTCGTGGCGAGCGGCGCCGTCGTCGCCCGTCCGTACCGCTCGTGCTCGACCTCGTCGATGTTGAGGATGTTCGGCGGCCGCTCGGCCGGCTCGCCGTACGCGAGCGGCGGCCCCTCGGCCTCGCGATCCCACGGATCGTCGATCCGCCCCTCGACCCACGGCCACGCGAACCGGACCGCACTCGAGCGAGGCAGCCAGCCCCAGTCCGTCGGGTGCCTGGTGCCGAAGACGAGGAAGTCGAGTCCGTCGGGGCCGGCCACGAACGTGTGCTCCATCACGCTCGCGCGGTGGATGATGCAGTCGCCCGGGCGCACCTCGTAAACCTCGTCGTCCTGCCAGTGGAGCCCCGAGCCCGCGAGCACGTAGTAGACCTCCTCGGACGCGCCGTGCGAGTGAGGCGGGGTCGGCAGCCTCCCAGGCGCGACCCGCACGCGGTTCAGGCCGACGCCCTTCGTCCCGGCAGCATCCCCGAGGCGCTGCCAGGTGGCGTCCATCTCCCCCTTTGCACGGCGATGCGACTCGACGTCGTCCCAGTGGGCGAGACCCATGCGAGGAATCTAGTAGAGGACGAGCCGGTCGCGGTTGACGACCTCCAGCCCCCGCTCTCGCGAGCTCACCTCGGCTGCCGCGATCGAGGCGATGCCCTTGCCGATCGGGACACCGCTCGCCGACACGAGCTCGATCGCGTCTCCAGGCCCGAACCCGCCGTCGCACGACGTGACGCCGACGGCGAGCACGCTCGCCCCCGCCGCGCGAAGCGCACGCTCGGCGCCTGCATCGAGCACGACCTTTCCCCGAGGCTGCTTGCCGTATCTGATCCAGAGCTTGAAGGCCGGCTCGCTCGGAGCGGCGCCACCCTCGAAGCGGGTGCCTCTGCGCTCACCCGCGACGATCGGGCCGAGCACGGTCTCGGCCTGGCCGGACGCGATCACCGTCGGAATGCCTGCGCCGGCCGCGAGCTCCGCGGCCGCGATCTTGCTCCCCATCCCCCCGCGCCCGAGTCCGGTGCCGCGGCCGAGCCGGATCGAAGAGGTGAGCGAGCCGTCGTCGAGCAGCTCCGCGCCCGGGGTTCCGGGCGCCCGCGAATAGACGCCGTCGACCTCCGTGAGCAGCACGAGCAGCCGCGCGTGCGTCAGGACGGCGACCTGCGCCGCGAGGGCGTCGTTGTCGCCGAAGGTGATCTCGTCGGTGGCCGTCGCGTCGTTCTCGTTCACGACCGGGACCGCTCCGAGCCGGAACAGTGCGTCGAAGGTGTTGCAGACGTTGACGTACGTCTGCCGGTCGGCGACATCGGCCGGCGAAAGCAGGATCTGCGCCGCCTGGAGGCCGACCCGGCTGAACGCCCGCTCCCAGGCCTGGTGAAGCTGGGCCTGGCCGACGGCCGACGCAGCCTGCAGTTGGCGCATCGTCGAGGGCCGCCGCTCGAAGCCGAGCCGCGGCGCGCCGAGCGCGATCGCCCCCGAGGACACGATGCAGACGGAGTGGCCGGCGCGGACGAGCGCCGCAACCTCCGTCGCCCTCGCGGCGAGCAGGCTGCGCCGCACGGAGCCCTTCGCAGTCGCGACGAGGCTGGAGCCGAGCTTGACGACGATCCTCATCGGTGCTGCGTACCGTCGCCGACGACGCGGTACTGACGCAACCACAGGTCGCGGTAGGTGACGGGGCCCCGCGGGCCGGGCGCCCACTCGACGTTGATCCCGGTCTCGGGAGTGCCGGTCAGCTCGAAGCCGTCCGCGAACCGCGTGCTCGCGTTCCAGAAGGCCGACGTGCCCCGGTAGAGCGAGAAGAACCGCTCGGCCGCATCGACGTCCTCGGCCACGATGCCGGCGGCGAGCGCCGAGGTCTCGGTATTCGCGATCTGCGCGGCCTCGTCGAGGTCGTCGACGATGTCGAGCGTCACCGTGGAGACCCGCGCAGGATCGCCGGCCCACTCGTATCCGATCGGCTCGTCCAGCTGCGCAACCGGCACGACGGCGGCCGCACGCTGGGTGCCGACGACATTGACACCGCGCCCTTCGCACGCGGCAACGAGCTCGGCCGCCAGGCCTGCGGCTTCCCGATCGACGAGGGCGAGGTTGAGCCGGTTGCAGACCCCGAGCCGGTCGAGGCTCGAATCGACGATCGCCGTCACCCTGTCGGCTCTGGCCGAGCCATGGACGTAGAGGACGCCGCCACCCTCGGCGTGGGCGAGCGTGCGAACGCCGTTGTCGGCCGCGAGGCGCGCGAGCGCGGCGGTCGAGGCGCCGCTGCCGCGCAGGATCACAAGCGGGATCCAGCGGGGAACCGACACGAGCGCCTCCGCGCCGGCGCGATCGGCCGAGCGCACGAGCCCGACCGCTCCCGCGTCGATGCCTTCGGCCTCCAGCGCGGGTCGCAGCACCCGGTCGACCAGCGTCTCGACCGTGGCGAGCGCCGCGCCGCCCGTGCGGAGGACGATCGTGTTCAGGCTCTTCAGCACCTGGGCCGCGATGTCCAGCGCCACCCCGGGCCGCGCCTCGAAGTTGGCGCCGATGGTGCCGACAGGGATGCGCAGCTCGCGCACCTCCAGCCCGTTGGTGAGCGTCCGGCTCGCGATCTCGCGCTCGAGCGGCTCGAGCGCCGCGGTCACTTCGAGCTGGCGCGCGAGCGTCGCGACGCGCTGCTCGTCGAGTCGGAGCCTGTCGAGGCCGCCTTCGTCGAGCGTCGCGGCAGCCGCGCTCATGTCGTGCTCGTTCGCGGCGAGCACGTCGGCCGTCCGCTCCTCGAGCAGCCGGGCCGCACGGCGCAGCGCCGGTCCGACCGCCGCATCGGTGAGAGACGGCAGCGCCGCCGCCGCCCCGACCGCCTCACGCTCGACGAGTTCACGCATCGTGCTTTACTTTGTACACTTCGAACAGCACAAACGAGGGCGGGCCCGAGTCCCGCTCCGCATCAAGAGAGGTCGAGGGATCCGGCCCGACGACGCCTCGGCAACCTGCGGCAGCGCAAGGTGCCAACCGGCCGAGCAGCCCGCTCGGATCGATGTAGAGCGACGAGACGAAGGAGAGATCAATGCCCGCCATCACCCTCCGGT
Organism: uncultured Gaiellaceae bacterium; assembly: GCA_963749515.1. Classification (GTDB taxonomy): domain Bacteria; phylum Actinomycetota; class Thermoleophilia; order Gaiellales; family Gaiellaceae; genus Gaiellasilicea. Next base: position 199,091 of record CAVVMR010000009.1, read on the forward strand.
GCCGCAGCTGCGGTCACGAGGTCGGCCTCGACGGCGTCGGTGCCTGCTCGAAGTGCTGGGGTCCGCTCGAGCCTGTCTACGACCTCGACGAGATCCGCCCACGTCTGACCCGAGAGAAGATCGCGACCGGCCCGCCGTCGCTCTGGCGCTACGGCGCGCTTCTGCCGGTGGAGACCCCTCTCGAGCCGCGGCTTCCACCGGGCCTGACGCCACTCGTCCAGGCACCGCGTCTCGCCGAGGCGCTTGGCCTGCGCGAGCTCTATCTCAAGCTCGACACGGCCAATCCCACCCACTCCTTCAAGGACCGCGTGGTCGCCGTCGCGTGCGCGAAGGCAAAGGAGCTCGGGCTCCGGACACTGGCGTGCTCCTCGACGGGGAACCTCGCCGGTGCGGTCGCGGCACGAGCCGCGGTCGAGGGACTCGATGCCGCTGTGTTCTGCCCGGCCGGGCTGGAGCGCGAGAAGCTGCTCTCCACGGCGGCATATGGCGCGACGATCTACGAGGTCCGCGGGAGCTACGACGATTGCAGCCGGCTGACCGTCGAGCTCTCGTTCGAGCTGCCCTGGGCATTCGTGAACGTCAACCTGCGCTCCTACTACGCCGAGGGGTCCAAGACGCTCGCGTTCGAGATCGCCGAGCAGCTCGGGTGGCGCCTCCCCGACGCGGTCGTCTGCCCGGTCGCCTCGGGTGCGCTGTTCTCGAAGCTGCGCCGGGGCTTCGGCGAGTTCATCGAGCTGGGACTGGTCGAGGGAGCGCCGCCACGGCTGGTCGGGGCCCAGGCACAGGGCTGCGATCCGGTCGCCGCCGCCTTCCGCGAGGAGCGTCCGGTGACACCGGTGCGTCCGCAGACGACCGCCAGCTCGCTCGCGATCGGCAACCCCGCTGACGGCGACCACGCGCTGGCCGCCGCGCGTGCGTCGGGCGGCTCGATCCACTCGGTGCCCGAGGACGAGATTGGCCCGAACATGCTGCTGCTGGCCGAGAACTCGGGCGTCTTCGGCGAGGCAGCCGCAGGGATCTGCGTCGGCGCGCTCCGCGAGGCGCTCAGCCAGGGAACGGTCACCGCGGACGACTGCGTCGTCCTCTGCGTCACCGGCGACGGTCTGAAGACACCCGGCCCGATTGCCGACCGGTTCACGTCGGTGGAGATCGAAGCGGATGCCGATGCGCTGCTCGAACAGCTAGGAGTGGCCGTTTGACAACGGTTGCAACTTTACTTTCTACACCGAGAACGGTACGCTCGAACGACGGTGCATAACCTCTCCCCTCCGAGAAACAGCACCCAGCTCGGGACGGCGGCAGGCGTAGCCGCAGCTGCCGTCGACCCGGGCGCCCTTATGGTTCGCTGATGCTGCGCATCGTCTGTCTGCCCGGAGACGGGATCGGTCCGGAGGTGACTGCGGTCGCGATCGACGTCCTCCGAGCGCTTCCGCTCGAGCTCGAGATCGAGGAGCACAGCTTCGGCGGGCGCGCGATCATCGACGAGGGCACGCCGCTTCCCCCCCGGACGCTGGCGGCGTGCAAGGCCGCCGACGCCGTCGTCCTCGGTGCGGTCGGCCTGCCGCAGTTCGAAGGCGCGTCGGTGCGGCCCGAGCAGGGCTTGATCGCCCTCCGACGCGCTCTCGACGTCTACGCGAACCTCCGTCCAGCCAGCCGCCCCGGCACCGACCTGCTGATCGTCCGCGAGCTCGTCGGCGGTCTCTACTACGGCGCCAGCGGCCGTCTTCCCGACGGCTCGGCCTACGACACCTGCCACTACGCACCGGAGGCGATCGAGCGGGTCACCCGGCGCGCGTTCGAGCTCGCCGGAGCACGACGCTCGCACGTCACGTCCGTCGACAAGGTGAACGTGCTCGAAACGTCCCGGCTCTGGCGCGAGACGGTGACGCGCGTCGCCGCCGACTACCCGGACATCGAGCTCCAGCACATGCTCGTCGACACCGCGGGGCTGCAGCTCGTCCAGCATCCGGAGCGGTTCGACGTGCTCCTGACCGAGAACACGTTCGGGGACATCCTCTCCGACGTCGCGGCCGGAGTGTGCGGTGGCCTCGGGCTCGCGGGCTCCGCGAGCCTCGGCGACGGGCGGCCGGGCATCTTCGAGCCCGTCCACGGCTCCGCCCCCGACATCGCCGGGAGGGGCATCGCCAACCCGGCGGGCATGCTCCGCTCGATCGCACTGCTCCTCCGGCATGCAGCGAGCGAGCCGGAGCTGGCGACCTCGCTCGAGGACGCTGTCGGGCAGGCGTTGGCGAAGTCGCCGACTCCCGACTACGGCGGCCGTGCGACGACGGCGGAGTTCTCGAAGTTCGTGCTCCAGCAGATGGAGCCGGTGCTCGCGACGAGCTAGCGGGCGCTGAGCGCCATGGTGTCGACGCGCGGCGGGTGAGACGCCTCGTATTCCTGCAGTGCGTCCTCGTGGGTGAGCGAGCGGGCGATGTCGTCGAGCCCGTTCAGCAAGCAGTCGCGCTGGAACGGATCGAAGTCGAACGGGATCTCGCGCCCGGATGGATCGACGATCACCTGTCGCTCGAGATCAACCTCGACGGCTGCGGCGCCGTCGATCGAGTCGATCAGCGCATGGAGCTCGGCAGAGGGAAGGACGATCGTGGCCAGGCCGATCTTCAGGCAGTTCGTGGCGAAGATGTCGCCGAATGAGGGCGCGATCACGACCTCGAAGCCGTAGTCCTGCAACGCCCAGGCCGCGTGCTCGCGGGAGGAGCCGCAACCGAAGTTCGCGCCGGCGATCAGGATCTTCGCGCCGGCGCAGTCCGGATCGTTCAGCTCGAACTCCGGCCGGAGCTCGCCCGCCTCGTCGAGGCGCCAGTCGAAGAAGAGGTACTGGCCAAAGCCGGTGCGCTCGATCCGCTTCAGGAACTGCTTGGGGATGATCTGATCCGTGTCGACGTCCGTGCGGTCGAGCACGGCAACAGGGCTGCTGACGCGGTGAAACTCCTTCATGCCGTCGCCAGCTCGCGCGGGTCGACGAAGTGGCCGGCGATCGCCGTCGCGGCTGCGAGCTGCGGGCTGACCAGGTGCGTCCGGCCGCCGCGGCCCTGCCGGCCCTCGAAGTTGCGGTTCGACGTCGAGGCGCAGCGCTCGCCCTCGCCGAGCACGTCGGGATTCATGCCGAGGCACATCGAGCATCCCGCCCGGCGCCACTCGAAGCCGGCGTCGAGGAAGACCTTGTCGAGCCCCTCGTCCTCGGCGATCCGCTTGACCGTCGCCGACCCCGGCACGACGAGGGCGCGGACGCTCGGATGAACGTGCTTGCCCGCAACGACTGCTGCCGCCGCTCGCAGATCCTCGATCCGGGCGTTCGTGCACGAGCCGATGAAGACTCGGTCGACCGAGATGTCCTGCATCGCCGTCCCGGGCTCGAGGCCCATGTAGGTGAGCGCCCGCTCGGCCGCCTGCCGCCGGTCCGGATCGGTGTAGGCGGCGGGATCCGGGACTCGGTCCGTGACGGAGACGACCATCTCCGGGTTCGTGCCCCACGTGACCTGCGGCGCGAGCTCCGCGACGTCGATCGTGAACTCGCTGTCGTAGGTCGCATCGGGATCGGATGCGAGCGCGCGCCAGCCGTCGAGCGCCTGCTCCCACTCGGAGCCGGTGGGCGCTGCGGGACGGCCCTCCAGATAGGCGAAAGTGGTGTCGTCGGGCGCGATCATCCCCGCCCGTGCCCCGGCCTCGATCGACATGTTGCAGATCGTCATCCGGTTCTCCATCGAGAGGCCGCGGATCGCAGCGCCGGTGTACTCGAGCACGTGCCCGACGCCGCCCGCGACCCCGAGCCGGCCGATCGCGCCGAGGATCATGTCCTTCGCCGTCACGCTCGGAGGAAGGTCGCCGTCGAAGTGAACGCGCATCGAGCGCGGCCTGACCTGAGGCAAGCACTGCGTCGCGAGCACGTGCTCGACCTCCGACGTGCCCACACCGATTGCGAGGGCGCCGAACGCACCGTGCGTCGAGGTGTGGCTGTCGCCGCAGACGATCGTCATCCCCGGCTGCGTCAGGCCGAGCTCCGGGCCGATCACGTGGACGATCCCCTCGCGGCCGCTACCCGTCGCGAAGAGCGGCACGCCGAACTCTGCGCAGTTCTTGCTCAGAGCGTCCAGCTGCGCCTTGGCGAGCGGATCGGTCACCGGCCCTTCCTCGGTCGGGACGTTGTGATCCATCGTCGCGAGCGACAGATCCGGCCGCCGGACCTGACGGCCTGCGAGCCGGAGACCGTCGAAGGCTTGCGGCGAGGTGACCTCGTGGATCAGGTGCAGATCGACGAAGAGGACGGCCGGCTCCCCCTCGGGCTCGGCCACGAGATGCCGCTCCCAGATGCGCTCGAACAGCGTCTTCGCCATCGGCTCATGCTAGCCAAGCCGGTGTACCAAATAAAGTGATGGCCATGGAGTTTCGACGCGTCCCGTCGCTCCCTCCGTACGTCTTCGCAGTCACCGAGCAGTTGAAGCTGGAGTTGCGGCGCGCCGGCGACGACGTGATCGACCTCGGCTTCGGCAACCCCGACCTTCCCTCGCCGCCGGCTGTGGTCGAGAAGCTGGCAGAGGCAGCGACGAAGCCGCACAACCACCGCTACTCCGCCAGTCGCGGCATTCCGAAGCTGCGCAAGGCGATCTGCGACCTCTACCGGGACCGGTTCGGCGTCGAGCTCGATCCCGAGACGCAGGCGGTCGCCACCATCGGCGCGAAGGAAGGTCTCGCGCATCTGATGTGGGTGCTCGTGCAGCCGGGCGATGCGGCCGTCGTGCCCGCGCCCGCCTATCCGATCCACCTCTTTGCGCCCGTCCTCGCGGGAGCCAGCGTGATCCAGGTCGAGCTCGGCGGAAGCGACGACGATCTCTACGACCGGCTCGCAGACGCGTTCGCGCACTCCCGTCCGCGTCCGCGGGTGCTCATCGTCTCGTTCCCGCACAACCCGACGACGCGCGTCGTCGACCTCGCCTTCATGGAGCGGCTCGTGGCGCTGGCGCGCGAGAACGAGGCGCTCGTCGTGCACGACTTCGCCTACGCCGACGTTTTCTTCGACGGCTACCAGCCGCCGTCGATTCTCCAGGTTCCGGGCGCAGAGGACGTCGCGGTCGAGACGTACTCGCTCACCAAGTCGTTCTCGATGGCCGGCTGGCGCGTCGGCTTCGCGCTCGGCAACGCGCCGGCGCTGGCGGCCCTCGCGCGGCTGAAGTCCTATCTCGACTACGGAACCTTCCAGCCGATCCAGATCGCCTCGATCGTCGCGCTGAACGAGGAGCGTGACTACCCGGGCGAGGCGTGCGAGATCTATCGCAAGCGCCGCAACGTCCTCTGCGACGGACTGGCGCGCGTCGGCTGGCACGTCGAGCGTCCGCTCGGGACGATGTTCGTCTGGGCGCCGATCCCGGAGCCGTACCGGGAGCTCGGCTCGCTCGAGTTTGCCGTCAAGCTGACGCGCGAGGCGAAGGTCGCCGTGAGCCCCGGCGTCGGGTTCGGCCCGGGCGGCGAGGGTTTCGTCCGCTTCGCGCTCGTCGAGAACGAGCAGCGGATCGCCCAGGCCGTCCGCGGCATCCGCCGGGCGCTGCCCGAGCTCGCCGCAACCGCCGCGCGTTAGCTCACGCCCGCCGGCTCGCGAACGCCCAGCCAGCGATCGACCGCGGCCGCGCAGCGGCGGCCTTCCGAGATCGCCCAGACGATCAGCGACTGGCCGCGGCGGGCGTCTCCGGCGGCGAAGACCCCATCGGCGCTCGTCGAGTACACCGGTGCGTTGGCGTTCCCACGCGCGTCTGCCTCGACGCCGAACGCCTCGAGCACGCGCGGGTCGGGCCCGAGGAAGCCCATCGCAAGCAGGACGAGGTCGGCCGGCCGCTCCTCCTCCGTGCCGGGGACCAGATCGAAGGGCGGCGCACCGGTGTTCTCGGTCCAGTGGATCCGCTCGACGCGGCCGTTGCTGCCGGAAAGGGTCGTCGTCGAGACGGCGAAGTCGCGCTCGCCGCCCTCCTTCAGCGCATAGGACGTGCGCAACTTCATCGGCCACGTCGGCCAGGGCGTCAGGTCGTCGGGCCGTCGCGGCGGCGGCTCGCCGACGAGCTCGATCTGCGTCACCGACGCGGCGCCTTCGCGGTGCGCGTTCGCGACGCAGTCGGCGCCCGTGTCGCCCCCGCCGATCACGATCACGTGCTTCCCGGCCGCCGTGATCACGTTCACCGGAGCGGGCGGTGCGCCCGCGACCTGCGGCCCGAGCTCGCGCGCCACCCAGCGGTTGCGCTGGTACAGGTACTCCATGGCGAAATGCACGCCGTCGAGCTCACGGCCGGGGACGGGAAGATCGCGCGGCACGCGCGAGCCGACGGCGAGGACGACGGCGTCGTGCTGCTCCTGCAGGTCCTCTGCCGCGACGTCGATGCCGACGTCGACGCCGAAGCGGAACGCGACACCCTCGGCCTCGAGCTGGTGCACCCGACGCTCGACGAGCCACTTCTCGATCTTGAAGTCCGGCACGCCGAAGCGCACGAGCCCCCCGCCCGCCTCGTCGCGCTCATAGACGGTGACCGCGTGGCCGGCGCGCGCGAGCTGTTGCGCGCAGGCGAGCCCTGAGGGACCCGCACCGACCACGGCGACGCTCCGGCCGCTGCTCGTGCGGGCGGGCTGCGGGACGATCCAGCCCTCCTCCCAGGCGCGGTTGACGATCGCGACCTCGATCTGCTTGATCGTCACCGCGTTGCCTTCGTTGATCTCCAGCACGCACGCCGCCTCGCACGGCGCCGGGCAGAGGCGGCCGGTGAACTCGGGGAAGTTGTTCGTCCGGTGAAGCTGCTCGATCGCCTCGCGCCAGCGGTCGCGGTAGACGAGGTCGTTCCACTCGGGAATCAGGTTCCCGAGCGGGCAGCCGCTGTGGCAGAACGGGACGCCGCACTCCATGCAGCGCGCACCCTGCTCCTGCAGCACCGGCAGCTCGACGGTGTACATGAACTCGCGGAAGTCGCCGACCCGCTCGCTCGGGTCGCGCTCCGGCTGCTCGACCCGCTGGTACTTGATGAAGCCGCCGAGCTTGCCCATGTCCTACGCGGCCTCCTCGGACTCGGTGGTGAGGAAGCCGCTGCCGGTCGAGGTCGGGTTGTCGCCCTTCGGCTCGATCTCGAGGTCCTCGAGCGCGCGCTTGTAGTCGTGCGGCACGACCTTGACGAACTGTGGCAAGGCGCTCGCCCAGTCCGCGAGCAGGCGCTCGGCCACCGCCGACCCCGTACGGGCAAGGTGCTCTTCCACGAGCGCGCGCAGCTCGTCGGCACCGGCTTCGCCGAGCTCCTCGAAGCCGATCAGCTCCGCGTTGCAGCGACCGCGGAAGCCACCGTCCTCGTCGAGCACGTACGCGATGCCGCCGCTCATGCCGGCCGCGAAGTTCCGGCCGGTTCGTCCGAGCACGACCACGCGGCCCCCGGTCATGTACTCGCAGCCGTGGTCGCCGACCCCTTCGACAACGGCGCTGACACCGGAGTTGCGGACCGCGAACCGCTCTCCCGCCAGGCCGCGGAAGAACGCCTTGCCCGCCGTGGCGCCGTAGAGGACGGTGTTGCCGATGAGCACGTTCTCCTCGGCGACGAAGCCGGAGCCGTCAGGCGGCCGGACCGCCAGCACGCCGCCGGAAAGCCCCTTGCCGACGTAGTCGTTCGCATCGCCGACGAGCGTGAGCTCGATCCCGGGCGCCAGCCAGGCGCCGAAGGACTGCCCGGCGGACCCACGCAGCGTGAAGCTGATCGTCCCGGCCGGCAGCCCAGCGGCCCCGTGCGCCCTGGTGACGGCGTAGGAGAGCAGGCCGCCGACCGTGCGGTTGACGTTGCGGATGTCGAGCTCGGCCTCGACCCGCGTGCCGTGCTCGATCGCCGGCCGGGCCTGCTCGATCAGCTGCCAATCGAGCGCGTCGCCGAGCGGCGAGACCTGCGGCTGCATGCGCCGCACGGCCACGCCGGGCGGGACCTCCGGCGCGTGCAGCAGGGCGGAGAGGTCGAGCCCGCGTTCCTTCCAGCGCTCGATCGCGTCGTCGGCCTCCAGCAGGTCGACGCGGCCGACGAGATCCTCGAAGCGGCGCACGCCGAGCCGGGCCATGATCCTGCGCGCCTCCTCGGCGACGAAGAACATGAAGTTGACGACGTGCTCGGGCTGGCCCGCGAAGCGCTTGCGCAGCTCGGGATCCTGTGTCGCGATCCCCACCGGACAGGTGTTGAGATGGCAGGCGCGCATCATCACGCAGCCGGTCGCGATCAACGGCGCCGTGGCGAAGCCCATCTCGTCGGCGCCGAGCAGCGCCGCGACGACGACGTCACGCCCGGTCTTGAGCTGGCCGTCCGTCTGCACCCAGATGCGGGAGCGCAGATCGTTGAGCACGAGCGTCTGCTGCGTCTCCGCCAATCCAATCTCCCAGGGCGCGCCCGCGAACAGGATCGAGGAGAGCGGCGAGGCGCCGGTGCCGCCGTCGTGACCCGAGATCAGGACGTGGTCGGCGTTGGCCTTCGCGACGCCGGCGGCGACCGTCCCCACGCCGACCTCCGAGACGAGCTTCACGGAGACGCGGGCTTCGGGATTCGCGCAGCGCAGGTCGTAGATCAGCTGCTTGAGATCCTCGATCGAGTAGATGTCGTGGTGCGGCGGCGGTGAGATGAGGCCGACGCCCGGCGTCGTCAGCCGGACGCTCGCGATGTAGCGGTCGACCTTGTGGCCCGGCAGCTGGCCGCCCTCGCCGGGCTTCGCGCCCTGCGCCATCTTGATCTGCAGCTCGTCCGCATTCGCGAGGTAGTTCGCGTTGACGCCGAAGCGGCCGGACGCGACCTGCTTGATCGCCGAGCGGCGGGAGTCTCCGTTCGGATCCTCGACGTAGCGCACGGGATCCTCGCCGCCCTCGCCGGTGTTCGAGCGTCCGCCGATCCGGTTCATCGCGACCGCGAGCGTCTCGTGCGCCTCCCGGGAGAGCGAGCCGAGGGACATCGCGCCGGTGGCGAAGCGCTTCACGATCTCCTGCGCGGGCTCGACCTCCTCGATCGGCACGCCGCCGTCCGGCGCCTCGCGGAAGCGCATCAGCCCCCGGAGCGTCGAGCGGCGCGTCGAGTCGTCGTTGACGAGCTGCGCGTACTCCTCGTACGTCTCGAAGCCGCCGTGCCGCACCGCGTGCTGGAGCAGGGCGATCGTCTCCGGATTCCACTGATGGTGCTCGCCCTCACGCCGCCAGGAGTAGAGGCCCGTCACGGGGAGCAAGCCGTCGTGCGTGCCCGGGTAGGCGCGCGCGTGGCGTGCGAGCGTGTCGCCGGCGAGCGCCTCGATGCCGACCCCGCCGATGCGCGACGCGGTGCCGGTGAAGTGACGGTCGACGAGCTCGCGCGAGAGCCCGATCGCCTCGAAGACCTGGGCGCCGCAGTACGACGGGATCGTCGAGATGCCCATCTTCGAGATCGTCTTGAGCAGTCCCTTGGCGATCCCCTTGGTGGCTCGGCGCTGTGCCTCGTCCTTCGTCATGCCGGGCGGCAGCAGCTCGAGCTCGACGAGGTCGGCGAGCGTCTCGAGCATCAGATACGGGTTGACCGCGGCGGCGCCGTAGCCGACGAGCACCGCCACGCTCTGCACACTGCGTGGCTCACCGGACTCGACGATCAGTCCTGCTTGCAGCCGCGTCCCCGCCCGCACGAGGTGGTGATGCAAGGCGGAGACCGCGAGCAGCGACGGAACCGGCGCCCGCTCGGGCCCGACCCCGCGGTCCGAGAGGACGATGATGTTCACGCCTTCCGCCAGCGCCTCGTCCGCCTCCGCGCAGATGCGCTCGACGGCGGGCTCGAGGCCCTCCGGCCCGTCCGCAACCGGCCACGTGGTGTCGATCGTGTGCGCGTGGAAGACGTCCGAGTCGATCTGGCGGAGCCGCTCGAGCTCCTCGTCGCGCAGGATCGGGTTCGCGATCACGAGCTGGCGCGCGTGCTCCGGCGTCTCGTCGAGCAGGTTGCGCTCCGAGCCGACGCTGGCCTCGACACTCATCACGACCGCCTCGCGGATCGAGTCGATCGGCGGGTTGGTGACCTGCGCGAACAGCTGCTTGAAGTACGAGTAGAGCACCGGCCGCCGGTCGGACAGCACCGCCAGCGGCAGGTCGTTGCCCATCGACCCGATTGCCTCCTCTGCGTTCCGCGCGAGCGGAGCGAGGATCACTTTCATGTCGTCCTGCGTGTAGCCGAACGCGAGCTGGCGCGTGCGCAGCGGCTGGGCGGGACAGGCGAGATGCTCCCGCGCCGGCAGATCCTCGAGCCGGACGACCTCGTTCCGGTACCACTCGGCGTAGGGTCGCCGCGAGGCGACCGTCCGCTTCACCTCCTCGTCCGGGACGATCCGGCCGTTCTCGACGTCGACGAGGAACAGCTTCCCGGGCTGCAGCCGGCCCTTCCGCACGATGTTCTCCGGCGCCTCCTCGAGCACCCCGGTCTCGGACGCGAGGATCACCCAGCCGTCGGCGGTCTCGAGCCAACGGCCCGGCCTCAGGCCGTTGCGGTCGAGGGTCGCGCCGATGACGCGCCCGTCGGTGAACGCGATCGCCGCCGGCCCGTCCCAGGCCTCCATCAGGCACTGGTGGTACGCGTAGAACCCGGCGAGCTCGGGCGAGATGTCCTCGCGGCCCTGGTAGGCCTCCGGGATCATCATCATCATCGCGTGCGGCAGTGACCGCCCGGCGAGCACGAGGAGCTCGAGCACGTTGTCGAACGTCGCCGAGTCGGAGCCGCCTGGACGGACGACGGGCAGGATCTTGGCGAGGTCGTCGCCGAACAGCCTGGACGCCAGCTGCGACTCGCGCGCGCTCATCCAGTTGACGTTGCCCCGCAGCGTGTTGATCTCGCCGTTGTGCGCGATCATCCGGTACGGGTGCGCGAGCTCCCAGCTCGGGAAGGTGTTGGTCGAGTAGCGGGAGTGCACGAGCACGAGCGCCGAGGCGGTGCGCTGGTCCCGTAGGTCCGGGTAGTACCCGGTCAGCTGCGGCGCCGTCAGCATGCCCTTGTAGACCACGGTGCGGGACGAGAAGCTCGGGATCGCGAGGTCGGGGCCTGCCGCGAGCTCCGCGACCCGGCGGATCACGTACAGCTTGCGCTCGAAGTCGTCCGCCGCGAGTCCCGGCGCGGCGGCGACGAAGAGCTGGCGGATCAGCGGCGCGGTCGCGGCGGCCGAGGCGCCCGCGTGGCGCTCGTCGACCGGCACGTCGCGCCACGCAACGACCGTCTGTCCCTCCGCCTCGACCGTCTCGGCCAGGAGCCGCTCGAGCGTGGCGGCGCGCTCGGCGTCGCGAGGCAGGAAGCAGACTGCGACGCCGTAGCTGCCGAGCGGCGGCAGCTCGGCGACCTCGGCGCGGAAGAGAGCGTCCGGTAACTGCAGCGTCATGCCCGCGCCGTCGCCGGTGAGGGCGTCGGCGCCCTCGGCGCCTCGGTGCTCGAGGTTGCCGAGCGCGGTCGCGGCACGCACGAGCGTCTCGTGGCTCGCGACGCCGTCCAGGCGGGCCACGAACGCGACGCCGCAGGAGTCGTGCTCGTACGCCGGGTCGTAGAGGCCGACCGCCTTCAGGGCCCGTTCACCCTCTCGCCTGCTGTGCGCTTGACCGGGGAGGCGAGAGGAGCGGGAAGCCGGCTAGCGCGGTCTCGGGCGCGAAAAGTGGGCGGCCTTGAACGCCAGAATCGGATCGGCGGCTGCGAACGGTCGCTCCATCGCTTTCCAGTGTAAAGCATTGGCCGGACGGTGCAAGCATTCATTACTTGCGAAAGTAAAGTGGTGCTGCTATACCGAGTGGGCGCTAACCATCACGAGCGGCAGAGGGAACTGGCCCAGCGAAGCCGCAGCAACCGGGACAAGAGTCCGTCAGGTGCTCCATCCAGCGTGAGCCGGGACTCCGGAACCGGCGAGCGGAAGATGGGAACGTGCAGACCTCGCCGCCCGGCGAGGAGATGAGGCCTCCGGAATGAATCGGGGGCCTTTGCCGTTTCCGGGGGCAGAGCAGAGGAAGGTCAGGTTCGAATGAGCGAGGCGCGTGTCGCACGCAGATCGGCCGAGAAGGAACCGCCCACGCTCGAGCTCGTGCTCAAGCGCAACTCCGTCGAGCGGATCAAGCGCGAGAAGGATCCCCTCGGGATGCTCGCCGAGCTGCCGGCGCTGATCGCCGCGGGCTACGAGCAGGTACCCGAAGAGGATCTCGTCCGGCTCAAGTGGTGGGGGCTCTACCACGACAAGCCGAAGATCGGGACGTTCATGCTCAGGATCAAGCTGCCGGCGGGACGGGTGACTCCTGCCCAGCTGAAGGCGGTCGGCGAGCTCTCGCTGCAGTACGGCAAGACCGCGGGCGAGCTCTCGACCCGGCAGACGATTCAACTCCACTACCTCGAGCTCGCGTCCTTGCCGGAAGTGTTCCGCCGCCTGGACGAGGTCGGCCTGACGACCGTCGGCGCGTGCGGTGACGCCGTCCGGAACGTGACCGGGTGCCCCGTGGCCGGTCTCGCCCACGACGAGCTCTTCGACGTCACCCCGGTCACCGAGGCGGTGACGAAGTTCTTCTACGGCAACCCGGACTATTCGGACCTGCCGCGGAAGCACAAGATCACGGTCTCCGCGTGCGCGCACCGCTGCAACGCGCCGGAGATCAACTGCATCGCTCTCGTCGGCGCGATCCGGGACGGTGAGCCGGGCTTCGGCGTGCTCGTCGGCGGCGGCCTCTCGTCCGTGCCGCGGCTGGCGCGCGACCTCGGTGTCTTCATCCGGGTCGACGAAGCGCTGCCCGTGCTGTGCGCCCTGCTCGACGCGTGGAAGGAGGACCTGAAGTACCGCGTCTCGCGCGTGAAGGCGCGAATCAAGTTCATGGTCGACGATCTCGGGCCGGAAGGCATGCGCGCCGAGGTCGAACGGCGGCTCGGCTATTCGCTCCCCGACTTCGAGCTCGCTCCTGCGCCGCCGATCGACGACCACATCGGCGTGCAGGCGCAGAAGCAGGACGGCCTCGTCTCGATCGGCGTGCCCGTCAAGGTGGGCCTGATCTCGGGCGAGCAGATGGTCGCCGTCGCCGAGCTCGCGTCGGAGCTGGGCGAGGACGTGCGCGTGACGAGGCAGCAGAACTTCGTCCTCACGTCCGTCTCGACCGCCGACGTCGGGCGCGTCGGCGACCGGCTTGCGGCACTCGAGCTGCCGCTGACCGGCAACCCCCTCCGCGCGGAGGCGGTCGCCTGCACCGGCGAGCCCCACTGCAACTTCGCGGTCACCGAGACCAAGTCGCGGCTCGACGTCCTCGTCGAGCACCTCGAGGCCCGCTTCGGCGAGGCGCTCGCCGGCCTGAAGCTGAACCTCGACGGCTGCCCCCACGCCTGCGGGCACCACTGGGTCGGCGACCTCGGCTTCCAGGGGTCGACCGTGCGCAACGAGGAAGGCGTGCGCCGCCAGGCGTACGACCTGCTCCTGCGCGGCGGCCTCGGTCCTGATGCCGCGATCGCCCGCCCTGTCTTCCGGCGAGTTCCGGTCGAGGAGCTTGCCGACACGGTCACCGGCCTTCTGGACGGGTGGCTGCAACAACGCGACGGCGGGGAGAGCTTCCGTGCCTTCTGCGACCGCAGGAGCGACGACGAGCTCGGAGCTCTCGCCGGACGCGAGCCCGCCAAGAGCCGGAAAGAGGAGGTAGCAGCGTGAGTGCCACAGAGCTATTGGACGATCTGGAGGCCGGCGAGCTGTCGGTCGAGTTCGAGGGCGAGGAGCCCGAGACCGTGCTGGAGTGGGCGATCGAGCGGTTCGAGGACCGGCTGGCGATCTCGACCGCGTTCCAGGAGGGCGACGTCGCCCTGATCGACATGGCCTACCGCATCGACCCGAAGGTCGTCATCTTCTCGATCGACACCGGCAGGCTGCCGACCGAGACGTTCGAGCTGATCGAGACGCTGCGCGAGCGCTACCCCGGGCTGGCACTGACGCTCCTCTCCCCCGACGCGCCCCAGCTGCAGCGGCTCGTCGACCGGCATGGGCCGAACCTCTTCTACCGCTCGATCGAGCAGCGGCTGCTGTGCTGCAACGTCCGTAAGGTGCAACCGCTCACGCGGTACCTCGGCGGTGTCGACGCCTGGGTCACCGGGCTGCGCCGCGACCAGTGGGCGGGCCGCACCGACATCCGCAAGGTCGAGATCGACCACGACCACGGCGCGATCGTGAAGCTGAACCCGCTCGCGGAGTGGACGGAGGACGAGGTGTGGGACTACGTGCGCGAGAACGACGTGCCCGTCCATCCGCTCTACGCGCAGGGCTACACCTCGATCGGCTGCGCGCCGTGCACGCGCCCCGTCGCCGAGGGCGAGGAGAAGCGCGCGGGCCGCTGGTGGTGGGAGTCGGGCGCGCCCAAGGAGTGCGGGATGCACTGCGCGATCGAGACGGGCGGGTTCGAGCACGAGCTGCACGCGATCCTCGGCAAGGACGCGGATGGCGAGCAGCACTAGCGTCGCCGTGAAGGCGGAGGAGCGCGAAGTCGCGCTGGGCGAGGTGCAGGCCGTGCTGGCGGCCGCCCGCGACGAGGCCTACCGTGGCCGCCTGGTCGCGCTCGCCTCCTCCGTCGAGGGCGGCGAGCTCGACGGCGAGGAGGCCATTGAGCTCGAGCGCGTGCTCGAGCTCGGTCTTCAGGCGGGCCGGATCCGGGCGGTGTACGGGCCCGGTGGAGAGCAGGCGGCGCTCCGCCTCTTCCGACGGCTTCCCGCCGGCGCCGGGCTCGTCGAGACGGCACGGTCGGTCTCGGCGGCCCTCAAGACGCTGAACGGCCGCTCGCTCGAGTCTTTCCGGATCGAGGTCGTCGGCCCGGGCATGTACCGGATCGCGCTCGTGGCCGGTGGCGCCGAGGTGGCGGTCCGGCTCGACCGGAGCGGCGTGCAGCTCGCCTCGATCGGCGTCTGAGCGTGAGCGAGAAGCATCACTACGCCGCCTTCGTCGACCTCGAGGGCCGGAGCGTCCTCGTGGTCGGGGCCGGCCGGGTTGCGCACGAGAAGCTGAGCGGCCTGCTCGACTGCGGTGCGGCGGTCACCGTCGTCGCACCGGAGATCGCCAAGGAGGTCGCGGCGCTTCCGGTCGAGCTCGTGCAGCGCGAGTACCGGAGCTCCGACCTCGACGGCCGCTATCTCGTCGTCGCCGCCACGGCGGACCGAGCCGTCAACCAGAGCGTCTTCGCAGACGCGGAGGCGCGGGCACTGCTCTGCAACGTCGTCGACGTCCCCGACCTCTGCTCGTTCATCCTCCCCGCGCTGCACCGCATGGATCCGATCACCGTTGCGGTTTCGACGGCCGGCGCGTCGCCGGCGCTCGCGCAGAGGCTCCGGGACGACATCGCCCAGGTCGTCAGGCCCGAGCACGCGGCGCTCGCCGTCCGGCTGCGCGACCTGCGTCCGTGGGCCAAGGCTCACCTGCCGACCTACGAGGCACGCCGTGACTTCTTCGCCGGCATCGTGCGGGACGAGCTCGGATGACCGTGTACCTCGTCGGAGCGGGACCGGGCGATCCTGGCCTGATCACGGCGCGTGGGCTCGACCTGATCCGGTCGTGCGACGTGCTCGTCCACGACCGCCTGGTCGCACAGGAGCTCGTCGACGAAGCACCACACGGCGCGCGGGTGATCCCGCGGGACGGGGTCGATCAGCAAGCACTGAACGACCTGCTCGTCGGCTACGGCCGTGCGGGGCTCGAGGTCGTTCGCCTCAAGGGCGGCGACCCGTTCGTCTTCGGTCGCGGCGGCGAGGAAGCGCTGGCCCTGAGCGAAGCCGGCGTCGAGACCGAAGTGGTGCCGGGGGTCTCCTCGATCGCCGCCGTCCCCGCAGCTGCGGGGATTCCGGTCACGCACCGGGGTGTCTCCGACCGCGTGACGATCGCCAGCTGCCAGGGCGCCGACGGCAGCGAGGCGGAGTACGCCCGGCTGGCGGCGATCGGCGGCACGCTCATCCTCTTCATGGGGCTCGGCCGGGTCGAGCGTGTCGTCCAGGGCCTCCTCGCGGCCGGACTGCCGCCGGAGACCCCGGCCGCGGCGATCTCGCGCGGGACTCTCCCCGATCAGGAGGTGGCGAGGACGACGCTCGTGCAGCTCGCGTCAGCGACCGGCGGGATGGCGAGCCCGGCGCTGCTGGTGATCGGCGAGGTCGCGGCGCTCGAGCTGCTGGCGCCGGGGGGAGTCCTCCCGCTCGTGCTCGATCACGTCGCCTGACGGTTTCGCCCCGATTTGTGATCGGAAACCATGGTGTTACAGTCGTGGCAGGGTGTTTGCATGACATCTGTCTCGAATGAGGTCACGCTCGGCCGGCAGGCGCTGCGGCGCGAGGTGAACAAACGCATCCGCCGCGTCACCGAGCCGAGCGGGTCGGGGACGATCGAGGTCTTTTGCGAGTGCGGCGGCGTGCGCTGCGCCGATCACCTGCAGATCGCGCTCGACGGCTACGACGAGATTCTCGAGGCGCAGGATCACTTCGTCGTCACGACGCACCACGACCACGACGCGACGCAGCGCCTGATCAGCCGGCACCACGGGTTCCTCGTCGTCGAGCGGGAGCAGGACTGACGCAGTCGGCGCGCGCTCGCGGCAGCGGGTGCGCAACCTTCTTGCTGCAGCCGCCGTTGCACGTTCGTGCGCTATCTAGAGCCAGGTCGGAAACGCCGCCGCCGCGGCCGGTCCGCAGCAGCGACCCTGTGGCTGATCGCAGCCGGGATCGCACTCGCGATCGCGCTGCAGCTCATTCGCTGACGACGGCGAAAGCCTGAGATGCTGTCGCGATGAGCGAGCAGCGTTTTGACGGGCGGGTCGCCGCTCGTCACCGGCGGGTCGAGTGGGATCGGAGCCGCGGTCGCCCGGCGGCTGGCCGCGGAAGGCGCCCGCGTCGCGTCGTTCGACCTCTCGGACGATGCCCCGGACGGCGTGCTCGCGATCGCGGGCGACGTGAGCAGCTCCGCGGACGTCGAAGCTGCCGTCGCCCGTGTGACGTCCGAGCTCGGCCCGGTGGACGTCCTCGTGTGCTCGGCCGGGATCACCGGCGGCTCCCTGCACACCGTCGACGTGGACGACGACGAGTGGCGGCGCGTCTTCGCGATCAACTCGGACGGCGTCTTCTTCTGCAATCGCGCAGTCGTCGGCGGAATGTCCGAGCGCGGCTACGGCCGGATCGTGAACGTCGCCTCGATCGCGGGCAAGGAGGGCAATCCGATGGCCGCCGCCTACTCCGCCTCCAAGGCGTCCGTGATCGCGCTGACCAAGGCAATCGGGAAGGACGTGGCCGGAACGGGCGTGCTCGTGAACGCGATCGCACCGGCCGTGATCGAGACGCCGCTCCTCGCCGGCATGTCGGAGGAGCACATCCGCTACATGCTGGAGCGGATCCCGATGGGCCGCCCCGGCAGCGTCGAGGAGGTCGCGGCGCTCGTCTGCTGGCTCGCGAGCGAGGAGTGCTCCTTCTCGACCGGCGCGACCTACGACATCTCTGGCGGCAGGGCCGTCTACTGAGCGAGCGCGTCCTCGTCACCGGGGCGCTCGGCTGCCTGGGCGCCTGGGCCGCGAAGGCGGTGCTCGAGGACGGCGACGAGCCGGTCGGCTTCGACCTCGGCGAGGCCACACACCGCTTGGAGCTCATCCTCTCGCCGGAGGAGCGCGCGCGGCTGACGCTCGTGCGCGGTGACATCACCGACCTCGAGGCGTTCGGCCGCACCCTCGACGAGCACGCGATCACTCGGGTCGTGCACCTCGCCGCGCTCCAGGTTCCGTTCTGCCGCGCCGACCCGGTGCTCGGCGCGCGGGTGAACGTGGTCGGCACGGTCAACGTCTTCGAGGCGGTGAAGGAGCGACTCGACCGGATCCCGGGTGTCGCGTACGCCAGCTCGGCGGCGGTCTACGGGCCGGACGACCCTTCACCGGCCCCGGAACGCGGCGGCGCCGCGCCCGCGACGATCTACGGCGTGTACAAGCTCGCGAACGAGGGCACCGCGCGGCTCTACCACGCCGAGTCGGGCGTGCCGTCGATCGGAATCCGGCCGTACGTCGTGTACGGGCCCGGCCGGGACCAGGGCATGACTTCCGGCCCGACGCAGGCGATGGCGGCGGCCGCCCGGGGCGAGGGTTTCGCAATCGGCTACGGCGGCGTCGCGCAGTACGACTACGCACCCGCTGTGGGCCGCGCCTTCGTTCGCGCAGCCTCGACGCCGGCGGGCGCGGTCGTCGCGAACTTCCCTGGAATCAGCGCCTCGATGGACGAGGTCGTCGCTGCGATCGAGGCCGCCGCGCCGGAGTCCGCCGGCCGGGTCAACTGGGACGAAACGCCGCTTCCGTTCCCTGCGATGGTCGAGGCAGAGGCACTCGAAAAAGCGATCGGCCCGGTCCCTCAGCCCACGTTGGTGGAAGGCGTCGCCGAGACAATTGCGCTGTTTCAAGCCACTGTTGGTTAGTCTGCTAACGTACTAGATAGTACGTAAACAGACTAAGGAGGAGCTCATGACCAGCAAGACCGTCACCGCCGTGCTAGCCGCGCCGAAGGAACAGGTGTTCGACTATCTTTCGAAGATCGAGAACCTGCCGGTCTGGGCGAGCGAGTTCGCGCGGGAGCTGAAGTACGAGAACGGCAAGGCGAAGGTCGTCAACGGCCTCGGGGAGTTCTACTTTGCGATCGAATCAGACCCGAAGACCGGCGTCATCGACATGTATGCCGGACCGACGGAGGACGAACTCGGACTCTTCCCAACCCGGGTCGTCGCCCTGTCCGGAGACACCAGCGCCTTCAGTTTCACGATGTTCCAGGCGCCAGGCATGCCCGACGAGTTGTTCGAGTCCCAGTATCAGTCATTGCTGCGCGAGTTCGACAACATCCGCAGCGAATTCGCCGCATGAGCCCAGTCGGTCGCGACGACATCGGCTTCCTGCTGGCCAAGGCCGCCCAGCACTGGAACGAGCTGCTCGCCGAGCGCTTCGCGGCCTGGGGCTACGGCGAGGTGAGCCCCTCGTACGGATCTGTTCTGCTGCCGCTCTACGAGGAGGACGGCCTGCGGATGGGCGAGCTCGCCGATCGTGCGCGTTTGAGCAAGCAGACGATGACTCAGATGATCGTCCGACTCGAGCGCGACGGGCTCGTCCAGCGGCGCGGCGACTCGGGTGACGGGCGCGCGACGTTGATCTACCTGACGGCGCGCGCCCGGCAATTCGAGCCGGTGGCGGCCGCCGTCCTGGCGGAGCTCGACCGCCTCGTGAGACGACGCCTCGGCACGGAGCAGGTCGAAGCGCTCAAGGACGCGATGCGGGAGCTGATGGACCTCCAAGCGCCCATTCCGCGGCCGATCGAGGCCAGGTCTTCGAACAGCATCTGAGCCCGGCGCCGCCTCCCCCAACATGGTTGCCCGGCATCACCCAAACTGGTCTATAGCCGTACCAG
Organism: uncultured Gaiellaceae bacterium; assembly: GCA_963749515.1. Taxonomy (GTDB): domain Bacteria; phylum Actinomycetota; class Thermoleophilia; order Gaiellales; family Gaiellaceae; genus Gaiellasilicea. Next base: position 218,485 of record CAVVMR010000009.1, read on the forward strand.
CCGCCGGCCGATCACGCACGTGAATGGCGGCAGCGGACGGGCACCAGCATCGCTGGTCGGCGCACCCTTGGCGTGCGCGCGGCCTGCGTCTGCTCGTCTACGCACTGCCGATAGCCGGCTCGCTCGTCTTCGTCCGTCTCGCCACCGAGATCGTCGGCGTGCCGACCAAGTCGCTCTGGCTCTTCCTTGGCTGGTGGCTCGCGATGAGCCTTTCGGCGACCGGCGTCGTGTCGCTCATCTACGCGGTCTCGCGCCGGCTCTTGCCGCTGGGCGCGCTGCTCGATCTCTCGCTCGTGTTCCCGGACGAGTCGCCGTCGAGGTTCAAGCTCGCGCTGCGCACGGGCACGGTCGAGAGCCTCGAGGCGCGGCTGCATCAGCTGCGCCGAGCGAACGAGCCCGCGAGTGCGCAGGAAGCGGCGGAGATTCTGCTCCAGCTGGCAGGAGCGCTCGACGTGCACGACAAGATCACGCGCGGACATTCCGAGCGCGTCCGCGCCTACTCCTACAGCCTCGGCAAGCAGCTCAGCCTCGGAACCGAGGATCTCGACCGTCTGAACTGGGCCGCACTCCTGCACGACGTCGGCAAGCTCGAAGTCAGCACGGAGATCCTGAACAAGCCCGGCAAGCCGACCGACGAGGAGTGGGACCAGCTGCGGCGCCATCCCCTGTACGGCGAGACCCTCGTCGAGCCGCTCAACGAATGGCTCGGCACCTGGACCGACGCGGTCGGGTACCACCACGAGCACTGGGACGGCAAGGGCTACCCGCGCGGCATCGCAGGCGAGGAGATTCCACTCCCCGGACGCATCGTCGCGATCGCGGACGTCTACGACGTGATCACGTCGGCGCGGTCGTACAAGGAGCCGGCCACTCCGACCGAAGCGCGCGCCGAGCTCACGCGCTGTGCGGGGTCGCAGTTCGATCCCCGACTCGTGCGCGCCTTCGTCAACATCTCGCTCGGGAAGATGCGGCTCGTGATGGGGCCGCTCTCCTGGCTCTCACATGCCCCGCTCCTCGCCCGTCTGCCGCTGACGCCGTTCTTCGGCGCGTCGATCGGAGGCGCCGCTGTCATCGCCACCACCGCCGCCTCGGGTATCGCCGGCCCAGGGATCAACGCGCAAGCAGCGGCGCTCCCTGCTCCGGGTCCTGCTCCGATCGTCTCCACCCAGTCAGTTCCCGCACCGGCGCCGCCGACCGCGCGCCCGGCCACGGCCAGGCCGCCGAAGCCGCAGGTCAAGCCCGCCGCGGCCCCACCCGCACCCTCGGCCACGCGCTCTGAAAGCTCGCACGACACGGCGCCGGCGCCGTCCGTTCTCCCGCCCGCCGCCGAGCCCGAAGCTGCGCCGGCGGCCGTGCCCGCACCCGACGCTTCGCCCTCGCCGCTCCCGGCTAGGCCGACTCCGCCTGCAGCTCCCAAGGTGCCGGCCCCGCCTCCGACCCCGCCCGTCACGCCTGCGCCGGTCGTTCCGCCGACTCCGGCCCCGCCGGTCCTGAATGTCGCGCCCAGCTTCATCGTGTCGGCGAACAAGAACGCGGCCGAGGACTCCGGCCTTCACTCGGTCGGCGGCTGGGTGACCGCAATCTCACCGGGCCCCGCGAGCGAGTCCGCCCAGAACGTCACCTTCAGCGTCGTCGCCGACACCCCGGCACTGTTCGCCGTCCAGCCGACCATCAGTCCCAGCGGAACGCTCACGTTCACCTCCGCGGCAGACGCCCACGGCCTCGCCACCGTCACCGTCACCGCCGTCGACGACGGCGGCACCGCCAACGGCGGCACGAATACCAGCGCCCCGAGGACCTTCACGATCACGATCGTGTCCGTCAACGACATGCCGACCTCCACCGCCGGCGCGGATCAGACCGTGCTCGAGGACACCGGCGCCCAGACGATCGCCGGCTGGGCGACCGCGATGTCGCCTGGACCGGCGAACGAGTCGTCCCAGAACATCACCTTCACGGCCGTCGCCGATCTTCCGGCGCTCTTCAGCGTGCAGCCGGCGATCGCCGCGAACGGCACTCTCACGTACACCCCCGCCCCCGACGCGAGCGGCATCGCCACGATCACGGTCACCACTTTCGACGACGGCGGCACCGCCAACGGCGGCGACGACTGCAGCGCCACTGTCACCTTCACGATCACGCTCAGCGCTGTCAACGACGCCCCCAGCTCCACCGCCGGCGCGGACCAGTCCGTGCTCGAGGACGCCGGTGCCCAGTCGATCGCAGGCTGGGCGACCGCGATCTCGAAGGGACCGGCGAACGAGTCCTCCCAGAACATCACCTTCACGGTCGGCGCCGACACCCCGTCCCTGTTCGCCGTCCAGCCGGCCGTCGCTGCCGACGGGACGCTCACCTACACGCCCGCCGCCGACGCCAACGGCCTCGCCACGATCACCGTCACTGCCGTCGACGACGGCGGCACGGCCAACGGCGGGCAGGACAGCAGCTCGTCCAGCTCCTTCACGGTCACCATCGCGGCCGTCAACGACGCGCCCAGCTTCAACGCCGGCGGGAACCACACGGGAGTCTCTCTCCTCGGACTCCTCGGAACGCAGACGGTTGCCGGCTGGGCGACCGGCATTTCGCCGGGCCCGGCGGACGAGGCCTCCCAGAGCGTCACCTTCATCGTCTCCAACGACAACCCGGGAATGTTCGCCGTCCAGCCGGCCATCGCACCCAACGGGACGCTCACCTATACGCCACAATTGCTCGTCATCCTCGGAAGCGCAACCGTGACCGTGCGCGTGGTCGACAACGGCGGCACAGCCAACGGCGGCAGCGACACGAGCGCCCCCCAGACGTTCACGATCTCGGTCGTCTAGCCACCGGGCTATCGTTCCACGCGGTCAGATGGCCGCTGCCCTCGCCCCACTTCGCCGTCTCGCCCTTCCCCTCGCGGTCTCTGTCGTCGTGATCGCGTCGACGGCCGCCTCCCCTGCTCGCGCCATCCATCGCGGCGATGACGCACCGTTCCGCTCATACCGGTTCATGGTCTCGCTGCGCCTGGCCGACGAGCCCCGCAGCCACCGCTGTGGCGGGACGCTCATCGAGCGCGACATCGTGCTGACCGCGGCACATTGCGTCGCCCGCATCCCCGACGGCGGGCTCGTCGCCGTCGTCGGCTCCGACATTCCGGGTTGGCCCAAGGCGCGGCGGATCCCGACGCTGGGCCACCGCTTCCCCGACACCTTCACCTTCCGCGTGGACAACCGAGACGACATCGCAGTCGTCCGGCTTGCTCGCCCGCAGACGACCTCGCGGATCCGGTTGGCGACAGGCGAACCGCGCGTCGGCTCCCGAGTCGTGACCGCCGGCTGGGGCTGCACCAACGCTCCTCCCGTCTGCAAGGTGCGCGCCGACAACCTGCAGGCCTCCGGTCAGACGGTGCTCCGCGACTCGTCCTGCGGCCGAGACGTCTTCTGGACGCGGCCGGTCTACAGCGCCCGCACGAACATCTGCACGAGGGGCACCAAGCCCAGGTCGACCATCAACCGCGGGGACTCGGGCGGCCCGCTGCTCGTTCGACAGCAGGACGGCACGTTCCGGCAGGTCGGCGTCACCGCACTCGGCTCGGACAGCACGACCAAGCTCTACGCGGGCTTCACGTCGATTCCCGTGGAGCGGAAGTGGATCGCCGCTGCAATTCGCTCCTTGCGCAGAAGCCCGTGAGCACCTTTGTGTTGATCCACGGCGCTGGCGACGGTGGCTGGTATTGGCACCTCGTGGAGGCCGAGCTACGGGCGCACGGGCACGACGTGGTGGCGCCCGACCTGCCGGCGGACGACGAGTCTGCGGGGTTGAGCGAGTACGCCGATGCGGTCGTCGAGGCCGTCGGCGGCCGGACCGAGCTGGTGGTGGCCGGTCAGTCGTTCGGCGGGTTCACGGCACCTCTGGTCGCGGAGCGGCTCCAGGCCGATGCGCTCGTTCTGGTCGCCGGGATGATTCCCAGCCCCGGCGAGACGCCGGGCGACTGGTGGGCGAACACGGGCTACGGAAAGGCGGTCCGGGAGCAAGCAGCGCGTGACGGGGGCCTGACGGGCAACGAAGACCCGTACATCAGCTTCTTCCACGACGTGCCGCGCGAGCTGGCCGAGGAGGCGATGAGCAGGGAGCGCGCGCATCCCTCTGAAGCGTCAATGGCGTCCCCGTGGCCGCTGGAAGCGTGGCCGGACGTGCCGACGAGGTTCGTGCTCGGCACCGAGGATCGCTTCTTCCCACCCGACTTCTTCCGGCGACTGGCGGCCGACCGGCTGAACGTCACGCCAGACGAGATCAGGAGCGGCCACTGCGTCGCCCTCAGCCGCCCGAAGGAGCTGGCGGCACTTCTCGAGAGCTACGCGAACGGGCCCTAGAACGCCGAGCGCCCGCCGGAGCCGGCCCTCGAGAGACAGCCGAGCTCGGGCTAGCCGGCGTCCGGGCGATTCGGGTCGTTGATCCAGTCGAGGACCTCCTGCCGGTCGAGCCGGTAGGAGAAGTCCAGGCCCTTGCACTGGGCGTTCATCCCGAACGAGGTGACGGCTGCGATCGTCCGCGTGCCCGCGAAGAAGATCGGGCCGCCGGAGTCGCCGTTGCAGGTGCCGCCCTTTCCCTGCGAGGCGTTGGCCGTCGTCTTCAGGTTGTACGCCGTGACCGGGGCCTGCCAGTTGACGAGGTAGGCCGAGGCGGTCAGCCGCTCGCGGAACGAGACCGGCACCGGATCCTGGTCCGAGAGGCCGTAGCCGCTCGAGGCGAACCGCAGGTCCTTCTTGGACTTGTTCGCAGCGATGTACGCGTCGACCGCGCCTGCGGTCGGCAGCCCGCCGTACGTGCCGGAGGGCGTGGTGTAGGGCGCGTCGAGAACGACCACACCGACATCGAGGTTGTTTGGATACCCCTCGAAATTGTGGAAGCCGTAGTTATCGGCGGTGCTGAACGTCCGCGAGTACTGCTGGTTTGCGGCGTTGCCCCCGGTGTAGGGGTAGCCGGTCGTCTCGTCGCCACCGAGCCCGCCGAAGGCCGTCGGGCTGTAGTTCGGCGCAGCGGCCTGCTGGAAGTAGACACGGCCCGAGTCGACGCCTTCGGTGCAATGCCCGGCCGTCACGATCGTGACCCGGTCGGAGAGCAGGCTGCCCGAGCAGCGGTGGCTGAAGATGTCTCCGTTGGCGTCGGGTGCCGTGTAGAAGACGAGCAGGCCGACGAAGTCGTTCTTGAAGTCCTTGCTGTAGGTCCCCGTGATCGCGCCGGCCGAGCCGGCAAAGGTCACGAGCGCAGCAGCGAGTGCCGCAAGCAGCGCGAAGCGCTTCAACATTCCGTAGCCCCCGTGAATCGACGTGTCCGCGTAGTTGTCGCCAAGTAGATGCGCTCGCGACCCCTATCTTGCGCGTTCGCTCCTCCCGCCGAAGGCTTGCTAGTCCTCGAGCGCGTAGCGAACCGCGGCGGCGAGGTCGAGCGCGCGACCCTCGGCTACAGCACCTGCGAGCTCGTCCCCGGAGAGCGCATGGTCGAGGAGCCCGAGCGTACGGAGCCGAAGGGCCGCTTCAGCGGGCTCGAGCGACCCTCCGCTCGGGTCACGCAACCCGTCCGCCGCGCCGCTCAGGCGTGCCGACCGTTCCCAGTCGCGAGTGGCCGCGGCCGCTGCCGCCAGTGCGTCCAGGCAGTACGCCACGCCGTCGCCGTCCCCCAGCTCGGCGGAGACCTCGAGGCTCTCGCGAAGCGGGGGCACAGCGTCGGCGGCACGATCTTGGTAGAGCGCGGCGCAGCCGATGTTCGAGAGTGAGATCGCGATTCCGCGCCGGTCACCGACCTCGCGAAACACCGTCAGGCCCTCGCGCGCCAGCGCCTCGGCCTGCCCATAGTCGCCCAGGATCAGGTCGAGGTCGCCCAGGTTCACGAGCGAACTCGCCAGCCCGTGCAGATCGTTGCGCGCCCGGAAGAGGGCGACGCTCTCCTCGTGCAGCGCGCGGGCACGGACGAACTCGCCCTGGTCGGCGAGAACCGTGGCCAGATCGGTGAGCGAGCGGCCCAGCCCGCGTCCATCGGCGCCTGCGCGGCCCACCTCCACGGCACGCTCCGCATAGTCGCGGGCACGCGCGTACTCGCCGCGCAGCTGAGCCAGGTTGACCGCCCCGCTCAGTCCGCGCAGCCCGAGCGAGTCATCCTCCACACCTGCCTCGAGCGCCCGATCGAGCCAGTCCAGGCCCTCGGCGAAATGACCGCGGATGGCCCAGAAGCGGCGCAGCGCGGCGGCGAAGCGCAGGAGCTCGTCGCCCTCACCGTCTGCGGCAACGAAGCGGAGCGCCGCCCGAAGGTTCTCGGTCTCCAGGGTCAGCCGCTCGAGCCATGGGAGTTGCCCGGCACCCCAGAGCTCCGGCTCCGCGCGCTCCGCGAGCGCGAAGAACCAGGCTGCGTGCCTGCGCCGTGCCACCTCTGCACTTCCGGAGGCTTCCAGCTGCTCGACCGCGTAGTCCCGCACGGTCTCCAGCATCAGGAGCCGCGGCGCCGAGCCCGGCACGTCCTGACGCCGCACCAGGCTCTTGTCGAGCAGCGAGCCGACATGGTCGAGAACGTCGGCTTCGGGAATCGCACAGATTTCCCCGACCGCGTCGAGCGCCACGCCGCCGGCGAACACCGACAGGCCGCAGAACAGCGACCGCTCGGCGTCCGCCAAGAGCTCGAAGCCCCAGTCCAGCGTCGCCCGCAATGTGCGGTGCCTCTCGGGCGCGTCGACCGAGTGGCGCGAGAGGAGGTCGAGCCGGCCGTCGAGCCGCTCGAGCAGCTCGCCCGGAGAGAGCAGCTTCACGCGGGCGGCGGCAAGCTCGAGCGCGAGCGGAAGGCCGTCGAGCCTGCGGCAGAGCTCGACGATGTCCTGGAGGTCGTCCGCACCCGGCTCGTAACCCCGGCGCACAGCCCGCGCCCGCTCGAGAAAGAGCTCCGTCGCTGGAGACTCCTCCAGCGGTTCGACCGGGTACTCGTGCTCGCCTTGAAGCCGGAGCACCTCCCGGCTGGTGACGAGGACGGCGAGCCGCGGCGCCGCCCGCAAGAGACTCGCCACGTCCGCCGCGGCCACCACGACCTGCTCGAAGTTGTCGAGCACGAGGAGGAGCGCGCGCGGTGCGAGCCCCTGGGCGACCCGCGCCGTCAGCGTCGAACCGCTCGCTTCGCGAATGCCGAGGGCGTCCGCCAGCGCCTGCGGGACGAGATCCGGATCGGCGAGCGGCGACAGGTCCACGAACGCGACCTCACGCCCCTCGGCCGCAAGACGTCGCGCGACCTCGAGTGCAAGCCTCGTCTTCCCGATCCCGCCAGGCCCCGACAGCGTCACGAGGCGGATGCCGTCGCCGAGCAGCCCGACGAGCTCTGCCGCCTCTCGCTCGCGGCCGACGAGCCCGGTCACCGGAGCAGGAAGCGGCACGGCGCGCAGCTCCGGCGGAGGCTCGAGCCGGAGCTCGGTGTCCTGGGCCAGGATCGCCCGTTCAAGCTCGCGCAACTCGTCTCCGACCTCGAGGCCGAGCTCGTCGACGAGGGTGTCGCGAGCGCGCCTGTACGCCGCCAACGCGTCGGCCTGCCGGCCGGATCGGTACAGCGCGAGCATCAGCTGGGCGTGAAGGCGCTCGCGGACCGGGTGGTCGGCCGCTAGGGCAGTGAGCTCCGCGACGACCTCAGCGTGGCGACCGACTGCGAGCTCTGCGGCGATGCGCTCCTCGAGTGCGGTGAGGCGCAGCTCCTCGAGCCGGCCGGCCTCGTGCTCGGCAAACGGCTCGAAGGCGAAGTCGGCCAGCGCCGGCCCGTGCCAGAGCGAAAGCGCGTCACGCAAGAGCTCCCCCGCTTCGGCGTCGCGACTGCTGCCGGCCGCCGCGATGCCCTCCTGAACGAGCCGCTCGAAGCGTGCCGCGTCGAGCTCGTCCGCCTCGCAGTCGATCCTGTAGCCGTTTGCGGCCGTGACGAGGCGCGCGCCGATGTCCTTTGGCCCGAGCAGCTTCCTCAACCGCGAAACGTGACCCTGCAGCGCATTCGCCGCCGTCGGCGGTGGCTCGGCGCCCCAGAGTTGGTCGACAAGTGCATCGGCGCTCACGACCTGCCCTCGCCGCATCAGGAGGATCGCGAGCAAGGCGCGCTGCTTCGGCGTCCCGAGCGGCTGCGGCGCGCCGTCACGAAGCACCTCGAGCGGCCCGAGAATCCGAAACTCGACGCCCATCTGGTCTGGCCACGCTAACAGTGTGTGAGCCGCCAAAAGGCACCCGCACTCATCAGCCGATCGTCAGCGAATCGTCAGCGGCGTCGACAAGCCTCCTCTCCACAGGCCGCACCGGGCGGTCTCGAGAGAAAGGAAAGCCGTGAAGCGTCTCACCCTCATCATCAGCCTCACCATCGCCCTCGCAGTCGCCGGCGCCCTTGCGGGCGAGGCGCACAGCGCCTCCGCGCCGCAGGCGACTGCTGCCGGCGAGGTCAACCTTGTCGCATCACGCGTCCTCACCTTCGATTGGCTTCGCGGCCAGCTGGCATGGCGTGCCTCGAACCTCTCGAGGCTTCAGCGCTCCGTCTTCCAGTTCGCACCCGGCCGCCAGTTCGTCCTGTTTCAGCCGGACGGCTATCCGACGGTCCGAGGGACGTTCCGCATCAACGGCAACACCGCCACTTTCTCGGGGCGCCACGTCTTCTCGACCTATCCGTCGGGCCACTCGGTCACGGAGGTCGAGGGCACGCTCAACATGCAGACCGGCCGCGCGACGGTCACGCTCCTCGCCGCTCAGAGCCTCGCCGCCTACGTCAACGACACGCGGTTCGGCCTGTCGAACGTGAAGATGTACAGGTCGCAGCTCACGCTCCGGGTTGGTTGACCCCTCCCGTTTCGCCTCCGCGGGCCGCGGCGCCTCTTCGGGCCGCGGCCCGTGTGCGTCTCACGGCGAGGCAGACGCTGCGCTGAGGCCGTGCACCTCGTGCGCTGCAACCGCGCGGCCGAAGCCATGCAGGTCGAGCTCGCCGACCGGCTCGGTCTGCACCGCGCCTTCCACCGCCGCGAACAGGCGCGGGCCGATCAGGATCTGCCCGCCGGCCGCGCGGGTGCTGAGCCGCGAGGCCAGGTTCGTGACCGGGCCGATGACGCCGTAGTCGTACCGCCCTTCGAAGCCGATCCGGCCGAGCGTCGCGTACCCCGCCTCGATGCCGATTCCGAGACCGAGCGGGGTTCCCCGCTTCCGCCACGCCTCTGCAAGCGGATGGAACCGCTCCTGTGCGGCGAGCGCGAGCCGAACCGCCTGAATCTCGTGGTCGTCGAGTGGGAGAGGATCGTTGAAGAACACGAGCAATCCGTCGCCGGCGAAGTGCTCGAGCGTCCCGCCGTAGGCGGGGATCAGCTCTCCGAGCAGGCCGTGGTAGTCGCGCAGCAGCTCGAAGATCTCCTCCGGCGCCGCGGTCTCGACGAACGACGTGAAGCCGCGGAGGTCGCAGAACAGGCACGAGACGTACGCGCGGTGTCCCCCCAGCAGCCGCTCGCCGTCGCTGCTGGAGATGAGCTCGGCCACCTGCGGTGAGATGTATCGCGACAGCTCGGTCCGCTGCCGCTCGACCGCCTCGATCAGACGTGCGTTCGCGAGGGCGATCGCGGCCTGGTCCGCGAAGGTCTGGACGAGCGCGATGTGCGCATCGGCGAACGGCTCCGGCTCCCGGCGGACGAGCACGACGACGCCGATCAGGTCCTCGTCCATCTCGATCGGCACGCCGAGCAGTGCTCGGTAGTCCAGCGGGCCGGAGTAGACGTACTCGGGATCGGCGAGGACGTCCGGGATGTGCACCGGCGCACGCGTCACCGCCGTGCGGCCCGCCCCCGTGGTCCGGTCGAGCGAGTGCGGATGCTCGCGGTCGTATTCCACGGTCGACGGGGCGCCGCGATACGTCGCCAACCGGAGAACGGCGCCGTCCAGGAGATAGAGAGCGCCGTAGTCCGCGCCGCAGAGGCTCCTGGCCGCCTCGACGACCTCGTCGAGGACGGGCTGGAGGCCCGCCGCACGCGCGACCGCGCGGAGAACGCCGCTGACGGCGCGCTGCTGCTCGCGGAGTTCCTCGAGCTGGTGTTCGAGGCCCGGCTCGTCTCCGCCCACCATGGTCACGGCAGCTTACGGGCGCCGCGGAGAACGCTCTCGATTCAGCTGCCGTCCGGCCAGCCGCCGCGGTGGAGCACCATCGGGTAGTGGGGGAGCGCGGCTCGCGGATCCGCGACCACGGCTTTCGTCCGCTCGGCATAGGCTTTGCCCGCCCGCCAGCCGCCCGGGTGCGGCTCGAGCCCGCGAGCGAGGTCGGCGTGCCCGAGCACGCGCTCGAGAGCCGACCGGAGCCGAGGCGTCTCCCAGCGCTTCCCGACGTCGGCGTGCACGTCGGCGAGCGTCTTCTGCAGCGCTTGCCCCTTCGGCGTCAGTCGCGCCACCTTCGTCGCTGCCGTGTCGCCTTCGACGGCCACGTGGCCGCTCTTCGAGAGGAAGGTGAGCGCCATCGCGGCCGCCTCCTTCGAGACACCGTTGCGGAACGGCAGGTCCCGGACGGACACGCCCTTGCCGTCGAGGACGCGCACGACGTTCGCGCTCAGCGGCAGGGACAGCTCCGACTCGCGCTCGAAGTCGAGCGTGTAGGCGAGGAGCACCTGCGAGAGAAGCGCGCCGAGGTGCGATGCAGCCGCGGCCCCGGCACGCGGCGCGCGCGCCGGAAGGTCGGCGGCCATGCCGTTCGCGCTGCCGACGATCGGTAGGGAGTCCGGCAGCTCAACGTCGATCCGGGCCGCGATCGCTCGCAGCGCCTCCCTGAGCTCGTCGACCGCACCCACGCCGAACCTCTCCTCCCACCGCGCGTCGATCTCGTCGAACAGCTCGGGCCAGATCGCCGCAGCCGTCCGGCCGGCCGGCGTCCGCCGCACGACCCAGTCACTGCGCAGGCCACGTGCGCTACCCCAGCCGTCGCGCTTCGTCTTCGGCGGCTGACGCGCGCCGTCCGAGTCGACGAACACGTACCGCCACCGCTCCATGCCTCCGAGCCTCGAGAGCATCCGCCCTTTCTCGAGCCCGGCGGAGTCCGGGAGCTCGCCGACGGCGATCCCGTCGCCGACGAAGCGCAGGAGGTTCGACCACATCGTGACCGAGGCGATCCGAGCGCCGCCGCCCGCCTCCTCGAACCGGCGCTCGAACTCGTTGTCGAGCTCGATCGTGTGACGCGACCAGCGCCTGCGAGAGCAGCGTCGAGATCGGCGTCTCCACGTTAGTCGAGTGCCCTGCCGATTCGCCGGACGGCCTCTGCGACCAGGTCCGGGCTGGTGCCGAAGTTGAGGCGCGCGAACCCGGCGCCCTCGCGGCCGTACCTGAGGCCGGGAACCAGCGCCACACGCCCGCGCTCGAGCAGCGTCCTGGCGGGGTCGTCGCCGAGGCCCAGCTCGCGGCAGTCCAACCAGGCGAGATAGCTCGCGTCGGGCGGTCGCCAGCGAATTGCCGGCGCCGCAGCCGCGAGCCGCTCTTCGAGCAGCGACCGATTCGAGTCGAGCTGCGCGAGGACCGCGTCGAGCCACGCATCTCCATCGACGAACGCCGCCTCGGCAGCAAGCACGCCGAGCAAGCCGACCTGATCGGAGAGATCCGGGAGGCGGGCGACCACGCTCCGCATTCGATCCGAGCTCGTCACCAGGAGGGCCGCCTTCAGACCGGCGACGTTGAACGCCTTCGACGCCGAGGTCAGCGCGACGCCACAGGCGCGCGCCGCGTCGGAGACCTCGAGCCAGGGAGTGTGCTCGGCGCCCGGCAGCACGAGCGGCGCGTGAATCTCGTCGGCGAGGACGCACGCGTCGTGTTCCGCGCAGACCTCGGCGATCCCCGCGAGCTCCGAGCGCGGCAGCACCCGGCCAGTGGGGTTGTGCGGATTGGTGAGGACGACGACCCGCGTTCCGCTCTCGATCGACCGGACCAGTCCCTCGAGATCGACCGCACCGTCCTCGCGTACGGCGAGGTGCTCGAGCCGCCCGACGGCGTGCGGGAGGGCGGCGAAGAACGGCGGATACGCAGGCGTCACGAACGCGAGCGCGTCGTCGGCGCCGACGAGGACGCGTGAGAGCTCGACCAAACCGACCATCACGTCGGGCACGAGCGTTATCTGCTCCGGATCGACGTCCCAGTGAAGGCGCCGGCTCGCGAACCCCGCGAACGCGTCTCGCAGGCGGCTCGGCGCCGGTGGCGCGTAGCCGAGGTCGTTGCGGTCGACGGCGGCGCGCAGCACCTCCACGACCGGCTCGGCCAGCGGGAAGTCCATCTCGGCGACCGTCGCGGCGAGGACGTCGTCGTCGTGGCCGGTCCACTTCTCGCTGCGGCGCTCGTGGAGCGTCGCCAGATCGGGCACCTGCAGATCGATTGCGCGCACGTCCGAATCATCGCCCGGGGACCTCACGTGCCGCGCGAACAACGGCTCGGTCGACGCTCTAGACTCGGCCGGCAGCGATGGGACTCGAGCTCTACATGGTCGGCGTGATCGTCGAGGACATGGCCCGAGCGGCGCAGTTCTACCGGCGGCTCGGGGTCGATGTTCCGGAGAGCGCGGAAAGCGAGGAGCACGTCGAGGTCGCGATGAGCGGGCTCACGTTCTTCCTCAGCACCAAGCGAGCAAACGCCAGGTGGGACCCAGCCAGAACCGAGGCGTCCGGCGGCTACCGGACGGTGCTCGAGTTCTATCTGGAGACCGGCGCCGCCCTCGACGCCAAGTACGAGGAGCTCACCGGCTTTGGCTACGTCGGGCACTGCGCGCCGTACGACGTCACCCCGACGCTGCGCTTCGCGATGGTCGACGACCCGGACGGCAACTCGATTCTGCTCTCGGCCTCGGTCGGCGACTGAACCGGCGGGTCAGGGTGGGCGCCTCAGGTAAAAGAGAGGAGTGGCAGTCGGACGGGCCGAACTGGGCAAGCTGACGGACGGATTCACGGGCGAGATCGTGCGCCCCGACGACCCCGGCTACGACGGGGCGCGCGCGGTCTGGAACAGCATGATCGACCGTCGGCCCGCGCTGATCGTGCGGCCGACCGGCACCGACGACGTCGTCACGGCCCTCCGCTTCGCCCGTGAGCAGGAGCTCGTGATCGCCGTTCGGTGCGGCGGCCACAGCATTCCCGGCTTCTCGACCTGCGACGACGGCATCGTGATCGATCTCTCACGGATGCGCGGCGCCGACGTCGATCCCGAGCAGCGCACCGCCCGGGTGCGCGGCGGCTCGCTGCTCGCCGAGCTCGACGACGCGGCACAGGCGCACGGGCTCGTCTGCCCGGTCGGCGTCGTCTCCCACACGGGGGTGGCCGGCCTCACGCTCGGCGGCGGTATGGGCAGGCTGCAGCGCAAGCTCGGTCTGACGATCGACAGCCTGCTGGCGGTCGAGCTCGTGACCGCGGACGGCCGGGTCGCACGGGCCAGCGAGGACGAGAATCCCGAGCTCTTCTGGGGCCTGCGCGGAGCCGGCGCGAACTTCGGGATCGTGACGTCCTTCGAGTTCCGCCTGCATCCCTTCGAAGGGCCGGTCACGCACGGCACGGTCACGCATCCGATCGAGCGGGCCGAGGAGCTGGCCGAGCGCTACCACGAGCTCGCGGCGGACGGGCCGGACGAGCTGTGGACGTCATTCGGCATGTCCGCCGGCGGCGACGATCGTGGGGCGGTCGCGACGGTGTCCGTGCTGCACAGCGGGTCAACGGCCGACGCGGAGCGGGACCTCGCCGCGCTTCGCGCACTCGAGGATCCGCTCGAGGACTCCGTCGAGTCGAAGGAGTATCTGGAGGTGCAGCGCATGCTGGACGCCCCCATGGAGTGGGGGCAGCGCTTCTCGATGAAGAGCTCGTTCCTCCACTCGCTCCCGCAGGAGTTGGTGCGTGACTGGGCCGACCTGGTCTCCCGGGTGCCCGACGGAGCCGAGGGTGGCTTTTCGGTCTGGGCCTGGGGTCGCGCCATCGCGGACGTACCCGAGGAGGACACGGCCTTCACGGGCCGCGATGCCGACTTCTGGGCAGCTGCGGAGATCGTCTGGAAGGACGACGCGCTCGACGATGCCTGCCGCTCCTGGGCGCGAACAGCAGCCGACTCGGCGGCGCCGCATGCAACGGTCGGGCGCTACGTCAACGATGTGATCGAGGTGGGAGGCGATGTCGCGCGCGCGATCTACGGCGACGCGAAGTACGAGCGGCTCGTGGCGCTCAAGCGCGAGTGGGACTCGGACAACGTCTTCCGGCTCAACCAGAACATCAGGCCGTAGCGCCGACGCCTGTTCACACCCGTCGCGCCCGGTAGAGCGTCACGGGCCTCGAGACGCCCTTGAGGCCGATGTCTCCGATCAGCTCGAGCTGGACCCCTGCGAGCTCCGCGCGTCGCTTGGCCTCCTCGCTCACCAGGACCTCGCGCGGCCGGGCATAGTCGGCGACCCTCGCGGCGATGTTCACCGTCCTTCCGAAGTAGTCGCCCTCCTGGACGACGACCGACCCGGCATTGATGCCGACCCGCGCCGGCACGGAGACGAGCGTCTCGGTTCGCTCTACCAGGTCGAGTCCGCTCAGGACCGCCCCGCCAGGATCGGCAAAGTGGAGCATGACCCCGTCGCCGAGCCACTTGACGGCGCGTCCACCGTGTGCCTCGGCCGTCTCCTGGACGATGGTTGCGAGGCCCGTCGCCAGCTCCGCTGCCGCTTCGTCGCCCGCTTCCTCCGTCAGAGCGGTGTAACCCGAGAGGTCGAGGAAGGCGATCGCGGGCAGCTGCGCCTCTCGGCGAGCGGCGATTCCACGCTCGTCCATGTACGCCTCCGTGGTCGCGACCGTGTACTCGAGGATGGCGTGCTCGCGAAGCCGGTGCTGGAGCCAGGGAACGAGCCGGTTGGCGAGGTCGATCACGCCGGCGCCCTTCTCGTCGATGAGGCGGTCTTTCTGCGCGCTCGGCAGGTCGAGATCCATGATCCGCCGGTGCACCGCTCGGTCGAAGAACTGGACCGCCGACTCGACCAGTCGTCGAACGCTCCCGCCGTAGAGCCGCACGAAACGCACGAGCTCGGCGTCGTCGACCACATCGAGCGCGGTCACGATGCGGGAGAGCATCTCGGCGTCTTCGGTTCGAATTCGATCGTCGTCCGGTGGCGGAAGCCCGAGCTCGCTGCTCAGCCGGCGCAGCAGCTCCGGTGAGCGCTCGAGGTCGGCTGCGAGCGCCTCGTACGTCCGCGAGGCCGCATCCGGCTCGGAGAGGAAGAGGTCGAGGCGAAAGGTGAGCTCACCCGAGGCGATGCCGCGCGCGACGTCGTCGAGCGAGATGCCCGCGCGATCGAACGCCGACATGAGCCGGACGAGGTGCGCGTCGGCCGACCGAAACAGCTCGTGCCCGTCGCTTGGCACGAGGATGCCGAGGTCGATCAGCCTGCGGATGTGGTCGACCGAGCAACCGGCGAGCCCGGCGAGCTCCTGTTCCGAGAGCATGGCCACCGGCACGACTCTATGCCGCGGGTGCACCCGCGGGAGCTGTCTCTCGGGTGTCAGCCGCACCGGTGGACACCTGTCCGCCGCCCGGCGCTGCTCGTTCGGCACGTCCAAGCTTCGTGGTGACCCAGTCCCTACCAAGGAGCAGTAATGCCCGGACCTTCCTCGTCGGACCGAAAGACCCTCGTCGCCTCAGCCGTTCTCGCGGCCGGAGTGACAGGCACCGTGCTCGATCCCAACGGGCCGGTTGGGATCACGCTGTTCGGCGTCGCGGCTGTCGCGGCTGCCTATCTCGTGGCTCGCCCGGCTCGGACGATCCTCCGCCGGCTCGCAGGCATCTCACGTCCCAACACCGCTCGGAGGCTCGAGGGTGTCGTGCGTGGTCGTACCGTGGCCGTGGTCGTGGCTGCCATGGCCGTGCTCTTCACGCTCTGGCTCTCAGCCGACCTGGCCCGGCCGCTCATGTATGCGTTCTGGTGGACCTTCTGTCTGCTCGCCGCGTGGCTGGCCGCAGTCGCCGTGCTCACCGCCCGGCGATCGCTCGGGACAACCCGCTAGGCCGTCGACAACGAAAGGTCAAGATGCCCCGCAACCCGAGAACCAGCACAGCCGTCGCCTTCGCGCTGATCGCAGCCGGCCTGACCGGCACGATCGTCGACAACGAGGGCAAGGCCGGCCTCGCCCTCTTCGTCGCCGGCGCGGCCGGCGCGCTCTTCCTGATCGGCCGCCAGCTGGTCGGATCGCGCGCACCCGTCATCGTCCCGAAGGTCGTAGGTGGCCGCACGATCGCGGTCGCCGTCGTCGCCACGGGAGTCCTGCTCTCCGCCACGAACGTCTTCAAGGCCAACGACGACGACGCACTGAGCCGCGCCCTCAACTACACCGCCTGGTACGGCTTCCTGCTCCTCGCGATCTCGCTCGCCGCCGTGACGGTCGCGACGCTTGGCCGCTGGCTGACGAAGCCGACGGTGGCGCAGCGGTAGCCCGCTCACACGATCGGAGCCTTGGGAGGCCGTCGGCAGGCGGCCTCCCAAACACCTGCAGTTGGGGTTTGGTCGCGTACCGTCACTGGGCCGGCTCGACCCGCTGAGATGCGAGTGTCCAGGTGAAGCGGGTCAGCGTGTTGTCCGGGGCAACGCCGCCGGGGCGGAGGCCGCGGCGCACGAAGAGGGTCGGCACACCCGCCCCCACCGCGACCGCGAGGCGTACTGGGCCGAGGCCTTCGGTGGGCCAGCGGTCGGACAGGCCGACAACGAGCAGGCGTGCGTCACGCGCCGCTTCGAGCACGCCCTGCTCACCGGCGCGGACGAGAACCGGCTCGGTGACGATTCCAACCACCTGCTGCACCAGAAGCGAGGCGCGGGCGAGGAGTCGACTGCCGTCACGACGCCCGAGAACGGGATCGGCCTCGATTCCGAGGAGCCGAAGCGTCGTGTCCAAGGCTCCCGCGAGCCAGGCCGCGACCTCGATCGCGGCCCAGTCGTGCTCGACCCCTCCGAACGGGGTCACGACAGGCCCTGCCCCGCTGTCGCCGCTCCCCACGAGTACCGCGACGTCGCAAGGCGCGTGCTCGAGCACGACTCCGAGATCGTCGTCGGGCTGACCGCTGTCGAGCAGCCCCGGCGCTGCGTCGACGAGGACGAGATCGACGTCGTGCTCGGTGGCAAGTCGCACGGCGTCTGTTCCGGGCTCGGCCGTTGTAAAGGCGGCCACGCGGCACGACACGCCTCGTTGAGCGAGCACGTCCCGATGGTCGGCGAGCGCGGCGCTCGCGGCCGCGAGATCGTCCTCGCTTCGCAGGAGGCGCGCGAGAATGAGCTCCCGCACGGGTCTTCGTGTCAGCGGCTCGGCCACAGCGAGAAGCGCCCCGAGACGGTCCGTGTCGCCGACAACGACCATGATCGCCCGCTGTCGCAGCACTGCCGACCGACCCTGGGGCGTCAGGGCGGGGTCCTGGCGGAGGATCGCCTGCTCGAGCTCTTGCAAGGCCGAGCTCGGCTCGATCCCCAACTCGTCGACGAGCAGACGCCGTGTCTCCCGATAGACCTCGAGCGCCTCGGCCTGCCGACCGGCGCCGTAGAGCGCGCGCATGAGCTCCGCACGCAGACGCTCACGAAGCGGGTGCTCGCGGACGAGCACCTCGAGCTCCCCGACGAGATCGGCGTGACGGCCGAGCTCGAGGTCCGCTTCGAGGCGGCGCTCGAGGGCGGCGAGACGGAGCTCCTCGAGGCGCAGGATCTCTGCCTGAGCGAACGACTCGTGGGCGAGATCGGCGAGCGCCGGTCCACGCCACAGCCGGAGAGCGTCACGGAGGAGCTGAGCCGCAAGCTCGGGTGAGGATTGTCGCGCCTCCTCGACGAGCCGTTCGAAGCGGAGGAGGTCGAGCTCGTCCAGGGCGACCTGGATCAGATAACCCCGGTCGTGCGTGACGATGGCACGGCCGGGAGCGAGCGTCTTGCGCAGCTGGGACACGTGGTACTGGAGTGCGTTTGCCGCTGTCCGGGGCGGCCGCGCTCCCCAGAGCTCGTCGATCAGCCGGTCGGTGGAGACAACCTCGTTCGCTCGTGTGAGCAGCAAGGCGAGGAGCGCCCGCTGCCTCGAGCCGCCGAGTTTGAGCGCCCGGCCTTCCGCGACGACCTCGAGCGACCCCAGGATTCGGAACTCCACACTTGACCTCCCGCGGCGACGCTAACACTCGTCGCGCCTCAGCCGAGGCTCAGCGACCCCTCAGCGGCGAGGTAGCTCGCCGGTCGCGACGGGCGTACTGTTGACCGAAGGCGGGAGCGATGAGCGTTCACACACCGATCGAAACTGGGCTCGAGTTCGTCGGCTATCGGCTCGAGGAGCTGATCGGCCAGGGCGGCATGGGCGTCGTCTACCGCGCCTACGACCTGCGGCTGAAACGGACCGTCGCGCTGAAGCTCGTGACGCCCGAGCTCGCACTCGACGAGCGGTTCCACGCACGCTTTGCGCGGGAGTCCGAGCTCGCGATGTCGCTCGAGCACCCGAACGTCGTGCCCATCTACGACGCCGGCGACGTCGACGGTCGCCTCTACCTCGCGATGCGTCACGTCCAGGGGACGGACCTGAGGACACTCCTGCGAACGGAAGGGGCGCTCGAGCCCGGGCGCGTGCTGGCGATCGCCAGCCAGGTTGCGGACGCCCTGGACGCAGCGCATGCGAGAGGGCTCGTTCATCGAGACGTCAAGCCCTCCAACGTCCTCCTCGACGCGCGTGAGCACGCATATCTCGCAGACTTCGGGCTGACACGGCGATTCGACGAGCAGGGCTCCCAGCTCGGCGACGGGCGGTCGTTGGGCACACCCGCCTACCTCGCGCCGGAGCAAATCGAGGGTACGGCGGTCGACGGCCGTGCGGACATCTACTCGCTCGGCTGTCTGCTGTACGAGTGCCTCACCGGCGAAGCCCCGTTCGTCCGCGGCTCACGCCTGGCGGTGGCCTGGGCGCACCTCGAGGAGGAGCCGCCGAGCGCGAGCGAGTGCAACCCTCAGCTTCCGACGGAGCTCGACGCGGTGCTCCGGCAGGCGATGGCCAAGGAGCCTGCTCACCGCCACACGACCTGCTCGGAGCTCGTGACCGCAGCCGAAGCGACGCTCGGGCTGCGAAGGAGCGGACGACGGCGCAAAGCCGTACTCGTCGTCGCCCTGCTGACGCTCGCGGCGCTCGTCGCGGTCGTCGTTGGCCAACGCGGTGACACGTCGGCCGGATCCGGTCTCGTCGTGCGCGCGAACACTCTCGTGCGCGTCGATCCGAGCACAAACGCCGTCGCGCAGGTGATCGACGTCGGCGAGGACCCTGCGGCCATCGCCGTCGCCGACCAGAGTGTCTGGGTCTACAACAGCGCCGACAGCACGCTCTCGGAGATCGACACACGCACCCAAAGCGTTCGGCACACGACCCGGGTCTCGACTGTGCCGCTCGATCTCGGGCCGCTCTCCGGTCCGATGCTCGCAGCCGACGCAGGCGGCGCGTGGTTCGTCGGCTTCGACCTTGGGAGTGGAAACTCTGTGCTGACGCGAATCCTGCCGGGCGGCGGAGGGACGCGTGCGCACACAGTGACCGGCCAGGCGGGCGCCGTCGTGGTCGCTGATGGCTCTGCCTGGGTTCTCGTCCATGGCGGTGGAAGCAACGCCGTGTTGCGCCTCGACCTGGAGACCGGCGCGGTACACGGACGCGTGCGCCTACCGTCCGACTCCGCCCAAGGCATGGTCGACGGTCTGGCAGTCGGCGGGGGGTTCGTCTGGGCGACCGAGTCGCGATCGGCGATTCTCCATCGGGTCGACCTCGTTTCAGGCGCGACGCAGTCGCACGACCTGGGCACCTTGACGACCACGCCCGTCTTCGGGTTCGGGTGGATCTGGCTCTGCGCCGACACTCCGGAACGACACATGCTGCGTGTGGACCCTCGCACCCTTCGAAGCAGCCTCGCGCGCAACGCGCTTCCAGCCGAGAACGGTCGGTTCGCCGTCGGCCACGGCTCCTTGTGGAGACACGACCTCCCCAGCGGAACGGTGATGCGCTTCGATGCTCGCACCGGTGATCCCGCAGGGATCATCCGTGTCATCCCGCCGGGCCCAGACCACCGGGGTCTGACTGTCACCTCGATCGCGGCCGGCGCCGGAGGCGTGTGGGCGACGTTCGGCAAGGACTGACCGGCTCCCTCAGCAGGCCCTCAGTCCCTCCTCAGCCGCCGCGACCACGCTCCCTGCGATTGGTGAGCGACGAACAAGGAGGAGTTCATGGGAAAGGTCGCAGTCGCCTTCGTGGCCGGGCTGCTGGCAATCACGGGCGCCGCGCTCGCCACCCCGGGCATCGGCGTGATCTCAGCGCCGGTCCATGCGCGCGGGACGCTGCTCGAACGGATGAAGGTTCACTCGGACGCCGGGATCAAGCTCAGGTCGAAGCATCCGCTGGACATCGTCACGCAATCGATCAACATCGCGCCTGGCGGCTCTACGGGCTGGCATAGCCACCCGGGCCCGGTGTTTGTCACGGTTCGTGCGGGTGCGCTGAGGATCGTCTATGCGAACGACCGCCGCGACCGTCACTGTGTCGGGACGACGTATACGGCCGGCCAGAGCTTCATCGACCGCGGTGACGAGAACGTCCACAACGCCTACCCGGTCGGGCCGACGCCAGTGGAGCTGTGGGCCACGTATCTGGTCCCCGGAGCTCCGAATGCGGCGTTCCGGCTCGACGCGCCCGATCCGGGCAAGTGCAAGACGTAGGAATGAATCGGCCGGCTCGCACGGAGGGTGCGAGCCGGTCATTCCTCATGCGACAAGCTCGAAATCCCTGCAGAGCTGCGAGGCCGAAGCTGGGATTCGAACCGCGACCTCTCGATATGAGTGACGGACAAGGAGGGCTACCAGTCCCCGCAAGTCCCCTCGGCCCCGGCGAACGAGCCACAGCCGCCGACTCCGAAGGCAGCGAGGAGCGTCAGGGGGCGTAGCCGTGTTCGGCTGGTGCTCGGACAGCGCAGTCGGCGTTCATTA
Organism: uncultured Gaiellaceae bacterium; assembly: GCA_963749515.1. Classification (GTDB taxonomy): domain Bacteria; phylum Actinomycetota; class Thermoleophilia; order Gaiellales; family Gaiellaceae; genus Gaiellasilicea. The sequence goes on from CAVVMR010000009.1 coordinate 239,440, forward strand.
CTCGACGGGGATGGTGTCCCGTAGACCCGTCTCTGGATCCGGCGTGGCGGCGCCTCCGTGACGGCGAGTCGGCAGGGAGAACTCTCTCCCGCCTGTGAGGCCATTGGGGCGCAGCAGAAGTATGAGGAGCATGATCACGGCCAGACCGACCTCGCGGAGCCCCGGTCGGGGCGAAATGGTGATTGAAGCGACGTCGACGCCTTGCTCGATTCGACGGAGGGCTTCCGCCGCGGCGCTGACGACCGCCGTCCCGATGACGGCGCCGAGAAGGCTTGTGATCCCGCCGATGACGAGCATCGCGAGTGTGAGGAAGGTCATGCTCAGGTAGAAGGCGTCGGCGTTGAACGAGCCGAGATACTGGCCGTAGAGGGCGCCGCCAATGCCGCAGAGGAAGGCGCTGAGGATCCATGCGATGCCGCGTTCGCGCTGGACGCGAATGCCGAGCGCGCTGGCGGCTATCTCGTCTTCGCGCGAGGCGCGGAGGCGAAGCCCGAGCGCGGTCCTTTGGAAGAGATACGCGGCGAGGATCGCGAGTACTCCCCAGGCTAGTCCTTGACGGGTGGTGGTCGTGATCGGAACTCCGGAGATGCCTGCGGCTCCGTTTGTTACCTGGTACCAGCTGTTCCCGACGACGTGGATGATTACGAGGACGCCGAAGGTTGCGAGGCCGGCGGCGAGTCCGTTCAGGCGCATGAGCGGTACCGCCAGGACCGCGGCAAATCCTGCCGCTGCGAGGCCGCCGACAATGGTGGCGCCGAGCGAGCCGGTGGACGCTGTCGCGAGGAAGCCGGGCAGGTCTGGCTGTAGCACCGCTTTCGTCTCGAGGGGCATGACGAGAAGCCCCGCGGTGTAGGCGCCGATCGCGACGAATGCGATGTGGCCGAAGGAGAAGACTCCGGAGTTCCCGACGAAGACGTAGAGGCCGATGACGACGACCAGGTTCATCAAGCCCGTGACGACCACGGTGTCCGTGACTGGCCCCCCGAACCGGGAGGCGAGCTCGACGGTGATCACGACGATCAGAAGCGGGAGCGCGAGCGGTGCGACTCCGCGCAAGGCTCGTGCCGCAGCTGCCTTCAAGGTGTTCAAACGCGCCTCACCGCAGTGCGCGCGACGACGAGACCCTGCGGTCTGGCGAGCAGGAGGACGATCACCGCTGTGAACACAAAGGCGTCTCGGTAGGGCCGTAGCTCGAGCGGCAGGTACGCCTGGAGGGCGACGGTGATGGCGCCGACGATGTAGCCGCCGATGACGGCGCCTCGGAGGCTGCCCATTCCTCCGAGGACGGTGGCGACGAAGGCGAAGAGAACGGCGCTGGAGCCCATGGTCGGGGAGACGGTGCCCGTTTGGGCGACGACGAAAATGGCGGCCACTCCGGCGAGCAGCCCGCTGATCCCGAACGCGACGGCGATGACCGTGTTGGCCCTCACGCCGAGAATGCGTGCCATGCGGAAGTCTTCAGCGGCGGCCCGCATCTGGACGCCCAGACGTGTCCGGTTCAGAAAGAGGCCGAGTGCGGCGAGGAGGACGATCGTGACGACGACCGTCACGACGTCAAGCTTGCGGATGCTGATCCCCTGGATCTGGAAGGACTCGCTCAGCCGGGTGGAGATGTTCGCGCCCTGCGGCTGTGAGCCTTCGATCAGGATCACGAGGTTCTGGATCAGGTAGCTGACCGCGAAGGAGGTGATGAGGAGCGTGGCTGGGTTTGCGCCTCGAATCGGGCGGAACGCGATCCGCTCGATCGCGAGCGCGACGAGGACGCAGACCCCGAGCGTCGCGAGGATCAGGATCGGCCAGGGCGGTTGCTCGAGCAGGACGATCGTGTATGCCCCGAGCATGATCAACTCACCGTGGGCGAAGTTGATCAGCTGCATGATCCCGAAGATCAACGCGATCCCGAGCGCGTAGAGGGCGTAGAGGCTGCCGACCGTGATCGCGTCGATCAAGTGCTGGATGAAGAGCTGCATCGTCGCTAGACCCCGAGATACGCCTGCTCGAACCCGTCCATCGTCAGGAGCTCGTCTCGGGTGCCGGCAAGGGCGGGTCTGCCGGCGCGGAGGACGTACGCGCGGTCGGCGAACTCGACCGCGCGCATCGCGTTCTGCTCGACGAGCATGATCGTTACGCCGTCGCGACGTAGCTCTTCGAGCACGTCGAAGACGGTGTCGACGACGATCGGCGCGAGGCCGAGCGAGGGTTCGTCCAAGATGAGCAGGCGAGGTCTCGAAATCAGCGCGCGTGCGATGGCGAGTTGCTGTTGCTCACCACCGGAGAGCCGTCCGGCGGGAGTGTCCGCGTGTTCGGCGAGGATCGGGAAGCGGCCGTGAGCCGCCTCGAGCGCACCGGCGAGATAGGCCGAGTCACGGTACGGGGTGCCACCGAGCTGGAGGTTCTCGCGCACGGTGAGCGTGGCAAAGATGTGGCGGCCTTCCGGGACGAGTGCGATGCCGCGGCGGACGATCCGCTCCGGCGTCAGGCCGAGCAGTGACTGTCCTTCGTAGCTGATCGAGCCCTTCGACGGCCGCATGAGGCCGAAGATTGAGGAGAGTGTGGTTGTCTTGCCGGCGCCGTTGGGGCCGATCAAAGCGACTGCCTCGCCCGCGCGAACCTCCAACGAGAGGCCCTGGACTGCTGGGACGCGCCCGTAGTGGACCCAGAGATCGGTGACGGTCAGGATGGCGCTCGACCGCCCCCCGTGCCGAGGTAGGCGGTCCGAACGATCGGGTCGGCGAGCACGTCGGCCGGCGCGCCGACCGAGATCGTCTTTCCGTGATCGAGAACATGTATCCGCTCGCAGAGGCGGCTGATGAGCCGCATGTCGTGCTCGATCACTGCCAGGCCGCAATTGAAGGCCGTGCGAATCCGCACGAGTGTCGCCACGAGCTCGTCGCTCTCGAGTTCGTTCAGACCGGCGGCCGGCTCGTCGAGGAGCAGGAAGGCCGGCTTGGCCGCAAGGGCGCGGATGATCCCGAGGCGACGCTCGAGGCCGTGCGGGAGATCCGCGGCGCGTCGAGGCGCGAGGTGCGCAAGATCGAGCTCGTCGAGCAGCGTCAGTGCCTGCCTTCGGGCCGAGCGACGGGTCATGCCGGTGCCGACTCCTCCGACCTCGACGTTTTCGAGCACGGTCAAGGCGGGGAAGAGACGCACGTTTTGAAAGGTGCGCCCTAGTCCTCGTCGCGCGAGCTGGTGCGGGGACCAGCCGGTGACGTCGGCACCGTCGAGGTGAACCTTTCCGATGTCGGGACGCTGGAAGCCGCTGAGGGCGTTCACCAGTGTCGTCTTGCCGGCGCCGTTGGGGCCGATCAGGCCGAGGATCTCGCCGCGGGCGAGCGTGAGATCGACGCCGTCCACCGCACGAAGGCCGCCGAAGTGGATGTGGAGGTCGCGGGCTTCGAGTACCTCCGCGGTTCCTACCACTCGGGCGGCCCCACTAGCTTGTGCGGGTGGTGACGCCGACTTCGCTCGTCAGCCACTCGGCGAGCAGATCTGCGAGCCCCTCGAACACGGCTTCGCCCAACTCCTCATGCGCAAGTGAGGGGTCGCCCATGACTCCGGTCTCTGTGAGCGAACGGACGCCGTGCTCGAACAGGTGCTCACGCCAGCCGTCGAAGGCATCGATGGAGCCGGCGACCTCGCGATAGGAGTCAACGACCTTCTCCGGGAAGAGGAACAGCGCGAGGCTCGTCTCGAGCGCGCCGGCATGCACGTCTGTCTCGGGTACTTCAATCGAGAGCGACCGGGCGACATCGAACATGCGGCCGAGGTAACGGTCGAGATCGGAGAAGGCGAGCACGCGCTCGTCGTCGGCGGCCAGTTTTGCGAGGAAACCGAAGTTGCCACCGTGAGCGCTGAACACCGCTGTCCGCTCGATCCCCATCCGCGCGAAGCCGTCGACGAACGCAAGGATGGAAGCTCCGAACGCCTCTTCAGGGAGGGTGACGGTGCCAGGGAAACCGAGGTGATGGGACGAGAGTCCGCCGGCGATCGCCGGGCCGACGACTGCCGGGAAGGGCACGCGCTCCGCGACCGCGCAAGCGAGGGCCTTGCTGATCAGGGTGTCGGTCTCGAGCGGTAGGTGCGGACCGTGCTGCTCTACTGCACCGAGAGGCAGGATCGCGACCGCGTCACTCCCGCCCCGAAACTCGGCAGCTTCCGTCCATCGGAGATCGGCGAGCTGAAGAACGCTCATACCCGCAGCGCGCCGCCACGCAAGGCCAGGCGCCGCTCTTGTAAGCGCAGTCGAGCCGAATTCGACATGTCCTCTTCCGTCCACGTCTCTGTCGCCGCGACGAGCTCCACCTCGACGGAGGCGCAACCGGCGAGCGACCCGACTCGCTCCTCGATCTCGGGGGCAAAGACGCCGGCGAAGAGGCAGCCGGCGAAGGTCGGCGTGATCCGGACCGAGACGGCGCCGTCGGGCGCGACTTCGATCCCCTTGACGATTCCCATCTCCACCAGGCCGATCGGGACGCCCGTGGCACGGCTGCACGGATCGACGATGTCGTTGATCGCCGCGCGGACCTGCTCCAGGCTGGGATGCGGCACGCTGACAGCCGTCACGGGGCTGACACCGCGAAAGTAGGGGAGTCCGGCGTCGCGACCAGCCCCCACGGCTCGGTGTTGCCCTCTGCTCGGCGCTGCGCGAGTTCGTCGCCTTCGATCTCGGCACGCAGATCGTCCAGAGCGAGGCCGTGGGCGATGGCGTAGTTGTTGGCGAGAATGTCGGCCTTCATCTCTCTGGTCAGTTCGGGATAGCCGTAGTCGCGCATCAGGCTCTCCGGCATCTCGAACGATTCGAATGCATCGAGCAGCGGCGCCGGGTGGAACGCAGCGGCGCCCGTGCCCCAGAAGATCTTTCGGTGGCCGGCAAGGATCATGATCTCACCGAGGACCCGTGCGAAAGCATGTGGCTGTCGCATCAGGAGCGTGCCTGTGCCTTCGAGGTTGATGAAGGCATTGTCGAAGCGGGCGAGTTGGAGCACCGTCTCCTCGAGGAATGCGAATCCGCCGTGAACGACCTCGAAATTGAGATCCGGGAAGTCGCGCGCTGCGTAGTCGATGTCATCGGGCCGGAAGTAGTCGAGCGGCGCAGTATCGAGTGGGATCGCCTTGTGCACCGCGACCATCTTGATGCCCAGCTCTAGGCACTTCTCGAAGACGGGATAGGCGAGCTCCTCGTCGTTCATCCGCATCGGCAGGAGCTTCCCGTCGATGATGTCGATCGGGTAGAGCTTGACGCCGATGACGTCCCACTCGGCGGCCTGCCGCTCCAGATCTTCGATCGCCTTCTTGCCCTCGAGCGGGCTCACTGCGGCGTAGAGCAGCACCCGGCCGGGATGCCGGTCGCGCATCTCCATGCCAACTGAGATTGGCGAGAGGTCGTGGAAGATGCCCCAGGCCGGGATCGTGTGGTAGACGGCGACGTCGGTCGCGCTCTCGACGAACAGCGCCGAGGCGAGGCCGGCGGCGGTCATCGCCTGGAAGTACCGCTCCCGATCGAGGCGGTAGGGGTCCGGGATCAGGGTCCACTGGAACTGAAAGAAGCTCTCGATCGCCCTCTCCGCGTAACGCCCTGACTTCGCGTTCGTCGGGCGTGCGTCGAACGCGTGCGTAACTGCGTCGATCACGAACATCTCACCAATTGCCATGAGTGCTCCCTTCGGGTCGTGAACCTGAGCAGCGCACAGCGTCAGTCTGGCTCGTCGACGGCGAGAATCGACTCGATCTCCGCCGCGGCCTCCTGTAGCAGCGGGACGACGCCGGCGAATTGCTCGAGGGAGAGTCGCGCGGACGGTCCGGAGATTCCGAACGCATAGACGACCCGTCCTTCGACGTTGCGGACGGGGACGGCGAGGCAGCGCAGGCCGAACAAGAACTCCTCGTCGTCTACCGCGAACCCCTGGGCCTGCACCGCGCTGAGCCGCTCGAGCAGCTCGGGAACGCTCGCCGCGCTCCGGCTGGTGGGTTGCGGCAGGTCAGCCTCGGCATAGAGCGCTTCCACTGTCTCTGAATCAAGCTCCGACAGCAGCACGTTGCCGGCGGCGGAGCAAGCGGCGGGTATCCGCGATCCGACCACGGTGTTCCAGTGCAGCGGCTGGCTCGAAAGCTCGCGGCCGACCGAGAGTACGTCGGCGCCCACCAGCATCCCAAGGCCAACGGTTTCGCCGGTGGCCTCGCGGACGCGACGAAGAATTTGCTGGATCCCGTCCTTCGGCCGGTGGATCCGGATCGCAGCGCTGCCGACAACAACGGAGTTCAGTCCCAGCCGGTAGGAGCCTGCTCTGGAGGCAGGCTCGACAAAGCCAGAGCTGACCAGCGTCTCGAGTAGGCGATGCGTAGTGCTCTTCGCAAGTCCTGTCCGTCGAACGATCTCCTCGAGACCGAATCCTTCGGGCGGGCTGTCGGCGAGCACGAGCAGGATCGAGAGCGAGCGGACGACGGCGCGCACGCCGACCTCAGGACCACTTCGTGCACCAGATACAGCCGTCTGCGCGATCGAGCCGCTCCTTCCCGTCGAGTCCACTGTGCGGAACGAGTTCCAGTGGAGCGTGCCTCCGCAACTACTAATGAGTGACCACCTGGACAGTAGTGCACCGCGAAGTTCACTGTCAATCAAGCCTTTCCTAAACGCACACCTCTTGGAGACAGGGACCTTGACTTCGCTCCTCAGAGCGTGCCATTGTCCGGAATCGTGGATTTCCACCGACCTACCCAACCGCGAGCACGACCGAGCGAACCTGCGGAACGGAAGGCCCGACCCCCAGCCGCGGAGATGTCTTCGTGGAAGTCAACAGGAGGAGAGTCATGAGAGCACGCTTGCTCCTCGGCGTCATCGCGATCGCCGCGGCACTGACGCTCGTCGCGTCCGGCGCCACTGCAGCCCGCACCCCCGAGGCTGCGAGCGGCCCGGCTGCGGCCCAGAGTCCGATTGTCATCGGAATGCCCCTTGCCTTGACGGGGGTGATCAGCTTCTACGACCAGGCTCACCTTGCAAGCGCGCGCGTCGCCGTTGACGTGATCAACCGCAAAGGTGGCGTTCTCGGACGGCCGCTGAAGATCGTCACTGGAGACACCAAGTCTGATCTGACACTCATCGGCGGCGTCGCCCGAGAGGTGATCAGCAAAGGCGCCCAATTCCTGATCCCGACGCTCGACTACGACTTCGGCGGTCCGTCGGCCCGCGTCGGCGAAGCGAACAAGCCACCGATCATCTCGATCTCGCTCGCCGGGGACCCGCGGTTCGGCCGCCGAGGAATCGGGCCACACACCTTCAACGTCTCAGCCGGTGTCGGCACCGAGGCGGCAGCCGCTGCGACGTTCGCAACGTCGCGAGGCTGGAAGCGCGCCTACATTCTGGGCGACCCGAGCATCAGCTATTCGAAGTCGTTCACCGAGGCGTTCAAATACGCCTGGTCGAAGGTCGGCGGCGGCGCCGGTGTCGCGGGCCAGGATACGTTCATGAACAGTGACCCGTCTATCGCCACCCAGATCAGCAAGCTTCGCAACGCCAAGGCCGACTTCATCTTCCTCGGCTCGTATGCCCCCGGCGGTGCCAGCGCAACAAAGCAGATCCGGGCTGCCGGCATCAACATTCCGATCGTCGCCGGCTCCGGCTTCGATGGCACGTTCTGGCTCAGCGCCGTCCCGAACGTCAAGAACTTCTACGTTGCCGCGGGAGGGGTCACGACCCCCGGCGCCGACCCGAACAAGAACCGCGCGGCCGCCTACAAGGCGTACGTGAAGAAGTACAAGAAGCCGCCCGCGCTTGGCGCTCAAGCGCTCAGCGGCTACAGCGCCGTGGAGGCGTTTGCCCTAGCCATCACCCGTGCCAAGTCGACCGAAACGAGCAAGGTGCTCGCGCAGCTCAACAGGTTCCGGGACGAGCCGCTCGCAATCGGCCTCACGACTTGGACGGCGAACTGTCACCTCGCCAAGAAGAACCGCACTCTGCCGATCATCACCTTCGCGAACGGCAAGGAGAAGTTCGTCGCCGAGCCGAAGCCGCTCGCGAGGATCATCCAGCCATCCGTCTGCTGACCCTCCAACACCGAGCAGGGGTTCGCCTTCGTGGGGCCCCTGCTCAGCCCACCCCACAGAACCGGCCGTGAACGCGCACGTCTCACGACGCCTCGCCGAAATCAATGTCATCCTGGGCGCACACGCCGGCGGTGTCGAGCTGACCGGCGTCGAGAACCGGGTTGCCAGGCTCCGCTTCACCGGGATGTGCACTGGTTGCCCCCTCCGACCAGTCACCACCGCAAGCACGATCCGGCCTGCGCTCACCCAACTCGCAAGCATCGACGAGGTCGAGATCCTCGGATCACGCATCTCGGCCGCGGCCGAGCGACGCCTCGCCAAAGCCTTCGGCGCGGACCGACGGACGCTGCCCGCCTTGGGCACTCCTTCTCCTTGAACCCAAACCGCGAGAGGACGCAAGCATGATCGACGGGATCTTCGTTTTCGACAACGCCATCCACTGCTACGACCTCTCGGACGAGAACCTCGTCGACCGCCCCGACGCCCGCTACTCGCGCGATCTCCTCCTCGCCCTCGGCGCCGGCGGCCGCTGGAGCGGCTACAACGACGGGTCGATCGAGTTCCAGCGGCGCTGGACGGTCGAAGACCTCTACGCAATGGTCTTCGACGATGCGCCGACAGACATGGCGATGGTCCAAGTCGTCCCGATCTTCGACTGGTTCAAGGACAGCTTCTCCCCCGTCCTCACCCAGTACCAGATGGCCGAGCGCTACCCCGACCGGGTGCTCTTCTGCGGCGGCGTCGATCCCCTCTACAAAGGCGTCGACTATGCACTCGAGCAGCTCGATTGGCAGATCAAGGAGCTCGGAGCGCGGTCAATCAAGTTCTATAACGGCCACGTCGACGGCTCCTGGGCATGCGACGACCGAGAGCTCGCATACCCGCTCTACGAACGCTGCCTCGAGCTCGGCGTCGACGTCGTCCAGTTCCACAAGGGCATTCCCTTCGGGCTGATGGACCTCG
>CAVVMR010000010.1:0-825253 GCA_963749515.1 uncultured Gaiellaceae bacterium
AGGCGAGCGCATCTCCGATCTGCAAGAACGACCTTCCAAGAACTGGAACTCGCAGCGACGATGCGGTGTACTTCCTTGTGATGATCATGGCAAGAGCGCTAGCGGTTGCTGCGGTACTTGGTGTGCTCGCTGGTGCGGCGCCGGCCAGCGGCAAGGTCGACGAGCTCTACGCATTGCGCTACGGGGCGAAGATGAACCTGCTTGTTCCCTACGATCCCGTTCGCCTCGTTCCGTCCGGGTCGCCGATCCGGATGGGCCAGTTCGGACACGCCTGGAGCATCAGCCCCGACCGCCAGCGTCTCGTTGCAGCGGCCGGCGTGCGTCGGAAGGGTGAGCCCACGGTAGTTCGCTTCGTCGAGCTTGGGAGTCGGCGAATCGAGGGAACGGTGACCCTGCCGGGCGAGTTTAGTCGGGTGACGGCGACCGCCTGGATCCGCGGTCGAGTCCTGGTCGTCGTCTCCGGGTCGAGTGCGACGAGGGTGTACGCGGTAGATCCCGAGCGCCGCGTGACGGTCTCCCAGATCGAGTTTCCCGGCACTGTTGTGCTGGGCGAGCGGGCGCAGAGCGCGCTCGTGCTGCTGCTCGCCACGCCGAACCAGATCGGGCCAGCCACGATTGCGGTCGTCGATCAGTCGCCGCGGGTGCAGACTGTCGTGCTCAAGAGGATCGCGGTGGGAACGGCCACGACCGGTGACGGTGCTGAGCGCCGTATGACGATCCGCCGTCCCGCGCTAACACTCGGCCCCTCCGGACGACGCGCCTTCGTCATAGGAGCGGGCGAGCCCCCAGCGGCGATCGACCTGCGCACCCTGTCAGTGCGGTACGCGCCCGTGCGTCTGACCGCGGCCTCCACCAAGCGGGTCGAGGGATCCATGCGGACAGCCGAGACGCTGCCCGACGGACGCATCGTCGTCGGCGCAAGCGTCTACGGAGCGATCGGCGCGGAAGACACTGCTGGCCTCTGGATCATCGACCCGAAGGACTGGTCGCGTCGAGTGCTCACCACGAACTGGACCTGGTTCCGCGTCGCCGGCGGGCTCATCTTCGCTCGAGGGGAAACAGGCGTCGGGCTCCGGATCATCCAGCCATCAGGCTCAAGCCGCGAGCTCTTCCGCACTGGATCCGTCGCCCGCGTCACCGTCGTCGGGCCGCGAGCCTTCGTCACCTTCTTCGGCACGAACATCAAAGCGGCCGTCGTCGAACTCGGCACCGGCCGCGTCGTCAGACACCCCGTCCCCGCCTACCCACTGGTCGGCGCCGGACAGCCAATCACTGACTGAACCAGCCTGGCCGCTCTCGACGGCGATTCGTCGCTGGTCGATCCTTCCTCGAAATCGCCAGTCTCGGCCGCAGGTTGGTGCCGAGACCGAGGCGGATGCTCTCAACCACTAAACAAAAACGGGAGCCGTAGGGTCATCTGATCGTGGGAGTGCTATCGGTCGCAGACCTTGAACGGGTCTATCGTCGCGACTTTCGGCAGCTTGTCCGTGTGGCGGCCGCGGTCACCCGCAGTGAGGCGGCCGGAGCGGAGGCTGTTCAGGAGGCGTTCCTCCGACTGTTGCGCTCACGGGAGAGCTATCGCGGCGAGGGGCCAGCGGAGGCGTGGGTCTGGCGGACAGTCGTAAACGAGGCGAAGCGCCTGGCCGCGCGTGAGGAGGCGGCGCTGCCCGCGGCGCCGGAGGCGGCGGGCGAGAACGGGAGCGCGGGCCACGATGCGGCGACGCGGACGCTTGTTGCGGCGCTGCCGGAGCGGCAGAGGCTGGCGGTGTTCCTGCGCTACTACGCCGACCTCGACTACCGGACGATCGGCCAAGTGCTTGGCATCGAGACCGGAACCGTGTCGGCCACGCTGGCCGCGGCTCACGAGAGGCTAAGAGGGGCAATCGAAGGAGTGCTTGACGATGCGAGCTGATTCAGACTTCTCCCCGGCGGTTGCCGAACTGCTCGACCGCTACACACCTCTGCCGCAGACCGAGCCGGACTGGGAGGCGATCAGCTCAGAGACCGTCGACAGCTCTCGGAGGTGGACAGGACGTCGCTTCGTTCCTCTGGCCGCGGCACTTGCGGCGATCGTGCTGGCGCTCGCAATGGTGACGCCGCTCGGAGGGGCGGTCAGGAACCGACTCGGCGACTTCTCGGCCTGGCTTCAGGGAACTCCGGGTGAGGCCGTCAGCGAGGAGGAGCAGCGAGCCTTCGATCAAGCCAATGCGACCTGGGGATCATTCCCCGGCTCGCCGCAACTCCGGCAGCTCGCCGACGTGGAGGCTGACGGCGCCAGTTATCGCCTGCTCGGCTTCCGCAGCGAGGGCTCGCTCTGTCTGCGAATCGTCGCTCGCGGCAGCGCCCGCGGGTCGACTCTGATGTGCGCCCCCGTCTCGGACCTGCGCAACGATGAGTCCCCAGCTCGCGTGCTTGTTGCCGACTGGGGCGTCGGCAGAGGCACAAAGACGAAGGAGATTGGATTCGACACGGTGCGATCAGCTCACGCACAGGTGACGGCGGGGATTGCGGCCGACGGAGTCGAGGCGGTTGAGCTGGTCGATGACCAGGGCAGACACCGAGTTCCGACCCAGTCGAACGCCTTCATCTACGTCGCCGAGGAGCCAGAGGTCGGCCAGCGAGTGACCAAGGTCCAGGCGCGGCTCGACAAGGACGACCGCCTCGTCGACATCCCGCTTGCAGTCGCCCCCTTCGGTATCGGCGGCGGATTCGGCGCGTGGACAACGAAGCTGGGGAGCCGGGCGGGCCGACGAAGGTCGAACGCCGCGCCGTCGGCGGTCGGATCGGCTGGCTCGACCGGCGCGAGAATCGTGGCGAGTCGGTCACGGATGTGTTCGCCGGTCGGGCGGCTCCGCAACACGAGGTCGTCTTTGGTCGGCTGCTGACACCTGATCCGTCCAGCTCTAAGCGGGTCGCGATCGTTGAGACACTAGGCTCGCACCTCGCACGCCCGGGCGACCCTCCTCGCGAGATGATCTGCAGTTACGTCGTGACGCGAGGTGGCATAGGTGGCGGCTGTAACCCAGCCGACGACCTGTTTCCGCGCAGCCCCTTCAGCTTCGGCTGGTCCACCGTTGGCGGTGGCGATCAGTTCGCCACGTTCGCCGGCATGGCGAGCGATGAGGTCGCTCGGCTAGAAGCCTTCACGGCAACCGGGAACGCGATCCCGGTTCCACTCGCCGACAACAGCTATCTGATCGAGATCGCGAAAGCGCGATTTCCGGTCAAGATGGTCGCCTACGACAGCCAGGGCCGAGTTATTGGGATCGAGCGAACGCCCCGTGACGAAGTGACCGGTCGGGTCGTCGGCCCGCCGATTGTCGAGAAGAGCGTCGAGATACCGGAAGGCGGCAGTGCCACGTTGCGCGCCCACCACACCGAGGACGGCGGCCAGTGCTGGTTCATGCGCGGTACTGGTGCGCTGAGGATGAACACCAGCGGCTGCACGCCCCGCGACTGGGAGAAAGCACCGGTGCGAGTCGGGCCAATCGGGGCGACACCGCTAATCGCGGTCGGACGAGCGAGAGGCGACGTCGTCCGAATCGTCTTCCGCTTCGATAACGGAGCGGAAGCGAGCTTTACTCCGGACGACGAAGGCTATGTCCTTCAACCGTTCCCAGAACCTCTCCGCCAAATAAGAACCCGACTGACCGAGATTCGCGCACTAGGCGCCGACGGAGCGGTGATCGATCGCCAGCTCGTCGATCGGCCTCCTGGCGGCTAGCCGGTTCGCGATGACACGCCACTAAAGATTCGAGCCCTCGGATCGGTCATTCTGAGTGATGGCCAAGGCCAAGGGTGCGAGCCTGAATGAGTTACGAGGCATCTACGAGCGACGGCTCGGCCACTTCCGCCGCGTGGCTGCTGCGATCGTCGGCGATCGAGAGACAGCCGAGGATGTCGTGCAGAGCGCCTTCGTTAGCGCGGTTCGAGCGCGCGAGTCGTTTTCAAACCAAATGTGCGCCCCAACCGCCCGCACCGCACCACGGAGTTGGCCCTACACGCGCGTGGGGACGGTGACGCTGGCGAACAAGGGAGTCATCCGCTTTCAGTTGCCTCCGCTCGCTGCAGGCCGTTACGGTTCGTCGTCTACTGCGCCGACTGCACTCGTGGCCCAATCGGCTCGCTCGTTCCGAGTTCACGCAGCATTCGCGTGACCGCTCCCCGGTAGCCGCTCGGGGACATTCCGGGATGCTGCCCGGGGCCGACAACACTCGTAGTGGCTCCGAACGCGAAGCCGGATTCGGAAGCACACGCAGACGGGTGCGTAGGGTTTGTCGGCTACTTGATAATTCGCGTGGGAACGCCGTGCCGGGCAAATATCCGCAGCGTCTCCGGAGATGCCACACGGGGAAAGTCCTCGCCGCTGACGCGCAACTTGACGACCGCACGACGGCTGCCGGTGGCAGGGTAGAACCACCCGTGTTGGTTCGCGTCATTCGGCCGCGCCGGTACTGGCTTCGCAGGGACACCCCAGAAGAGCGCAAGGTCGTACCGAGGGCGGTTGTGTTGCCAGCCTGACGTCGGCCGACGAGCGTGGAGCAGGCTGGTCAAGAAGGTGAGGTTCTCCGACCAATTGCCGAGCGTCGCAGGGCGCTGGAGTCCTGGGCCGCTGACAAGGATGTAGCGGGGAGCGGCCGCGTGGGCCGGAACCGCCATAACGCCTGCGGCCAGAAGAGCCGCGATGAGAATCGAGATGCGCGTCAGCGTCGACCTCATCATCTGGTTGTACACCTGCTACGGCATATTCGTTCCCTGTCCAGTCCGGCCAATTTCGCCAATCCCCTCCTGACTGGGACATTGCCGCACGACTAGGATGTTGAGCATGCCCCGCCCCCTGGTTGTGGGTTCCTTACTCGCGCTGGCTGTCGTGACTTCCGCTGCCGCCGTGGGGGCGCGAGAATTGCCTACACCGCTGACTCAGCCGGTGACGTTGCGTTGCAACCCGCCACTGGTCACGGCCGTTGATGATTTCGTACCCCGGCCACTGATCGTCGTTCGCGCCGTCCGGGCGACTAAGCCTCTGGGCGTGCTCATTCGCACGAACGCTCTGACCCAGTACGCATGGATGGACGCCCAAGGATTCTTGGCAGGGACCGACCCGGTCTGCACCAAATCCGTCCTACCGAAGTCGCTTCCTCGTGCAAGCCTCGTCAGGCTCAGGAGCCTGAGCGTCGTCTGCGTTGTCCCTGGCAGGCGGCTGCTTGTTCATGCCGAGCGTCACGAAAGCACGAATGTCATGACGCTCCGAGCATTGCCCCATGGGCAGCTACTGCTCCACGTGCAGCTCGTCGGGAAGACGATGCGCGCATACGCCTCACGCTATGCGGTCCGCCTGTGCAACCTGGCCGCCTGAACCTAGCCGAAGGGCCGTGCGAACCAGTTGCGTCGGGTCTCCGGGGGCCACGGGACAGACCTTTCGCCGCCTAAGCCGACACGTCCCGCAGCTTTTCAAGCGTGAAGTCCACCCATTCTTGACTCCACGGCTTGCCCTTCGCGGCGGCGGTCAGGGAGTACAGACAGTTCGCGAGCAACCACACCCTGACCCCGTAGCGAACTGCAGCGACCTCGCCGGGGCCGCCAGCGTCGGCGTAACGGCGGACGAAGCTTGACGGATCGTGCGGCGAGAACCTCATCGCCGCCGCGCCGACCTCCAGCGCGGCCCAATCCATCCGCGCGTACTCCCAATCGAAGATCGCTACAACCCGGCCATTCCTGACGAGCACGTTCTCCACCCCGAAGTCACCATGAATCGGCACTTCAACGAGCGGCGGCCGCGACGCAACCCATGCGCGAAGCTCCTCGAATGCCTCGACAAGCCCAGGCAACCTCGGAACAACTGCCCAGTCCCACCAGTCGTTTCGCTCCCAGTCCAACTCCGCGTATGACGGCCGTCCTGGTCTCGGACGGATTCCGGGCCAATCGGACGCTCGCTGGTGTAGGCGCGCAAGCAACCCGGACGCATCGACGCTCTCATGCCGTCCCTCGACGTAGGGCAGTAGCGACACCACCTGATGGTGGTCACGGAGAAACGTCGAGCCGTCACGAGCCCGCACCGGAACGACGACCTCAGCGATCACCTCACCGAGCCAAGCCACCAACTCGTGTTCCCATTCCACACTCGTCGTTGTCCGCTCTTCGATTCGGATGACAAAGTCTCCCCAGCGGAAGAGCCTGTTGTGGTGTCCGCCGCCAATCGGCGTAGCGTCCAGCGCTTGTTCGACCGTCCAGTGCTCTGCAATCCGGTCTACATCCACTTCTCGGGCCATAGCGCCAGATGATCGCGGATGGAGCAGGGACATTCCCAACGCTTGCCCGACGAGTGTCGATTCCAGGGTCAGCTTAGGTTTCTGCTTGCGCCTAGCGACCGTGTTTTAACGCGATCGAATGCGCCAAGTGCGGTTTTCCTGCACCGCTGGTCACCCACCGTCACCGTCCCCGGTCGGCCGAGGCCGACTCGGCGAGCTGCGCGCGCTTCGCTTCGAGGACGTAGATCTCGAAAAGGGCGTGCTTCGCGTCGAGTCATCGTGGGATCCGAAGGACGGAAGGATCGAACCCAAGAGCCGTGCGGGCAGGCGGACGGTGCCGATCGTGGCAGCACTGCGCTCACATTTGGCCGCCCACACGCTCCGGTCCTCATCGCGCGGGGGCCTGGTGTTCGGCCGCACGGTCGCCGAGCCTTTCAACCCGAGCAGCCTGAACGCTCGAGCACTCAAGGCGTGGAAGGTATTCGAGCTGGAGCCGATCGGGCTGCACGAACTAAGGCACACCTGCGCATCGATCTTCATCGCCGCCGGCGTGAATGCGAAGGCGCTCTCGACCTATCTCGGCCACTCGAGCATTCAGATCACGATCGACCGCTACGGCCATCTCATGCCCGGGAACGAGGACGAGGCCGTCTCGCTCGTCGATGCGTACCTCGATCGTGCGACCGTGCGCGACAGTCGCGCGACAGTTGAACTCCCTGTCGAGCGGATTCCAGCGGGTCTAGGCGGATAGTCGGGCTCGCTCATCTTTCGCCACGAAATAGGCCGAATCCCACTGGCGGTCAGGGATTCGGCTCTGAGGCGGAGAGGGAGGGATTTGAACCCTCGACGAGCCTAACGACCCGTAACGGTTTTCGAGACCGCCGCATTCGACCGCTCTGCCACCTCTCCGAGCGAGCGACAGAGTACCCGTCCATCGGACGGCACCTGGGTCGATCCTTCCGGGTGCCCGGTCGCTTGCGGAGAGAGGACGGAGAAGGAGGGATTCGAACCCTCGATGGAGGCATTCACCCCCATAACGCCTTAGCAGGGCGCCGCCTTCAGCCACTCGGCCACTTCTCCGTGAGCCGGATCGTACCGCACGCTCTCGACCGCCCTGGTGAAACGGTCGGCCAAAAAAGAAGCGCCCGCTTCCTGGTTGCCGCAGGGAACGGGCGCCGCAGATGCCGGAGAAAAGGGGGGAACCGGCTCTCCCATGTTCGTCAGCTCCCGATCGGCGGGCATGCCTCTGACGGGTGATATCCGCCCGGAGGTGCAAAAGCGCCGCGAATCGACGCTGGGAAGCCGTGCGGCACCTCGTTCCAGTGAAGCGCAGCGATCAACCCAGCCCGAGTGATGGCGTGAACCAGTAGTCGGCGACGAGGATGTTCGCATCAGGTTCGAAGCCCCAGCGGCGGGGCGTTCGAGCTTTTCGGGGCGGGTGCTTGATCCATGCGGCGGATCGCGCCCGCCCCGTTTTTCGTTCCGGGTCAGTCGTGGATGCGGGCGATCAGCTCGCCGCGGCGGAGCACCTTGACCTCGCCTCCGTGCAGGCGAACCTCGAACCCGGCTGCCTTGGGGAAGAGGACCTTGTCGCCCGCCTCGAGCCCGCCCGCCTCGGCGCCGACCGCGGTGACGATCCCGGTCTGGCAGACGGCTTCCGCCGAGGCCGGGATGATCAGCCCCGTCTTCGTCTCCGCCTCGTCCTCGGTCGGTTGGATCACGACGTAGTCGTCGAGCGGCTCGAGCGTCAGGTCGATGCGCTGCGGGTCCTGCACCATGCCCGAATTCTAGAGGCGTCCGGCGGCGATGATGCGGTCCAGAAACTGGCGCGTCCGTGGCTCGGACGGGGCGCTGAAGATCGCGTCGGGCGGCCCCTGCTCGAGGATCACACCGGCGTCGAGGAAGCACACGCGGTTCGCGATGTCGCGGGCGAAGGTCATCTCGTGTGTCGCGATCAGCATCGTCATTCCGCCCTCGGCGAGCTCGCGGATCACGCTCAAGACCTCCGCGACGAGCTCGGGATCGAGTGCGCTCGTCACCTCGTCGAGGAGCATCACGCGCGGGCGCAGGGCGAGCGCGCGCACGATCGCGACCCGCTGTTGCTGGCCGCCCGAGAGACGGTCGGGATAGTCGTCCCGCTTGTCCGAGAGCCCGAAGCGATCGAGCAGCTCGGTCGCCTGCGCCTCGGCCTCCCGGCGGCCAGTGCCGAGCGCCTTGCGCGGCCCGAGCGTCACGTTGTCGAGCACGCTCATGTGCGGGAAGAGGTTGTAGGCCTGGAAGACGATGCCGATCCCGCGGCGGATCCGGTTCACGTCGACGCCGCGTGCCGTGATCTCCTCCCCGTGGATCACGACGCGGCCCTCGTCGACCGGCTCGAGCAGGTTGACGCAGCGCAGCAGCGTCGACTTGCCCGAGCCGGAGGCGCCGATCAGGCAGACGACCTCGTGCTCCTCGACCTCGAGGTCGATCCCGCGCAGCACCTCGTTCTTGCCGAACGACTTGTGGAGGTTCTGGATCTCGACCGCGCTCATGCGACGCCTCCAGCGAGACGGCGGCGGCGATCGCGTGCGACGAGCCAGTCGGTGAAGCGCGCGAGCGGGATCGTGATCGCCACGAAGAGCGTCGCCGCGACGAGGTAGTGCGTGAAGTTGAAGTCGGCGGAGACCTCGATCTGGGCCTGCTTGAACGCCTCCACCGAGCCGAGGATCCCGACGAGCGCCGTGTCCTTCTGCAGCCCGATGAAGTCGTTCAGGAGGGGCGGAATCACTCGGCGCACCGCCTGCGGCAGGACGACGGCCGACAACGCCTGGCTCCGTGTGAGCCCGAGCGAGCGCGCCGCCGCCTCCTGGCTCGGATGCACCGACTCGATGCCGGCGCGGTACACCTCCGACACGTAGGCCGTGTAGATGAGAACGAGCGAGACGATTCCCCAGAAGGTCGTCGAGGTCGGGATCCCCTCGACCGCGAGTGCCGGCGCCCCGAAGCCGAGCAGGGCGATCACGAGGATCGTCGGCACACCGCGGAAGAAGTCCGCGTAGGCGATCGCGAGCGCACGGATCGGGAAGAAGACCGGGCCGGGCAGGCTGCGCAGGACGGCGAGCAGGAGCGCGAAGACGAGGATGAACGCCTCCGCGATCAGGAAGATCTTCACGTTCAGGAGGAAGGCGCGCGAGATCTCGGGAAACGACTCCCGGTACTTGCCCCAGTCGAAGAACGCCGCCTTGACCTCGGGCCAGTTCGGGGCGTGTGTGACCCCGTAGACGAGCGCTGCGAAAAGGATGACCGTCGAGAGCAGCGCGAGGGTGACGGCGCGACCGGCGCCGCCACCCCCGAGGATTTTCGAGTTACGGCCCAGTTACTTCAGAAGCTGTGTCATTTGAGAACCGGTGCGCCGGTGACCTTGGCGAGCCAGATCTGCTGGATGCGCTTCAGGACGCCCGTCCGCTTCATGTTCGCGAGGGCGTTGTTCACGCAGGCAACGAGCGGGTTGCCCTTCTGGAAGACCATCCCGAACCGCTCCTGGTTTCCCTTCGCCTGGAACTGCCCGATGATCTTGCCGTTCGGGACCTGCACCGCAGTGACGTAGAACGCGGTCGGCAGGTCGACGACGAGACCGTCGATCTGGCCGTTCTTCAGCGCCGCGACGGCAGCGTCGTTCGTGTCGTAGACGGCCACCGACGGAGACGGCTTGATGTTCCGGACGATGTACTGGTAGCTCGTCGTCCCGAGCTGGGCGCCCAGCTTGTAGCGCTTCAGTCCGTTGATCGAGCGCACCGAGGCGATCGCCTTGCCCTTCAGGCCGACGATCGACTGGTTGACGTTGTAGTACGAGGCGCTGAAGGCGAGAGCCTTCGCCCGCTCCGGCGTGTGCGAGATCTGGTTGATGTCGAAGTCGAACGCCTTCCTGCCCGGGGCGATCGCCTTGTTGAAGGGCGTGTAGACCCAGACGACCTCGGTCTTGGCGAAGCCGAGGCGCTTCGCAACGGCGTATGCCACCGCCGACTCGAAGCCCTTGCCCTTGGCGGGGTCGTTGATCTTCCAGGGACGGCCCTTCGTCTCGCCCCCCGAGAACCACGGCGGGAACGCCGGGTTGTCGGTGCCGATCGAGAGCTGCCCGTCCTTGACGAGGTTGAGGTTCGCCTTGGCACAGCTGGCCGGCGCCGCCGCCGCTTGCTCACTCTGCCCCCCAATGGCGGCCGCCGCGATCGCGAGCGCGATCACCGTGACCGGAATCAGAACCTTCCGCATGCCCATCTCCTCTGGTTTCCCGGTTGGCGAAACAGACTCGAACCTAGCACGCCACGATACGGTCTTTGCAATGGCGTCCCCGTTCGTGGAGCTCGAGGTCGGCGGCCGGATCGTGAAGGTCACGAATCCGGACAAGGTGCTCTTTCCGGCCCGGAAGGAGACGAAGCTCGACCTCGTCAACTACTACCTGTCGGTCGGCGAGGGAATCGTCCGCGCGCTCTACGAGCGGCCGACCCAGCTCCGCCGCTTCCCGGACGGGGTCGAGGGCGAGATGATCTACCAGAAGCGCGTGCCGGAAAAGCGCCCGGAGTGGGTCGAGGCGGCCCGCGTGACCTTTCCTTCCGGCCGTCACGCCGACGAGCTCTGCGTCACCGAGGTCGCGCAGGTGGCCTGGGCCGCGAATCTCGCCGTCGTCGACTTCCACCCGTGGCCGTCGCGGCGGGCGGACGTCGACAAGCCCGACGAGCTGCGGATCGACATCGACCCGCAGCCGGGAACGAACTTCACGGACGGAAAGCGCGTCGCGGCGATCGTGCGGGAGACGCTCGGCGAGATGGGGTGGACCGGCTGGCCGAAGACCTCGGGCAACCGCGGCATCCACGTCGCCTGCCGGATCGAGCCGAGGTGGGACTTTCCCGTCGTGCGCCGCTGCGCACTTGCATTCGCGCGCGAGGTCGAGCGGCGGCTGCCGAAGAAGGTCACCACCGCGTGGTGGAAGGAGGAGCGCGGCAAGCGCGTCTTCATCGACTACAACCAGAACGCGCGCGACCGGACGATCGCCTCCGCCTACTCGGTGCGCGGCCGGCCCGACGCGACCGTCTCCGCGCCGGTGACGTGGGATGAGTTGCCGGACGTCGAGACAGAGGACTTCACGCTCGCCTCGATGCCGGAGCGCTTCGCCCAAGTGGGCGACGTGCAGGCCGCGATCGACGACACCGTCTGCGACTTGAACGTCCTGCTCGAGTGGGTCGAGCGCGAGGAGGCCGCCGGCGAGGGCGAGGCGCCGTACCCGCCGCAGTTCCCGAAGATGCCGGGCGAGCCGAAGCGTGTCCAGCCCTCGCGCGCCAAGAAGAACGGCTAGTTGTGGACGAGATCGTCGCCGCCGCTCGCCGCTTCCTGGAGCGCAGGCCACCCGATCCGCTGGAAGACGTCGCTGTCGGCGCGGCGCTCGAGCACGGAAGTCACGTTGACCGGGCGCTCGAGTCGATCGAATCGTCGAGCGTCCTCCCGACGACGATCCGTTCGCTCGTAGTGGAGGCCGTGAACGACAACAGAGCCGAGCTTGTGGCGGACGCGGTGGTCGATGTGCCAACGCGTAGTGGGCGCAGACGAAGCAAGGTGGCTCGCATCGACCTGAGCGGGCCAATGGAGCTGCGGCAGTTGGACGGCGTCTGGAAGGTCTCGGACTACTGCCTCCACGGCCGCAAGATCTCTGAGTCGTTCTCGAGCCTCAGCGGCGGCCAGGTCTCGGTCGACGGTCTCAGCGTTCGGCTCGCAGCCCTCGATCTCGAGAATCGGTCCGCGCGTGGCTTCCTGGAGGTCGAGAACCGTGGAGGAGTTTCGGCGTCGATCAAGCGGATCTTCTTGGCGACCCAAGGGAGGTACTCCTACGGCGCTCTTTGGCGAACGCGAGCCGATGTGGCTCCGGGGGAGAAATCGACGATCTTGCTCAACTGGTGGAAGACGGCGACCGTCAGCGCGCCGCGGGTGAATGTAATCGTGGAGCTCCAGATGGCGGGCCGGCGTACGACATTCGTCACATGGGAGGTCGACCGGCGGGCGCTGACGGCACACGCATCTGTTCGCCGGCGCCGACCTGCTCAGCTGTGGTGGCCGATCCTCTTCGGCCGGCGCCTCGAGGTTCGTCTCTAGATCAACCGGCGCTCCGCGGCCCAGCGCGTGAGCTCGTGCCGGTTCGAGAGCTGCAGCTTTCGGAGGACTGCCGAGACGTGGGTCTCGACCGTCTTGACGGACAGGTGCAGCCGCGCCGCGATCTCCTTGTAGCGGTACCCGCGTGCGATCAGCTGCAGCACCTCGCGCTCGCGCGTCGTCAGTACGTCGAGCTCCGGGTCGCTCGGCGGTGCTCCGGAGCGGAATGCGTCGAGGACGAAGCCCGCGAGTCGCGGGGAAAAGACGGCGTCGCCGTCGGCGGTTCGCTTCACCGCCTCGATCAGGTCGACGCCAGAGATCGACTTCGTCACGTAGCCGCGAGCTCCGGCCCGGATCACGCCGATCACATCCTCGGCGGCGTCGGAGACCGAGAGCGCGAGGAACCGCACGCCGGGCCGTTCGGGCGCAACCTGGGCAATCACCGCCTGACCGCCGCCGTCCGGAAGGTGGACGTCGAGGAGGACGACGTCGGGATCGAGCTCGCGGATCAACGGCACCGCCTCGGTCACCGATCCTGCCTCGCCGACGATGTCGACCGCCTTGCCGAGCTCACTGCGAACGCCCGCGCGGAAGAGGTCGTGATCGTCGACGAGCACCACGCGGCGGCGGCTCACGTTTGCCTCCCCAGACGCAACTCGACTTCCGTTCCTTCCGAGGACGACGTGAGCGAGGCTGTCCCGCCCGCGCGCGCCATGCGGCCCCGGATGGACTCGGCGATCCCGTGCGCCTTCGCGGGCACCTTGTCGGGGTCGAAGCCGCTGCCCCGGTCGCGCACGAAGATCGCGATCTCGTCCTCGCCGACGTCGACGAAGGTCGAGATCTGGTCGGCGCCCGAGTGGCGCGCTGCGTTGGACATCGCCTCACGGGCGGCGAGGACGAGTGCTTCGACGCGCTCGTCGACGGGCGCATCGCCGGTTCGCACGAGCTCGACCGGGACGCCGTGCAGCTCCTCGACTTCCGCAGCGGCCGCGTCGATCGCGGCTGCGAGCCCATCACCGTCGACCGCGCTCGGATCGGGGTAGAGCCAGGACCGCAGCTCGCGCTCCTGACGCCGCGCGAGCGCAGCGACGCGCCGCGGGTCCCCCGCCTCGCGCTGGACCAGCGCCAGCGTCTGCAGGACCGAGTCGTGAACGCGGGCGGCCATCTCGGCGCGCTCCTCGGTGCGGATCCGCGACGTGCGCTCGCTGTCCCGCTCGGCCGCGAGCCGCCACGCCCACGGTCCGAGCACGAGCAGCAGGGCGATGGCGACGGCGCTCGACTCGAATGCCGTGTCGCGGCCGTTCTCGGTCGCGTTCTGGTCGACGAAGATGATCACCGCGACGGCGATGAGCGACAGGCCGACCACGACAGGCGCTCCGCTCCGGCCGCGGGCCAGCAGGATGCCGGCGCCGCAGAGGGCGGCGGGCCAGATCAGCGAGTCGGCGAACCCGAAGCCGCGGAGTGTGAGCGCGCCGCCGAGCGCCAGGACAACGAAGCCGAGCACCCGCCTGCGAGCCGACGGTGGCGGGCGGTCGTCCTGTGCCAGTGCGAGCCACGCGCCGCCGTACGCGGCAATTCCCGCTCCGCCCGCGAAGGCGAGCAACGTGAACGTGAGCCGGACGAGCGTGGCGTCGACGCGGAGGCTCTTGGCGATGCCGGCGCATACTCCCGCGAGCGCTGCGCCGCCTTCCGCGCGCCGGACGCGCGGAAGGCTCAGAGGAAGCCGGTACGGGCTCGAGCTCAACCGCGCCGCACTTCGACGCTGCCGGCTCCGACGTCCGCGTCCAGCTCGAGCACGGGCGCGTTCGGCGTCGGTCCGGCGATAGAGACGTGTTCGTCGGCGCCGGCACCGTCGTCGCGCGCACCGAGCACGTTCACCTCGCCGACGCCTGCATGGGCGTCGACCTCGAGGGCGACACCGTCCGGGACGATGACGATCAGCTCGCCGATCCCGAGGTCGACGTCGACGTTGGTGGTGCCGCGCTGCAACTCGACCGCAGCGAGGTCGACCGTCAGGCTGCCGATGCCGAGCTCATACGAGTCGTCGAGCACAGCCCCCGTCGCTGGCCGCTCCAGCCGGTCGCCGATGCCGGAAGAGACCGAGACAGGCGTCGCGGCCGTCACGGCAAAAGCCGGCAGCAGCAGGATCCCGAGCACGACCAGACCGCCGACCCGCCGCCCGGTCAGCGCTCCCGCCGCGACGGCGACACCGACCACGGCCAGCGCTCCGGCGAGCGCGACTTCGACGTCGATGTCGTAGACGTCGAGGACGGCGAGCAGGCCGAACAACCCTGCTGCGGCGAGAAGCGCCCCGAGCACGGGCGCGAGGAGCGACGGCTTGCGAGGAGGCCGCGGCGCGACCGGCGGGGGCACTCGGGTGGTCTGGGGCTCGGCGGTGGAGAGATCCTCGGACGCAGCGGGCGGCGTGGCCACGGCTGGGCGGGCGGTGTCGTCGCGGTTGCTGATGTGCCACCAGACGATCGCCCCGCCGGCGAGCATCGCGGCGAGCCAGACGTTCCCGGTACCGGGCCAGAAGCGTGCCTCCGAGAGGACGAGGATCGCTCCGAAGCCGAGGATGCCGACGCCGAGCAGGAGCCAGGGCCGGTCGCGGTGCCTGCGGAGCGCCTCGACCGCGACCGACTCCTCGCTTCGCTCGCCCGGGATGACGAGCCACGAGGCGATGTAGAGCAGCAGCCCGGTGCCACCAGCGAGGGCGAGCGCGGCGAACGCAATTCGGTAGACGAGCGGATTGACGTCGAAGTAGCGGCCGAGCCCGGCGCAGACACCGCCGAGCCAGCGACCGTCGTCGGCGCGTACGAGACGCCGCGGAAGCGCCTCGTCGAGAGTGGTGGTTTCGTTGATCGTGTCGGACATGTGAGCCTCTCAATAGGTGATGCTCACACGATCGTCTCCGCCGGGCCGTTGCGGTATCGGGCATCACCCTGATCCGACCCTGATCTTTACCTGGACGGGGCGCGACGGGCTACGGAGCTACTCGCTCCACCATCCAGGCGTCATCTCGGCGTCGAGCGGGTCGTTGCCGGCGCCGAACGCGATGTACTCCACGCCGTCGGGTCCTGCCTCGACGTTGCGCATGGTGTCCGTGTCGAAGCGAATCGCGTCCCACTCGCCGAGCTCGACGACCTCGTCCTCGACCTTGATGCGGGCCGAGCCGCGAACGATGACGTAGACCTCCTCCTGCCCCTCATGCTTGTGACCGAACGGGATGCGGAAGTTCGGCGCGAGCTTCATGTGGCTCAGGCCGAGCGTCTTGCCCTCGATCGCCCGGCGGCCAAAGCGGGCCTCCATCTCCTCGGGCATGTCGAATCTCGGCGCCGAGTTCTCGACGTCTTTCTTCAGATTCTTCTTCGTATATCCGGCCATGGGGCGACTCTAGTCGAGGTCAATGTAAAGCTGACTTGACATTACTACTATGTCAAGCTAACTTGACATCGATGAAAAACGCAATCAGAGAGCTGCGTGCGCAACGGAAGCTCTCGCAGGCGGAGCTGGCCAAGGCTCTCGAGGTCTCGCGGCAGACGATCAACGCGATCGAGACGGAGCGGTACACGCCGTCGCTGCCGCTGGCGCTGGCTCTCGCCCGGTACTTCGGATCGACAGTGGAAGAGGTGTTCTTCGATGACAGCAGTGCATAAGACGAAGTGGTTCCTGCCCCTGTTCTCGCTCGCTCTCGGCCTCGTGTTCCTCGGCGCGCTCTGGGCAGGTGGCGACCGGGGAGGAGGATTCGCGGCGCTCGGAGTGATGGCCGTCGTCGGGCTCATCTTCCTCGTCGGCGGGCGAAGCGACCTGATCCGCGGCTTGCGAGGCGACGGGCGGGACGAGTACTGGCAGCGAATCGACATCCACGCGACGGCGCTTGCGGGGAATGCCGCGATCGCTTCGATTCTCGCGATGTGTTTGTGGGAGTGGGCTCACGGGCGCGACGGCAGCCCGTACGTCGCGCTCGGCGCGATTGCGGGCGTCGCCTACGTTGCCGGTGTCGCCTTCCTGAGGTGGCGGGGATGAGCGGCGGGCGGCTCAAATGGCTCACGGCCACGATCGCGGCAAGCGTCGTCGTCTTGGTGGGCATCGCCGCAGCGGCTCCGCCTGGATACGGGCTGTCGCAGCAGCGTGTGCTCACCGAAGGTCGCGCGATCGGCGCGCTCGTGCGGGCAGGCGACGCCGAGAGCATCCACAAGCGCTTCACGCCGGCGCTGGCCCGCGCCGTCCCACTCGCCGAGGTTGAGCGAGTTCTCGCCGACACGACGCGCACTGCGCCGATCGGCGCCCGGACGGCCGAGTCGGCGCTGCCGATGGCGCCGAGTCGCGGCGCGTACACGGGAGTCCACCGCTGGGGCAAGCGACAGGTCGTGCTCCAGCTCGTACTCGATGCTCGCGGCGCGATCGCGCAGATCACGCTTGCGCCACCGAAGCCGCTGCCGCGCGACCCGCACGCAGGTCGCTCGCTCCAGACTCGCCTGTCGCTGCCGGTCAACGGCACCTGGTGGGTCTTCTGGGGCGGGCCGACCGAGCGCCAGAACTATCACGTCGTCGCGCCCGACCAGCGCCACGCCTACGACCTCGTCATGTGGCGGCTCGGCGGCACCCATCGGGGCGCCGGGACGGAGAACGCGGACTACTGGGCCTGGGGGAAAGCGGTGCTTGCGCCGGCCGCCGGTCGCGTGGTGGAAGCGGTTGACGGCATCCGCGACAACCGTCCCCAAGTGCAGGTCGAGAACCGACACGCTCCAGCCGGCAACCACGTGCTGCTCGATCTCGGCAACGGGGAGTACGCGTTGCTCGCGCACCTGCAAAAGCGCAGCGTCCGCGTCCGCGCCGGTGACCGCGTGCGCCGGGGCACCGTGCTGGGGCTCACCGGCAACTCCGGAAACTCCTCCGAGCCGCACCTTCACTTCCACGTGCAGGACCGGCCTGGCCTGTTCGGCGCGGCGCGCGGGCTGCCGGTCTCGTTCGTCGACTATCTCGCCGACGGCCGGCGGGTCGCCCGCGGGACGCCCGTCCAGGGGCAGTTCATCCAGAGGAGCTGAGCAGGCTCTCGACGGTGGGGTCGCCCTTGCGGAGGGCCGGCCTCACCTCACGCCAGGTGCACTGCGCGGGATCCTTGTCCGGCCGGAAGCGGATCAGCTTCGTGCCGTGGCGGAAGCGGTTCCCCTGCACCTTGTCGTAGCGCACCTCCGCGACGAGCTCGCGGCGAAGCGGCGTCTCCTCGAGACCGTTGGTGCCCCAGCGGTTCGGCTCCGAGAAGCGGCGCTCGGAGCTCTCGTCGAGCAGCGGCAGCACGCGCTCGGCGATCTCGTCGTGGTTGCGAGCGCCGATCGCCGCCGAGCCGACGTAGTCCACCTCGCCGTCCTCGCGGTAGAGACCGAGCAGCAGCGTCGCGAGCTTCTCCGGACGCTGTTTCCAGCGCACGCCGATGACCACGCAGTCGGCGGTCTTGTGCTCCTTGACCTTGACCACTGCCTCGCGCGACCCGGGCATGTACGGAACGCCGAGGCGCTTCGCGATCACCCCGTCCAACCCGGCGGCCTCGAAGCGGTCGAGCCAGGCTGTCGCCGCGTCGAGCTTGGTCGTCGCGGGAGAGATCCAGAAGCCCTTGCCGCGTTTCAGCAACTCGGCGCGGCGCTCCTCGAGCGGTCGCTCGTGTACCGGGTCGCCGTCCCAGAGCAGCAGGTCGAAGGCGATGAAGATCGCCGGGATCTCGGCCGAGAGCTTCTTCACACGGCTTTCAGCCGGGTGGAGCCGTGTCGACATCGAGTCGAAGTCGAGCACGCCGTCGCGCGAGATCACGATCTCGCCGTCGAGCGCCGAGTGGGGTGGAAGCATGTCTCCGAGCGGACGCAGCTCGGGGAAGTAGCGAAGGAGCGGGCGCTCGTTCCGCGACCAGAGCGCGAGCTCGCCGCCATCGTTCTCCAGGACGCCCCGGAAGCCGTCCCACTTCGGCTCGTACTGCCAGCCGTCGCCGGCGGGGAGCTCGCGGACGAGCTCGGCCTCCATCGGGGGGAAGGGGACGTTTGGGCCGGGCACGTTCTGGAAGGCTACTGCGATGAGGGATCTCGACGGCGAGTGGAACGTGCGGCGCGTGAGCGGCATCCTGCCGCCGCTCTACGGGGTCCGCAAGCGGATCGACGGCCTGAAGGGCGTCACCTTGCCACCGCTGCCTGTGCCGCTCCCGTTCGACGTGGCCGGACGCGAGCTCCGCTACCGCGGCCTGCTCTCGGGCCTGGTCGACCACCTCGAGCCCGACGGTGACGGCTGGCGCGGGGAGGCGCGCTACCGCGGCCGGACGCTGGGCCGTTTCGCCATGACCCGCCGCTCGACTCTCAGCGCAGCCAGGGACTGAGCAGCCGCTCGATGTCGCGGCAGCCGCGTGGCGAGTCGAGCCGCGCGCGAACGGTGCGGTCCTCCACGACGACGAGGGTGGGAAAGCCCTCGATACCGAAGCGCTCGACGAGGTCGGGGTGCTCGCCCTGGTCGACGACGAGGACGCGGAAGGTGCTGTGGTTCCGCCGGCGCTGCAGCACCTGAGCGAGGAATCCCTCCACGCGGCGGCACTGCCCCGAGAGCGACGAGGTGAAAAAGATCAGCCGCGGTCGGGTGGCGGTGGTAGGACCGACCGGGGAAACGGTCGCCATGCGTTGCCCCTTCCCGCGCGAGTCGGATCGCTAACTAGGATTGTGCGATGAGAAGGGTCGCCGTCACCGGGCTCGGCGCGATCACGCCAATCGGCCTCGATGCGCCGTCGACGTGGCGCGCGGCAGTCGCCGGCGAGAGCGGCGTCGACTTCATCCAGGCCTTCGATGCGAGCGAGTTTCCGGTCCGGATCGCGGGTGAGGTCAAGGGCTTCGACTCGACCTCGGTCGCGCCTCCCAAGGAGGCGCGCCGGATGGACCGGAACGTCCTGCTCGCGCTCGGGGCGGCGCAGGAGGCCTGGCGCGATTCCGGGATCAACGGTGTGGACCCGGCTCGGGTCGGCGTCGTGGTCGGCTCGGCTATCGGCGGCCTGCCCGGGATCGTGGAGCAGCAGGACGTCCTCCGGGAGCGCGGAGCCGACCGTGTGTCCCCTTTCTTCATCCCGAGCGTGCTCGTCGACTCCGCGAGCGGCCAGATCGCGATCTCTCTCGGCCTTCGCGGCCCGAACTACGCGCCGGTGTCCGCCTGCGCCACGGGCTCCCATGCCGTGGGGGAGGGCGCCGAGCTGATTCGGCGCGGCGCTGCCGACGTGGTTCTCGCCGGCGGCACCGAGTCGTGCATCCATCCGCTGATCCTCGCCGGCTTCTGCGCGATGCGCGGCCTCGTCGCGGAAGAGGAGGATCCCGCGAAGGCCTCGCGGCCGTTCGACTCGACGCGGGCCGGCTTCGTGATGTCGGAAGGGGCGTGCATCCTGGCGCTCGAGGAGCTGGACGCGGCGAAGGCTCGTGGAGCGACGATCTACGCCGAGGTGCTCGGCTACGGCGCCTCGAACGATGCGCACCACATGGCGCAGCCCGATCCCGAGTCGGTCGGCGTCGCGGAGATGATGAAAGCTGCGCTCGAGCGGTCCGAGGTCGAACCGGAGCGGGTCGGCTACATCAACGCGCACGGCACCTCGACTCCCCTCGGCGACGCTGCCGAGACCCGCGCGATCAAGGCCGTCTTCGGCAGGCACGCGCACGAGCTCGCAGTCTCCTCGACGAAGTCGGTGACCGGGCACTGCTTCGGCGCCGCCGGCGCGGTCGAGGCGATGATGTGCGCGCTCGCGCTCCACCACCAGCTGCTGCCGCCGACGATCAACTACCGGAATCCGGATCCCGAGTGCGACCTGGACTACGTTCCCAACGAGGCGCGCGAGGTCGAGCTCGACGTCGCTCTCTCGAACGCGATGGGCCTAGGTGGACACAACGGCTGCGTGCTGCTCGGCCGCGCTTGAGTCGAACGCCCTGCGGATCGCGGCGAGGAGCGTCGGGCCGCTGAACGGCTTGCGGATCAGCTCGGCGCCGCCGAGCGGTCCTTCGGACTCGGGCGCATAGCCGGACATGAAGAGCGGGATGATCTCGGGGCGCACCGTCAGGAGGCGCTGGACGACTTCGGGCCCGGAGAGCCCGGGCATGACGACGTCGCTGAGCACGAGGTCGATGCGCGGATGGTCGGCAGCGAGGTCGAGCGCCTCGGTGCCATAGCGAGCTTCGATTACGGCGTACCCGGCGTGCACCAGCACGCGTCGCGCGATCTCTCGCACCGCGTCGTCGTCCTCGATCACGAGGATCGTCTCGAGGCAACCCAGAGCCGGGACGCCGTTGGGCGCCGGCGCAGCCGACGGTCCTGGAGCGCTCGCGTTGGGCAGCAGGAGCGTGAAGGACGTGCCCTGCGCCGGGTCGCTCTCGACTTCGATCAGGCCACTGCACACTCCGACGAAGTCGCGCACCATGGCGAGCCCGAGACCGGTTCCGACACCGACGCCTTTCGTCGTGAAGAACGGCTCGAACACCTTGGGCATCGTCTGCGGGTCGATGCCGCAGCCGTTGTCGGCGACTCGCAGGAACGCATACGACGAGTCGGCACGCGTTGCGATCCCAGTCGAGATGGTCAGCCTGCCACCCGAGGGCATGGCGTCGCGCGCATTGACGGCGAGGTTGAGCAACGCTTGATCGAGCTCGGTCGGATCGACGGTGACGAAACAGGCCTCCTCGACCGGGAGCGTGACGAGATCCACGTCGGCGCCGATCAAGCGGCGAAGCATCGGATGGGCGGAGGCCACGACCTCGTTCAGGTCGACGACCTCGCTGACTCGCGCCTCCTTGCGGCTGAAGGACAGCAGCCGCTGCGTCAGGTCGCGGGCCTTTGCGGCCGCGAACGCGATCTGCTCCAGGTCGTAGCGAAGCTGCGCGTTGTCTCCTGCCTGCTCCAGCGCGAGCTCTCCGTACCCGCCGATGACGACGAGCAGGTTGTTGAAGTCGTGAGCGATCCCGCCTGCGAGCTGACCCACGGCCTCGACCTTCTGGGACTGGCGCAAGCGCTCGTCGAGAGTTCGCTCATCCGTGACGTCGGTGAGGATGCCGTGCCATTGCGGCTCGCCGTCCTCCTCGACGAGCACGGCCTCGTCGCGGATCCAGACGTCATTGCCGTTCCTGTGCCGCATCCGGTACTCCGAGATCAGGGTGCCGCTCAGGACCGCCCGCTCCTCTTGCTGGATGGCGGCGGAGAGATCGTCCGGGTGGACACTCGTGCCCCATGGCGTCGGATGCCGGCGCCACTCCTCGGGCGTCCAGCCCAGCACGCGCTCGATCGCCGGGCTGACGTAGTGCCAGTCGCCGGAGAGGACCGAGGCGCGATAGACGATCGCCGGCAGGCGCTCGACGAGCTGCCGATAGCGCTGTTCATAGTCGACCCGTTCAGGCATCAGAAACGTGATCGGTTCGCGCCGATGCGTTCTTGAGTCAGGCCAGGACGAGCTCCGGCGTCAGCTCGTCGAGCGAGATGAGGACGACGTCCGCGAGCGCCAGCGCGTCCGCGGCCGGCGGGTAGTGGGCGTTCGGATACGCGATCACACGCATCCCGGCGGCATGCGCCGCCCGCAGGCCGTTCGACGAGTCCTCGACGGCGGCGCACCGCGATGGCTCGACCCCGAGCAGTCCCACCGCCTCGAGGTACACGTCCGGAGCGGGCTTCCCCCGCGCGACCTCCTCGGACGAGACGACGGCGGCAAAGCACTCCGCGATCCCGGCGCCGTCGAGGACGGCGTCGATCAGCGGTCGGTTCGACGACGAGGCGACGCCGAGGGTGAACGCACGCGCCAGCCGGCGAACCGCGTCGACGGCGCCCTCGATCAGCGGCAGCGACCCGCGGTAGCGCTCGAGCATCCGGCGGACGACCTCGTCGTTGATCTCCTCCGGCGACTCGGGTAGCCCGAGCTCGTCGTGCATGTAGCGGGACCACTCGGGCGAGCTCATGCCCATCATCGCCGCCTGCGCGCCGTCGTGCCAGCGCCCGCCGCGCTCGCGGACGAGTTGCTCGCGCACGTCGTCCCAGACCTGCTCGGAGTCGACGACCACGCCGTCGAGATCGAAGACGACACACTCGATCACGCCCGTTGGTAGTCGCCTCCCAGCCGCACGAGTGGAGGTCCCTCCGCTCCCTGCTCGGCGTGCTCGACACGTCCGACGAAGAGCGTGTGGTCGCCCACCCGGTGCTCTCCTTCGAGCCCGCACTCGAGCCAGCCGATCGCGCCGGCGAGGAGCGGGCCGCGCGATCCCTCCACGATCTCGATTCCGTGCCAGAGCGCGATCGGCGGCACGCCGCGGGCGAAGTGCTGGGCCAGCTCCACCTGATCGGCGCCGAGCAGCGAGACCCCGAAGCCTCCCGCAGCACGGAGCAGCTCGTGGAAGGCCGCCTGGTGGCCGATCGAGATCGCGACGAGCGGGGGCTCGAGCGCGACCGACACGAGCGACGCGACCGTGAGGCCGAGGCGCTCGCCTTCGCGGTCGACGGTGACGACGCTGACCCCGACCGGGTAGCGACGCATCACTTCGCGGAGCTCGTCGCCGCTCGTCACGGCGACGATCTTACGGAGCTAGACCGCCTTGCAGAGCGGGTCGCCGGCGAGGAACTCCTTCTGCACCGCGTGCTGCTGCAGGTCGAAGTCCTTGTCGTACGTGGTCAGCGCGTCGGCTTCCCAGTAGATGTCCGGCAGGACGCCCGGGCCGATGATCGTCGCCCGATAGCGCTCGCCTGCGCCGACCGGACGGGCGCCGTGGCTGTAGAAGCCGTAGCAGAACTTGCCGTTGCCCTTGTGCATCAGGAAGCTGTTCTCACGCTTCCAGCCGGGACCGTAGGCCGAGTTGAACGTGTCGACGTAGAGGTTGCGTCCGAACGTGTCGAGCGGGACGCCGGTGGATGTCGACTCGAAGCCGTGGACCGGCTTGCCGAGATAGGTGAAGGAGCCGAAGATGTGGTGGAAGGTCTTGTAGGCCCAGTTCAGGTTGACAGTCAGCTGCGGCAGCTCGCCGCGCCAGTGTGAGAGCCGGAGCTCCCAGACCGCCGACTTCCCCGAGGCCGGGAGGCCGTAGTTGGGGAGCGCGCGCTGCCAGGACTGGAGCGCCCAGTACGAGCCGTCGGACGCCTTGCAGCCGGCGACGAACCACTGCAGCTCAGGGCCGTCGTAGGCGCGGCAGGCGTTCTTGAGGGTCTTCCAGACGTCGCGCTTGTAGGTCCCGTAGCCACCCGAGTAGTCGAGCTTGAACTCGATCTGCTTGCGGGTCGTCGTCGGATGCAGTGCGTTCATCGCACCCCAGGCGAGGACGTTCCAGCGCTTGCCGCGCGCGTTGAAGCTGACGAGCGCCTGGCCATTGCTCGCGACCTTCAGCGAGACGTTGCTCGCGTTGCGGTCGATGATCTCGGAGGCGGAGGCGGTTGCGGGGATCCCGACCGCGGTCAGCACAGCAATGGCAACAGCAAGGCGAAACCGCATGGAGAACCCCTTCGTAGACAACAACCTGCTGAGGTAGTCGGCAGCGGCGGGGCGATGTTGCACCACTCTGATGGGTGATTCCAGAAAGGCTTACAACTCATAAAACGGCGAAGAGGGCGATCTCCCGCCCTCTTCGCCGAACCATCGTGGTGCGCTGCTAGACGGTCGTTGCGACCCGCTTCTGTTCGCGCGTGAGCGCGACCCCGAGAACGATCATCGCGCCGCCGAGGGCGAGGTGCAGCCAGTCGTCGGCGGTGTTGGACGGGATCCAGTTGGCGCCGCCGACGAGCCCGAGCAGCCAGAGCGCGAGGTAGATCGCGCCGCCGCCGATCAGGAACGTGCGAGCGCCGCTCGCGGTTTTCGCCAGCGCGAGCCCGGCGATGCCGAAGAGGCCGTGCACGATGTTGTGCAGGATGCTCACCTTGAAGATCCCGAGGAGCTCCGCGTTGCCGTCGTTGCCGGCGAACTCGAGCCCGTCGTAGAGGTTCGTGGTGATGCCGGGGATGAAGCCGGCGATCCCGACCAGGAGGAAGACGATTCCCACCAGCCGGGTGACGTTCTGAACGGGTGTCCGATCCATGACCAGTTTCCTCCCTGGGTCAATGTGGCCGAGCCGTGTTCCGCGCGGCTTGCACGTTTCCTCCCGTGATTCGTCTTACCCTGGCCGGCGGTTCACTAATCGTGCGGGAGCTCCGCGCGGAGGGCCGTGCCGCGCTCGGGCGCACTCGACACAGCCAGCGCCCCGCCGAGGGCGGCGACCCGGTCGGCTAGGCCGCGCAGCCCGGTTCCCGCCTCGGGATCGGCGCCGCCGACGCCGTCGTCGACGATCTCGACCACCGTCGTCGCGTCTTGCCCGCAGACGCTCACCGTCACGAGCGAGGCGCGGCTGTGCTTGGCGGCGTTCGCGAGGGCTTCCGCGGTGATGTAGTAGGCGGCCGCCTCGACCGCAGCCGGCAGCCGGACCGACGGCACTTCCACGATCTCCACCGGAAGCACGGCTCGCTCGGCGAGCGCCGCGAGCGCAGGCCCGAGCCCTCGGTCGCCGAGCAGGCGCGGGTGCAACCCGCGGACCAGCTGGCGGATCTCCTCGAGCGCGAGCGTCAGCTCCGTCTGGGCAGCCTCGACCAGCGCAGGCACCTCGCCGGGGTCGGTCTCGAGCCGCCGGCGCATCAGCTGAAGGTGGAGCGCGACCGTGACGAGTCGTTGCTGGGCGCCGTCGTGCAGGTTGCGCTCGACACGCCTGCGCTCGGCGTCGCCGGCCGCCACGATCCGTGCGCGCGACTCCTTCAGCTCGCGCGTTGCATCGTGCAGGTCGGTGACGTCGCGGACGATCGCCACGACCTCGTCCTCGGAGGCCGGCGCGATTCGAACCTCGAAATCGCGCTCCTCCCCGAGATGCGTACGGAGCCGGTACTCGACGGTTGCGAGCCGGCCCGAGTCGAGGGCCGACCTGACGCAGGTCATGAGTTGCTCGGCGATCGCGGGCGGGAGCATGTCGCTCACCGTCGCGCCGATGACGACGTCCGGCGGGTTCGCGAGACGCGAGACGTCACCTGCGACCTCGAGGTAGGTGCCGTCCGCCCGCAGCCGCAGCAGCAGGTCGGGAAGGGCATCGAGCAGCGCTTGGAGGCGCGCTTCGACCGGTGAGGAGACCCCGTCCAAGGTTTTCATGGTAGACGGCGTTCGGCGCTCGGGACGCTACGTTGAAGCCATGGCTCAGCCGAGAAAGAAGTCGCTGCAGGACGTGCTGAGAGAGCGCCGAGGAGCCGCTCCGCTCCTGAGCGCCCGCGAGCTACGCGAGCGCGAGGCAGCGCGCCGGCGAGAGGAGGTCGAGGGGGAAGCTGCTCGCCTCGTCGCCCGATGGCGGGCGAAGCGCACCGCAGTCGACGCGGAGGGCAAGCTGACACCCGTGATCTACGCGGCGGTCTTCGCGTCGAGCCGGCCCGCCTACCTGGCGAGCAAGCACTGGTCGCGCCGCTCGTCGGCGCAGCGCAAGGCGATGCCCGCCTGCGAGGTCGCGCAGTGCGGGGGGACCGACGGGCTGCGTGCCCACCACGTCAGTCACGACGCGCTCGGGGCCGAGCGTGCCGGCGACCTGATCACCCTGTGCGAGCGCTGCCTGCGACGAGCCGTGAAGCTCGAGCAGGAGCTCGGCCGCACCGGTTCGCGGGCCGAGCTCCAGGCACTCGATCCCGAGCGGCCGCTCTACGACTCAGCCGCGATCGCAGCGCTGAGGGCAAAGCACAGCCGGCCACTCGAGCCGTAGCAGTCGTCGCCGTTCGCTACCCGCAGGCGACTCCAAGGCACTGCATCGGGTCGCGGTTGTTCCGCGCCCGGTTGCAACCGTCGTCGACCACGCCCGTCAGGTTCGTCATGATCCCGAGCCCGCCGTTCAGGTTCGCGGTATTCGACGCGACCGTGTAGAACGGGCCGTTCTCCGCGATCTGGTCGACGATCACAAGGCCGTGGCCGAAGTTTCCTCGGGTCACGTTCCCGCTGACCACGCCCGGGCTGTCGTCGACGTTGATGCCGATGCCGCCGTTGTCGTTCGCGACGTTTCGGAAGGTCTCCCCGCTCGACCGCGTCCGGAAGATGCCCGCGCTCGTGTTGTGGGACGCGACGTTCTCGGCGAGCGAGGCACCGCAGAACTGCAGCCGGATGCCGACGTCGTTTCTGACGGACCGATTGCCCTCGATCTCGGCATCACCGGCGAACGTGTCGCGACAGAAGATGCCGATGCCCGTGAGGTCGGCGAGCGTGTTGTCCGCGATGCGGCTCGACGCGGCGCCAAAGGCGACGATCCCGTCGACCGCGAAGCGGACCTTGTTGTCGAGAATGTGGTTCGCGTCCGTTCCGTTGTCGGTGCGGGCGAGCCGGATGCCGGTGACGACGTTGCGGATGACGAGGCCCTCCACGGTCGAGCCGGTCGTGTTGAACAGCTTGACGCCATCGGCGAAACCGCTGATGCTGCCGTTCTTCACCGTGACGCCGGTCCGGTCCGTGACGTCGACTCCGACCCCCGTCCCGTTCGCCAGCCCCTTGATGGCGAAGCCGTTCAGGTTGATCGTGATGTTGTCCCCTCCGACGACGAGGCCGGATGCACAGTTCTTGAGCGACTTGCTGAGCGTGACGTTCTGGGTGACGACGGCGCCACAGGCGGGTGACCACGTCGTCGCGCCGGCGGTGGGAACGACGGTGGCGGCGAATAGAACGACAAGTGACAGGCGAAGCTTCATGTGAGCCCCTTCGGTTCGCGGCGGAGACACGATCGTCCCACTGGATCGCGTCGGCGGACACTGGCGGTTCGGCTAGTCATACGAATGCTGTCTCCTGGCAACTCGCGCGTGGGATCGTGCCGAGCGGAGCGACACAGATCGGTGTCGCTTGACATCGGGAGCGGTACGAGCGTTCAATCGCTGACATGTCACCGGCCGGTACGAGCGCAGCGCCTTCGACGCCGCATCTTGGTGCGAGGCTCGTCGCCGCAGTGGCGGGTCGACCTCTCGTCGCAATCGTAATTGCTCTGGCGGCCGTCGGCGTTGCCCTCGCCGCGACCCAAGGGGTGGTCGAGCTCGGGCAGGCGACGATCAACGGACTCGTCGCCGGCAACTACTACGCGCTCGGCGCGGTCGGGTTGACGCTGATCTTCGGAGTGCTTCGCCTGGTGAACTTCGCGCACGGCGAGTTCCTCACGCTCGGGGCGTACCTGATGCTCGTCTTCTCCTCGTTCGACCTGCCGCTCGTCGCTGCGGCAGGTCTGGGCGTCGTCGCAACCGCGATCTTCAGTGTCGGGCTCGAGATCGGCGTGTGGAGGCCCGTTCGACGTCGAGGCGCAGGCGAGTTGCAGCTGCTTCTGTTCGCGCTCGGTCTCGCGTTCTTCATGCGCAACGGCATCGCCTTCGTGGCCGGCTCCGAGGATCGACAGACCGGAGCCGACGTGACGAAGTCGGTGGCTCTGGGGGAGCTGAGGATCGGGCGGACCGAGCTGATCGTCACGCTGCTCGGGATCGCGACGATCGTGCTCGTCGCCGCGGCCCTTCGTTCGACCTCGCTGGGCAAGCAGGCGCGTGCGCTTGCGGACAACATTCAGCTCGCGGAGACGACCGGCATCGACACGGACCGGATCGTGTTGATCACGTGGGCAGTCAGTGGCGGGCTGGCCGGACTGGCGGGCATCTTCTACGCGCTGCCCGCCGGCACCGCGAACCCGAACTTCGGCTTCTCGTTGATTCTCAGCATCTTCGCCGCCGTGGTTGTTGGCGGCATTGGCAACGCCTACGGCGCCCTCGCAGGCGGACTGCTCATCGGCCTCGTGCAGGAGTGGTCGACGCTCGTGCTCGAGCCGAGCGTGAAGGTCGCCGTCGGCTTCGCGATGTTGATCCTCGTGCTGCTGGTCCGCCCGCGCGGTCTCTTCGGAAGGGCAGTGTCGGCCGACCGATGAACGCATCCGGCCTCCTCGCGGTCTCGTTCGACTTTCTCACCAACGGAGACTTCTGGATCAACGTCGGCGTGCTCGCCACGACCTACGGCGTCTTCGCGCTCGGCATCCAGCTCAACGTCGGCACGACCGGCATCTTCAACTTCGGGCAGGCGGGCTTCATGGCCGTCGGCTCGTATGCGATGGGAATCCTCGTCGTCCGGGAGGGAGTCTCGTTC
Source organism: uncultured Gaiellaceae bacterium (assembly GCA_963749515.1). Lineage (GTDB taxonomy): Bacteria > Actinomycetota > Thermoleophilia > Gaiellales > Gaiellaceae > Gaiellasilicea. The sequence continues at coordinate 28,486 of CAVVMR010000010.1, forward strand.
TGGCTCGCGATGGTGCTCGGGATCGTGGTGGCGATGGCGGCCGCGATCCTCGTCGGGCTCCCGTCCTTGCGGTTGCGAACCGACTACTTCGCGATCTCGACCCTGGCTTTCAGCGAGATCGTCAGGTACCTCGCCGACGCCTGGGACGGGCTCACGGGCGGCAACCTCGGGCTCTTCGGCTACACGAACACATGGACGGACGCCTCGGCCCGCATCGACGTCTGGCTCGAGCGGATCGGCATCGGCCAGCGGTTCCTGCTGCCGCTTCTCCTCGTCAACGTTGCCCTGCTCATCGTCCTGACGGCGCTCGTGGCGCTGCTCGTCCGCTCGCCGTGGGGGCGTGTGCTGAAGGCGATCCGCGAGGACGAGGACGCCGCCCGGGCGCTCGGCAAGAACACGTTCGCCTACAAGCTCCAGTCCCTGTCGATCGCCGCCGCTCTGGCTTCGATCGCCGGGTACATGCTGGCGATCAACATCTCGATTCTCTCGCCGCAGAACTTCGATCCGATTCTGACCGCCTACGGCTTCGTGATCATCATCCTCGGCGGGCTCGGCAGCTACCTCGGGGTGATGGTCGGGTCGTTCTTCCTCATCTTCCTGCTCGAGGCGACCCGCTACCTCGACCTGCCGCTTACGGACGCCCGGGTCGCGGCACTCCGTTTCATGATCGTCGGACTCGTGCTGATGGTGCTCGTCGTCTTCCGCCCGCAAGGCTTGTTCGGCAAGAGCCAGGAGCTCTCCCTCCGTGGCCGCTGAGGCACAACATCCCATGTCGGCGCTGCTCAGCATCCGGGATGTCTCGAAGCGCTTCGGCGGGCTGGCGGCCGTCAACGGGGTCACGTTCGACGTCCCCGAGGGGTCGATCACCGCGCTGATCGGTCCGAACGGAGCCGGCAAGTCGACGCTCTTCAACGTCGTCACCGGCTTCGAGCGGGCCGACCGCGGCCAGGTGCTCCTCGACGACCACTCGATCTTCCGGCACAGTCCGCATGCGATCGCCCGGCGGGGGATGGTGCGGACCTTCCAGCTGACGAAGGCGCTGTCGGTGATGTCCGTCCTGGACAACATGCTGCTCGGCAACCCGCACAACCCCGGCGAGCGGCTCGGCCTGGCGGCCGTGCGACCTGCCTGGCGCCGGGCCGAGCGGCGGGCGAAGGACAAGGCCCGCGAGCTGCTCGAGGTGTTCGGCCTCGCCGCGAAGTCGGACGACTACGCCGGGACGCTCTCGGGCGGCCAGCGAAAGCTGCTCGAGCTCGCCCGTGCGCTGATGCTCGATCCACGTCTGCTCCTCCTCGACGAGCCGCTTGCCGGCGTCAACCGGACGCTCGGCCGCTCTCTGCTCGAGCACATCGAGAACCTTCGCGCCGAGCGTCGCCTGACGATCCTGCTCGTCGAGCACGACATGGATGTCGTGATGCGACACTCGGACCGCGTCGTGGTCATGGCCGAGGGCCGTGTCGTCGCCGCGGGCACTCCCGCGGAGGTGCGGAGCGACGAGCGCGTCGTCGCGGCCTACCTCGGCACCGTCAGCTCCGACCAGGAGAGCGCGGATGGCTGACGCTCCGGCAACGGTCCTGGCCGTGGAGGGTGTCGTCGCCGGCTACTTCGCCGACGTCCCGATCCTCAACGGCGTCGACGTCGCCGTCGCGCGGGGCGAGATGGTCACGATCGTCGGGCCGAACGGCGCGGGGAAGTCGACGCTCGTCAAGGCGGTGATCGGACTGTTGCGTCCGTGGGCCGGGAAGGTCCTGCTCGACGGAGACGACGTCACCGGCCGGAAGCCGCACACAATCGTGGCGAAGGGCGTCGGGTACGTCGCGCAGCGCCAGAACGTCTTCCCGACGATGACCGTGATGGAGAACCTCGAGCTGGGGGCGCTCGGGTTGCGCAAGGGCGCATCCGCCTCGAGCGAGGCCGACACGTTCGAGCTCTTCCCGCGTCTGAAGGAACGGCGCCGCCAGCTCGCGGGAACGCTGTCGGGCGGCGAGCGGCAGATGCTCGCGCTCGCGCGGGCGCTGATGGCCAAGCCCGACGTGCTTCTGCTCGACGAGCCTTCCGCCGGTCTCGCGCCGATGGCGATGGACATCATCTTCGAGCGGATCGAGGCCATCAACGCCGGCGGGGTTGCGATTCTGATGGTCGAGCAGAACGCCCGCCGCTCACTCGCGATCTCGCACCGCGGCTACGTCCTCGACACGGGCCGCAACCGGTTCGAGGGATCCGGCCGCGAGCTGCTCGCGAACCCAGAGGTCGTCGACCTGTACCTGGGTGGCGGTGCGGGCCGCCTCGACACGGACGCCTAGTTGTCGAGCAGGAACAGAGGCCTGCCCACACGCACCTCGAGGCGGAGCATGTTCCCGAGCTCGGAGGTGCGAAGCTCGTGAACCATCCGAACGATCACGGCGAGGTCGTCGACGTCGTAGAGCGCATAGATCGAGTACGGCAGCGACAGGGGCTGGCCGGTCGCGAAGAGGTCGTCGTCGAACGATCCGACGAGGCGCGCCCCAGCCGTGGTAGCGCGCTGCAGGAGGCTTGCGAAGAGGTCGAGCGCGTGCGCTCGAGCCTCGCTCGAGGCGCCGTACCAGCCCCCTGTCGATGCGGCGAGGATGAGGACGCGATACGGCGGGTCGAAGTCGGGAGTCGTGTACTCCATCGGCGCGCGAGCCTATAGCACCCGGCTCGATTTCGACATATTGAAACGCTCTTCAATTTGCTGTACGGTCGCCGCACCGCCTCGGCGGAGAGACCAGGATCGAAAGGGAGGGTTCGATGCGAAAGACGACGCTCAGGTCATTCATCCTCGTCGTGGTGGTTGCGCTCTCGGTGAGCGCGTCGACTGCAGGGGCGCGGGAGTCGGCCGGCTACACACTCCGGATCGGCGACGTCGTGCCGTTCACGGGCGCTTCGGCGGTCTTCGGGCCGGCGTACGCGAAGTCGGCAGGGCTTGCAGTGCAGCAGGCAAAGGTGGCGCTTCGGCGGGCCGGTGTCACGGACGTGAAGATCCAGATCGAGCACGCGGACGACGCGACGACGCCCGAGGGCGGAGTGAGCGCGGCGCGCAAGCTGATCGCCAACGGCGCCGACTGCATGCTCGGCGCTCTCACCTCGGCCAGCTCGATCGCGATGGCGCAGGCGGCAACGGTGCCCGCGCGCATTCCTCAGATCGGGCCGAACAACTCCAGCCCGGCGCTCACGGATCTCAAGGACAACGGGTACTTCTTCCGCGTCATGCCCTCCGACACGCTGCAGGCGCCCGTGCTGGCACGCGCGATCCTGCAGGAGATGGGTCGGGGACAGCTGATCTCGCTCGCCGGACGCAACGATGCGTTCGGCACCGGGCTGCTCCCGCGGTTGAAGACGAATCTCGAGCGGCTCGGCCTGAGGGTGCAGGGCCCACTGCTCTACGACCCGACGGCCGCGAGCTACAACTCCGAGGCGGGCGACATCGTCAGGAACAACCCCGACGCGTACGTGATCCTGGACTTCCCGGGCAACTACGCGAAGATCGGCTCGGCGCTGCTCCGCACCGGACGCTTCAACGGGAACAAGCTCTTCGTCGCCGGCGGCTGGCCCGCGACGATTCCGTCGTTCATCCCGACCGAGTCGCTCGAGGGCGCTCGGGGCACCGCGGCGGGCTCACCGCTCGGCACGAAGGCGGCGGACGCGTTCCACAAGCTGTTCACGACGTCACCGGGGCTGAAGGACCGGCAGACGCTCGAGCTCAACAACTTCGACGGCGCGATGATGTGCATCCTCGCCTCGATCGCCGCGAAGTCGGGCAAGGGATCGGACATCGCCAAGCAGATCACGCGCGTGTCGTCGCCACCCGGGCGCACGTACACCTACCTCAACCTGACGCAGGCGATCAAAGACCTGCGGGCGGGCAAGGACATCAACTACGAAGGCGTCGGCGGCAGCGCCGACCTGGATGCAAACGGCGACCTGAAGACCGCGATCTACAACGTCTTCACCTACAAGGACGGGAAGCAGACCGTGTTGCGCCAGATCAGGATCCGGCAGTAGCCGGACGTGCGAGATCCCGGGGCCGCAAGGCCCCGGGATCCCCTCCTCATGACCTCGCTCTCTCACTGTGCGACGACCGCCTGCGACGCCGCGGCCGACGTGGCCTTCGCGTTCCTCGCGGACACGTCCCGGCTGGGTTCCTGGGCGCTCGGTTGCTGGGACGCGGAGCCGGCCGGCGAGCGGACGGTTCGGGGAACGTCGCTCTTCGACGCCACGACGTCGTACGTGCGAGCCGACCCCGACTCGGCGCGGCTGAGCATCGACTTCGCCGTAGGCGCAGACCCCGACGAGCTCGTGCACCGCATCTCGGCACGCGTCATCCCGGGCACCGCGCTCGGCTACGGAGAGAACAGGAGCCTCGTGACACTGCTCGCGTGGAGGCCGGCACAGATGTCCGACGAACGGTGGTCACGTCTCGTCGCCAGCCACGAGGCCGAGATCCTGCTCCTCCGCGCCCGGATCGAGGAGGCGGCATGACGCCCGGGGATGTCGACGCCGCCGTCGAGCCGGTGACGGAGCAGAGCGGTGCGTCGCGCAACGGCGATCTCGGCTCGCGACTCCGGCAGCTCCGGCGTTCCCGCGGGCTGTCGCTCTCCGAGGTCGCAGAGGCGACGGGAATCTCTCCGTCGTTCCTCTCGATCGTCGAGAACGGACAGAGCGACATCACGGTCAGCCGCCTGATGCGGCTCGTGCACTGGTACGGCGTCAGTATCGCCGACCTGCTGCAGGCCCCCGACCGCTCAGCCGTCCGCGTGGTTCGCGTCGACGAGCGCCGCTCGGTCGAGCTGTCGGACGAGCGCATCCAGATCCTGATGCTCACCCGCGACGGCCAGCACGAGATGATGCCGGTGATCAACGTGTACGGCGAGGGCGGCGGCATGTCCGAGTCGACCCAGCACGAAGGCGAGGAATTCGTCCTCGTCCTCTCCGGCACCATCCAGCTCGACATCGGCGACGAGGAGCCAATCGTCCTCGGGCCGGGGGACAGTGCTTCCTACCGCGGCGAAGCGCCCCATTCCTTTCGGAACGTCGGCAAAGGCGAGGCGCGCTTCCTCGGCGTCACCACACCACCCAACCTGTGAACCGGAGGATCCTGTGACCTCAACGCTCCCGTCTGCACCTTCCATCGCCCGCGGCGCTGTCGGCGCCGTTCTTCGCGACGAGTTCCCGATTCTCGCCTCAACCACATACCTCAACTCGTGCTCGCAGGGAGCGCTGTCCAGGCGCGTGCGCACCGCGTACGAGGAGTATCTGGCCGGCTGGGACGCGAACGGCGCGGAGTGGGTGCACTGGGTCGAGCGTGCCGAGAGCGCCCGCGCCGCGTTCGCCCGGCTGCTGGGAGCGGCGCCTTCCGAAGTCGCCGTGACGACCTCGGTCTCGCAGGGCGTGATGGGCATCGTCAGCGCCCTCGACCTGAGCAGCCGTCCGCGCATCGTCATCTCCGAATACGAGTTCCCGACGATCGGCCAGATCGCGCACGCGCAGGCGCTGCGCGGCGCCGAGATCGTCCACGTCCGTCCGGACTCCGACGGGTCGATCCCGCTCGAGCGCTGGGCCGAGGCGATCGACGAGCGGACGTCCCTCGTCTGCTGCACGGCGATCTCGTACCGCACCGGCCACCGTCCAGACCTCGCGGCGATTGCGGAACTCGCGCACGAGCATGGCGCGCTGGTGCTCGCCGACAGCTATCAGGCGGTCGGCGCGATCGATCTGGACGTCGGCAAGCTCGGCGTGGACTTCGTCACGGCCGGAACGGTGAAGTACCTCCTGGCCTCGGCGGGGCTCGCGTTCCTCTACGTGCGCGGCAGCCTGCTGCCGCAGCTCCTGCCGACGCAGACGGGCTGGTTCGCCGACGAGGACATCTTCCAGATGGACATCTCGGACTACTCGCCCGCACCGGACGCGCGACGGTTCGACGCCGGCACGCCGCCGGTGCCGAACATCTACGGCGGGCTCGCCGGCATGTCGATCGTCGAGGAGGTCGGCGTCGATGCGATCGAAGCCCACGTGCGCGGGCTCAACACGCGCCTGATCGACGGCCTCGAGGAGCTGGGGGCGACGGTAGCGACGCCACGCGATCCCGCCGGACGCGGCCCGCTGGTGTGCGTTCGCTCGACCGACCCGCCGCTGCTCGTCGAGGAGCTTGCGGCTGAGCGCATCGTCGTCTCCCACCGGGACGAGAACGTCAGGGTCGCGGCTCATCTCTACTCGACCGAGGAGGACGTCGACCGCCTGCTGCAGGTGCTCGAGACGCGCCGCCACCTGCTCGTGTGAAGCCTCCCCCGGCGCCGGCAATCGCGTACGGGGAGCACCCGGACCAGGTGGCGAACCTCCACCTGCCGGGCGGAGACGGGCCATTTCCGGTCGTCGTGCTCCTGCACGGCGGCTTCTGGCGCAACGGCTGGGACCGGACGCTGATGACGCCCCTGGCGCGCGACCTCGCCGAGCGCGGGGTCGCCGCCTGGAACGTGGAGTACCGGCGAGTCGGCCAGGAAGGCGGCGGCTGGCCCGGCACGCTGCTCGACGTCGCGGCGGTGGTCGACCACATTGCGGGCGTCGACGAGGCCGACGTGTCGCGCGTGGTTGCGTGCGGCCACTCGGCCGGAGGCCACCTCGCCCTCTGGCTCGCCGGCCGCCACCGGCTACCTGCCGGCGCGCCCGGCGCTGACCCTGCTGTGCGGTTGCGCGGCGTGGTCGCCCAGGCCGCGGTGGCGGATCTCGCGGGTGGCTGGAGCGACGGCTTCGGTCGCGACGAGATGAGCGGGCTCCTCGGCGGCGCGCCCGCCGACGTGCCAGATCGCTACCGGATTGCCGACCCGATCGGCCTCCTCCCGCTCGGCGTGCCGCAGCTGCTCGTCCACGGCGCGCTGGACGAGGACGTCCCGCTGTCGCAGAGCCGCGCCTACGCCCGCGCCGCCGGAGACGAGACCGAGCTCCTCGAGTTCGCGGAGGCCGATCACTTCGACGTGATCGACCCGGCGCACGCCTCCTGGCACGCAGTCGTCGAGAGGCTGCCTCGCCTGCTCGGCACGTAGACGAAGCGGCGGGGGTGGGATTTGAACCCACGGACGAGTTGCCCCGTCAGCGGTTTTCAAGACCGCCCGATTCGACCGCTCTCGCACCCCGCCGTGGGCGCACCCTAGCCGCGACGAGCTATGCGGGACGGACCGCGTAGCGGCTGACGAGCTCGCGCTGCCCGTTCTCGAATTCGATCAGGCAGGAGTTCATCGCTCCCCTCGCGAGCACCCGGCAGCGTCGACCTTTCAGCGTCGCACGCTTCGGGTTGTTGCCCCACGTGTAGATCATCCCGAAGTCGATGGGCTGAGCCTAGAGGCAGGTAGCGTCTCGCCATGGCGCTCGTCGTCCAGAAGTTCGGCGGCACTTCGGTGGCGGGACCGGAGCGCCTGCAGGCTGTCGCTCGGCGGCTCGTGGCCGCGCGCGAGACGGGTAACGACGTCGTCGGCGTCCTGTCGGCGATGGGCGGAGCGACCGACGACCTCATCGCGCTCGCCCACCAGATCTCGCCGGCCCCGCATCCGCGCGAGCTCGACATGCTGCTCTCGGTCGGCGAGCGGATCTCCTGCGCGCTCGCGGCGATGGCGATCCACGACCTCGGTCACACCGCAATCTCGCTCACCGGCTCGCAGGCGGGAGTGGTCACCGACACCGAGCACACGCGCGCGAAGGTGCTCGAGATCCGCCCGCAGCGCATCCACGAAGCGCTCGCGCAAGGTGCGATCGTGCTCGTCGCCGGCTTCCAGGGCGTCTCGACCGAGTTCGAGGTGACGACGCTCGGCCGCGGGGGGTCGGACACGACGGCCGTCGCGCTCGCGGCGGCGCTCGAGGCCGACGCGTGCGAGATCTACACCGACGTCGAAGGAGTCTTCACCGCCGACCCGCGTCTCGTCCCCGAGGCGCGCAAGCTCGACGCCCTCTCGTACGAGGAGATGCTGGAGCTGGCCGCATCCGGCGCGAAGGTGCTGATGCTGCGGTCGGTCGAGTTCGCACGCAACCACGGAGTCCGCATCCACGTCCGCTCGTCGCTCTCGGGCAACGAAGGCACCTGGGTCGTCAGTCAGGAGGAGTTGATGGAACAGCCGATCATCTCGGGCATCGCACACGACACCTCGGAGGCGGAGGTGACGATCCTCGGCGTGCCCGACCGGCCCGGGATCGCCGCGCGCGTCTTCCGCACGCTCGCCGACGTCGGCATGAACGTGGACATGATCGTCCAGAACGTCTCGGCGGAAGGGCACACGGACATCTCGTTCACGTTGCCGAGGACCGAGATGCGGCGGGCCATAGAGGTGCTCGAGCCGCTCGCCGCGGAGATCGAGGCGCGCGGGCTCGCGCACGATCCGGAGATCGCGAAGATCTCGCTGGTCGGCGCAGGGATGCGCACGCACCCGGGCGTCGCGGCGGACATGTTCGACGCGCTGGCCGCGGCCGGGATCAACATCGGGATCATCTCGACCTCGCCGGTGCGGATCTCATGCGTCGTTCCTGCCGCGCAGGTCGAGCGCGCGGTGCAGGCGGTGCACGAGTGCTTCCAGCTTCACGAACCGGTGGTGTCCGCGGAAGCCTGAGGAGGCTTAGCCGGCGACGCGTTCGGGCGCGCCGTATGCCCGGAGCACGTCCGGCACCTCGCCCTGGAAGTTCTCCAGGATCGCGAGCGCCATCCGGTCGACCACGGCGGTCCCGTTCAGCGTGTGCACCTGCTCGACGCCATGGTCGCCGCGATATCGGATTCCCAGTCGCCGGGCCTGGAAGTCGGTCGTGTTGGAGATGGAGGCCGTCTCGCGGTAGCGGTCCTGGCTCGGGAACCAGATCTCGACGTCGTACGTCTTCGCCGCCGCGGAGGAGATGTCGCCGGCCGGGAGGACGACGACGCGGTAGGGGAGGCCGAGCTCCTGGACCAGCTCTTCGGTGTTGGCGAGGAGGAGCTCGTGCTCGGTCCAGGAGTCCTCGGGCCGCGTGAACGAGAACTGCTCGACCTTGTTGAACTGGTGAACGCGGATCATCCCGCGCGTGTCGCGGCCCGCGGCGCCCGCTTCGCGGCGGAAGCACGGCGAGAACGCGACGTACCGGAGCGGCAGCTCGTCGGCTGACAGGATCTCGCCCGCATGCAGGCTCGCCAGTGGGATCTCGGCCGTGCCGGCGAGGTACAGCCCATCCGCCTCGACCTCGTAGACGTTCGCCTCGTCGGACGGGAACGCACCGGTCCCGATCAGCGCCTCCTCGCGGACGAGGACGGGCGGGAGGACGGTCACGAACCCTTTCTCGGCGAGGCGGTCGAGCGCCAGTCGGTACAGCGCCAGCGCGAGGCGCGCGGTGTCGCCCACCCAGTAGCCGAAGCGGGCCCCGGACATGCGCGCCGCACGCTCCATGTCGAAGCGGCCGAGCTCGAGGTGCTCCCGCGGCTGGTCGAGCGTGGCGGGCTCGCCAACACGCCGAAGCTCCTCGACGTCGTCCTCGGTGGAGCCGTCGGGCACGTCGCCGCTCGGGAGGTTCGGGACCCGCAGGGCGAGGCGGTCGCGCTCCGCCTCCGCCGCGGCGAGCTCTTCCTCGGCCGACTTCAACTCCTCCTTCACCTGCTGCAGCTCCTGCTGCTGCTCGGGCGTGGGCTTGCCCTTCAGCTTCGTCTTGCCGCGGAGCTCGTCGATCCGCGGCACGAGCGCCCGCCAGCGCTCGTCGGCCTCGAGCACCGCGTCCAAGGCCTCGGCGGCGCCCTTCCTCGTCAGCGCGGCGCGAAAGGTGTCTGGATCGTTGCGAGCCGCCTTGAGGTCGATCATGCGCGGGAGTGTAGAGCTGCCTACGTAGTGGCGCCCTGGCGGCCCAGGCTTCACTGCGTAGGCAGCTCCAGGTCGAGGAACGCCTCGATCGCCTGCGCGACCCCTTGCTCCTCGGGGCCGGGGCAGAGCCAGTCCGCCTGCGCCTTCAGCAACTCGTTCCCGTTCTCGACACAGACGCCGTAGCCCGCCCAACCGAGCAGCTCGAGGTCGTTCTCGCCGTCGCCGAACGCGACCGTCGCTGCCGCTGTGAAGCCGACGTGCTCCGCCACGAACTGGAGCCCGCTCCCTTTCGAGATCCGCGGGCTCGCGAGCTCGAGGAAGTACGGCAGGGACTTGGCGATGAACAGGCGATCGCCGAACTGCTCGACCAGGCTCGGGCGGAACGCGTCGAGCGCCTCCGGGTCGTCGACGAGGACGAGCTTCGTCGGCGGTCGCTCGATCCACCCCAGCAGGTCGCCGACCTCCGTGATCGAGAGGCTCTGGAAGGTCGCGTACCGCCGCGCATTCTCGGTGATGTTGGCGACGTACAGCTCGTCGTCCACGTAGCAGTTGAGCGTGAACCCGCCGGCCTGGACGACCGCGATCGCCTCGCGCGCGAGCTGGAGCGGAATCGGCTCGTGCAACAGCCATTCGCGCGTGAGCGGATCGACGACGGCGGCGCCCTGGTAGCAGACGAGCGGCTCCTCGATTCCGGCCGCCTGGGCGTAGGGCAGCGCCGAGCGGAACATCCGTCCCGTCGCGATCACGACGTGGATCCCGGCCGCTCGTGCGGCCCGGATCGCCGCGATCGTGCGCGGAGGAAGAACGCCGTCGTGTGTGAGCAGCGTGCGGTCGAGGTCGGTCGCGAACGCGGCGACCTCACGCGGAAAGCCGGCTGGGAGGTTCAGCCCTGCGTCGAGTCGACGACGTACTGGGCCACGTCGGCGATCTCCTGCTCACTGAGCTGGCCCTCGAACGCCGGCATGGCGCCTGCGCCGTTCGTCACCCGGTCGACCACGAGCTCGATGGGAGGCTTCGCATCGTCGAGGTTCGGGCCGACGTTGCCGGACGAGCCTGCCGCCTCGAGCGTGTGGCAGCCGCCGCAGCCGGCCGATGCGTAGACCTGCTCTCCGTTCGACGCGTCGCCTTCGACCGTCGAGGCCGGGCCTTCCTCTTCGGCCGTCGTCGCAGCCGGCACCGTCCCCTCCACCGTCTCGGGAGCCGGGGAGGCCTCCTCGCCACCGCCGCAGCCGACAACGACGACCGGCACGGCGATCAGGGCGAGCAGAGCGAGCAATGTGGCGGCGCGACGCATCGAAGGAGAGCTTAACGCGCCCCGCACGAGTGAGAGCAGGGCAAGTGTGATCGCGATCGCCGCTCCCATCCCGAGCACGTCCCCCGGCGTGTCGTTGACCACGACCGACGCGGCGACCGCGACGAGGAACGCATCCAGCACGGCGTTGCGCCGGGCCCGGAGCGCCACGAAGACAAGAGCCGTGAGTGAGCCCAGCACGACGACGGTTGCACCGAGGCTTGCTGCCGTGCGGCGCACCGACAACTCGATCCGGTCGGCGAAATCGCCCGCGAGCGCGAGTGGACCATCGCCGACAGCGTCCGTGACATGACTGGACCCCCCGGTTGTCGCGTCGACCGCGAGGAGCAGGAGCGCGAGCCCGACCGCTCCCGCGACAACGGCAGCTGCGAGCTGCGGTGTGGGGCGGCGTGCCCGGAGGCGCAGGACGAGCACGAGGTAGGCGGCGGCGAGCACGACGATCCCGCCGCCGTCGGCGCCGAAGCGGGTGCCGCCGATCGTCACGAACGCCAGGGCGGCGACGGCGACTCCGGTGCGCCCGAGCAGCGCTGCGCCCACGAGCGACGGCACGAGCAGCATCGTCTCGAGCAGGTTGTTGACGCCGTAGAACCGGCCCGACTGCGATGGACCGAGGGGCGAGAGCGCGACGGTCTCGGCGTCCAGCCCCATCGAGACGAGATACGCGGCGAGGAGCGCCGCGCAGGCCAGCCCGAGGGGGAGCACAATCGCGGCGAGGCCGGCTGCAATCGCGATCGGCGGGTCGAGCCACAGGTTCGCGGCGAGCGCGATCAGGACGGCGCGGAGTGCGAGTTGCGGTCGCACGAGCGCCAGTCCGATCAGCAGTGCGGCCAAAGCGATCGTCAGCGGCAGGCGCAGGCGGTCGTTCCGGTCGATCCGGTCGTCGAGCGTCTCGAGTGCCTCCACCGGGTCGTCGCTCGGGACGACCTTCAGACGACCGGTCGCGACGTCCGTGATCGAGACGAGCCCGTCGATCCGTGTCGAGTCGGACGTGAGGAGACCGCGCTCGCCGAGCACCGCGATCGGATAGCGCGTGTCGTTCTCGCTCCGACCTGACGGCGGCAGCGAGACGAGAATCTCCGGCCCGGTCTCGGTGCCGAGCTCGATCAGGGGCCGACCGGCGGCGACCCCACCGAGGAGGTCGTGCTCGAGCTTTCCCCGCAGGAGAGCAGCGAGCGCCGCTTCGCGCGTCACGGTCGGTCCTGCGCCGGGCACAAGCAGCCCGACGGCGGCCCGGTCCGCGTAGTCAGCCGGATCGAACGGGGCGACGACTCGCACTCCTGCCTCTGCGGGAGCGGTCACGGCGAGCGCGAGCAGGACGAGCACGATTCGCATCCGCGGGATTCTCCCTGGGCGGAGCGTGCAAGCCGTATCGCGTGCGGCGACTAGGACGTTCTTCACCCATGACTCCACCTGATCCGCGGCTCGACATCGAGGGCCTCTATCGCACCCATCGCAACGAGGTGTATCGCGCCGCGCTCCGGAAGAGCGGCGATCACCACGACGCCGAGGACGTGACGCAGACCGCATTCCTGGACGCCTACAAGGCGATTCTGCGCGGCTCGAAGCCCGATCTGCCGCGCCCGTGGCTGCTCGCGATCGCCGAGAACGTGCGCCGGCGCCGCTTCCGCACGACGCTGCGGCGGCCGCGCGAGGAGCCGCTCAGGGACGAGAGTCTGCCGTCGGCCGAGCCGCCGTGGCGCGCGCAGACCGAGGAGATTCGGGTGGCGCTCACGCGGCTGGGCGAGAGCCAGCGGAAGGTGTTCCTGCTGCGCGAGCTGGGCGGGTTCTCGTACGGCGAGATCGCCACCGAGCTCGATCTTTCGGTGCCGGCCGTGCAGATGCTGCTCTTCCGCGCGCGCCAGAAGCTGCGCGTCGAGCTCGACCGCTCCGGGTCAATCCGCATCGGCGGCATCATCCCCGTCCCTCACTGGCTGCTCGGTTTCGCCGACCGAGTCCCTACGAGCTTCCCTGCTCCGCGCGTCGCGGGGCTCGTCGCGGCCAGCGTCATCGCGGCCGGAGTCGGCGTGAAATCGGACGTCTCGGATGCCGGGCCCCAGGCGACGCCGCGGGTCGAGCAGGCAGCTCCCGCGCCCAGGCTCGCGGCCGCGGCGCATGCGCCGGTCGAGGCGCCTGCTCTCACCGCTCGTACGTCGCAGGCGCGCGTCGGCGCTGTCGCAGCCAAGCAGTTCACGCGCGGCACGCCTGTGAGGAGCTCCGTCAGGAACGAGTCAGCTGCGAGGACGAGTCCCGCGGCGGCAGCGCCGGTTCCCGAGCTTGCGGTGGTTGAGGGCAGCGCGGAGCCGGCTGCCCCTATCGCACCCGCGATCCTGGGGAAGGACAGCCCAGCTCCTGCGCTCGCCCTCGTTGCTGCTTTGCCACCCGTTTCCCAAGCGCCGATCGTGCCGGTGGTGGGAGCCTTGCTGCCACCGTTGCCTGAGCCGCCGGTAGAGGGCATTCCGGCGCTTCCAGACATTCCGATCGTGGTGCAACCGCCATTGCCTCCTGCGCTTCCGGGCGGCGTCGAGGTCACGGTCCCCGCGGTCCCAGGCCTCCGAGTCGGCCCGTGATCACGAGGGGTATGCCCTCGGCATGAGATAAGAGGCCTCGGGCACGCCAATCCTTTCGGTGGGTTACGGTGCGGTCGTGTTGATCGAACGGAGCATGCACCCGGAATGGCTCTCGAACGCCTACCTGCTCGCGGACGAGCCCGGCGGAAAGGCCGTGTTCATCGACAGCGGCGCGCCGCTCGAGCCGCTGCACGAGGTGGTCGAGCGCGAGGGTCTCCAGGTCACGCATCTGCTGACGACGCACTCCCATCACGACCACATCGCGGGGGACGACGAGCTGGTCAGCCGCTACGGGCTCCAGATCGTCAAGGGCCCGGTCGAGACGGGCGGCCTGCGCATCCAGGCCCTGGACACGCCCGGCCACGCCGACGATCATCTCGCGTTCGTCGCGAACGACATCGTCGCCTTCACCGCAGACATCCTCTTCAAGGACGCCGTCGGCGGCGGCCCTGACGTGAAGCCCATCCGGACGTCCGTGATGGACGTCCTGATGACGCTCCCGCCCGAGGTGCGCGTGCTCCCGGGCCATACGGAGGAGACGACGATCGGCCGCGAGTGGGAGGAGAATCCGTTCGTCACCTACTGGCGCGGCGAGTCGGAGTCGATCGAGGAGGCGGTGCACGTCGGCGGCGACGAAGCGACGCTCGTCGTCTGGTCGCCGGACTACGACGGCAAGGGCAAGGCGATGGTGCGGTTCGCGGACGGGCGCGAGGCGATCGTCGGCGGCTCGCGTGTCGAGCGCTAGCCGATGATCGACGAGCCCATCGAGCAGTACGCCGAAGCGCACACGACGCCGCCTGACCCTCTGCTCGCGAAGCTCGCGGAGGAGACGTACGCGACGATGAGCTTGCCGCAGATGCTCACGGGCACTGTCGAGGGGCGCTTCCTCGAGTTGCTCGTCCACGGGCTGGGTGCCAAGCAGGTGCTCGAGATCGGGACGTTCACCGGCTACGCCTCGCTCTCGATGGCGGCGGCGCTGCCGGACGGCGGCCACATCCACACCTGCGATATCGAGCCGAGACACACCGAGGTCGCGCAGCGCTACATCGACCAGAGCCCGTACGCCGACCGGATCACGATCCATCTCGGGCCGGCGCTCGAGACGATCGAGAAGCTCGAGGGCGACTTCGACCTGGTCTTCATCGACGCCGACAAGCCGAACTACGACAACTACTACGAGGCCGTGTTGCCCCGGTTGAGCGAGCGCGGGCTGATCGCGGTCGACAACACGCTCTGGAGTGGCAAGGTGCTCGATCCCGAGGACGAGAGCTCGCGGGCACTTGCGGCGCTGAACGACAAGCTCGCCGCCGACGAGCGCGTGGTCGCCGTGCAGCTGACGGTCCGCGACGGCGTGACGCTCGTCCGCCGCCGCTGACCGAACGGGACGTGTCCGGGGTCAGACCCCGTCATGTCCGCAAGAGACCGCGGCCGAGTCGTGATGCGGCTTGCGGTACTCCTGCATCGTCCTTTCGGGACGTGTCTGGGGTCAGACCCCGTCGTGTCCGAAACAGACAGTAGGTTGCCGGGATGCGCCTGCTGGTCGCCCGCTGCGAGGTCTCCTACACCGGCCGCCTGGACGCCTTCCTGCCCGAGGCGGTGCGGCTGCTGCTGCTGAAGTCGGACGGCTCGGTCCTCGTGCACGCCGACAGCGGTGGATATAAGCCCTTGAACTGGATGACGCCACCGACGGTGATCGAGGAGGGCGAGAACCTGATCGTCGTACGCAAGCGGGCGGGCAAGACAGAGGACAAGCTGGAGATCAGGATCGCCGAGGTTCTCTCCGATCTCGACGTGCCGATGGACGAGGTCGCCGGGCTCGAGAAGGACGGGGTCGAGAAGCACCTGCAGGAGGCGCTCGCCGAGCGGCCCGAGTGCCTGGAGGGTGAGCTCCGGCTCGTCCGGCGCGAGTGGATGACCGAGGTCGGCCCCGTCGATCTGATGTGCCGCGACTGCGACGACGGCTGGGTCGCGGTCGAGATCAAGCGGGTCGGGACGATCGAGGCGGTGGAGCAGTTGACGCGCTACCTCGGCTTCATCCGCGTCGATCCGGCGAAGGAGCGCTGCCGTGGCATCCTCGCCGCGCAATCGTTCAAGCCGCAGGCGATCACACTCGCCGAGTCGCGCGGGATCCGCTGCGTCGAGGTCGACCTCGCGGTGCTGCGCGGCGAGCGGGAGCCGGACCTGACTCTCTTCGGCTAGGGGATCACGGCGGCCTTGAGGTAGTCGCGCGGCGGGTCTGCGAACAGCGCCGCGACGCCCTCGAGCCCGACCTGGTGCGTCACGAGCCGCCCCCAGGGATACGCGCCGCTCGCCAGGAAAGTGAGAGCCGCGCGCACCTGCCGCGGTGCGTGGTGGAAGGCGCCGCGCAGCGTCAGCTCCTCGTAGTGGAGGCGATATGCGTCGACGCGCAGCGAAGCGTTCGCCTCGCGCCCGCCGAAATAGACCACCGTGCCGCCGGGGCGGACCAGCTCGATCGCCCTCTGCCACGCGTCCTCGGTGCCCGCCGCCTCGATCACGACGTCCGCGCGCTCGCCGTCGCCCGGGCGACCGCCGAAGAGCGGCACGAGCTCGCGCCGCTCCGGCCGGCCGCCGACGACTTCGGGCACGCCGCCGGCGTCGGTGACGCAGGCGCACAGCATCAAGCCGATCGGGCCGGCGCCGAGGATCGTCACGCGGTCGCCACGCTGGATGTCCGCGCGCTCGACGCCCCGGATGCAGCACGCGAGCGGCTCGACCATCGCCGCCACCTCGGGTGCGAGGCCTCGCGGGACGGGCAGCAGGTTGACCTCGGCAATCGCGGCCGGGACCAGCAGGTACTCGGCATAGGCGCCGTTCAGGAGCTCGAGCGGCCCGCCGCGCTCGTCGCCGGCCGCCGAGTTGGCGGCGACGACACGTGTGCCGGTCGCGACGTCGATCCCGCAGAACTCATGACCGAACGGGCTCGGCAAGTCGCCCAGGAGGACAGGGTGGCCGCGCCGGAAGGCCTTCAGGTCGGTGCCGTCCGTGAGCGCGACCTCGACCTGGACGAGCACGTCGCCCGGGCCTGGCTCAGGACGCGGGATCTCCTCGAGCCGAAGATCCCCGACGCCGTGGAAGCGCAGGGCTCTCACGGCCTGAAGACGACCTTCAGCGCAACGCCGCGGCGGTAGAGGTCGATTCCCTCGTGGAAGCGGTCGAGTGGCAGAACCGTCGGCGCGGGCACCTCGAGCTCGGGGAGGAGCGCCGCCGCCTCGTGCATGTGCCGCGGTGTTGCCGAGCGCGAGCCGGTCAGCGTCAGCTCGCGGCGATAGACCTCGTCCAGGTCGATCGTCGCGGCGGGGGAGAAGACGAGAACGGTGCCGCCCGAGACAACGGTCTCGAGCGGCGCGGCGGGGGCGCAGAGAACGGCGGCCTCGACGGGCCCGTCGGGAGCCCGACCGCCTCGCGACGGGTTCAGATCGACAGCGAAGACGTCGTCGCCGCGGTGGCGGAGCACCGCTGCGAAGAGCCGGCCGACGAAACCGTGCCCGACGACGAGGACGCGCCCGCGCGGCAGCCGCTCGGCGCCGCGCAGCACGCACGCCAGCGGCTCGACGTACGTGCCGGTCGCGTCGTCGATCGCGCTCGGCAGCGGGACGCCGTCCGTGGCGGCCACCGCCTCGGCGAAGCCGCCGGGGACGATGGTCGCGGCCGCGAAGGCGTCGCACGTCGACTCGTGACCCGCTCGGCAGCGCTCGCACTCGCCGCACGGAAGGTGGTGGACGAGCGCGACCCGGGCGCCGTCGGCGCGCTCGGCAACGACCTCGTGCCCGAGCACCGTGCCCGCCGGCGCGTTCCCGATCTTCTCGAGGTCCGAGCCGCAGAGGCCGGACGCGAGCACGCGCATCGGCTCGCCGGGCGCCGGCACGTCCGCGAGCCTGGGCTGTCCCTCCGCGTCGAGCACGACGGCGCGCACGGAGGCATCGTAGGGATACCCTCGCCGTCCGATGAGGAGGCGGCTGCCACCGGTTCTGCGCGAGCGCGACTACGCGCGCCTGCTCGGCTCGTCGATCTTCTACGGGTTCGGACGCGAGATGGTGTTCGTCGCGGTCGGCTGGCAGGTCTACGAGCATCGACCGGAACCCGTTCCATCTCGGGCTCGTCGGCCTCGCCGAGTTCCTGCCGCTCCTCCTCTTCGCGCTGCCTGCGGGTGCGATCTCCGATCGGCTCTCGCGCAAGCTGGTCTACATCGCCTCGCTGGTCATCGACGCAGCGATCACCGCGCTGCTGCTGGTCGTCAGCCTCTCCGGTGCAGGCTCGCTCTGGCCGTTCCTCGCCCTCTCGTTCGCCAGTGGCTCCTCGGCCGCGCTCGGTAACCCGGCCATCCGCTCCATGTGGCCGACGCTCGTGCCGCTCGGCCTGCTGACGAGAGCGCTGGCTCTCCGCTCGACTGTCTTCCAGGCGACCGTCGTGACAGGCCCGGCACTCGGCGGCCTGCTCTTCGCGCTCCGGCCCGAGGCGGTCTACGCAACCGGCGTCGCGCTCATGCTCACGGCCGCGCTTCTCGCCGCGTCGATCAGGACGCGGGCGATCGAGCAGGGACCGGTGGAGATCGTCGGGACACGGCTCGGCTCGCTGCTCGCCGGCTTGCGCTTCGTCCGGCGGACGCCGGTGCTGCTCGGTGCGATCTCACTCGACCTCGTCGCGGTCCTGTTCGGCGGGGCGGTCGCGCTCCTGCCGCTCTTCGCGCGCGACATCCTCGACGTGGGAGCCGGTGGGGCTCGGAGTGCTGCGGAGCGCGCCGGCGGTCGGAGCGCTGCTCGCCGGGGTGATGCTGACCAGACGGCCACTGCAGGGAGCGGTGGGGCGAAAGCTCCTGATCGTCGTGGCGCTCTTCGGCGCGAGCATGGTCGTGTTCGGTCTCTCGCATTCGTTCCCGCTCTCGTTCGCGGCACTCGCCCTGGGCGGCTTCGTCGACATGATCAGCATGAACATCCGGTCGATGATCACGGCGCTCGCGACCCCCGACGCACTCCGTGGTCGCGTCAACGCAGTCGAGATGGTGTTCATCAGCGCCTCGAACGAGCTCGGCGCCTTCGAGTCGGGAGCCGCGGCTGCGCTCGTCGGCGCCGTTCCGGCCGTCGTCATCGGAGGCACGCTGACGATCGTGTCGGCGCTGATCTGGCCGCGCCTCTTCCCGGCGATCGCCAAGATCGACCGGCTCGAATCCCTGCACCCGACCGCGTCTTGATCCTCTCTTGATCCCGACTGTGTGACAATCGGCGCACAGTCGATCGGAGGGCGATTGAAGCTGCGCCCGCGCACGTCCCAGTTGCTCGTCCTGACAGCGTTTCTCGCCGCCGGCGTCACCGCGTTTCCGGCCCTGGCCGAGCATGCGTCAGCCGACCAGAGCTCGCCCCGGTTCCCGGGCGGGCGGTACTTCGTGATCGGATGCGGCTTCAGCCACTTCAACAACGACGACCCGATCGCGTTCTTCGGGCAGCCGGGCAAGTCGCACAACCACACCTTCATCGGCAACCGTGTCGTCGACGCTGCGACCACACCGGAGTCGCTGCTCGGCGGCGAGTCGAGTTGCGGCGACGTCGGCGACGCGTCGGCGTACTGGGTGCCGACGCTCTTCGCCGGCCGCCGGGCGCTCCGGCCGCTCATGGCCGTCGGCTACTACGTGCGCCGGACGACCGCGCCGGTGCGGGCGTTCCCGCCCGGACTGAAGATGATCGCGGGCAACGCGAGCGCACGCCGGCCGCAGTCGCTCTCGGTCGTCGGCTGGGCGTGCGGCGGCGTCGGCGCCGAGCCGCGCTCCGCCGTGGTGCTGGCCTGCCCGCCGGACCGGTCGCTCCACCTGCGCGCGACGTTTCCCAACTGCTGGAACGGGCGCGACCTCGACAGCGCCAACCACCAGCGCCACCTCGCGTACGCATCCGGCGGCCAGTGCCCGCGCGCCCACCCGGTCGCGCTGCCGAGCCTGGTGCTGATCTTCCTCTACCCCTCGACCGAGAGCGGCCGTCCGGTCCAGGCCTCGGGGCGCTTCGGCACGCACGCCGACTTCGTCAACGGCTGGGATCAGGAGACGCTCGAGAAGCTGGTGGCGGCCCTGAACTGACGCGCTACAATGCGCGGCCGAGGGGCTATAGCTCAGCTGGGAGAGCGCCTGGATCGCACCCAGGAGGTCGGCGGTTCGAGCCCGCCTAGCTCCACTCCACAAAGCCCTGCGTGGGCAACTCCTACCCGTTCGCGACGCCTCTCGGCACCGATCCGATCCGTGGGATTGGAAATGCGCGAACCGGTTACATGTCATGTCAGTAGGTGTCATGTCACCGCTCCGCGTTGAGAGAGAGAGGAGGTCGGATGACAGTCCTCATCGAGGAAATGACGTGGCTTCAGGTGGAGCAGGCGCTCGCGGAGGGCAAGACCACAGTCCTGCTCGCGTGCGGCGCAGTCGAGCAGCACGGCCCGCACCTGCCGATCGGGACGGACACCTACCTCGGTACCGCGATCGCGGAGCGTGCCGCCGTCCTCGCCGGTACCGCACTCGTCGCTCCCACGCTGCGGCCCGGGCTCTCGGACCATCACATGAGCTTCCCGGGCTCCTTCACGCTTCGCCCGGAGACGTTCGTCGCTGTGCTCACGGACTACTGCACGAGCCTCGCGGGGCACGGATTCGAGCGCATCGTGGTGTTCCCGTCGCACGGCGGCAACGCCGACATGATGAAAGCGCACTTCCCGTGGCTTGCGCGCAGCCTGGCCGATCGGACCGAGGTCGTGCTCTCGATGCGCCTCGGCGACGACATGCTCAGGATGGGCGAGTACCTCGCCGAGCACGGGGTGACGATCGGCCGGGCCGGTGTCCACGCTGGGTACTCGGAGACGGCGATGATGCTCGCGTACGTGCCCGAGCTCGTGCGCATGGAGCACGCTGCCCCGGGACTGACCGACGAGGCGTTCTACGCACCCGAGCAGGTTCCGCGCTCCCAGATGTCGTCGTTTCTCTATGGGATCCGGTCGCAGAGCCCGAGCGGCGTCCTCGGCGACCCGACCGGCGCCGAAGCCGAGATCGGCGAGCGCCTGTTGCAGATGGCGGCCGAGTCTCTCGTCCGAGACGTGACCGCCTCACCGGAACCGTCGAGCGGGCTGAAGGTGGTCGAGCCCGCGGTCTGACCTGATAGTGCAAGAAGGAGGATGGGGGATGAGCAGGGATTGGACACGACTGGCCATGTCGGCCGTCCTCGCGGCGGCGGCGCTGATGCTGGGGGCGTGCGGCGGCGACGACAACGAGGCCACAGGCACGGGCACGACGTCGACGGGTGAGCAGGCGAACATTCCGGCGGAGGCCGTCGTGGCGCAGGGTGTGGACCCGACGACCATGGACCCGCAGAATCAGCGCGAGACGCCCACGGTCAACGTGCTCCGGCACCTCTACGACCCGCTGCTCGAGCGCGACCCCGACGAGCCGACCAAGTTCAGCCCCGTCCTCGCGACGAGCTGGAAGCAGGTCAACCCGACCACGTGGGAGTTCACGCTCCGCGAAGGTGTCGAGTTCGCCGGCGGTGAGAGCTTCGACGGGGAGACCGCCGTGTACAACGTGGAGCGCGTCTCCGGTCTGCTGAAAGGGCAGGAAGCACCTCTGCTCGCCTACCAATTCGAGTCGATCAAAGGCGTCGAGGCCGTCGACGCGACGACGCTACGGATCACGACGGACTATCCGGATCCGCTCTTCCTCGGTCGCATGGCGTCCCTGATGATGGTGCCGAACGGCGGCGGCCAGGAGCTTGCGTCGAAGCCGAACGGCACAGGCCCGTACGAGCTGGTCCGGTGGAACCGCAACAACGAAGTCGTGATGAAGGCGAAGCCGAGCTACTTCCTCGGCGCGCCGAAGGTGACCGAGGTCACGTTCAAGACGATGCCCGATGCTTCGGCGCGGCTCGCGGCCATCCAGACCGGGGACGTCGACATCATCACGAACGTACCGCCGGACAACATCGCAGAGGTCGAATCGGGCGGAAACGCAACGGTTGAGTCGGTGCCGAGCGCCCGGGTCGCGTCGATCTGGCTGAACACCCTGGACAGCGAGCCGCTCGCCAAGAAGGAGGTTCGCCAGGCGCTCAATTACGCAATCGACAAGGAGTCCATCGTCGAGAACGTCATGAGCGGCTATGCGACGCCGGTCGCGACCTTCGCGCCCGACTACTTCGTCGGCCATACCGCGGAGCTCGAGCCGTACGCGTTCGACCAGGACAAGGCGAAGCAGTTGCTCGCCGATGCCGGTTACGCCGACGGCTTCCCCATGACGCTGATGGTGCCGCGCGGGCGCTACCTGCTCGGCGAAGAGGTCGTTCAGGCCGTCGTCGACCAGCTCGGCGACGTCGGCATCGACGCCAAGATCCAGGCGGTCGAATTCGGAGTCTTCGCCAAGGCGACGCAGGAGCGCAAGATCCCTGAAGCCTTCTACGCGGCGTGGGGGAACGCCTTCTTCGACTCGCTCGACGAGCTCCAGGTCGCGGTCCTCTCGGGCACGAAGGGCTTCTCCTGGTACTCGAACAAGGCGGTTGACGCCAAGATCAACGCGGCCGCTCAGGCGGCGGACGCCGAGACCCACGAGCAGGCGCTGCAGGAGGCGGAGCGGCTGATCTACGACGACCCGCCGTTCATCTACCTCTACGCCTACAAGGACACCTACGGCGTCTCCGACGGGCTGCCGTGGAAGCCTCGAAGCGACGAGCAGATCTACCTCTACGAGGTCGGCAGCAGCTAAAGGTGGCTCGATACGCGATTGGCCGGCTGCTCCAGGCAGTACTCGTCCTGTGGCTGCTGACGGTGATCGTCTTCGCGATCTCCCGCATCTCCGGGAGCCCGGTCGACTTGATCGTGCCGCTGGGAGCAGGGCCTGAGACACGCGAGCGGTTGATCGAGGAGTTCGGCCTCGATCAACCGCTCCACGTCCAGTACGTCAAGTTTCTCGGCAACGCGTTGCAGGGCGACTTCGGGCAGTCGATCCGCTTCCAGGCGCCCGCGCTCGAGCTCGTCCTCGATCGGCTTCCCGCGACCCTGAAGCTCGCCGGCGCAGCGCTACTGCTCGCGATCGTCGTCGGCATCCCGCTCGGGATGCTCGGAGCGGTCGCGCACGGGCGGCGGGCCGATCACGTCGTCACCGCATTCCTCACGGTCGGACAGGCAACCCCGTCCTTCTGGCTCGGGATCCTGCTCATCCTCTTCCTGGGCGTGAAGCTCGGGCTGCTGCCGATCGCGGGCGACCAGGGGTTCGAGTCGCTGATCATGCCCGCGGTTGCGCTCAGCATCGTCCCGCTCGTCACGGTCGCGAGGCTGACACGCTCCAGCATGATCGGCGTCCTGCGTGAGGACTACGTCCGCACCGCGCGCGCCAAGGGGCTCCGCAGTCGGCGGGTTCTCTACCGGCACGCGGCGCCGAACGGTTTGATGCCCGTCGTCACGATCGTCGGCATCAGCCTCGCCGAGCTCGTCAGCGGGGCCGTGATCACGGAACAGGTCTTCTCGTGGCCGGGCATCGGGCGCCTGGCCGTCGAGTCGATCAACGCCCGGGACTTCCCCGTCGTGCAGGCAGTGACGATCGTCGCCGCGACGGGGATCGTGCTTTCGAGCCTGCTGGTCGACTTCGTCCAGATCGCGACCGACCCGCGCGTGCGGGACGACCTATGACCGACGTCGCCGCCGAGCTCGATGCAGTCTCCCTTCGCCCTTCCGGTCTGCGGCATCACGTGCGGGCGTTCGCACGGACGTACCCCGCAGGCGCCGTGGGCGGCGTGCTGCTGCTCGTGTTCATCGCTGCCGCCGGTGCCGCGTTTTTCGTCCAGGACCCGGCGTATGACAACGACCTCGTCAACCGACTCCAGCCGCCTGCCTGGAGCGGTGGTGGCGCCGACCACCTGCTCGGCACCGACTCGCTCGGCCGCGACGTCGGCGCCCGGATCCTCATCGCGATGCGGATCTCGCTGCTCGTCGCGGCGGCATCGGTGCTGGTCGCGGGAGTCGTCGGCGTCACTCTCGGACTGCTCTCGGGATTCGCCGGGCGTAAGGTCGACGCGGTGATCATGCGGGCGACCGACACGATGCTCGCCGTCCCCATCGTCTTGCTCGCGATCACCGTGATGACGGTGCTCGAGCCCGGGATCTCGAGCCTCGTGTTCGTGATCGCGCTCACGCAGTGGATGACGTACGCGCGTGTCATCCGAGCCGAGACGCTCGCGGTCAAGCAGGAGCTGTACGTCTTCGCGGCGGAGGCCGCCGGCTCCCGTACCCGCCGGACGCTCGTCAAGCACGTGTTGCCCCAGGTGCTCCCATCTGCGATCGCGCTCGCCACGCTGAACGTCTCCTTCGTGATCCTGCTCGAGGCAGGGCTGAGCTTCCTCGGCCTCGGCGTTCAGCTGCCGGACCCGTCGCTGGGCTCGCTGCTGAACGAGGGGCGGCAGTACGTGAACCGCGCGTCGTGGCTCGCGATCTATCCCGGCATCGCGCTCCTGCTGCTCGTCCTCTCGATCAACCTCTTTGGTGACGGACTACGTGCCTACCTCGACCCGGAGACCCGAAAGTGACCGATCCGCTCGCGTTCCTGGAGCAGCATCGCGACCGCCATCTCGGCGAGCTCGCCGACCTGCTGCGCATCCCCAGCATCAGCACCCTCGAGCGACACGCACCAGACGTGCGCGCAGCCGCCGGCTATCTCGCGGAGCGATTCCGCGCGATCGGCCTCGAGCACGTCGAGCTCGTCGAGACCGAGGGAAACCCGATCGTCTACGGCGACTGGCTGCACGCCGGCCCGGAGGCGCCGACTGCACTTCTCTATGGCCACTACGACGTGCAGCCTGCCGACCCGCTGGCGCTCTGGGAGTCGCCGCCGTTCGAGCCGACGATCCGGGACGAGCGCCTGTACGCGCGCGGCGCCTCGGACAACAAGGGGCCGATGTACGTCAACGTCGCCGCGCTCGACGCGCTGCTCTCGACCACTGGGAAGCTCCCGGTGAACCTGCGGTTCATCGTCGAGGGAGAGGAGGAGCTGCGGGCGGACATGCTCGACGCGTTCCTCCGCTCGGACGAGCGCCTTCGCGACGTGGACGTGGCCGTGATCTCGGACTCGGCGCAGTACGCGGACGGGGTGCCCGGGATCCCGATCGGGCTGCGCGGCATGGCCGCTCTCGAGTTCACGGTTCGCACGGGGCAGACCGACCTCCACTCAGGCACCTACGGCGGCGTCGCGGCGAACGCCCTCCACGTCATGGCCGAGCTCCTCGCCACGCTCCGCGGCCCAGACGGCACCATCGCCGTCCGCGGGTTCTACGAGCCCGTTCGGGCGCCCTCGCAGGAGGAGCTCGAGTCGTGGCGCGAGCTGCCCTTCGACGAGGCGCAGCTTGGTGACGCGCGCTCCGGCGAGCTCGAGTTCAGCCCGCTCGAGCGACTGTGGTCGCGGCCGACGCTGGACGTGCACGGCATCTGGGGCGGCTTCATGGACGAGGGGATCAAGACCGTCATCCCCTGCGAAGCGCACGCGAAGCTCTCGTGCCGCCTCGTTCCCGACCAGGAGCCGGCGCAGGTGATCGAGCAGGTCGTCGCGCAACTGCGGGAGAACGTGCCCAAAGGGGTCGAGCTCCAGGTGGACTGGACCCTGGCCGGCTGCCCGCCGTTCGTCGCGAGCACGAGCCACCCCGCCGTACGGGCGGCGCGCGAAGCCCTCGAGGACGCGTACGGCCGCGAGCCGGTCATCTTCCGAACGGGTTGGTCGGTTCCGGTCACCGAGATGCTGCAGCGACACCTCGGGGTCGAGGCGCTCCTGTTGGGGTTCGGCCACCCGGACGAGCGCCACCACGCACCGAACGAGTTCCTGCGCCTCTCGGGCTTCGATCTCGGCGCGCGCACGATGGTGAGCTTCTGGCCGCGACTTGCGGAGGAACTTACTATCGAGCCCTCGCCGTGAGATTCCCGCGCGTCCCGGCTCCGCCCTTCGCCCGCTTTCTCCTCCGGCGCGCGGCGGCGCTCGTCCTGCTCGCTCTCGGCATCACGCTCGTCGCGTTCGCCTTCACGCAGATCGTGCCCGGCGACCCGGTGGCCGCGAATCTCGGGGAGCAGGCGGCCGCCGATCCTGCAGCGGTACAGGCGTTCAAGGAGCGCTACGGGCTCGACGAGCCGGTCCCCGTCCAGTACTGGCGCTACCTGACGAACCTGCTGCACGGCGACCTGGGGGAGTCGCTTCAGGATCACCAGCCCGTCCGGAAGAACCTCGCAACGTATGTGCCTGCGACTGCGGAGCTCGCGATCCTCTCCACGCTGATCGCAATCCTGGTCGGTGTCACATTCGGTGTCGTCGCCGCGGTCCGCTGGAACCGGCCCACCGACCATCTCCTGCGGGTCGTCTCGCTCGCGGGAATCTCGATGCCCACCTTCTGGGTCGCGCTCGTCGCTCTGTACGTCTTCTTCTTCCGCCTGGGCTGGTTTCCCGGCGGTGACCGGCTCGACCCGAGCCTCGTGGCGCCGCCGCACAAGACGGGCGCGTTCACGGTCGACGCCATGCTGGCCGGCCAGTGGCACACGGCCTGGAATGCCTTCCACCATCTGATCCTCCCGGCGCTCGTCCTCGCCGCGTACAACGTGGGCCTGCTGACCCGCTACACGCGCTCGGCGGTCCTCGAGGTGATCCGGAACGACTACGTCCGCGCAGCCCGAGCGAAAGGGCTGCCCGAGGCAACCGTGCTCGTCCGCCACGTCCTCCGCGCCGCGCTTCCCTCGGTCGTGACGGTGATCGGGCTCATCTTCGCGAACGTCCTGACCGGAACCGTCCTCGTCGAGACGATCTTCGCCTGGCCCGGGATCGGTCAGTACGCCTACCGCAGCGCGGTGACGCTCGACCTTCCGTCGATCATGGGCGTCAGCCTCTTCGTGGCTGTCGTCTACGTCACGATCAACTTCGTCGTCGACGTGCTCTACGGCGTGATCGACCCGAGGATCCGCGTCACGTGAGCACCACCGTCGTCGAGGAGAAGGCCCGCGCCCGCTGGCTGCCGCGGTGGTCGCAAGCACGGCGGCAGCCGCTGACCGTCGCCGGCGCGACGATCGCCGTCGTCTGGCTGCTCGTCGCGGCCTTCGCCCCGCTCGTCGCGCCCTACGACCCGCTCGAGCAGGCGTTCACGCCCTTCGCGTCGCCCTCGGCCGACCACCTGTTCGGCACGGACGAGCTGGGCCGCGACGTCTTCTCTCGAGTCGTCTACGGCGCCCGCATCTCCCTGCCGCTCGGCCTGCTTCTGGTCGTGCTCGCCTCGACCATCGGCGGAGTTCTCGGAGCGCTCGCAGGCTATTTCCGCGGCTGGGTCGACGGGGCCGTGATGCGCACCGCCGACCTCGTCTTCGCGTTCCCGGCGATCATCCTGGCGATGGTCGTGACCGCGGCGCTGGGACGCGGCCTCACGAACGCCGTGCTCGCGCTCGTCATCGTCGCCTGGCCGTCCTACGCGCGCGTCGTGCGCAGTCTCGTCCTCTCGGTCGGCGAGTCCGAGTACGTCTGGGCGACCCGGCTGCTCGGAGCATCGTCCCGGCGCGCCCTCGTGCGCGACGTGCTTCCGAACGTCGTCGGGCCGGTGCTGGTGCTCGCGACCCTCGACGTCGGCAACGCCATCCTGCTGCTGTCCGGGCTCTCGTTCCTCGGCCTCGGCGCCCAGCCGCCGGCGGCGGAGTGGGGCTCGATGGTGGCCACCGGCACGCAGTACTTCCAGTTCTGGTGGATGGGGACGTTCCCCGGCCTCGCGATCTTCACCGCGGTGCTCGCCTTCAACTTCATCGGCGACAGCCTCCGCGACGTCTTCGATCCCCGAACCGCGCGCGAGTCGAGGGAGCGGCTGTGAGCGCCCTGCTCGAGGTCGACGAGCTGCGCGTCCGGCTCCCGGTTCCCTCCGGCGAGGTCACCGTGGTGGACGGGATCGACTACCGCGTCGAGCCGGGCGAGGTCTTCGGGATCGCCGGAGAGAGTGGCAGCGGGAAGACGATGTCGGTGCTCGCGCTGATGGGGCTGCTGCCGCCCGGCGGGACGGCCGGCGGCAGCGCAGTCTTCGCAGGGCGCGACCTGCTCCGGTTGCCTCAGAGGGAACTGCGGCGGATCTGCGGCCGCGACCTGGCGATGGTGTTCCAGGATCCGATGACCTCGCTCCACCCGATGCTGTCCGTCGGAACGCAGCTCACCGAGCACGTACGCCGGCACCTGAGCCTGGGGCGCCGCGACGCAGCCGGCCGTGCGCTCGAGCTGCTGCGTGAGGTGCGGATTCCCGATCCGAGCAGCGCGCTGAACGCCTTTCCGCACCAGTTCTCCGGCGGCATGCGCCAGCGGATCGCGATCGCGGTCGCCCTCGCCTGCCGGCCGACCATGCTCGTCGCCGACGAGCCGACCACGGCGCTCGACGTCACCGTGCAGGCCGGGATCATCCGTCTGCTCGACCGGCTTCGGCGCGAGACGGGTCTTTCGATCATCCTCATCTCGCACGATCTCGGCGTTCTCTCGGCGATCGCCGACCGCGTCGCGGTGTTCTACGCGGGCCGCATCGTCGAGGGAGGAAGCCGTGCCGACGTGCTCAGCCGGCCTCGTCACCCCTACACGCGAGGCCTCCTCGACGCACTGCCGCACCCGGAGGCGGCGGCTGCGTCGGCGCTCGTCGCCATCCCGGGAACGCCTCCGGCAGTGGCGCGCACTCCGCCCGGCTGCGCGTTCCATCCTCGCTGCCGCTTCGCACTTGAATCCTGCCGCGAGTCGGTTCCTCCGCTCGTGCCGGTGAACGGGAGAACGCTCGCCTGCCCCGTCGACCCTCTGCGCGGATGAGCGCCCTCGCGCTCGAAGACGTCGTCGTCGAGTACGAGCGCCGGGGCGCCGGGCCGGTCCGCGCCGTCGCCGGCGCGAGCCTCGAAGTCGGACGCGGCCGGATCGTCGGCCTCGTGGGCGAGTCCGGCTGCGGAAAGTCGACGCTCGCGCGCGCTGCCGTCGGCATGGTCGCGCCGCTGGCCGGGACGATCCACTTCGAGGGCCGGGAGGTGCGACCGCTGACACGGGGCGCCCGGCCGCGGGATCTCGCCCGCCTCCAGATGGTGTTCCAGAATCCGTTCTCCTCGCTCAACCCTCGCCGGCGGATCGGCGAGCAGATCGGCGAGGCGCTGACCACCCTCGGACTCGCCCGACGCGCGCAGCGGCCGGCGCGCATCGCGCAGCTGCTCGAGCAGGTGGGTCTGCCTGCGAGCGCGGCCCGGGGTTACCCGCACGAGTTCTCGGGCGGTCAGCGTCAGCGGATCGCGATCGCGAGGGCGCTCGCGGCCGATCCGTCGGTGATCGTCCTCGACGAGCCTCTGGCGTCACTCGATGCGTCCGCGCAGGCGCAGATCGCGAACCTCCTGGCCGGGCTCGCGCGGGAGCTCGACCTCGGCCTCCTGCTCATCTCGCACGACCTCGCGATCGTTCGCCACGTCGCCGACACCGTTGCGGTCATGTACCTCGGCCAGATCGTCGAGTCCGCACCCACCAGGGCGCTCTGGGCGGCGCCTCTCCATCCATACAGCGAGGCGCTCATCGCGGCAGTGCCGCGAGCGGACGGCGCCGGGATCCTGCCGGAGGCCCTGCCGGGAGAGGTGCCCGATCCTGCGCAGCCGCCGCCCGGCTGCCGCTTCCACACGCGCTGCCCGTACGTGTTCGAGCGCTGCCGGTCGGACGAGCCTCCTCTCGTCGAGCTCGTACCGGAGCGATCGGCCGCCTGCTGGCTCCAGGCGCCGGGCGAGCCGCCCGCGCCGCCCGCGGTCAAGTCTGAGCGGCTGGCACGCGCCGCACCCGCGGAGTAGGCTCGAATCTCGCCACCAACGGGAAGGAGAGCCCAAATGGCAGGCAGGTTGCGGAGCAAAGCAGGCTTGATCGCGAGCCTCGCGCTCGTGGCAGCGGCGGCGTATGCAGCGTCGACGGGGTCGGCCGCCCCGAGTCAGGACACGCTCGTCGTCGACCGCTCCTTCGAGATCAGGACATCGGATCCGCAGCGGGCGTTCGAGCCGACCGCGTCGATCATCAATCGCGGGATCTTCGACACGCTGCTGACCTTCAAGGGCGCCGACGTCTCACGACCGGCGCCGCTTGCCGCCAGGAGCTTCCGGGCGTCCAAGGATGCGAGGACCTACACCTTCGAGCTCCGCCGCGACATCCGGTTCGCGGACGGCACGCCGATGACCGCCGCAGACGTGGTCTTCTCGTTCCGGCGGCTGGTCAACCTGAAGGGCAACCCGTCCTTCCTGCTCGCGGGCGTGACCACGTCGGCACGCGGGACGCACACCGTCGTCCTGCGCTCGAAAGCGCCGAACACCGCGATCCCGGCGATTGTCGCGAACACGTCGCTCGGAATCGTGAACTCCAAGCTCGCGCGTGCGCACGGCGCCACTGACGCACCGGGAGCCGACAAGAAGGACAAGGCGGAGAAGTGGTTCAACTCGGCCGCGTCGCGCGGCGTCGGGAGCGGGCCGTACGTGCTGACGGAGTACAGCACGACGTCCCGGCTCGTCCTCGACCAGAACTCGCGCTACTGGGGCCAGAAGCCCGCCTTCGAGCGTGTCGTCGTGCGCAACATGGTGGCTGCGACCCAGTTCATCAACGTCCAGCGCGGACGGCACGAGGTGGCGATCGACCTGTCGGCTCAGCAGGCACAGTCGCTGAAGGGCAACAGCCGCCTGCGCGTGCGGACACAACCGTCCACCTGGGTGTTCTGGCTGTTCGCGAACAACAACCCCGCGATCTCGGCGGCGACGTCGAACAAGCGCTTCCAGTCGGCGGTGCGGGCCGCGCTCGACTATCCCTCGTTCGCTCGGCTCGCCGGCGGCGGAGCGATTCAGGCGCGCGGGATCATCCCCTCGATGTTCCTCGGGTCACTGCCGCAGAGGGCGGCGGTCAAGCGCAACCTCGCCCGTGCGAAGAGCGAGCTCGCAGCGTCCGGTGTGGGGGATCAGACGTTCACGCTCGAGTTCCCGAGCGACCTCACGATCAACGGCGTTGCCTTCACCACGCTCGCCCAGCGGGTGCAGGCGAACCTCCAGGACATCGGGCTCCAGGTCGAGCTCTCGGGAGCTCCGGTGGGCACGTGGCTGGACAAGTACCGCAGCGGCAAGATGGCCTTCGGCCTGTCGCTCTGGGGGCCGGACTATCCGGACCCGGCCGACTATCTCGCCTTCATGCCGGGCGAGCTCGTCGGGCTTCGAGTCGGCTGGAAGAAGGGCGGTGACGCGACGCTCGAGAAGATTGCCGCGCGGGCGCGTGTCACGACCAGCAACGTCGCACGCGCGCCGCTCTATCGGCAGATCCAGAACCGGCTGAACCGGTCGGGGCCGTATTTCCCGCTGATCCAGCCGACTCAGGTGTTCGCGGCGACGAGCGACCTGCAGGGCGCGGTCTTCAACCCGCTCTACTCTGTCGACGTGCGCCTGCCTCGGCCGCGTTAGGTGCGTATTCGGGGCGGCCGCTCGCCGCGGCCGCCCCGACCTCAGG
Source organism: uncultured Gaiellaceae bacterium (assembly GCA_963749515.1). Taxonomy (GTDB): domain Bacteria; phylum Actinomycetota; class Thermoleophilia; order Gaiellales; family Gaiellaceae; genus Gaiellasilicea. Next base: position 59,671 of record CAVVMR010000010.1, read on the forward strand.
CGTTGACGATCAGGTCGGGCGGGAACGCATTCAGCTTTCGGCCGCCGCCCGGCTCACAGACGACGACGTCCTCGGTGCGAACGCCGAAGCGGCCGTCGACCAGGATCGACGGCTCGTCGGTGAAGGTCATGCCGGGCTCGAGCGGTGTATCGTCCTCCTCGGAGACGAACGGGCGCTCGTGGACATCTAGGCCGATCCCGTGGCCCATGCGGTGCTTGAAGTTCGGGCCGTAACCGGCTGCCTCGATCGGCTGCCGGCAGGCGCGGTTGACCTCGTTCGCGGGCACACCAGGCAGGAGTGCGGCACGTCCGGCCTCCTGGGCTGCAAGGACGAGCGCGTACGCGTCGCGCACGTCCGAGCCCGGCTCGCCGACACACACTGTCCGGCCGAAGTCGGAGCAGTAGCCGTCCACGACGGCGCCGAAGTCGAACATCACCACGTCGCCCTCTTCGACCGGCACGGTGCGGGTCTCGTCCGCCGAGCTCTTCCCTTCGCCGAAGCCCGTGAACACATGGGTGGTGAAGGACGGAACCCGGGAGCCTTTGACGCGCATCACGTGCTCGACCTCCTCGACCAGGTCGAGCATCGTCACACCCGGCCTGACCTTGGGCGCGACCGCCGCAATCGTCGCGTCGGCGACCCCGCAGGCGCGCTCCATCACGGCAAGCTCTTCCGGAGACTTCGTCCGTCGCAGCTCGTTCACGAGCGACGACCCGGTCACGACACGCTGCGGCGACAGAGCCGCGGTGAGGTGGATCATCGTCTCCGCCCAGCTCCGGTCACCGATCGCGAGAGTGCCCGTCTCGCCCAGACTGCGCGCCGCGGCCTCGAAGAGCGCGGGTCCGTCGTCGCGCTCGCTCACGACGACCAGCTCGCCCGGCAGCTCCCCGGCCACGTCGAACAGCGTCATCATCCGCGGCAGGACGAAGACGGGCTCGCGGCCCGGACGGAAGAACGCACCCGCCACCCAGCCGTGGGCGTACTGCGACTGACCGAACGTCGGGATCATCCGCTCGACCCCGGTGAGGTACTCCAGATCGGAAGAGGGTGCGAGGAAGAGGAGGTCGACACCGGCCTCGTCCATCCGGTCGCCGAGTTGCCGCCTGCGCTCGGAGTAGTCGAACACGACGCGCGAGTCTAGGCGATAGCGTTGAGACCGTGGCCGGCGACGAGATGGCGATCTACGACCTGCGGGTCACGGTCGAGCGGATCGAGGGCCGCTCGGTCTGCGGGCTCGAGGTCGGCGACTACTTCGAGCTGACCGAGTCCAGCCGCGTGCGCATCCCGCCGGGGCGCTTCTTCTGTCTCTACGCGCTGCAGTCCGTGATTCCGCTGCTCCCCGCCAAGCAGCGCCGCTTGCCCGCGTCCGACTGGCTCGAGCAGGACTCGCTCGTCTGCTGTCCCGACCCGGACGAGCGCGTGATCATGCGCATCGAGCGGATCGGCGAGCGGACGATGCACACCAGCGACCTCACCTAGACGGAGATGGAGTTCGGGCTCGGGATCCAGTCGGACAAGAGCCCGGCCGAGTACACGGCGCTCGCGCAGCAGGCGGAAGCGGGCGGGTTCGACGTCGTTTCGGTCTACCACGACCTGCTCTACCAGCCCGCGATCGCACCGCTGCTCCTGATCGCGCAGGCGACCGAGCGCGTGCGGGTCGGGCCGGCCGCTCTCAACCCCTACACGCTGCACCCGGTCGAGATCGCCGGCCAGATCGCAGCGCTCGACGCCGTCTCGAACGGCCGTGCGTACCTCGGCCTCGTGCAGGGCGCATGGCTCGACGCGCTCGGCCTGGCAGAAGACCGGCCGCTGACCGCGTTGCGCGAGGCGGTGACCGTGATCAGGCGGCTGTTTGCCGGCGACCTCAGCGGGTTCGCCGGCGAGCGGTTCACGATTGCGCCGGGCCAGGGCTTCCAGTACGAGCCGCTCCGGCGAGAGGTGCCGCTCCTGCTCGGGACCTGGGCGAAGCGCACGGCCGCCTTCGCGGGCGAGGTGGGCGCGGCGGAGCTGAAGCTCGGCGGATCCGCGAATCCGGAGCTCGTTCCCCTGGTGCGGGAGTGGATCGGCTCGGACGACGTCGGCATCGTCCTCGGCGCGGTGACTGTCGTGGACGAGGACGGTGATGCAGCTCGCGCACGAGCCAGGGCGGAGGTGGAGCTCTACCTGCCGGTGGTCGCGGGTCGTGACCCGACGCTCGCACTCGGACCCGGCGACGAACCGCCGCTCGACCGGTTCGTCTTCGCGGGCACACCCGCCGAGGTAATCCGGCATGCGGAGCGGGCGTTCGCTGCGGGCGCGTCCAGGATCGAGTTCGGCACCCCCACGGGACTGACGACGGCACACGGCGTGGAGCTGCTCGCCGAGCGCGTTCTGCCGCACTTTCGCTGAGCGGGCAGTTCGCTAGGGTCCTCCTGAGATGTCGAGTCGATTCAGGGACGGCGGCGGCTTCGAGGAAGTGGCCGCCTACTCTCGCGCCGCCCGGCAAGGGGATCTGATCGCGGTCAGCGGCACGGCTGCGACCGGCCCCGGCGGCGCAGCGCTCCACCCCGGCGACGTGTACGCCCAGACGCGGGAGACGATCTCGCGCGCGCTGGCGGCCGCGGCAGAGCTCGGAGCGACGCGCGAGGACGTCATCCGGACGCGCATCTACTTGCTGCAGGGGTGCGAGTGGGAAGGAGCCGTGCGGGCACATCAGGAGGCATTCGCGGGGGTCGACCCTGCGAACACCACTCTCTATGTCGCCGGGCTCATTCCCCCGGGAGTGCTCGTCGAGTTCGAGCTCGACGCGGTGCTTCCCGCCAAGCCCTCCTAGACCACCTGCGGCTCGGGCAGCAGCCGCTTCTCGGCGAACCGGCGAACGTCGAGCAGGCGCAGCGCGTCATCTTCGCGTCCGAGCGCGATCGCCTCGGCGATGATCCGGCCGACCGCCGGGGCGACCATGAACCCGTGGCCGCTGAATCCCGCCGCCACCCAGAGCCCTGGACGCACCTCGCCGAGGATCGCTTGATGGTCAGGCGTGACGTCGTAGAAGCCCTCCACGAGCAGTGGCAGCGAGACGAACTCGAGCGCCGGCAAGAGCGCCTCGAGGCAGTGACGCACGTGGCTTCGCCAGTTGTCGCGTTCGAGGCCGGGGTCGCCGGCGGCCGTGAGATCGCTGGCGAGCACGCGGCCGTCGGCGAGCTGCTTGGCTGCGAAGTGACGCTCCGGAGAGATCACGAGCGGGTCGAGCAGTCGCTCCCGAATCGGGTCGCTCAGGAAGAGGTACCGGGCTTCCCGCGCGATGGGTAGCTCCGGCACGAGCGCGCGCGACTCCCATCCTGCAGCCACGACGACGTTCGCGGCCGTGGCGGTCTCGCCATCCGTGAAGGAGAGCTTCCACCCGGACCCGTCCGGTCTGAGGCCCACGACGTCTGCCTGGACCACCGACGCGCGCTCGCCCAGCGCTTCGAGCACCGCCTGGGGACGATCGAGGTAGCCGTCCTCGGCGCACCACGCCGCGCCGGCGAGTGAGGATGGATCGAGCCCAGGGACGAGCTGCGCCGCCTCGTCGGGCTCGACGATCCACGAGGCCACGCCGAGCTCGTTCTGGAGCTCGACGTTTGCAGCCAGCCGGGCCAGCGTCTCCGCAGAGTGGGCGAGGAAGAGATAACCGCACGCCCGGAAACAGGGGTCGACACGCATCTCTAGGCGTGCCTGCGCGTCGCGGTAGGTGGCCAGTGACTCGCGCGCGAGCAGGCAGTTGATCGCGGTGCCCCACTGCTGGCGGATCCCACCGGGCTGGACGCCGGACGCGCCTGCGCCGATCCCGGTCCGCTCGTAGACGGTGACGGCATCGACCCCCAACCGCCTCAGTTCGTGCGAGACGAAGAGTCCGGTCACGCCCGCGCCCACGACGGCGACCTGCCCGACCGGACCTTCCCGCCCCGCCATGCAGCAGCTCCTACCGGCGGGCGTTGGTTTCGACAGGCGCCACGGCGGAGAGCGTACTCACCGGCCGTGTATTGCTGAAGGAGGAGGAATCGCAATGAGGATGCCGCCCGGTCGTTTCGCAGCAGGAGTGGGACGCTGCACGCGAGGACCTGCTGGTGAAGGAGAAGGAGCTGACCCGCGCCCGCGATGCACTGGCCGCCGAGCGCCGCCGGATGCCGCGGATGGAGGTGGACAAGGACTACGCGTTCGAGGGCCCGGATGGCCCGGTGAGCCTGCTCGACCTGTTCGAAGGGCGCCGGCAGCTGATCGTCTACCGCTTCTTCTTCGAGCCCGGCGTCGCCGACTGGCCCAAGGGTGGCTGCCCCGGTTGCTCGATGGTCGGCGATCAGATCGCCCACCCCGCTCATCTGAACGCACGCGACACCACGCTGGCGTTCGTCTCGCGCGCCCCGCAGGCCGACATCGAGCGCTGGAAGGCGCGGATGGGCTGGGAGCTCATCCCGTGGTACACGCTGACGGACGAGTTCGATGCCGACTTCGGCGTCGACGAGTGGCACGGCACCAACGCCTTCTACCGAGACGACGAGGACCGGATCTTCCGCACCTACTTCGTCAATGCCCGCGGCGACGAGGCAATGGGCAGCACGTGGAGCTTCCTCGACATCACCGCGCTCGGACGTCAGGAGGAGTGGGAGGACTCACCCGACGGCTACCCGCAGACGCCGACCTACGAGTGGTGGAAGCGTCACGACGAGTACGACGGGTCGGAGTCGGTCACCCCACGAGCCCGGACGGCCGGCCGCAGTTCTGGTTGAAAAGACTATAACGCCCTGATAGGGTAAGAGTCGTGGAGACAAAAACTCGCATGAGGGCGGTCGTCCACGACCGATACGGGCCTCCCGAGGTCTTGCGACTCGAGGAGGTCGAGCGGCCGGATCCCAACGAGGACGAAGTCCTGATCCGGATCCGCGCCACGACCGTCAACCGGACGGACTGCCACATCCGCCGGGCCGACCCGTTCTTCTGGCGTTTCTTCAGCGGCCTGCGGCGACCGAGGCAGAGGATCCTGGGCTCCGAGCTTGCGGGAGAGGTCGAGGCGGTGGGCGCGGCGGTCAGCAATTTCGCGGTCGGTGACCGCGTCTTCGGCATCAGCGGCAGGTTCGGAGCGAATGCAGAGTTCATCTGCCTGCCGGCGAGCGCGAGGGTTGCGCACATGCCGACCGGGATGAGCTTCGAGGAAGCTGCTTCGATCTGCGACGGAGGGCTCAGCTCGCTCGGGATCATCAGGCGTGCGGATCTCCAGGCTGGGCAGAGGATCCTCGTCTACGGCGCGTCGGGAGCCATAGGCACGGCCGCGGTGCAGCTGGCCAGCTACTTCGGCGCCGAGGTGACCGCCGTCTGCAACACGAAGAACGTCGAGCTGATGCGCACCCTCGGCGCCGCCGGCGTCGTCGACTACACCCGGGAGGACTTCACGAAGAACGGCGAGCTCTACGACGTGATCGTCGATGCGGTCGGCAAGCACTCCTTCCGGCGGTGTCGACGCTCGCTGAAGTCGGGCGGGCTCTACATCGAGACCGACCTCGGCTTCATGTGGCACGTTCCAGTCCTGGCTGTGATCACCCGGTGGGTCGGGACCAAGAGGGTGACACTCCCGATTCCGAAGTACACGCAGAACGACGTCGTCTTCCTCAGGGAGCGCATCGAGGCCGGCGACTACCGGGCCGTCGTCGACCGGAGCTATCCGCTGGAGGACGTCGTCGAAGCGACCAGGTACGTCGAGACGGAGCAGAAGACCGGGAACGTTGTCCTGTCCGTCAACGGCTGACGAAAGATCCGTTGAACCGAAGCGGCGATCGTGCAATCGTTAGCGCCAGCAGGAGTGGTGACGATGGCCGCACGCACACTCGAATGCCGCAGCGTTGAAAGCTCGGGCCGAGCATGACCGAGCCGCCCGTCATCGTCCTGCACCTCTATACGGAGAAAGCCCGGACGCGAATCCTGAATCGCCTGAAAGCTGAGAAGCGGCCGGAGGACACCAAGATCTTCCTGGGCACGTATGGGATCAACGAGCTCGACGCCGCAGCGATCACGGCCAAGGCCATCCCCAATGTTCACTACGCGCCGACATTCCATCTCGCGCCAGACGAGAACGCTGCACTGCGCGCGAAGCGCCCGCGTCCGCCGAGACGTTCCCCGACCCTCGAGCAGGTGTTCGCGGGTCAGCTTCCTGCGCATCCGCGGGATCGCCGGATCCCCGCCAAGACTCCTCGTGCCTGGGGCGTCGAGCTGGGAAGACGGTTCCGTGACCAGCTGCGACAGAAAGAGCTGAAGCTTGGACCCCTGGACTGGCAGCTCGACGAGATCCCACCTGAGTGCGGACGGGGCGAATTGGCCAGGGAGTTCCGCCTGTTCATCGGCGGGGTGATCTTCGGCCTGGCGAAGGGCCGGCCAAGGCTGAAGGACAAACCCAAGCCGGGCTTCGTCTGGATCGCCGCGAGGGCGCTCGAAACCCTGCCCAGGCTTCCGCTGACATCCGATGTCAAGCAGTTTTGGCAAGACGTCAACCTCGGCGCCAGATTCCTCGTCGGCGAGGAATATCCGTCGTTCATCAGAGGCGCCGCGGTGACAACCGCCAACACGCTGGCGGCGCATCAGCGGGCGCTCGCGCGTCCCGGCAATCCGGACCGTCAGGCTCTCGCCGCGCGGTACATCGTGGGCATGACCCCCGGCTTCCACGAGCCCTTCGACGGCGGTCTCAATGGCAACGTCAACGGCATGTCGCTGAGGGACGTCACCGCCTGGCGTAACAGGTACATCACCGCTCGGTGCAAGGCACAGAGGCCGGTCGGCTACGGAATGTTCTCCTTCGACGGGAAGTTCAACACCGTCCCGGCACACATCGACAACGCGGTCACTGCGCTGTGTTTCGCAGCGAAGCACCACGTCAAGCTCTAGAGCACTCCGGACCTACATCTGCTCGAACGGCGGGTCTCGGCGTGGAACGGGCGAGGCGTTGATCAGCGAGGTCGTCGTCTCGCCGTAGACGAGGAAGCGGTCGAGGAGCGTGCCCAGGTCGTCGATCGAGCGGAGGAAGACCTTGAGGTAGAAGCAGTCCTCGCCGGTGATGCGATGGCACTCGCCGACCTCCGGGATCGCGGCCGCCAGCTCGGGGATCCGCGGCAGCTGGCCCGGCGCAGGCTTGACGCGGACGATCGCCGTCAGCCCGTAGCCCAGCAGGCGCGGGTCGATCTCGGCGCGGTAGCCGGTGATCACGCCCGCGCGTTCGAGCCGCTGGACGCGCTCGGCGACGGCGGGAGAAGACAGGCTCACGCGCCGTCCGAGCTCCGCGAACGAGACGCGCCCTTCGGTCGTCAGCTCACCGATGATCTTACGGTCAGTTGCGTCCAACTTGGGAAGACTCGTGCCTTGGGCGCTGAGAAGTCCGTTCTTCATGAAGTTGAACGAGCATAACACCTTCGATCATCCATGGCGATCCGAGCGTCCTGCAACCAGACTACGAGCATCGGCGCTCAGCCTCGGCATCCACGACTCCGCGTCGACAGCGTCCGGCCGGAGGCCTATTTCGTCGGCAGCGCCGTCTTCCACTACCTCGGACCCTCGTTCGCCGTGCTGCTCTTCGCCCGGGTCGACGTGCTCGGCGTCGCGTGGCTCCGAATTGCGTCCGCGGCCGCGATCTTCGCTCTCTGGCGCCGACCCTGGCGGACGTTCCTCGCACTCGACGGCCGCGGGCGCACGCTGATCGTCGCGCTGGGGGCCGTCTTCGCCGCGATGAACGTCTGCTTCTACGTCTCGATCGACCGGCTCCCGCTGGCGACCGTGGCCGCGATCGAGTTCATCGGCCCGATCCTCCTCGCCGCGATCGGCGCCCGCACGGCTCGCAACATCGCGGCGGTCGGGACCGCGGCCGCAGGCGTCTACCTGCTGACCCACGTCCAGTTCGAGGGCGAGCCGCTCGGAGTCGCCTTCGCCTTCGCGAACGCCGTGCTGTTCACCGCCTACATCGTCCTCGCCCACCGCGTCGCACGGCGCTCGGGACTGAGTGGCATCGACGGGCTCGCCGCGGCGATGCTGCTCGCCTTCCTCTTCGTCTCCCCGGTCGGCCTCTCGAGCGCCGCCCACGCGTTCTCCGATCCGATCGCGATCGCAGCCGGAATCGGCGTCGGCGTGTCTTCATCCGTGATCCCGTACGTCTTCGATCAGCTGGCGATGGCGCGCCTCTCTCGCGCGACCTACGCGCTGTTCGTCGCGCTTCTACCGGCGACGGCGACGGTCGTCGGCGTGATCGTGCTGCAGCAGCTGCCGTCGCTCGGCGATCTCGCCGGCATCGCGCTCGTGATGGCCGGGATCGTGCTTCATCAGGCTTCGGCGACCGACTCCTGAGCGCGCTCCAGCTCTTCCGTTGCGCGCTCGACCTCTTGCTGCGCAGTCTCGGCGCGCCGCTCCGCCTTCCTCTTCTCGGCCTCGGCCTCCTTCGCCGCGCGCTTCGCCTCGGTCAGCGCAGCCCGCGCCTCCTGCAACCGCTCACGAGCCTGCTGCTTCTTCTTCTCCTGCGCGGCGCGGTCCGGCGCCTTGCGCGCCGCCGGCTCGCGCTTTCGCCCGGCCGGGACGATCCCCGGGTCGAGACCGAACCCGGCCGACGTCAGGTCTTCGTGCAGCGTCCCTCGTTCGAGCAGGGGCTGCAGCTCCGGGTCGACCGAGGCGACCCGGAGGGTCTTCACCGCCTTGTCGAGCGTCGCTCCGCTCAGCTTGCGCCGTCGCAGGTCGCGTTGCACGCGGTCGAGAGCGGAGCGGTGCTCCTCGATCGCCTGCTGGAGGTCTGCGCCGCGCTTGCCGGCGACCGCCGCTTCCTGTGCCTGACGCAGCCGCTTGCCGGACTGGATCAGCGCTCGCGCCTCCGACGGGTCCTCGCGAACCAGCTCGTTCAGCGCGGCCGCTGCGACGCTCGGCTTGGGCAGGGCGGCGATTGCGGCGGCGAGCTCCGGATCGTCCTTCTTCAGCTTCTTCGCGCGCGCGTTGCGGGCGGCTGTGAACTCCGCCTGCGGCAGGCCGTAGAGCTTGAGCTTCTCGCGTGCGATCGGATCGGCCATGGCTAGATCTTCACAGGCTCCTGAGCGCGGGGTAGAGCTCGCGGTAGCGGGCGTAGCCGTCGTCGTAGACCGCCTGCCAGCCCGGGTCGGGCTCGATCCGGTCGGAGACGCGCACACAGGCGTCGACCGCCTCGTGCGCGTCGGCGAACACACCCTCGCGGACGCCGCCGAGCAGGGCGGCTCCGTAGGCCGCACCCTCGTCCGCGCTCGTGCGCTCGAGCGGCAGGCCGAGCACGGAGGCAACGATCTTCAGCCAGAGCCCGCTGCGTGCGCCGCCGCCGGAGACGCGACCGACCTCCGCTTCGACCCCGAGCTCGCGCAGGAGCTCGAGCGAGTCGCGCAGCCCGTACGCGACGCCTTCCAGCACCGCACGGGTGAGCGCACCCCGGTCGTGCCGCAGCGTGAGGCCGACGAAGGCGCCGCGAGCGTCGGGGTCGGCGTGCGGCGTCCGCTCGCCCTGGAGGTAGGGCTGGAAGAGGAGTCCCTCCGTGCCTGCGTCCCACCGCTCGGCCTCGGTGAGCAGCTCCTCGAACGGAGGAGTGCCGAGCGCGTCGTGCAGCCACTGCAGCGAGCCCGCCGCCGAGAGCATCACGCCCATCGCGTGCCAGGTGCCCGGGACGGCGTGGCAGAAGACGTGCAGCCGCGCCTCCGGCTCGGGCCGGTACTCGGGCAGCGCGGCGAAGACGACACCGGAGGTGCCGAGCACCACGGAGAGCGGCCCCGGCCGGTCGACGCCGACGCCGAGCGCTCCCGCGGCCTGGTCGCCCGCGGCACCGATGGCCGTGCACTCGTGCGCCGGCGGCAGCCACTCGGCCGGGAGCTCGAGCGTGCCGAGCACCTCGTCGCTCCAGCGGCGGTTCGCGACGTCGAAGAGGAGGGTGCCCGAGGCGTCCGCGACGTCGATCGCCCGCTCGCCCGTGAGACGCAGCCGCACGTAGTCCTTCGGCAGCAGCACGTGCGCGATCCGGGCGTACGTCTCGGGCTCGTGGTGCCGCAGCCAGAGGAGCTTCGGCGCCGTGAAGCCCGTCAGCGCGCGGTTCCCGGTCAGCTCGATCAGACGTTCGAGCCCGACGCGCTCCTCGATCTCGGCGCACTCGGCGGCGGTGCGCTGGTCGTTCCAGAGGATCGCCGGGCGCAGAACCTGCTCGCGCTCGTCGAGCGTGACGAGACCGTGCATCTGGCCGGAGAGGCCGATCGACGCGGGCTCCACGCCGAGGTCGGCGAGCGCGGCTTCGGTCGCGCGCCACCAGTCCTCAGGGTCCTGCTCCGCCCAGCCTGGCCGGGGAATCGAGAGCGGGTACTCGCGTTCCGCACGGGCGACGATCTCGCCCTCCGGGGTCAGCGCGAGCGCCTTGACGCCGCTCGTGCCGACGTCGATCCCGACGAGCGCGGTCACTCCTCGGGAAGCTCTGTCAGCTCGACGAGGTTCCCGAACGGGTCACGGCACATGAAGCGCGGACGGCCGATGATCTCGGTCGGTGTCCGTGTCTCGACTCCGCCCGCTTCGATGCGAGCGCGCACCTCGTCGAGGCCCGAATCGACCGCGAGGCAGAGGTGTGCGTTCGGCGGCGGGGAGTCGCCCGTCCGCATCAGGTGCAGCTCGAGGTCGCCGCCGACGCGGAACCAGACGAGCTCGTTCGGGTCCAGCTTCGGCGGGACGGGCTTCTCCTCGAGCCCGAGGAGCCCGCCGTAGAACTCCCGTGCGGCGTCTGCGCCGTCGGCCGCGATCGCGACTGAAACGTGCTGCAGCCTCATGCGCACCTACCCTTCCGCGCCCATGGCGGCGTACACGAGCTCGTAGGCCCGCACCGCGTCCTTCTCGTGCTGTGCAGCACGCAGCGCCGCGTCGTCGATCCGCGACGCGATGCCGTCGATGAACCGCCACTGCAGCACGCTCCGCTTGACCGACGCGACCGCGTCCTCGGTGTACGGGTAGAGGTCGAAGCCGAGCCGCTCGCCGTTGTCGCCGTAGCCGGCCCGCCGCAGCTCGACCGCCAGCTCGAGCGTCTCCATGAAGCGGATCGTGCCGACCATGTTGTCGTCGTCGAAGGTGCCCCAGCCGTCGTTGGCGTGCAGGTGCCCGAGCAGGCCCTCATCCGCCAGCATCGCGGCGTACTCCGCCAGGCTCTCGCCGTTCATGAGCAGGTGCTGCCAGTCCATGTTGACGGTGACGTTGTCGATCCCCTGGCGCCGCAGCGAGTGGATCACGTGCAGCGTCATGCCGATGTTGCGCATCAGGATCTTCATCGCCGGCTCGGAGTTCTTGTGCTCGAGGAACACCGTGACGCCGCGCTCATTCGCGTGCTGCGCAGCCTGGCCGACTCCGTCGACGAACCGTGCCCAGGACTCCTTGTACGGTGTCTGGAACGGGTAGTTGTAGCCCTCGATCCCGGGCCAGATGATCATCTGGGCGCCCGTCTCGCCGGCGAGGTCGATCGCCTCGCGCGTGAGCCGGAGGGCTTCCTCGCGCGTCGCATCGTCCGGCGAGCAGAACGCGCCCTTGGCGAAGCGCGGGTCGAGATGCAGCCCGCTCGCGATGCAGTAGATGCCGTGCCCGTCGAGTGCCTCGCGCACCTCGTCCAGGTTCGCGGGCGAGAGCTCCTGCGGGTAGTGGAACTCGTAGTCGTCGATCAGGTCGCCCAGACCTGCGACGGCGGTCCGCACCCGGTCGGTCGTCGTCTGGCCGGCGAGCTCGGGCTTGTAGCCGCCGGGGTTGAATCTGGTCGCCATGTTGCCGAACGCCCAGATTCCGAGTGACGTCTTCATCTACCAGCTCCTCTCTTGATCCAGGCTGCGGTGTTCGGGGGCAACGTGGTGGTGATGCCGGGCTCGCTCGCGAGCACGAGCTGACCTTTTGGCAGCTCGAGCTCGTCCGCCTCGAAGTTGACGGCGCACGTCAGGTCGCCGCGATCGAAGATCATCGTCCCCTGCGGGCTCTCGCGCCAGGCGAAGTCGTCGTCATGCGGCCGGAGCCGGATCGCCGAGCGGTAGAGGGCGAGCGTCGAGTCCGGGTTGTCTTCCTGCGCTTCGACGCTGACGCCACCCCAGTCCTGTGGCATCGGCAGCCACGGCTCGCCGTCCGTGAACCCGAACGCCGGCGGCTGCTTCGTCCACGGGATCGGCACCCGGCAGCCGTCGCGCCCTTTCCGGGCACCGTGCGTGTGGACGAAGACCGGGTCCTGGCGGACGTCGTCCGGAAGGTCGACCTCCTCGAGCCCGAGCTCCTGGCCCTGGTAGGTGAACGACGTCCCCGGCAGGCCGAAGAGGAGCAGCGTCGCGGCCCGGGCCCGTCGCCGCCCGGCCTCGCCGCCGCCGTAGCGCGTCGGCAGCCGGTTGACGTCGTGGTTCTCGAACACCCAGGTGGCGGGGGTGCCGACTGCGCCCAGTGCGTCCAGTGTCCGGTCGATCGTCTCCCGCATCCGCTCGGCGTCCCACACCTCGAAGAGGAACGCGAAGTTGAAGGAGAGGTGCAGCTGGTCGGGCCCGACGTAGGTCGCGATCTTCTCCTGGTTCTCGATCACGATCTCGCCGACGTACATCCGCTCGCCGGGATACTCGTCCGCCACCTGCCGCCAGCGGCGGTAGAGCGGGTGCAGCTCGGGCTGCATCAGTGCCGTCAGCCAGTCGCCGAACTGCGGCTTCGGCACCGGCTCGACCATCTCGGGCAGGTCCTGGTCTTTGAAGAGGGCGTGCGCCACGTCGATCCGGAAGCCGTCGACGCCACGGTCGAGCCAGAACCGGAGGATCTGCTCGAACTCGGACTGCACGTCCTCGTTGTGCCAGTCGAGGTCGGGTTGCTCGGGAGTGAAGAAATGGAGGTAGTAGTCGCCGGTGGCCTCGTCCAGCGTCCAGGCCGGGCCGCCGAAGGCGGACGTCCACCCGTTCGGCGGTCCTCCGTTCCGGCCGGGGCGGAAGAAGTAGCGGGCGCGATGCGGGTGCTCGGGGTCGGCGATCGCATTCCGGAACCACTCGTGCTGATCGGAGGTGTGGTTCGGGACGATGTCGATCGTGACCCTGATCCCGAGCTCGTGCGCGTCTGCGACGAGCTCGTCGAAGTCGTCGAGCGTCCCGAATTGAGGGTCGACGTCGACGTAGTCGGCGACGTCGTAGCCGTGGTCTGCCTGCGGCGAGGGATAGAACGGCGTCAGCCAGAGCGCGTCGACGCCCAGCTCCTTCAGGTACGGCAGGCGGGAGCGGATCCCGGGCAGGTCGCCGACGCCGTCCCCGTTCGAGTCCTGGAAGCTGCGGACGTAGATCTGGTAGAAGGCGGCGCTCCGCCACCACTGCTCGCTCGACGCGCCCGGCTTCATCCCAGAGAACGTATCCGTAGCGCGAGGCGTCGGACTCGGTTGCACTCTCGCCGACGCCACAGCGGCAGAACGCCGAGAATCTCGCCGTGCCGCTCTGTCTCTCAGCTCATGCGTCGGATTCGGCTCCGTGCGGTTGGGTGGTTGTGCTGTGAGCTCGATCGCGTTCATGACGGCGAACTACGTCGCCAGGGAGACCGGCTGGGACATGCACGGCTGGGGCCACGGCGACCGGGAGACGAACCAGGCATTCAGCCCGCTCGAGACGTTCGGGAAGCGCTTCGACGGCTTGCTCTCCGACGCGCGGGGGCTCGGGTTCGAGGCCATCGACCTCTGGGGCGCGCACCTCAACCCGTCCTGGGCGACCGCCGAGCATGTCGAGGTCGCACGCGCGGCACTGGCACGCCGGGGAGTGCGCGTGTGCACGTACGCCGCGTGGGTGGACACATCGACGGCCGACCGGGCGTGCGAGATCGCGCTGCAGGTCGGGACGACCGTGCTCGGCGCAGGCACGTCCGCGCCGCTGGACGAGCTCGTGCCGGTGCTGCGCGACCACGGCGTCCGGCTCGCGATCGAGAACCATCCCGAGAAGACGCCCGCCGAGCTGCTGGCGAGGATCGACCACGACAACGGCACGCTCTGCGCGACCGTCGACACGGGCTGGTGGGCGACGCACGGCTATGACCCGGTGCGGGCGATCGAGGAGCTCGGCGAGTTCGTCCAGCACGTCCATCTAAAGGATGTGAAGGCGGTGGGGGAGCCGCATGAGACCTGCCGCTGGGGCGAGGGGATCGTCGACGTGGAAGGCTGTGTCCGCGCGTTGCAGCGCATCGGGTACGAGGGTGCGATCGCGGTCGAGCACGAGCCGGAGGATCACGATCCGACCGAGGAGTGTCGCGCCATGCTCGCCGAGCTGAAGGGCTGGCTGGCGTGAGGGCTGCGCTCGTCGGAGCGGGCAACATCGCCGGGCGCTACGCGACGCGGATCCTGGCGTCCGACGGGCTCGAGCTCGCGGGAGCGACCGACGTCCTCCCGGGCCGGGCGGAGGCTTTCGCCGAGGAGCACGGCGGTTTTGCGTACCCGAGTCTGGACGCCCTGCTCGCGGACGAGACCGTCGACCTCGTGGTCAATCTCACTGCGCCGCAGGCCCACGCGGAAGTGACCTCTGCGGCGCTCGAAGCCGGGAAGCACGTCCACAGCGAGAAGCCGCTCGCGCTCCGGCACGCGGACGCGCAACGGCTGGTCGAGCTGGCCCGCTCACGCGACCTTCGGCTCAGCGCGTCGCCGGCGACGTTGCTCGGCGAGGCGCAGCAGACCCTCTGGAGGCTCGTCCGGGAGGGTGCGATCGGCCGCGTCCGCGCGGTCTACGCCGAGGCGAACTGGGACCGGATCGAGGTCTGGCACCCCGATCCGCGGGAGCTGTACGCGGTCGGTCCGGTGGTCGACGTCGCGGTCTACCCGATCACGATCCTGACGGCGATGTTCGGGCCGGCGCGACGGGTGCAGGCCTTTGCGACGACGCTCGAGCGCGACCGGACGCTCCTCGACGGCACCGCGTTCCAGCCGGGCGCACCGGACTTCGTCGTCGCTCTGCTCGAGCTCCACGACGGCGTGCTCGTACGCGTCACGGCCAGCTTCTACGTCGGCGCCGGCCAGCAGCACGGCCTCGAGCTGCACGGCGACACCGGCTCGCTCTGGATGCCCAGCTGGATGGATGCGGACTCGCGTGTTCAGCTCCAGCAGCGCCGCGGCGAGTACGAGCCGGTCGAGCTCCTTCGCAAGCCGTTTACGGGAATCGACTGGAGCCGCCCGCTCGTCGATCTCGCGAACGCGATCGCGGAGGGACGGCCTCACCGTGCGAGCGCCGAGCATGCCGCGCACGTGGTCGAGATCATGAACGCGGTCGAGGTGTCCGCCGCGGCCGGCGGCGCCGTCGAGGTGCACTCGGCCTTCGAGCCTCCGGAGCCGATGGAATGGGCGTTCTGAGCGGGCGTTCGCCGGCGTCTCGTGCATATGGTCTGCTGATGGGGTCCGAGGAGCACGTGCCCGAGCGGATGTATCGCGCTCCCGGCCGTCTGAACCTGATCGGCGACCACACCGACTACAACGAGGGGTTCGTCCTACCGCTCGCCGTCGACCTGGAATGCATGCTCCGGGTCCAGCCGCGCGATGACGGCCGCGTCGTCGTGCGGTCGCACGAGCTTCCCGGTGAGGTCGAGATCGCCGCGGACGGCAGCACGGACCCACAGACCGTCGATCCCTCGTGGGGACGCTACGTCGCCGGGGTCGTCTGCACGCTCGCCGACCGCGGCCGGGAGCCGGTGGGCATGGACGCCACGGTCAGCTCGACGATCCCGGTCGGCGGGGGCCTCTCGTCGAGCGCGGCGCTCGAGGTTGCCGCCGGGCTCGCGCTGTGCGACGTCGCCGGCTTCTCGCTGCCGCCGCTCGAGCTCGCGCGGGCCTGCCAGGAGGCTGAGATGGCGGCCACGGGCGTGCCGTGCGGGATCATGGACCAGCTCGCCTCGCTCAGCGGCAGCCGTGACAGGGCCCTGCTGATCGACTGCCGCAACCTCGAGATCGAGCCCATTCCGCTGGCGCCGCGACTCGCAATCATCGTCGTTCACTCCGGCATGCCTCGCCAGCTCGTCGACAGCGCCTATGCCGAGCGGCGGCGTGCCTGCGAGGCGGCTGCGGCCAGGCTGGGCCTGTCTGCGCTGCGCGACGCGACTCCCGAGCAGGTGGCGGACGATCCGCGCGCCCGCCACGTCGTGTCGGAGAACGCACGCGTGCTCGCAGCGGCGGAGGCGCTCGCCACGGGCGACCTGACGACGCTGGGGCGTCTTCTCGGGGAGAGTCACGCGAGCCTGCGCGACGACTTCGAGGTGTCGACTCCGGAGCTCGACGTGCTGGTCGAGAAGCTGACGGAGGCCGGCGCGCTCGGGGCCCGCCTCACCGGGGCAGGCTTCGGCGGGTGCGTCGTCGGGCTCGCGGCGCGCGACGAGGCGGCCGCGATCATGGAGGCCGCGGCGGGTCATTACTGGTCCGAGACGGGTCACCAGCCGCACGCGTTCGTCTGCCGCGCGGTCGACGGGGCCGGGAGGCTCGAGTGATCACCAGGGACGAGTTGCGCGAAGCGCAGGCCTACGCGGCGGAGCAGCTGGCAGCGACCGGGATCGCGCTCACCGAGAGCGAACGAGCGGCGATCGAGGTCGCCGACTTCGGCCTCTCCCGGCTACGCGAGTTCGGCCTGCTCGTGCTCGTCTACGTGAACACCGACCGCTACTGCGCGAAGGAGCTCGTGCTCTATCCGGGCCAGACCTGCCCCGAGCACCGCCATCCGCCGTTCGACGGGACGCCGGGAAAGGAGGAGACGTTCCGTTGCCGACGTGGTCTCGTCACGCTCTGGGTCGCCGGCGAGGAGATCGTCCTCCGGCCGGGCGAGCAGCACACGATCCCGCCGGACACGGTGCACTCGTTCCGAGCCGGGCCCGAGGGCGCAGTCGTATCGGAGTTCTCGAGCGCGAGTCGCGACGACCTTGACGTCTTCACCGACCCGGCAGTGGAGCGGGCAACGATCGTCGGCGCCTGACCGCGCGCAGCTGCAGCGGCAGGAGCGCGATGCACACCGCCTCGCGCCCGAGCACGAGTAGCCGGCGCGGGGTGGTGGGAGAGACGAGCTCGATCGACATGTCCGGGCCGAGGGCGGCGCGCAGCAGCAGGCGCGCGCGCAGCCGGTGCCACGACGAGGTGACGACGACGACCTCGTCGGCGCCGAGCTCTCGCGCCGCGGCGGCCACCGCGCGTGCGTTGCCGACGGTCGTGCGAGCATCGACGTCCGCCAGCAGCGGCACGCCCGGGCCGCGCCAGGCAGCCCGCATCAGCGCGGCCTCGGTCTCGCGCCCACGGCGCCGGGCCCAGCCGCTCAGCAGGACGGCGTCCGCTCCCTCGGCAACGCGCTCTCCGGCCTCGAGCCGCGCGGCGCAGACGGGATGGAGGCTCCGATGCCGCCGGCTCGAGTAGCCGAGCACCGCCACGAGCCTAGGCACGGCTTCGGCCCCAGAGACGTTTCGCTCCGAGGAGCGTCCCGATCACCGTCAGGACGAGCAGGAACGCCTTCTTTCCCTTCAGCTTCGACTCTCCGCCCGCGCGGGCACGCATGTCGACCGCGACCTCTTCGACCCGCAGACCCTCGTCGTGAAGCCGGAGGAGGGCCTGGACCTCGGGCGCGCCGGTCGTGTACGGCCGGGCGAGCGTCGGGAGCGCCTTCGCGGATGCGGCGTAGAGACCGCTCGTCGCATCGTTGAAGGGGCGTCCGAGGGCGATGCGCATCGACCGGCGAAGCAGGCCTGTTCCGAGCTTGCGGACTCCTTCGGGCTCGTAGCGGTACGGCGCGTAGCCCTCGGCGCTGACAAAGCGCGAGCCGACCGCGACGTCGGTCTGGCCCGAGCGGACGAGCTCGAGCAGCCGGCGCAGCTCGGCGACGGGATGCTGGCCGTCGGCGTCGACCCGGCCGCAGAAGGCGTAGCCGTGCTCGAGCGCCCAGGCGTAGCCGGCGGCGATGCCTGCCTGGAGCCCGCGGTTCTCGCCGAACGAGAGCACCTCGGCGCCGTGCTCGCGGGCGATGCCCGCGGTCCCGTCGGTCGAGCCGTCGTCGACGACGAGCACGTCGGCGTCCGGCAGCTCGCTCCGGAGCTCGTCGAGCACCGCCGCGAGATTGCCTTCCTCGTTCCAGGCCGGGATGAAGACGAGCGTGTCGCTCATCCGGCGAGCGTAGCCGCCGTGCTAGAAGGCAGCGTGCCGTCCTTCCCCCACGTTCACCGCGACCGCGTCCGCTTCCGCGACTGCGACGCCATGGGCCATGTCAACAATGCGGTTTTCTCCACGTACCTCGAGGAGGCGCGGATCGGCGTGCTCGGCGACCTGGTCGACTTCATCCTCGCCCGGGTCGAGATCGACTTCCGCTCGGAGCTGCGCATGGGCGAGGAGGTCGAGGTGCGGACGCGCTGCTCCCGGATCGGGACGAAGAGCTTCGACCTGGAGCACGTGATCTCCGCCGGCGAGCCGCGTCGTCGCCGAGGCGAAGAGCGTCCTCGTCTCGTACGACTACAAGCGTGGCGAGAGCGTTCCGGTGCCGGACGCGCTTCGCGCGCACCTGTCGCCCGCGAGCTAGCCGGGTCTCAGCAACAGCGGGCGCGGGGATTCCTGCTGGTTTAGGTGCCCGGGGAGTGCGAGCCGCCACGCGGGCAGCGGTCGTCCTCGAGCTTCTGCTGGATCATCGACGTCGTCGGGGCCTGAGCCTTGAGGGACGCCGGTACCTCACCGTCGGCAAGGCGTGGAAGGACGAGCGCGCCGAAGGCGCTCGCGGCCACCCCGAGGGCGGCCAGGAAGGCTGCAAAGCGTCGACCCGAGGGACGCCGAGGGCTCATCGGCCCCTACGGTAGCGCGCCCGGCGCCCGCTTGGCGACGGCCACCGTCACGAGCCTCGGCCCGGCGGTGTCGATCACCTCCAGATCGAGCTCGTCGCCGGGGTCGCGACTGGCGATCACGGCACTGAGATCGGCGGCCGAGTCGACAGGCTGGTCGTCCGCGGCAATCACCACGTCTCCCACCGCCAGATCGGCCTTTTCGGCCGGTCCGCCGGGATAGACGACGGTGACCGCGGCGCCGCGGACGGTTCCGTCGAGCCCGAGCTGAACGGCAGCGGATTCCGAATCGACCGAGGAATAGGCGATCCCGAGCCAGGCGTCGGTGTCCGGCGGTGCACGGCGGATCCGCGTGATCACCGGCAGCGCCTCGTCGATCGCGATCGCGAAGCTCACGTTCTCGGCCTCCGCCAGCCGGACGCCCGCGGTATTGATGCCGAGCAGCCGTCCGGAGCGGTCGACGAGCGGGCCGCCGGAGTTGCCGGGGTTGATCGCAGCGTCCGTCTGGAGCAGCCCCGTCAGCTTTCCGTTCTGTCCGTCGATCGTTCGATGAAGCCCGGAGATGATTCCCGAGGTCACCGTCGCCGTCGCTCCCAGACCGAGGGGAAAACCGACAGCGAAGACTGCGTCGCCGAGCCGGAGCGCGGAGGAGCGTGCCAGAGGAAGCGGAACGAGGTCCGTCGCCCGCACGCGGATGACGGCGAGATCCTTCTCCGGCGCCGTCCCGATCACCGTCCCGGCCATCGGCCGCTTGTGCACCTTGTCGTTGAAGACGACCGTGACCCGGGTCGTGCCCTCGACGACGTGGTTGTTGGTGAGGATGATCCCGCGCCGGTCGAGCACGATCCCCGAGCCCTCGCCGCGGCCGCCGCCGAAGGACTCGGTGCGAACGTTCACGACCGACGGGAGGACGCGTGCGACAGCGTCGGCAAGCGAGCCTGCGCGGTCGGGAGCCGGCGCGGCGCTCGTCTCGGTGGAGGTCGGCTCGGTCACCGTGACGGTCTGCGCTGCGGTCGACGTCGATGAGCCTTCCTTGTCCTCGCCGCTGCAGCCGGCGAGCATGGCCGCCGCGAGCAGGGCGGCAAGGAGCCTCACGGCAGCCTCGGGAACGTGACGACCGCGATTGCGGCCGCGGCGAGCAAGAGGACGAGCCCGCCGGCGAGGAACGCGAACGTGATCTCCTGCTTGCGCTCCACCTTGCTCACGAGCGATCCCATCTTGTCGTAGGCCGACCGGAGATCGCCGGCGCTCTCGGCCTCGTAGAACTTGCCGCCCGTCGTCGCGGCGATCTGACGCAGCGTCGGCTTGTCGGGCGGCACGGGAATGATCCGCGAGCCGCCGAAGCGGGTGAACTCGACGACTCCCTCGGGCGTTCCGAGCGCGATCGTGTACACCGGGATCTTGAAGGACTTCGCTCGCGCCGCCCCCTCCTGCGGGAGGAGCAGTCCTTCGGTCTGCGAGCCGTCCGAGAGCAGCAGGATCGCGGCCGGGCCGTTCTTGCCCGGCACGACCCGCCTCGGCGGCGCGGGCGACCTCGACCCCTCTCGCGAGCCCGTCGCCGATCGCCGTGCCGCGCTGGGGGTAGAGGTAGTCGATCGCGTCGATCGCCAGCTGGCGGTCCGCGGTCGCCGGTGCAGCCACCTCCGCCGTCTCCGAGAACGCCACGACTCCGACCTGGAAGCGCTCGGGCAGCCCCTTCATGAACTCCCGGACGACCTTCTGCGCCGCCGCGAGCCGCGTCGGCTCGACGTCCTTGGCCTGCATCGAGCCCGAGACGTCGATCACGAGCACGATCGTCGCCTCCTCGCGGTCGGCGAGCCGGTTCACGCTCGGACGGGCGAAGCCGACGAGGAGTGCGGCCAGCGCGAGCAGGAAGAGGGCCAGCCCGGCGTGCCGGCGCCACGAGCGGGTCTTGTCGACGACCGCTGCCAGGATGTCGAGGTTCGTGTAGCGCACCGCGTAGCGCGTGGGCCTGCGCTGGAGGAACCGGTAGCCGAAGACCAGCAGCGGCAGCAGCACGAGCCCGATCAGCAGCAGCGGCGACGCGAAGCTCAACTGGGTCCCCGGACGCAGATTGCGTGGATCTGAACCTGGATTCGCGTGCCCACCGGACGCGTGACACCGGAGCGGACGTCGACGACGACACGACGGCCGGCGCGGCGTGCCGTCGCACGCACCGAGCCGAGCGCGGCGAGCGATGGCGGCCGGCGCACGCGCAGCGCGACCGCTGTCGAGAACGCGAGCAGACGCTCGCCCTCGAGGCAGGAGTGCGAGAGCCGCTCGGTCTGCTGATCCTTCAGCCGCACGTCCTTGACCCGGCGAATCGTCGCGTCGACAACCGGCGGCGCGGCCGCGGTCAATTTTCGCTTCGGCTCGTACGAGGTCTGCCCGCGTCCGCCACCGCCGCTCGCCGGGATGCACCCGAGCAGCGGCCGGAAGCTCGAGAGCGAACGCGTCGTCCGGGCGACGAAGACCGCGGCACGCTGGGTCGTCACGCCGGGGCTGATCGGGCCGCCGAGGTTGCCGAGGAACGTGATCTCGAGCGGGCCTGCGCGGTCGGCGTCGAGGCCGCCGATCACCTGGCCTCGGCCGGGGCACGAGAGCTGGTAGTAGGTCGGCGTCGGACCGCCGTTCACGGCGACCCAGGGGCCGGCGACCGGGATGCAGACGAGCAGCCCGTCGCACTCCCGTCCCGCCTCGGCGCCCGGCGAGGCCACTCCCGAGACGGCAGCGGCGATGACCAGTACGAGCAGAAGACGTTTCACGGCAACCTCCCGAAGAAGAATGCCGAGACTCCGCCTGCGGCGAGCAGCAGGAACGCTCCCGTCGCGGCGAAGCCTGCGGTGATCTCCCGTTCCTTCTTCTCGTGCCCGAGGCGGGAGCCGAGCTCCTCGTAGACCGCTTCCAGGCGCGCGCCGTCGGGCGCCGCGTAGAAGCGGCCGCCGGTCGCCCGCGAGACCTGGCGAAGCGTCGGCGGGTCGGGCGGGACGGTGACGCGCTGGGTGAAGCCGTTGTCGTCGACCACCTCGACCACGCCCTCGGCGGTGCCGAACGCGACGGTGTAGACCGGGATCCTGAGCCGCTTCGCGCGCTGCGCCGCCTGCAGCGGCTCGAGCACCCCCTGCGTCTGGGCGCCGTCCGAGAGGACGAGAATCGAGGCCGGCGGGCGCCGCGTGCCGTCCACCCGGACGCGCTGTGCGACCTGCACCGCGCGGGCGATCCCCTCGCCCGAGCGCCGTGCCGTCACCGGTGCGCAGGGCGGCGAGCGCACGCTTCGCCGCGTCCCGGTTCGCGGTCGCGGGCAGGACGGTCGAGGCGGCCTGCGCGAACGAGACCATGCCGACGCGGTAGCCCTCGGGCAGGCTGTCGAGGAACTTCCGCACCGCGCGCTGCGCGACCGCCAGCCGGGTCGGCGGGACGTCCTTCGCGACCA
Source organism: uncultured Gaiellaceae bacterium (assembly GCA_963749515.1). Lineage (GTDB taxonomy): Bacteria > Actinomycetota > Thermoleophilia > Gaiellales > Gaiellaceae > Gaiellasilicea. The sequence goes on from CAVVMR010000010.1 coordinate 81,875, forward strand.
TCGAGCGGGAGGTGTCGATCGCCAGCACCACGGTTGCCTCCTCACGTTCTACCGTCACCTGCGCGTGTGGGCGCGCGAGACCGGTCGCCAGCGCCGCGAGCGCGATCAGAGCGAGCACGGGCGGCACGTGGCGCAGCCGGCCCGGCTTCGTACCGACGAGATTCGGCACGAGAGCGGGGTTCGCGAAGGCTGCTGCCTGGCGGTGACGCCTCCGTTCGAGCAGCACATAGCCGCCGACGGCGAGCGGGATCAGGAGCAGGGAGAGCAGCATCAGCGGCCACTCGAAGGTCATCTACGGCCTCCGCGGCTGCGTAGGTGGTGGGCGAACGGCCGCAGCCAGTCGCCTTCGGTCGAGAGCACGACGTGGCCGACTCCGAGCGACGTGAGCTCTCGGGCCACCTCGGCGCGGTCCGCGGCCGCGGCCGCCTTGAACCGCTCTCGCAGCCTCGTGCTGGCCGTGTCGACGCGGAGCTGCCGCCCGGTCTCGGGATCGACCAGGCGGAGCTCGCCCACGTTCGGCAGCGTCTCCTCCCGTGGGTCGCGAATCTCGACCGCGAGCACGTCGTGGCCGCCGGCGAGCTGGAGCAGCGGCAGGCGCCAGTCGCGCGGCCCGCGGAAGTCGGAGACGATGGCCACGAGCGAGCGCTGCCGGGCCATCCGGGAGACGAGCCCGAGCGCAGCGCCGAGCGACGTCGCCCCGCCGCCCTCGAGCACGGGCTCGCGGCGCAGCGAGAGCAGGAGCCCGAGCATCCCGGCGCGGCCCGCGCGCGGCGGGATGACCGATGACTGCTTGTCGCCGAACCCGACGAGGCCGAGCCGGTTGCCGCGCCTGCTCGCGAGATGGCCGAGCGCGAGCGCCACACCTTCCGCGACATCGGCCTTCCGTCGCTCGGCCGTCCCGAACGACATCGAGGCCGAGACGTCGAGCGCCAGCCACGTCACGAGCACCCGCTCGGCGAGGTCGATCCGGACGTGCGTCTCGCCGGTTCGCGCGGTCACGTTCCACTCGATCCGGCGCACGTCGTCGCCCGGGACGTACGGCCGCACCTGGGCGAGCTCGCTGCCTGCGCCGAGCACCGAGGAGCGGTGGTCGCCCGCGAGCATTCCCTCGATTCGCCGTCCGATCGTCAGGTCGAGCGCCCGCAGCAGCGTCTCCGGCAGCGCGCCAGGCCCCGGCCGGTCCGGCGTGCGGGCGAACTCGGCGGTCTCTGGCGCAATCGTCAAGCCGCGGTCTCTCGCCTGCTCAGGTCGAGCTCCGGCGCGATCACCTTCTCGATCACCGCGTCGAGGATCTTGTCGGCGTCGACCTGCTCGGCGAGGGCCTGGTAGCTCAGCACGAGCCGGTGGCGGAGTGCGTCCTTCGCGAGCGACTCGACGTCCTGCACGACGACGTAGTCGCGGCCGCGGATGAAGGCGAGCGCCCGTGCCGACTGCACGAGGCTGATCGGGCCGCGAGGACTGGCGCCGTACGAGATGTAGGGCGCCATCTCGTCGAGCCCGTACTTGGCCGGCTCGCGTGTCGCGGTCGCCAGCTGCACCGTGTAGCTGACGATGCCCGGGTCGACGTAGACGGCGGCCGCTTCGGCCTGCAGGTCGCGCAGCCGCTCCAGCTCGAGCACCTGGCGCAGCTGCGGCGCCGCGGTGAGCGAGCGCTGGACGACGGTCAGCTCCTCGTCGTGCTCGGGATAGCCCACGAGGATCTTGAGCATGAAGCGGTCGACCTGCGCCTCGGGGAGTGGATACGTCCCCTCGGACTCGATGGGGTTCTGCGTCGCCATCACGAGGAACGGCTCCGGCACGAAGTGCGTGTCGTGCCCGATCGTGACCTGGTGCTCCTGCATCACCTCGAGGAGCGCGGACTGCACCTTCGCCGGCGCGCGATTGATTTCGTCGGCGAGCAGGAAGTTGCAGAAGACAGGGCCGAGCTCGGTGTCGAAGGAGCCGGAATCGGGTCGGTACATGCGCGTGCCGACGAGATCCGACGGCACGAGGTCCGGCGTGAACTGGACCCGCTGGAAGCTGCCGCCGAGCACCTGGGCGGTCGTCTTGATCGTCAGCGTCTTCGCCAGGCCGGGCACGCCTTCGATCAGGAGGTGGCCACCGGCCAGCAGGCAGACGAGCACCCGCTCGAGCATCGCGTCCTGCCCGGCGATCACCCGCTTGATCTCGAAGAGGGCCTGCTCGAGGAGCTCCCGTTGCTCCTCAACGGTCATCGTCTCGCTCACGGAACGCTCCCTTGCTCGCGGTTTCCGGCAAGTCAAGCAATCCGGCGGTAAAGCCCGGATAAAGGGCCGGCTGACGGCGGAGTACCATGGTTCGACGATGCGCGTGCTTGTCGTCGAGGACGAGCGGGACCTGGCTGAGGCGATCGCGACGGGCCTCCGCCGCGAGGGGTACGCGGTCGACCTCGCCCACGCCGGCGACGAGGCGCTCGTCAAGGCGCGGGTCTACCCCTACGACCTGATCTGCCTCGACCTCAGCCTGCCGGGAACGGGAGGACGCGAGGTCTGTCGGGCCCTCCGGGCGGAGGTGCGCGCGGACGGCGCGCCGCAGCCAAGGATCCTGATGCTGACCGCGCGCGGCGGCGTCGACGACCGGATCGCCGGGCTCGACGACGGGGCGGACGACTACCTCGTGAAGCCGTTCGAGCTCGGTGAGCTCGCGGCGCGCGCGCGTGCGCTCCTGCGCCGGAACGGCGACGGCGGCCGGGCGCCGCTGCGCGTGGGGTCGCTCGAGCTGGACGCCGCGCGGCACGAGGCGACTCAGAACGGCGCCCCGCTCGCCCTCACGCCGAAGGAGTTCGCGCTCCTCCGCTATCTGATGTCGAGACCGGGCGAGGCCCTCTCCGAGTTCGAGCTGCTGACGCACGTCTGGGACGAGAATGCGAATCCGTTGACGAGGACGGTGCGCGTGACCGTCATGACCCTGCGGCGCAAGCTCGACGGGAATCCGATCGAGACCGTCCCCGGCGCCGGCTACCGCTTGCGGGACAACGCATGAAAGGCTTCCCGCGCTCGATCCGAGTCCGGCTGACGCTGCTGTACTCCGGCGTTCTCTTCGCCGTCGCTGCGCTGCTCGTGGCCGGCCTCTACTTCGGCCTTTCGCTCAGCCTGCGCGACCAGCCCCTCTCCCAGGGCGGGGCGATTCGGGCGACCGTGCCGATCAACGACGGCAGCCAGACCGAGGAGCGGACCTTCGTCGACGCGCAGGCGTTCGAGCGGCAGGTGAACGAGCGCACGCTCCGCAACCTGCGCAACTTCTCGCTTGCCGCGCTCGCCGCGCTGTTCGTCGCGAGCCTCGCGGTCGGGTGGGTGATCGCCGGGAGGGTGCTGGCGCCGATCGCCCACATCACCCAGGTGGCACGTGAGATCCAGGCGGCGGAGCTGTCGCGCCGGATCGAGCTCGATGGGCCGGACGACGAGCTGAAGCGGCTTGCGGACACGTTCGACTCGATGCTCGCGCGGCTGGACGTCGCCTTTGCGTCGCAGCGCCGCTTCGTGGCCGACGCCTCCCACGAGCTGCGGACTCCGCTCGCGATCATCAAGACGAACCTCGAGCTGGCGCTGACGGACGAGGAGGGGACGGACGAGAGCCGCGCCAGGGCCGCGGCGGTGATCGAGCGCGCGATCAACCGGATGGCCCGTCTCACCGACGACCTACTTGCGCTCGCGCGCCTCGATGCGCCGGCTGCGGGGAGGGAGGCCGTCCCGCTCGTGCAGGTGGTCGCCGACGCGCGCGACGAGTTCGCCGCTGCTGCGGCGGCGCGCAATGTCGCGCTCGAGGCGGCGGACGGCCCCGGCTGGATCGTGTCCGGCGATCGCGACGTGCTGAAGCGTGCCGTCGTCAATCTGCTCGACAACGCCGTCCGCGTGGCTCCGCCCGGGTCGAGCGTCCGGCTCGAGCACGGGGAGGAGGACGGCTGGGCGTGGCTCGCCGTCAGCGACGAGGGCCCGGGGATCGCGCCCGAGCACCTCGAGTCGATCTTCGACCGCTTCTGGCGTGCAGATGAGGCGAGGACGCGTCCCCACGGCGGCAGTGGGCTTGGTCTCGCCATCGTCCGGCAGATCGCCGAGGCGCACGGCGGCTCGATCGAGGTGCACTCGCAGGCCGGCGAGGGCGCCACCTTCGTGCTGCGCCTGCCGCTTCGCGCGAAGCAGCCGGTCCCGGTCTAGTCCCGGACGAGCGCGCCGAGGACGGCGCCGAAGATCGCGTGCGCCGCGACTTCCTGTGCGAAAACCCGCGGGTTGCCGAGCAGCGGTGGCCACGCGCCGGTGCGGCGGTCGGGGTGGAAGCGGTCGACGACGGCCATCCCGGGCCAGAGCGCGGCGTTCTCCAACTGCGCTGCGGCGAGGCCGGCCTTCCAGCCGCGAAGGCCGAGCCGGCGGAAGGCAACGCCTGCCGCGGCGCCGTTCAGGACGTGAACGGCGGTTCCGGCGAGACGCCAGTGCCGCTGCGAGAGCGGCGCGCCGATCAGACGGACGTCGGTGTACGGCGTGCCGAGGATGCGCCGGAGCGCGGGCTCGGCGGCGGCCCAGACGGCCGCCGCCGACGCTCCCGCGAGTGCGGCATGGACGTCGCCGTCAATTCGACGGATGCTCGACCTCACCGCGCCAGGAGCCCGTCTCGCCCCCGCGGGACTCGATCAGCTCCTTGAATCGCTTCAGGTCGCCCTGAACGCGGCGGTTGTCCATCCCCAGCGTGGCGCCGATCTTCTCCTTGACGCCCTCCGGCTCCCAGTCCATCTGCACCATGATCTTGGTCTGGGCGTCGCCGATCCGGTGGAACGTGACGACACCGGCGTTTCCCTTGCCGCTCGTCGCCGTCCAGGCGACGCGCTCGTCCGGATGCTGCTCGGTGATCTCGGCGTCCCACTCCTCGCGTGCTCCGCCGACTTCGGCGACCCAGCGAAGGTGCGTGTCGTCGAGTTGCCGTACCTCCTCGATCCCTTCCATGAAGGTCGGGAACTCCTCGAACTGCGTCCACTGGTTGTACGCGGTCTCGACCGGTACCTGGACCTCGATCGACTCCTCGATCTTTGCCATCTGGTGACCCCTCCTCGGATAGCTGACAGGTTTGTCTACCTTTGTCCAGACATGACCAAACATTCGCTTCGCGCCTGGGAGACGAGCGAGCGCGTGCTCGAGTCCGGTGGCTTCGAGTCCAGGCAGCGAGTGGTCGTGAGCGCGCCCGTCGTGGAGTCGTCCGACTCCGGTGCTCGCTGGCTCGGGGTGACGTACTGGCGGTCCGTCGCCGGCTTCACGCGCGGCGTGGTGCGTGCGACCTGGAGCGCCGGCGGCGGCCGCCTGAGGCTGCTCGGCGGCGCCAGCCTTCTGACGTTCGGCCCGCCCACGATCGCCGTCGACGGCGATACCGTTTCCTGCCGGTATTCGATTCAGGGCGGAATCCTTGCCCTACGGCCGGGCGGCTCGGTCACCCTCGCGCAGCGAGCCGTGGGCGCTGAGTACGAGCTGACGGTAACCGTCGAGGAGTACCTGCCGCGGCTCGCGGCACGCGCCGGCGCGCCCTGGTGGACGGGTGCCCTCTATGCCAAGGGCCAGAGCCCGTTCCACGCCGCGGTGAGCCGCCGCTACTTCGAGCTTCTCGTGCGAGGACGCCCCGGATGAGAGCCACCGTCTTCGGTGCGACCGGGGTGATCGGCCGCGGGCTGCTGCCGCTCCTCGCCGACGATCACGACGTCGTCGCCGTGTCTCGCAGCCCACGCGCCGCGGAGCAGGGGATCCTGTGGGTCGAGGCCGACGTCGCTTCCGGTGAAGGCGTCGCGGCGGCGCTAGAGGGCGCGGACGTCGCCTACTACCTCGTTCACTCCCTCGGCGCCCGCGACTTCGAGCGGCAGGACCGAGAGGCGGCGGCGAACGTCTCGCGCGCGGCGGCCCGCGCGGGGGTGGAGCAGATCGTCTATCTGGGCGGCCTCGGCGGAGACGACCCGGATGCGTCTCCGCACCTGCGCAGCCGCCGTGAGACCGGCGAGCGCCTGGCGGCGGACGGGGTGCCGGTGACGACGCTCCGCGCGGCGATGGTGGTCGGTGAGGGCAGCGTCGCCTTCGAGACCATTCTCGGCCTCGTCAAGCGGCTGCCGGTGATGATCACGCCCAGCTGGGTCTCGACGCCGACGCAGCCGATCGCCCTCGACGACGTCGTCCGCTATCTGGCGGGCGTCTGCGGGAACGAGGCGGCGTACGGCCAGGGCTACGACATCGGTGGGCCCGAGGTGATGACCTACCGGCAGATGATCGAGCGCATAGCGGTCCTGCTGGGACGCAAGCCGCTGATCGTCGAGGTCGGCGTACTGACGCCGTATCTCTCCGCGCTCTGGCTCAACCTCGTCACCCCCGTGAACGCCTCGGTCGCGCGGCCGCTGATCGAAGGACTGCGCAACCCGACCATCGCCCGCGAGGAACGGATCCGCGAGCTGCTGCCGTTCGAGCTCACCCCGTTCGACGAGGCTGCAAGACGGAGCGTCCGCTCGAGCGCCTAGCCGGTCAGGCGGCGCTCCGCTGGTCCTTGGCCCACGCGGCGAGCAGGCCGCGGTAATGGGCGACGAAGCGCTCCTGCTCGTGCTGGGGGAAGGTCGAGGTCACGGTGTCGACGAGCACGCTGTCGAAGTCCGGCCCTTCCACCCATTCGACGAGCGCCTCGTCGAGATGGGGCAGCTTCTTCGCGCAGAACTCGTCGTACTCGTCGATCTGGAAGTAGGCGTCGGCGAGCTTCCGGTACTCGGCCAGCTTCTCCTCGTAGGAGAGATCCTCCCGGTCGCCGATCTCGAAGTAGTCGCGCGTCGTCTGGTTGATCCGCATCTGCCGGCTCGGTCGCGGCGCAGAACGCCGACCAGCGGACGAGCGCCCGGATCGCCCACGGGAAGTAGTAGTGGAGGCTCGTCAGCGCGACGTCCGGAGACGCGTTCGCATAGTCGATCGGAGACGCGACGCCGTCCTTCACGATCGTCTCGCAGGAGTTGAACTCCCAGCGGAAGAAGGCATTGACGACCCGGCTGATGGTCACGACCTCGTCGCCGGTCTCGGGTGAGAGGAAGTCGTGGTCGACCTGGTAGCGGTCGTACATCGGCCGGTCCGGCTCGAAGTGCATGACCATCGTCTCGGCGCCGATCGAGAGGCTGCGCGCGAAGACGTCGAAGTCCTCGACCGACGCCTGCAGGTGCATCAGCCGCTCGCCCGAGGTGTCGTACACCGCGTGCAGCTCGGTCGCGTCGCGGATGCGAGTCACGCCGACCCACTGGCCGCCGTCGAACGGCTTCATGTACAGCGGGTAGCCGATCTTCGCTGCGATCTCCTCCAGGTCGAACGGCAGGTTGTAGCGCTCAGCCGTGGGCTGGAAGCGCTCGTTCGCCGGCGGGCTCTTGTGCGGGATCAACCAGGTCTCCGGCACCTTCAGCCCGAGCCGCATCATCGCGCAGTAGGCGGAGTGCTTCTCCATCGCCTGGAACGTGAACGGGTTGTTGAGCAGATACACGTCGTCCATGAGCGAGATCTTCTTCAGCCACTCTCGCGGCACCGTGTACCACCAGCCGAGCCGGTCGATCACGAGCGAGTAACGCGGCTTGTAGCGGAGGTCGAACGGCTCGTTCGTGATCCGCTCGCAGGTGAGCTCGTGCGTCGTGCCGCCGTGCTCGATCGGGCCTACGCGCGTGAGGAGATGCTCGAAGGCGCGCGGCCAGTCCTCCTCGGTGCCGAGCAGGAGGCCGATCCGGTGCGTTTGCGTGCTCATACGAAGCGGGGGAGATGATGCGCGATCTGCGCGCGCCACGCGGGCCAGTCGTGCGGGACGTCGTGGCCCCAGACGTCGAGCTCGTGCCGGATGCCCTTCTCGCCGAGCTGCGCGGCGAAGCTCTTCGTGCTCTCGAGGGCGCCCGTCGAGTCCTCCCAGGAGCCTTGCCCGCAGATCAGCAGCAGGTTGACCCGGCTGCGCAGCCAGTCGAGATGGTCGCCGTCGAGATGCGAGACGTAGTCCGCCGGATTGTTGAAGTAGACGGCGTCGCCGCGGTCGCCGCCGCCGACGACGGAGACGTCGTAGACGCCGCTGTGGCAGATCGCGAGCGGGAAGAGATCGGCGCGCCGGAGGACGAAGTTCGCAGCGTGGTAGGCGCCGAAGCTGACCCCGGTGAGGGCGATCTCGGCCTCTTCGCCCGAGTCGGCGCGGATGAACGGGACGACCTGGTTCACGATCCAGTCCTCGTAGCGTCCGTGCTGCTGCGCCCGTTCCTCGAGCGAGAGGTCTTCGCGATACCAGCTGCCGGAGTCGTAGCTGTCGACGGCGTACACCTTCACGCGGCCGGCTTCGACCAGGTCGCCGATTGCATCGATCATCCCGCGCTCCTCGTACTGCCACGCCGGGCCCTGCTGCGAGGGAAACGCGATCAGGGGCCGGCCCCAGTGGCCGTAGACGAGGACATTCGCCTCGGCGCCGATCGCAGGCGACCAGAGTGAGTGGCGGCGTCCGTTCACATCACGTCACTCTCTCAAGCAGCCGCCCGAAGTGCGGCTGGAAGGAGTCCCGCCAGGCGACCCAGTTGTGCCCGTCGCGGAACTCGTGCAGGCGAATGTCGTAGCCGCGCTTTCCGAGTGATTCCACGAGTGCCCTGTTCGCCGCGAGGTTCTCCTCCACCGTCCCGCAGGCGAGGACGACCGGGACCGCTCGCTCGGGCCGGTTGCGATGGATGCCGCCGACGAAGCGTGCGATTCGCTCGTAGCGCGGGAAGCTCCGCTCGTACGACTCGGCGCGACGGAAGAAGCTGCCCGACTGGAGGAACAGCGCGTCGAACGTGTCCGGATGGCGCCGGTGGGCATGGAAGAGGGCGAGCGCACCCAGGCTGGCGCCGAGGCCGATCCGAACGGGCGCCGGCGGGAGCGCGGGCAGGATCTCCTGGGCCAGCGCGCGTGAGTAGCGGGCGCTGGCGGAGTACGTCTCGTTGCGGTCGACAGGGCCGATCAGGGTCGCGCGGAGCGGCGGCAGCCCGGCGAGGAGGGCGAGGAGCGACGAGTGCTCGGCGTACTCCGGGCCGTCGTGCGCGATCAGCATCGGGCTGCTCGCGGTCGCTTCCGGATGCGCCCAGACAAGGGCGGGGAGCTCCGCCTTCAGGATGCGGCTGGGGATCGTCACGGGCTTCCACTTGCCGACCGGCGCCGTGGCGAGCCAGGCCGGCGGCTCGTAGCCCGGCTCCTCCCACACCGACTTGTCACCCCACGGTCCGCTCGCGGTCTTCCCGTTGGCGGGGTCGAGCACCCACTCGCTGCGACCGCGCCTGTCGATCAGCTCGAGCTGGTACTCGAAGCGCGCGACGTCCGGCGCCGGTGCGCGCAGCTCCCAGGAGGTGCCGCGCCTCGTCAGCTCGTGCGGCAGCCGGTCGCGCAGGTCGTGCGCGAGCCGGACGGCGGCGAGGCGGCGGCGTGGATCGGGCAGCTGGAAGCGGATTTCGATCACGGGAGTGTGTCGATTGCGTGTCAATTCACGCGCAGAACCGTCCAGTGCAGACGGTTCGGGCCGTTTTGGACACTAGGCGCGGGCGACAGCGGCAGGTACCACGACTCCTCCAGCTACGAGGAGGTTCGATGAAAGCAGCACTCTCGCGGCGGCTCTGCCGCATCGTTTCGACAGCCGTCGCGCTCCTTGCGCTCGCCGCCGGTGCTGCGGGCGCGGCGGACCCGAGCCAAGCCGGCTCCGCGTGTACCACCGCCTCGGGGCTCCCGGGGACGATCGTCGTCTGGACCGACTCCACCGGCTCCGTCAGGTCGTGGTGCCAGCACACGCCGCATTCGGAGGCGCTGCCGGCCCTGGTGCTGAACGAGATCGACTACGACCAGGTCGGAGCCGACGGTGGCGGCTTCGTCGAGCTGTACAACGGCGGGCTCGGCCCGGCCGATCTCGAGGGGCTCGCGCTCGTCTTCGTCGACGGCGCCGGCGCCAGGGAGTACCTGCGCCGGACGCTGCGCGGCGCGCTCGCAGCCGGCGCGTACCGGGTCGTCCGTGTGGATCCCCAGAACGGCTCGCCCGACGGAGTCGCGCTCTACGACACGCGCTACGAGGGCGTCATCGACGCGCTCTCCTACGAAGGCGCGATCGAGCGCGCCTTCATCGGCGCCTTCGCGCACACCCTCGTCGAGGGAACGGCGCTCCCGGCAGAGGTCGCGGACTCGAACAGCGTGACGGGATCCTTTGCCCGCCTCCCGAACGGGGGCGACACCGGCGACGCGGCGACCGATTGGGCCTTCACCACGACCGTCACTCCCGGAACGGCAAATGCGTCCTAGCGCCGACCCTTCGCTCGCATGTTCGCGCGACCCTCCGCGCCGGCCTTGATCCAGCGCCGCTTCGCCTCGGCCTGAAGCCGCTTGTCGAGCCGGCGCTCGAGGTGCGCGAGCTCGCGCTGCAGCTTGTTGTAGCTCGTCCAGCGATCGGCGGCGAGCGTGCCGTCCGCGAGCGCCGCCTGCACGGCACAGCCGGGCTCGGTCTGGTGAGCACAGTCCGAGAAGCGGCACCGCGCGAAGATCTCCTCGACGTCCCCGAACGTCTCGGAGAGCCCGTCGGACGACTCCCAGAGCTGGAGCTCGCGCATTCCCGGCGAGTCGAGGACGAGCCCGCCTTCGGGCAACAGCACGAGCTGACGGTGGGTGGTCGTGTGCCGTCCCTCACCGTCGTCCTCGCGGATCGGCTGCGTGGCGAGCAGCTCTTCGCCGGCGAGCGTGTTCACGAGGGTCGACTTGCCGACGCCGGAGGAGCCGAGCAGGGCGATCGTCTGCCCCGGCACGAGATGCGTGCGCACGAGCTCGAGCCCGTCGCCGGTCAGGCTCGAGATCGCGTGGACCGGCACCCCGAACGCAATCGCCTCCACCTCGAGCACGCGCAGCGCGAACTCGGGGCACAGATCGGTCTTCGTCAGCACGATCACGGGCTTCGCGCCGCTCTCCCACGCCATCGTGATGTACCGCTCCAGGCGTCGAAGGTTGAAGTCCTCGTTGAGCGACATGAGGAGAAAGACGGTGTCGACGTTCGCGGCGAGCACCTGCTCGTCGGAGGCGTGGTGCGCCACCTTGCGCGAGAACTTCGTCCGGCGAGGGAGGACGGCGTGGATCGTGGCCGTGCCCTCCTCTGGGCGTGCCGAGACTGCGACCCAGTCCCCGACGGCGGGCATCTCGCCGGGGCCGGTTGCCTCGTGCTCCAGCCGTCCGGAGACCTCGGCGCGCAGCTCGCCGAGCTCGGTGAACAGGATGTAGGCGCCGCGATGCTGCGCGGCGACGCGCGCCGGGAGGTAGCCCTCGGCGGCGTGCGGCGCGAAATCGGTTGTGTGGCTGTCAGTCCAGCCGAGATCCGGCAGTGCGTACAAGCGAGGCTCCTTGAGCGTGAGATGGGTAGATGGGCAGACGCATAGGACGCGCGCCTGCGCGGCTCAGGAACTGCCGAAGGTGTCGACCGACGGCCTTAGAGCCGCGGAGCTCTAGAGGCGAAGGGTGCAAGCTCGAGCATGAGTTCGAACCTCCTTCGTCGTCGGGACATCTCAAAGTATGCATACGGCTGGTTGGGATGTCGAATCTGGCCTTGGAGTTCCGAGGGCCACGGAGTAGAGTCCGCCCGGAAGTCGGCCGGGGAGGCCGTCGGGAGCAGGACCAATCTAGGGGAGGGGAACGGGTGTCTCATCTTCGTCTGCGCCTGGCCATCGTGGTCGGGGCGCTACTGGCGCTCGCTGGGTCGACGAGCGGTCTCGCCGCGAGCGACGGCGTCGTCATCAGCCAGGTCTACGGCGCCGGTGGCAACGCCGGCGCATCGTTTACGCACGACTTCATCGAGCTGTTCAACCGCGGCACGACACCCGTCGTTCTGGACGGAATGTCAATCCAGTACGCCAGCGCCGCCGGCACGGGAGCGCTCGGTGCCAACGCCGGACAGCTGACTGAGCTCTCCGGCACGATCCAGCCCGGCAAGTACCTGCTGATCCACGAGTCGTCGGGCAGCGTCGGCGCACCACCACCCGCAACCGACATCGTCGATGCGACGCCGATCGCGATGGCGGCCGGCGCAGGCAAGGTCGCCCTGGCGACCGGAACGACCACGCTCAACTGCAACACAGCCGCCACCTGCACCGCGGCCGGCACGCTGGGTCGCATCGTCGACCTGGTCGGCTACGGCAACGCGACCTTCTTCGAGGGCACGGCGGCAGCTCCCACGCTCAACGCCACCACGTCGGCCGTCAGGGCCGGCAGCGGCTGCACGGAGACCGACGACAACGCGTCCGACTTCGCCGCGGTCTCGCCGCCTGCGCCTCGCAACTCGGCGACCGCAGCCTTCGAGTGCGGCGGCGCGCCCACGCCGACGAACCCGACCGCGGTCGGCGCCGCGACGCCGGCTTCGGTCCTCGCCGGAGGCAGCACGCTGCTCACCGTCGCGGTCACGCCCGGCGCGAACCCGACCAGCACCGAGATCACGGTCGTCGGCGACCTGAGCCAGATCGGCGGCTCGGACACGCAGCTCTTCTCCGACGACGGCACGAACGGCGACGCGGTCGCCGGCAACAACGTCTTCTCGTACAGCGCCACGGTTGCACCGGCGACGGCGCCGGGCGCAAAGAGCCTGCCGGTCCTGGTCACCGACGCGCAGGAGCGGATGGTCGAGTCCACGATCGGTCTCACGGTCGCGGAGCTACCCGCCGCGCCGATCGAGATCAGCGAGATCCAGGGTGCTGCCCACCTCTCGCCCCGCAGCGGCGACAGGGTGACCACCACGGGCATCGTGATCGGGAAGATCGGCAGCAGCTTCTACATCCAGGATCCGACGCCGGACGCCAACCCGGACACGTCGGAAGGGCTGCAGGTCTTCGGAGCGACCGCTGCCGCGGGCGTCAGCGTCGGTGACGAGGTCAGCGTCCTCGGCACGGTGACCGAGTTCCGCTCGGGCCTGACGAGCCTCACGCTGACCGAGCTCACCAGCCCGGTCGCCACCGTTCTCACCAGCGACAACACGCTGCCGGCAGCGACGGTGATCGGTACCGGCGGCCGGATCCCGCCGAATACGGTGATCGAGGACGACGCGACCGGCAACGTCGAGGCGCCCGGTGTGCTCTTCGACCCGGCAGAGGACGGCCTCGACTTCTACGAGAGCCTCGAAGGAATGCTCGTTCAGATGAACGACCTCGTCGCGACGAGCTTCACGTTCACCAACTTCGGCGAGGTCTTCGTCGTCGGCGACAACGGCGCGAACGCGACGCTGATGACGCCGCGCGGCGGCCTCGTGATCGGCCCCGGTGACCTGAATCCGGAGCGGATGGTGATCGACGACGAGTGGTTCAAGACCGGGCCGCCCGCCATGCCGGCGGTGAACGTCGGCGGTACGTTCCCCGGCGCGCACGTCGGGATCATGGATTGGGCATTCGGCGAGTACCGGATGCAGCTGCGCTCGCAGCCGGTCGTCGGCTCCACCGGCGTGTCCGTCCGCGAGTCGGCGGTCGTCGCAGGCGCGAACAAGGTCTCGATCGCGACGTTCAACGTCGAGAACCTCGCCGGCAACGAGCCGGACGCGAAGTACAACGTGCTCGCGGGGATGATCGTGAACAACCTCGCAGCGCCGGACATCGTCGGCCTCGAGGAGATCCAGGACAACGACGGCGCGACAGGCGGCACCGGCAGTCCGGTCGTCGACGCGAGCGTGACGCTCAACCGGCTCGTCGCCGCAATCCAGGCGGCCGGCGGCCCGACCTACGAGTACCGGCAGATCAACCCGGTCGCTCACCAGGACGGGGGCGCGCCCGGCGGCAACATCCGGGTCGGCTTCCTCTTCCGGACCGATCGCGGCCTCGCATTCGTCGATCGCCCCGGTGGCGACTCGACGACTCCGGTCGCGGTCGTCGCCGGTCCGAGCGGCCCCGAGCTGTCAGCGAGCCCTGGTCGCGTCGCGCCGGGAGATCCGGCCTGGAACGCGAGTCGCAAGCCGCTCGCGGCCGAGTTCACCTACAACGGCCACAAGCTGTTCGTGGTCGTGAACCACTTCAACTCGAAGGGCGGCGACCAGGGGCTCTTCGGTCCTCAGCAGCCGCCGGTCCTCAGCTCCGAGGTGCAGCGCAACCAGCAGGCGACGCTGCTGGCCGGCTTCGTGAGCGACATCCTGGACCTCGACCCGACGGCGAACATCGCCGTCGTCGGCGACCTGAACGACTTCCAGTTCTCGCCGCCGGTGCAGAAGCTGAAGGACGCCGGCCTGACGGCGATGATCGAGACCCTGCCGCCGAACGAGCGGTACAGCTACGTGTTCGACGGAAACAGCCAGGTGCTCGACCACATCATGGTCAGCAGCAACCTGCTGAACAACGCGGCGGCCGCGGCGGGCTACGACGTCGTCCACGTGAATGCCGAGTTCCTCGATCAGGCGTCGGACCATGACCCGCAGCTCGTGCAGCTGACGATGCCGGCGCCGACGATCTCGGCGTCCGCGTCGCCGGCCGCGAACGCTGCCGGCTGGAACAACACGGCCGTCACGGTGAGCTTCACGTGCGTCGACCCGCTGTCGGCGATCCTGGGCGGCTGCCCGCCACCCGTGATCCTCGACTCCGAAGGTGCGGACCAGGGGGTCTCGCAGCAGGTCACGACCGAAGGTGGGCTCGAGCTGTCTGCGGAGATCACGGACATCAACATCGACCTCACGAACCCGACGGTGACCTACGCCGGCGGCAAGGCGAGCTACCAGGTCGACGAGCAGGTCTCGATCACGTGCACCGCGGCCGACGCCCTCTCCGGAGTCGCGTCGACGACGTGCACGAACGTGAGCGGGCCTGCGTACACGTTCGGTCTCGGCTCGCACACGTTCAGCGCAACGGCGACCGACAGAGCCGGGAACGCCGGCGCGGGCTCGGTGACGTTCACCGTCGGCGTCAACTACACGAGCCTCTGCAACCTGTCGCAGCGATTCGCCGACACGAGGACGGTCGGACTCGCCCTCTGTGCACTGCTCAGGCTGGCCGAGTCTGCCGACGCACACAACAGCCAGCTCATCAAGCGGCTGAGCCT
Source organism: uncultured Gaiellaceae bacterium (assembly GCA_963749515.1). Classification (GTDB taxonomy): domain Bacteria; phylum Actinomycetota; class Thermoleophilia; order Gaiellales; family Gaiellaceae; genus Gaiellasilicea. The sequence continues at coordinate 96,898 of CAVVMR010000010.1, forward strand.
GCAGGCCTACGTCCTGCTTGTTCGGTCTCAGACGGGAAGGACGCTGACCGCGGCCGAGGCGGCAACACTGATCAGCCTCTCGCGGAGTCTGTAATTCGATACGGCAACAAGAAGGAGACAGGGGTCACATGAAACGAACACTCGTAGCGCTCGCGGCGATCGCACTGGCGGTCGCCGCGGCGCCCTCGGCCTTCGCCGAACCGCAGTCGAAGCCGAAGCCGAAGAAGGAAAAGCTGACGCACGTCAAGCTGCTCGCGTTCAACGACTTCCACGGCCACCTCGAGACCGGGACGCCGGGGACGATCGTCGATCCGGCCACCGGCGCCGCGGTTCCAGCAGGTGGCGCCGAGTACTTCGCCACGCACCTGAAGGCGCTCGGCTCCGAGGGTGAGAACACCTTTGTGGTCAGCGCCGGCGACCTGATCGGAGCCAGCCCGCTCGCGTCCGGACTGATGCACGACGAGCCGACGATCGACTTCATGAACTACGTCGGGCTCGACACGATCGGCGTCGGCAACCACGAGTTCGACGAAGGCAAGTCGGAGCTGCTGCGGATGCAGTACGGCAACCGGACGTGGCGCGGCCGCGGGGAGAACAAGGGCTCGCCCTACGTTCCGGCCCGCGCCGACGGCTGCCATCCGGTCGACGGTTGCCAGGACGGAACGCCGTTCGCGGGCTCCGTGTTCCAGTACCTCGCGGCGAACGTCATCGACACGGACGCCGACAACCCCCTGCTGCCGCAGTATCAGATCGTCGACCTCGGCAAGGGGCAGAAGCTGGCCTTCATCGGCGAGACGCTGCAGGGGACGCCGCTGATCGTGACGCCGACCGGCGTCGCCGGGCTCAACTTCCTCGATGAGGCAGACACGGTCAACGCGCTCGTCCCGCGACTCCGGGCCAAGAAGGTCGACACCATCGTGCTGCTGCTGCACGAGGGTGGCACCCAGACGGCTCCGTTCTCGCGCGGGTTCATGGACATCAACAAATGCGAGAACTTCGTCGGTCCCGACCTGCTGGACGTCGTCAACCGTCTCAGCCCCGGTGTGAACCTCGTCGTGAGTGCGCACACCCACCAGCCGTACGTGTGCAACTTCAATGGCCGGATGGTCACCTCGGCGGCGTCGTTTGGCCGCCTGATCACCTCGATCGACCTGACCATCGACCGCACGGACGGCGTGCTCGACTCGGTCGTCGCCGAGAACCACGTGGTTACCCAGACCGTGGCGAAGGATGCCGGCGCCACCGCCATCCTCCAGCGCTACAAGGCGATCTCGGATCCAATCGGGAACCGCGTGATCGGCCGTATCACCGAGGACATCCACTCGGCGCGCGGCACGGTCAACGGCACCAATCGAGCCGGCGAACAGCCGATGGGCGACGTGATCGCCGATGCGATGTACGAGGCTGCGCATCCGGCCGACTTCGGCGGAGCCGTCGCGGCGTTCATGAACGTCGGCGGGGTGCGGTCGAGCCTGCTCTTCAACCAGATCAGCGGCGGCGAGCAGCCGGGCGAAGTCACGTATGCGGAGGCCTTCGCCGTGCAGCCGTTCGGCAACACGCTGGTCGTGAAGACCTGCACGGGGCAGCAGCTGTACGACGTCCTCGAGCAGCAGTTCGAGAACCCGGCCGCGGGCCAGCAGCGGGTGATGGCCGTCTCGCAGGTGACGTACTCGTACACCCGCGTCGTCCCGGCGGGAACGAAGCGCATCCTGGACGGCTCGCTGATGATCGGCGGCGTCGCCGTCGACAGGGCGGCGAGCTACCGGGTCGTACTGAACAACTTCATCGCGGACGGTGGGGACGGGTTCACCGTCTTCAGGTCCTGCACCGCACCGCTCGGCGGGGAGGTCGACATCGACGCGTTTGCGCGCTACCTGTTGGCGCACTCACCCGTCGCGCCGCCGTCGCTGAACCGGATCACGCGGCTCGACTGAGTGCTTGCTGCACGTTGGGGGCGGCTCGGCCGCCCCGGCAACCGGTCCGTTACCGCTTGGTCGCTCGATGAGACTTGGAATGCGTCAGGCGAGAGGAATACGATCGCCGCATGAATTGAACGAGCACGTTGGCACGTCATTCGGGGGAGAGGGAGAGGGAGAGAACATGAACCGTTTGCGACTCGGTGCGGCAGCGATGGGGTTTGTAGCGATCCTCGTCATCGCCGTTGGAACGGCAGGTGCCGCAAAGCAGCGGTGCCCAGCGGGCGAGCAACGGGCCCGCCGGAGCGTCAACACGGTGATCATGTTCGCGGCCGACGGGATGCGGCCCGACCTCGTCCAGAAGTACGCGGACGCCAAGGTCATGCCCACCATGCGCGACCTGATCAAGAAGGGCGTGCAGGGGCAGAACGGCATGCTCCAGGGCTTCCCGCCCAACACCGGCGTCGGGTGGCACACGATGGCCTACCGGCACGTGGCCGGGTGAGCACGGCTCGACCAACAACACCTTCCATCGCGTCGGCGAGGGGACGTACAACAACCGGACGTCGTTCGCGACGAACGGCATCCTGCAGGCCGACACGATCGCGCAGGCGGCCGAGCGCGCCGGCCAGAAGGTCGTTGCGATGGAGTGGGTCGGTGCTCGCACCTACGAGCCCGCCCTGCAGGGGCCGGTGGTCGACTTCCGGACCTTCTTCTCGAACCGCGGCGTGCTCCTGAACTACGACCTTCCCGGGCAGCCCGGGCTCGCGAACACGTTCGGCGTTTCCTACCAGCGGGTCGACCTCGACGACGCATCGGGTTGGACGAACGTCCCGGTCTCCTACAGCCCGGCGAAGCAGGAGACGCTGACCGTCACGAACACGGCGTTCCCGGCGACGGACAACGTCACCCGCACGTACGACCTCTACATCTACGACTCGACGAACAACGGCAAGACGAGCTACAACCGCGTGCTGCTCGCGCCGTCGACCGCCGGCAAGGACGGCTCACAGAAGGCCGCCGACCTCAAGCCGGGCGACTGGGCGGACGTGAAGGTCACGCTGACCGGCGCCCGCGCCGGGCAGACGGCGGGCTTCTACGCCAAGGCGATCGAGATCGCGCCGGACCTCTCGAAGTTCCGGATCTACTTCACGTCGATCTCGCGCGTGAACGCGACATACAACGCCCTCGGCGCTGCCGGCTCGGCGGCGTTCGAGGAGAAGCTCGCGCACGACTTCCCGACGTCCACGGCGGCCGACTTCGCGCCGCTCGAGGCCCTGATCATCGACGAGGACACCTACGTCGAGCAGGGGCTCATGTGGAAGGACGCTCACTTCGAGTACCTCCGCTACATCCTGAAGACGCTCGACTACTCGCCGAAGTTCCTGCTGGTCGGCACTCCGACGACTGACGAGTTCCAGCACCAGTTCATGGGCCTGGTCACGCCGACCGACATGGACGGCGACCCGAACCCGTACTACGACGACCTCACGAACGACAACATCCCCGACGGCCGCGTCGCGATCCGCGAGGGGTACATCCGCGCCGCGTACAAGGAAGCGGACAACACGCTCAAGCTCGCTCGCGAGCTCGCGTGCTGCGAGCCGACGACGTTCGTCGGCTCGGACCACGGCTTCGCGGCGCAGTGGTACGCGGTCAACGCCGGCAAGGTCCTGTTCGACGCCGGCATCAACTCGGCGGAGATCTTCTCCAACTGCCGCGCTGTCTCGGCGACGAGCAGTGCGGGGACGAAGGCGAAGGTCTGCTGGGCCGGCGGAACCGCGCAGGTCTACATCAACCTCGCCGGCCGCGATCCGGGCGGCATCGTCCCGGCTGCCGAGTACGAGACGGTCCGGAACCAGATCATCACTGCGTTCCAGAACCTGACCGACCCGGCGAATCCCGGCAAGCAGGTCGTCCTCAAGATCATGAAGAAGGAGGAGCTGCGGAACGTCGACGGGACCGACTCGCTGCATCCGACCCGGAGCGGCGACGTGGTCGTTGTCCTGCGGCCGCCGTACCAGTACGACGCGGCGACGCTGGGACAGCGGATCGCGTTCTCGCAGTTCTTCGGCCAGCACGGCTATCTGCCGAACCTGGTCGACATCCCGCACAACGTCAACATGCACGCAACGTTCATCGCGTCCGGGCCGGGGATCAAGAAGTCGAACACCCCAGTTCCGGGTGTGCGGGCGATCGACGTCGCACCGACCGTCGCGTACCTGCTCGGGATCCAGGGCCCGATGAACGCCCGCGGCAAGATCCTGCTCAACATCGTCAAGGGCGGCGAGAAGCTGCGTGAGCTGACCGATCCTGAACATCAGCGACTACCACGCGCAGCTGATCCCACTCGCCGAGGCAGCAGACACCGTGACGGGCACGGGCGCACTCAACCCGACCGTTCCGATCGGCGGTGCGGCGTTCCTGAAGCCGTGGCTCGACGCGTATCGGGCCGAGGCTCCAGGCGGGTCGATCAGCGTCGCCGGCGGCGACTCGTTCGGTGGCGCGACGCCGCCGATCTCGAACTTCTTCGAGGACAAGCCGGGCGTCGACGCGATGAACCTGATGGGCTTCGACGTCGAGGCGCTCGGGAACCACACGTTCGACCGCGGCGAGGCGTTCCTGCGCAGCGTGCTGATCCCGCGCTTCAACGGGCAGATGCTGTCCGCGAACGTCGTCTTCCCGAACGACACGACGCCGCCCGAGTGGAAGAAGTCGAAGGTGTTCACGGTCAACGGCGTCAAGCTGGGCGTCGATCGGATTCACGACCGAGGCCACTCCGAGCCTGCTCTTCCCGGGCAAGCTCGGGCCGTTCGTGGTCAAGCCGATCGTGCCGGCAGTGCAGGCCGAGGTCGACGCGGCTCAGCCACGCAGAACGTGGGGGCGATCATCGCGATCGGCCACGAAGGCGCGACGGCCGGGACGATCAGCGACCCCACCGGCCCGATCGTCGACATCGCCGACGCCTGACGGCGGTCGACGCCGTCCTCGGCGACCACAACGACCTGCAGGTGATCTCGAGACGGCCGAACAAGATCCTCACCGAGAACCGCGCGAAGGGGATCCGCTTCACCCGTGTCCGGCTGCTCTACGACACGAGCGTCAAGCGGGTCATCTACGAGACGGCCGACTTCCACAAGCCGTGGACGATCGGCGTCACGCCCGACCCGGCGATCCAGGCGATGATCAACGACCTGAACACGCAGCTCGGGCCGATCTTCAGCACGGTGATCGGCAACTCCACCGTGACGGTGCCTCGCGCCGACTCGTGCGGGACGCCCGACGGGCGCAGGTGCGAGTCGAAGATCGGGAACACGGTCACCGATGCGATGCGGACGACGTACATGACCGACTTCGCAATCACGAACTCGGGCGGCCTCCGGGCCGACCTGACGTGTCCGGCGGTCGACAACTCCGGCGACTTCTGCCCGGCGTTCACGCCGCCTCCGTTCCCGATCACGCGCGGCCAGGTGCTCGGCGTGCTTCCGTTCGGGAACATCATCGTGACGCTGTCGGTGAACGGTGCCGAGCTGAAGACGATGCTCGAGAACGGCGTCTCCGCGATGCCCGGGATCAACGGGCGCTTCGCGCAGGTGTCGGGGCTCTGCTTCACCTACAACATCACGGCTGCGCCTGGCAGCCGGGTGACGGGGGCGGTGCGGCAGGCCGCCGACGGCTCGTGCACGGGTGCCCCGATCGACCTGACGGCCGCGTCGACGTACTCGATCGCGGAGAACGACTTCATGGTCGCCGGCGGTGACGGCTACCCGGTCTTCACCTCGCGGGGCGTCTCGCAGGAGATCATGGACGAGGCGCTCGCCGACTACGTGACGGCGAACTCGCCGATCAGCCCGTCGATCCAGGGCCGGATCACGTGTGTCGGGGCGACCTGCCCCGTCGTCACGCCGTAGCTCGCAGCACTGAGGGGGGCGGCTTCGGCCGCCCCCCTCGCACTCTGTAGCTTCCGGGCATGGAGACCTCCCGCCGCGACGGCGTCCGCGCCGGGCTCCCGCTCGCGCTCGCCCCGTTTCTCTTCGGCGCCTCATTTGGCCTGCTCGCCGTCGACGCGGGCATCGGGCGGCTCGGGGCAGTCGTCATGTCGGCGACGACCTTCGCGGGCTCCGCCCAGTTCGCCGCGGCCTCGATCCTCGACGACGGAGGCGGTGCGGCGGCCGCGATCGTCGCCGCCGTGCTGCTGAACGCCCGCTACGTCCCGCTCAGCCTGGGAGTGGCGTCCATCTTCCCCGGCTCGCGGAAGCGGCGGTTGCTGGATGCGCAGCTGATCGTGGACGAGTCCTGGGCGCTCTCAGGGCGCAGCGGCAGCTTCGAGTACGGGATCCTCGCGGGCGTCGGCATCCTGCTCTACGTCCTCTGGATCGGAGGCACGGCGCTCGGGACCGTCGTCGGCGACCTCCTCGACCCGGAGGCGATCGGGCTCGACGCGGCGTTCCCGGCGCTCTTCCTGGCCCTCCTGGCGCCGTACCTGCGCAGCCGCCGCGCGCTCGCCACGGCACTCGTCGCCGCCGCGATCACGCTTGCGCTCCTGCCGTTCGCGCCGGCCGGCGTGCCGATCGTCGCTGCGAGCCTGGCCTGCCTGATCGGGCTTCGCCGGTGACCTGGCTCGTGATCGCCGTCGTCGGCGTGGTGACGATCCTGTTCAAGGCCTCGGGGCCGGTGCTGCTTGGCACCCGGCAGCTGCCGCCGCGCGTCAACGCGCTCGTGGAGGTGCTCGCGCCGGCGATGCTGGCGGCGCTCGTGGTCACGCAGACCGTGGGCGGCGATCGGGAGATCGTGCTGGATGAGCGGCTCGCCGGCATCGCCGCCGGAGCCGTCGCCATCCGCCTGCGCGCGCCGCTGATCGTCGTGATGATCGTCGCCGCCGCAGTCGCCGCGCTGATCCGGCTCTTCTAGGATCGACCGACGATGCAGGTCGAGGAGATGGTCGAGAGGGTCTGGCCCGGCGCGCAGGCGCAGATCGAGGTGCTCGGCGGCGGCATCACGAACCGCAACTTCAAGGTCACGCTCAACGACGGGTCCTACGTGCTCCGGATCGGCGGCAAGGACACAGAGCTGCTCGGCATCGATCGCCGCGTGGAGTACGAGGCCTCGCTCGCGGCCGCCGCCGTCGGCGTCGGGCCGGAGGTTGTCGCGTACATCGAGCCGGAGGGCTACCTCGTGACCCGTTTCCTGGAGGGGAGCGTGGTCGAGCCGGAGACAATCCGTGAGCCGGATCCCATCCGCCGAGTCGCCCAGTCGTTGCGCGCGGTGCACGGCGGACTGCCGATCGCAGGGCGGTTCGACTCGTTTCGCGTCGTCGAGGCCTACGCCGCGACGGCCGCCACCCACGGTGTGACGGTGCCGGCGGCGTACGACCTCGCACGAGAGACGGCGTGGCTCGTCGAGCGCGCGCGTGGCCCGGCAGCCGAGCGGCCGTGCCACAACGACTTGCTCACCGCCAACTTCATCGACGACGGCACCCGGATCCGCATCGTGGACTGGGAGTACGCCGGCATGGGCGACGTCTTCTTCGACCTGGCGAACTTCTCGGTCAACAACGGCCTGTCAGGGGACGATAGCGCCGGACTGCTGCGCGCGTACTTCGGCGACGTGCGCCGGGAGCACGAGCGCGCGCTGACGCTGATGCGGTACATGTCCGACTTTCGCGAAGCGATGTGGGGCGTCGTCCAGCAGGCGCTCTCGGACCTCGACGTCGATTTCCAGGCCTATGCGGACGAGCACTTCCAGCGGTTGGAGCGCACCGCTTCGGAGCGCTCCTTCCGCCGGGCTCTCTCGTAGGACTACGAGGTCTGGCGCTGCGGGAAGAGCAGCGCAGCTGCCGCTGCCGCGTGCGCGAGCACGGAGACCGCGGCCACGATCTTGAGTGTTGTGTTCATCGCCACATGAACGAAGATCGGCACGACCCAGTTACGGCTTTAACTGACGGTGAAGCTTCCCTTCATCTGGCTGGCGTGCGGGTCACACACGAACGTGTACTCCCCGGCCTCCAGCTCGACGTCGAAGCTCTCCTCGCCCGAGGCTGCGACGTCGGTCGTGACGTCGACGCCCCCGGGACCGGTCAGGTGGAAGTTGTGCTCGCCCGACTGGTCGTTCACGACGAGCGTGTAGCTCCCTGCGGCCAGACCGTCCGTTCCGTCCAGGCTGATGTCGAAGCCTGGGCCGACGCTCCCGTTCAGCGTCGTGCCGCCGGTGGAGCCACCTCCATCTGTGGAGGCCTCGGTCGAGGCTTCAGTCGTCGTCCCCGCGTCCTCGTCGTCGCCACCGCAGCCGGCGACGGCCAGACCAAGCAAGACGAACAGGATTATCACTACGGCGCGTGAGCGGGCCACGGCATCCCCTCTCTCAGTTGGTATAGGAGACCTTACGCCCGTCACCGCCGAACGGTTCACGGGAGCCGGTTAGGTTCTCCGTGCATGAAATCCCGGGCGAGAGCGGTGGTGATCGGCGGCGGCGTCGGCGGCTGCGCGATCCTCTACTGGCTCGCACGGCTCGGCTGGGACGACGTGGTTCTCGTCGAACGGGCGGATCTGACGTCCGGCTCGACGTTTCATTCCGCCGGGCTCGTCGGCCAGCTGCGCGGCTCGCTCTCGCTGACGAGGATGATGATGGAGAGCGTCGATCTCTATCGCGCGATCGGCGACGAGGTCGAGCTCGAGACGGGCTGGCGCGAGGTGGGATCGCTGCGGCTCGCGTCGTCGACGGAGCGGATGGAGGAGATCTCCCGACAGGCCGGCTGGGCGAAGACGTTCGGCCTGCCGCTCGAGCTGATCTCCGCCGCGGAGGCGCAGGAGCTCTTCCCGCCGATGTCCGTCGACGGCGTTCTCGGCGCCGCGTATCTCCCGACCGACGGCTACGTCGACCCGTCGCAGCTCACGTTCGCCCTCGCCGCCGGGGCACGGCAGCGCGGGGCCGAGATCGAGACCAACACCCGCGTCACCGCCGTTCACGTCGAAGCGGGCCGCGTCACGGGCGTCGCGACCGACAAGGGCGAGATCGAGACGGACGTCGTCGTCAACGCGGGAGGAATCTTCGCGCAGGAGCTCGGCGCGCTCGCGGGCGTGAACGTCCCGATCGTGCCGATGGCGCACGAGTACCTGGTGACCCGTCCCGCCGAGCTGCCGCTCGACATGCCGACGATGCGCGACCCATCGCTCCTCGTGTACTTCCGGCCGGAGTCGGGCGGGCTGGTCATGGGCGGCTACGAGCGGGATCCTGCGCCGTGGTCGCTCGACGGCATCGCCCCGGACTTCAACGGCCGGCTGCTCGAGGAGGACTGGCCGCGCTTCGAGCCGTTGCTGGAGAACGCGGTGCGCCGGGTCCCATCCCTGGAGGAGATGGAAGTGGTGCGGCTGATCAACGGCCCCGAGGCGTTCACGCCGGACGGCGAGTTCATTCTCGGACCGACGGACGTGCGCGGGTTCTGGGTCGCAGCGGGATTCTGCGCCCATGGGCTGGCCGGGGCCGGGGGGATGGGGAAGCTGGTCGCGGAGTGGATCGTCGAGGAGACACCGAGCCTCGACGTGTGGCACATGGACTCACGGCGCTTCGGCGCGGCCTATCGGACACGGGAGTACACGGTCGCCCGCACGACCGAGGTCTACTCGACGTACTACGACGTCAAGTATCCGGGGCACGAGCGGGAGGCAGGGCGGCCGCTGCGCCTCTCGCCGGCGTATCCGCGCCTCGAAGAGCTCGGGGCGTCGTTCGGCGAGAAATCCGGCTGGGAGCGCGCGAACTGGTTCGAGCCGAACGCCGCCGCCGGCGACGAGAGCCTGCGCCCGCGGGGCTGGGCGGGCCGGCACTGGTCGCCCGCCGTCGGGGCCGAGCACCGCGCCTGCCGAGAGGCCGCGGCGCTCTTCGACGAGTCGTCGTTCGCAAAGATCGAGGTGTCGGGCGAAGGCGCCGCCGAGCTGCTCGAGTGGCTCTGCGACAACCGTGTCGCCCGGGACGTCGGCGCGATCACGTACACGCAGATGCTGAACGCGCGGGGCGGGATCGAGTGCGACTTCACGGTCACGCGGCTCGCGTCCGAGCGCTTCCGGATCGTGACCGGTACCGCCTTCGGCCGCCACGATCTCGCCTGGATCCGGCAGCACGCCCGTGACGACGGCTCGGTCACGGTGACGGACGTCACATCCGCGTACGCCTGCCTGGGGCTGTGGGGCCCGAAAGCCCGTGAGATCCTCGCGCCGCTCACGATCGACCCGCTCGACTTTCCGTACATGCGGGCGCGCGAGCTCGCAGTCGGTCCCGTGCCGTGTCTGGCGCTCCGGGTCACCTATGTCGGCGAGCTCGGCTGGGAGCTCTACTGCCCGTCCGAGTTCGGGCTCCGGCTCTGGGACACGATCTGGGCGGCCGGCCGCGAGCACGGGCTCGTTGCGGGCGGCTACAAGGCAATCGACTCGCTGCGGCTCGAGAAGGGCTATCGCGTGTGGGGAGCCGACATCACGGCGGGAGACACGCCCTACGAGGCCGGGCTCGGCTTCGCGGTCAAGCTCGACAAGGACTTCCACGGGAAGGAGGCTCTGCTCGGCGCCGGCGAGCCGGAGCGGCGGCTTGCCTGCGTCACGCTCTCCGACTCACACGCCGTTGCGCTCGGCTCCGAGCCGCTCCGCGTCGCGGGCGAGGTCGTGGGGCGGGTCACGAGCGGCGGCTACGGCTACACGGTTGGGCGATCGATTGCGTACGCCTACCTGCCGGAGGCGAGCGCGGAGCCCGGCACGCCCGTGGAGGTCGAGATCTTCGGCGAGTGGGTTGCCGGCGAGGTGGCGGCCGAGCCGCTCTACGACCCGAAAGGCGAGCGGCTGCGCGCCTAGTCCAGCTCGAGGACCGAGGCGACGATCTCGTTCAGCTCGGCGTGAGAGAACGGCTTGTAGAGGAGGCCGACGGCTCCCAGCTCGACGGCTTTCGTCGTCCGCTCAGGCTCCTTCGACCCGCCGGTCATCAGGATCACGGGCAGGTCGGGCTGGCGGCGACGAAGCTCGTAGAGGAGCTCGACTCCGGTCATCTCCGGCATCACGACGTCGCTGACGACGAGGTCGAACTGCTCCTCGTCCAGGAGGTCGAGCGCGTGGCGTGCTGTCGGCACGCCGTGCGGCTTGTAGCCGCTGCGGCGCAGGATCTCCACCGTCAGATTCCGCACCGCCGGCTCGTCGTCGACCACGAGGATCCTCACAGGCGCAGCTCAGTGTCACCTGAGGTGACAACGCCGTCGCGCACCTGAAGCTCGATCGTGGCGCCCTGCTGCGCGCGGCGAATCTCCTCGACGAGCAGTTCGATCAGCCGGCGCTGCGTCTCGCCCGGGCTTGCGACGACCATCGAGTCGCCGCTCACGCTGAACTCCGTGTCGTGCACGGGCAGCACCTTCGAGACGAGTGCGATCGCGTCTGCGGCTGCGGTGCCGAGCGACAGCTCACGCTCCGGCTCGGACTGCAGTCGGATGAACGCCTGCAGGGCGCGAACGATCTCGGCGATCTCCATCCCGGTGCGGTGCGTCAGCGCGACTCGGTCACTGAGCTTCGTACCGGGCTCCGTGTCGGAGAGGGCGAGCTCGGCCGACCCGACGAGCCCGACCAGCGGGTTCGAGATCTGGTGTAGGGCCCCTCGCGTGAGCAGCCCGAGGGTCTGGAGCGCACGCGCTTCGGAGGCATCGTTTGCCACGCGATCTATGATTCCCACGCGGGTCCGAGACCGGTCCGGACAACTGTCATGCAAAACCCCGATAGTCGACAATCCAAACCCAGCATCCTAGAGCCCCTTGTCTGAGCGGGCGACGGTCACGACGTGCCTTGTCGCGGATGACCATCCAGCGGTCGTCGAAGCGGTGGCCGACGTGCTGGGGGAGAACGGGATCGAGATCGCCGGCCGCGCGCGGGACGGAAGGGACGCGGTGGAGCAGATCGAGCTCCGGAAGCCGCGGGTCGCGATCCTCGACCTACGAATGCCCGGGATGTCCGGTATCGAGGTCGCGCGGCACGTGGCGCGCACGGTGCCGGAGACCGCGGTCATCCTGTACACCGCCTTCGGTGACAGAGCGCTTCTGACAGAGGCGCTCGACGCGGGGGCGCGCGGGTTCGTCCTCAAGGAGGCTCCGCTCGCGGAGGTCGTCCGCGCGGTCGAGCTGGTTGCCGCGGGCCGCACGTACGTCGACCCCGTCCTCGCGGGCGTGCTCTCGAGCTCCGCCGCGACGGAGAAGATGAAGAACCTGACGCAGCGCGAGCGCGACGTGCTCCGGCTGCTGGCCGACGGGATGTCGAACGAGGAGATCGGCAAGGCGCTGTTCATCTCGCCCGAGACGGTGCGCACGCACGTGCGGAAGGCGATGGCAAAGCTCGAGGCCGATACCCGGACGCAGGCGGTCGCAACTGCATTGCGGCAGAGCCTGATCGCCTAGCTCGTCTAGCGGTTGAGCTTGAGCGCCGCCGGCATGCCGACGAGCGACGACAGCAGCGTGCGGAACTCGGCGGGACGCATCGATGCCGACTCGTCCGTGGGGGATGCGGGCCGGTACGCATTGTCCTTTGACGGCCAGTACGCCCACGCGACCATCGAGGCGAAGCGCTCGCAGCCGTTCGCACCGTGCGCGAGGTCTGCGGACTCGTAGCACCAGGCGCTCGTCCCGAGCTTCTCCTGGAGCACGGCGCGGCGGGGGCCGTCGAGCACGAGGAAGTCGACCTGATGCGCGTACTCGTCCATCACGGTCGCCCAGGCGAAGCGGCCGGAGCCGAGGAGGCCGCGGTCGAGCCAGATGTTGCCGGGCGTGGAGTGGGAAGCGCCGTACGGGCCGACATGGATCTTCACGTGCTGCGGGACGATGCTCCAGTCGAAAGCGCTCGCGTTGAGCGCGGCGCGCACCGTCGAGCGCTCGGCGGGCTTGGCGCCTTCGAAGCTGTAGTTGCCGCCGCCGGCGAGCGCTGACGCAGGCAGCGCAAGCGCGATCACAACAAGGACTAGGAGCTTCCGCAGCATCTGCTCTGTTCGTCGTCAGCAGGTGCCTGCTCGTGCATTCCCGGTCACGCTTTGAGGTACACCGATACCGCGGGGCCTCTGTCACCTACTGCGGGGTCGCCCTAACCCGAATCGGGGATGGACCTACCCCGGTGGGCGTAGGGTGGCGAATGGATCCGTGATCTCGAGCTCACGCACACGGAACCTGTACACCTCGGCGGGACGGCCGCCTGCACGTCCCGGCCCGCGGCGTGATCCGGTTGCCTCGAGCACGTTGCGCCGCAGCAGCACGCGCTTCAGGTTCGTGGCCGAGACGTCGTGGCCGAGGGCGGCGGCGTAGAGGTCACGCAGCTCGGAGAGCGTGAACGAGGGCGGCGCGAGCGCGAAGCCGACGTTGGTGTAGGAGAGCTTGCCGCGGAGCCGCTCTCGGCCCGCAAGGACGATCTCGCCGTGATCGAAGGCGAGCGCCGGCAGGGCGTCGACGGGCTGCCAGGCAGTGTCCTCGGGCAGCTGGGGGTCGACGCCGGCGGGGACGATGCCGAGAAACGCGGTCGCGAGCTCCCGGTGCGAGGGATTGCGGCGGGGGTCGCTCCAGGAGCCGAGCTGCTCGAGGTGGGCCACCTCTCTGACGTCGACCTTCGCTGCGAGGTGGCGCCGGATCGACGCCTCGAGAGTCTCGTCCGGCTCGAGCGTGCCGCCGGGAAGCGACCACGCACCTGCGTCGGGCTGGCGGGCGCGCTGCCACAGGAGCGTCTGCAGCCGCCCCTCGCGTACCTGGAGGACGACCGCCAGCACGACCTGGCCGGGGAGTGTGCGAGGGGGTGTGGTAGTATCGGCCACAGGTTTGTGCCTCACAGTCTAAAACCTATCCGAAAGGCTTTCCTCATGCGTCGTTTGCTTCCGCTCGCACTGCTCCTCTCGCTCGTCGTCCTCGCCGGCTGCGGCGGCTCCGATGACGAAGCCGGCCAGACGGCGACCACAGCGGCGTCCGAGGAGAAGCCGATCCGTGTCGGCCTGATCACAGATCAGGGTCAGCTCGACGACAACGGCTTCAACGAGCTTGCTTTCCGCGGGCTCACGCGGGCCGAGGATGAGCTCGGGATCGAGGGACGCGTGGTCGAGTCGGCCTCGGCGGCCGACTACATCCCGAACATGACCGCGCTGGCGCGTCAGGGCTACGACCTCGTGATCGGCGTCGGCTTCGCACAGGGCGACGCGATCGGGAAGGTGGCGCAGAAGTTCCCGGAGGTCGGCTTCGCGATCATCGACGTCGACCAGGCCTTCGTGCCCGGAAAGCCGGCCAACGTTCAGGGGTTGCTCTTCCGCGAGGAGGAGGTCGGCTACCTCGTCGGCTACCTCGCTGGGCTCGAGGAGAAGCGCCGTGCCGGCGCGGACGTGATCAGCGCTGTGGGCGGCATGAAGGAGCCGCCGGTCGACCGGTTCGTCGCCGGCTACTTCGCGGGTGCCAAGAAGGCGGTTCCGGGGATCAAGACGATGCTCGCCTACTCACAGGACTGGGATGACCAGGCGAAGTGCAAGGAGCTGGCGCTCGACCAGATTGCGCGCGGCTCGAACATCGTCTTCCAGGTCGCGGGCGGTTGTGGGCTCGGCGCCCTGAACGCGGCGGGCGAGCGTGACCGCTGGGGCATCGGTGTCGACGCCGACCAGTCGTTCCTCGGACCGCACATCCTCACGAGCGCGCAGAAGGGCGTCGACGCGGCGGTCTTCCTGACGATCGAGGCCGTGCAGGACGAGACGTGGAAGGGCGGCGGCAACGCGACCTTCGGCCTCAAGGAGGAGGGCGTCGGGCTCGGCAAGGTGAGCCCCAAGGTGCCGAAGGGAGACATCGACAAGGTCGCCGCGATCGAGGAAGAGATCGCGGCCGGCACGATCAGCGACATCCCCACCACGGTCGGCAAGAGCTGAGTCGACCACGTCCGTTCGAGCCATGACGGGGTCTGACCCCGGACATGGCTCGAATGCGCACGTCTGTTTCACCAAACCGCCTTCGTCAGGCAGCTTCCGCTGCGCGACCACGTCCGCTCCGGACACGTCTGGGGTCAGACCCCGTCGTGTCCCGTTTAGCCGCCCGCGATTGCGGCGACGATCCGGATTCGCGACTTTGGCTCCACCGGGGCGGCGAGGTCGTGGGCGCGCTCGCCGTCGACGTAGACGTGCACGAGCGACCGCACCTCGCCGCGCTCGTCGAGCACGAGATCCGAGACCGGCAGCTCACGGAGGGCATCGCCGACCGTCGCGGCGTCGAGCTCGAAGCGCTGCTGTCCACCCGCCTCGGTGGCGAGTAGCCCGGGGAGGAGGACGATCGCCACCGCGCCTACGTGAGCGCGGCGGCTTCGACCGAGAGGATCGGCGGCAGGTTCTCGGCCGCGACCGTGACCTCGCCGTGCCGCAGCGCATAGACATGGCCGCTCTGGGCGCCGACGTACACCGCCTCCTCGTCCTGGCTCATCCCCTCGCGCAGCACGGCCACCCAGGCCGGCTCGGCCGCGACGATCAGCTCCCAGCTCGCGCCTGCGTCGGCCGTCGTGTAGATCCCGAGCCTCCCGTCGCACGTGACACGGTTTTCGGAGCCCTCCTCGGGGATCACGAAAGCGCGGTCAGGATCGTTCGGGTCGAGCGCCAGGCCGAACCCGAATCCCGACGGCAGCCCGTTGCCCTCGAGCCGTTCCCAGCTCGTCCCGTGGTCGTCCGAGCGGTAGACGCCGCAGTGGTTCTGCTGCCACAGCCGGCCGGGCTTGCCTGGATGGGCGAGCACCTTGTGCACGCACTGCCCGACCTCGGGGAAGCGATCCTCCGGCAGGAAGCACGCCTCCGTCCCCACGTTCGCCGGCTGCCACGTCGCTCCACCGTCCTCGGTCCGGAAGACGCCTGCCGCCGAGATGCCGATCCAGAGGCGCTGCGGGTCATCCGGATCCAGGGTGATGGAGTGCGTGATCAACCCGCCCGCCCCGGGCGCCCACTTCTCGCGCGTCTCGTGTCCGAGCACGCCGTCGTTCACGTGCCAGGTCGCACCGGAGTCGTCCGACCTGAAGAGCACCGCCGGCTCGCCGCCGAGCCAGAGCGTTCCCGGCTCGGACGCATGGCCGGGCTCGAGATGCCAGGTCGACGCGAGCTTCAGCCCGCTCTCCTCCGGCAGGCCGAGACCTTCCGACCGCGTCCAGGTCTTGCCGAGGTCGGTCGAGCGCTGCACCGTGCCGCCGTAGACCCAGCTGTTCGCGCAGGCATAGAGGGCGCCGTCGCGCGGGTCGAGCACGGCATGGTTGATCTGCCAGCCGGGGAGGAGAGGCCCCTCGAGCTCGAACGAGCGCCGCTCGTCGTCGCCGCGGATGAGAAAGAGCCCCTTCCGCGTTCCAATCAGCAGCAGCACGCCCACAGGACGAGCCTATTCCAAGGAGGACGAGTGCCGAAATTGACTGCTGCCCAGACGGCGTTCATACACGAGGAGCCGAACCTTGCCGTCGTCGCCGCCCTGCGTGAGGACGGGACGGTGCACCAGACCGTCGTCTGGGTCGACTGGGACGGCGACCGCGTCCTCCTGAACCTGAACAACTTCCGCGCCAAGCTCGAGCACCTCCGGAATGACCCCCGCGTGTCGGTCATCGTGCTCGACCGCAATGACCCCTTTCGCTGGATCGCGATCGAAGGCAAGGTCGACGAGATCACGACCGAGGGTGCCTTCGAGCACATCGTCAGGCAGGCAGGCGTCTATCTCGGACGCGAGGAGTACTCCCTGGCGGAGGGAGAGGAGCGGATCCTCGTGAAGATCGCTCCGGAGCGGATCGAGGGCACCCGCGTCGAGTAGCCGGCCGATGTCCGTGGCGGCTGGTTGCGGGGCAGCTCTATGGACATCGTGGCCTACGAATCACGCGGATCGAGCGGCGAACTTGTCCACGCAGTCGAATGCGAGCTAGGCTCGCGCCAGGATCCCTCGGAACGGAGGCTGAGCGTGAGCGTGTCGGTGACCAAGCACAAGAACTTCGTCGGCGGCGAGTGGACAGATTCCGTCTCCGGCGAGACGATGGAGGTGCTCAACCCGTCGACCGGCGAGACGATCGCCGAGGTGCCGAGGTCGACCGCCGAGGACGTCGAGCGCGCCGTCCAGGCAGCGATGAAGGCGCTCCCGGACTGGCTCGAGAAGACGCCGAAGGACCGGATGGAGCTCCTGCTGAAGCTGGCGGACGTGATCGACGAGAATGCGGACGAGCTGACGCAGCTCGAGTCGCAGAACGTCGGCAAGCCGATGTCCATCGCCGGCGACGAGATGCCGTTCTCGGCCGACAACCTCCGCTTCTTCGCCGGCGCCGCCCGGACACTCGAGGGCAAGGCTGCAGGCGAGTACGTCGAGGGCTACACCTCGATCATCCGCCGTGAGCCGCTCGGGATCGTGGCCGGGATCACGCCCTGGAACTATCCGCTGATGATGGCAATCTGGAAGATCGGCCCGGCGCTCGCCGCCGGCAACGTCCAGATCATCAAGCCCGCCGAGCAGACGCCGTTGACCACGCTCCGGCTGGTCGAGCTTGCACAGGAGTTTTTGCCGCCGGGCGTCCTCCAGGTGATCACGGGCGACGGCGAGACCGCGGGCGACGCGCTCGTCCGCCATGGCGAGGTCCGGCTGATATCGCTGACGGGCTCGGTCGAGACGGGCAGGCTGATCGCAACCGGCGCGGCGCAGAGCAACCTCAAGCGCGTGCACCTCGAGCTCGGCGGGAAGGCGCCCATGGTCGTGCTGGACGACGCAGACCCGGCGACGGTCGCCGAGGCGATCAAGATCGGCGGCTACTGGAACTCGGGTCAGGACTGCACCGCCTCGTCCCGGATCCTGGTGCACAAGAAGGTCTACGACGACGTGATGTCCGAGACCGTCAAGGCGCTCGAGGCGATGAAGGTCGCCGATCCGGCCGAGGGCGACGACGTCGACATGGGCCCTGTGATCTCCCGTGAGCAGCAGGAGCGGGTCCTCGGCTTCCTCGAGCGCGCCGTCGACGGCAAGGCGACGATCGTGACCGGCGGGGAGTCGATCGGCGATCGCGGCTTCTTCGTCAAGCCGACCGTCGTCGCGGATGTCGACCAGGACTCCGAGATTGTCCAGAATGAGGTGTTCGGCCCGGTTGTGACCGTGCAGCCCTTCGGCTCGGACGACGAGGCGATCGCCATGGCGAACGGCGTGCGCTACGGCCTCGCTGCCTCGGTCTTCAGCCGCGACGTCGGCCGCGCCCTCTCGGCCGCGAGGAAGCTCGAGTTCGGCACCGTCTGGGTGAACGAGCATCTCTTCCCGCTCGCCTCGGAGATGCCGCACGGCGGCTTCAAGGAGTCCGGCTACGGCAAGGACATGTCGCTCTACTCCATGGAGGAGTACACCCGCATCAAGCATGTCGCGGTGAAGCTCTCCTGATCGTGGAAGCGTCTGCGGCGATGCGTTCCGCACCGGCTGTCGACCGATCGCGGCTCGACGCTCTCCTGGCGCGCGAGCTCGAGCGGTTCGCCGGGTCGAACCCGCAGTCACGGCAGCTCTTCGAGCGGGGAAGGGGCTCGCTGCTCGGCGGCGTGCCCATGAGCTGGATGGCGAGGTGGGCCGGCGGCTTCCCGCTCTTCCTGCGCGAGGCGAGCGGAGCCCGTGTCGTCGATGCGGACGGACACGAGTACGTCGACTTCTGCCTCGGCGACACCGGCGCCATGGCCGGGCATGCGCCTCCCGCCACGGTCGCGGCGGTCGCGGCCCAGGCGGCCCGCGGTGCGACCACGATGCTCCCGAGCGAGGACGCGATCGGCGCGGCCGAGGAGCTCTCGCGCCGCTTCGGGCTCACGGCGTGGCAGTTCACGCTCTCGGCGACCGACGCCAACCGCTTCGCGCTCCGGCTGGCGCGCGAGATCACCCAGCGTCCGAAGATCCTCGTCTTCGACTACTGCTACCACGGCACGGTCGACGAGACGTTCGCGACGCTGGAAGACGATCACGTCGTTGCGCGCGCCGGCAACGTCGGCCCGCCGGTCGACCTGGCGCTGACGACGAAGGTCGTCCAGTGGAACGACCTCGACGCGCTCGAGCAGGCGCTCTCGCCCGGGGACGTCGCCTGCGTGCTCGCGGAGCCGGCGCTGACGAACATCGGCATCGTGCTGCCCGAGCCCGGATTCCACGACGCGCTGCGCGACCTCACTCGCCGGACCGGGACGCTCCTGATCATCGACGAGACGCACACGTTCAGCGCCGGGCCGGGTGGCTGCACCAGCGTCTGGGGCCTCGAGCCGGACCTGCTCACGATCGGCAAGGCGATCGGAGGCGGCGTGCCGGCGGGCGCCTACGGCGTCTCGAACGACGTTGCCGAGCGGATCGAGGCGCGTGAGGAGGCCGATTACGAGGACGTCGGCGGCATCGGCGGGACGCTCGCCGGAAACGCTCTTTCGCTGGCTGCGGTTCGCGCGACGCTGGCCGAGGTGCTCACCGAAGCTGCCTTCGAGCGGATGATCCACCTCGCAGCGCGGTTCGCTGCGGGCGTCGCAGACGTGATCGAGGAGGCGGGTCTTCCGTGGCACGTGACCGAGCTCGGGTGTCGTGCCGAGTACCGCTTCTCGGCCGCGCCGCCGCGGAACGGCGCCGAGTCGGCGGCAGCCGGCGACGAGGAGCTGGAGCGCTTCCTGCACCTCTACGCGTTGAACCGCGGCATCCTGATCACGCCCTTCCACAACATGGCGCTCATGTCGCCCGCCACGAGCGAGGCCGACGTCGACCTGCATACGCGCGTCTTCACCGAAGCCGTCGCGGAGCTCCAGTGACAGAGCCGACCGCGCCCGAGTCCCAGGCCGAGCTCGACCACGAGGCGATCGGCTTCGTCGACGCGCTGGTGATCGGCCTCGCCTCGACGGCGCCGGCCTACTCGCTCGCTGCGGTCATCGGCACCGTCACGGTCGTCGTCGGCGTCTATGCCCCGGCCGCCCTGTTGGCGTCGTTCGTGCCGATGTTCCTGATCGCGGCCGCGTTTTACTACCTGAACAAGGCGGACCAGGACGCGGGCACGACGTTCAGCTGGGTGACGCGTGCGCTCGGCCCGGCCGCAGGCTGGCTCGGCGGCTGGGCGATCTGCACGACCGGAATCCTCGTGATCGGGTCGCTCGCCGACGTCGGCGCCCGCTACTCGTACCTGCTCGTCGGCTGGGAGTCGGCGGCGGAGTCGAAGGCTGCCGTGATGGCTCTCGCGGTCGGGATCATCGTGCTCACGACCGCGGTCTGCATCGCCGGTACGGAGCTCTCGGCCCGCGTACAGAACGTGATGATCGTCGGCCAGGTCGGAGCGCTGCTGATCTTCGCCGGGGTCGCGCTCGGGAAGGTCTACTCGGGCGACGCGCCGGCGGGCTCGATCCGGCCGAGCGCTGAGTGGCTGTCGCCCTTCGCGATCGACGGCTTCACGCCGCTCGTCTCGGCGCTCCTGATCGGCGTCTTCATCTACTGGGGCTGGGAGAGCGCCGTGAACCTCACCGAGGAGACGCGCGACAGCGCCCGCGCGCCCGGTCTGGCGGCGGTCGTCAGCACCGTTCTCCTCCTCGTCACCTACCTCTCGGTCACGATCGCGGTCGTCGCGTTCGCAGGGCTGGAGCGGCTGGCGGAGTTCGACGACGACGAGGGCGTCTTCAGCGTGCTCGCGCTGGACGCGCTCGGCTCCCCGTGGGACAAGCTCGTCGTGCTGGCGATCGTGACCTCGGCCATCGCCTCGACTCAGACGACGATCATTCCCTCGTCCCGGACGTCCTTCTCGATGGCGCGCCAGGACGCCCTGCCGCAGGTGTTCGCCAAGATCCACCCGCGCTTCCGCACGCCGTACGTCTCCACCGCCACGATCGCGGCGCTTGCGATCGCGTGGTACGTGCCCGCAAACGCACTCTCCGAGAACTTTCTCTTCGACACGCTGTCGGCGCTCTCGCTGCTGATCGCGTTCTACTACGCGCTGACCGGAATTGCGTGCGCCGTCTACTACCGGAAGCAGCTGCTGGGCTCGGTGCGCACCTTCGTGTTCGTCGGCGTGGCGCCGCTGATCGGCGCCGCGATCCTGGGCTTCCTTCTCGTCAAGTCGGCGCTCGATCTCGCAGACCCGGAGAACTCGTACTCCGGCCAGTCGATCCTCGGCATGGGTGTGCCGCTTGCGATCGCGATCGCGTTCATCCTCCTGGGCGTGCTGATCCTCATTCTCTGGCGGCTCGCCGGTCACCAGCGATTCTTCGGTCGCCGTCCATTCGAGCACGCTGCGGTGTCGGTCGAATGAGCGGGATCGTGATCGGGTACGACGGCTCAGTGTGCGCCGAGCTTGCGCTCGACGCCGCGCTCGAGCTCGCCGTTGCGTTGAGCGAGCCGATCGTGGTGGCGTACGCGGCCGAGCCGCCGTTCCGCTCCGTCGGCGAGGAGTTCGGTGAGCACCGCCGCGCGCTCGAGGAACTGGGCGGTGCGGCGACCGAGCGGGCCGTGCAGAAGGCGCAGCAGCTCGGCGTGACGGCCGAAGCCGTGCTCGTCTCCCAGCGGCCGGTCGACGCGCTGATCCAGGTCGCGGACGAGCGAGGCGCGCGGATGATCGTCGTCGGCGCGACGGGCGAAGGCCCGATCGCGGGCGCGATCCTCGGCTCGGTTCCCTACAAGCTGCTGCACCGGTCCCACGTCCCTGTTCTCGTCGTGCCGGGAGGCGACTCGTGAACCAGGCCAGCGACGTCCAGCTCAACTCGGTCGTCAAGGCGTTCGACGGTGTCACAGCGGTGGACGGCATCTCGCTCGACATCCCGGCCGGATCCTTCTTCGCGCTCCTCGGCCCGTCCGGGTGCGGCAAGACGACCACGCTGCGGATGATCGGCGGCTTCGAGGAGCCCGATGCCGGCTCGATCCTGCTCGGCGGCAAGGACGTCGTCGGCCTCCCTCCGCACAAGCGCGACGTGAACACCGTCTTCCAGAGCTACGCCCTCTTCCCGCACCTGTCGATCAACGAGAACGTGGCGTTCGGGCTGCGGCGAAAGGGGATCAAGGGCCAGGAGGTGCAGCGGCGCGTGGCGGAGATCCTGCGCCGAGTCGGTCTCGAGGACTTCGGAGCGCGCAAGCCGAGCCAGCTGTCCGGCGGTCAGCAGCAGCGGGTCGCGCTCGCGCGAGCGCTCGTCAACGGGCCGCAGGTGCTCCTTCTCGACGAACCGCTCGGCGCGCTCGACCTGAAATTGCGCAAACAGCTCCAGCTCGAGCTGAAGGCCCTCCAGCACGACCTGGGGATCACCTTCGTGCACGTCACGCACGACCAGGAGGAGGCGATGACGATGGCCGACACGATCGCGGTGATGAACCGCGGTCACGTCGAGCAGCTGGGCGAGCCGGCCGAGCTCTACGACCGGCCGCGGACCGAGTTCGTCGCGGGCTTCCTCGGCGTCTCGAACCTGCTCCGCGGCACGGTCACCGCTCCCGATCGCGTCCGGATCGAAGCGGGCGACGAGCTGGCCGTCCCGCTCGCCGGCCGCACCGGTGACGTCGCGATCGGCGTTCGGCCCGAGAAGTTCCGCCTCGGCCCGCCGTTGGAGGGCGAGAACTCGCTCTCGGGGACCGTCAAGGAGACCGCCTACGTCGGCGTCGCAACCCAGTACATCATCAGCACCGGGGCGGGCAACGTCGTCGTCTACGCCCAGAATCGTGATGGCGGCCGGCCGCTGGAGCCCGGGTCCGTCGCGCTGCTCAGCTGGAGCCCTGAATCCACGTTCGTCCTCGACCCTCAGCAAAAGGAGACCGCGGCATGAACCGTTCCCTGACCCGCAAGCAGCTGCTCGAGCGCGCGGCGCTCGGCAGCGCGGCCCTGACCCTGCCCGGTTTGCTCGCGGCCTGCGGAGGCGGCGGCGGAGAGACGGCCGCCACGACGACGGCCGCCGGTGGCGGCTCGAAGGAGCTCGCCGACCAGCTCCGGTTCTCGAACTGGCAGCTCTACATCGACGTGGACGAGAAGACGAAGAAGCGGCCGACGCTCGACCAGTTCACCAAGGAGACGGGCGTCAAGGTCAGCTACTTCGAGGACATCAACGACAACGCGTCGTACTTCGGCAAGGTCCAGCGCCCCCTCGCGCAGGGCCAGTCGATCGACCGCGACATCATCGTCCTCACGGACAACTCGCGCTTCCCGGCGCTCCTGATCGACAAGGACTGGGCCGAGCCCCTCGACAAGAGCGCGATCCCGAACATCAAGAACCTGCAGGACTCGCTCGCACAACCGAGCTTCGATCCCGACCGTGAGTACAGCCTGCCCTGGCAGTCCGGCATGACCGGGATCGCCACGAACACGAAGCTGACCGGCGGCAAGCCGGTGACGACGATCGACCAGCTGCTCGAGGATCCGGCGCTGAAGGGGAAGGTCACGATGCTGACCGAGATGGCGGACTCCGTCGCTCTCGTCATGCGCGCGAACGACGACGACCCGACCAAGGTCGACGACGCTTCCTTCGGCCGTGCGGTCGACCGGATCCAGAAGGCGGTCGACTCGGGGCAGATCCGGCAGTTCACGGGCAACGACTACAGCGGCCCGCTGACGAAGGGCGACCTGGTCGCGGCGATGTCCTGGTCCGGTGACGTCGTGCAGCTGACCCTCGACAACAAGAACCTGGAGTGGCACCTGCCCGAGTCGGGCGGCGCGATCTGGACGGACAACATGTTGATCCCCAAGGGCGGCGACGCCTTCACCGCCTCGACGTACATGAACTTCGTCTACCGGCCCGACATCGCCGCCCAGATCGCGGCGTACATCAACTACGTCTCGCCGGTGAAGGGCGCGAAGGAGGAGATGGAGAAGATCGACCCCGAGCTCGCGGCCAACCCGCTCGTCTTCCCGGACGACGACACCCTCTCGAAGGTCTCCATCTTCGACTCGAAGGCGCTCCAGAACCAGGACTACATCGAGCGCTGGCAGACGCTGATCGGGAGCTAGCCCTGGCATTTCTGCACCGTCACCGGGGGCTCGTCCCCTACCTCCTGCTCGCGCCGGGGCTGCTGTGGCTCGCGGTCTTCTTCGTCGCGCCGCTCGTCTTCCTCGGCTACCAGTCGCTCCAGAGCGGCTCGTTCGACTTCGGCTACGTCTTCGACTGGAGCTTCGGCAACTACTGGGACGCGATCGACCGCTACCACGAGCATCTGATCCGATCGCTGATCTACGCCGGGCTTGCGACGCTCATCGCCCTCCTCGTCAGCTACCCGCTCGTGTACTGGATCGCGTTCCGCGGCGGCCGCTGGAAGAACCTCTTCCTGCTGGCGATCATCGCGCCGTTCTTCGTCACCTACCTGATCCGGACGCTTGCGTGGCAGTCGATCCTCTCCGACTCCGGGTTCGTCCTCGACGTCCTGCGAACGGTCGGTCTCGTCCAGGACGGCGGGCGACTCCTCGCAACGCCGGTGGCCGTGGTCGCAGGCCTGACCTACAACTTCCTGCCGTTCATGGCGCTGCCGCTCTACGTCGCCCTGGAGGCGATCGACCCGCGGCTGCTGGAGGCGGCGCAGGACCTCTACGCGAGCAGGGTGCGTGCGTTCCTGCGCGTGACGCTGCCACTCTCGCTGCCGGGCGTCTTCGCCGGAACGCTGCTCACCTTCATCCCGGCTGCGGGTGACTTCATCAACGCGCAGCTGCTCGGCACCCCGCGCGAGCACATGATCGGGAACGTCATCCAGTCGAAGTTCCTCGAGCTGATCGACTACCCGGCTGCGGCCTCGCTCTCGTTCGTCCTGATGGCCGCGATCATCGTCCTCGTCGCGGTCTACGCGAGATCGCTCGGCACGGAGAAGCTGACCGGATGACCACCGTGATTCGTCGCCATGCGCTGACCGTGTATGCGCTGCTGGCGTTCGTCTATCTGCTGCTCCCGATCGCGATCGTGATCGCGTTCTCCTTCAACGACCCGGCCGGGCGGTTCAACTACACCTGGCAGGGCTTCACCCTCGACAACTGGATCAACTGGGACTCGGTGCCCGGCCTGGCGGACTCGATGGTGCTCTCGATCCAGATCGCGGCGATCGCCAGCATCGTCGCCACGGCCCTCGGCACGCTGATCGCGCTCGCCCTCGTCCGCTACGGCTTCCGCGGGCGCAGCGCGACGAACCTGCTCGTGTTCCTGCCGATGTCCACGCCCGAGATCGTGCTCGGCGCCTCGCTGCTGACGCTCTTCCTGCAGCTGAAGATCCCGACCGGCTTCCTGACGATCGTGATCGCGCACGTGATGTTCATCATCAGCTACGCCGTCGTGACGGTGAAGGCGCGTCTGATCAGCTTCGACCGGCACCTCGAAGAGGCTGCGATGGACCTCGGCGCCGACGAGTGGACGACGTTCCGGAAGGTGACGCTGCCGCTGATCGCGCCGGCGATCTTCTCGGCGCTGCTGCTCGGGTTCGCGCTCTCGGTCGACGACTTTGTGATCACCTACTTCAACTCGGGTGCGGAGACCACGTTCCCGCTGTTCGTCTGGGGCGCGGCACGCGTCGGTGCGCCTCCGCAGGTCAACGTCCTCGCCACCGCGATCTTCATGCTCGCGTTCACCGTCGCTGTCGCGAACATCGTCATCCAGAACCGCCGAGCCAAGGGAGCCGTATGACCGTCGATCTCCAGCAAGCCGCGAGAGACCACCTGTGGCTGCACTTCACCCGCATGGGCGGCTATCGCGACGCGGAGATCCCGGTGATCGTCAGCGGCGACGGCTGCTACCTGACCGACTCGAACGGCAAGCGCTATCTGGACGCGCTCGCGGGCCTCTTCTCGGTCAACATCGGCTACGGCTTCGGCGAGGAGGTCGGACAGGCGGCGCTCGCGCAGATGCGGGAGCTGCCGTTCTACACCAACTGGTCGTACGCGCATCCGCGCGCGATCGAGCTCGCGAGCGAGCTGGCCTCGCTCGCGCCGGGCGACCTGAACCGCGTCTTCTTCGTCAACGGCGGCTCCGAGGCGGTCGAGTCGGCGTGGAAGCTGGCGCGCCAGTACTACCTCGCCCGCGGCGGCAAGAGGGTCGACTCCGACGACGTCCGCCAGGACGAGAAGGCCGGGGCGCCGCTGCCGCGCAAGTACAAGGCGATTGCGCGCCAGGTGGCCTACCACGGGACGACGATGGGCGCGCTCTCGATCAACGGCATTCCGGCGCTGCGCACGAGCTTCGAGCCGCTGGTGCCGGAGGTGCGGCACGTGATGAACACGAACCGCTGCCACCGCCCTGCGGCCGAGACCGAGGAAGGGTTCACGGCCGTGCTGCTCGCCGACCTCGAGCAGGCGATCCTCGGGCTCGGGCCGGAGACCATCTGCCTCGTGCACATGGAGCCGGTCCAGAACGCGGGCGGCGCCTTCACCCCGCCGGAGGGCTACTGGCGCGGCGTGCGCGAGCTCTGCGACCGCTACGACATCCTGCTCTCGGCCGACGAGGTGATCACGGCCTTCGGGAGGCTCGGGCACTGGTTCGGCTCCGAGCGGTACGACATCCGCCCCGATCTCGTCTGCTGCGCCAAGGGGCTCTCGTCCTCCTACGCCGCGATCGGCGCGGTGATCGCGACCGACCGGGTGATGGAGCCGTTCCTCGAGGGCGCCTCGATGTACTCGCACGGCATCACGTTCGGCGGCCACCCCGTCATGTCCGCGATCGCCCTCAAGAACATCGAGATCATGAAGCGCGAGAAGCTCAACGAGCGGGTGCTGGAGAACGAGGGAGCCTTCCGCTCGACCCTGGAGCAGCTGCTCGACCTGCCGATCGTCGGGGACGTGCGCGGAACCGGCTACTTCTACGCGATCGAGCTGATGAAGGACGCCGAGACGCGCGAGGCGTTCTCCCCCGAGGAGTGCGAGACGCTGTTGCGAGGATTCCTCTCGCCGGCGTTGTTCGAGCGCGGGCTGATCTGCCGAGCAGACGACCGCGGCGACCCGGTGATCCAGATCTCACCGCCGCTCGTGGCCGGGCAGGCTGAGTTCGACGAGATGGTCGGGATCCTCGGCGAGGTGCTCGAAGAGGCGGGCAGGCGGATGGTCAAGGAGCCGGCGACCGCATAAAAGGTGTGGTTAACCGCCCTGTGCGGGTCTCGGCCGACCGGTAGGGTCCGGCGTACCGTCCAGGGAGGTCGAGTTGGCGAACGAAAACGGTGCGGTCGTCGTCGCCGGCGACGTCACGCGCAGATACGGCGAAGGCGATACCGCGGTCGACGCGTTGCGCGGCGTCTCGCTCGAGGTCGCGAAGGGCAAGCTGACTGCGGTCATGGGGCCCTCCGGCTCGGGCAAGTCGACGCTGATGCACATCATGGCCGGGCTCGACAAGCCGACCACGGGCACGGTCGCGATCGCGGGCACGGAGATCACGACGCTCAAGGACTCCGACCTGACCAAGCTCCGCCGCACCCACATCGGCTTCGTCTTCCAGTTCTTCAACCTGCTGCCGATGCTGACGGCGGAGGAGAACATCGTCCTGCCGCTCTCGATCGCGGGCGAGAAGGTCGACGCGGAGTGGTTCCGCGGGCTGATCGAGAAGGTCGGGCTCGCCGACCGGCTGCACCACCGTCCGTCGGAGCTCTCGGGCGGCCAGCAGCAGCGCGTCGCGATCGCGCGGGGACTCGTCTCGCGACCGACCGTGTTGTTCGCGGACGAGCCCACGGGCAACCTCGACTCGACGACCGGGGGCGAGATCCTCACGCTGATGCGCGACTCGGTCGACACGTACGGCCAGACGACGGTGATGGTCACGCACGAGGCACGGGCTGCGGCGATCGCCGACCGCATCCTCTTCCTCGCCGACGGTGAGATCGTCCGCGACCTGCCGCGCTCGGAGCCGCACGAGGTGCTGGCGGCGATGGAGGAACTGGCCGCCCGGTGATCAGGTTCGCGCTGAAGAGCCTCGCGGGCCGGAAGCTCAGGACGGTTCTCACGGCACTCGCGATCGTCCTCGGCGTGGCGATGATGAGCGGCGCCTACGTCCTGACGGACACGATCGACAAGGCGTTCGACTCGATCTTCGTCGACTCGTACGCCGGGACCGACGCCGTCGTGACCGGCAAGGACCCCGGCTTCAGCTTCGAGGGCGAGTCGGCCCAGGCGCCTCCGATCCCCGCGGACACGCTCGAGCGCGTCCGGCAGGTCGACGGTGTCGAGGTCGCGACGGGATCGGTGCAGGACTTCCAGACGAAGCTGCTGGGGCCGGACGGCGAGGCGATCGACACCGGTGGCGCGCCGTCGTTCGCGTTCGGGATCGACACCGCCTCGGAGTACGACCGCTTCAATCCGCTCAACCTGGTCGAAGGGCGCTGGCCCACCGGTAGCACCGAGGTGGCGATCGACGAGGGCGTCGCCGACGACGAGGAATTGCAGCTCGGAGACCGGATCGGCGTTGCGGCACTCGGGCCGGCACAGCGCTTCACGATCGTCGGAATCGCCAAGTACGGCGACCTGAGCTCGCTCGGCGGCGCGACGTTCGCGATCTTCGACGTGGCGACCGCGCAGGGCCTGCTGGACAAGGAGGATGAGCTGGATGCCGTGACGGTCGCGGCCGCGGACGGCACCACGCCTGAGCAGCTGACGCAGCGAATCCAGAGCGAGCTCGGCGGTGACTTCACGGTGCGGACGGGTGTCCAGCAGGCGAACGAGGAGTCGAGCGAGATCGCGACGTTCACGACGATCATCCGCTACTTCCTGCTCTCGTTCGCAGGCATCGCCCTCTTCGTCGGCGCGTTCGTCATCTTCAACACGCTGTCGATCACGGTCGCGCAGCGGATGCGGGAGTTCGCAACCCTGCGCACGCTCGGTGCATCGCGGCGCCAGGTCCTGCGCTCCGTGATCCTCGAGGCGCTCGTGATCGGCCTCGGCGCGTCCATCGTCGGCCTGTTCAGCGGTCTCGGCCTCGCCGTCGGCCTGAACGCGCTGTTCAAGGCGCTGAACCTCGACCTGCCCCAGACCCAGACGGTCTTCGCGACCCGGACGATCGTCGTCTCGCTGGCCGTCGGGACGCTGGTGACGCTCATCGCCGGTCTCTTCCCGGCGATCCGCGCGACCCGAGTGCCTCCGATCGCGGCGGTCAGGGAGGGCGCGACGCTGCCGCGCGGGCGATTCGCGCGCCTCACGCCGTACATCGCGAGCCTCGTTGTCGCGCTGGCGGTGCTCGCGCTCGCCTACGGAACGCTCAACGACGACGTCGGGACCGGCGACCGCTTCGCCCTCCTCGGCATCGGCGTTCTCGCGCTCTTCATCGGGGTCGCGATGCTCTCGTCGCGGCTCGTGCGCCCGCTCGCGGTCGGCGTCAGCCCGATCGGTCACTGGCTGACGGTGGTCGTGATGATCCTGATGTGGCCGCTGTGGACGTTGCCGTACTGGCTGCTCCGCCGCGGCGCGTTCGGGCTCGACGACGCGCTCAAGCGCATCGGCGCGCTCCTGCTCGGAACGGTGCTCAATCCGCTGCTCGCGCTGGTCGTGCTCGTGATGTGGCTCCGGAGCGTTGTGACCAAGTGGGAGCCGGAGTGGCCGATGGAGTTCCCGACCGTGCTGCCGTCGACGCGGATCAACCGCATCGGCCGCGAGAATGCGCGGCGGAATCCGGGCCGCACGGCGGCGACCGCGGCGGCGCTGATGATCGGGATCGCGCTCGTGACCTTCATCTCCGTGCTCGCCTACGGCCTGCGGGTCTCGAACAGCGATGCGATCGAGCGCCAGATCCAGTCCGACCTGATCATCACCTCGCAGGACGGCTACTCCGAGTTCCCGGCCGCCGTCGGCGATGCCGCTGCCGACGTGGGTGGCATCGAGACGGTCAGCAACGTCCGGCAGGACATCGCCCAGATCGACGGCGACGGCGCCAACCTCACTGGCCTGGACGACCAGATCGCCGAGGTGTACGACTTCCGCTGGGAGGACGGCTCCGACGAGGTGCTCACGCAACTCGGCGAGGACGGCGCGCTGCTGCCGAACAACGTCGCCGAGGATCGGGACCTTGCCGTCGGCGACTCCTTCACCGTGCGCTCCACGGAGAACGTGTCGAAGGAGTTCGTCGTCCGCGGGATCTACGAGGGCAGTCCGTTCTACCCGCTGCTCGGTACGGCGAGCGTCTCGCAGGAGGCGTTCGACGAGCTCTACGAGCGTCCGCGCAACCGCTTCACGCTCCTCAATACCGCTGCCGGCGGTGGGGCGGCGAGGACGAATGTCGAGAGCGCGCTCGACGGCTTCCCGGACACGCGCCTCCAGACGCGTTCCGAGTGGATCGACAAGGAGGATCAGGAGATCCAGCAGTTCCTGCTGCTGCTCTACGTCCTGCTCGCCCTCTCCGTGATCATCAGCCTCTTCGGGATGGTGAACACGCTCGCGCTGTCGGTCTTCGAGCGAACGCGGGAGCTGGGAATGCTCCGGGCGATCGGGATGACGCAGCGGCAGACGCGACGCATGGTCCGGCACGAGAGCGTCATCACCGCGCTGATCGGCGCGGCGCTCGGGCTACCGCTCGGGATCTTCCTGGCGGCGCTCGTCACGAACGCGCTCGGCCAGTACGACCTCCGCTTCGAGCTGCCGATCAGCCAGCTGATCGTCCTCGCGGTCGTGGCGGTGATCGCGGGTCTGGTGGCGGCGGTCACGCCGGCACGCCGCGCGGCGAGGCTCGATCCGCTCAAGGCACTCCAGTACGAATGATGTTGGGGGACGCAGCGTGATCAAGTTCGCGCTCAAAGGACTGTTCGGCCGGAAGCTCCGCACGTCGCTGACGGCGTTCGCGATCGTGCTCGGCGTCGCGATGGTCAGCGGCACGTATGTCCTCACCGACTCGATCGACAAGGCGTTCGACTCGATCTTCACCGAGTCGCGCGCCGGCTCGACCGCCGTGATCTCCGGCAAGTCGGCTTTCGACCTTACGGAAGGACAGGGCGCCTCCAACCCGCTCCTCGACGAGTCGCTGCTTGCCAGGGTGCGCGAGGTTCCGGATGTGGCCGCGTCGGAGGGCAGCGTCGACGGCGAAGCGCAGATCATCGGCGACGACGGCAAGGCGATCGTCTACGGCGGCGCGCCGAACCTCGGCTTCTCGATCGCCAACGGCGACTCCGTCTTCAACCCGCTCACACTCGTGGAGGGCGACTGGCCGGGGCCGCGCGAGGTGGCGATCGACGAGGCGACGGCGGACAAGGAGGACTTCCGCGTCGGCCAGGTGGTCGGCGTGCAGGGAGAAGGGCCGGTCGAGCGCCTCCGCATCTCCGGCTTCTTCCGGTTCGGCTCGGTCTCGACGATCGGCGGGGCGACGCTGGCCGGCTTCGACCTCGCGACCGCACAGCGCATCTTCGACAAGGAAGGCAAGCTCGACGAGATCGCCGTGGCCGGCGAACCAGGCGTTGCCGAGACGAAGGTCGTCGAGGAGATTCAGACGATCCTGCCGCCGACCGCACAGGTCCAGCTCGCCTCCGAGCAGGCGGAGGAGGACGCCGAGGACACGAACGAGTTCATCACCTTCCTGCAGGGCTTCCTGCTCGCTTTCGCGGGTATCGCGCTCTTCGTCGGCAGCTTCGTGATCGCCAACTCGCTCTCGATCACGATCGCGCAGCGGACGCGCGAGTTCGCGACCATTCGGACACTCGGCGGCTCGCGCCGTCAGGTGCTCGGCTCGATCGTGATCGAGGCCCTCGTCGTCGGAGTCGTTGCCTCGATCGTCGGCCTGGTCTCCGGGCTCGCGCTGGCGAAGGGCCTCTTCAGGCTCTTCGACGCGGTCGGCTTCACGCTCCCGAATCAGGGGCTTTTGCTCGAGACGCGGACGATCGTCGTCTCACTCCTCGTCGGCATCCTGGTGACGCTTCTCGCCAGCATTCGGCCGGCCGTCAGGGCGACGCGTGTGCCGCCGATCGCCGCCGTGCGCGAAGGCGCGACGCTGCCCGAGTCGCGCTTTGCGCGCTTCCGCACCGTCGGCTCGCTCGGGCTGACCGGAATCGGGTTCGCCGCGCTCGGATACGGGCTGTTCGGGAGCGGCCTCGGAACGACCCAGGTCCTGCTCTGGATGGGGATCGGGGCGCTCCTGATCTTCATCGGTGTCGCGCTCTTCGCCGCAAGGATCGTTCGGCCGATCGCCGGCCTCGTGAACCCTGTCGGCACCTGGGCGGTGGTCGTCCTCTCGATTCTGGTCTGGCCACTCTGGACGCTCCCGTTCTGGCTGCTGCGCTCGGCCGCGTTCGGTCCAGGGACAACGGGAAGGCGCATCCTCTTCGGCCTCGCGGGCAGTGTCCTGAACCCGTTGCTGGCGCTCATCGTCCTGCTCATGTGGGCTCGATCCGCCTTGAGCTCGTGGGAGCCGGAGTGGCCGATCGAGTTCCCCGGGGTCTTGCCCGACCGCACCATGAACCGGGTAGCCACCGAGAACTCGCGTCGCAATCCGCAGCGCACCGCTTCGACCGCCGCGGCGCTGATGATCGGGCTGGCGCTGGTCACCCTGGTCGCGACTCTCGCAGCCGGGATCACGAGCACCTTCCGCGGGGCTGTCGACGACATCTTCACCTCCGACTACGCGATCACCGCGCAGAACAACTTCTCGCCGATTCCCACCGACGCGGCTCAAGCCGTCGCGAACGTGGCGGGAGTCGAGGCGGTGGCGAGCACGCGCACCGGCGAGGCTCGCGTCTTCGATTCGGTGGAGTTCGTGACGGCCGTGGACGAGGACGCAGACAAGGTGCTGACCCTCGAGTGGAAGGAAGGCTCGCAGGCGGTGCTCGGGAGTCTCGGTGCCGACGGCGCCTTCGTCGACGACGGCTTCGCCGAAGATCACAACCTGAACGTGGGCTCACGGATCTCCATCCAGGTGCCGTCGGGCAAGGAGATCGAGCTCGTCATCAAGGGAATCTTCGATCCGCCGGCGGGCGGCTCGCCGTTCGGCTCCGTGACGTTCTCGAGCGAGACCTTCGACCGCGAGTACGAGAACCCGAAGAACCTCTACACGTTCGTGCAGATGCGCGGTGGCATCACAGAGGGGAACACGACGGTGCTCGAGAACGCGCTGAAAGACTTCCCCAACGCGAAGGCCCAGACGCGCGACCAGTTCGTCGACAACCAGATCAGCGGCCTCAACGACATTCTCAACATCCTCTACGTGCTGCTCGCCCTCTCGGTGATCGTCAGCCTCTTCGGGATCGTCAACACGCTCGTGCTGACGGTCTTCGAGCGCACGCGTGAGCTCGGGATGCTGCGTGCGATCGGGATGACGCGGCGCCAGGTGCGGCGAATGATCCGGCACGAGAGCGTGATCACCGCGCTGATCGGCGGTGTGCTCGGGATCGTCCTCGGCATCGTCCTCGGCGCCTTGCTGATCGCACGGGTCGACTTCATCGAGTTCGCGCTTCCGACCGGGCAGATCGTCACGTTCGCGATCGCGGCGATCGTCGTCGGCATCCTCGCCGCCATCTTCCCGGCGCGGCGTGCGGCCAAGCTCGATCCGCTCGAAGCGCTCCAGTACGAATAGCCTCGACACGTGCGCGTCACGCTCTGCGATGTCGGCCCCCGCGACGGGCTCCAGAACGAGCCGGACACGGTCGCCCCAGACGTTCGTGCCGAGCTCGTACGCCGGCTTGCTGCGACCGGGCTGCCGCGGATCGAGGCGGCCAGCTTCGTCAGCGACGAGCGCGTGCCGCAGATGGCCGGTGCGGAGCAGGTCGTCGCTGAGGCCGGCGATGTCCAGGCCGAGCTCTCGGGGCTCGTGCTCAACGAGCGCGGCTGGGAGCGGCTCGCGGCCACGTCACTCGGCCGCGTCAACGTGACGCTGGCTGCGACGGAGTCCCTCAACCAGCGGAACGGGAACGCCTCGCTGGCGGAGGCGACGGCCCGGGTGGAGCGAATCCTCGCCGTCGTCGACCGGCCGTCGACGGCCACGATCAGCGTCGCGTTCGGCTGCCCGTTCGAGGGCGAGGTCGATCCCGGCGTCGTCGCAGACCTCGCAGAGCGGCTCGTCGCCGCCGGTGCGGGTGAGGTCGTCCTCGCGGACACGATCGGGGTCGCGACGCCGCTGCAGGTGGAGCGCCTGGTCGAGCGGCTGCTGATCCTCGGTCCTCCGATCGGCGGCCACTTCCACGACACGCGCCACACCGGGGTGGCGAACGCCTGGGCTGCGGTCGCGGCCGGTGCGACCGTGCTCGACGCATCGGTGGGCGGCCTCGGCGGCTGCCCATTCGCGCCACGCGCCACGGGCAATGTCGCCACCGAAGACGTCCTCTTTCTCTTCGACCGTGAAGGCGTCGAGACCGGCGTCGACCTCGAGGCGCTGATCGGCGTGGCGAAGTGGCTCGAGAAGCTGCTCGGGCGCGAGCTACCCGGCCGCGTCTACCGCGCCGGCCCTTTCCCAGTCACGTAACCGTTACGTGGCCTCGGGGACGCGGACGATGCCGGCCCGCGCCAGCTCGGCGATCTCCTCGTCGGCGTAGCCGGCCTCGCGCAGGATCTCGGCGGTGTGCTCGCCGAGGAGCGGCGGCGCGCTCCGGTGCCGGACGCGCTCCGAGTCGAGCGACAGCGGCAGCGCCGGGAGCCTGAGGTCCGGGATCGCGGGATGGGGGAGGTCCTGCATGATTCCCAGCGCCTCTGTCTGCGGCGAGGCGAGGATGTCTGCGACATCCGCAACCGGGGCGGCCGGGACACCCGCGCGGGTGAGCCGCTCGTGCCAGGACGCGGTGTCGTCCTGGGCGAAGTACGGCTCCAGGAGTGCGATCAGCGCCTCACGGTTCGCGACCCGGTCGGGGTTCGTGCGGAAGCGCGGGTCGCCCGCGAGATCGAGCGCGCCGAGCTCGCCACAGAGGAGCGCGTACAGGCGATCGTTCCCGGCCGCCACCATCAGCTCGCCGTCGCGGGTGCGGATCACCTCGTAGGGAGCGATCGTCGGGAAGCCGGTCCCCTGACCCTGCGGCACCGTCCCGTCCGCGAGATAGCCGGCGAGGTGGTAGCCGATGTACCCGAGCGCGGTCTCGTAGAGCGAGACGTCGACGAGGCGGCCGGCGCCAGTCGTCTGGCGCTCGAGCAGCGCGGCGAGGATCCCCAGGGCGGCCCAGGTGCCCGTGCCCTGGTCGATGAGGGAAGAGCCGACACGCACGCCGGGCCGTCCGGGCTCCCCGGTCATCGAGATCAGCCCGCCCGCCGCCTGCATCAGCGCGTCGTAGCCCGGCTCGTCCCGCTGCGGGCCGACGCTCCCGTACGCGCCGATCGAGCAGTAGACGAGGCGTTCGTTCTTCGCTCGTAGCTCGTCCGGCCCGAGCCCGAGCCGAGCGGCAAGACCCGGGCGCAGGCTCTGCAGGAAGACATCGGCGCCGTCGACCAGGCGGAGCAGCGCCTCGCGCCCCCGCGGCTCGCGGAGCGAGCAGGCCAGCGAGCGCTTCGAGGCGTTGGCCGAGAGGAACATCATCCCCTCTCCGTTCCAGAACGGCGGTCCCCAGGCGCGGCCGTCGTCACCCGTGTCCGGCCGCTCGACCTTGATCACGTCGGCGCCGAGCGCGCCGAGGATCTCCGCGCAGTAGGGGCCGGCGATCGACGTCGTCACGTCGAGCACGCGCATCCCGGCGAGCGGCGAGAAGGGCATCGGCTCATCATCGCCACTCGGGTCTCTGAGAGGATGTCGGAAGTGTTCGAGTCGATCGTAGATGCCGTCTCCGGCTCGAACTGGAGCTACTTGATCGTCTTCGTGATCGCGATGCTCGACGCGTTCTTTCCCGTCGTGCCGAGCGAGGCGACCGCGATCGCGGCCGGCGTGGTCGCGGGAACAGGAGGTCTCCGGGTCGAGCTCGTGATCCTCGCAGCCGCGCTGGGGGCGATTGCCGGGGACAACATCTGCTTCACGGGCGGCCACTTCCTCGGGGAGCGCTTGAATCAGCGCTTCTTCCAGGGAGAGAAGAGCAAGAAACGAGTTCTCTGGGCGCAAAAGACGCTCGAGGAACGAGGCGGCTACATCATCGTCGTCGCCCGCTTCATCCCGGGCGGCAGGACGGTGACCACCTTCACCGCCGGCTTCGTGGACGGGATGCCCTGGCGC
The DNA here is from genome assembly GCA_963749515.1 of uncultured Gaiellaceae bacterium. GTDB lineage: Bacteria > Actinomycetota > Thermoleophilia > Gaiellales > Gaiellaceae > Gaiellasilicea. Next base: position 132,759 of record CAVVMR010000010.1, read on the forward strand.
AGGTTCATCCGCTACGACACGATCGCGGGCGCGATCTGGGGCACCTACACGGTGATGCTCGGCTACATCGGCGGCAAGTCGTTCGAGGAGGAGCCGTGGAAGGGGCTCATCCTCGCGTTCGCGTTCGCCCTCGCAGTGACCGTCGCGGTCGAGGTGGTGAGGCATTTCCGTCGCCGCGGCAAGCACGCATGAGGCTGCACGTCACCGGCGCGACCGGCTATCTCGGCTCGGAGCTCGTCCGGCGCGCGCCGGACGCCTCGACCGAGCGCGTCGAGATCCGTGATGCGGTCGCGGTCGAGGAGCTTCTTCGCCGCGTCCGTCCCGAGATCGTGATCCACACCGCCTACCTTCAGGAAGGAGCCGGCGCGCGCGAGATCACGGTCGACGGCGCCGAAAACGTCGCGCGCGCGGCTGTGGCCGTGGGCGCGAGGCTCGTGCACCTCTCGACCGACGTCGTGTTCGACGGCCGCAAGGGCTCGCCGTACGTGGAGGAGGATCCGCTCACGCCGGTGACCGACTACGGACGCGCGAAGGCGGAGGCCGAGAGCCGGGTCGGCCGGGCGCATCCGCAGGCGTTGATCGTGCGCACGTCCTTGATCTACGGGGGCGCAGAGCCGTCCAAGCACGAGACCACTGCCCACGATCCGGCGTTCACGTTCTTCACGAACGAGATCCGCAACCCGGTGCAGGCAGGCGACCTCGCCGAGGCGCTGCTCGAGCTGGCGGATCTCGACATTTCGGGCCCGCTCCACGTCGCGGGGGCGGACGCCGTCTCGCGCGCCGAGTTCGCCGAGCTGATCACGGGCGCCGCCGTCGCCAGCGCACCCGCCCCGCCGACCCGTCCGCTCAACTGCTCGCTCGACTCCTCGCGCGCGCAGGCGATGATCGGGACGCCGCTCCGCGGCGTGCGGGAGGTCCTCGGCCGACCGGGCTAGCGCTCTTCCTCGAGCCGCTCGGCGATCTCGTTGGGACGCTTCGCCGCGCGGTCGGCGAGCGCGTCGACGTCCGACAGCGCCTTCTCGAGCGAAGCCTGAACCGATTGCTTGACGCTCGCCTGGATCCGCGCGGCCAGCCGCTTGCCGAAGTCCGCTCCCAGTTCCCCCTCGTCCGTGGGCGGAGCCGCGGGGACGGGCGCCTCGGGCTGTGCCGCCCCGTCGATCCCCAGCTCGTAGACCCGCTCGGGATCGTCGATGTCCTTGAGCTGCCGCTCGCCGAGCGGGAAGATCGAGACCCCTTCCGGCAGCGTCGAGCCGGCCAGCGCATGCGTCGTCTCGGAGAGCAGCACGTGCCCGCCGCGTCCGGCTGTGCAGAGCCGGGCTGCCCGCACGACGTCGAGCCCCAGATATCCCTCGCTGCCGAGAGCGGGCTCCCCGGTGTGCAGGCCCATCCGCACGCGAACGTCGACGCCGTCGGGCCACTCGTGCTCGGCATGCGCGCGCTGTACCTCGACCGCCGCCGTGACCGCGTCCCGGGCGCGCGGGAAGGCGAAGAAGAAGGCGTCGCCCTGTGTGTCGATCTCGACGCCGCCGTGCTCCGCGAATCGCTCGCGCATCAGCTGCCGGTGCGTGGAGAGCAGCCCGGCGTAGCTGTCACCGAGCCGCTTGAGGAGCGCGGTCGACCCCTCGATGTCGCTGAAGACGAACGTGACGGTGCCGCTCGGGAGGGATGTCATCCACCGAGTATTGCGGGCATGTGGCAGGCTCGCTGGCATGAACCGACTCGCCGGCGAGACCAGCCCGTACCTCCTCCAGCACGCCGCCAACCCCGTGGACTGGTACCCGTGGGGCGACGAGGCGCTCGCCCGGGCGCGCGCGGAGGACAGGCCGATCCTGCTCTCGATCGGCTACGCGGCCTGCCACTGGTGCCACGTCATGGAGCACGAGTCGTTCGAGGACGCGGCCACCGCGGCCTTGATGAACGAGCACTTCGTGAGCGTGAAGGTCGATCGCGAGGAGCGGCCCGACCTCGACGCGGTCTACATGGAGGCGGTGGTCGCGATGTCCGGCCACGGCGGCTGGCCGATGACGGTCTTCCTGACACCCGCCGGCGAGCCGTTCTACGGCGGCACCTACTACCCGCCGGAGCCGCGGCACGGGCTGGCGAGCTTCCAGCAGGTGCTCGAGGCGATCGCCGAGGCCTGGCGCGAGCGGCGCGACGACGTGGCGCGCTCGGCGGGACAGCTCGTCGAAGCGGTCCGTCAGTCCGCGTCGCTCCGGCCCTCGCTCGAGCCGCTGACGGACGAGCTCCTCGCCGGGGCTGCACGTGCAGCGGGCGCCGCGTTCGAGCCGGCGTTCGGCGGCTGGGGCCGCGCACCGAAGTTCCCCAACGCGCCCGTGCTCGAGTTCCTGCTTCGCCGCGGCGACGACACGAGTCTCGCGATGGTCGTCAAGACGCTCGACGAGATGGCGGCCGGCGGGATGTACGACCTGCTCGGCGGCGGCTTCCACCGCTACTCGGTCGACGACCGGTGGCTCGTGCCGCATTTCGAGAAGATGCTGTACGACAACGCGCTGCTCGCGCCGGCCTACCTGCACGGGTGGCTCGTCACGGGCGAGGATCGCTACCGCGCGATCGCCGAGGCGACGATCGAGTACCTGCTCCGCGAGCTGCTGCTCCCGGAAGGCGGCTTCGCGTCGGCCCAGGACGCCGACACGGACGGCGTCGAGGGGCTGACGTTCACGTGGACGGAGGAAGAAGGCGTTCCGGCCGACCTGCTGGAGCCATTCGAGCACGGGCGCTCGATCATCCGCGGTGAGCTCGAGGAGGGTCTGCGCGCACGCCTCCTCGAGCTCCGAGAGCAGCGTCCGAAGCCCCTCCGCGACGACAAGGCGATCGCCTCCTGGAACGGGCTTGCGCTCGCCGCGCTCGCCGAGGCCGGGCGGCGCCTCGAGCGGCCCGAGTGGATCGACGCGGCACGATCGCTGGGGGAGTTCCTGCTCGGGCCGCTCTCCGGCGACGGCGGCCGGCTCCGGCGGAGCTACCGCGAGGGCCGCACGAGCGGAGCCGCCTATCTCGACGACTACGCGAACGTCGCGCATGGGTTCCTCGAGCTCCACGTCGCGACCGGCGAGCCGCGCTGGCTCCACGAGGCGAACCGGCTCGCGCGGCTCGCCGTCGAGCTCTTCGCCGACGAGGAGCACGGCGGCTTCTTTCTCTCCCCGGCAGACGGCGAGCGGCTTGTGGCGCGGACGAAGGAGCTCGACGACCACCCGCTTCCCTCCGGCAACTCGATGCTCGCGCACGTGCTGCTCCGGCTCTCCCGGATCTACGGCGACGACGAGCTCGAGCGCCACGCAGTCTCGGTGCTGCGCCTCGTGCGGCCGGCGCTCGAGCGGGCTCCCACTGCGTTCGGGTGGGCGCTCTGCGCTCTCGACCTCCACCTGAGCCCTCCGCGCGAGCTGGCGGTTCTCGGCCCGGTCGACTCCGAGGTGGCGCGAGCGGCACTTCGGCCGTGGCAGCCGACCACGGTCGTCGCGGTCGGTCCCGACGACGAGGTGCCGCTGCTTGCGGGAAAAACGCTCGTCGACGGCGAGCCCGCCGTCTATCTCTGCGAACGGTTCGCGTGCCAGCTTCCGGTCACGGATCCGGCGCTGCTCTGAGCCGCGCGCGTACGACTTCTAACTTCCCCGAACCCCCGTTGTCTAAGTTCTGCGGAAGGAGTAATCTCGCCTTCCAGCGGGCCTTTTTTGACTAACAAGGGGAGAGCTTTTATGCGTAAGGTCTCAGTTGCCTGGGCGGCAATCATCGGAGCGTTGCTCCTTGCCATCCCGTCGGCGTTTGCCAGAACCGATCTCACAGCGGCAGACCCGGGGATCACAGCCCGGTCGATCACCATCGGTGGCACGTTTCCGTTGACCGGGCCGGCTTCGAGTTATGCGCCGATCCCGGCGGGGATGAAGGCGTACTTCGCCTACATCAACGCCAGGCGCGGCCCCGACAAGAAGCGAGGCATCGGCGGTCGGCAGGTCATCTGGAAGTACTACGACGACGGCTACAACCCGGTCAACTCGGTGCAGCTGCAGCGCAGGCTCGTCGAGCAGGACAAGGTCTTCGCCGTCGTTGGCACGCTCGGGACCGAGGTCAACCAGGCGGTACGGCCGTACCTGAACTCACAGAAGGTGCCGCACGTGCTCGTCTCGACCGGCGCCAGCGAGTTCGGCAAGGTCGACAAGGCCAGCCCGTGGACGATCGGCTGGCAGCCGGACTACATCGCCGAGGCCCGGCTCTACGGGCTCGACATCAAGAAGAACCATCCGAACGCGAAGATCGCGATCCTGTACCAGAACGACAGCTACGGGAAGGACTACCAGTACGGCTTCAGGTCGGCACTCGGCAAGGCGCTCGCCGACAAGATGATCGTCGGCGAGCAGGCCTATGACGTGCTCGGCGGCGCCACGCCCGCCTCACAGCTCGCGCGGTTGCGGGCAACGGGGGCGGACACGCTGATGATCTTCGTCACGCCGACGCCGACGATCCAGTCGTACGCGATCATGCGGGCGCTCAACTGGAAGCCGGCGAACATCTACGTCAACTCCGTTTCTGCGACCGACACGTTCATGGGTGCTGCGGTCCGGAACTCGAGTGCCACGCAGGTGAACGGCTCGATCAGCTCGGCGTACCTGAAGGATCCGGCTTCGCCGACCTGGGCGAACGACGCGACCATGAAGCAGTACAAGTCGATCATGGCGAAGTACGCGCCGGGTGCGAACGCGGACAACGGGCTCTACTTCTACGGCTTCGCCAAGGCGCACACGTTCGTGCAGGCGATGTACAAGGCCGGGAAGACCCCGACACGGCAGGGGCTGATGAACGCCCTGCAGGCCTTCAACGAGACCAGCCCGTTCGCCCTCCCGGGCGTGCGTCTGAAGACGTCGAAGACCGACCACTACATCATCAGCCACCAGCAGCCCATGCGGTACAACAACGGCCTCTGGGTGCTGTTCGGCCAGCTGGTCGACGGACGGCCGCGCGGGTAGCGCACACGCGGAACTGAAAGGATCGTGGGGGCCGGAGACGGCCCCCACGTCGTTCTCATGGACTTCACCCTCACCCCCGAGCAGGAGCTGATCCGCGCTTCCGCGCGCGAGCTCTGCGAGCGTGAGCTCGTACCGCACGCCCGCGCCTGGGACGAGGACGAGGAGCTGCCTCGGTCGCTGATTGCCACGCTCGCCGAGGCGGGCTTCCTCGCCGCCGCACTGCCGGAGGCGCTCGAGGGCGGCGGGCTCGACTCTGTCTCGTACTGCCTCCTCTGCGAGGAGCTCGGCCGGGCGGACTCGTCGGTGCGAGGCATCGTCTCGGTCTCGAACGGGCTCTTCGGCAAGACGGTGGCGAAGTGGGGGACGGACGAGCAGAAGCAGGAGCTGTTGCCCCGCCTCGCGACCGGCGACGGGCTCGGCTGCTACGCGCTCACCGAGCCGGGTTGCGGCTCCGACGCGGCCGCACTCGCGACCCGTGCGGAACGCGACGGCGAAGGGTGGGTGCTGACCGGCTCCAAGGTGTTCATCACCCTCGGCTCCTGGGCTTCGACGGCCATCGTCTTCGCGCGGACGGGTGGGGAGGGGCCGAAGGGGATCAGCGCGTTCCTCGTCCCGACGGCGTCTGCCGGCTTCGAGGCGAGGCCGATGAAGGGAAAGCTCGGCCTGCGTGCGCAGGACACCGCCGAGCTCTCTCTCGACGGCGTCCGCGTGCCCGCCTCCGCGCTGCTGGGAGCCGAGGGCGAGGGCTTCAAGGTCGCGATGTCGGCACTCGACAACGGGCGCATCTCGCTCGCTGCGGGCTGTGTCGGCATCGCCCAGGGCTGCCTCGACGCCTCGACCGCCTACGCCAGGGAGCGGGAGGCGTTCAAGAAGCCGATCGCCGCCTTCCAGCTCGTCCAGCAGCTCCTCGCCGAGATGCACGTCGAGACCGAGGCCGCACGGCTGCTGACCTGGAAAGCCGCTGCTCTCGCCGATGCCGGCCGGCCGTACACGGTCGACGCCGCGGTTGCCAAGTGGTACGCCAGCGAGGCAGCCGTACGGGCGGCGAACGCGGCGGTGCAGGTCCTCGGCGGTTACGGCTACGTCGACGAATACCCTGTGGCGAAATACCTTCGCGACGCGCGCGTTACGACGCTGTACGAGGGAACGAGTCAGATCCAGACGCTGATCGTCGGCCGCGCACTGACCGGCGAGAGCGCATTCACCTAAGGAGAATCGATGCCCGAAGCCGTCATCGTCAGCGCCGTCCGCACCCCGATCGGGCGCGCCGCCAAAGGATCGCTCACGGACGTCCGCCCCGACGACCTGCTGGCGTTCGCAATCAGGGAGGCGGTCGGGCAGGTGGAGGGTCTCGACCCGAACGAGATCGTCGACGTGATGGTCGGCTGCGGCTTCCCGCAGGAGAAGCAGGGCATGAACCTCGCCCGCCGCGCCGCGCTCCTCGCCGGCCTGCCGAAGCGCGTGCCGGGAACGACGGTCAACCGCTTCTGCGCGTCCTCGCTGCAGACCGCCCGGATGGCGTTCCACGCGATCAAGGCGGGAGAGGGTGACGTCTACGTCGCGGCGGGGGTCGAGTCGATCTCCCAGGTCGACGGCTATCCCAAGGACTCGGAGGAGCTGCACCCGAAGCTCGTCGGCGAAGGGGCGATCGCGAACGTCTACATCCCGATGGGCCTGACCGCCGAGAATGTGGCGGAGCGCTACGACGTCTCGCGTGACGACATGGACCGCTTCGCGCAGCGCTCGCAGGAGCGCGCGGTGGCTGCGCAGGAGTCCGGGTTCTTCGAACGGGAGCTCACGCCGTACGTCAAGGAGGACGGCAGCGTTGTCTCGGCCGACGACGGGCCTCGCCCGAGCTCGACGTTCGAGAAGCTCCAGGAGCTGCAGCCGGCGTTCAAGCCGGACGGCCGCGTCACCGCCGGCAACGCGTGCCCGTTGAACGACGGTGCCGCGGCGCTCGTGATCATGTCCGAGGAGCGTGCGGCGGAGATCGGCGCCACTCCGCGGGCGCGAATCATCGCCAGCGCCGTTACCGGGCTGGATCCGGAGATCATGGGCGTCGGTCCGATCGACGCCGTCCGGGTTGCGCTCGGTCGTGCCGGGATGACGATCGACGACATCGACGTGATGGAGCTGAACGAGGCGTTCGCCGCGCAGGTGATCCCGGTCTGCCGCGAGCTCGGCGTCGACCCGTTCGGCGAGAAGCTGAACCCGCACGGCGGCGCGATCGCGCTGGGCCATCCGTACGGAATGACCGGCGCGCGGATCATGTGCACCCTGCTCAACGATCTCGACGAGGTCGACGGCACGATCGGGCTCGAGACGATGTGCGTCGGCGGCGGCCAGGGCATGGCGATGGTGATCGAGCGGCTCTAGCGGCACTGGCCGGCCGCGCCTCCCGGCCGGCGGAGCCGGCCTCCGGCGCAGCCTCGCGCCGCTGCCGCTAGAGCGCCGGTCCGGTACTACATTCTCGGCGTGAGCGACGACCGGCCAGACCTGGCGCCCCTGGAGCGGATCGCGCGTGAGGTGGCGGAGGAGTGGGGCTTGGCGCTCGGCGAGCGGTTCGAGCTCGCGCGGTACTCATACGTCGCCCCGGCGGGCAACGACTCGATTCTGAAGGTCACTCCGCCCGAGGACGACGAGTCCGACGAGGAAGCGGACGCCCTCGCTCTCTGGGACGGGGAGGGAGCCGTGCGGTTGCTCCGCCGGGACGGAGAGCGGCGTGCGCTCCTGCTCGAGCGCGCACGGCCGGGCGACGACCTCGCGGCGCTCGAGGAGACGGAGGCGACGCGGGTGGCGGTCGCGACCGGCCTGCGGCTCTGGCGGCCGGCGGCTGAGCCGTTCCGCTGGATCGGCGACCACGTGCCGAGGTGGCTCGACAACGCGGCGGGACACGAGCTCGCGCCGCTGGCGCGCGAGCTCTATGCGTCGATGGAGGCCGGGCGAGGCGTTCTCGTGCACGGCGACTTCCACCACCACAACGTCCTCCGGTCGGGTCGAGGCCCGCTCGCGATCGACCCGAAGCCGATGCTCGGCGAACCGGAGTACGACGTGCCCTCGTTCCTCTGGAACCCGCTGCCGTACCGCATGCGGCCCGAGGTGACCGAGCAGAGGCTCGCAGCCTTCGCCGCCGCGGGGCTCGACGAGGAGCGGATGCGGAGGTGGGCGGTGATCCGCGGCGCCTACCTCGGCGCAGACGAGGCCGAGTCCGAGGTGCTACGAGCGCTCGTCTAGGTACGGCCGGAGCTGCTCCCAGAGGTGCTCCATCGTCGTCTCGCGCGCCGGGTGGAGCGGGTCGTAGGGGACATAGTTGACGGTGCGGACGATCCAGCCGTCGTCCCCCAGGTCGAGCACGTTGATGCAGGCGGGCGCCTGCTCGAAGGTGCCGAAGTAGGTGCGGTCGCCGGAGAGCGCGTAGGAGATGACGATCCGGTTCACACCGCCGTGGAAGACGCCGAGGGCTGTGTCCCACTCGCGTGCCACGAGCCGGTCGAGGGCGGGGTGGATCCGGTCGAGCGCCTCGCCGAGCGACTCGCCGCCGAGGAAGCGTGCGTCCTCGTCGGTGACGCGGAGAGCACCGACGAAGAGCGCCTCGAGCTCCTCGGGTGGGAGCGCGTCGAGCCGGCCGCCGCGCCACTCGGAGAACTCGGGCCAGCGCTCGATCTCGTGCCCGGGCGCGACGATTGCGGCCGTCTCCGCCGTGCGCGGCAGAGCGCTCGAGACGACGAGGTCGAGCTCGACGCCGGCAAGTGCCGTCGTGTGCGGCCTCGGCCTGCTCGAGCCCGCGCGCCGTGAGCGGGACCTCCTCCGGGTTCACCGGCCGCCCCGCCTCGTCCACGTAGGAGACGTCGGCGTGCCGCATCAGGTACAGGCGGCGTCTCACTCGTATTTGGCGAGATGCCGTGGATTCGAGACGCGGAGCTTCCGTGCGACCTGCTCCTTCAGCAGTGCGACGGCGTTCTCCGGCACGTCGCCGGCCCGGATCCTGCGCGCGAGCTCCCAGTCCTCCTCACGGGGCAGCGTGGTCGCCGAGAGCTCGCGCTCGGCAATTCCGAGCCCGTTGATCGCGACGAGCGTCCGGAACTTCAGCCGGTGGTCGTCGAGGATCGGAAGGATCTCCTCCTGCAAGAACTCGCGCACCGCCTCCGCGAGCTCCTGAGGTGTTGGGCGATCGTGTTGGGCGGTCATGCTGCCTTGTCGATCAGGTCCAGGAGCTCGTATTCCATCTCCGCCGCGAGGCGGCCCAGCACGGCAAGCTCGACGGAGCGCTCCTGGCCGTTGAAGTGACGGCGCGACTGGGTGAGGCAGCCGGTCGCCCACTTGACGTTGCCGAACACCTCCCAGACGAGCAGCTCCTCGGAAGTCACCTCGGTGCCGGTCAGCTCGGTGTAGCGGTCGAGATAGCGGTCGAGATCGCCGACGCCGCCGAGATGCTTGTCGTCGGCGCCGAAGCGCCAGGCTCGCACGAGCGGCCAGGCGAGATCCTCGACCGGGTCTGCGAGGTGCGAGAACTCCCAGTCGAGCACCGCGACGATGCCGTTCTCGTCGACGGCGATGTTGCCGATCCGCCAGTCACCGTGGACGACGACGGGCTCACGGTGCCGGGGCAGGCGATCCTTCACCCAGTGAAGGCCGAGCTCGATCGCGGGGTGCGGCTCGCCGACCGAGTCGAGCTCGTCGTAGAAGCGCGCCACCTGGTCGCCCGTCTCGAGAAACGGCAGCCGCTCGCGCGCGATCGCGTGGATCTTCGCGAGCTCCTCCGCCAGCTGGAGATCGAGCCCCGCCGGCGGCTGCTTGACGATCCGCCGGCCGATCGTCTCGCCCTTGATCCGCTCCATCACGAATGCCTCGCGGCCTTCGACCTCGCCGAGGTAGGCGATCGGCTCGGGCACCTTCACGCCGGCGTCGTGTGCAGCGCGCAGGACCTCGAACTCGTGCTCGAGCGTCAGCGTCCCCTGGTGGATGACTCCGCCAGCGGCACGCCGGATCAGGAGCTCGCGGCCGTCCGAGTCGACGGCCCAGGCTTCCTTCGACGCGCCGCCGGCGAGCAGCACCGCCCGCTCGACGGGAGCAGCGAGCGCAGCCGCGAAAGCCTCTTTCACAAGAGCAGCTCCGCCATCACCGCGAGCGCCTCCTTCTGGCGTGTCTGGATCAGGAGGGACGAGACACCCGCCTCGCGCCAGGCCTCGAGCCGCTCGGCGATCCGCTCCTTCGGGCCGACGAGGGCGATCTCGTCCACGAGCTCGTCCGGGACGGCCATCGCCGCCTCGCCCTTCATGCCGGAGAGATAGAGCTCCTGGATCTTCGCCGCGGCCTCCTCGAAGCCGTAGCGCTGGGCGAGCGAGTTGTAGAAGTTCTTGCCGCGCGCGCCCATGCCGCCGATGTAGAGGGCGAGGGTCGGCTTCATCATGTCGCGGCACGCCTGGACGTCGTCGTCGACGAGCACCGGGCAGAGCGGCGCGATCTGGAAGCCCTCGGGAGCGTTCTCGAGCGATGGCCCGTGGAGCTCGCGGAAGCGATACGGCGAGAAGAAGATCGGCAGCCAGCCGTCGGCGATCTCGACCGCGAGCGCGACGTTCTTGGGGCCGAGAGCGGCGAGGTAGATCGGCACCTCACGCCGCAGCGGCTTCAGGATCAGCTTCAGCGGCTTGCCGAGCCCCGTCGCGCCCTCGCCGCTGTAGGGGATGTCGTAGTGCGGGCCGTGGTGCTCGATCGTCTCCCGGCGAAGCGCGGCGCGGACGATCTCGACGTACTCCCGCGTGCGGCCGAGCGGCTTGCCCCACGGGACGCCGTGCCACCCTTCGACGACCTGCGGGCCGGAGGTGCCGAGGCCGAGCAGGACGCGGCCGCCGGAGAGCTGGTCGAGGGTCGCGACGGTCATCGCGGTGGTCGCGGGCGTGCGCGCGGGCATCTGCATGATCGCCGTCCCGATCCCGATCCGCTCCGTGGTGGCGGCGATCCAGGAGGCGACCGTGACGGCGTCCGCGCCCCACGCTTCCGACGTCCAGACCGAGTCGAACCCGAGCCGGTCCGCCTCCTGCGCGAGCGCGACCGACCCGATCGGGTCGTCGTAGCCGAGCTGCATCCCGAGCTTCATCTGCCAGCGATCCTACGAGACCGGCCGTGTCCCGACTCGACGATCAGAGCGGTGGAACCATGCCCTCGGCGCCCTCGACCCGGGGGCCGGGGACGTTCGGGAACTTGAAGCGCAGCGGCTCGCGGCCGGGCTGGCACACCCACGCCTGGCCCGTCTCGTCGCTCCGCGCGGCGACGAGCACCGCGTCCGCGATCTGATCCGGCTCCATCAGCGGGAAGCCGGCGGCGTCGAGATCGGCCTGCGCCGGCTCGGTCATCGGCGTCCGCACGATCCCCGGGCAGATGAGGTTGATCCGGATCCCGCGCGGCTCGAGCAGCGGCGCCATCGAGCGCGCGTAGCCGACGACGGCATGCTTCGTGAGCACGTAGAGCGGATCGGACTCCATCGGGATCAGCCCCGCGAGCGAAGCAGTGACCACGAAGACGCTGCCCTGGCGCATCCGCGGCGTCAACGCCTGAACGCCGAAGACGACGCCGTCGACGTTCACGGCCAGGATGCGCCGGTAGTCGTCGATCGTTCCGTCGCCCTTCGCGAGGATGCCGGCGTTGAGGCAGACGAGGTCGGCCGGCTCGACGTCGAGCCACGCCTGCGGGTCGGAGACGTCGAACCCGTCGACGACGTCGAGTCCGCGCACGTCGGTGCCCTCGGCCTCGAGCTTCGCCACGATCGCCTGCCCGATGCCGCCGGCCGCACCCGTGACGAGAGCGGTCTCAGGGAACAAGGACGACCTTCCCGGTCGACTTGCGCGAGGCGATCAGCTCCTGCGCCTCGTTCACCTGCTCGAGCGGGAACTCGGCGCCGACCACCGGCCGGAGAGCGCCGCGGCGCCAGAGGGCGAGCAGCTCGCCGATCTCCTGCCGCACGAGCTCGGGCCGGAAGCCCATCAGGCGGCCCAGGTAGAAGCCCAGCACGCCGAGGTTCCGGCCGACCAGCCGAGCCGGGTCGACCGGCTCCCACGCACCGCCGGCGTAGCCGATCGCGATCGCGGCGCCGAGCGGGCGCAGCGACTTGACACACGCCGAGAAGACCGGCCCGCCGACCGGGTCGAAAGCCACGTCGATGTCGTCGAGCTCGGCGATCTCCTCGTAGGAGACCGTCCGGGTTGCGCCGAGCCGGCGCGCGAGCTCGAGCTTCTCCTCCGAGCCCGCTGCGGCCGTCACGTTCGCGCCGGCGAACACCGCGACCTGAATCGCCGCGGTTCCGACGCCACCGGCCGCCGCGGTGACGAGCACGTTCGAGTCCGGGTGGAGGCGCACCTGCCGCGTCAGCGGGATCCACGCCGTCAGGTAGGTGGTCAGAAACGAGGCGCCTTCCTCGTAGCTGGCGGCGTCGGGAAGGTCGAAGATCCACTCGTCGTCGGCCGCAACCTTCTCTGCGTAGCCGCCTCCGCCGCCGCGAACGAATGCGAGCACGCGCCGGCCGTTCACGTCGCCGGCCACCTCGTTGCCGAGGATCACCGGCAGCGGCGGGGGCTGCGGGTACTGGCCGTTCTTGATCAGCACGTCGGCGAAGTTGATCCCTGCCGCCTTGACGTCGACGACGGATTGCCCCTCGCCGGCGTCGGGCTCCGGCACGTCGTCCACCGAGAGCGGCTTGCCGACCTCGTGGAGGACGGCCGCCCTCATCTCCCCGTGAACTCCGGCTGGCGCTTCTCGAGGAACGCGACCACGCCCTCGGCCCCGTCGGCGCTGCCGATGCAGCGGATGAAGCCCTGCGCCTCACGGCGGAGGCCCTCGGAGAGCGGTAGGTCGCGTGTCTCGGCCGCGAGCTCCTTGATCACGCCCATCGCGAACGGCGAACGCTCGGACAGCGTGCGCGCGACGTCGAGCGCCGCCTCCAGCAGCCCGTCGCGTGGCACGGCCTTCTCGACCAGGCCCCAGTCGTAGGCCTGCGAGCCGGAGATCGGATCGCCGGTCAGGTTCAGGTAGAGCGCGCGGCCGTGGCCGACGAGGCGCGGCAGCCGCTGCGTGCCGCCGCCGCCGGGGATCAGGCCGAGCTTGATCTCGGGCTGCCCGAGCTGTGCGTCCTCCGCTGCGATCCGGATGTCGCAGGCCATCGCCAGCTCGAGCCCGCCACCGAGGCAGTACCCGTGGATCGCGGCGACGACAGGCGTGCGGCCGGCATCCATCCTCGCTGCCAGCTTCTGGATCCCGCGAGCGGAGCCGGATTCGGCCGCCTCCTCGATCGCCTCGCGCATCGCGGGGAACTCGGTGATGTCCGCACCGGCGACGAACGCCTTCTCGCCTTCGCCGCGGATCACGATCGCGCGCGTGTCGTCCGAGCGGTCGAGCTCGTCGTACGCTGCTTCCAGCTCCTCGAGCAGTTGTGAGGAGAGCGCGTTCACGGGTGGATGATCGAGGGTGACGATCGCGACGCGGCCGTCCTGCTCGACCTTGACGTACTCAGCCATTCAACTCCTTTGTATAGCGGGCGGGGCCGCTTGCGGCCCCCTTCAGGGGTCTTTGCGCGATGAGTATCCGCTCCTGCGGATGCTCATCTTGCGCCATCAGCGCGGCGCCATACGCAAGGCGCCGTCGAGACGGATCACCTCGCCGTTCAGGTACTCGTTCTCGATGATGTGCTTTACCAGAGCGGCGAAGTCCTCCGCCCGCCCGAGCCGCTTCGGGAAGGGGATCTGAGACGTCAGGCTCTCGCGAATGTCGTCGCGCATCGGCCCGAGCATCGGCGTGTCCGAGGGGCCCGGTGCGATCGTGACGACGCGGATTCCCTTCGAGGCGAGGTCGCGCGCGACCGGCAAGGTCATCCCGGCCACGCCCGCCTTGGAGGCCGAGTAGGCGGCCTGGCCGATCTGCCCGTCGAAGGCTGCGTTGGACGCCGTGTTGACGACCACGCCGCGCGTTCCTTCCGCGTCCGGCTCGCCTTCCGCCATTTTTGCGGCGGCGATCGAGAGGACGTTGAACGTTCCGATCAGGTTGACCTCGATCACCTTGCGGAAGCGGTCGAGCGGAAATCCGATCACGCGCGCCCCGCCGCCGATCCCGGCGCAGTTGACGGTGCCGTGCAGCTCGTCGAGCGGCTCGATCAGGGCGCGCACCGCCGCCTCGTCGGTGACGTCCGTCTCGGGCAGGTCGGCGATCACCACCTTCGCGCCCTCGGCCTCGAGCATCGCCGCGCTGGCCTCTCCGAGCCCGGACAGGCCACCCGTGACGACGAACGTCTTTCCCTTGATCTCCACTACGACGAGGAAACGGGCTCGCTCGCGAACTGCTCCCGCAACGCCGTCTTGCGGAACTTGCCGACGGCCGTCTTCGGGATCTCGTCGACGAACTCGAAGGCGTCCGGCAGCCAGAACTTGGCGAAGTTGGGCGCGAGGAACTCACGCAGCTCGTCCGCGGTCGCCGTCTCGCCCTCCCGCAGCACGCAGACCGCGAGCGGGCGCTCGTCCCACTTCTGGTGCGGGATCGCGATCACCGCCGCCTCGGCGATCGCCGGGTGCGCCATCAGCGCGTTCTCCAGGTCGACCGACGAGATCCACTCGCCGCCCGACTTGATCACGTCCTTGGAGCGGTCCTTGATCATCACGTAGCCCAGCGGGTGGAAGGACGCGATGTCGCCGGTCTTGAACCAGCCGTCGTCCGTCCAGCGCTCCGCCTGCTCCGGCGTCTCGTAGTAGCCGGCCGCGACCCACGGGCCGCGCACCTCGAGCTCGCCCATTGCCTCGCCGTCCCACGGGATCTCCTTGCCCTCGTCGTCCCTGGCGCGGAGCTCGACGAACGGGAGCGGCAAGCCCTGCATCGCGACGACGTCGAGCTGCGTCTCCTCGTCGGCCGTGCGGAAGTCGCTCACGTAGTCGGAGGTGGTTGCGAGTGGGGAGGTCTCGGTCATGCCCCAGCCGTGCACGACGGTCTTGCCGTGCCGCTGCCGGAAGCCGGCGATCATCGCGCGCGGAGCGGCCGAGCCGCCGACGAGCATCGAGTGGAGCTTCGAGATGTCCCAGCGGTCCGGCTCCTTGTCGAGCATCCCGAGGATGCCCATCCAGATCGTCGGCACGCCGGCGGTGATCGTGACGTCGTGCTGCTCGAAGTCCTCGAGCAGCGACTCGGGATCGAGGAAGGGGCCGGGGAAGACGAGCTTCGCGCCGACCATCAGGCACGTGTACGGGTAGCCCCAGGCGTTCGCGTGGAACATCGGCACGACCGGAAGCAGCGTCTCGGCTTCGGTCACGTGCAGGCCGAGCGGAGCGGCGAGCGCCTGGCCGAGCGTGTGCAGGACGGCCGAGCGGTGCGAGTAGAGGACGCCCTTCGGCATCCCGGTCGTGCCGCTCGTGTAGCACATCGCGGCGGCGGTGTCCTCGTCCAGCTTCGGATCCTCGTAGTCGTCCGGATCCGCGCCGGCGAGCAGCTCCTCGTACGAGTCCTCGACGACGAAGACGTGCTCGATCTCCGTCTTGTCCTTGAACTGGTCCCAGAGTGGGAGGAGCGACTTGTCGACGATCACGGCCGTGTCGCCGGCGTGCGTCGCGATGTAGCCGAGGTCGTTCGGGTGGAGCCTCAGGTTCAGCGTGTGGAGGACGTAGCCGCCGCACGGGATCCCGAGGTACGCCTCGAGGTGCTGGTAGTGGTTCCAGCAGAGCGTCGCGACGCGGGTGCCCGGTTCGAGGCCGAGGCCCTTGAGCGCGACCGACAGCTGCCGGGCCCGCTTGCCGAAGTCGGCGAACGAGTAGGTATGGAAGCTCCGGTCCGGCATCCGCGTCACGATCTCCTGGTGCGGGAAGTAGGTCTCCGCGCGCTTGAGGATCGTCGGCAGCGTCAGCTGGAAGTCCATCATCAGGCCCTTCACGACCGCTCCTCTCTCGCTCCGACGCCGGCCGAGCCGGCATCTCCGCTCTTGGCCGGCTCCGTCGAGCCTACGCCTGCTCCGAGGCTGATCCGCCGCTGGAGGTCTTCCTCGCTCATCACGTGACCGTCCCGCTCGACGTAGCCGTCCTTGCCGCCGACCACCAGCATCACCAGCTCCTCGTCGCCGACGCTTTCGATCCGCCTCGGCGTCGTCGACTCGACGTGGAACAGCCCACCCGGACCGAGGACGCGCTCCTCGCCCTCGACGTGCACCTTGGCCGTGCCCTTGTGGACGAAGTAGAGCTCGTCCTGTGTGTCGTGGTAGTGGCTGATGCCGGGGTAGCCCGGCGGGTACACGACGCCGTTGACGCCGAATGCCGTCACTCCGAGCGGCTTCCGGACCTTGCGAAAGCCGGGGCCGTCTCCGAGCTCGTCGAGGGAGGAGAACGCGTGTGCCATCAGGCTGCCCTTCTCGGTGCGTCGGTGTAGACACGCTCGCCCTTGAAGCGGCGCGACTCGGGATCCCACGGGAAGAAGATCGCGTTCCGCCAGGTCATCTTCTCGCCGGTCGGCTCGTTGCCGAGCCACTTTGCGCTGTGCGTGCCGGTGACGATCGCCTCTTCGACGACGCCCTGTGGCCCGATCACGATGTTCTGCAGCTCGAAGACGATGTCCGGGAACGCAGTCAGCAGCTCGGTGTAGAAGCGTGCGGCGCCCTCGTGGCCGTGCCAGGAGACGTCGTCAGGGTAGACGGTGTAGACGCAGTCGTCGGAGAGCGTCGCGAGCAGGCCCTCGATCGAGCGGTTGTCCTCCGCCTTCGAGTGCTCCTTCCAGAGCTCGCGGATCTCTGCGACCTCGTCCGGGTCGACGTCCATCCGCATCAACTCGAGAACTTCCGCTTTCGGGACGGGCATGGTCCTCCTTGTCTAGTCGACCTGCATTTTCAGTCAAGTAGTGCCGCGGCGACGACTTCGCGCTGCTTGGCGGCATGGCCGCCGAAGGCGTCGATCCACTGAGCGCGCTTGTAGTAGCGGTGCAGGACGTGCTCCCACGTGAACCCGATGCCGCCGTGAACCTGGATCGACCGCTCGCACGCGGCGACAGCGGCCTCGGCTGCCTGCGCCTTCGCGGCGGCCACCGCGACCGGTGCCTGCTCGTCGTCCACGGCGACGCACCACGCGGCCCAGTAGGCCACGGAGCGGGCGAGCTCGGTCTCGACGTACGTGTCGGCAAGGGGGTGCGAGACGGCCTGGTAGGTGCCGATCTTCTTCCCGAACTGCTCGCGGTCGGAGACGTACGCGACCCCGAGCTCGAGCGCCTTCTGCGCCACGCCGACCGCCTCGACGGCGAGCGCTGCGAGCAGGCGGAGCCGGACCGGCTCGAAATCGCCCTCCAGATCCTCGGTCTCTGCACCTTGGAGCCTCCCGAGCGCTCGGGTTTCGTCCATCGTCGGGTCGGTCTTTCCCGCGGCGGGCCGCGCCTGCATCTTTTCCGTCAACACCATGTCCACGGCATCGAGCTGGGGCACGAGGCCGTCGATCTCGACCGACCATGCGTTGGCGTCCACCTCAGGCAGAGCAGGCAGGACGATCGCGGTCGTCAGGAACGGGCCCGAGTAGAGCGCGCGGCCGGCCTCCTCGAACAGAATCGCCTCGTCCACGAACGAAAGCCCGCCGCCGCCGCGATCCTCGGGAACCGAAACGCCGAGCCAGCCGAGCTCGCGCAGGGCCGAGAGCGGTGCGTCCGGGTTCGCCTCGAGGAACGACCGCGCCTCGCGACGCAGCTCCTCCTGCTCCTGCGTGAAGGCGAAGTCCATCAGCGCGACCTCGGCAGGCCGAGCACGCGCTCGGCGATGATGTTGCGCAGGATCTCGGAGGTGCCGGCCTCGATCGTGTTGCCGCGCGAGCGCAGCTGCTGGTGCTGCCAGTAGCCCGGTTGCACGTTCCCGTTCGCGTTCAGGAGCTGCGCCTCCGGGCCGAGCAGCTCGAGCCCGAGCTTCGTCACGCGCTGGTTCGCCTCCGACCACCAGAGCTTGGCGCCGGAGCCCTCGGGGCCGGGGATGCCGGTCTTCATCAACGTCGTCAGCGAGCGGTAGTTCGTGTAGCGCACCGCCTGCAGCCCGATCCACTCGCGGGCGATCGCGTCGCGCTGCACCGGGGTCGCACCTTTCTCCTTCGCAAGCGCGATCAGCTTCCGGATCTGGCTCTCCAGCCCGGCGACGAGGGCAAAGCCGAGGGTACCGCGCTCGTGCAGCAGCGTCGTCATCGCCACCTGCCAGCCCGCACCGACCTCCCCGACGGCGTTCTCGAGAGGCACCTCGACGTCGGTGAAGAAGATCTCGTTGAACTCCGCCTCGCCCGTGATCTGGCGGAGCGGCCGCACGTCGACGCCGGGCGCGTGCATGTCGACGAGCAGATACGTGAGGCCGGCGTGGCGCTCGCTCTCAGGGTCGCTGCGGGTGACGAGGATGCACCAGTCGGCGATATGGGCGAACGACGACCACACCTTCTGGCCGTTGACGACGAAGTGGCCGTCTTCCTGGCGTGCGCTCGTCCGCACTGCGGAGAGGTCTGAGCCGGCCCCGGGCTCGGAGAAGCCCTGGCACCAGATCTCCTCGGTGGAGAGGATCTTCTCGAGGTGCTTCTCCTTCTGGGCGTCGGTGCCGTGCGCGATGATCGTCGGGCCGGCCATGCCCAGGCCGATGACGCCGAGATGCGGCGGCGCCTCCGCGCGCGCCATCTCCTCGAGGAAGATCGCCTGATGGCTGTACGGGGCGGAGGCGCCGCCGTACTCCTTCGGCCAGGTCAGGCCGGCGTAGCCCGCCTCGTGCAGCTTGCGGCTCCAGTCGCGTCCCGCGTCCTCGAAGCGGCCGCGCCGGACCTCGTCCGTGAGGTTGGCCTCGACCCACGCGCGCAGCTCGGCGCGGAACGCGGCCTCCTCGGGCGTGTCGCGCAGATCCATGCCTATGACTCTAAACCGCTCAGCGCAGCGCGGGGAGCTTCGAGACATCCGTGCTCAGCCATCGCTTCTGCAGCCGCACGAGCGTGCCGTTGCCCGTCAGCTTCCGCAGTGCCGCGTTGACGCTCGCGCGAAGGAGGCTTCCCTTGGGAAAGGCGATCCCGTACTTCTCGCGCGTCACGATTCGGCCCGCGAACGGTCCGTACCGCTCGGGCGCAGCAGCGCGCTGTGCGCCGAGGATGTCGGCGTCGTAGACGACCGCGTCGCACCGGTCGTTGTAGAGGTCGTACAGCAGCTGCGACGGGTCGTTGGCCAGCCGGGGCTTCTTCCGAGGCTTGATCGTGTCGAGAATCGTGCGCGCCCCGGTGGTCGCGCGCTCGCTGCAGAGCTGCAGGTTTCGCAGCGCTGTGATCGAGGTCGGCACCGGTGGGCGCCATCCCTGGCGCATGAGCACACCTTGGTCGGAGGCGAGATAGGGCGAAGAGAAGTCGACGCGGCGGCTGCGCTCCGGCGTGATCGTGATCGCTCCGATCGCCAGGTCCCAGTCGGTGGGACGGCCGCTGACCAGCGTGGAGAAGAGCGCTTCGTTGACGAATCGCACCCTTGGCACCCCGAGCTCCTTCGCGATCGCGCGCGCCAGCTCGATCTCGAGCCCCTTCGCGAGCACGACATCCCGTCCACGCACGGCGCCCACCTGCAGGCCGGCGACCGGCATCGAGACGCCGACCACGAGCTCACCCGGCTCCCTGGTCGGAGGCGGAACCGCAGCACCGGCGGGCAGCACGAGCGCCAGCGCGACGAGCCCGGCGGCTGCCGCAGCTTTCACCGCGAGCTCCCGAGCACGGTGACGGCCGTCCCGTTCGGGGCGCGCTCGTACAGCCACTTCGCGTCGTAGCGCGGTACCCGCACGCAGCCGTGCGAGGCCGGCTGGGCCGGGACGTCCGGAGACTCGTGGAAGGCGACGCCGCCGACGAAGTAGCTCGCCCACGGCAGCCAGACCTTGTACGGCACAGACCAGGAGTTGGTCTCCTTGCGAAAGACGCTGAAGCGTCCAGTCGGCGTCTCGAAGCCCGGAGCCCCGCTGGAGACGTGAATCGTGCGCACGACCGTGCCGTTCTCGATGGAGAGAACGAGCTGGCGGTCGAGCAGCACCTCGAACCGGCGCCCGGATCCGGACGTTCGCGGTGTCGGTCGGGTCGCCGCGCCGAGCGCCTCGAGCGTGGCGGGGCCGGCCGTCCCGTCGCGGGTCAGTCCCTGCCACTTCTGGAACGCCAGCACCGCGAAGCGGGTCTGCTCGCCGGCCTTTCCGTCCACCGCGTCGCCCGGAAGGAAGGAGAGGTCGGCCAGCCGCTGCTGGAGCGCACGCACCGCCGCGGTCGGGTCCGTGGTCGGCTCCGGCGCCGGTTCGCCGGGCGGCGGGACGTTCGGGCGTCGCGTGTTCTTCTCCGTGAGCGGGCGGGACGTCACGTAGCCGGGAAAGAGTCCCAGCGGCGTCGCTCCCTTGACGAGCAGCCGGACGGCCTTCACGCCGCTGACGGACGTCGCTGTGAGCACCAGCTGGGTGACGCGCGCCGACAGGCTTGCCGTGTTCGTCCCACCGGCGAACTTCTCGCCGAGGTCGATGGTCGCGACTCCGGCCGTCACCGAGACGGCTCGCAGCGGCGTTCCGGGCGGCACCGCGCTCGCGATCTCGCGCCGCTGCTCCGCCGCGCTGGGCCCGGCGAGCAGGGCGGTGATCGCCTGGCGCAGCGTGGAGCCGTTACGCGGCACCGTGACGATCTGCTCGCCCTGGAGGAAAGCGACCTTCACCGTGGCCGAGCGCGAGCTCGAGCCGCCCGCCGCAGTGGCGACCAAGATCGTGGCCAGCAGTGCCGGCAACAGGATTGTCCGGAGGAGGCGAGGCATCAGGTGACGAACGACCGGTCGAGGTCGCTCACCGAGCGTACCCCGGCCAGTGCCATCGTCAGGTCGAGCTCCGCCGCGAGCTGCCTGATCA
Source organism: uncultured Gaiellaceae bacterium (assembly GCA_963749515.1). Lineage (GTDB taxonomy): Bacteria > Actinomycetota > Thermoleophilia > Gaiellales > Gaiellaceae > Gaiellasilicea. The sequence continues at coordinate 153,585 of CAVVMR010000010.1, forward strand.
CGGCCTCGACCCCTGCGGCTCCGCCGACCGCGAGGCCGTACGCGTAGAGGCGGCCGAGGAGGACGGCGTCCGCGCCGAGGGCGAGCGCCTTCAGGATGTCTGCGCCGCGGCGGATCCCGCCGTCCATCAGCACCGTTGCGTCCGGGCCGACCTCGTCTCGCACCTCGACGAGCGCGTCGAGCGAGGCGATCGAGCCGTCGACCTGCCGGCCCCCGTGATTCGAGACGACGATCCCGTCGACGCCGTGCTCGAGCGCGAGCCGCGCGTCGTCGCCGCGGAGCACGCCTTTTGCCAGGATCGGGAGGTCGGTGCGGGCGCGAAGCCAGTCGAGATCGGCCCAGGTGAGGGCGAGATTCGGGAACGCTGCCAGCGCCATGAGCGAGGCCGTCTGCACGTCCTCCTCCGGCGCCACGTCGAGCCGTGCGCGGAAGAGCGGGTCGCTGAAGAACTGTGCCAGCCCCTCGCCACCGAGGAAGGGGAGGTAGCCGTTCCCGAGGTCGCGCTCGCGCCACCCCAGCGTCAGGGTGTCGAGTGTGACGACGATCGCGCCGTAGCCGGCTGCGGCGGCGCGGTCGACGAGGCTGCCCGCGAGCTCGCGGTCCGACCACCAGTAGAGCTGGAACCACCGCTGCGCGCCGCCGAGCTCCGCCGCGACGTCCTCCAGCGAGGTCGACGCGGCGCTCGAGAGGATCATCGGGACGCCGGTCGCCTTCGAGGCGCGTGCGACGCCGAGCTCCTTCTCCTGATGGACGATCGAGAGGACCCCGACCGGTGCGAGCAGGAACGGCGCGGGTGAGCGGAGCCCGAGCACCTCGACCGACAGGTCGCGCTCGGCGGTCCCGACGAGCATTCGCGGGCGCAGCCGGCGGCGCTCGAACGCCTCCCGGTTGGCGCGGACCGTCGACTCGGAGCCGGCGCCGCCGGCGACGTAGTCGAACGGGGCCTGCTCGAGCGTCTCGCGGGCTCGCGTCTCCCATTCGTCGGGCGACACCGGCCACTGCGTGCCGCCGGCGAGGTAGATCGCGTTCTGGACCTGGCTTCCGGGCTCCAACACGTGCAGACTCTCTCGCATGACCGAGCTCGCCATCAAGCCGGAGGTCGATGCGCGCCGCGCCCAGGTGCGCGCCTTCATGGAGGAGCACGTCTACCCCAACGAGGCCGCGCTCGCGCGCGAGGACGAGTCGTCCGACGCGTTGATCGCCGAGCTGCGGGGCAAGGCGAAGGCGGCCGGGATCTGGGCTCCGCACCTCCCGCCCGAGGCGGGCGGCACGGGCTCCGGCTTCATCGAGTACGCGCTCCTCAACGAGGAGATCGGCCGCAGCATGTGGGCCCAGCTCGTCTTCAACTGCCAGGCTCCGGACGCCGGGAACGGCGAGATCCTCCACATGTTCGGCACCGACGAGCAGAAGGAGCGGTTCCTGCGGCCACTCGTGGAGGGAACGGCGCGCTCGTTCTTCTCGATGACCGAGCCGGAGGTCTCCGGGGCCGACCCGACGGAGTTGCGGACGAGCGCCGTCCAGGAGGGCGACGAGTGGGTGATCAACGGCCACAAGTGGTTCTCGTCCTCGGCGGAGGGCGCGACTTTCGGAATCGTCATGGCCGTTACCGACCCCGATGCGCCGCCGCACCGGCGGATGAGCCAGATCCTCGTCCCGACGGACACGGCGGGGTACGAGCTCATCCGCCCGATTCCGGTGATGGGCCACGCAGGCCGTGGCTGGTCGACGCACTGTGAGGTGCGCTACACGGATGTCCGCGTGCCGGTGGAAAACGTGCTCGGGGAGCCCGGCGACGGCTTCCGGATCGCGCAGAAGCGGCTCGGACCCGGGCGGATCCACCACGTCATGCGCTGGCTCGGGCAGATGCAGCGGGCGTTCGAGCTGATGTGCGCCTACTCGCTCGAGCGGCACGTCGGCGGCGTGCCGCTGGCCGAGAAGCAGACCGTCCAGAACTGGATCGCCGACTCGGCGGCCGAGATCCAGGCGTGCCGGCTGCTCACGCTCGACGCGGCGCGGAAGCTCGACGAGGGAGACGAGGCGCGGGTCGAGGTTTCCCTGATCAAGTTCTACGCCGCGCGCGTGCTGAACGAGGTGATCGACCGCGCGATCCAGGTGCATGGGGCCCGCGGGCTCACCGACGAGACGCCGCTCGGGGGCATGTACGAGCAGGCCCGCGCCGCTCGGATCTACGACGGCCCGGACGAGGTGCACCGGATGGTCGTCAGCCGCCGGATCCTGAAGGAGTTCCGGGACGGCGGCACGTACACGTTCGACTGAGACAACGTCCTCACGTCAACCGCGCCGCCGGGGTCAGACCCCGTCCGTCCGCTTGACGTGCGGGCGTGGCCCGACTGGGACGTGTTTCCTATGTCAACCGCGCCGCCGGGGTCAGACCCCGTCCGTTCGCTTGACGTGCGGGCGTGGCCGGGCTAGACGAGCTCGAGCACGATCGCCGCGGCCAGCTCGTCCGGCTTGAAGCCGTCCGGGCCGGGCTCGCCCTGGAAGGCGACCCGTCCGTCGCGATCGATCAGGTAGAGCCGGTCGGGCCAGCCGCCGTAGGCGAGCGCGACTGCGTCGTCGACGTCATCGAGCAGGACCGGGATCCGCGTCTGCAGGCGCGCCGCGCATGCACCGGCGGCCTCGGCACGCTCCTCGAGCGAGGTCGGGTCGACGAGCGCGATCTCGTGGCGGCGGTTGTCGGCAAGAACCCAGCCGTCCTCGGGATGCGCCTCGCGGATGTAGACGATGAAGAACGCGACCTCGTCACCGTGGCGGTCGTGAAGCTCCTCCAGCTCGCCCAACTGGCGACGAAAGGGCGGTCAGGTGTACGAGCCGAACACGAGCGCCACCGGCTGCACGCCCGCGAAGTCGGCGAGGCGGACTCGCTCTCCGCTCGGCCGGTGAGTCTCGGCCTCGAGGAGCGGCAGGTCGAACGGGAAGGCCGCCTCGCCAGGGGCCAGCGCCGGCGTCATCAACCGCAGGTACGCCGGCGAGGACATCACGTCCTCGAGGGTCAGCGGCGAGTCGGAGGGCGTCTCCGGGCCTTGCCTGGGCTCGGCCATCTCAGTCGGAGAAGAGCTCGCGGCGGCGGTTCTGCATCTCGACCGTCGGCACGTTGACCTTCCAGACGAGCCCGAGCCGCCGCATCAAGCGGATCACGAGCCCCCCGACGTCGAGCTCCCAGGGCTTCAGACCGTGGAACGCCGAGGAGGGGAAGGCGTGATGGTTGTGGTGCCAGGACTCGCCGAACGAGATCCACGAGAGCCACCAGACATTCCGTGACTCGTCCTTGACGCGGAACCGGCGCGAGCCGATGAAGTGGCAGACCGAGTTGACCGACCACGTGATGTGGTGGAGCAGGAAGATCCGGATCAGGCCGCCCCAGAACATCGCCTGCAGCCCGGCGCCGAAGGTGCCGCCCCAGAGCCAGCCGGCCGCGAACGGCAGCAGCAGCGAGAGCGCGACCCAGAGACCGAACGTCCGCGAGATGAAGACCATGCCGCGGTCCGCGAGCAGGTCCTTCGCATACTTCGTCCACTCGGCACGGCCGACGTTGCGGAAGAGCCAGCCCACGTGCGCGTGCCAGAGGCCGGCGATCTTCCCGCGGATGCCTGGGCCGAAGCCGGCGTGCGGCGAGTGCGGATCGCCTTCGCGGTCGGCGAAGCTGTGGTGCTTGCGGTGGTCCGACACCCAGCGGATCACCGGGCCCTGCACGGCCATCGAGCCGAGCACCGCGAGCCCGTAGCGGATCGCCTTGTAGGTCTCGTAGGAGCGGTGCGTGAAGAGCCGGTGGAAGCCGATCGAGATCCCCAGCGTCGTCAGCGCATACCCGACCGCGAAGATGATCAGGTCGCGCCAGGTGACGTAGCGGCCCCAGAGGAAGAAGACCGACGCGAGGAAGCCGACGAACGGGATCGCGACCCCGAGGAGGTTCGTGATCTTCTGACCCCGCGACATATGGGTCTCGGCTGCGAGGTCGCTCACTGCGGAGCAGAGTAGCCGCCTTTCCGGAGGGCGCGCGGTTCCTTTGCCATTTGGGATCCGACCTGCATAAGCTCCCTCGGCCGATGGCCCTGCTCTCGCTGCGGAATGTGACTCGCCGGTTCGGCGGGATCGTCGCCCTCGACGGGATCTCGTTCGACGTGCTGGACGGCCAGATCGTCGGCCTGATCGGACCGAACGGCGCCGGCAAGACGACCGCGTTCAACGTGATCACACGGCTCTACACGCCGAACGAGGGCGAGGTCGAGTTCGACGGCGAGACGCTGCTGAAGACGCCCGTGCACGGGATCGTGCGGCGCGGGATCGCGCGCACCTTCCAGAACGTCGAGCTGTTCAAGACGATGACCGTCCTGGACAACGTGCTCGTCGGCGCCCACACGCGCGGCCGCAACGTCAACGCCGAGGCGCTCGAGGTGATCGACTACGTCGGGCTGGGAGCGATCGCGCAGCGGCCGGTCGCGGGCCTTCCCTTCGGGACGCTGAAGCGCGTCGAGCTCGCCCGCGCGCTCGTCTCGCACCCCAAGCTGCTGCTGCTCGACGAGCCGGCTGGAGGCCTCAACCACGAGGAGGTCGCGGACCTCGGCCGCTTCATTCAGAAGATCCGCGACGATCGAAAGCTGACCGTGCTCCTGGTCGAGCACCACATGAACCTCGTGATGGGCATCTCGGACCACGTGAGCGTCATGAACTTCGGCAAGAAGATCGCCGAAGGCCCGCCGGCCGAGGTGCGCGCCAACCCGGCCGTGATCGAGGCCTACCTCGGCACGGACGACGAGCCGGCCGGCAAGGACGACGAGCCCGAGGAGCCGGATGGCGCTGCTTGAGCTGCGCGACGTCGAGGCGCGCTACGGACAGGTTCGCGCGCTGGAGAGCGTCTCGCTCGCAGTCGAGGAAGGGCAGATCGTGGCCGTGCTGGGCGCGAACGGCGCCGGCAAGACGACGACGCTGCGCGCCATCTCCGGCACCGTGCGGCGGAGCGGCGAGATCATGTACGACGGCAAGCCTCTCGGCCGGCGGGGGCCCGAGACGGTCGCGAAGTTCGGTGTCGCGCACGTCCCGGAGGGCCGGGGGACCTTCGCCGAGCTGTCCGTCGCCGAGAACCTCCGGCTCGGCGCCTACACGCGCCGCGGCTCGGTCGGCGGCGACATCGAGCGGATGAGCGGCTACTTCCCGTGGATCGGCGAGCGGCTCGACCAGCACGCGGGCACGCTTTCCGGCGGCGAGCAGCAGATGCTCGCTCTCGCGCGGGCACTGATGAGCCGTCCCCGGCTGCTGCTGCTCGACGAGCCCTCGCTCGGGCTTGCCCCGCTCGTCACGCGCGAGATCTTCCGGATCGTGCGCGAGCTGAACGAGGAGGACGGCCTCACCGTGCTGGTCGTCGAGCAGAACGCCGCAATTGCCCTCGAGGTGGCCTCGCACGCGTACGTGCTCGAGGTCGGCAAGGTCGCCGTGTCCGGAACGAGCGAGGAGCTCGCCCGCGACGAATCCGTCCGGAAGTCGTACCTCGGGTACTGATGTCCGAGTTCTTCCAACAGGTCGTCGCGGGACTCGGGTCAGGGGCGATCTACGCGGCGCTCGCGCTCGCCCTCGTGCTGATCCACCGCGCCACGGGCGTGATCAACTTCGCCCAGGGCGAGATGGCGATGTTCACGACCTACGTCGCCTGGACGCTGACCGAGAATCACGGCTGGTCGTACTGGCCGGCATTCGTCGCGACGCTCGTCTTCGCGTTCGTGCTCGGCGTCGGCGTGCAGAGAGTGGTGATCGCACCCGTCTCGAACGCCTCCGTCCTGACGATAGTGATCATGACCATCGGCCTCGTCCTCACCTTCAACGGCCTCGCAAGCCTGATCTGGTCGGCCGAGATCAGGGCGTTCCCGAGCCCCTTCCCGAACGACACGTGGCAGATCGGCGATGTCTCGATCTCGCAGCAGGACGTCGGCACCTTCGGCGTCGTGCTCGCGCTCGTCGCACTCCTGTGGGCGTTCTTCCAGTTCACGAAGATCGGCCTCGCGCTGCGCGCTTCGGCGCTCAACCCCGACGCCAGCAGGCTCGTCGGCGTGCGCGTGGGGTGGATGCTCGCGATCGGGTGGGGGCTCGCCGCGATGCTCGGTGCGGTCGCAGGCATGCTCGCCGCACCGACGGTCCTGCTCGACCCGAACATGATGCAGGCGATCCTGATCTACGCCTTTGCGGCGGCCGTGCTCGGCGGGATCGACTCGCCGCTCGGCGCCGTCGCCGGCGGCCTGCTCCTCGGCGTCGGCCTGAACCTGATCGGAACCTACAGCGACTTCGTCGGCGCCGACCTGAAGCTTCCCGTCGCGCTGCTGATCATCCTCATCGTGCTGCTCGTCCGCCCGGCCGGGCTCTTCGGCAAGCCTGTCACGAGGCGCGTGTGAAGCGGCCTGAGCTGATCCGCGTGCTCGCCTTCGTGGCCGCGGCGGCCGTCGTCTTCCTGCTGCCGCGCTTCGTCAGCGACTTCCGTGCCCAGCAGTTCGCCTACGTCGGCATCTACCTGATCGCCCTGCTCGGTCTCAACCTGCTCACCGGCGTCACGGGGCAGATCTCGCTCGGTCACGGAGCGTTCATGCTGATCGGCGGCTACACGACCGCGATCCTCATCTCGAACCAGGGCCTGAAGCTCGGGTCGCACACCTTCGCGAGCGACATGAAGGACATCTGGACGATCCCGATCGCCGGGCTCGTGGCCGGGATCGTGGGCTTCCTCTTCGGCTTCCCGGCTCTTCGCCTCGCCGGCCTCTATCTCGCGCTCGCGACGTTCGCGATCGCCGTGGCCGCGCCGGCCGTGGTGCGGAAGTTCGACGAGTTCACGGGCGGTGGCGGCGGAATCAACATGTTCGGCCTTCCCGGCCTGACCGGCGCGATCGAGCCCGTCACGATCCCGCTCATCGACAAGACGCTCTCGTTCAACGAGTGGCTCTACTACCTGAGCTGGACGCTGGCCCTCGTGATGTTCGCAGTCGCGTGGCTCTTGCTGCGCGGGCGGTTCGGCCGGTCGCTTCGGGCGGTGCGCGACAGCGAGCTTGCCGCGGCCTCCTCCGGCGTCAACCTCGCCCGCTACAAGACGCTCGCTTTCGGGATCAGCGCCTTCTACGCAGGGGTGGCCGGGTCGCTGCTGGCGATCGCGACGACGTTCGTGAACCCCGACACCTTCCCGATCACGCTGTCCATCTTCCTGCTCGTCGGCGTCGTTGTCGGCGGTCTCGGCTCGCTCTGGCCGCTGGTCTTCGGGGCGGTCTTCATCCACTTCATGCAGATCGAGTGGGCGCAGCGGGTGGAGTCGGTGATCCCGAACTGGCTGCCGCTGCTGGGCGACATCGACACAGACGCTCCGGGCGCACCGGCGGTGGCGTTCGGCGTGATCCTGATCCTGATCATGCTGGCGGCGCCGGGTGGAGCGGCCGGCCTCGTCTACCGGCTCAAGGTGCTGGCGGCTCGCGGTTACGATCGCGTCCGCTAGCCACGATCAACGGACTGCTCTCACCCATGCGCCGACCTAGACTTCTCATTGCCGCGCTGATGCTCGCGGGCGCGATCGCGACCGGCGCGACCGCCGCGTCGAGCGCCGACCCCGGCGTCACCGACGAGACGATCCTGCTGGGAGGTACCGCCCCGCTCTCCGGCCCGGCGTCCGCGTACGCGTCCATTGCCCGTGGAGCGAGCGCTTACTTCAAGTACGCGAACACGCGCGGCGGGGTCAACGGGCGGGCGATCACCTACAAGTTCCTCGACGACGCGTACAACGCGGCGCAGTCCGTGCAGGTCACGCGCCAGCTCGTGGAGCAGGACAAGGTCTTCGCCGTCTTCAACTCGCTCGGCACGGAGCAGAACGAGGCGGTTCGCGCGTACCTGAACCAGGCGAAGGTGCCGCAGCTCTTCGTCGCATCGGGTGCGACGACGTTCGGCCGCGACCACAAGCAGTACCCGTACACGATCGGCTTCCAGCCGAGCTACCAGGCCGAGGGCTGGATCTACGGCAAGTTCCTGGCACGGACGAAGCCCGGCGCGAAGGTGGCAGTGCTCTTCCAGAACGACTCCTACGGCAAGGATCTGCTCGCCGGCCTCAAGTCGGGTGTCGCGCGCTCGAAGGTGAAAGTCGTCGCGGCGCAGCCGTACGAGGTGACAGCGTCGGACATCCAGTCGGAGGTGGCGCAGCTGCAGTCCTCCGGGGCGAGCGTCCTCGCGCTGTTCGCCACCCCGAAGTTCGCGACGCAGGCCTACATGTTCGCGAACCGGCTGGCCTGGCGGCCGCTGATCATCAACAACGCCGTCTCGAACGCCTCGAACATCATGACCGTCGCCTCCGAGGGCGGCGCCAACAAGGCGATCGAGAACTCGGTCTCGATTGCCTTCCTCAAGGACCCCACCGACGCCAAGTGGCGGAGCGACGCAGCGATGAAGCTCTACCGCACGATCCTGTCCAGGTTCGCCAAGGGCGCGAACGCCAGGGACGTCTTCCACGTCTACGGCATGGCCGTCGCCTACGAGACGGTCAGGCTGCTGAGGGCGGCGGGGAAGACGCCGACGCGCGCTGCCGTGCTCGCCCAGATGCGGAAGCTGAACGACGCCTCGAACCCCTTCCTGCTGCCGGGCATCGCGGTGAAGACGAGCGCGACGGAGCGGTTCCCGATCGAGCAGGTGCTCCTGCAGCGCTGGTCGAAGGGGAAGTGGACGAGCTTCGGCGGGCTCTGGGGGTACAGGGCCGGCTGACAGCGTCGCTCGGGGCCCCGGATGCGCGGGGGGTCACCGACGCAGTAGCGTGCGGATCATGGTGACGGCGGACGAGATCGGCGCGATCAAGATCTTCGCGGCTCTGGAGCAGCACGACCGCGAGCGGCTGGCGCGAGCCGCGGCAGACATCAGCCTCGTCGCGGGCGAGTACGCGGCGCACGAGGGTGAGGAGCGCGCGCTCTTCGCCGTGCTCGAGGGCCGGATCGAGGCGATCAAGCTCCTCGACGGGATCGAGCGACCCGTCGGCGAGCGCCGGCCGGGGGACATCTTCGGGGAGGTGCCGATTACGCTCGGGACGGTGTTTCCCGTCGGGTTTCGGGCGTCGGAGAAGTCACGCGTCATGCGAGTCGAGCCTCACGACTACCACGCTGTCGCGGCGGTAGCGCCGGACGTCGGCAAGGAGGTCGGGAGGCTGGCCGGCCATCGAATCGGCGGACCGGGTGGCCTGCAGGGCATCGCGGCCGAGCCATCGCCGCCCCGGGCGATCGTCGTCGGACATCGATGGGACGCCTCCTGCAGCGAGCTGCGCCACTTCCTCGACCGCAACCAGATCACGTTCAGGTGGGTTCAGCCCGATGCGCCGGATGCGTCTGAGGTCTGGGGCGGGCAGTTGCCGACCGAGGAGGACTGTCCCGTGGTGCGCGTCATCGACGGCAAGACCGTCGTGCGACCTCAGCTCCGCAGGGTTGCCGAGCTGCTGGGCCTCGGTACCGAGGCGGTCGCGGCGGCATACGACGCAGTGATCGTCGGCGCCGGGCCTGCCGGGTTGGCAGCGGCCGTCTACGGAGCGTCGGAGGGCCTACGGACGATCGTCGTCGAGCGTGAGGCCCCCGGCGGGCAGGCCGGTGCTTCGTCCCGGATCGAGAACTACCTCGGCTTCCCCTCGGGTGTGTCCGGCTACGAGCTGGCAAGCCGTGCGTTGCAGCAGGCCCGGAGACTCGGCGCCGAGATTCTCGTGACGCGGGCGATCACGCGCATCGATGCCGGCACCAGGGAGGTGCACCTCGACGGCGGTGACGTGCTGCGCGGGCAGACGATCATCCTCGCCTGCGGAGTCGTGTGGCGGCAGTTGGCGATCGAGGGATTCGACCGGCTTGCCGGAAAGGGCATCTCCTACGGCGCGGCACGTAGTGAGGCGGCAGGCACCCACGGGCTGGATGTCCACGTTGTCGGTGCAGGCAACTCCGCAGGCCAGGCTGCGATGTTCTTCTCCACCCATGCGCGCAGCGTGACCATCCTCTGCCGCGGCGAGAGCCTCGACAAGAGCATGTCGCGCTACCTCGTCGACCAGCTCGCCGCCCGGCCGAAAATCAGCGTGCTCTACCGGACCGAGGTGACGGCTGCTCACGGCGACACCTCGCTGGAGGCGATCGACGTCCGCAACACGGCGACCGGCGAGACGACGCGGCTCGAGTCCGGCGGGCTCTTCATCCTGATCGGAGCCGACGCCGAGACGGCCTGGCTGCCGCCCGAGATCTGTCTCCACGACCACGGCTACGTGCTCACCGGCTCCGACGTGCGCGATGCCGGCCGCTGGGAGCTCGAGCGTGACCCGTACCTGCTCGAGACCAGCGTCCCCGGCATCTTCGCGTGCGGCGACGTTCGCTTCGGCCCGGTGAAGCGCGTGGCTGCCGCCGTCGGCGAGGGCAGCATGGCGATCGCATTCGTCCACCAGTACCTCAAAGAGGCCGAGACCCGGAGCGAGGGGTAGCGTCTCTCGGATGGAGACGCTGCTCACCGCGCCGCTTCAGGAGCTCCTTGCAGCCGCGCGCGAGCGGCGGCGCGGCGGCGGGCTCGTCACCTACTCGCCGAAGGTCTTCATCCCCCTGACGACGCTCTGCCGCGACGTCTGCGGCTACTGCACCTTCGCCCGTCCGCCACGCCGTGGCGAGCGGGCGTTCCGGACCGAGGAGGAGGTGCTCGCGATCGCACGAGCCGGCGCCGCGGCAGGCTGTACCGAGGCGCTGTTCACGCTCGGCGACAAGCCCGAGCTCCGCTACAAGGTCGCGCGCGCCGAGCTCGCCGAGCTCGGCTGCGAGACGACGCTCGAATACCTCGGCCGCGCCGCGAAGCTCGTGCTGGACGAGACAGGGCTGCTGCCGCACCTGAACCCAGGTGTGATGAGCAGGGAGGACCTGGTCGCGCTGCGGCCGGTCTCGGCGTCGATGGGGATCATGCTCGAGACGACAGCGGAGCGGCTCTCGGCCAGAGGCGGTCCCCACTGGGCCTCGCCGGACAAGGAGCCCTCGCGCCGGCTGGAGACGATCGACCTCGCCGGTGAGCTGCGGATTCCCTTCACGAGCGGGATCCTGATCGGGATCGGCGAGACCCGCGCCGAGCGGATCGAGGCGCTTCAGGCTCTGCGTGCGCTGCACGAGCGCCACGGCCACCTGCAGGAGGTGATCGTCCAGAACTTCCGCGCCAAGCCGGGCACCCGGATGGCTTCGCACCCCGAGCCGAGCCTCGAGGAGCACCTCTGGACGATCGCGGTTGCGCGGCTGCTGCTGCCCGAGGACGTCGCCGTGCAGGCGCCGCCGAACCTCGCCTACGACGACTTCCCGCGCCTGCTCGACGCCGGCATCGACGACTGGGGCGGCGTCTCGCCGGTGACGATCGACCACGTCAACCCCGAGGCGCCGTGGCCCGACCGCGACCGGCTCGCCGAGGCGACGCGGACGCGCGGGCTCGAGCTCGCGCCGCGCCTGCCGGTGTACCCGCAGTACCTGTCCGGCGGCTGGGTCGATCCGGCCGTCCTGCCGACGGCGTTGCGCGCGTCCGATGCGCTCGGGCTCGCGCGCGAGGACGGCTGGCACCCCGGCGAGCTAGGCGGAGTCCCGTTCGTCGTCGCCCGCGATGCGCTTCCGGTCGACGCCGCGGAGCTCGGAGAGGACGAGCTCGTGCGTCTCTTCCAGGCTCGGGGCGACGAGCGTCAGCGCGTGTTCGCGGCCGCCGACCGGCTCCGGCGCGAGGTGTGCGGCGACGAGGTCAGCTACGTCGTCACGCGGAACATCCAGTACACGAACGTCTGCTACTTCCGCTGCGGCTTCTGCGCCTTCTCGAAGGGACGGCTGGCGGCGAACCTGCGTGGCGCGCCGTACCTCGTGCCGCTCGACGAGATCGTCCGGCGCTCCCAGGAGGCCTGGGATCGCGGCGCGACCGAGGTCTGCCTCCAGGGCGGCATCCATCCCGCCTTCACCGGCGACTACTACGCCTCGGTGGTCGAAGCGATCCGGACCGAGCTGCCCGAGCTGCACATCCACGCCTTCTCCGCGCTCGAGATCTGGCAGGGCGCGGCGACGCTCGGCCTCCCGCTCGAGGACTACCTGGCGCGGCTCCGGTCATTGGGGCTCGGCTCGCTTCCCGGAACCGCCGCCGAGGTCCTGGACGACGAGGTGCGAGCGGTGATCTGCCCGGACAAGGTCACGACCGAGCAGTGGCTCGCCGTCCACGCCGCGGCACACCGCGTCGGCCTGCGCTCGAACGTGACGATCATGTTCGGGCACGTCGAGGCGCCTGTGCACTGGGCACGCCACCTGCTCCGGGCGAAGGCCCAGCAGGAGCAGTCGGGCGGCTTCACCGAGTTCGTGCCGCTCCCGTTCGTGCACATGGAGGCGCCGATGTGGCTGCAGGGACGGGCGCGATCAGGCCCCACATTCGGCGAGTCGCTCCTCCTGCACGCCGTCGCCCGGCTCGCGCTGCATCCCGCGATCACGAACATCCAGGCGTCCTGGGTCAAGCTCGGCCCCGAGGGTGTCTCGGCGGCGCTTCGCGCGGGCGTGAACGACCTCGGCGGAACGCTGATGAACGAGTCGATCTCGCGCTCCGCAGGCTCCGAGCACGGACAGGAGATGCCGCCGGAGTCGATGGAGGCGCTGATCCTCGCGAACGGCCGAACGCCGCGGCAGCGGACGACGCTCTACGGCGATGCGCCCGCCGAGCGGCGTGCGGCGTCGTTTTCGGCCGCGCCGCTCGCCGAGCCGCTCAACCCGCCGGTCCGGGACGCGGGGCTGAAGGCGCCGCCGCGGCTCGTCCGGCCGGGACTGCTCGCCCGCGCCCGCTAGCTCCCCTCCCGGAAGATGCGCGGCAAGCCCGTCAGCCAGCGCGGGATCCGCCTTCGCGCCGTGCGCAACGCGCTTTCCAGCGCCGCCGGATGATGGTGAATGCCCTCGCCGTGCCCCACGAGGAGGTGGTCGGGCGCGAGGCCGCGGAGCGAGCGCGGCGGCCACGGCCGGAGAAATGGGTGGACGCCCGCCGGCTCGGCGCCGGCACAGAAGAACGGGATCGTGCCCAAGGCGTCCGCGACGAGGAGCACGCGACGGTCCTCCCACCAGAGGGCGACCTCGCGCCACCAGCGGAACCGCACCACCGGACGGAGCTCGAACGGCGTCCCCGGCAGCTGCCGGGGCACGACGAGGTGCGGCACTCCGAGCCGCTGCGCCACCGCGGCGCAGTCACGCTCGTGCCGGTCGAGCAGCTGCACGACTGCTGCAGGCTCGCCGAGCTCGCCCGCGCGCGCATCGAGCTCGGGGTCGTCCACGACGTCGAACAGCCAGACGTGTCCGCCGACCGCGAGCGCATGAGAGGTGCGATGGGCGCGCTCCCGCTGGATCCAGCCGAAGCCGTCCGCGATCTCGTCGACGATCTTCACGCCGTCTCGAGCTGCGCAAAGGCCTGCTCGAACACCTCCTGTGGCTGTGCGCCGAGGACGAGGAGCCGGCGGTCGAGCACGAAAGCGGGCACCGCATTCGCGCCGACGGAAGCGGCCTGCCGAGTCGACTCGACGATCCGGTCCCGGTAGCGCTCGCCCGCCAGCACCTCCTCGACGTCCTCCGCCGGCAGCTCGAGCTCCGCGGCGAGCCGCCGGAGCACATCGAGGTCGCCGATGTCCTGCGCCTCGCCCCAGTACGCGTCCATGATCCGGTCGTGCACCGGCGCGTGCAGCCCGAGTTCGCGCGCGAGCTCGGTCAGCTGCTGCGCTCGCATCGAGTTCGGGACGACCTCGGGATGGGGGTTGTAGTCGAGGCCCCGGGCCGCGAAGAACGCCCGGATCCGCTCCGTCATCTCGGGGCCGTAGCGCGCGATCAGCTGCTCACGCGGCAGCCCTTCCGGTGGGTACTCCGGATGGAGATCGAACGGAAGCCAGGTCACGTCAGCGCCCAACTGGCGCTCCATCCACGCAGCCGTCGGCTGGCTCGCGCGGCAGAACGGTCAGATGTAGTCGCTCCAGATCGCAACGGCATGCTCGTTCACAGCTCGAGGCTACCCCGCCGCCGCCAAGGTCAAGCGCGGCGGCGGGGTGGTCTGCTCCTCTCCCTAGGCGGCAGGCGGGATCAGGACGCGATCGATCACGTGCACGACGCCGTTCGACGCCTTGACGTCGGCGCTCGTGACGCGCGCGCTGTTGATCCTGACGGTCGTGCCGGTGACGCGGATGCGCACCGACGGGCCGGCGAGGGTCTTGGCGGACTTCAGCTTCACGACCTTCGCTGCGGTCACCTTGCCCGCGACGACGTGGTACAGCAGGACACGCTTCAGCGCGGCGGGGTTCTTCGCCAGCGCGTTCAGCGTCGCCTTCGACACCTTCTTGAACGCGGCGTTCGTCGGCGCGAAGACGGTCAGTGCACCTGGAGCGGACAGCTCGTCGGCGAGGCCGGCCTTCTTCACGAGCGACAGCAGCGTCGAGAGCTGCGGCGTCTTGCCGGCGAGCGTGGCGATCGTCGGCGACGCCTCCTTCTGTGCGGGTGCGGCAGTTGCGGCCGGGACTGCGATCGCCAGTGCGGCGAGGACGAGTGGGACGATGCGGTTCATGTGTGGATCTCCCTTTCGGTTAGGCGGTGACGGTGCGCGACCAGCGGCGGCGGATCGCTGCCTGCTGGGCGACCTGGTAGACGGCGGCGACGCCGACGAGGCCGTAGACGAGCCGGCTGGCGGCGTTCGTCTCGCCGAAGTCGAGGCCGACGAGAGTGGCGACGAGGTCGAACTCAGCGAGTGCGACCAGACCCCAGTTGAGCCCGCCGACGATCACGAGCGTGGCGGCGAGCACATCGAGCTTCTTCATGGGACACCTCCTTGTTGTTCAGGGTTTGTCCAAGGATAGTACAGGCTGGATGCAGGGCTGTCAAATCTTTGTCCAAACTCTGTACACTCTGGCGATGAGCGACGTCTCGCAGCTGCGAATCGGTGAGCTCGCGCGCCGCACCGGCGTCGCGACCGATCTCCTACGGGCCTGGGAGCGCCGTTACGGGCTGCTCGCCCCGACGCGGACGGAGCGTGGGTATCGGCTCTACTCGAGTGCGGACGTGCGTCGGGTCGGACGGATGCGCGAGCTGCTTGCGACAGGTGTCTCCGCCGCCGAGGCGGCGCGCGAAGCGCTCTCGGAGCCCCCGGCAGCCGAGCCTGCTGCGCTGGAGGGCGTCCCGATCGAGCTCGGTGACGCGATCAGGCGGCTCGACGACGCGGCCGCGCACGCCGCCTTCGACCGCCTGCTCGCCGACTTCTCGCTCGACGCAGTGCTCGAGGGTGCTGTGCTGCCGCTGCTGCGCGAGGTCGGAGAGGGCTGGGAGAAAGGCGAGGTCTCGGTCGCTCAGGAGCACTTCGCGTCGCACCTCGTGCGAGGCCGGCTCCTCGGGCTCGCGCGAGGATGGGATCGAGGCGCCGGGCCGCGCGCGGTGCTGGCGAGCCCGCCGGAGGAGCGGCACGATCTCGGTCTCCTGATCTTCGGCCTCGCGCTGCGTGAGCACGGCTGGCGGATCACGTTCCTCGGCGGTGACACGCCGCCGGAGACGCTTGCCGAGACCGTGCACCAGCTTGCGCCGGAGGCGGTCGTGCTCGCCTCGACCGACTCGGACCGGTTCGATGCGATCACCGCGCAGCTCCGCGCCCTGTCCGGCAGGACGACGATCTGGCTCGCCGGGTCCGGTGCCGACCTGGACGTCGTCGGGCGTGCCGGAGCCCAGTTGCTCGACCTGCCGCCCGTCGCCGCGGCCGCAGCCGTCGCCGCCAAGTCCCCCTAGGGCTCGCGCGCGAGCAGGTCGTCGACCGTCTCGCGCCTGAGGATCAGCCGTGCCTCGGCGCCGTTGACGAGAACCGCCGCAGGTCGTGGAACGCCGTTGTAGTTCGAGCTCATCGAGAGGGTGTAGCCGCCCGTTGCGGGGACCGCTATGAGATCGCCGCGGCGGGGCTCGGGCAGCACGGCCCGCTCGATCAGCTCGTCGCCCGACTCGCAGTGCTTCCCGGCGATCGTGAAGTGGCCGTCGGCCGGGGCCTCGTCCGCCCGGTTTGCGAGCAGAGCCGCGTAGCGGGCGTTGTAGAGCTGCGGCCGCGGGTTGTCGGACATGCCGCCGTCGATCGCGACGTAGCGCGTGTCACCGGCGCGCTTGACCGCGCCGACGCGGTAGAGCGTGAACGCTGCCGGGCCGACGAGCGAGCGGCCGGGCTCGAAGACGAGTCGCGGAGCCGGGAACCCTCGCGTCGCCCATTCGCCCGCGACTGCTTCCGAGATGGAGCTCACGAGCTCCGCCACCGGCGGCTCGGGCTCGTCCTCCACGTGGCGGATCCCGAAGCCGCCGCCGACGTCGACGAGCGCCGGCGTCCAGTCGAGCTCGTCGCGGCAGCGCGCGGCGAACTCTCCGAGCTGGGAGACGGCCTCCAGGTGTGCGCGGCCGTCCGCGAGCTGGGAGCCGACGTGCACGTGCAGCCCTTCGACCTCGAGCCCGGCCGAGCGTGACGAGGCGATCGCGAGGAGCGCCTCGTCGGCGTCGAGGCCGAACTTCGAGCCGCGATGGCCGGTGCGGATCGCCTCATGCGTCTCCGTTTCGACACCCGGCGTGACGCGGACGAGCACACGGCGGACGCCGGCCTCGGCTGCACGCGCCGGCTCGTCGAGCGCGTCGATTGCGACCAGCGCGCCCGCGTCGGCCGCAGCGCGGAGCTCCTCGTCCGACTTGTTGTTCCCGTGCACGATGATCCGCTCGCCCTCGATCCCCGCCCGCCGTGCGAAGGCGAGCTCGCCGAGCGAGGCAACGTCCGCGCCGAGGCCCTCCTCGGCAAGCAGCCGCATGACGGCGACGTTCGGGAAGGCCTTCGTCCCGTAGACGACCAGCGCATCCGGGACTGCGTCCCGGAACAGCCGTGCCCGCTCTCGGAGGGCGTGCTCGGAGTAGACGACGAGAGGCGTCCCGAAGCGCTCGGCGAGCTCGGTCGCGGCCAGCCCGTCGATCTGCAGGACGCCGCTCTCGATGCGCGAGCCGGTGGGGAAGAGGCCGATCACCCGAGCAGGTCCGAGACGGTGACGAGCTCGTAGCCGTCCCTGCGGAGGCCCTGCACGATCCTGGGCAGAGCTTCGACGGTCGCGTCCCGCGTGACGGCCGGATCCTTTCGATCGCCGTCGTGCAGGCAGATGATCGCCCCGGGGTGCGCTTCGGCGACGGCACGCTCCGCGATCGCATCGGCGTCCGCGTCGTCCTCCCAGTCGAAACAGAGCACGGTCCAGAGCACGACCGGCCCGAGCCCGTGCTTCGCCGCCGCGCGCGCCGTGCGTCCCGCGTCGCCTCCGAACGGCGGCCGGACGAGGCTCGGCCGCTCGCCGACGGCCCGCTCGAGCTCGTCGGCGCAGGCGCTCAGCTCGTACGACAGCGTTTCGGGCTCCCGCACGAGCAGGGCGTTGAAGTGGTTCACGCCGTGGACGCCGAGCTCGTGACCGCCGTCCTTCGCTCTCTGCAACGTCGACTCCCGACCGGCGACGAAGCCTCCGATGATGAAGAACGTTGCGGGAGCACCCTCGTCCGCCAGCACGTCCAGGACCGCCTCCGTCGAGGCCGCAGGCCCGTCGTCGAAGGTCAGCGCAATGCGCCGATCACGCCCAGTCCCGGCGGCGCAGATGGAGGCGGCTGGCGATTCCACTTGCTAGATTGTGCTGCAATGACACGAATGGAGCTTCTTCCGTAGCACAGGAGGCGAACGCGGCAGCGCCGCGCGAGCTTCCCCTGGCCTCTCGCATGAGAGGCTTTTTTGTACCCGGAGACAGAGATGACTGAGCGGTACGAACCGAGAGAGATCGAGCAGCGCTGGCAGCGCGTCTGGGACGACGCGGGCGCGTTCCACACGCCCAATCCCGAGCCCGGCCAGATCGAGGGCGACAAGACGTACGTCGTCGAGATGCTGCCCTACCCGTCGGGCGAGCTGCACATGGGCCACGTCCTGAACTACACGATCGGAGACGTCGTCGCCCACCTGCGCCGCCGGCGCGGCTTCCGCGTACTGCGGCCGATGGGCTACGACGCATTCGGACTGCCCGCCGAGAATGCGGCGATCCGCGACGGCGTGCATCCGCGGATCAGCACCGAGCGCAATATCGCCGCGATCCGCGCGGGGATGCACCGCATGGGCTGGGCGATGGACTGGGACCGCGAGATCTCGAGTCACGATCCCGAGTACTACCGCTGGACGCAGTGGCTCTTCCTCCGCTTCTACGAACGGGAGCTCGCCTATCGCAAGGAGGGACTGGTCAACTGGTGCCCCGTCGACCAGACGGTGCTCGCGAACGAGCAGGTGATCGACGGCCACTGCGAGCGCTGCGGCGCCGAGGTCGAGGCCAAGAACCTGACCCAGTGGTACTTCAAGATCACCGACTACGCCGACGCGCTGCTCGATGAGATGGACACGCTCGAGCACTGGCCCGAGCGCGTGTTGACGATGCAGCGCAACTGGATCGGCCGCTCCGAGGGCGCGCGCGTGATCTTCCGTGTGGCGGGGAGCGGCGAGGAGCTGCCGGTCTTCACGACTCGCCCCGACACGCTCTTCGGCGCCACGTTCTTCGTGCTGGCGCCGGAGCATCCGCTCGTCTCGCAGCTGACCGACTCGGAGGAGGTGCGCGAGTACGTGCGCCACGCCGGCGCCCGCTCGTCGGTCGAGCGCGAGAAGAAGGAGAAGGACGGCGTCTTCACGGGCCGCTACGCGATCAACCCCGTCAACGGCGAGGAGATTCCGATCTGGGTCGCCGACTACGTGCTGATGGGGTACGGCACGGGCGCGATCATGGCCGTCCCTGCCCACGACGAGCGCGACTACGACTTCGCCGTCAAGTACGGGCTCGCGATCCGGACGGTCGTGCAGCCCGCCGACGGCGAGGCGCCCGAAGCCGGTGCGTACTCCGCGCATACCGAGAGCGAGGTGCTGGTCAACTCGGACGGCTTCGACGGCCTGCCGGCGCCGGAGGCAAAGAAGGCGATCGTCGCTTCGCTCGCCGAGCGCGGTGAGGCAGAGGCGACGATCGGCTACCGCCTGCGCGACTGGCTACTCTCGCGGCAGCGCTACTGGGGCTGCCCGATCCCGATCGTCCACTGCGAGAGCTGCGGACTCGTTCCCGTGCCCGACGACCAGCTGCCGGTCGTGCTCCCCGAGGTCGAGGAGTTCCTGCCGAGGGGTCGCTCGCCGCTGGCGGCTGCCGAGGACTGGGTCGATGTCGCCTGCCCGAAGTGCGGCGGCCCGGCCAAGCGCGAGACGGACACGATGGACACCTTCGTCGACTCCTCCTGGTACTTCATCCGCTATACGGATCCGCGGAACGACACGGAGCCGTTCTCGCGCGAGATCGCCGACTACTGGCTGCCGGTCAACCAGTACATCGGCGGCGTCGAGCACGCGATCCTGCACCTGCTCTACGCGCGCTTCTTCACGAAGGTGATGCAGGAGATGGGCCTCGTCGGCTTCCGCGAGCCATTCGCGCGCCTCTTCAACCAGGGGATGATCCACAAGGACGGCGCGAAGATGTCCAAGTCGAAGGGGAACACCGTCGACCCGCTGGCCCTCGCCGATCGCTACGGCGCCGACGCGGTGCGGACGTTCACGCTCTTCCTCGGCCCGGCCGATCAGGACATGGAGTGGCACGACTCGGGGATCGAGGGCGTGTGGCGATTCCTCAACAAGCTGTGGCGCGTCGTGCTCGAGCAGGCGGACAAGCCCCGGGTCGAGCAGCCTGCCGGCCCGCTCGCGCAGAAGGCGCACGAGACGATCGCGAAGGTCACGGACGACATCGACCGCCGCTTCGCCTTCAACACCCCGATCGCGGCGGTGATGGAGCTGGTGAACGAGATCGGCCGCACGCCCGACGACCCGGCCGCGCGCTTTGCCGCCGAGACGGCGGTCTCGCTGATCCAGCCCTATTCGCCGCACATCGCCGAGGAGCTGTGGGAGCGCCTCGGAGGCGAGCGCCTCTGGGAGGCGCCGTGGCCCGAGGCCGACCCGGCGATGCTCGAGCGCGACACGGTGGAGGTCGTGCTCCAGGTCAACGGCAAGCTCCGCGACCGCCTGCAGGTGCCGGCGTCGATCGGCGAGGACGAGCTCGTGGCGCTCGCGCGCGGCTCCGAGCGCGTGCAGGCGCATCTGAACGGCGGCGAGCCCCGGAAGACCATTGTTGTTCCCGGCAAGCTCGTGAACTTCGTCGTCTGACGTCCCTGGCCGGGGCGCCTCCCGGCCGGCGGAGCCGGCCTCCGGCGCCCCTCGCGCCGCTGCCCGCACCGGGCTCTCCGGGTCTGGGCTAGCGCCCTATCCCCTCCGGCCCGGCACGCGAAGCGGCGCGCCAGGAACGTCAGACCCGTCGGTCGAAAAAACTGGCGCAAAGTTGGCACGGAGGCGTTCACCCTCTGTGACGGTTCTCCGGGCACGCTCGGGGCATGCCCTCCCTGCCCGTATCGCGCCGGCGGGCGCTCGTTCTGGCCGCGGTCGCTCTTGCCCTCCTCGCGGTGGCCGGGCGCACGCTGGCCGGTGCGGGTACCGCCACGGTCGAGCCGGCCGCCACGCTCGTTCCGGAGCGTGCCGCGGCGCCGAGGCTCGTCGTCCACGTCGCCGGCGCGGTTCGGCGGCCGGGGCTCTACCGGCTGGTCGAGGGCAAACGAGTCGCTGACGCGGTCGCCCGTGCGGGCGGAGCGGCCGCGTCAGCCGACACCGCCGCGATCAACCTCGCCGCGCCGCTCGCCGACGGCATGCAGGTGCTGGTGCCTCGCCGGGTTCCCGGGGCGGCCGGGAAGTCATCTGCGGCCCGCCCGAGTCTGAGCTCGGCCTCGCTCGAGGAGCTCGACGCGCTTCCGGGCCTCGGGCCGGTGACGGCCCAGAAGATCATGGACTACCGGGCCGCCCACGGCGGCTTCCGCTCGGTCGACGACCTGGACGCGATTCCGGGAATCGGCCCGGCGCGGATCGAACAGCTGCGGGACCTCGTCTCGCCTTGATCGCACGCTTTGTCGACCGCGGCTGGCCGACCCTGCTCGTCCTCGCCGCCTGTCTCGGGATCGCGCTCGCCAACGCCGTGCCTGCGCCGGCGCTCGTCCTCGCCCTGGTGTCGGCCGTCGCCGCCGTCGCCGTCCTGTCGTCGAAGGTTCGCCTTCCGGCCTGTGCCGTCGCGGTGGCTCTCGCCGGCTGGTGGTGGGGAAGCGCCCGTCTCGACGCGCTCGACCGCAGCGTGCTCGCACCGGAGATCGGTCGGTCGGCCGACGCGACGGTCGTCGTCACCGGCCCCGCACGAAAGACGCCGTTCGCGCTTCGTGTTCCCGGAGAGGTGCGCCTGTTCGATTCGCGCGCGCTCCGCGAACGAGTCCTGCTCGAGCTCCCGGTGGGCAGGTCGCCGCCGCAGGGCGCCGTCCTCGCGTTGCGAGCCACAATCGCCGCTCCCCGTGGTGCCGACGACGGCTTCGACGAACGCGGCTGGCTGGCGCGCCGCGGCGTCCATGTCGTGCTGCACGGCGGCGACTGGCGGATCGTGGGCAGGCGCGGCGGTATCGGCGGCGTCTCCGACCGGCTCCGGGCGCACGTTGCGCGTGCGATCGCCCCTGGGCTGGGCGGCGAGCGGCGCGCGGTTCTGGCGGGCATCGTGCTCGGCGAGGACGAGGGGCTCACGGATGAGCTCCGGACCAACTTCAAGGCCTCCGGGCTCTACCACCTGCTGGCCGTCTCGGGGCAGAACGTCGCGTTCCTCTCGCTCGGCGTGCTCGGGCTCGCGTGGTTGCTGGGAATCCACCGGCTGGCGGCCGAGGTGGCCGTGATCGGCACGATCGGTGCATACGTCCTTGCGGTCGGCTGGCAGCCGTCCGTCGTGCGCGCCGGAGTCGCAGGCGGCCTGGCGTCGCTGGCGTGGCTGCTCGCTCGTCCGCGCGATCGCTGGCATCTCCTCGCTCTGGGCGCGGCGACCCTGCTCGCGTGGACTCCGGCGTGTCTGTTCGAGCCGGGCTTCCAGCTCTCGTTCGCCGCGGTCGGCGCGATCTTCCTGCTGCTCCCGAAGCTACGGCTCGCGCTCGACGGCTACCCCATGCCCGCCTGGCTGCGCGACGCGCTCGCTGTCTCGACGGCCTGTGGTGCCGCAACGGCGCCGATCCTCTGGCTGCAGTTCGGAAGCGTCCCCGTCTACTCGTTGCTGGCGAACGCGCTCGTGGCGCTCGCGATCGGCCCACTGCTCGGGCTGGCGCTCGTCGGCTCGCTGCTCGAGCCGGTGCTGCCCTCGGTCGCGCTGGCGCTCGCCTGGTTGAACGGCTGGCTTGCCGCGTACATCGCGGCGTGCGCGGAGCTCGTCGCCGGGCTGCCTCTCGCTCAGATCGGCTCGGGCAAAGCCGTCCTGGTGCTGCTCGGGACCCCGCTCGCCCTGCTCGCACTCCAGCGGCTGCCGCGGTGGCGGCGGCCGGCGGCAGTGGCGTGCGCTGCGACGATCGTTCCAGCCCTTCTGGTCTGGCAGCTCTTCCCGTCGACGCCGCTGCCGCCGCCGAAAGGGCTCCGGATCACATTCCTCGACGTCGGCCAGGGCGACTCGATCCTCCTGCAGGTTGCAGAGGGCTCGGTGCTCGTCGACGAAGGCCCGCCGGAGGCGAACGTCGCGCAGCAACTCCGATCGCTCGGTGTACGGAGACTGGCAGCGGTCGTCCTGACACATCCGCAGCGCGATCACATCGGCGGGGCCGAGACCGTCCTGCGCCGGATCGCGGTCGATCGCGTCCTCGACCCCCGCCTGACGAGATCGAGCCCCTACGAGCGGGCAGCGCTGGCGGAGGCCGAGAAGCGCGGCGTCGAGGTCGTCGAGGCGCGCGCCGGCGATGCGTTCCGGCTCGGCCGGCTGCACCTGCGGGTTCTCTGGCCCGACCGGGCCGGCACGGAGAGCGAGGATCCGAATCTGCTTCCAGTCGTCCTGCTCGCCACGTACGGCGAGATCGACGCGCTCCTCACCGCGGACGCGGAGACGGAGGTGACGGCGCGCCTGCTCTCGCGGCCCGTCGAGATCCTCAAGGTCGCCCACCACGGCTCGGCCGACTCGGGGCTCGAGAGCGAGCTGCGAGAGCTCCGGCCCGAGGTCGCGGTGATCTCCTGCGGCAGAGGCAACGACTACGGCCACCCGACCCCGTCGACCGTCGCCGCGCTCCGAGCAAGCCCGGGCCTCAGCCTCTACCGCACCGACGAGGACGGCCGCGTCGTGCTCGAGTCGGACGGCGAGCGGATCACTGTCCGGAAGGGCCGTTGAGTAGGGTGGGGGCGTGGCCGCGGCACCGGATCTGAAGCCCGTCTATCTCCTCACCGGCAGCGACCGCCCCAAGATCGAGACGGCGCTCGCGCGCCTGCGGCGCCACTTCGAGCCGGAGGCGGTCGAGCTCGTCACGGCCCAGGAGCTGTCCGGTCCGGACGCAGCGGCGCTGTGCAACGTCGGCAGCCTCTTCGGCGACGCGCGGCTCGTCGTGATCGAAGGCGTCGACGGCCGGCGCAACGCAGACGGCCGGCTCGCGAACGGCTGGAAGGTCGCCGACGTGAAGGCGATCGAGGAGTACCTCGCCTCGCCGGCCCCCGGCACCGTCCTGGCCCTCGTCGCCGAGGAGCTGAAGAAGGACGCGCCGTTGACGAAGGCGTGCGCCAAGGCCGGAGACGTTCTCGCCTTCGAGGTGCCGAAGCGCAACGTCGCCAACTGGGTCGCCGAGCGCTTCAAGCAAGCCGGCGCGCGCGCCGAACCGGAGGCGTGCGCAGCGCTCGTCCACCTCGTCGGCGACGACTTCCACCAGCTCGCGAACGAGATCGACAAGCTCGCGCTCTGGGCCGGGGACGAGCCGATCGGGCAGAACGAGGTGGAGCTCCTCGTGGCCGCGGTGGCCGAGACGCCGACATTTGCCCTGACCGACGCCTGGGCTCAACGCGACGGCGGGCGCACGCTCGCCGCGAGCGAGACGATCTTCGAGCGCGAAGGACGCCCGCGCCGTGACACCGCTCCGCGCATGGCCGGCGCGCTCGTCAACCACCTCGCCTTCATGCGCCGCTGCCAGCAGCTCGCAGCCGAGGGCGTTCGGCCGCGCGACGCCGCGTCGACCCTCAAGCGGCATCCGTTCTACGTCGAGAAGGTGTTCGCCCAGGCGGCGAACTTCTCCGAGGACGAGCTGCGGGAGGCGGTCGTCCGTCTCGCAGCGCTCGACCACGGCCTCAAAGGAGGGAGCAAGCTGGCGCCCGACCTCGAGCTCCAGCGGGCTCTGATCGACCTCAGCGCGGAGAGCTAAGAGCTAGAAGCGTCGCCGGCGACGAGGCGGGCTGCGCGGGCCTTCTTGCGCGCGGCCGTGTTCTTGTGCAGCGCCCCGCGGGAGGTGCCCTTGTCGATCGTCCGCACGAGCTCGAGGTGCTCGGCGGCGAGCTGGTCCTTGTCCCCGGCGGCGGCGGCCGCCTCGAGGCGCTTCGTCAGGGTCTTCACCGTGGAGCGGTAGCGGAGGTTCTCCTCGCGCTGGCGCTCGGCGATCCGGACGCGCTTTTTCTGTTGCTGAATGTTCGGCATCTCGAAGAAAGGCCCGCACTTGGCGGGCGCGCAGGATCCTAGCAGACGACTCCTGGCGCCTGGCCGCATCGGCTGACCCGATTCCTATACTCGCAGCGTGGACGAGCGAGCCCAGGGACGGAGGCTCGTGTGGTCGACTGCGATCTTCTCGGCCGCGACCGGGCTCTCGCGCGTGCTCGGGCTCTTCCGCGAGATCGTGGCCGCCAACTACTTCGGCGCGCGCGGCCCGATCAACGCCTTCACCGTCGCCTTCCAGATCCCGAACCTCGTGCGCGCGCTCGTCGCCGACGCCGCCCTCTCCTCCGCGTTCGTCCCGGTCTTCAGCGAGCTGCTCGAGAAGGGGGAGAAGGCGCGTGCCTGGCGCGTCGCGTCGACCGTGTTCTGGCTCTTCCTGCTCGTCGTCGGGGCGATCACAGCGCTCTTCATCCTCGCCGCGCCGGTCCTCATGCCGCCGCTCACCGGCGAGTACGACGACCTGGCCGTCAGGCTCTCCCAGATCCTCTTCCCGATCGTCGTCCTGATCGGGCTCTTCGGGATCGTCACCGGGATCCTGAACAGCTACGAGGAGTTCACGATTCCGGCGCTGACGCCGGTGTTCTGGAACCTGGCGATCATCGCCGGCCTCGTGATCGGCGTCCCGCGCGCCGACAGCGACAGCAGCAAGCTCTACGTCTACGCCGGCTCGATCGTCGCCGGGACGCTGATCCAGTTCCTGCTCCCGCTGCCCTGGCTGCGCGGGCTCGACGGCAGGCTCCGTCTGGCCTTCGACATCCGCGATCCGGCCGTGAAGCAGGTGTTCAAGCTGATGGGGCCGGTGATCCTCGGGCTCGGCCTGATCAACGTGAACGCGGTGATCGGCACCGTCGTCGCGTCGAAGTGGATCGACCCGACGATCGCCCCGAACGCGATCGACAAGGCGTTCCGCATCTACATGCTCCCGCAGGGGATGTTCTCGGTCGCGGTCGCGACGATTCTCTATCCGTCGCTCGCGCGGCTCGCCGCCCGCGGCGACCTCGCGGGCTTCCGGGCCACGGTCTCCGCCGGGCTCGGGCAGATCAACTTCCTGCTCATCCCCGCCGGCGTGGCCTCGGCCGTCCTCGCCGAGCCGATCGTCCGCCTGCTCTACGAGCGCGGCGCGTTCGAGCCCGACCAGACACACGTGGTCGCCGGTGCGCTCGCAGCCTTCTCCCTCGGACTGACCTTCAACGGGATGATGCTGATGCTGAACCGCGGCTTCTTCAGCCTGCAGGCGCCGTGGGTCCCGACCTTCGTCGCCCTCGCGGTCGTCGTCCTGAACACCGCGCTCTACGCCGTCTTCTACCGCGTCGGTGCCTGGGGGATCCCACTCGCGATCTCGCTGGCGAACATCGCCGGCGCCTCGCTGCTCTTCTTCGCGTTGCGACGGCGCGCCGGCCGGCTCGACCTGAGCGCGATGGCGCGGTCGTTCCTGCTCATCGCGGTCGCCTCCGCGGCGCTCGGCGCCGTCGCCTACGGCGTCTGGTACGGGCTCGACGACGCGCTCGGCCGCTCGTTCCCCGCGCAGCTGCTCTCGCTCGTCGCGGCGCTCGCGGCCGGCGGCGCCGTCTATCTCGCAGCCTGTCGTGCGCTCCGGGTGCCCGAGATCGCGACGCTACTCTCCCTGCGAGACCGCTTCCGCCGGACCTGAGGACGCATGGACCAAGCAAAGATCCGCAACTTCTCGATCATCGCGCACATCGACCACGGCAAGTCGACGCTCGCCGATCGCATCCTCCAGGTGACGGACACGGTCGCGGACCGGGACATGAAGGAGCAGTTGCTCGACTCGATGGAGCTCGAGCGCGAGCGCGGGATCACGATCAAGGCGCAGGCGGTGCGTGTCCTCTGGAAGGGCCACCAGCTGAACCTGATCGACACGCCCGGGCACGTGGACTTCACGTACGAGGTGTCGCGCTCGCTGCAGGCCTGCGAAGGCGCGTTGCTCGTCGTCGACGCGGCTCAGGGGATCGAGGCGCAGACGCTCGCCAACGCCTACCTGGCAATCGAGAACAACCTCGAGATCGTCCCGATCGTGAACAAGATCGACCTGCCGCAGGCCGATCCGGACGGCGCGGCAGCGGAGGTCGCCGACCTGATCGGCGACGACCCCGAGCGCGTGCTGCGCATCTCGGCGAAGACCGGTCAGGGCGTCGAGGACGTGCTGGACGCGATCATCGAGCGGATTCCGCCGCCGAGCGGTGACCCGGCGGCGCCCGCCCGAGCGCTGATCTTCGACTCGTCGTACGACCAGTACCGCGGCGTGGTCGCGTTCGTCCGCGTCGTCGACGGCCGCTTCGAGACTCGCGAGCCGCTACGGGCGATGGCACAGGGGACGCGCTTCGAGGCGGAGGAGCTCGGCTTCCTCACGCCCGACCGGCGGCCGGTGACGACGCTCGAGGCAGGCGAGGTCGGCTACGTGATCACCGGCCTGAAGGACGTGTCGAAGCTTCGTGTCGGCGACACGCTGACGAGCGAGAAGCGAGCGGCGAAGGAGCCGCTGCCGGGCTACAAAGAGGTCAAGCCGATGGTCTTCGCCGGGCTCTTCCCGACGGACTCGGACGCCTACCCGGAGCTGCGCGACGCGCTCGAGCGGCTGAAGCTGAACGACGGCGCGCTCTTCTACGAGCCGGAGACCTCGCAAGCGCTGGGCTTCGGGTTCCGCTGCGGCTTTCTCGGCCTGCTGCACATGGAGATCGTGCGCGAGCGCCTGGAGCGCGAGTTCGATCTCGATCTGATCGTGACCGCGCCGAACGTCGCCTATCGCGTCCGGCCTCGTCCCGGCGCCGACTGGGTCGAGGTGCACAACCCCTCGGACATGCCGGTCGAGATCGACGAGGTCGAGGAGCCGTACATCAGGGCCTCGGTGATCGTTCCGAAGGAGTACGTGGGCGCCGTGATGGAGCTCTGCAACGACCGCCGCGGCAGCTTCGACCATATGGAGTACCTCTCAGAGGAGCGCGTGCATCTCGTCTACGAGCTGCCGCTCGGCGAGATCGTGCTCGACTTCTACGACCAGCTGAAGTCGCGCACGCGCGGCTACGCGAGCTTCGACTACGACATGGCCGGCTTCAAGCCGGGAACGCTCGTGCGGGTGGACGTTCTCGTCGCGGGCGAGCCGGTCGACGCGCTCTCGCTGATCATCCACCGCGAGTTCGCCTACGACCGGGGCAAGCTCCTCGTCGAGCGGCTCCGAAAGGAGATCCCTCGCCAGTTCTTCGACGTGGCGATTCAGGCCGCGATCGGCGCGCGGATCATCGCGCGCGAGACGGTCAAGGCGAAGCGGAAGGACGTGCTGGCGAAGTGCTACGGCGGCGACATCAGCCGCAAGCGGAAGCTGCTCGAGAAGCAGAAGAAGGGCAAGAAGCGGATGAAGCAGGTCGGCGGCGTCGAGGTGCCGCAGGAGGCGTTCCTGGCCGTGCTCAACCTGGACGACCGAAAATGAGCGCGCGCCACCTCTACGTCCACCTGCCGTTCTGCGCCCACCGGTGCGGCTACTGCGACTTCGTGACGGTGACCGGACACGACGGCGAGCACGGCGGCTACGTCGACGCGCTGCTGGCCGAGCTGGAGCTCGAGCGGGAGCATCTCGCCGCCGAGGTCGACACCGTCTTTCTCGGCGGGGGCACGCCGACCTTCACCGAGCCGGCCGCGCTTGCTCGCCTGCTCTCCGGGCTCCCGGCCGCGGCGGAGACCACGGTCGAGGCCAACCCGGAGACGGTGACGCCGGGCCTCGCCGCGCTGCTTCAGGAGCACGGCGTCGACCGCGTCTCGCTCGGCGCGCAGACCTTCCAGCCTCACCTCTTGGCGACGCTCGAGCGACTCGCCCGGCCGGAAGACGTGCGCGGGGCCGTGCACACGCTGCGCGACGCGGGCTTTGACAACGTCTCGCTCGACCTCATCTACGGGATTCCGGACCAGACCGTCGCCGACCTCGAGCGCGACCTCGCCGAGGCCCTCGCGCTCGAGCCCGAGCATCTCTCCTGCTACGAGCTCGAGGCCAAGCCCGGAACGCGCTTCACGCATGCGCACGGCGAGGAGCTCGAGCGCCAGGCGGACGCGATGGAGGACTACTTCGAACGGGTCGTCGAGACGCTGACCACCGCCGGCTATCGCTGGTACGAGACGGCCAACTTCTGCCGGATCGACGGCGACCGCGACCTGCGCTCACGTCACAACCTCGGCTACTGGCTCGGGCGCGACTATCTCGGGATCGGCGTCGGCGCAGTCTCGACGGTCGCAGGGCTGAGGTGGCGGAACGCGCCGAGCCTGCCGCGCTACCTGTCCGCGCTGCATCGCGGCGAGCGCCCGTTGCGCGAGCTCGAGCCGCTCGCGGTGGACGTGCGTGCCCGCGAGCGCGTGCTGCTCGGTCTGCGGCTCGACGAGCCGCTGTCCACTGCCGGGCTCGACGGCGCGCTCGACGCCGCGGCGCTCTCGCGGCTCGAACGCCACGGCCTGGTGGCGACCGGGGGCGGGACGCTCGCGCTGACCCGTCGCGGCCGCTTCCTCGGCGGCGGCGTCACGGCAGAGCTGCTCGTTTGACGGTCGCTAGAATTACCTGCAAATGAGCCCGATCAGCGAGCGCAAGCGCGACATTCTCCGGCGGGTCGTCGAGGAGCACGTGGCCACCGGAGAACCGGTCGGCTCGAAGACGCTCGTCGAGCGCTCGGGGCTGTCCGTCTCCCCCTCGACGGTGCGGAGCGAGCTCGCCGAGCTCGAGTCGCTCGGGCTGCTCTCGCATCCGCACACCTCGGCCGGCCGCATCCCCACCGGCGCCGGCTACCGCTTCTACGCCGAGGAGCTCCTCGAACGGCAGGAGTCCCGGCCGGCACGCTTCCCGCTCGACCTGACCTCGATGAAGAGCGAGGTCGAGGCGGCGCTGCAGTCGACGACCGAGATGCTGAGCGAGGTGACGCAGCTGCTTGCGCTCGTCTCTGCGCCGGGTCTCGAGACCGCCACCGTGCGCCACGTCGAAGCGCTGCTGCTCCAGCCGTCCGTCGTGATGGTCGTGACCATCACCTCGACCGGCGGCGTGGCGAAGAAGCTCGTGACCTTCGACGCGCCGGTCGACCCGGGCCTCGCCTCCTGGGCGAACGAGTACCTGAACGAGCGGCTCGCGGGAGTGGGCCTCGGCACCCACCTGCTTCGCAGACGGATCGACGATCCGAGCCTGTCCGCGCGGGAACTCGCCTTCCTCGACGCCCTGCGCCCGTCGTTCCTCGAGCTGGCCGCCCCCACCGCGCAGTCGCTCTACGTCGGCGGCGCGGCATCGCTCCTCGACGGCGCCCGCGCCGACGAGCTGCAGGCTTGCCGGAGCCTCCTCTCGGTGCTCGAGAAGCGCGCGGCCGTGCTCGAGCTGATGACGGACGCGTTCGACGTGCGCCGTCCGTTCATCCGCGTCGGCCTCGACCATCCCGAACTGCACGCCGTCTCGCTCGTCGGCGCGAGCTACGGGCTTCCGACGCGGATGCTCGGGACCGTCGGCCTGCTTGGCCCGGTGCGAATGGACTACGACAAGGCAGTTCGCACGGTGCGGGCGGCCGCTCACGAGCTCTCCCGCCTGGTCGAAGCCACGTACGACGACAGCTAGGGCGGGAGCTAGGCTTGCCCGATGGCCACGGCTGAACGCGACTACTACGAGCTGCTCGGTGTCGAGCGGACGGCGAGCGAGGCCGAGATCAAGAAGGCCTTCCGGAAGCTTGCGCGCGAGCTGCACCCGGACGTCTCGCAGGAGCCGGACGCGCAGGCTCGCTTTCGTGCAGTCGCCGAGGCGTACGAGGTGCTTTCGAAGCCCGAGACGCGCCAGCTCTACGACCGCTACGGCCACGCGGGCCTCCGGCGCGGCGGCTACGCGCCGAGCGACTTCGACTTCTCGAACCTGACAGACATCTTCTCGGCCTTCTTCGGGGACGATCTGTTCGCACGCAACCGCGGCGGCCGGGCGCGGGGAGGGGACGTCGGAGTCTCGATCGGGATCGAGCTCGCCGATGCGTTCACGGGCGTCACTCGGACCGCCGAGGTCGAGATCGCGGCGACGTGCGAGCACTGCGAAGGCGAGGGCGCCGAGCCCGGGACGGAGAAGGCCACGTGCTCCACCTGCGGTGGGCAGGGCCAGCTGCAGCAGGTCTCCCGCAGCGTCTTCGGCGAGTTCGTCCGCACGCAGACGTGCCCCACCTGCGGCGGCGTGGGCCGCGTGGCCGAGACTCCCTGCACCGTCTGTGGCGGCGCCGGCCGCACGCTCGAGCTGAAGGAGCTCGAGGTCGAGATTCCGGCCGGGATTCACGACGGCCAGCGGATCCGCCTCCGGGGCAGCGGGCATGCGGGCTCGAACGGAGGGCTCCCCGGCGATGCGTATGTGGAGGTGCGCGTCGCCCGCGACCCGCGCTTCGAGCGCGACGGCGACGACATCCTGTCGCAGGTCGACCTGACGATCGTTCAGGCCGCTCGTGGTTCGACCCTCTCCGTGCCGACGCTCGAAGGCGACCTCGAGCTGGACTTCGGGGCGGGGACGCAGCCGGGGGAGGTGCGCGTGCTGCGTGGCAAGGGGATGCCGTCGCTCGAACGTTCCGGCCGCGGCGATCATCGCGTGCTCGTCAACGTCTCCGTGCCGCGGCACCTGACCGACGAGCAGCGCGAGCTCCTCGACCGCTTCGAGTCGCTGTCCGACGAAGACACCTATCGGCGTGACGAGGGCTTCTTCGAGAAGCTCAGAAACGCCATCCGCTGAATGCCGGGGCCGGCGTGACGCTCCTGCGCCGCGTCTCGGTGACCGTTCCCGACGCTCGGGCCGAGATGGCGCGGGCGGTGATGATCGAGCTCTTCCCGGAAGGGTTCGAGGAGATCGACGGCGAGGGCGGGCTGGAGCTCGCCGCCTACACGAACGCCGCGGGTGAGGAACGGATCTGGCAGGCCTTCGGCGGGGCCGCGGCGTCGTTGATCGAGGACGACTGGGAGGACCGGTGGCGGCAGTTCCACAAGCCGGTCCGCGTCGGCTCGCTCTGGATCGGGCCGCCGTGGGAGGAGCCCGACGAGGGAGCGATCGCGGTCGTGATCGATCCGGGCCGTGCGTTCGGGACCGGCGGGCATCCGACGACCCAGCTGTGCCTCGAGCTGCTTGCGGGCGAGGAGCGGGGAAGCGTGCTCGACATCGGGTGCGGCTCGGGCGTCCTCTCGATTGCCGCGGCCAAGCTCGGCTTCGATCCCGTGCTTGCGTTCGACTTCGACCCGCAGGCGGTCGAGGCGACCGAACGGAACGCCGCCGACAACGGCGTCTCGATCGACGTCAGGCAGGCCGATCTGCGCGACGACGACCTCCCGGACGCTGATCTCGCGATCGCCAATATCGCTGCGGAGGCGGTGCTCGCTCTCGCGCCCAGGATCCGCGCCCCGCGCCTGATCACGTCCGGCTACCTCGTCTCCGACGACCCGCAGCTCGCCGGGTACAGAATCGAGCGGCGCGTTCAGGACGGGGGCTGGGCGGCCGATCTGCACGTCCGGCAGTAGATTTCCCGGACAGTGGCGAGCTTCTCCGTCCGTTTCCTGGGCTGCAAGGTCTCGCAGACCGACGCACAGGCGTTGCGCGAGCGGCTGCTTCGCGACGGCCACCACGAGGTGGACGGGAGCGGCGACGTCGCGGTCGTCAACACGTGCTGCGTCACGAACGAGGGTCTCGCGAAGTCGCGCCAGGCCGCTTCGCGGGCCGCGCGAACGCACGCGCGGGTGTACGTGACCGGCTGCGGCGCGCGGCTCTCCGATTCCGCCTACGCCGGGTTACCCGCGAACGTCACGGTCGTCGCGGGTCAGATCGAGCAGGCGGTGGAGAGCGTTGCCGGTGACGTCGGCGCCATCGGCTGTGTCCAGGCGGACGCGAAGCTCGATCGCATCCGCGCCTTCGTGAAGATCCAGGACGGCTGCTCGTTCTCGTGCTCGTTCTGCGTGATCCCACTCGTGCGCGGCTCGACTCGCTCGCGCCGCGCCGAGGCCGTGCTCGGCGAGATCCGCCGGCGGGTCGCGCAAGGCCACCGCGAGATCGTCCTCACGGGCGTCAATCTCGGCTGCTTCCGCGACCGTGCGGCGGGCATGAGGCTTGCGGAGCTGACTCGAGCCGCGGGAGCGATTGAGGGCGTGGAGCGGCTGCGCCTCTCGTCGATCGAGATCAACCACGTCGACGACGAGCTCGTGGCCGCGCTGCGCGAGACGCCGGTGGTCGGTCCGCACCTGCACGTTCCGCTCCAGTCCGGCGACGACGGCGTCCTGAAGGCGATGGCGCGCCGCTACTCGGTCGAGACGTACCTGCGGAAGCTGGAGCCGCTCGCCGACTTCAACCTCACGGCCGACGTGATCGTCGGCTTCCCGGCGGAGGACGACGCCGCCTTCGAGCGCACGCTCGACACCGTCCGCGCGGCGCGTCTGACGAAGCTGCACGTCTTCCCGTACTCACCGCGGCCGGGCACGAAGACCGCCGACGACGACCGCGTGCCGCCCGAGGTGAAGAAGGAGCGGAGCGCGCGGCTACGCACCCTTTCCGACGACGCCTGCCGCGCCCGCTGGGAGCAGAAGGTCGGCGAGGCCGACATCGTCCTGATCGACCGGCCCGGCCGCGGCTACGGCGCCGACTACTCGCCGTGGCTCGTCGAGGGAGAGGTCGGCGAGCTGGTGCCGGTCCGCGGCCGCGCCGTGACGAAGGAGGGGATCCTCGCTGCCTGACGATTGTCTCTTCTGCCGCCTGGTGAAAGAAGGCGACCACGTCGCGAAGGGCGACGGCTTCGTCGCCATCCGGGACATCAACCCCCAGGCCGAGACGCATCTGCTCGTGCTGCCCGAGCGGCACGTCGACACGTTTCGCGACGTCTCAGACTTCCCCGCGGACGAGGCGAAGCGGATGCTCGACTTCGTCGCGGAGGTCGCTCGCGACGCCGGTCTCGAGGACTACCGCGTGCTCGTAAACGTCGGTCCAGGCGGCGGCCAGACCATCTTCCACCTACATTTGCACGTTCTGGGTGGGAGGATCAGCGGGATGCCGGCTTGAAGAAGACGCAATGAGCCTGATCGCCGAGATCAAGGAGCAGCTCGAAAGCGCGATGCGCGACGGCGACGCCGAGCGCCGCGACGCGCTGCGCCTGATCCTCGCGAGCCTGCAGGGAGCGGAGAAGGAGCTCCAGCGCGAGCTGCACGACGACGAGGAGCTCCAGGTCCTGCAGCGCGAGCGCAAGAAGCGACTCGAGGCCGCCGAGGCCTTCCGCTCGGGTGGGCGGGAGGAGCAGGCCGAGAAAGAGGAGGCCGAGCTCGATGTGCTCGAGGAGTTCATGCCGGAGCCGATCGCCGAGGACGAGCTGGAGGCGATCGTCGACGACGTGATCGCCGAGGTCGGCGCCACGAGCATGCGCGACATCGGCCGCGTGATGGCCGACGTGATGCCGCAGGTCGCAGGCCGCGCGGACGGCTCGGCCGTGAGCCAGCTCGTGCGCGAAAAGCTCGCCTGACCCTCACCTACACTGAGCCGGGTGCAGGAAGTCCTATCGGTCCCGAACGAAGTCGCCGCCGAGCTCGGTGGAATCGGCGACGGCGTGCTCAACACGCTGCGCGACCGGCTGCACTGCACGCTGCGCCTGCGCGGGAACCAGCTGACGATCGAGGGCGCTGACGATCGGGTCGCCGCCGCCCGCGCGGTCGTGGACGAGTTGGTCGAGCTCGTCGAGGGCGGGCACGAGATCGGGCCGGAGACCGTCGGCGCCGTCGTCGCCGCGCTCGACCAGGCGGAGGACATCCGCGAGGTCTTCGAGGACGTCGTCTGGCGCCACCGCGGCAAGAAGATCGCCCCGAAGACTCTGGGGCAGAAGCGCTATGTCGACGCGATCCGCGAGTGCACGGTGACCTTCGGGATCGGGCCTGCCGGCACCGGCAAGACCTATCTCGCCATGGCGCTGGCGGTGGCGGCGCTGGCGGAGAAGCAGGTCGCCAGGATCATCCTCACGCGGCCCGCCGTCGAAGCCGGCGAACGGCTCGGCTTCCTGCCCGGCGACATGCTGGCCAAGGTCGATCCGTATCTCCGGCCGCTCTTCGACGCCCTCTACGACATGCTCGACGCCGACCGGCTGACCGCGCACATGGAGCGCGGGGTGATCGAGGTGGCGCCGCTGGCGTTCATGCGCGGCCGGACGCTCAACGACTCGTTCATCATCCTCGACGAGGCGCAGAACACCTCACCGGAGCAGATGCAGATGTTCCTGACGCGGCTCGGCTTCGGCTCGAAGGTGGTGATCACCGGCGACGTGACACAGGTCGATCTCCCGCGCGACCAGGCGTCCGGGCTGATCCAGGTACGCGACATCCTCGGCTCCATCGACGGGATCGCGTTCGTCGAGTTCACCCACCAGGACGTCGTCCGCCACAAGCTCGTTCAACGGATCGTCGAGGCGTACAAGCAGCACGCCGAAGAGACCGGCACCGCCCGTAAGCGGTGAACGTGGTCGGAGTCGAGGTCGAGAACCGAAGCGGCGCCGAGGTTGACGAGGCTGCCGCCGTCGAGCTCGCGCAGCGGGTTCTCGGCGCCGAGGGGATCGAGGAGGGCGAGCTCGGCCTGGCGTTCGCCGGCCCCGAGGAGATGCGCGCGCTGAAGCGAGACCACCTCGGCATCGACGAGCCGACGGACGTCCTCTCGTTCCCGCTCGACGGGCGAGAGGAGATTCCGGTGGGTCTGCCGCGCGCACTCGGCGACGTCGTGATCTGCCCGCAGGTCGTCGGCGACGCCTGGCGCGGCCCGCTCGTGCACGGGCTGCTGCACCTGCTCGGGTACGAGCACGGCGACGAGATGGAGGCCAGGGAGGAGGCGCTGCTGTGAGCTTGCTCACGTTCCTGGGGCGCCGCTCGCGGTGCGTAGGCCGGTGGAACAGTACGGTGGTACGGGCCGCCGGCTGGAGCGCCGCGAGCGGCGTCAGCCTTTCGCGGAGCCCGGCTCTGCCGGGCGGGAGCGAAAGGCGGCCAGGGACGTGAGAGCGCGCAGGCCGCCGTCCATCCTCGAATCCTTCAACTTCGCGTTCGAGGGGATCATCCACGTGCTCCGCACGCAGCGGAACATGCGGATCCACTTCCTGATCGCGGCGCTCGTCCTGATCGCCGCTCTCGTCTCCGGCGTCGACAAGATGGAGCTGATCGCGCTGCTCCTCGCGATCGCGTTCGTCCTGATCGCCGAGATGCTGAACACCGCGGTCGAGGCCGCGGTCGACGTTGCGACCACGTCCTTCGACCCGATGGCGAAGCTGGCGAAGGACATCGCCGCCGGCGCGGTCCTGATCGCAACCGCGGTCGCCGTCGCCGTCGGCTACCTCGTCTTCTCCGGCCAGGTGGCAGACCGGAGCTCGAAGCTGCTCGACCGGCTCACGAACGTTCCCGCCGAGCTGACTCTGATCGCGCTGGTGCTGACGTCGATCCTCGTGATCGGGACGAAGGCGCTCACGGGCCGCGGCTCGCCTCTCCGCGGCGGCCTCCCATCGGGCCACGCCGCGATCGCCTTTTCGGGCTGGATGGCTGCGACGCTGATCCTCGAAGACTCGCGCAACCACTTCCTGATCTCGTCGCTGACCTTCATCATGGCCTTGCTCGTGGCCCAGACCCGCGTCGAATCCGGAGTGCACTCGTCCATGGAGGTCGCCTACGGCGGCCTGCTCGGCGCGCTCGTCACCCTCGTGGTCTTCCAGGTGGCGCAATGACCGACGAGGAGCTCCTCGCCCGCGCGGACGCGATCGCGGCCCGCGCCTACTCGCCCTACTCGAAGTTCAACGTCGGCTGCACGGTCGTCGCGCGCGACGGCACGGTCTTCGAGGGAGTCAACGTGGAGAACGCCGCCTATCCGCTCGGTGTCTGCGCCGAGAAGAATGGGATCGCCGCGGCTGTCACCGGCGGCTACGGCGCTGGCGACCTCGAGGTGATCGCGGTCAACGCCTCGCCGTGCGGCGGCTGCCGGCAGTGGCTGTGGGAGTTCGGCTTCGATCGCGTCATCTTCCGAAACCAGGGCAAGGTGCTGACGATGACGCCCGCGGAGATGCTGCCCGAGACGTTCGACGACCTGTGAAGTCCGGCATCGTCGCCGTCGCGGGCAGGCCGAATGTCGGCAAGTCCACGCTGGTGAACGCGCTCGTGGGCGAGAAGGTCGCGATCACCTCCACCGTGCCCAACACGACCCGCCGCCGGATCTACGGCGTCGCGAACGGGGAGGACTACCAGCTCGTCCTCGCCGACCTGCCCGGCTTTCAGAAGCCGATGGACAAGCTGACGACACGGATGCAGAACACCGTCGACGCAGCGTTCGAGGACATCGACGTCGTGCTCTTCGTCGTCTCGGCGCGCGACCGGATCGGCGCCGGCGACCGCTTCATCGCGCGCCGCGTCTACGCGCTCGGCAAGCCGGTGATCGTCGCCGTCAACAAGGTCGACAACCTGAAGCCGAGCCACATCATCACGCAGATGAAGGCCGCAGCCCAGCTCGGCGACTTCCACGCGCTCCACCCGGTGAGCGCCAAGACCAAGGACGGGATCGACGAGCTCCGCGGCGACCTGCTGCACCTGCTGCCCGAGGGCCAGCCCCTCTTCGAGCGCGAGTCGGCGACCGACCAGACGAGCGAGCAGCGCATCACCGAACTGATCCGAGAGAAGGCGCTTCAGCTCACGCGCGACGAGGTGCCGCACTCGATCTCGGTCGAGATCGACGAGCTGGACGAGAAGCTGCTCCGTGCGTTCGTCCTGGTCGAGACCGAGTCGCAGAAGCAGATTCTCGTCGGCAAGAAGGGGGCGATGATCCGCGAGATCGGCACCCGCGCCCGGCCCGAGATCGAGGCCCTCCTCGGCCACACGATCTTCCTCGAGCTCGTCGTCAAGGTGCGGCCCAGGTGGCGCCGCGACGACGCAACGCTTGAGCGCCTGGGGCTCTAGCCCCGCCGGTCCTAGTCCATACTCCGAACTGGAACGCGGAGGGAGGTCGGCGGCTTGGCGACAGGCCCAGAGGAGAGGAAGGCGGCGCTGCTCGACGCCGCGGTCGCGCGCGTCCACGAGCGGATCGACAGCGCCGAGGCGCAGGACGTCGAGCGCTTCGTCCGCGCCTACTACGCGCACGTCGCTCCCGACGACCTGAGCGACCGAAACGACCACGACCTCTACTGCGCGGCGGTTGCGCACTGGAACCTGGCCCGCATCCGGCCGCCGGGCGAGCTGAAGGTGCACGTCTACACGCCGAGCCTCGAGGAGCACGGATGGGAGTCCGAGCACACCGTGGTCGAGACCGTGGTCGACGACATGCCCTTCCTCGTGGACTCGGTCTCCATGGAGGTGACGCGCAGCGGGAGCGCGATCCATCTCGTGATCCGGCCGATCATGCGCCTGCGCCGGGACGAGGAGGGCCGTCTGCTCGAGGTCGGCTCCGAGGACGGGCAGCCCGAGTCGCTGATCCACGTCGAGATCGACCGCCAGACGAGCCCCGAGGAGCTGGAGCTCCTGCGCGAGGGCATCTGCCGTGTCCTCGGCGACGTGCGCGCCGCGGTGGAGGACTGGCCGGGGATGCGCGAGCGAGTCCGCGACGTCGTCGAGGAGGTCTCGACGGCTCCCGTCGATCCCGACGACCGCACCGAGGCTCGCGACCTGCTGGAGTGGATGGACGACGGTCATTTCACGTTCCTCGGCTATCGCGAGTACGAGATGCTCACCGAGAGCGGGGAGGACGTGTTGCGCGCCGTCTCCGGCTCGGGCCTCGGCATCCTTCGCGCCACAGACGAACGGCCGATCTCGGTGAGCTTCGCGCAGCTGCCGCCGGAGGTACGGCGGCTCGCCCGCCAGAAGACCCCGCTCAGCCTGACGAAGGCGAACTCGCGCGCGACCGTGCACCGGCCCGCGTATCTCGACTACGTCGGCGTCAAGCGCTTCGATGCCGCCGGCGAGGTGTCCGGCGAGCGGCGCTTCCTCGGCCTCTACACCCATACCGCCTACAGCGCGAGCCCCTGGGAGATTCCCGTGCTCAGGCGGAAGGCGCAGCGGGTGGTCGAGCGCTCAGGCCTCCTGCAAGGAAGCCACGACCACAAGGCGCTCCTCGACATCCTGGAGACGTACCCGCGCGACGAGCTGTTCCAGATCTCGGAGGACGAGCTCGTCCAGACAGCGCTCGGGATCCTCCACCTGGGCGAGCGCCGGCGCGTGCGGCTGTTCGTCCGCCGGGACGCGTTCGAGCGCTTCGTCTCGTGCCTCGTCTACCTCCCGCGCGAGCGCTTCGACACGGAGAACCGCGAGCGAATCCAGCGGATCCTGCAGGAGGCCTTCGCGGGCCTCAGCGTCGACTATACGACCCGCGTCACCGACTCCGTGCTGGCGCGCCTCCATGTCGTCGTCTACACGAAGCAGGGCGCGATCCCGGAGTACGACGTCGGCGAGATCGAGGCTCGGCTCGCCGAGGCGACCCGGGCGTGGACGGACGATCTCCGCGACGCGCTCTTGGAGCAGCTCGGCGAGGAGCGTGCCGGCCCGCTCGTGGAGCGCTACGCCGACGCATTCCCGGGTGCCTACCGCGAGGACTTCACTCCCCGCCAGGCGGTCCTGGACATCGAGCGGATCGAGCGGCTCGACCCGGACGGGGACCTCGGCAAGAGCCTCTACCTGCCGCTCGCGCCGACGCTCGACCACCTTGCCTTCAAGCTCCTCCGCTCGGGCCAGCCGCTCCTCCTCTCCGACGTGCTGCCGCTGCTCGAGAACATGGGCGTCAGGGTGAGCGACGAGCGGCCCTACGAGGTCCGGCCGCGCGACAGCCCGCCGGTCTGGATCTACGACTTCGGGCTTCGCCACGACGAAGACGCCGAGTTCCAGGCGGACGACGTGCGCGAGATGTTCCAGGACGCGTTCGCGCGCGCGTGGCGCGGCGAGTCCGAGAACGACGGCTTCAACCGCCTCGTTCTCTCGGCGCGGCTCACCGCCCGCGAGATCACGATCCTGCGCGCGATCGCGAAGTACCTGCGCCAGGCAGGAAGCACGTTCAGCCAGAACTACATGGAGGACGCGCTCTCGGCGCACCCGGATGTCGCGCGCCGCCTCGTCGAGCTCTTCCGGATGCGGCTGGACCCGGTGCGGTCCGAGGACACCGGCGCGAAAGCCCGGGCGCTCGAGCGGGAGCTGGAGAGCACGATCGATGCGGTCGAGAGCCTCGACGAGGACCGGATCCTGCGCGGCTTCCTGCGGGTCGTTCGCTCCGTGCTGCGGACGAACTACTTCCAGACGGACACCTCCGGGCAGGCGAAGCCCTACCTCTCGCTCAAGCTCGACCCGGATCTGGTACCCGACCTACCCGAGCCGCGGCCGATGTTCGAGGTCTTCGTCTACTCGCCGCGTGTCGAGGCCGTCCACCTCCGCGGTGGCAGGGTGGCGCGTGGGGGCATCCGCTGGTCCGACCGGCGCGAGGACTTCCGCACCGAGGTGCTGGGGCTGATGAAGGCCCAGACCGTCAAGAACGCAGTGATCGTCCCGGTCGGCGCCAAGGGAGGCTTCGTCGTCAAGCGGCCTCCGGCCGGTGGTGACCGCGCCGCGCTGCTCGAGGAGGTCGTCGAGTGCTACCAGACGTTCATGCGCGGCCTGCTCGACGTGACCGACACGGTCGCCGGCGGCAAGATCGTCCCACCGCCGGACGTCGTCCGCCACGACGAGGACGACCCGTATCTCGTGGTCGCCGCCGACAAGGGCACGGCGACCTTCTCGGATATCGCGAACGCCATCGCGATCGAATACGGCTTCTGGCTCGGCGACGCGTTCGCCTCCGGGGGCTCCGCCGGCTACGACCACAAGCAGATGGCGATCACGGCCCGCGGCGCCTGGGAGTCGGTCAAGCGCCACTTCCGCGAGTTGGGCGCCGACATCGAGACCACCGACTTCACCGCTGTCGGAATTGGCGACATGTCCGGCGATGTGTTCGGCAACGGCATGCTGCTCTCCCGCCACCTGCGGCTGATCGGCGCCTTCGACCACCGTCATGTGTTCCTCGACCCGAATCCGGACGCGGAGGCGAGCTTTGCCGAGCGCCGGCGGCTCTTCGAGCTCCCGGGGTCGTCCTGGGCCGACTACGACGCGGCGCTGATCTCGCCCGGCGGCGGCGTCTTCCCGCGGGCGGCAAAGTCGGTCGCGCTCTCCCCCGAGGCGCAGGCGGCGCTTGGCGTCGAGGCGTCGTCGCTGACGCCCAGCGAGCTGATCCACGCTCTGCTCCACGCTCCGGTCGACCTGCTGTGGAACGGCGGCATCGGTACCTACGTGAAGGCAAAGGAGGAACGGCACGCGGAGGTCGGTGACCGCGCGAACGACGCCGTCCGGGTCGACGCCGAGGAGCTGCGCTGCCGCGTCGTCGGCGAGGGTGGGAACCTCGGCTTCACGCAACGCGCACGGGTGGCCTACGCGCGGGGCGGTGGCCGGATCTACATGGACGCGATCGACAACTCGGCCGGCGTCGACTGCTCCGACCACGAGGTGAACATCAAGATCCTGCTCGACACGATCGTCGCCGACGGCGATCTGACCGGGAAGCAGCGGAACGCGATCCTCGCCGACATGGCAGACGAGGTCGCAGCGCTCGTCCTGCGAGACAACTACGAGCAGACGCAGGCCATCTCCAGCTCGACGGCGCAGGCGGCGTCGATGGTCGAGGTGCACGAGCGCTACGTGCGGAGCCTCGAGCAGGACGGCACGTTGAATCGCGAGCTGGAGGTGTTGCCCAGCGAGGAGGGATTCGACGAGCGTCAGGCCGCAGGTGGCGGGCTGACCGCGCCGGAGTTCGCAACCCTGCTCTCGCACACGAAGATCGCACTCGGCCAGGAGCTGCTCGCCTCCGACCTGCCCGAGGACCCGTACCTCTCGAGCGAGCTGGAGCGCTACTTCCCGGCGCGGCTCGGCGAGGAGTTCGCAGCACAGCTCCAGCGCCACCCGCTGCGACGGGAGATCATCTCCTCACGGGTCGCGAACGACCTCGTCAATCGCGCCGGAACGACCTTTGCCTTCCGGCTCGGCGACGAGACCGGCGCCGGCGCGGACGACATCGCCCGCGCCTATGCCGTGGCCCGCGAGGTCTTCGGGCTCCGCGGCTTGTGGGAGGAGATCGAGGCGCTCGACGGGCACGTTCCCGCCGAGACGCAGACCGCGATGCTGCTGAAGGCGCGCATCCTGCTCGAGCGTGCGACGCGGTGGCTCCTGCGCAACCGCCGCAGGCCGATCGACATCGCGGCGGCGGCTTCGCGCTACGCCGCCGGTGCGACGGTGCTCGCCGAGGCGCTGCCGACCTTGCTCGGCCACTCCGAGCTCGAAGCCGCGCGAGCGAAGGCTCGGGGATTCGCGGATGTCGGCGTTCCGCCCGAGCTCGCAGAGCGCGTCGCACAGCTCGAGGCGCTCGTCCCGACGCTCGACCTCGTCGAGATCGCCGCCGCGACCGACGTGGACGTTCCGGCGGCAGCGGCCGTCTACTTCGCGCTCGGCGCGCGGCTCGAGCTGCACTGGCTGCGCGACCGGATCGTCGACCTGCCCCGGGAGACGCGCTGGGAGGCAATGGCGCGCGCCGCATTGCGGGACGACGTCTACTCGGAACAGGCCGGCCTGACCGCCGAGGTGCTGCGGGGCGGCGCGGGCGTCGAGCGCTGGCAGGCCGAGAACGCGAGCGCGATCGAGCGGTCGCTGCAGGTGCTGGCGGACATCAGGAGCGGTGGCACGCTCGACCTCGCTCGCTTGTCGGTCGCGGTGCGCGAGATCCGCAACCTGATCCACTCGAGCGGGGCGCAGGAGCCGGCCGCACAGCCCACTGCTTAGTCGATCTCGAGGCCCTCGTGGGCGAGCTCGAGGGTCTCGATCGCGACCTCGTTGCCGCTCGCGTTGAGCGCGGGGCCCTCGACCTTCACGGGCCACGCGTTGCGGAGCAGCCAACGCATGACGGGCTGCCGCTGCTCGTCGAGCAGCGTGATCGTCACGTTGCGGCGTTGAACCTGGCCGTCACGCACCGTCTTCCACCACTCGAAGAGGTCGGTGCGGCCGGTGATGCCGCGCTTCAGCTTGACGTTGGAGAACTTGGCGAGGCCGGGAAGCTTGCGCGCGGTGTTGACCCTGTCGGCGCCCTCGCGGTACTCGATCACCTCGATCTCGCCTGAAAGGCCCTCGACCTCGCTGAACCCCAGCTCGTCCCCGGCGCCGATGTCGACAGTGAAATTGAAGTTCAGGTACGGGTTGTCACGCTGGACGGCCACTGTGGGGAACCTCCCTCTCGATGAAGCCGAGATCGCGGTAGATCTCGAGGTCGTGGTGGATGGTGCTCGATCGTCGCTCACCCGCTGAGGTTCGCCAGGAGATCGCGGCGGTGAGCTCGGTCGGCTCGTCGCGGGCGAAGTACGACGCGCTGCGGTCGAGGAACACCTCGATCGACTTGCGCGGCGCAAGGAACTCGAGCCGGCGGAAGAGGGCGAGCCGCTGCATCTTCTTGGTCCCGCCCACGCCGCCGAACGGCTTGTCGAACTTGATCCGCACGCGGTGCGCAGGGCTGTCGCCGGTGTTCTCGACGACCAGGAAGAGGAGACCTCGGTCGAACACGACGTCGAGGATCACGTCGGCGCCGCAGTGCTCGTCCCGCATGGCGCGGAGTCTATGCCGGGACTTCCTAGAGCTCGCCCTCGAAGGTGTTGCAGGCGGTTGGATCGCCGCTGTCGAAGCCGGCCCGGAACCACTTCACGCGCTGCGCGGAGGTGCCGTGGGTGAACGCCTCGGGATTGACGCCCTGGCCCGACTGCTGCTGGATCCGGTCGTCACCGACGGCGGCAGCGGCGTTCAGCCCTTCCTCGAGGTCGCCCGTCTCGAGCAGGTCGCCCTTGGCGTAGGCGGAGTGCCCCCAGATCCCGGCGAGGCAGTCGGCCTGCAGCTCGAGCCGGACCGAGAGCTCGTTCCGGTCGTCCGGGTTCTCCTGCGTCGCGAGGTCGACGTCCTCCATCACGCCGAGCAGGTTCTGCACGTGGTGCCCGATCTCGTGGG
This sequence comes from uncultured Gaiellaceae bacterium, assembly GCA_963749515.1. Classification (GTDB taxonomy): domain Bacteria; phylum Actinomycetota; class Thermoleophilia; order Gaiellales; family Gaiellaceae; genus Gaiellasilicea. The sequence goes on from CAVVMR010000010.1 coordinate 197,148, forward strand.
CGACGATGTAGGCCTGCGCGAAGTCCCCGGGTGCGTCGAGGCGCTTCTGGAGCTGCTCCATGAAAGGCAGATCGAGATAGACCTTGCGGTCGCGCGGGCAGTAGAAGGGGCCGACGGTCGACGGGGTGCTTCCGCAACCAGACTGCACGCCGTTGTCGTACAGGACGATGATCGAGGGCTCGTACGTCTTTCCGCTCTCGGAGAAGACCTTCTTCCAGGTCGCATCGACATCGCCCGCGACGAAGTCGATGAACTTCGCCGCATCGTCGGCCGGCGCCTTGTCGAGATCGGTCGACGACGCGTCCGGAGCCTGTCCGAACTGGCCTGTGCCCGGGTCGACACCCAGGCCGCCGCCCCCGCCGGGCAGTCCGCCGGAGAGGAGGTAGACGACGATCAGGATGATCAGGCCGATGCCGCCTCCGCCCGCCTTCCCCATCGGGAACGGGATGCCGCCGCCGAGGCTCCCGCCGCCTCCGCGACGATCCTCGATCCGGCCTGCACCTCCACGTCCGCGCCACTTCATGGTGCGGGTTGATTCCCGCTCGGCTGGGTTCTACTCCCTCGGCGTACACTTTCCGCATGGCCCAGGCGCCCGCACTGCCGCGTGGCTTCGAGTTGCCGCTCGAGCCTCGCCTCCCTCGGATCGGCTCCGTCGACGCAGTCGCGCTCGAGGAGCGGGCCGCCACGCTGGCGAAACGCTCGATCAAGAAGGACTCGAAGCTGCAGGCATTCGAGCTCGCCGTGCGGATGATGGATCTGACCACACTCGAGGGCGCCGACACGCCCGGGAAGGTTGCCGCGCTCTGCTCGAAGGCCATGCGGCCCGACCCGAGCGATCCGTCCGTGCCCTCGGTCGCGGCCGTCTGCGTCTACCCGAATCTCGTCCCGGTCGCCGTCGCGCGTCTGCGCGGCTCAAGCGTCAAGGTCGCCTCGGTGGCCACCGCGTTTCCGTCCGGCCAGTCCCCGCTCGCCGTGAAGCTCGCCGACGTGCGGGAGGCGGTCGCGCTCGGCGCCGACGAGGTCGACATGGTGATCGACCGCGGCGCTTTCCTCTCCGGCCGCTACGCGAAGGTCTACGACGAGATCGTCAAGGTGAAGGAGGCCTGCGGCGACGCACACCTGAAGGTGATCCTGGAGACGGGTGAGCTCGGGACGTACGACAACGTGCGCCGCGCGTCGTTGCTCGCGATGGCCGCCGGCGGCGACTTCATCAAGACCTCCACCGGGAAGGTGAACCCGGCGGCGACTCTGCCCGTCACCCTCTGCATGCTCGAGGCGATCCGGGACGTGCACGAGGAGACCGGACGGGTCGTCGGGATGAAGCCGGCCGGTGGCATCCGCACCGCGAAACAGGCCGTCCAGTACCTCGTCGTCCTGCACGAGACGCTCGGTCTCGAGTGGATGACGCCGGATCTCTTCCGCTTCGGGGCCTCGTCGCTCCTGAACGACGTGCTGATGCAGATCCGCAAGCAGAAGACCGGCCAGTACCAGTCCCCCGACTACTTCACACTCGACTGATGGGCGAGCTCGAGCGCAAGCGCAAGCACGCCGCCGTCCCGGCCCTGACCGAGTGGGAGTACGCGCCCGCGCCAGAGGCGCGCGACATCGTCAAGCTCGAGGAGCGGTACGGCCTCTTCGTCGGCGGCAAGTTCGTGGAGCCGAAGTCGGGCGAGTGGTTCGATTCGATCTCGCCGTCTTCCGAGGAGAAGCTCGCGGAAGTCGCCCAAGCGGACGAGCAGGACGTCGACCTCGCTGTCCAGGCGGCCCGCGGGGCGTTCGAGAACGGCTGGTCGTCGCTCGCGCCCTCCGAGCGCGCGAAGTACCTGTACCGGATCGCGCGCATCATCCAGGAGCGCTCGCGCGAGCTCGCCGTCCTCGAGAGCCTCGACGGCGGCAAGCCGATCCGGGAGAGCCGCGATGTCGACCTTCCGCTGGCAGCCGCGCACTTCTTCTACTACGCGGGCTGGGCCGACAAGCTCGAGTACGCGTTCCCGAACCGCAAGCCGAAGCCGCTCGGCGTCGCGGGACAGATCATCCCGTGGAACTTCCCGCTCCTGATGCTCGCCTGGAAGATCGCGCCGGCACTGGCGGCGGGAAACACGGTCGTGCTGAAGCCGGCCGAGACGACGCCGCTGACGGCGCTCCTCTTCGCCGACGTCTGCCGTCAGGCCGAGCTCCCGCCCGGGGTCGTGAACATCGTCACCGGCGACGGCCGCGCGGGCGCTGCGCTCGTCAAGCACGACGACGTGGACAAGATCGCGTTCACCGGCTCGACCGGAGTCGGCAAGGCGATTCAGCGCGAGCTCGCCGGCACCGGCACGAAGCTGACGCTCGAGCTCGGCGGCAAGGCGGCGAACATCATCTTCGACGACGCGGCGCTCGACCAGGCGGTCGAGGGAATCGTGAACGGGATCTACTTCAACCAGGGCCACGTCTGCTGCGCCGGCTCGCGCTTGCTCGTCCAGGAGTCGATCTACGAGCAGACGATCTCGAAGCTGAAGCGCCGGCTCGAGACCCTGCGGCTCGGCGACCCGCTCGACAAGAACACCGACATCGGCGCCATCAACTCGCAGATGCAGCTCGACCGGATCACGGAGCTCGTCGAGGCGGGCAAGGAGGAGGGAGCGGAGATCTTCCAGCCTGCATGCCGCCTGCCTGAGAAGGGCTACTGGTTCGCGCCGACGGTCTTCACGAACGTCGCGCAGAGCTACCGGATCGCGCAGGAGGAGATCTTCGGCCCCGTCCTCAGCGTGCTCACCTTCCGGACGCCCGAGGAGGCGGTCGAGAAGGCGAACAACACGCCGTACGGGCTCTCCGCCGGTATCTGGACGGAGAAGGGGTCGCGCATCCTCTGGATGGCGGAACGGCTGCGGGCCGGCGTCATCTGGGCCAACACGTTCAACCGCTTCGATCCTGCGTCGCCGTTCGGTGGCTACAAGGAGTCCGGCTTCGGCCGCGAGGGCGGCAGGCACGGGCTCGAGCCGTACATGAGGTTCGACGCGTGAAGCGCTTCCGGCTGCCGCTGCTCGTCCTCGGTGGGATCGTTGCGCTCGTCCTCGGCGACCGCCGCTTCGGGAGCGTCAGATGACCCGGCTGCCGGTCAAGAAGACCTACAAGCTCTTCATCGGCGGCGGCTTCCCGCGCTCCGAGTCGGGCCGCACCTACGACGCCGAGGGACAGAACGTCGCCCGCGCCTCCCGCAAGGACGCGCGCGACGCGGTCGTGGCGGCGCGCAAGGCCCAGCCGGCCTGGGCGGGGGCGACCGCCTACAACCGCGGCCAGGTGCTCTACCGGCTCGCGGAGATGATGGAGGCCCGCACCGCCGACCTCACGGCGGTCTGCTCGGGGAAGAAGGAGGTCGAGGCCGCGATCGACCGTGTCGTCTGGTACGCGGGCTGGGCCGACAAGCTCGCTCAGGTCGTCGGCTCCTCGAACCCGGTCTCGGGACCGTATTTCAACTTCTCCGTGCCCGAGCCGACCGGGGTCGTCGCCGTCCTGGCCCCCGAGGAGCCCGCACTGGACGGGCTCGTCGCACGGCTCGCCCCGGTGATCGTGGGCGGCAACGCGGCAGTCGTCGTCGCCTCCGAGACGCATCCGCTGGCCGCGATCGAGCTCGCCGAGGCGATCGCGACCTCCGATCTGCCGGGCGGCGTCGTCAACATCCTCACCGGCCTCGGCGAGGAGCTGGCGCCGATCCTGGCCGGCCACATGGACGTCAACGCGATCGATGTCACCGGCGCCGACGGACAGGCGCCGGAGCTCGAGCGCCTCGCAGCCGACAACGTGAAGCGGGTCGTGCACGGAACCGCGGACGAGCAGAGCCCGTGGACGATCGCGAGCTTCCTCGAGCTCAAGACCGTCTGGCACCCTATTGGTCAGTAGGCGGGTATTCGGGCAAAGCCCGAACACCCGCTGAGGAGCGAAGATCCCTGAAGGCGGTTCGCTTCGCTCCCGCGGGCTCGTTTGCGCTACGTGCTCGCGTTATCCGCGGGCGGCGTAGATCGCCTGGCGCAGCTTCCCGTTCCGGGGTGGTGAAGCGAGCGCGTAGATCACGAGCGGCCGGCCGCGGGCCCAGGTCACCCCGATGTAGTCCGCGAGCATGCGCCCGAGCGTGGTCTGCGGCATCCAGGCGAGCGGCATTCGCCGCGAGCTCAGTCGCTGCGATGCGCTCCACCTCGCTCCGTTCGCCGAGGTGACCAGCTCCGCATCGACGCCGTTCGGCCGGAGCGCGTAGTACGCGATCGCCAGCCGTCCGGTGCCCGGCTCGACGCCGATCGTCGGCATCACTGCATCCCGGCCGCGTGTGACGCGAGCGGGCGAGGACCAGGCCGTTCCATCGGTCGAGCGCGAGCTGACGACGTCGTTCGCCTGACAGTCCACTCTGAACCGGCAGTCCTGCCACACCGCGACGACTCGGCCGGCGCCGTCCACGTCTGCGGCGGGGATCGGAGGCGCCCGGAACGGCCGCGCGTCGTTGGACCGGAAGGAAGCGATCGTCACGGGATCGCCCAGGGTCACGCCGCCGTCGATCGAGCGCACGGCGACCATGCCGGTCCGCGGTGACCAGAAGACGAGGGTCAGCGCCCCGTTCGGCTGAACGACGGGGATCACCCCGGTCACCGGGATGCGAACCGTCACCGCCGCCGACCAGGTGACGCCGCCATCGGTCGAGCGCTGCACCGCCAGATCGTCCTCGCCCTCCTGCTCGCCGACGAGCGTGTACGCGAGATAGCAGTGGCCGCGGAAAGGGCTCGTCGCGCCGTTGTCGCACGTCAGCCAGTTCTTGTCGTACGCGATGTCGACCGCAGGCGCACGTGCCGCGTCGATTGGGCCGGTCCACCGCAGGCCGTCGGGGGAGCGGTGGATGGTGAGCCGCGTCGAGTCCGGTGCGATGGCGAGCGTGTTCGCCAGCCAGACGCCGTGCAGGCTGTCGTACGCGACGACCGGATCGCTCGCCCGCGTCGACGGCCCGGGCGGCGCCGAGTTCACCGTCAGGCCGGGGAGGATGCCTTCACGCCAGGTCCTCCCTCCATCTCTCGAGGTCGAGAAGCCGATGCTCGCCGCTCCACCCGAGCGGTTCCGGGCGTTCTGGAAGAGCGCGACCGTCGTGGCGCCGACGGTGAAGGAGTCCGGCTCGACCTGCGTCTCGTGCTGGCTGTCCGCATTCGACTGCCGGTCGCGGTGGATGCGCGTGCTGACCACCTCGCAGTCCCTCGCGACCACGTCGCGCGCATCGATGGTGACGACGTCACGCCCCGGGCCGCACGAGATCCGGTCGATGCCGCCGTCGTACTCGGCCGAGATCCGGTCGGCGCCCGCTCGCGCGACGATGCGATCGGAGGTGTCCTTGCCGGCGAGGAAGTCCGCGCCGGCAGTTCCGAAGATGGGCGGGCGGGCGGCAGCGGAGGCGACGGTGGGCAGCGCCGCGAGGAGCAGGGCGATCGCGAGACGCGCGCGCACGGCTGAACCGTAGCCACGACCGGTAATGTTGCGACGCGTGACCGGCCCCAGACGTCTGAGCCAAGCCATCTCCGAGGGCGACGGGATCTCGCTGATCGTCGCCGTGGCCGGTCCCGATGAAGCGCGGCAGGCTGAGGCCGGCGGCGCCGAGGCGCTCCTGGCCGACGATCAGGTCGATGCGATTCGCGCCGCGAGCGGCTTGCCGATCCTGACGGCGTCGGGTTCGGCCGGCGACGCGCGCATCGTGTGCCCCGGCGACGAGGACGTCGAGCTCGGCGACTCGGTCGAGGTCGTCGTGCAGGTCGCGCGGGAGGATGAGCTGGAGGAGGCGCTCGAGCGGCTCGATCCCGAGCTGTTCGTGCTCGCCGCCCGAGACGTCGACGACCCGCTCGAGCATGTGCTCGACCTGCTCTCCGATCTTCCGGCCGGCAAGCTTGCGATCGCAGACGTCGGGGACGTCACCGACGAGCAGCTGGCCGAGCTCGAACGTGCAGGTGTCGACGCCGTCCTCGTCCGCGAGCTGCCGTGAATCGCGAGCTGCGGAGCTCCCTCGCGATCGGCGTCGCCGTGTTCATCGCCGGCGGCGTCCTGCTCGGCCTCGAGATCGCCTCGAGCCGTGTCCTTGCGCCGCTCTTCGGCAACTCGCTCTACGTCTGGGGCTCCCTGATCGGGATCGTGCTCGCCGGGCTCTCGACGGGATACTGGCTCGGCGGCATCATCGCCGACCGGTATCCGACGCCCCGCCTGCTCGTGGGGCTGCTCGGCGGCGGTGCGCTGCTCGTGCTCGCGATCCCGTTCGTCGACGGCTGGATCCTGGACCGCGTCGTCGCCTGGGATCCCGGCCCGCGGCTGAATCCCGTCATCGCCACGATCCTGCTCTTCGGCCTCCCGAGCGTCGTTCTCGGCAGCGTGTCGCCTGTCGCCGTGCGCCTGAAGGCGCGCTCGATCGAGAAGCTCGGCCGGACTGCGGGGCGGCTCTTCGCCGTCTCGACGGCGGGCTCGATCGCCGGCACGTTCCTCACGTCGTTCTGGCTGATCCCCGAGCTCGGCACCGATCAGGTGCTCGCCTCGGCCGCGATTGCCCTGGTCCTCGCCGCCGCCGCCGTGGCGCTGGTGGAGAGGCTCGTGGTCGCGTTCGCCGTCGCCCTGATGATCGCCGGTGCGGGCCTGGGCGCGGTGGTCTCGCTGGCGCCCGACAAGGGTGGGACGGTCGCTGCGTCGCAGCTTCAGAACTGGTCGCCCGTGTACCGGCAGCGGTCGGTCGAGGAGCGCGAGGGCGGGATCGAGGAGGCGCAGAGCGGCTACACGATCCTTCGCACCAAGGACTCGCAGTACCACCGCATCGCCGTCGTCGAGGACGACGAGAGCCGCTATCTCCGCTTCGACAGCTCGTTTCAGAGCGGGATGTACATCGACGATCCGTACCGGACGCGCTTCCAGTACTCGGACTATCTGCAGCTGTCCTTCGCCTACAAGGCGCAGACGCGAAGGATCCTCTACGTCGGCCTCGGCGGCGGCTCGGCGCCCAAGCGGACGTGGCGTGACTTCCCGGGGGTGCGGATCGACGTCGTCGAGCTCGATCCCGAGGTCGTCGACATCGCCTACGAGTACTTCGCCCTGCCCCGTGACCCCCGGCTCGCCGTGGATGTCGAGGACGGCCGCCGCTACGTGTCCACCCGCGAGGGACCGTGGGACGTGATCGTCATCGACGCGTTCTACGCCGACTCGATCCCGTTCCACCTCGCGACCCGGGAGTTCCTCGACCTCGCCCGCTCGCGGCTGGCTCCCGGCGGGCTCGTGGTCACGAACATCATCGGCGCGGTCCGGGGTCCGGATTCACGCCTCTTCCGCTCGATGCTTCGCACGTACCGGACGGTGTTCCCGACCGTTGCGGTCCATCCCGTGCTCGACAGCGGCGGCAACGACCTCGAGTCGGTTCGCAACATCATCGTCGTCGCCGGTGACGGGGCAGCGCCGTCGAAGCAGTTCCTGCTCGACCGCTGGCGGGAGGTCCGCCGCCGCTCTCCGGGCTCGCCGGATCTCGTCGCGGCGATCAACGGGCGCGTCGATGCACCGATTCCGACCCAGGACGTGCCGGTGTTGACGGACGACTACGCGCCGACCGACGCGCTGCTGCTGCTCTTCGACTAGTACGGGTCGACGACCGAGAGTCGCGGGCGTCGAACGACCTGCGCCACGACCCGCTCGATGAACTGGGTGACGGCGCCGGGATCGAACGGCTTCATGATCACGCCGTGCGCTCCGGTCTCGAACGCCTTCGCCTTGATCAGCGGATCGTCCTCGGCCGTCAGGAAGATGAGCGGCAGCTCACGTGTCCGGTCGTCGGCCTGGAGCGCAGCCGCGAGGCCGAAGCCGTCGAGCACGGGCATGCTGATCTCGAGCAGCACGACGTCCGGCAGGTGGTCGAGGGCGAGCTCGAGACCCTCCTGTCCGTCGGCGGCCTCGAGCACCTGGAAGCCGTCCAGCTGCAGGTTCGTCGCGCAGACGAGCCGTATCGCAGGGTCGTCGTCGACAACGAGAACGCGCGGCGGTCCGGGAGGTCTCGAAGTGTCGCCGGAAGCGGATTCGTCTGACTGCATCGGGTCCTCCTGTCACGCCCAACGGTCTCGCCGACCACCGAAGGCCGACGGCTCCTACCCGGTTTCTTGAGGGCGGATCAGAGGCGGGGCCGGTTCGTGTGGCCCCGCGATGCACGCTCCACGGTCAGCTCCTATGCCGTGACAGTCTCACTGTAGCTCAGATTTTCCAATTGTCACGGGCAATGCCCGGGGTTAGAATGTGAACGCGAGACGCCTATCCGCCTCGTTTCAGCGATGACCGACGAACGAAGACTGCTACGGATTCTGATCGCGAACGAGCGCAAGGACCGGCTCGAGCGAATCGCGACGATCGTGACCGGACTGGGGCACGAGGTGATCTCGCGCGAGCTCGAGGTCGCCGATGTGGCGTCGGCGACCGAGCGCGAGCATCCAGATCTGGCGTTTGTCGGCCTCGGCATCAGCGGCGAACATGCGCTCGACATGATCTCCGAGATCGTGCGCGAAGCGGCCTGCCCGGTGATCGCGCTGCTCGAGTCGGACGACCCGGTCTGGGTCAACGAAGCTGCGAAGCGCGGCATCTTCGCGTACATCGTCGACGGCAAGGCCGGTGAGATGCAGAGCGTCATCGACATCACTCTCCGCCGCTACGCCGAGTACGCCAACCTCGAGGGGGCGTTCGCTCGCCGGGCCGTGATCGAGCGGGCGAAGGGAATCATGATGGCGAGGCAGTCGATCGACGAGAGCAAGGCCTTCGAGCTGATGCGGTCGCAGTCGCAGCGCAGCGGCCAGAAGCTCTTCGACATCGCGAAGGCGGTCGTCGACAGCCACCTCCTGCTCGTGCCGCCGGAGCGCACGACTCCCTAAGTGCTAGCCGCCGAAGGCCTGCACAACGTCCCACCAGTCGGACGGGACGACCTTGAGCTCCTCCGTCGCCTCGGCAAGCGACACGTCGACGATCGAGTCGCCGTGCAGCGCGGCCATGCGGCCGAAGGTTCCCGCGTGGACCAGCTCGGCGGCCTTGAGCCCGTACCGCGTCGCCAACACACGGTCGCGCGGAGTGGGTGTGCCGCCTCGCTGAACGTGCCCGAGGACGGTGACGCGCGTCTCGTAGCCGGTCCGATCCTCGATCTCGCGGGCGAGCTCCGCGCCGACACCGCCGAAGACGACGTGGCCGAACTGGTCGGTCGGACGCGCCTCGCCGGCGACCATCGTCTTCTCGCCCGAGGCGTAGGTGAGCTCGTACCCCTCGCTGACGACGACGATCGAGAAGTCCTTGCCCGTCTCGTGCCGCTTCTCGAGGAGCGCACATGCCTCCTCGACCGTCATCGGGTGCTCGGGGATCAGGATCACGTCTGCGCCGCCCGCAATGCCGGAGTGCACCGCGATCCAGCCGGTGTGGCGGCCCATCACCTCGACGACCATCACGCGGTTGTGCGACTCGGCCGTCGTGTGCAGCCGGTCGATGGCTTCGGTCGCGATCGTGACCGCGGTGTCGAAGCCGAAGGTGTAGTCGGTCGCGTTCAGATCGTTGTCGATCGTCTTCGGAACGCCGACGACGGGAAAGTCGTGCTCGGTGTGGAGCTTTGCGGCGACGCCGAGCGTGTCTTCGCCGCCGATCGCGACGAGCGCGTCGAGGCCCTCGCTCTCGAACGTGGCGAGCACCTTGTCGACGCCGCCGTCGACCCGGTAGGGGTTCGTGCGCGACGTGCCGAGGATCGTGCCGCCGCGCGGCAGGATCCCCGAGACCTCGCGCAGGCCGAGCGGCCCGACGAGCCCGTCGATTAGCCCGCGCCATCCCTCGCGCACCGCTGCGACCTCCCAGCCGCTGTCGATCGAGCGCCGGGTGACCGCGCGTATGACGGCGTTCAGACCCGGACAGTCGCCGCCACCGGTGAGGATCCCAACCCGCGCCACAGCGCCAGTCTAAGGAGAGGCGCGCGTTTCGCGAGACCCGAACCGGGTATGGTCATTGGACAGCGTCTCGACCCCTGACGTGTGCACCCGTCCTCCAGCCCGCGCGGGACGACCAACGTCGGCAGGCCGTTTGGGCCGGGAGAGCGAACATGACGCGCACGCACAAGCTGGTGAATGTGACCGGGATCGTGCTCCCGGTCGTCGGGCTGGTGATCGCCGTCGTCGTCCTCTGGGAGCGGATGGTCGGCCCCACCGAGCTTGCGATCCTCGCCGTCGGCTACGTCCTCACCGGCGCCGGCATCACCGTCGGATATCACCGCCTCTTCACGCACCGCTCCTTCGAGACGTATCGCAGCGTGCGGTACGCCTTTGCCGTGCTCGGTGGGATGGCCGTCGAGGGCGACGTCGTCGCGTGGGTCTCGGACCATCGGAAGCACCATCAGTTCTCCGATCTGGAAGGTGACCCGCACAGCCCGCACGTCGGGTACGGCGAAGGCCTCGTCGCTGCAGCGCGCGGGCTCTGGCACGCCCACACGGGCTGGCTCTTCTCGGCCGCCGGCCGCGCCGATCAGACGCGCTACGCGAAGGATCTGCTGCGAGACCGCGGCCTCCGCGTGATCGCGAAGCTCTTCCTGCCGCTCGTGCTCTTCTCGCTTGCGGCCCCAGCCCTGGCGGGCTGGCTTCTGATCGGCGGCTGGTACGGCTTCTTCGCCGGCCTCTTCTGGGGCGGCGCCGTCCGGATCTTCCTGCTCCAGCACGTGACGTTCTCCATCAACTCCATCTGCCACGTGTGGGGCCGCCGGCGCTTCGCGTCGCGTGACGAGTCGCGCAACGTGTGGTGGCTCTCCTGGCTCTCGTTCGGCGAGTCGTGGCACAACAACCACCACGCGTTTCCCACCTCGGCGTTCCACGGCCTCCGCCGCGGGGAGATCGACCCGGGCGGGTGGCTGATCTGGCTGCTCGAGCGCGCCGGCCTGGCCTGGAACGTCGTCCGCGTCCCACCCGACAAGCAGGCCCGCAAGCTCGCCGTTCATTGAGCCGTCGGCTGCGCGGGAGCGAGTTCTATCGTCGACGGGCGCGCGCGGTTCGAGCTGGCGCGCCTACGCGGACTTGAAACGCCGAAGCCGCCGTCCGCCCCGGGGCGACGGGGAGGCGTCGAGCAGTGCGTCGAGCACGGTGCGGATTTCCGCCGAGAGATCCGGGCCGGCTATCGGCATCGCCGAGTGGTCGGTCAACCCGACGATCTCCGGCAGCTGGTCGAGATCCTCCACGACGGTGACGAGACCCGCTCGCTCGAGCCGCCGCGCGAAGGAGACCTGGTGGTCATCGACGGCTTCACCCAACCGATGCAGCCGCGGGATCACGACAGGGCGTCGCCCGTGGGCGAGCGCCGCCGCCACAGACCCGATGCCGGCGTGCGTGACGATCACGCGGGCCGACGACACGAGGGCGTCGAAGGCGTCGAACGGCAGGTAGTCGACGCAACGCGCGCCGTGAGGCCGGACCTTCGACGGGCCATGCTGCACCATGACGGGCTCACCGATAAGCCTCGCCGCCGCGTCCACCAGGCGGTCGAAGGGCGCCTCGTTCGTCCCGACCGTGACCAACACCCCGGTGCCCGGCCCGGTGGGAGACGCTGTTTCCTGCGAGAGCAGGACGTTGCCGGCGTAGCGAGCCTTGCGCCACGTGGAGGCGAGCTCCGGCCACTGGGCGTAGATCTGGTCGGCGACGGGCGCGATCAGGCGTCCGCTCAGCGAGGGTCCGTCGATCCGGCCCGCGCACTCGACGTAGATCACGCGAGCGCCGCGCATGCGCGCAACCCACGCGAACGGCACGGCGACTCCCGCTCCCGTCGTGACGAGCACCCGGGGCCGTGACTCGCCGATCACACGCCAGGCGAGGCCGATGTTCCGGATCAGGTTCGGGATGTTGCGATTGGTGGGGCCGTGACCGAAGTACAGCTGCTCTCGCGCGAGGAGCGACCGCACATCCGGCTTGTCGAAGCTCACCCAGGCGCGCGTGCGCCCGCTCCAGGCGGGCGAGATCGCGCAGGCATCGAAGAGGTGACCGCCCGAGGAGCAGACGACGAGGACGTCCACGCGTCTTCGCCTAACCGTTTCCGCGGCGGGCTTCGCGCAGGCGGCGGGCCAGATACCGGGCCGACTGCTGCCGTCGGACGTATGCGCGGACGGCAGGGTCCGGACAGCGGCGTCCACGGGTCGCCAATGCCTTCGACCAGCCCCAGATCATTCCGAGCGCGGTGACGTCGCGGCGGGCATGCCACAACACGCGTGCGAGCAGGTAGGACGGGCGATAGCCCATGTAGTAGGCGGCGACGCCCTCGGCAGCCCGTGCGCGAAAGCCTGAGCCGTCGCGCTGGCCCATCGGGCGATGGTGCCGAAACAGCAGGCCAGGGATGACGCGCGTTCGCCAGCCGTTGAGCACGGCGCGCGCCTCGTCGACGCCATCCCAGCCCAGGTACGGCTCGAGCGGCTGAACCTGCTCCCAGCATGCCCAGCGGTACGTGCGGCACTGGGCGGCAACGGCAGTGGCGGTCAAATGGCGCTCCTGCCAGCGTCCATCCTCGAGCTCGCAGCGCGTTCCCGTCGCCATTCCGAGTTGAGGATCCGATTCGAACGCAGCAGCGAGTCGCTCGAAGTAGTCGGGCGGCAGGGTCAGGTCCGCGTCGAGCTTCGTCATCAGCTCGACCGGCGACGGCAGCGCCTGCAGACCCTCTTGCAGTGCGAGTAGGTCTCGTCCTTCACGGCGCCCCTCACGCAGACCTTCCTGGCCGCGCCCGGTGTGCACGAGCACGATCCACGAGTGCTGCTCGGCGAGCTCTGCTGCGATCGTCGCCGTGCCGTCACTGGAGCCGTCGTCCACGATGATCCAGGCGCTGGGCCGCAGTGTCTGGGCGATGACGGTCGGCGCGAGCGCGGTGAGATTCTCTGCTTCGTCACGGGCGGCGGTGACGAGCGCGTAGCTGGCCACCGGGGTGGACGCCGGCGACATCCGCACAGCCTCATCCCGATCGACGCCGAGTCTCGCGCTCACGAGGACTCTCCCCGCAACCCGAAGCGCACGTTCAGTCGCCGGACGAGCGGGACGCGGAACACGGCCTTCTTGATCGCGGTGCGGCGTGCCCGTCGTCTTGTCTCCCTGGCCCAGAAGGCGTCTTTCACGGGCAAGCCTGCGCCGTAGTGGTCGCCGCCTGTGTGGTGAACCTTGAGATCCGCAAGCACCGCAGCACCGAAACCGAGCCTCTCGATCGCCTGGACGTAGGCCGCATCCTCGAGCCAGAAGATCTGCCTCCGCCGCTGGCGGAAGCCGCCGGCACGATCGTGCAACGCACGTTCCGTGATCGTGCACACGCCGCCGACTGGTCCGTTCAGGAGACGAACGCCATTCAGCTCCGTCTCCGTGTAGTGGTAGACGCGGTAGCGGTGGTGGGTCGCCGAATCGTGGGGATCGTCACGGAGGTCCGCCGCCAGGTAGCCGATCGTGGGAAGGCGGCGGTAGGCGTCGAGCAGCACTGCATCCCACCCCGGCGGAGCATCGACCACGTCGTCGTCCATCTCCACGAGATACTCGGCGGACGTCAGCGCGAACGCGCGTGCGTAAGCGTTCATGCCGATGTTCACGTCGTTGTGGACGATCGTCAGCCGGGGGTCGTCGACGGTGTCGAGGTACTCGCGCGTTCCGTCGCTCGATCCGTTGTTCCAGATGACGATCTCGCGGGTCGCGTCCGATGTCGACGCCAGGACATTCTCGACGCACTTGCGGAGGAGATGAACGCGGTTGTATGTCAGGACTACGAGCGCGATCCCACCCGCCGCGCCGGCGCTCGCGTCCAGGGACGCGTCGGAAGACTCCATGCCTCAAGCGTACGAAGCAGGCACCGATGGCAACAGGAGACGTTGGTCTAGGATCGTCGCGACGCCTGACTGAACGGCCAGTCCCAGTTGACGCTTTCGCGGCGCCGATGACGCTTCCGTCATGGTCGACTCGCGCCAGGACGGTTCTCTCCGGCTACGACTCGCTCCTGCGGGCGATCCCGGCCAGCACGACTAGCCTCCGGCAATGCGGAGAGTCCTCGTAACCGGGATGTCAGGAGTCGGCAAGTCCACCGCGTTGGCGGAGCTTGCGCGGCGAGGATTTCAGGTGGTCGAAACCGACGAACCGCCTTGGAGCGAGTGGTCCGACCAGGACGGCGGGTACGTCTGGCGCGAAGATCTCATCGCGGAGCTCCTCTCTCGAGGAGACGGACCGACGCTCTATGTGTCCGGAACCGTCTCCAACCAAGGCCGGTTTTACTCGCGGTTCGACGCGGTTGTCCTCTTGAGCGCGCCCGCCGACGTGCTTCTGCGCCGGATCGAGAGCAGGACAGCCAACGACTATGGCAAGACGACCGAGGAACGCGAGCTCATTCTCAGCCACGTGGCCGAAGTGGAACCTCTGCTTCGCGTCGGCTGCACACACGAAATCGACGCGACGCAGCCCGTCAGCGAAGTGGTTGCACGGCTCACCGAGATCGGGCAGGGGCCGAATTCCTGAGCATCGACGACGCGACCGACTGGTCGAGAATGCCGAAGGGGGGAATCGAACCCCCACTCCCCGAAGGGAACCGGATTTTGAGTCCGGCGCGTCTGCCAGTTCCGCCACTTCGGCCCGAGAAACGATGGTATCCGCCTCTCAGGGACGCGACTGGCCGCCCGCGGGATGGGTACCTCACGTTAAGAAAGTTGAATCCGAGGCGGCTTGCCTGGATACTTCCCACTTCGCCCGCCACAAGGGCTGCGCAAGCGTGCAGAACTCGTCGGGTCCATCGGACGGAGGAGGAGAGCAGTTGATTTCCAGAAAGCGTGGTTTGCTGAGCATTCTGGCGCTGCTCGTCGCGGTGCTTGCACTGATCGCGGCGGGTTGCGGAGGCGACGACGAAGAAGGCAGCGGGGACGGCACGACAACCGCAGCCTCCGGGGGCAGCAGCGGCAGCATCGAGGCTCTGCCGTCCTCGTCGTGTACTGCGGTCGAGTACGAGGGTGAAGGCGACCCGGACGTGCTCATCGCATCCGACTTCCCGCTTCAGGGGTCGTCGCGCACCCAGACCATTCAGATCGTGGAGGCGATTCGCTACCTCCTCGAAGAGTCGAACTTCAAGGCCGGTGACCACAACGTCGCGTTCCAGTCGTGCGACGACGCCACCGCTCAGGCGGGCAAGTGGGACTCCGGTAAGTGCTCGACGAACGCCCAGGCATATGCCGGCAACGAGAAGCTCGTCGGCGTGATCGGGACGTTCAACTCGGGTTGTGCCGCAATCGAGATTCCGGTCCTGAACCAGGCCCCGGGCGGCGGCGTGGCGATGATCTCGCCCGCCAACACGTACGTGTGCCTCACCGAGGGTGGGCCGGGCTGCGACGCAACCGAGCCGGACAAGTACTACCCGGGCGGGACGCGCAACTACGCCCGCGTGGTCGCGCACGACGCCTACCAGGGCGCAGCCGTGGCCGAGTTCGCCAAGGAGCAGGGCGTCACGAGCATCTACATCCTGAACGACAAGGAGGCCTACGGCCTCGGCGTCGCGACGAACCTCAGGAACGCTGCGGAGGCCGTCGGGATCAAGATCGCCGGCTTCGCGGCCTGGGATCCGAAGGCGTCGAGCTACGAGGCGCTGTTCCGCAAGATCGGCGGCACGGATGCGGACGCAGTCTTCCTCGGTGGCCTGATCGATGAGAACGGCGCCCAGGTGATCAAGGACAAGGTCGCCGTGCTCGGCCCGAACGACGGCGAGGTCAAGCTGTTCGCGCCGGACGGGTTCACGACGCAGCAGACGATCGACGAGGCCCCCGAGGCCACGCCGGGCATGTTCATGAGCGTTGCCGGCGTGCCGATCGACGAGTTCAAGGGCGAGGGCGCCGAGTTCGCCGAGGCGTTCAAGCCGCGGCTAGGCGGCAAGGCGATCGACCCATACGCGATCTACGGCGCGCAGGCGGCGCAGATCATGCTCGACGCGATCGCGGCGTCGGACGGAAGCCGTGGGGACGTGCTCGCCAAGATGTTCGAGGCGAAGGTCACGGACGGGTATCTCGGCAGCTTCGAGATCAACGAGAACGGCGATCCGAGCGGTGCCGAAGGTGCGGTCGTCGGCTTCACGATCTACAAGGCCACGGACAAGCTCGAGACGGTGAAGACGGTCTCTCCGAAGCCGGAGAACGTCGACGCAGCTCGCGGCTAGCACGTCGCCTGCAGCATGAAGTTGGGGGAGGGCTTGGCCCTCCCCCAACTTTCCTTTAGGTTCTCCCCTCATGGCGGCACCGGCCCTGACGAGCACCCTCGACCGCTTGCGGAAATCGGGCTTCGTGGTTCTCCTCGGCTATGCCCTCGTCGCGCTCGTCGGCCTCTGGCTGGTCGTCAACTTCGTCAAGGAGCCGACGGAGTTCGTCAACGTCGGCTTGATCGGGCTGACGAACGGCGCGATCTATGGCCTCGTAGCGTTGGGCTACACGCTCGTCTACGGCATCCTCCAGCTGATCAACTTCGCCCACGGAGACGTCTTCGCGCTGTCCGGACTCGTCGCGAGCACGATCATCATCTCGGTGATCGGGCTGGACAGGGACGCCTCTGTGCTCGCGATCCTCGGCGGAATCTTGGCGACGCTAGTCGTGATCATGATCCTCTTCGCGACCATCAACGCCACGATCGAGTTCGTTGCCTATCGGCGCCTGAGGCGTGCGCCCCGGCTCGCTGCGCTGATCACCGCAGTGGGAATGTCGTTCATCGTGCAGAACACCTCGCTCGCGCTCTACGACGTCAACTTCCGCTCCGTGCCGTCGTTCATTCCGCGTACGGAGGCGATCGGGATCGGCGACGTGACGTACTCGTGGAACAAGCTTGCTGCCCTGCTGATCACGGTTCCCGTGCTGGTGCTGCTCACATGGTTTGTGCGGTCGACGCGCCAGGGCAAGGCGATGCGCGCGGTCGCGCAGGACACCGAGGCCTCGGCGATGATGGGCATCAACGTGAACCGGACGATCTCGGTCACATTCGCGATCGCCGGGGCGCTGGCCGGCACCGCGGGTATCGTCTACCTGCTCCAGTTCAACATGCGCTACGACACGGGTTTCGAGCTGGGGCTGATCGCCTTCACCGCCGCCGTGCTCGGCGGCATCGGGAATCTCTCTGGGGCCGTTCTCGGTGCACTCGTGATCGGCTTCATCCAGGCCTTCAACGAAGGGCTCACCTGGTACACGCCCGGGTCCGACTGGACGCGCACCATCGTGTTCGGAATCCTGATCATGATCCTCGTCTTCCGGCCAGAGGGGCTGCTGGGCGAGCGCACGCCTGAGGGCGCATGAGTGCCATCGAGCAGCGGCTGCGGAGCTTTGGTCCCACGACCTTGCTCGCGCTCGGGCTGGTGGTGGTGGCGTTCTTCTACCCGCAGTACGTCGAGTCGCTCGCCGACAACCTTCCGCTGATCGGCGACTTCATCCCGTCGCTCTCCTCGATGGTGATCATGATCGTCTTCACGATGATGGCCGTCGGGCTGAACATCGTCGTTGGCTACGCGGGCCTGCTCGACCTCGGCTACGTCGCCTTCTACGCTGCCGGCGCCTACACCTCGGCCTGGTTCGCCTCACAGCAGTTCGACCAGTGGACGTTCCACTTCGGCTCCGTCGGGATCTCCAAGGAGTTGCCCGGCATCCACCTCTCGATCTGGCTGGTGCTGATCATCGCGGGACTGTTCACGGCAATGGCCGGCATCCTGATCGGGCTGCCGACACTGAGGCTGCGCGGTGACTACCTCGCGATCGTGACGCTCGGGTTCGGCGAGATCATCCCGCAGGTTGTTCGCAACGGCGACAACGTGTTCGGCTTCGACCTCACGCACGGCACGTTCGGGATCAGCCCGATCGACTCGCCGGGATTCGGAAGCGTCGGCGAGTCCCTCGGTCTGCCGTTGAGCTACCAGCAGTCCTTCGAGCGCGCGCAGTGGTTTTACTGGACGGCGCTGGCGCTGCTGCTGATCACCGTCTTCTGCTCGGTGCGGCTGCGAGACTCGAGGCTCGGACGGGCCTGGATTGCGATCCGGGAGGACGAGACCGCAGCTGCCGCGATGGGCGTGCCCCTGATGCGCACGAAGACGTGGTCGTACGCGATCGGCGCCTTCTTCGGCGGCGTCGCTGGAGCTTTCTATGCGAGCTTCAAGAGCGGTGCGTTCCCCGCGGACTTCTACTTCAACATCTCGGTCTTCCTGCTCTGCATGGTGATCCTCGGCGGCATGGGATCGATCTGGGGGGTGCTCCTCGGCGGCATGGTCCTCGGCTACCTGAACGTCGAGGGCCTCGCCACGCTCGGCTCGGAGCTCAACGGGGCCGGCATCGACTTCGACCCGACCAAGTACCAGTTCGGCTTCTACGGCGTGATCATCGTGCTGATGATGCTGTTCCGGCCGGAGGGGCTGATCCCCGAGCGGCGGCACAAGCGCGAGCTCGAGCTCGGCGTCGCCGGCACACCGATGTACGACGTCACTGCCGAGGGCGCCGATACTGACCGCGAGCCGAGCAATGACTGACCTCCTGACCGCGCAACACGTCCGGAAGGAGTTCGGCGGCCTCGTCGCCACGAACGACATCGACTTCAGCATCCCGCAGGGATCGATCGTGTCGCTCATCGGCCCGAACGGTGCCGGGAAGACGACGTTCTTCAACATGCTCACCGGTGTCTACCGGCCGACCGCGGGCACGATCGTCTTCGACGGGGTCGACGTGACGGACAAGCCGCCGCACGCGATCACCGAGCTCGGCGTCGGCCGCACCTTCCAGAACATCCGGCTCTTCCAGCACATGACCTCGCTCGAGAACGTTCTCGTCGGGATGCACTGTCGGCTCAAGGGCGGCATCATCGGCTCGATCATCCGCACGCCGCGTGTGCGGCGCGAAGAGCGCGAGGCTGAGAGCACCGCTCGCGAGCTGCTCCGCTTCTCGGGCCTGCGCGGGCGGGACAAGGAGATGGCGCGCAACCTGCCCTACGGCGACCAGCGGCGGCTGGAGGTCGCGCGTGCGCTCGCGACGCAGCCGAAGCTCCTCCTGCTCGACGAGCCCACCGCGGGCATGAACCCGCAGGAGACCGCCGATTTCACGGCGTTCGTGCGGGTGCTCCGCGACGAACGCGACCTGACCGTGCTGATGATCGAGCACGACATGAAGGTCGTGATGGGTATCTCGGATCGCGTGACGGTGCTCGACTACGGCGAGAAGATCGCCGAGGGCACGCCTCAGGAGGTCCAGAAGGACGACCGGGTGATCGAGGCCTATCTCGGGAAGGGGGCGACGAGCCATGGCTGAGCCGGCCAAGGAGAACGGCGTCGTCCTGGAGCTCAAGGACGTCCACACCTACTACGGCTCGATCCACGCGCTCAAGGGCATCTCGCTGAAGGTGTACGAGGGCGAGGTGGTGACTCTGATCGGCGCGAACGGCGCGGGCAAGTCCACGACGCTGCGCTCCATCAACGGTGTCAATCATCCGCGCGAGGGCTCGATCACGTTCGCCGGCACGGACATTACGAATGCGCCTGCGCACACGATCGTGAAGATGGGGATCGCTCAATCGCCGGAGGGGCGGCGGCTCTTCCCGCGCATGAGCGTGCTCGAAAACCTCGAGATGGGTGCGTTCCAGCGCACCGACAAGGCGAACTTCCCCGAGGACCTCGATCGTGTCTTCGACCTCTTTCCACGCCTGGCGGAGCGGAAGCAGCAGAAGGCGGGGACGATGTCCGGCGGCGAGCAGCAGATGGTGGCGATGGGACGGGCGCTCATGGCTCGTCCGAAGCTGCTCCTGCTCGACGAGCCCTCGATGGGCCTGGCGCCGATCTTCGTCGAGCGGATCTTCGAGATCGTGCGGGAGATCAACGCGCAGGGGACGCCGATCCTGCTCGTCGAGCAGAACGCTTTGATGGCGCTCGACGCGGCGAGCCGCGGCTACGTGCTCGAGACCGGCATGATCGCGCTCGAGGGGCCGGCGAAGGAGCTGCGCGACAACGCGCAGGTCCGCAAGACGTATCTCGGCGAGGAGTAGGCGCGCGTCACGAGCTTGTGTTCCTGTAACACAAGCTCCTCGCGAACCGCTCCGTTCAGCCGATCGGGCTTGTGTTTCTGTAACACAAGGCTGCTCAGCCCGGCCCGACGTCGAGCGGGGAGTAGGGCGGGCTCAGGAGGATGCCGATTCGCGCTTCGCCGCCGGCGAGGCCGTGCGCCATCTCGAGTGCGCTGGAGATCCCGTGCGTCGGCACGAAGCCGAGCGTGCGTGCGGCCTGGTGGTCGCGGCAGCCGGCGACGAGGACCGCCCCGAGCCGGTCGAGGGCCGGCCGGCAGCCCTCCCAGTCGACATAGGGAAGGAGGGGGTGGCAGGCGCGGCCTGCGCGGTAGGCGGCAAGAGCGCGATCGTCCGACGCGGCCGCCCGCTCGCCGGCCGCCAGCTCGGCTCCCGTTCGGCCGTCGCGCAGCGCATGGAAGAGCGCGCGGTACGGATCCTGCGTTCCGTGCGCGAAGTGGCGCGAGAGCCGGTGCACCACGATCGCCGTTCCGCCGTCGACGACGGGGAACGAGTCGCGCCAGAGCCGGAGGGCCAGCCCAAGAGCGACCGTCGCGACCGTGAGCGGGTTCAGCCGCTCGCGTGGAGAGTGATGGTGCTTCCACGGCATCCCGATCACGATTGCGTCGAGGGGCTGCTCGAGCCGGATCGACCGTCGTGCGATCCCTCGCAGAAGAGCCTCGGCGTGGGCCACCGACGGCGGCCCGGCGAAGGCCGCGACGACCGTCAGCTCCCGCGCGAGGTCCTGGAGGATCTTGCGGCGCAGACCGCGTGGAAAGAGCGAGAACCGGCGCAGCGGTGAGGCGCCGAGGTGGCGGAGTGAAGCTTCTTCGTAGGGGTAGGCGCGGAAGCGGCCGAGGAGCCGTGGCGGATTCAGCACGAGCGACGCCCCGATCACCGGCACGCGTCCGGCGAGCGTCCGTTCGAGCGCGAGCCCGAGCTGCCAGCCGCGTGCCGCCGCCGTCTCGAGCAGTGAGTACGCGGTCGCGGCACGAAGAGTCTCCGCGCCGCACGCCCCGAGCAGCGCACCCGGGCCGCCGTGCAGCACTGTCTCGGCGGCGGTGACGCAGACCACGAGATCGGTCTCGAGCAGCCGCCGGTTGACGCGGAGCGGTGTGCGCCCGGCGTCGCCCACATGGACGAGGTCCGGCGCCTCCGCATCGTGAACGACGACCTCGCCGTGGAACCGGCGGGCAGGGATCGGTGGGAGAAGCGCCTCCTGCTCTCGGTGCCCGGCCCGGCGGTTGAGGCCACCTGCCACCAGGATCGTCTGTTGCCGCGACGGCACGCCCAGCCGCTCGAGCTCGACGAGCGTGGCTGCGAGCGCCTCGCGGCGCGGGTCATTCGGGGCGCCGGGTAGCGGCAGCTCGGGCGGCTCGACGAGGATCGTCACCTTGCCGCCGCGCTTGACGAGGGCTTCGAGCGGCGCACCGGAGAGCGGGAAGCGAAGCGCATCGCGCACGGCGGCGCCCACGTCGGCAATTCCCTCGGAGGGTGTTGAGGGCCTCAGCAGGAGCGCGTCGTCCGGGGCGTTGACGATCGCGACGCGAGAGCCCGACGGCAGCGGGATCCTCGGCATGACGGGCGACCATACCTACGGGCCTGCGGCCCGTGACCAGCTAGGGAATGCGCCGGTAGAGGCGGAGGAACGACTCGCGAAAGCCTCGGCGCGGCCAGAAGCGGGATGCGAGCAGGTTCGTCACCCGCCAGTCGCTCACCATCGTCTCGTAGCCGCGCTCGCGCGCCCAGGCGAACGCCGCGTCGGCGAGCGCGACGCCGGCGCCCGATCCCCGCACGTCCGGCCGGGTCGCCGCCCAGCCGAGGAACGCGGCGCCCTCGGGTCGCGCCAGGGCCACATGCATGCCGGACAACTCGACGGGGACCAGGTGGAACGCGCCGACGATCCGGCCGTCCTGCTCCGCCACGAGGTCGCCGGTCTCCTCGTTGGCGAGGTCCTCGAGGATCCCCGCGCGCAACTCCTCCTCGGTCTCCTGTGGCGTCCGGCCGCCGAAGACCGGTGCCAGCGACTGATGGTCCGCGAGGAGCGGCGCCAGCTCCACGAGTGCATCGAGGTCGCGCTCCTCCGCGTGACGGACGCCGTCCGGCCAGTCGACGTACGGCACCTCGCGGATCCCGTAGGCGTGCTGCTGCCCGAAGCTCACCCGCGACCAGGCGTCGAGCAGAGCGGGATCGGTCGCAGGTACGACCGAGTAGTGGCGGTCGCGGCCCTCGTCGACCCAGCGCGCGGCCGCGGCGCCGTACAGGTCGCGCAGGTCCTCGCCGACCTCGACCGCGTGCCCTGCGGTCTCGACCCACATGTTCGCGCCCCAGACCTCGTCGTTCTTCCGCATCCCGATGAGGAAGCCGACGACGCGCGTGCCGCGTAGGGCGACCGCGCCCGAGGCCCCCTCGCTCCGCGCGAGCGCCGCCACCTCTGCGGCTGCCGCTTCCGCATTCTCGTACTTGGCCGAGAGCCGAGGCTCGGCCGCCCGGTGAGCGCGATGGCGCGCAGCGAGGAGCTCGCCGGCGTGGGGAAGGAACTCATCGGAAAAGGGCCGGAGCTCGAGGCGGGTCACGGCCTCCAGACGATAACCGGCGCGTTGACTCCTCGCCGAGCGGGGCGTAGGGTCGCTCGATCTGCGGAGGTTGCTGTGGCTGGGCGCGCGAGCATGGGGGCGATAGTCGGCGTGGTCGTCGTGCTCGCGGCCGCACTCACCGCCGGCGCCGCCAGCGAGCGTGCCGCGGCTTGCCCGACTCCCAAGCTTCTACCGGCCTCGCTGAAGCGCCCACCTGCCGGCGCGAGCGCGACCCGGCTCGCGAACTTCATGCTCGCGCTGCCGCAGCGGAAGCCCTGCGACGTCAATCTGTTCACGTCCAGGTTCGACGCCAGGACGCCGCCGGTGCCGGCGTTCTACCCCGACGGCTCGGTCATGAAGCCGGCGGCGGGTCCGGTGCCGACCGAGGCGAGCGTTCGAATCCAGCTGATCGAGCACTTCGATGGGTCGACGCTCAAGCCATCCGCACTCGCGCTCTTCGACCGTCCCGACCTGAAGGCAAAGCTGCCCGATCCGACACTGCGCGCCGCTCTCGCCTCCCTCCGCGGCACGATCGCAGAGCCGGTGATCGGCAATTTCCTCTCGCGCAGCTATTCCGTGGCGCCTCGCTTTTGCAACTGCTTGCCCAACAAGCTCGGGATCGCAGCGGCAACCGACTCGGGCCGGGTGATCTTCTTCAACGCGCGCTACCAGTACGAGCACTTCGCTGCCTTCAGCGGGATTCTGGCGCACGAGATCCTCCACCAGTTCCCGACCAGCGCAACGCCGGCGGAGGAAGTGCTCCTCAACACGATGACGGCGCTCGTGGCGATGCAGATCCTGAACCGCCAGCCCGAGCTGGCGAGCATGGGCACCGAGCTCACGCGTTATATGAACGACTGGCGGCACATGCTCATCAACTCGCGGGCACCCGGCTCCTCGCGAAGCGCGGTCGTCGCGCCCAACGGCAAGGGCACCGCGCCGGGCAGTGCGTTGAGCCGGCCGGATCTCTGGCAGCACGCGGCGTACTTTCATTTTCTCGGCCGTGCTGCCGACCCCGCCGCCACCCGACCCGCACCACCCGTGCTGGCGACCGTCCTTCGCAAGGTGCTCGCCCCGGGTGCTGCCCTGCCGAGCCCACTCACCTTCGGGTTGAAGACCTCCCAGGCACTCTCGCCGCTGAACGACACGTGGATGACGCCGGTCGATCGCCTGCGAATCAGCGTCCTGCTCGGGCTCGTCTCGGTCGAGGAAATCCTCAAGTACACCGGGCTCACGCGACCGAAGGCGATCGCGGCCTTCAGGCTGGCGCCGATCCTGGCCGCCATGAAGTAGCCACCCCGTAGACTCAAACCGGTGTCGCCGAAGACGCTCACCGGACAGGAACTGCAGCTCGACGACGGCCCCGCGCGGGACTCCGAGCTCTTCCTCGTCGACGGCAACAACCTCGCCTACCGAGCGTTCTTCGCGCTCCCGGAAGAGCTCGCGACGAGCGACGGCTTCCCGACGAATGCTCTCCTCGGCTTCGCGAACATGCTCTTCAAGCTGCTCTCGGACTACCGGCCCAAAGGTGTCGCGGTCGCGTGGGACTCGACACCGACGCACCGGGCCGCCGTCGCCCAGGCTGCGGATGTCGTCTACAAGGAGGGCCGGCGCGCGATGCCGGATCTCCTGCGCGAGCAGTTCCCGCACTTCCGGCCAATCGTCGAAGCGTTCGGCTACCGCAACCTGGAGTTCGAGGGCTGGGAGGCGGACGACGTTATCGCCACTCTCGCCACCCGCGCGGACGAGGCGGGCGTGAAGACCACCGTCGTCTCCACCGACCGCGACGCCTTCCAGCTCTGCTCGGCGAACATCACGCTGATGATGACGCCGCGCGGCGTCGCCGACGTGAACGTCTATACGCCGGAGCGAGTCGAGCTGCGCTACGGCATCCGGCCCGACCAGGTGCCGGACTTCATCGGCCTCAAGGGCGACTCCTCGGACAACATCCCGGGCGTTCCGGGGATCGGTGACAAGACCGCAGGGCAGCTGATCTCGCAGTACGGCTCGCTCGAGGAGGTGATCGCGCACGCCGACGAGCTCTCGCCGGCCCGGCGGAAGAACATCACGGAGTTCGCCGACCAGGCGCGCGTCTCGAAGGAGCTCGCGACGATGCGGCGCGATCTCGACCTCGACTTCGACCCGACCGGGATCGTGCTCGACGCGCCCGACCGCTCCCAGCTCCGCGAGATGTTCCGTCGCTTCGAGTTCCGCGGCCTCCTGAACCGGATCGACGACCTCGAGGACGCGATCCCCGCCGCCGTGCCGCTCCCGGTGGCCGGGACCATCGTTCCCTGGCGGGAGGGCGAGCTACCGCAGGTGCGGGGCCGGGCGGGCCTCGCGATCGTCGACGGACGCTTCGCGCTCGCTCAGGACGACGGCGTGACGGTCGGCGCCTGGGACGAGACCCTGATTCCGCGGCTTCGCGACGCGCAGCTCGTGGCGCACGACTTCAAGTCGCTGCCGCGGCTGACGATGGCACCGGCCGACGACACGCTGATCGAGGCGTACCTGATCGAGCCTGGCCGCTCCGAGTATCTAATCGAGGATCTCCAGCGCGAGTACGGGCTCGAGGTGATCCCCGAGCCGGCGACCGAGGAGGAGACAGCGGCGCTGATCACGCGCGCCGAGGCCGCTCGCCGGCTCGCCGGCCCGATGCGGGAGCGCGTCGTCGAGCGCGGCTCCGAGCGGCTCTACGACGAGATCGAGCTGCCGCTCACGGCCGTCCTCTCCTCGATGGAGGACGCGGGCGTCAAGATCGACACGTACCGCATGGGCGAGATCACGGCCCGTCTCGCCGACCGGGTCGAGGAGCTCGAAGCGAAGGCCTACGAGCTCGCCGGCGAGGAGTTCATGATCGGCTCGACGCAGCAGGTGGCGCGGATCCTGTTCGAGGTGCTGGGCCTGACGCCCGGCCGCAAGGGCAAGACCGGCTACTCGACCGACACCCGCGTGCTTCGCACGATTCGCGGCGAGCACGAGATCGTCAACGTGATCGAGGAGTGGCGGGAGCTCTCGAAGCTCGTCAACACCTACCTCCGGCCGCTACCGCTGCTGATCTCGGAGCGCGACGGCCGCCTGCACACGACCTTCAACCAGGCTGCCGCCTCGACCGGCCGGCTCTCGACGACCAACCCGAACCTGCAGGCGATCCCGATTCGCACCGAGCTCGGCCGCGAGATTCGCTCCGCCTTCGTCGCCGAGCCCGGCTACCGGCTGATCTCCGCTGACTACAGCCAGGTCGAGTTGCGCATCCTGGCGCACGTCTCGGGCGAGCCGCGGCTGCGCGATGCGTTCGCGCGCAACGAGGACATCCACACCGCGACCGCCGCCGAGGTGCTCGGCAAGGACCCGGCAACGCTCACGAAGGACGAGCGCAACGTTGCCAAGATGGTCAACTTCGGGATCATCTACGGCATCTCGTCGTTCGGCCTTTCGGAGAACCTCGAGATCCCGCGGGAGCAGGCGCAGGAGTACATCGACACCTACCTCGCGCGGTTCCCGCACGTGCAGGACTTCATCCAGCGGACGATCGAGCAGGCGGAGCGCGACGGCTACGTGACGACGCTTCTCGGCCGGCGCCGTCCGGTCCCCGAGATCCGCGTCCGCAACCGCCAGACGCGCGCGCTCGGCGAGCGCCTTGCGGTCAACTCCGTGATGCAGGGGACGGCGGCGGACGTGATCAAGGTGGCGATGATCCGGATCCACAACCGGCTTCGCGAGGAGGGGAGAGGCGCACGGCTCGTCCTCCAGGTGCACGACGAGCTGCTGCTGGAAGCCCCCGAGACCGAGACGAGCGCGATCAAGGACCTGGTGCGCGAGGAGATGTGCGGCGCGTATCCGCTCGACCCACCGCTGGCCGTCGACGTCGGCGTCGGCGACGACTGGAACGACGCGAAGAGCTAGACCAGATCACCCCTTGTGCGGCGGAATCACAAGCCGGGCCGCGTTCGGTGACCGTGCGTTGGACCTGGCTATACTGCGCAACTCCTAATGGCGAACGAGACGATAGAAAAGCCGCAGCAGGCCGAAGAAGGCGTCTGGGTCGAAGGCCCGGACGGCGACCTGATCCCCGACTACGAGTCGACCTTCCCGACGATCAACGAGGGGGAGGTCGTGCACGGCACCGTCGTGCGCGTCGACAAGGACGAGGTCCTCGTCGACATCGGCTACAAGTCCGAGGGCGTCATCCCGGTCGCCGAGCTTTCGATCCGCCGCTCGGTCAACCCGGCCGACGAGGTCTCGGTCGGTGAGGAGATCGACGCGCTCGTGCTCACGAAGGAGGACGCCGAAGGGCGCCTGATCCTCTCGAAGAAGCGCGCGCGGTTCGAGCTGGCCTGGAAGAAGATCGAGGCCGCCGCGGAGTCCGGCGAGCCGGTCATCGGCCGCGTGATCGAGGTCGTCAAGGGCGGCCTGATCCTCGACCTCGGCGTCCGCGGCTTCCTGCCCGCCTCGCTCGTCGACATCCGGCGCGTGCAGGACCTCGACGAGTTCATGGCGACCGAGCTTCGCTGCAAGGTGATCGAGCTGAACCGGTCCCGGAACAACGTCGTCCTCTCCCGTCGCGCCGTCCTCGAGGACGAGCGCAAGGACCAGCGCCAGCAGATTCTCGACCGGCTCAATCCGGGCGACGTGGTCGAGGGCACGATCTCGAACATCGTCGACTTCGGCGCGTTCGTCGACCTGAACGGGATGGACGGCCTGATCCACATCTCCGAGCTGTCGTGGAGCCACGTGAACCACCCGTCGGAGGTGCTCGAAATCGGCCAGGAGGTCAAGGTCAAGGTGCTCGACATCGACCGCGACCGCCAGCGCATCTCGCTCGGCCTCAAGCAGACCCAGTCGGATCCGTGGCAGCAGGTGCTCGAGAGCTACTCAGAGAACGACGTGGTCGAGGGACGCGTGACGAAGGTCGTCACCTTCGGCGCCTTCGTCGAGATCCTGCCGGGGGTCGAGGGGCTCGTGCACATCTCCGAGCTCGCGCAGCACCACGTCGAGAACCCGCGCGAGGTCGTCTCGCAGGGCGACGCGGTCAACGTGCTGATCCTCGAGGTCGACGCCGAGCGCCGGCGCCTCTCGCTCTCGCTGAAGCGGGTCGAAGAGGGCCAGGAGCCGCTTCCGCGCGCCGACGGCGGTGAGTCGGTGCACCTGACGCCGAACCTCAACCTTTCCGAGGACGTCTTCCCGGCCGGTTCCGCGGGGCTCGACGAGGCACCGCCTCTGGAGGTCGAGGACGCTGCGGCCGAGGGGGACGCCACGGCTGTGCTCGAGACGGAGACGCCGGCAGAGGCAGAGGCAGAAAGAGAGGTTGAAGCTGCTGCCGAGCCCGAAGCTGCCGCCGAGCCAGAGCTGGAGCCGGAGGCCGCCGCTGAGCCGGAGCTCGAGGACGCTCCCGCACCGGAGTCGGACGCTGCAGCCGAGGTCGAGCTCGAAGCCGAGTCGACCGCCGAGGCCGAAGCGGCGGCAGGCGACGAGCCGGTGGCGGAGTCGACCGTCGACGCCGACGAGGCGTCCGGCGACGAGCCCGAGCCCGAGCAGACCGCTTAGGCCGTGCCGCGGCCGATCGCGGTCGCGATCACCGGCGGCATCGGCGCCGGGAAGAGCGAGGCCCTGTACGCGTTCCAGCGTGCCGGTGCGGCCACCGTCTCCAGCGACGAGATCGTCCACCACCTGCTGCGGACGGATGCGGACGTCCGAAACGCGATCGTGACCGAGCTGGGGGAGGGAGTGCTCGGAGACGACGGTTCGATCGACCGGGCGCGGGTGGCAGACGTCGTCTTCGCCGACCGGTCGAAGCTCGACTTCCTCGAGCAGCTGCTGCATCCCCGCGTCGCGGAGGAGTACTTGACGTGGCGCGATCAGCTCGGTGAGCTGCCGAATCCGCCGGCCGTCTCGGTCACCGAAGTGCCGCTTCTGTACGAGACGGGCGGCGACAAGCGATTCGACAAGGTGGTCGTGATCACCGCGCCGGCGAAGCTGCGTGAGCAGAGACGCCGAGTCGCGCGCGACGACCGCGAGAGCAGGCTCCTGCCGGACAAGGAGAAGGTGGAGCGCGCCGACTTCTCCTACGTCAACACCGGCACCCTGGAGGAGCTCGACGCGTGGGTCGAGCAGGTGATGGCGGAGTTGACGCAGGCGTGACCCGTCTCGGCAGCCTTGCGCTGGTCGTGCTCCTCCTCGGCGGCTTCGCGCTCTACGTCTACGAGACGGAGCCCCGCTGGTACGAGCGCCTTCGCTACCCCCTCCGTTACGAGCAGATCGTCATCGGCCACGCCGAGAACTACCACCTCGACCCGCAGCTCGTCGCCGCGGTGATCTATCAGGAGTCGAAGTTCGACGCGGATGCGGTCTCGTCATCCGGCGCCGTGGGGCTGATGCAGCTCCTGCCGGAGACGGCGCAGGGCATCGCCGATCGCACGGGTGGCCACGGCTGGCACGAGTCGGACCTCGTCGACCCGGAGCTGAACGTCCGCTACGGCTCCTGGTACCTCCGCCACCTGCTCGACAAGTACGGCAACGAAGAGCTCGCGCTCGCCGCGTACAACGCCGGGCAGACGAACGTCGACCGGTGGCGTGACGAGGGGAAGGGGATTCAGTTCTCGGAGACGCGGAGCTACGTCGCGCGCGTGCAGAAGCTGAAGGAGATCTACGCCGACGCGTACCGCTCCGAGCTCGGGTTGTCCTAACATTCGAGCATGCGCTTCGCGATCGTTGCGATGCTCCTGGCTCTCGTCGCCGTCGTGCCCGCGCTCGCCGACGAGCCCGAGCCCTACGTCCGCGGGTGTTCCTCGAGCGCGTACGGTGATCTCGGCCGCGGCTGGCGCGAGAACGCCGTCGTCGTCGGGCACGTCGCGTTCGTCGGCATGAGGGACGGTTACAGCAGGAGGTACCTCGACCAGCTCCGGCCGGGGAGGGCGAACCCGTTGAAGGTGCTCGTGGTCGTCGACCCGAATGCAGCGCCGACGGTGACGATCGCCACGCGCTCGCGCCCGTTTGCCTCGCTGGGCTACAACGCGATCCGCCAGAAGGACGGGACCGGCGTGCCGCTCGCGGCCGGCACCCAGAGCGTTCGCTTCCAGGCCTGCCGCCTCGTCAGCTCCCGCGAGCCCTGGAACCGCGGCACGCAGTTCCCCGGGTACTTCCTGGTAGCGCGCCCCGGCTGCGTCTATGTCGACGTTGCGACCGAGGGCACGATCATCCGCCGCGCGCTTCGCTTCGGCGTGCCGCGGTGCGCGCGGCTAACGACGCCCGACGCCTGATTCGACGAGCTCGTTCAGCAGGTCGAGATCCGGAAGCTCGTCGCCGGTCGTGCGCGCGATCGCGAGGCCGTTGGCGACGAAGCTGAGGAACTGGAGCGTCACCTCGATCGGCACGTCCTCCCGGACCGCGGGGTGGAGCCGCTCGAAGCGCGAAGGCCGTTTCTCCTTCGACTCCGCGTCGAGGCGCTCGATCTGCTTGCGGAAGCGCTCCTCGGTCCGGACGCGCCTCGTGGCCTCGATCTGGACGGAGAGCCACTCGGGATCCTCGTGCACGATCGCCTCGAGCAGCGACCGGAAGCCCCGGTCCAGCCAGATCTCGACCAGGCGCTCCGACGAGCGCCCGACGACGCCGATGAACAGCGCCTCCTTGTTCTCGAAGTAGCTGAAGATCGCACCCCGCGAGAGTCCCGTCTCTTCCTCCAGGCGAGCGACGGTCGCGCCCTCGTAGCCGTGCCGTGCGAACGCGCGCTGTGCACCCTCGAGGATCTCCTCGCGGCGGCGCTGCTTGTGTTCGACCGAGACCTTGGGCATCTGCTCACTTTACAAAAACGTACGGACGTATTATGTTTTCGTGGTGAGCATCCTGCGCAACCGTTCGCTTGCCGCGCTGATCGTGGCCGAGATCGTTTCTTCGCTCGGCTCGCGGATCACCTTCCTCGCCTTGCCCTGGTTCGTGCTGGTAACCACGGGCTCCGCGGCGAAGATGGGGATCGTTCTCGCGGTCGAGATGGCGCCGGTCGCCCTGCTCGGGATCCCGAGCGGAGCGGTCGTAGCCAGGCTCGGTGCGCGCCGCACGATGCAGCTTTCGGATCTCGCTCGTGTGCCGCTGATGTGCTCGATACCCCTCCTGCACTCGGCGGGGGTGCTCAGCTTTCCTCTCCTGCTCGTGATCGTCTTTGCAATCGGCTGCTTCCTGGCGCCGTTCTTCGCCTCGCAGCGGGTGATCTTGCCCGAGCTCGTCGGCGAGGACGAGACGACCGTGGCGCAGGCGAACGCCGTGATCGAAGGGGCGACGACGCTGACGAACCTGCTCGGCCCGGTGATCGCCGGCCTGCTGATCGCAGCCGTGGGGGCGACGAGCGTGCTCTACATCGACGCCGCGACCTTCCTGCTCTCCTTCCTGACGCTGACGCTCTTCGTCCCGTCACGCCCGCCGCAACCGCAGACGGACGACGCGCGCGGTGTGTTCGCGGGCCTCCACTTCCTGCTGCGCGATCCGCTGCTCTGGCGGATCGGGCTCGCGGCGGTCTTCCTGAATATGTTCGGCTCGGCCCTCTCGGCTGCGCTGCCGGTGCTCGCGTTCGACGAGTTCGGCGAGAGCTCTCGCGTTGCCGGGGCGCTGTTCGCGTCTCTCGGCGCGGGCGCTCTGCTCGGCATGGTCCTGGCGATGAAGCTGATGCCGCGGTTCAAGCCGCTGAAACTCGCCGCGTTCGGGATCGTGGCTCTGCCGCTGCCGATCTGGCTCCTGGGGCTCGACCTGCCGCTCTGGGCGACGATGGCCGCGCTGTTCGTCTCGACGATTCCGCAGCCGCTCGTGAACGCGCCGGTGATCGGGCTGATGACCACGCGAACGCCCGAAGCGCTGCGGCCGAAGCTGATGACGGCGGTGTTGACGATCGCGATGCTCGCCGGGCCGATCGGGCTCGCCGCCGCTGGCCCGCTGCTCGAGACGCTCGGCACGCGCCCGGTGTTCGCGATCATCGCGGGCGGGATGACCGTGTTCGCGCTCTACTTCGCCTCGGTCGCACTTCGCTTCGGCCCCCGCGACGTGCCAGAGGCGCCTGCCGTTCCCGCCTAACGGCTGAAGCGGAAGACCGTGTCGCCCTGCCCCGGCCGCTCCTCGGCGTCGGGAACGATCGCCCGCCAGAACGCGAGCGCCGTTTCGTTGCCGTCCAGGACTTCGAACACCCAGTCGCCCTGGAACGCGGCGAGCGCCTCCAGCGCGGCGGCTCGTCCGATTCCGCGCCGCCGGTAGGGCTGCGCGACGAAGAACTCGGCCAGCCGGACGTCGGCGTCCTTGGCCATGTACGGAAACGGCTTGACCGTGACGAGCGCGAAGCCGGCGGGCTTTCCGTCCGCGCGGATCAGGAGGCAGTGGCACTCGGCGCGCGGGAGCATGTCCTCCAGGTAGTCCGGCCGCCAGCGGGCCTCGCCGTCGAGCTCGTAGTGAGTGCTGTACGCCGAGAGGTCGTGCAGGTAGAGGGCGTAGAGGCGGCGCATGGCCGCGAGCTCGGCCTCGCTCGAGACTCGGATGAGCTGGACGTCTACGGCGTCGCCAGGCGCGCCCACAGGTTCTCGAGCATCCGACGGACTTTGGGAAGCATGGCGCTGCCACCGAAGTCGATTGCGCCGCCTGCGAAGACCTTGGCGCCCGTTGCGGTTTCGTAGTAGGTCATCTGAGCCGTTAGACCCGGACCGTAGAGGTCGAGGATGTCGGCGAGCAGGATCGTCCCCGGCGGGGTCACCGTCGACGCCGAGTCGATCTCGATCCCGTAGCCGCCGAGCTCCTCTCCGAAGGTCGACCCGTCGGTAAGGCCGGTGCCGGCCCAGAGCCACGGCGCTGTCGCCGCCGAGCGGACGACGAAGGGGCGCTGGATTCGGCCGTCGTCGTTCGCGCGGTACTGGACGCCGATCAGCGCCGACTCCGGCCGTCCGATGCTCCGCCAGAGCCTCGTGCGCCGGAGGGTGCGCCCCTCCAGCCTCACCTCCCAGAAGAAGTTGTTCGCGGAGAGAAAGGCGAGGTTGCCTCCCAGATCGCGGTAACGCTGGATCAGGTCGTACTCATGGCGGGTCACGTACTCCGAGTGGCCCGGGAAGACGACGAAGTCGTAGAGCGCGGCCAGTTCCTCGCCGGTACGGATCCCCTCGAGGTCGGTCTCGGTGATGATCTCGGGCTGCTTGCCGGTGGCGTGCAGCCAGCGGATGAAGCCGACGTCGTACTTCCGCCACTGCGGCGGCACGCCTCTCCGGATGTACATCCGCCCGAGCTTGGCGGTGCTCTGCGCACCCTTCGCATACCACGTGTCGCCCCAGCCGTTGCCGTTGGAGTCGCGGAAGTTGTAGGCCTGCCACGTGTTCGTCGGCATCACGACGGCGATGCGACTCGTCGAGCCGAACGTGGTCGGCCGGACGACGAATGGCGCGTAGCCGATGCGGCCGTCGTTGGCGGTCAGCTTGACGAAGTAGACGCCCGTCGGCCACGGTCCGATCGCGAAGTTCAGCGTGGCGCGCCGGTGGCGCGCGATCCAGGGGATCGTCACCGGCTGGCTCACGGGCACACCGTTCATGATCGAGTCGCTATGCGTCGCGTCTCCCTCCGGCCCGGCGCGGAAGGTTTGCAGGGTCAGCCCCTCGGCGTCGGTCTCGATTGCGAGGCGAGCCGAGCTGGGTGCGATGTAGCTCTCGGCAGTGAAGCCCGCGTCGACGCCGAGGACCCGCACGACTGCCGACTTCAGCTTCCGGCCACGCCGCGCGGTGTCGTCGCCGTACGTGCGCCGGTTGCCGGCAGAGTCGGTGGTCGTGATCCGAACGAGGTACGTGCGCGCTCCCATCGACCAGTGTGGGAACCAGGTGAACGTGTTGCGGCCCGGCCGCAGGTTCGCGGTCAGCTCGTAGATCGTCTTCGGGGTGCTGATCGTCGTCGTGACCTCGAAGTGCACGATCGCGCGCTCGCTGAGCGTGAACGAGATCTTGGCCGACTCGCGCAGCTTGTCCCCGTTCGGCGAGATCGTCGTCACGCGGGTCTTGTCGCCCTGGAACGGCTGTCGGCCTCGGTTGTGGGCCGTGATGTTCATCGCGCGCGGGGCGACCCGGTCGATCGTGACCGGTGTCTCCGCGAGCACCAGCAAGCCGTCGACCAGCCGGACCTTGTACTCGCCGTCGGGGACATCGGCGCCGCCCAGCCGCCCGTTCCAGCGCAGCGTCAGAAAGCGGCGCCGCTGCGGCTCGGCGATCCAGCCGACCGGCTTCCCGGCCTCCGTCGCGAGCTGAACGCCGACATGCGCCGCGGCCGGAAGCTCCGCGTGGACCCTGAGCCGTTTCGCCTGCGGCGAGAAGTCGCGGGGAACCGCGGTCAGGTCGGCTGCCGCAGCCGCCCCCGGGAGAGCGAGCGCGAGCAGCGGCACGATCAGCGCGAGGCGGCGCATCCGGCCGCCAATGCTAAACGGACGTGATGATGGATTCGTTCGGTTCCGGCGCCGTGCCCGGATTCACGGTCCGCGGCTGGCCGCGACGGACGAGCACCTTACGGCGGCGCCGCGCGCGCACGTGCTCGGCGGCGAGGTAGCTGCCGACCACGAAGGCGGCCGCGCCGGCCTGCGCTGCGATCCCCTGCCACGTGGGGTAGATGCCGAGCCAGGTCCCTGCCCAGTAGGGCAACCGGAGCCCGTCGATCGGCGCCACCGGGAGCCAGCCGACGACCTGGAACGTCTGAACCGTCGTCCCGACGAGGATCACGAGCACCCAGGTCATCAGGATCCCGGTCACGATCAGCATCTTGCGATGCGGCAGCTTGCGCTCGAGCAGGATCGTGAGACCGCCGACGGCGAGGGTCGCGGCGAGGCCAAGCGCAACACCGGGCAGCACGGCGAGGATCCCCGCTTCGAGTGTGATCGCCTGCAGGAAGAGAACGGTCTCGAACCCTTCGCGGTAGACGCTCGAGAACCCGAGCGCCGCCAGTCCGAGGGTCTGCGCGGCGACGAGCCCGACGCCCGCGCCGCGGAGGAGCCGCTGCTTGCGCTGGTGGAAGCCTGCGAGATGCTCGGCCCAGTAGACGCGGTGGTAGAACCAGTTGAGGATCAGCAGGAGCACCCCGATCGCGATCACCGAGACGACCGCTTCGAGCTTCTCGCCGTAGCGGGCGAGCGAGCCGAGCACGGTCTGCGCGATCGCCCAGGTGATTGCCGACGCGACGAACGCAACGGCGACGCCGATGAGCAGGGGTTTCCGGAACCTGCGGTTGGCGCCCACCATGCTGGCCATCAGCGCGGCGAGGATCAGCACCGCCTCGAGGCCTTCGCGGAAGACGACGACTGCGCTGTTCGAGATGACGGCGCCGGTGGAGCCTGCTCCGGTACCGACGCGCTGTGCCGCAGCGTCGAGCTCGGTGTCGAGGGCAGCGAGCGACGCGTCAAGTTGCGGCCCGGCGTCCTTCCGCTTCACGAGCTGTACGAGCCCGGCTTGGTCGCCGTCGCCGTACCAGAACAGCCCTTCGATGCGCTGAAACAGCGAGGGTGCGATGCCGCGGAGCCGTTGCTCCGGGCCGAGCTCGAAGATGCCGTACGCCTCCAGCCGGGCCTGCTCCGCGCGGCTCCAGCTCCCCGCCTCGGCTGCGTTCGCGAGCCGGTTGAGCGAGGCCGCGATCACGTCGAAGTCGGCGCCCGCGGCCGCCTCCTTCCACTCCTTGGGGAAGAGCCCTTCGATCAAGTCGAGCGAGCGCTCTGCGAGCGCGGAGACGTACTCGGCCTGGGCGACGGCGCGGCCGCCGCCGGCCGCGTCGAGTGTGTTCCCGAGTGCCGCGAAGATGCGTGTCAGCTCACGCGTGGCCGCCGCGTCGCGCTGGAGCAGCGTCGGTGAAATGTCCGCGAGCGCAGCTGCGGCGGCGTCGCGGAAGCTGATCGCCTCCTGGATCTCGAACGCGAGCGTGACGCGGCCGTCCTCGACGCCGCGGTCGTACTCGATCGGCACGAGCCGGAGGAAGCGGTCGAGCTGGCCGGCCCGCCGTGCCTGTTCGGCCGGGGCCAGCGGCGAAGCGCGGAAGCCTTCGAGCTGCCGCTCGACCGCTCCGACGGCGCTCTCGACCTCGGCCCGGCCGCCGCCCAGCGCTGCGCTCTCGAGCCGTCCCAGTGCGGTGTCCAGGCGCTTCGACGCGGCGATGCCCCGCTGCGAGCGATAGCTGGCGTCGAGGATGCCGGCGTACCCGTGGGCGAGGGCCGCCGTCTCGGCGAGGCGGACGTCGAATCCGCGCCTGGCTGCGCCGACGGCGCTCTGCAGGGTCGCCCGCAGACGGGCTTCGTACGTGTCGAGGAGGTCGGCACGGATGTCTCGTGCGGCAGCCTTCGGTGTGGTCTCGCCGCGGGCGAGCCCGGTGACCGCGAGGGTCGCATCGGTGCCGGCGCGGGTGAAGCGGGTCGGCGTTCGATACTCGCGAACGAGCAGCCAGTTGCGAGCGGCGGCAGCGTCACCGGCCTTCGCGTCCGCGACGGCTCCCGCGAGACCTGCGTAGAGGAGCGTCGTCCACAAGCGCGCGCTCGCTCGTGCGAGGGCGGGTGCGTCCTGGCCCGCAGACTTCACGGCGGCGATCCCCGCAGTGACGTCCCGCCGGGCCTGAGGCGGCAGCGAAGGGATGATCGGAGTGAGCGCCGCCGAAGCGCGAGCGACGAGCTCGCGGCTGCGTGCCGGCTCACCGAGTGCAAGCGCGGTCTGGGCGGAGCCGAGGTCGCGCCGGGTGTCGACCGCCCGCGCCCACCCTGCGGGTACTTCGGCCGCCGCCGGCACTGCCGCCAGCAGAGTCGTGGCGACCACGGCGGCGAGGAGGGCGAGACGCCGCATCGCTACTGCTGGATCTCGACCCCGAGCTGAGCCGCGTGCTGTGAGACCTGCCCTGCGACCGCGTCGCCGCGCCGCTGCGCGTCGGCGCCGAGCTGATCGGCCTGCTCGGGAGTGAACCGCTTGCCGTCCGCCTCCTGCTCACGCAGGTCGGAGATGAACGATCCCAGCTCGTCGAGCTCTTCCCCGGTCTGCGTCGCGGCGGCCTGGTCGACCTCGGCGATGCCCGGCTGCACGCCGTCGTAGACGACCTGCAGGCCCGAGATGATGTCGTTGATGTCCGAGAGGCGCGAGACGACGTTGAACGCCTCGCTCTCGGCCGCGTCGCCCCGGACGAAGCGCGACTCCTTCCACTGGCCGAAGTACTCGCTCATCGTCGGAACCATCACGACGAGCGCCGTGAACGCATCGGAGGCGGTCGGCTCCCAGGCCTGTGCGTCGGCATGGAGCTCGTCGGCGTAGCGCTTGAACGCGGCGGCCGCGGAGGTCAGCACGTGCGCGTCCGGCAGTGACTCGCCGAACTGCGTCTGGCCGTCGCCGTCGAGGTCCGCCTCGGCCTTTGCGGTCAGATCGGGGAGTGTGCCCCAGAGCATTCCCTCGGTGAGGTTGAAGAGGTTGCCGGGCTGCTTGAGCGTGCGGCCGTCGGCGAGCTCGAGATCGAAGGGGACGGCGCTCTCGGGGTCCTCCTCCGCGCTCGAGCCGGCGTCGAGGATCACGTCGTACTCGGCGAGCGACGGTGTGCCCGCGACGATCCCTTCGACCTGCTCGTAGTACGGGTTCGCCTCGGTCCAGCGCTCCTTGGCGTCGGCGAGGATCCGGCTCACGTCGTCGCCGTGCTCACTCAGGAGCCGGCCGTGGTCATAGTCGACCCCCTTGGCGAGCGCGTCGTATTCCTTGGCGAGGGTGTCGAACTCCGCCGTCGCGCCGGCGAGCTGCTCGGTGTGGCCGGTGAGATAGCTCTTGACGCCGTCGAGCTCGACGCCCGCGGCGGTGCCGGTCGTCTCCACCGCAGCCGTGGTCGAGCCGGCCTCGTCCGCATCGTCGCCGCCACAGCCCGCGAGGGCCGGGACGAGCAGCAGCGCAACGGCTGAAATCAGGAGGTGCGTACGGCGCATGTCAGGCGCACCTTACACACGCTGACAGGGCCGCGGAACCGTTACTGCGTCATGTGCCGCCAGAGGTTGTCGAGCATCCGCCAGACGGGCTGGAAGGTGATCGAGCCGCTGAAATCGAGCGCCCCGGCACTGAAGACGCGAGCGCCCTGCTCCGTCTCGTAGTAGGTCATCTCGCCGTTCAATCCCGGGCCGAAGAGGTTCGGGATCTGTGCGAGCACTTTGGTCCCGGGAGGCGAGAACGGCGTCGTCGAGTCGATCTCGATGCCGTAGCCGCCGACCATCTCGCCGAGCGTGCTGCCGTTGACGAGACCGGTTCCCGCGAAGAGCCAGGGTGCCGCCGCCGTGTCGAGGATGTTGTAGACGCCCTGCTTCGTCCCGTTGTCGTTCGCCCGGTATTGCGTGCCGATGAGTGCAGCCTCGGGCCGGCCGAGGTTGCGCCAGAGCTGGACCCGCTTCATCCACTCTCCGTTCTTCTCGACCTTCCAGAAGAAGTTGTTCGCCGTCAGGAAGATGAGCCGTCCGCCGAGGTCGCGGAACCGCTGCACGATGTCGTAGGCGTGCTCGGTGACGTACTCCGTGTGGCCCGGGAAGACGACGAGGTCGTAGAGACGCCGGAGCTCGTCGCCGCTCGGGAACGCCTCGAGGTCGTCCTCGGCGAGGACGTCAGGTGTCCGGCCGGTCTGCCGCAGGAACTTGAGGAACGGCACGTCCGAGCGGCGGAACCAGGGCGGCGTGCCGCGCTGCCGGTACGGCCGGTTGAGGCGGACCGGCGGGTTACCGCCGGCGTACCAGGTGTCGCCCCAGCCGTCGCCGTCCGAGTCGTCGAAGTTGTAGGCCTGCCAGGTGTTCGTCGGCATCACGACCGCCTCGCGGACCGTGCCGAGCGCGGGGGGCCGGAGGATCAGGGGTGCGAACCCGACCCGGCCGTCGTCGGTGGTCAGCTTCGCGGCATAGACGCCGCTGACCCACGCGCCCGGGTTGACCACGATGGTGTGCGGTCCCGAGCGCTTTCTCGCCCAGCCGTAGGAGAGGGGCAGGCCGATCGGCTGCCCTCGCATCTCGTCGGTGCGGTCGGTGTACTCCGCCTCCGTGCCGCAGGCGAGGAACTGGACCGTGATGCGCTCTGCGTCGGCGGTGATCGTCAGCTGGGCCGGCTCGAGCGGCGCGTAGCTGCGCTTGTCGAATGCAGCCTCGACGCCGATGAGCCGCACGACCGGGGTCGTCGAACGGGAGGCTTTCGCCGGTCGCCGACCGCCGTATGTCTTCCGGTTGCCGTCCTCGTCCTCGACCGTCAGCCGCATCACGTAGGAGCCCACCGGCATCTCCGCCTTGGGCCGCCACCAGAGCCGGTGGTAGCCCGCGTCGAAGAAGCGCTCCGTCTGCCAGACCGTCGTGCGCTTCCGCAACGCCGTGCGGACCGCCTCGAGCCGGACCGTCGCGGGACGGTCGAGTGAGAAGGCGACCGAGGCAGTGTCGCGGCCCTTGACGCCGGGGCTCACGCTCGCGAAAAGTCGTCGGTCGCCGAAGTACTGCCGCCCGCGGTTGCGGACAGAAAGCCGAGCGAGCGAGGGCGCGCGCAACTGTGCGATCGCCGAGCGCGGGTCGACCAGCAGCGCGCCGGCCACGGCGAGAGCAAGCTGGAGCAGGCGGGTGCGGGAGACGGCGGGGATCATCGCGGCCGCATCCTAGACGGGCGGAATGATGGAACGGCTAGCTTCCGCCCGTGCGCTGCTCGAGTTCGTTGGCCTTCGCGGCAAGCGCGCTGAAGCCGGCTTGGAAGAAGTCGTTCGCCGCCGAGGCGGCCAGAGACCAGGTCAGCAGGCGGCCGGTCCGGGGCGCGACCGTGTGGATCCCGACGATCCCCGCTGCCGCCCACATCCCGATGCAGCGGCTGCATGTGAGCAGCTCGCCGACCGCCTGACGCGCGCCGCCGTCCTCGACCGGCTTCTCGTCCCCTTCGTGCGCCTCACCCTGCACGAACGGCTGTCGCAGGAAGCTCAGCACCTCGTCGTGAGCGACCGTCCGCGAGGCCTTGAACGTCGCGGCCGAGAGCACTGCGAGGTCGAGCGCCGTCAGGTGCTCGAGCCGCCTGCCGCGGAGCGAAGCGAGCGCGCCGACGCCCGCCATGCCGGCGCCGAAGATGCCCACCAGGGCGGCATAGGTCGAGTACGGGGGACTCTTTGACTCCGGGGGCACGGGGTACCCTGTACCCAGATGGCGGATCTCAAGACATCGGCCTCGTACGTCCCCACGGGCGACCAGCCGCGGGCGATCGAGGAGATCGCGCGGTCGCTCCAGGGGGGCGAGCGTTACCAGACGCTGCTCGGCGCGACCGGCACCGGCAAGACCGCGACGATGGCCTGGATCATCGAGAAGCTGCAGAAGCCGGCGCTCGTGATCGCGCACAACAAGACGCTCGCCGCCCAGCTCTGCAACGAGTTTCGGGAGTTCTTCCCGCACAACGCCGTCGAGTACTTCGTCTCCTACTACGACTACTACCAGCCCGAGGCGTACGTCCCGCAGGCCGATCTCTACATCGAGAAGGACAGCTCGCGGAACGACGACATCGACCGGCTCCGCCACGCTGCCACCTCGAACCTCCTCCAGCGCCGCGACACGGTGATTGTCGCCTCGGTGTCCTGCATCTACGGCCTCGGCTCGCCCGAGGAGTACGAGAAGCGCGTCGTCTTCCTCACGGTCGGCGAGGAGACGGACCGCGACGTGATGCTGCGGAAGCTGATCGACATCCAGTACGTCCGCAACGACACCTTGCTCGGCCGCGGACGCTTCCGTGTCAAGGGCGACGTGATCGAGATCCAGCCGGCGTATGCCGAGACCGCCTACCGGATCTCGATGTTCGGCGACGAGGTGGAGCAGATCACGCACTTCGATCCGCTCACCGGCGAGGTGTTCGCGAAGCTCGACACGATCACCGTCTTCCCGGCGACGCAGTACGTCACCTCGAAGCCGACGATCGAGCGCGCGCAGGACGAGATCCGGCACGAGCTGGAGCAGCAGGTGACGCTCTTCGAGAGCCAGGGCCGGATGCTCGAGGCTCACCGGATCCGGCAGCGCACCGAGTACGACATGGAGATGATGCGCGAGCTCGGCTTCTGCAACGGGATCGAGAACTACTCGCGGATCCTCGACGGGCGGCCGGCGGGCTCGGCGCCGCACACGCTCCTCGACTACTTCCCCTCCGACTACGTCGTCTTCGTCGACGAGTCGCACCAGACCGTCCCGCAGATCGGCGGCATGTACGAGGGCGACCGCTCGCGCAAGCAGACGCTCGTCGACCACGGCTTCCGGCTCCCGTCCGCGCTCGACAACCGGCCGCTCCGGTTCGACGAGTTCCTGGAGAAGGTGAACCAGCTCGTCTTCGTCTCGGCAACGCCGGGCGCGTTCGAGCTCCGCCACTCGACCGTCGTCGCAGAGCAGCTGATCCGCCCGACCTACCTCGTCGACCCCGAGGTCGAGCTGCGGCCGACGAAGAACCAGATCGACGATCTCCTGAACGAGATTCGCAAGCGTGAGGAGGCGGGCGAGCGCGTGCTCGTGACGACGCTGACGAAGAAGATGTCCGAGGACCTGACCGACTACCTGCTCGAGGCCGGCGTCCGCGCGCGCTATCTGCACTCCGAGATCGACACGCTGGAGCGGATCCAGATCATCCGTGAGCTGCGCCTCGGCGAGTACGACGTGCTCGTGGGGATCAACCTGCTGCGCGAGGGGCTCGACCTCCCCGAGGTGTCGCTCGTGGCGATCCTCGACGCCGACAAGGAGGGCTTCCTCCGTGGCAAGACGGCGCTCGTGCAGACGATCGGCCGAGCCGCGCGGAACCTCAACGGCCGCGTCCTCCTCTACGCGGACAAGATGACCGAGGCGATCAAGGGTGCGATGGACGAGACCGAGCGCCGGCGCAACGTCCAGCTCGCGTACAACGAGGAGCACGGGACGACGCCGATCTCGATCGTCAAGGGAGTCTCCGACATCGCCGAGTTCCTGTCGCTCGAGAACCCGAACGTGCCCGGCCGCCGGCGGCGCGGTGCGAGGGCCGACGTCGAGGGTCTGTCGCGCGAGGAGCTCGAGAAGCTCGCCGTCACGCTCGAGGAGGAGATGTTCGTCGCTGCCGAGGAGCTCCGTTTCGAGTACGCGGCGAAGCTGCGGGACGAGATCAAGGAGCTGCGCCGGGAGCTGCTCGCTCTGGCGGAGCCCGTTACCTAGGAGGTCAACCCATGTGTCGGAACATCCGTGTGCTGCACAACTTCGAGCCCGCCGCGACGCCGGAGGAAATCGAGGCGGCCGCCCTGCAGTACGTTCGCAAGATCAGCGGTGCGTCGAAGCCGTCCAAGGCCAACGAAGCAGCGTTCGAGCGCGCCGTCGCCGAGGTCACCGATGTGTCGAAGCGCCTGCTCGCGTCGCTCGTCACCAACGCCGCACCGCGCGACCGTGAGGTCGAGGCGGAGAAGGCGAGAGCTCGCGCCGCAGCACGGTTCGCGTAGCGGTCGCTTCGACTAGAGTCGCGCGATGCTCGGCGCGCTGCTCACCCTGCTCGTCTCCGGCCTGATCATCGGCCTGCTCGCGCGCTTCGCCGTCCCCGGCAAGGACCCCCTCAAGCTCTGGCAGACGATCGTGCTCGGCGTCAGCGGCTCGCTGCTCGGCGGCCTTGTCGCCAGCCTCGTCGGCGTCATCGACGGTGACGACACGATCACGGCTAACGAGGCGTTCGCGTCGCTCGCCTTCTCGCTGGGCGGCGCCATCGTGCTGTTGATCCTCTACCGCACGTTCGTGCAGAAGCGGCCCATCATCGGCCCGGACGTCTAGCGAACGTTCAGTCCAGCCTGCCTAGGCGGCGGCGAGGGCTCCCAGCTTCTCCTTCAGATAGCGGACGTACGGCGCCGCGTCGATCGGGCCGCCCACGACCCGCTCGAGCGTCTCCTGCGGCGTGAACTTCCGCCCGAGGACGTACAGCCG
The DNA here is from genome assembly GCA_963749515.1 of uncultured Gaiellaceae bacterium. Classification (GTDB taxonomy): domain Bacteria; phylum Actinomycetota; class Thermoleophilia; order Gaiellales; family Gaiellaceae; genus Gaiellasilicea. The sequence goes on from CAVVMR010000010.1 coordinate 239,639, forward strand.
GTCGCGCAGCCACTCGTGCAGCTGCCCGAACTCCCCCTGCTCGAACTGATCGGTGAGGTCGGGGATCTCGGACAGCACCTTCTCCCAGATCTGCACGGAGACGATGTTCCCGAGCGAGTACGTCGGGAAGTACCCGAAGCCGCCGCCCGACCAGTGGACGTCCTGGAGGACGCCGAGCGTGTCGTTCGGCACGGGGATCCCGAGGTACTCCTCGAAGCGCGCGTTCCAGACCGCCGGCAGCTCCTTCAGGTCGATCGTGCCGGCCATGATCTCCTGCTCGAGCTCGAAGCGGAGGATGATGTGCAGATTGTACGTCGCCTCGTCGGCGTCGACGCGGATGTACGAGGGCTTCACCCGGTTGATGGCGCGGTAGAAGCGCTCCTGGTCGACGTCGCCGACCGCTTCCGGGAACGCCTCCTGGAACGAGGGGTAGAAGTGGTTCCAGAAGGGCCGGCTGCGGCCGACGATGTTCTCCCACATCCGGCTCTGCGACTCGTGCAGCGCCGAGGAGACGCCGTGGCAGAGCGGCGTGCGCTCCAGCGACTGCGAGACGCCGTGCTCGTAGAGCCCGTGGCCGCACTCGTGCATCGCCGTGAAGATCGACGTGATGTCGTCCTCCTTGTAGCGCGTCGTCAGCCGGATGTCCTGCGTTCCGGAGCTCGCCGCGAACGGGTGCACCGTGAGATCGAGCCGGGCGAACGACTCGTCGAAGCCGAACCGCTCGATGATCTTCACGGAGTAGTCGCTCTGCGCGTCGATCGGCCAGGGGCCGTCCATGAACGCGTCGTCGCCGTCGACCGAGCCGATGTCGGCGATCAGCGGCACGAGCTCTGTCTTCAGGTCGTCGAAGACCTGGCGGACCTCTGCCGTCTTCATCCCGGGCTCGTAGTCGTCGAGGAGGACGTCGTACGGGTCGTCGTAGCCCTCGAAGCAGTCCACGTAGCGGCGCTTCAGCTCGACAGCGCGCTCGAGGTGGGGGAGGAAGAGCTCGTAGTCGTTCTCGGCCCGCGCCTTCGCCCAGACATCGTGAGCCTCGGCGCCTGCGCCGACCATCTCGGCGGCGAGCTCCGCCGGGACCCGGTGGGCCTTCTCCCAGTCGCGGCGCGTCGTGCGGATCAGGCTCGCGTCGTCGGAGTCGTAGTCGAGCTCCTGCTCGTGCCCTGCGAGAGCCTCGAGCAGCGACCCGATCTCGTCCGAGATGAACTTCTCGTGTGCGATCCGGTCGAGGGTCGTGAGCTGGGCGCCGCGCACGGGTCCGCCGCCCGGCGGCATCATCACGGTCTGATCCCAGAAGAGGATCTCCTGCGCGCGCCGCAGGTCGTGGATCTCGGCCAGGCGTGACTTCAGGTCGGCGAGCTGCTCCATCGTCTCTCTCCTCGGAATCGGGTTCGGCCGGGACTCTAGCGCCGGTGAGGAGGCGCGGGTTGCGGTTTGCCGCCCGGCTCGCGCGGGGATCTACGGAGTCGCACGTCTCAACAACAAACCTGGGGGTCAGTTACATGGGAATCATCGCTTTCATCATTCTGGGGGCGCTCGCTGGTGCGATTGCGAAGGCGCTCCTGCCCGGCGACGATCCGGGCGGGTTCATCATCACCACGATCATCGGGATCGTCGGCGCGATCATCGGCGGCTTCCTCGCCGGTGCGCTCTTCAACGCCGACCCGATGGACGAGTTCTTCGACATCAGCACGTGGCTGACGGCGATCGTCGGCTCGATCGTCCTGCTGGTGATCTACCGCGCCATCGCCGGCCGCGGCAACCGCGGCGCGACCGTCTAGCGCGACTCGAAGGCAAGAGGCTCACGGCCGCGCGGGAACATCCGCACGGCCGTGAGCCCCCAACCGTCCTCGCGCCAGATGTACGTCTGGATGCGGAGCGCGCTCTCGTGGATCTCGTAGAGGTGGAGCCCGCGCGCCTCGCCGCGCCGGTTCGGACGCGGCTGGCCGAAGCCGGGAGCGATAGAGACGACGACGGCGCGCTCGCCGCCGGGCGCCGCGAGCTCGAACTCGCGCCGTTCGGCGATCGTGCTCTGGTGGATATGGCCCGCCAGGACGAGGTCGGCGCCTGCCTCGACGAGCCCGGCGAGGACGCGGTTTCGCTTCGCGACCGGCTTCTTGCGCGAGCGCCACGGGGGGCCGAGGAGGTGGTGGTGCAGGGCGACGATCCGGTACGCGCCCTCCGGTACCTCTCGCAGGACCTCAGCAGCGCGCCGCACCTGCTCGTCGCGCACGCGGCCCGACTGGTGCCGCCACGGCCGGACCGAGTTCAGGCCGACGACGACGAGCTCGTCCGAGCGGTAGACCGGCTCGGTCGTCTCCCACAGCCGCTCGAACTCCTGCCACGGCCGGGTGAACCGGCGCGGAAACGTGTAGGGGATGTCGTGGTTGCCGGGGATCGTCAGCAGCGGCAGCTCGAGGTTGCGGAGGAACGACGACGCCTTCTCGTGCTGGCTCCGCAGCCCGCGGTGGGTCAGATCGCCGCTCGCGATCACGAGGTCGGGTTGAGCCTCCTCGATCAGCCTGCCAAGCGCCTCGATCGACTCCGGACGCTCGTTTCTGCCGAAATGCAGGTCGGAAAGGTGGAGAACACGTGTCGGCACAGCCGCTTGAGGCTATACAGTTCTTTCTAGATGGCGGCCGATCCTGAGTCTCCCGAGATCTTCGACGACCTCTACCTTGGACTGAGGGCCGGAGGCGCACTCCGCAAGCAGCGTCGCGGAGAGCCGCTCACGACCGAGGAGCAGGAGGCGCTCGGCCGCTGGCAGCGCCTGTCGATCGGACGCAAGGCACTCGCGGTCGGAGCGTTCTCGCTCGGGACCTTCGGCCTCGGCTTCACCCTCGGCGGTCTGATCTTCGGCCGCTGGCGAAAAGCCTAGAGCGCAGTCTCGGCGTCCTTGGCGCTGAAGATCACGGCCGGCACGTCCTCCTCGGCCGGATCCTTGTCGCGGACGATCACGTCGATCAGCGTCGCCACGACCGCCGCGAGCGGGATCGCGAGGATCACCGCGAAGCCGCCGAAGAGCAATCCACATCCTGTGACGGACACGAGGACGACGAGCGGCGTCAGCCCGACCGCGTCGCCGAGCACGCGCGGGATCACGATGTAGTCCTCGAGGAGTCGGACGATGAGCACCGCCAGGCCTGCGGCGAGTGCGGTTTGCCACGACACGGTCAAGCCGACGCCCACGGCGAGCGCCCCGGCGAGGAACGGGCCCACCACCGGAACGATCTCGACGAGGCCCGCGAACGTGCCGATCAGAATCCAGTACGGGAGCCCGATCGCCCAGAAGGCGAGCGAGAGCACGACTCCGACCAGCACGATCAAGAGCGCCTGGCCGCGGACATAGGCGCCGAGCTTCGCGTCGATCAGGTTCCACGTGTCGCGCACCTTCTTCCGCCGTCGCCGCGGGAGGAGCGAGCAGAGAAGGTCCTCGGCTCGATCCCGCTCGAAGATCCAGTAGGCGGCGCTCGCGAGCACGAAGAAGATCCCGAGGGCGACCTCGAAGACGGTCTTCGTCACCTCCAGGGCAGGGTCGACCAGGCTCTCGGTCGTCGGCAGGTCCTCGAGACGGCGCTGGACGCTCGTGAGGATGTCGTGCTTGATCCCGGTCGAGCTGCGGGCCTGCTCGTCGATGTCCGAGCGGGACTGCGGGAGGCCGCCCAGGGCGGAGTCCACCTGATCGATCGCGCGCGGCACGACGAGCCACAGGAAGCCCACGATCAGGCCGAGCAGGACGAGATAGTGCAGTGCGATTCCGGCCGCACGCGGGAGCCCGTGCCGGCGCAGGCCTTCGACCGTGGGGCGCATCGCGGCGGCGAGGATGAAGGCGAAGAAGAGCAGCGCTGCGAGGAGTCTCAGCTTCCAGAGCGCGAGCGCCAGCACGACGAGGCTGCCCACGACGAGCGTTGCGATTGCGGCCCGCTTGGCGGTCTCGGCCATGCGCGAGGATTTCCCCGGCGAGGGGTTTCCTACCCTTTACGAACACATGTTCGCACGCTAGAATGGCGCCCACATGGCCACCGACGAGCTGATCGTCCATGGGGCCCGCGAGCACAACCTCAAGGACATCGACGTCCGGCTGCCGCGGAATTCCCTCGTCTGCATCACCGGGTTGTCCGGATCGGGCAAGTCCTCGTTGGCGTTCGACACGATCTACGCCGAGGGCCAGCGCCGCTACGTGGAGAGCCTCTCCGCCTATGCGCGCCAGTTCCTGCAGATGATGGAGAAGCCCGACGTGGACTCGATCGAAGGGCTTTCGCCGGCGATCTCGATCGACCAGAAGACCACCTCGCGGAACCCGCGCTCGACGGTCGGGACGGTCACCGAGATCTACGACTACCTCCGCCTGCTCTACGCGCGCGTCGGCCGGCCTCACTGCCCGGTCTGCGGCAGGCAGATCGCGGGGCAGAGCCTCGACCAGATCGTGGAGCAGATCCTGGCGCTGCCCGAGGGCACGAGGTTCACCGTGAACGCGCCGATCGTGCGCGACCGCAAGGGCGAGTTCCGCGACGTGCTCGAGGAGTTGCGGGCCGACGGCTTCACCCGCGTCAAGGTCGACGGCGAGGTGCGCCTGCTCGAGGAGGAGATCGTCCTCGACAAGAAGTTCAAGCACGAGATCGACGTGGTCGTCGACCGGCTCGTGCTGAAGCCCGACCTCCGCCAGCGCCTGACCCAGTCGGTCGAGACGGCGGCGGCGCTCGCCGACGGGCTGGTTGCGATCGACGTCGTCGAAGGAGAGGCGATGCTCTTCTCGGAGAAGTTCGCCTGTCCCGAGCACGGCGTCTCGCTGCCCGAGCTCCAGCCGCGGATCTTCTCCTTCAACTCACCGCACGGAGCCTGCCCGCGCTGCACCGGGCTCGGCTCGCAGCTGGAGATCGATCCCGACCTGGTCGTCCCGGACACGACCGTCTCTGTCGGCGACGGCGCGCTCGTCCCCTGGTCGGTCGGAAACGGGGGCTTCTACGACTCGGTCGTGCAGGCGATCTGCGACCGCTACGAGATCGATCCCGACACCGCGTGGCGGGACCTGACGACCGAGCAGCAGGACCTCTTCCTCCACGGCACCAAGGGCGACAAGCTCTACGTCCAGTACCGGAACCGGATGGGCCGGCGGCGCTCCTACACGATGGCCTTCGAAGGCATCGTCTCGTCGCTCCAGCGCCGCTACAGGGAGACCGACTCCGCGCAGCAGCGCGAGCGGATCGAGGAGTACATGAGCTTCCGGCCGTGCGGCACCTGCAACGGGGCGCGGCTGAAGCCCGAGGTGCTCGCGGTCACCATCGGCGCCAAGTCGATCAACGAGTTCACGCGCATGTCGGTGACGCGGTCGCTGGCCTTCCTCGACGAGCTGGGACTGACGCCGACGGAGGAGCTGATCGGCCACAGGATCGTCAAGGAGATCCGCGAGCGGCTCACCTTCCTCGACAACGTCGGCGTCGGCTACCTCCAGCTCGACCGGGCGGCAAAGACGCTGTCGGGCGGCGAGGCACAGCGGCTCCGGCTCGCGACGCAGATCGGGTCACAGCTCGTCGGCGTGCTCTACATCCTCGACGAGCCGTCGATCGGATTGCACCAGCGCGACAACGGCAGGCTGATCGCAACGCTGCAGCGGCTCAAGGATCTCGGCAACACCGTCCTCGTCGTCGAGCACGACGAGCAGATGATGCGCACCGCCGACTGGCTCGTCGACATGGGGCCGGGGGCGGGCGAGCACGGCGGCTGGGTCGTCGCGGAAGGCGCCGCGAAGGACGTGATGGCGAACAAGAAGTCCATCACGGGCCAGTTCCTCTCCGGCAAGCGGACGATCGCGATCCCGCCGCGGCGCGAGAACGACAGCGGCCACTTCACCGTGCGCGGTGCGTCGATGCACAACCTGAAGGAGATCGACGTCGAGTTCCCGGTCGGCAAGTTCGTGACGGTGACCGGCGTCTCCGGCTCCGGCAAGTCGACGCTCGTGAACGAGATCGTCTACAAGGCGCTCGCCAACCGCCTCAACAAGATGCGTGTGAAGCCGGGCGACCACGACTCGGTCGACGGGATCGACGTCTTCGACAAGGTGATCGACATCGACCAGAAGCCGATCGGCCGCACGCCGCGCTCGAACCCGGCGACCTACATCGACCTCTTCACGCACATCCGCGAGCTCTACTCGCTCACGCCCGAGTCGAAGGTGCGCGGGTACAAGCCGGGCCGCTTCTCGTTCAACGTGCGCGGCGGCCGCTGCGAGACGTGCAAGGGCGACGGGACGATCAAGATCGAGATGCACTTCCTGCCGGACGTCTACGTGCAGTGCGAGACCTGCCATGGGCACCGGTACAACAAGGAGACGCTCGAGGTGCGCTTCAAGGGCAAGTCGATCGCCGACGTGCTCGAGATGTCGGTCGAGGAGGCGCTGACCTTCTTCGCGAAGATCCCGAAGCTGCGCCGGCGGCTCCAGACGCTGCACGACGTCGGGCTCGACTACGTCAAGCTCGGACAGCCGGCGACGACGCTCTCCGGCGGCGAGGCGCAGCGCGTCAAGCTCGCGGCGGAGCTCTGCAAGGTCGCGACGGGCCGCACCCTCTACATCCTCGACGAGCCCACGACGGGCCTGCACTTCGCGGACATCGAGAAGCTGCTCGAGGTGCTGCAGCGGCTCGTGGATGCCGGCAACACGGTGCTCGTGATCGAGCACAACCTCGACGTGATCAAGCAGGCCGACTGGGTCGTCGACCTCGGCCCGGAGGGCGGCGAGGCCGGCGGCGAGCTGATCGCGGCAGGCACGCCGGAGCAGATCGCGGAGACCGAGGGGTCGTTCACCGGCGAGTTCCTCCGCAACGTGCTCGCACCGCGCGGGGAGCCTGTCGCCGCATGACGCTGCAGGAGATCGCCCCCGGCCTGCGCCGCTGGACCGCCTGGCACGACCACTGGGAGGAGGACGTCGGCTCGGTCGCGGTCGACACGCCCGACGGGCTCGTGCTCATCGACCCGCTCGATCCGCCTTCCCACCTGCCGCGCCCCAGGCACGTGCTCCTCACGGTCTACTGGCACGCGCGCGGAGCCGGCAGGCTGAAGGCTCGCGTCTGGGCGCCGTCGCGCTCACGGCGTCCGCTCCAGAACCGCGGCGTCGACGCGACGGCGGAGGCCGAGGAGCTGCCCGGCGGGATCGTCCCGTTTCAGACCGCTCGCGCGGCGGAGGCCGTCTACTGGCTGCCGGAGCACCGCGCCGTCGTGGTCGGCGACGTCCTACTCGGTGCGGGTGCGAAGCCGCGCGCCACGGACGAGCCGCTCCGCCTCTGCCCGAAACAGTGGCTCGGGAAGCCGACGCACGAGGACTTGAGGACGTCGCTGCGGCCGCTGCTCGACCTGCCGGTGGAGCATGTGCTCGTCTCGCACGGGCGCCCCGTCGTCGGAAACGGCAAGCGCGAGCTCGCGCGGGCGCTGACGTGACCACGGTCGCCGAGCGCCGGGAACGATTCCGGGCGCTGCACGCCGCAGACGGGCTGTTCGTGATGCCGAACCCGTGGGACGTCGGCTCGGCCCGGCTTCTCGCGTCCTCCGGCTTCGAAGCGCTCGCGACGACGAGCGCCGGCTTCGCCTGGGCTCTCGGCAAGCACGACCAGACCGTGACCCGCGACGAGCTCGTCGCGCACGTGAGAGAGATCGCCGCCGCGACCGATCTGCCCCTGAACGTGGACAGCGAGCGCTGCTACCCGGACGATCCGGGCGGTGTCGCCGAGACGGTGAGGCTGCTCGCCGAGGCCGGCGCGGCTGGCTTCTCGATCGAGGACTACGACCCGGGCGCGGACGGAATGGACGAGGTCGGCGTCGCCGCAGAACGTGTCGCCGTCGCGGCCGAGGCGTCACGGGGGCTGTCCGAGCCGATGGTGCTCACCGCCCGGGCCGAGAACCACATCCGCGGCGTCACCGACCTCGACGACACGATCGCCCGCCTGGTCGCGTATCGCGACGCGGGCGCCGACGTGCTCTACGCGCCGGGACTCATCGAGCTCGAGCAGATCGCGTCCGTCGTCTCTGCGGTGGAGATCCCTCTGAACGTCCTCGTCCTGCCGGGCGGCCCGACGGTCGCCGAGCTGGCCGGCGTGGGCGTCCGCCGCGTCTCGACGGGAAGCCTGCTGGCGGCGGTGGCCTACGGCGCCCTGGTCGAGGCGGCGAACGTGCTCCGCGACGACGGGGCGTCGCCGCCGACCGACGACCTCGTTTCGCGTTCGGCGCTCGGCGCCGCGTTCGACTAGAGCACGGCCTGCGTCTGGGTGACGCGGGCGACGTGCTTGCCGTTCTCGTCGAAGAGGTCGGTCTCGACGACGATCGTGCGGCTGCCGCGGTGAAGCGGTCGCGAGCGTGCCTCGACTCGTCCCGAGCGGACGGCCGAGAAGAAGTTCGTCTTCGACTCGATCGTCGCGGTCGCCGTCGAGCCTTCGGGCAGGTTGAGGAACGCGCAGAACGCGCCTGCCGTGTCGGCGAGGCCCATCAGGACGCCGCCGTGCAGCATCCCCGCCGCCGTCGTCAGCCGTTTCTCCCACTCGACCGTGGCGTGCACCTCGTCCTTGGAGGCGGCGATCATCTCGAGACCGAGCGTCCCTGCGTACGGCATCGCCGTGCGCACCTGCTCGGTGAGCGCCTCGTCCACGCGCTGAACCTACCAACTGAGGGATGCAGCCCTGATCGGCCCGTGCCGATGCCCGGACCGTGATTCGGCTTCTAGGAACAGTTGTCGCCGCCGCGTTCCTCCTCACAGGCTGCAGCACCGAGGAAGGCAACCGCGCACAGGAGCTCCTGCAGCAGGCGGAGCAGGCGCAGGCCAAGCTCAGCTCGGCGACGTTCGAGGCGAGCGTCGGCTTCCAGATGGAAGGGAAGCAGGTCGACCTGGCAATGGAAGGCGCCGCCTCGAAGGAGGGCGCGTCGTTCTCGCTGCGCGCGAACGGCATTCCCGAGGCGGCCGGTAAGGGCTACCAGCTGGTGATCCGCGGCAACCGCGCCTGGATGAAGGAGTCGGGCGGCACGTGGACGTCGCTGCCCGTGCCGAAGGAGATGAACGGCGTGAGCGGCTCGATGGGCGCCGGCGCGTTCCAGGAGCTCGCCCGCTACGTCCGCGATGTGCGCGTCGCCGAGCACCAGCAGATCGGCGGCAAGCCGGTGACCACGATCGCCGGCGAGATCGACACGGCCGGAATGATCAAGGCGATGACGAAGCTGGGCTCGCTCTCCGGGCCGGGCGGCGAGCAGCCCGCGTTCTCCTTCGACCTCGACGACCTCGGCCTCACGTTCGGCGACATCAAGGCCGTGCTCACGATCGACGAGGGCACGCAGCTGCTGTCGACGGCGCTCGTCACGCTCAGCATGGAAGCGCAGGGCCAGACGCTCGACTTCGAGGTCCGCTACCGGCTCACGAGCTCCAACGAGCCGATCACGCTCCCGTCCGTCTCGGGCTAGAACCACTAGATTCGGGGCGTGGACCCCGACCGCCAGTGGTGGCTGCGTGTGCCCGCCGTCTTCCTCTCGCCGAAGTCGGTCTTCGTCGCGATGCGGGACGAGTCGCGCGAGGATCTCGACGCCCGTTCGGAGCCGGTGCTTGCGCTCGTGTCTCTCGCCGCGGTCGCAATCGCACTCGGCACCAGCACCGCGCGCACGCTGTACGACGATCCCGAGTACGACGCCCTGAACATCGCCATCTGGGCGGTCATCGCCGGCGGGGTCATTGCCTTCGTCGGCTACTTCATCGTCGGCGGGGCTCTCTACCTCGGGACGCGCGGCCTCGGAAGCGTCGGCACGTTCAGACGCGCCCGGCACATCCTCGGCTTCGCCGCGGCTCCGCTGGCGCTCTCGCTGCTTCTCCTCTGGCCGCTTCAGCTCGCCGTGTTCGGCAGCGATGTCTTCCGGCGCGGCGGTTCCGACCACGGGACCGGCGCGCGCGTCTTCGACGCGCTCGAGCTCGGCTTTGCCGCCTGGTCGGCCGTGCTGCTGCTCGTCGGCGTGCGGGCCGTCCACGGCTGGACGTGGGCCCGCTCGCTCGGGGCGCTCGGGCTCGTCGCCCTCTTCCTAGCGGCGTTCGCGAATCTCGATTCGGTCTTCTAGCGCCTCCTCGAAGAGGGCGAGCTCGTCCGCAGGCATCGAGTAGGTGTGCTGCTCCTCCGGGAAGCGGCGTTCGCGAACCTCTTCCACGTACGCGCCGACGGCGGTCTTGATCTGCTCGGCCAGGTCCGCGTACTGCTTGACGAAGCGCGGAGCGTGGCCCTCGTACAGCCCGAGCAGGTCATGCCAGACCAGCACCTGCCCGTCGCAGTGCACGCCGGCGCCGATCCCGATCGTCGGCACGCTCAGCGCCTCGGTGATCCGCGCCGCAACGGGCGCCGGCACCGCTTCGAGCACGATCGCGAAGCAGCCGGCGGCCTCGAGCGCGTGCGCGTCGGAATACAGCCGCACGGCCTTCTCGGCCGTCCGGCCCTGAGCCTTGAAGCCGCCGAGCATCGTCGCCGACTGCGGCGTCAGCCCGAGGTGTCCCATCACCGGGATTCCGGCGCCCACGATCGTCTGGACGCGCGACAGCGTCTGCCCGGCGCCTTCCAGCTTGACGGCGTCGGCGCCTGCCTCCTTGACGAAGCGTATGGCGTTCATCAGGGCGTCCTCGTCGGACACCTGGAACGAGCCGAACGGCATGTCCGCGACGACCAGCGGCCGGCGTGCGCCTCGGCTGGCGGCTCGCGTGAGCACGATCATCTCGTCCATCGTCGCGGGCACCGTCGAGTCGTGGCCGAGCACGGTCATCGCGGCCGAGTCGCCGACGAGAATCACGTCGGCACCGGCGGCGTCCGCGAGCCGCCCCGACGGGGCGTCGTAGGCGGTCACCATCGCGATCGGCTGGCGGCGCGCCTTCAGCTCGGCGAGCTCGGTCAGGGCGAGCTTCCCGGGCGCGGGCGTGCCGGGAGCGGGCTTGCGCGGGCGAGTGGTCATCGTTCCTCCTCGTTCAGGATCACGTTGTCGATCAATCGGGTCGAGCCGACGCGGACGGCGGCGGCGAGCACGGGCGGGTCGAAGTCGGCCACTTCGACGTAGTCGACTTCGAGCCCGTTGAGCGCGGCACGGGCGGTGGCGGGGTCACGCGTCGAGAGCGCGCGGGGGAGAGCCAGGGCAGCCTCGCGCTCGGCCGTCGAGAGCAGGACGTTTCGCGACGAGACGGCAAGGCCGTCGGCGTCGCGCACGGTCGGGATCGACCTCACCGTCAAGTCGAGGTTGAGGTCGAGAGACCATACGGCGAACGACCGCGACCTGCTGCGCATCCTTCTGCCCGAAGTAGGCGAATTGCGGCCGGACGATGTTGAAGAGCTTCAGGCAGACGGTGGCGACGCCGCGGAAGTGTCCGGGCCGGTACGCGCCTTCGAGGCCGCGTGACAGCTCTTCGACGTCGACCCAGGTCTGAAAGCCGGCCGGGTAGATCTCGGCAGGCCCGGGTGCGAAGAGGACGTCGACCCCAGCCTCGGCCGCCATCGCCACGTCGCGCTCCTCGTCGCGAGGGTAGGCGGCGAGGTCGGTGGCCTCGTCGAACTGGGCCGGGTTGACGAAGAGGCTGACGACGACGGTGTCGCACTCCGACCGCGCCGCGTCGATGAGCGCGAGGTGGCCCGCGTGCAGCGCACCCATCGTGGGCACAAGCCCGAGGGTTCCGGTTCTTGTCGCGAACTCCTCGTGCAGCTCCACGATGCTCCGCACCGTCTTCACAGGAAGGCCTTCGTCGTCTCCGCCATGGTCACGTACATCGCCTCGAACTCCGGCCGTTCGGCGCGGATCGCGTCGACGTGCGCGTCCACGGTCGCCCAGTCGCCGCGGGCGATCGGCCCCGTCAGCTCGAAGTCGTTCTCGATCGTGCGGCGCATCAGCGGGTCGAGCGCCTCGGGCGGGGCGCCTGCGGCCTCGAGCAGCGACCCTGCTGCGCGGCGCAGCGTCACGAGATAGCTCGAGGCGATCGCGGCGCCCGCGTGATAGGCGACGCGCTTCGAATCCGCGAGCGTGAACGGCTCGAGGCCGAGCGTTCGCGCGAGCCAGAGCCCGGTCTCCCGCGCCTCGTCCGTCTCGGCGCAGACGGCTGCGAACGCGCCGTCGAGCTGCTCGGCGCCTCTGGCCCGCGTGAGCGTCTGCAAGGGGTGCACGCTGAAGCGGCGCACGTGCGGCTCGAGCGCCGCAAGGGGGGTGGCTCCGCTGACGTGGGCGACCCATGGCCCCGGCGCAACGGTCGCCGCGACCTCGGCGATGGCCCGGTCCGGCACGCAGAGCAGCACGAGCTCCGGGCTGTCGTCGGACGGCGCGAGCCCGCGCTCGCGCAACCGCGCGGCGATCGCCGACCCGGCGCGTCCCGCGCCGATCACGTGTGCTCTCTCGATCATCTCGTTGGCTCCAGTTCCGTTGCCGGATACCGGGCGAAAGTAGTGTAGCTCCATGCGTGTGCAGGTAGGCGGGGTGCGCCTGTTCTTCGATGTCGACGGCGCGAAGCTCGTCCCCGACGGGCCCTGGATGCGGGAGCGCCCGACCGTGCTCCTGCTGCACCCGGGGCCGGGATTCGACCATGGGCTCTTCAAGGTGCAGATCGGCCCGTGGCTCGCGGCGGGAACGCAGGTCGTCTACCTCGACCTGCGCGGTGCCGGCCGCAGCGATGCCGGCTCGCCCGACGATCACCGGCTCGAGCGCTGGGCGGACGACGTTCGCGAGCTGTGCGCCGCGTTGCGGATCGAGCGTCCCGTCGTGTTCGGGCTGGGGTTCGGCTCTCTCGTCGCGCTCCAGTACGCCGCACGCCATCCGGCGCATCCCGCCGCGCTCGTCCTCGCAGCGCCCGTGGCCCGGATCGTGCCCGAGCGCTCCATCGCGGTCTACGAGCGGCTCGGTGGAGCCGAGGCGCGCGACGTCGCCGAGCGGTACTACGACGAGATGGACGAGCGCGCCTTCGCCGACTTCCTCCGGGTGTGCTTCCCGCTCCTCTCGACCTACGCGCTCACGAGCGACGTGATCGCGCGCGCCGACTGGAACCCGGAGGTGCTGATGCGCTGGATGGGTGGCGAGGCCAAGGTGGTCGACCTGCGCGGCGAGCTCGGAGCCGTCCAGGCGCCGGCGCTCGTGCTGGCCGGAGAAGACGACGCTTGGGCACCGCTCGAGTCGGCGCGGGAAGCTGCCGACCTCCTGGCCGGGCCGACGCGCTTCCGGAGCTTCGCTCGCGCTCGCCACTCGGTCTTCCGCGACGCGCCCGAGGCGTACGACGAGCTCCGGCTGTTCCTCGACGACCTCCAGGCCGGAATCGAGGAGGCGTGAAGGTCTCCGTCCGGGGAGTTGATCTCTTCTTCGACGTCGACGGGGTGAAGGTCGTGCCGGACGGGCCGTGGATGCGCGACCGGCCGACCGTCATCCTGCTCCACACCGGGCCCGGCGCCGACCACTCCCTCTACAAGGAGCACATCGGGCCTGCGCTCACCGATCTCGCCCAGGTCGTCTACCTCGATATCCGAGGGGCCGGCCGGAGCGACTGGAGCTCGCCCGAGCACTGGACGGTCGACACCTGGGTCGAGGACCTCGAAGCCTTCTGCGAGGCGCTCGAGCTCGAACGGCCCGTGCTGCTCGGGACGTCGACCGGCGGCGTGATCGCGCTCGCCCACGCAGCGCGGTATCCCGACCGTGTCGAGCGGCTCGTCCTCGTGAGCACCGTGGCGCGCTACGTGTACACACGCTCGATCGCCGAGTTCGACCGGATCGCCGGGCCGGAGGCCGGGGAGGTCGCCGCCCGCTACTTCGGCGACCCGACCGAGGCGCACTTCGCCGAGTTCCTGCGCGTGTGCGTGCCGCACTACACGCGCAATCCGATCTCCCCGGACACGGTGGCGCGGATGGAGATGAACCTGGCGCTGATCGCGCACTGGGACCGGACCGGTGCCAGGACCTTCGACGTCCGGGACGCGGCGGCTGGAATCCGCTGCCCGACTCTCGTTCTGGCCGGCGAAGACGATCCGTCGACGACGATCGGCGGCGTCGAGGAGCTCGTCGAGGCGCTCCCGTCCGAGCTCGTCCGCTACGAGCACTTCGCCGACACGGGCCACGGCGTCTTCCGCGACCGCCCCGAGGCGATCGAGCTCGTCAGAGGATTCCTAACTCCGTCCGAGCCGGCGTAGGAGGTTCGCCCGCACCTCCGGCCACTCGTCGTCGACGACGCTGTACCAGGCCGAGTCGCGCCGGAGGCCACCGCGAACCAGCATCTGCTTGCGGTGCACGCCCTCGAACTGGGCCGGCAGCGCGGCCATGGCGCCGCGCGAGCGCTCGTTGCGGGCGTCGGTCTTCAGCTCGACGCGGAGGCAGCCGAGCCGCTCGAAGGCATCGCCGAGCATCAGCAGCTTGGCCTCGATGTTGATGCCCGTGCCCCACGCCTCGGGAGTCAGCCACGTCCAGCCGATCTCGAGGCTGCGGTGCTCCGGCCGGAGCGCGAGGTAGCGGGTGCTCCCGAGCACGCGGTCGTCGTCCTGCCGGATCGTGGTGAACGGCATCTCCGCGCCGGACGCCTGACTTGCGAGCGCGCTCTCGACGTACTCGTGCATCTCCTCGCGCGTCTCCGGCTGGAAGACCGAGAGCCACCGCCAGGTCTCGGGGTCGCGCGACGCCTCCCAGAGACCGTCCTCGTGCGCGGCGGTCATCGGCTCGAGCCGCACGAGCTCTCCCTCGAGCTTCACTGCTTGCCACTCCGTCACTAGAATCCCAGCATGCCGATCTACGAGTACGCGTGCATGGAGTGCGAGTCGCACTTCGAGGAGCTCGTCCGGAACGCGGAGCAGGCGGTTGCGTGCCCCGAGTGCGGCGCCGGCAACGTGCTCAAGCAGTTCTCGACCTTCGCGGTCGCCGGCGTCTCGACGCAGCCGTCGTTCGGAAGCGGCGGAGGCGGCGGCGGTTGCTGCGGCGGTTCTTGCGGCTGCGGGTAAGCGTCCGGCCCGCGACGTAGACTGACCGTCGATGAGCGAACTGCTCACCGCGTACAAGGACGAGACTCTCGGCTGCACGCGTTGCCCCCTCGCTTCGACGAGGACGCAGGTGGTCTTCGGCGCCGGCGATGCGAACGCAGAGTTGATGTTCGTCGGCGAGGCGCCCGGGTACCACGAGGACCAGCAGGGCGTCCCCTTCGTCGGCCAGGCAGGCCAGCTGCTCGAGAAGCTCCTGAACGGGATCGGGCTGACCCGCGCGGACGTCTACATCGCGAACGTGCTCAAGTGCCGCCCGCCGGGCAACCGCGATCCGCAGCCGGAGGAGATCGAGGCGTGTGAGTCCCACCTTTTTCGCCAGATCGAGCTGATCCGGCCGACCCTAGTTGCCACGCTTGGCAACTTCGCGACGAAGCTGCTCTCCGGCAAGCCGACCGGGATCACACGCGTGCACGGCGTCCCGCAGCAGGTGACGCTCGGGGGCAACGACGTGACGCTCTACCCGCTCTACCATCCCGCGGCCGCCCTCTACACGCGGTCGATGCTCGGCGTGCTCGAAGAGGACTTCCTGCGGATCCCGGAGCTGCTCGGCCGGGCTCCGGTCCCGGCGGAGAGCCCGTTCGCGCTCGAGGCCGAGGCGGAGCCCGTCCCGGAGCTCGTGCACGAGCCGGCCGTCCAGCTCGGGCTCTTCTAGCTTCCGGCATGGAGCTGCGCTCGTCCTCGCCCGGCGAGACCGAGGAGATCGCCGGACGGCTCGCCGCGGGCCTCGTCCCGGGCGACGTGGTCACGATCGCGGGCGAGCTCGGGGCCGGCAAGACGACGTTCGTCCGAGGCGCGTGCCGTGCGCTCGGTGTCACCGCACCGGTGACGAGCCCGACGTACACGATCGGTCACCGCTACGAGGGCGACCCGGATGTGTCGCACCTCGATCTCTACCGCTTCACCGGCGTCTCGGCTGCCGAGTGGGCAGACCTGGAGCCGTACTTCGACGACGCCGTCGTGTTCGTCGAGTGGCCGGAGGCGGGCACGGCGGGCCTGCCGGAGGTTCGTGCCGCGGTCCGGCTGGAGCACGAAAGCCCGACGAGCCGCGTGCTCCGGATCGAGGCGAGCCCGGAGCTGCTCGCGCGGATCGGGACGTAGACTTGCAGAGGATGAGACGCCCGATCGTGACCTCGAAGTAAGCCCGCGCCGGGTGCTGATCCTGGCGTTCGACACGGCGACCGAGCGGGCGACGAGCGCGCTCGTCGACGACGGAGAGGTTCTCGGCGAACGCGTCTCGCGGGCCTCGACGCTGCTTGCCGACATCGACGCGCTCCTTCGGCAGGCCGGTGCGCACCCGCGAGACGTCGGCGCGCTCGCGATCGGCACAGGCCCTGGCAGCTTCACCGGCATCCGAATCGGGCTCGCGGCCGCGCGGGGCCTCGGCCTCGCGCTCGGCGTCACCGCAGCCGGAGTCTCGACCCTGGACGCACTGGCGGCAGGCGCGCCGGGAGCGACGCCCGTGATCGACGCCAAGCGGCACGAGGTCTTCGTTCCCGGGCCGCGCGCCGTCGCGCCCGCCGAGCTCGCGCTGGAGCCAGGTGCGCTCTACATCGGCGACGGCGCCGTGCGCTACCGCGAGCTCTTCGAGCAAGGTGGGGCGGAGGTGCCCCCGGACGACGACGAGCGCCACCTGCCGCGGGCGCGCTTCCATGCGGAGCTCGCGCGAGACTTCGGCCCGGTCGAGCTCGTCGAGCCGCTTTACGTCCGGATCCCTGACGCGGTCGAGGCAGCCCGGTGAACGTGGAGCTCCGCAAGCTCGAGCTCCGCGACCTCGGCGCGATCGAGAAGATCGAGCGCGAGTCCTACCCGACCCCGTGGTCGCGCTCGATGTTCGCCGGCGAGCTCGCCAAGCCGAGCTCGCTCTCCCTCGGCGCGTTCGCGCCGGACGGAGGTGCGCTGGTCGGCTACCTCGTCATCTCCCGCTACGTCGATGCCTGGCACGTCATGAATCTCGCAGTGACGCCGGAGTACCGCCGCCACGGGGTGGCACGGGCGCTCCTCGACCGGCTCTTCGAGGTGACGGCGTCCGACGAGCGGCGCGGCTACACGCTCGAGGTGCGCGTTTCGAACGAGGGTGCGATCAAGCTCTACGAGCGCATGGGATTCGTCGCGCGCGGCGTCCGGCGCGGCTACTACACGGACAACCGCGAGGACGCGCTGATCATGTGGCGCGACCCGGTCCCGGACGAGCACGCCGAGGCAGGATGATCCTCGGGCTCGAGACGTCCTGCGACGAGACCGCTGCTGCGCTCGTCACGAAGGACGGCGAGATCCGCTCGAACATCGTCTCGTCGCAGGCCGAGCTGCATGCGCGCTACGGCGGCGTCGTCCCCGAGGTCGCCTCGCGCCGGCATCTCGAGCTCGTGTCGCCGGTGGTGCAGGAGGCGCTCTCGGAGGCCGGTGTGGGGCTGGAAGACGTGGAGTCGGTCGCCGTCACACAGGGGCCGGGACTGATCGGGGCGCTGCTGGTGGGGCTCTCAGCGGCGAAGGCGCTTGCCTGGGCGCGTGGCCTCCCGCTCGTGCCCGTCGACCATCTGCACGGGCACGTCGCCTCGCTCTATCTCGCCCCGGATCCGGTCGAGCCGCCGTTCCTCTGCCTGCTGGCGAGCGGCGGCCACACGCTGCTGCTCGAGGTTCGTGACCATGGCGGCTACAGCGTCCTCGGCACGTCCATCGACGACGCGGCGGGGGAGGCGTTCGACAAGGGAGCACGGCTGCTCGGCCTCGGCTATCCCGGCGGAGCGGAGATCGACCGGCTGGCTCAGGACGGCGACCCCGCTGCGTTCCCGTTTCCGGTCGCCCGCCTGGAGGGCCTCGACTTCTCGTTCTCCGGTCTGAAGACCGCGCTTCTGTACAAGGTGCGCGAGCTCGGCGGTGAGGCCGAGGTGCGCAAGGCCGATCTCGCCGCGTCGTACCAGCAGGCGATCGTGCAAGCGCTCGCCGAGCAGACGGGGCGCGCCGCGGAGCAGACGGGACTGGAGACGATCGCGGTCGTCGGGGGCGTTGCGGCCAACTCGGCTCTGCGTGCGGCGCTCCCCGGCGCCCGCTTCGCACCGCTCTCTCTGTGCACCGACAACGCGGCGATGATCGCGTCCGCGGGCAGGTACGGCAGGAGCCTTCCCTATCCTCGTTACCTTGATCTCGACGCATATGCATCGCGCACCTGACCGTCGCAGGCTCGCCGCCGGGCTCGTCGTGACCGTGGCGCTGCTCGCGGCCGGAGGCGGGCAGAGTGCGCAGCCGCCCGGCGCGGTCGAGGGAGGCGCTGCGGCGTGGCGTGGCTTCGTCGACGGCGAACGGAGCGCGGTCGCCGTCGGCCAGCGGATGATCGTCGTCCTCAAGAATCCCTCGACTGCCGATCGCATGGCCGAGGCGGGCGGCCAGGCCACCGAGTCGGTCATGCGCAGCTGGACCGCCGCCGCGCTGGCCGGGCAGAAGCAGATCGCCGCGCGGCTGTCGCGCGAGGGGATCCAGCTGATCCCCGACTTCGTCTACACCCGCACGTTCAACGGGTTCTCCGCCCCCATCGACAGCAGAGCGCTGGTGCTGCTCGAGCGTGACCCCGACGTGGCCGGCGTGTATCCCGTCCGGGCGGCCTATCCGGCCTCGCTCTCGGCGAGCGAGCTGCAGGGCCAGGCGTTCGCGCGGGGCGCCGGACGCCGGCCGGAGCTGGCGGGCATCCCGGGCTTCGACGGGAGCGGGATCACGGTCGCGCTGCTCGACACCGGCATAGACATCACCCACCCCTACATCCGTGACCGGGTTCTCGACGGCGCCGACATGCTCAACCCCGACGCGCTCCCGGTCGCGCGTGCTCATCCTGACGACGCGACGAGGCTCGAGCGTCACGGCACGCAGATGGCGGGGCTGATCGTCGGCCGTCGCGGTCCCGGCGGCATCCGGGGAGTCGCCCCCGGCGCGACGATCCTGCCGATCAGAGTCGCGGGCTGGCAGCCGAGCGCCGACGGCAGCTTCGCCGTCTACGGCCGCACGGATCAGCTGCTCGCCGGGCTCGAGCGGGCTGTCGACCCGGATGCGGACGGCGACGTCCTGGACGCGGCCCGCGTTGCCGTCATCGGCGTCACCGAGCCGTTCGCCTCCTTCGCGGACGGGCCGGTGGCCCTTGCCGTCGCCGGCGCCGCCGAGCTGGACACACTCGTCGTCGTGCCGGCCGGGAACGAAGGGCCGGCCGGTCCCGACTACGGCAGCATCGGAGGCCCGGGTGGAGCTCCCGCCGCGCTCACGGTCGGAGCGGCGGACCTTCGCCGCCGGACTGCAACCATTCGAGTCGTCGTGCGCTCGGGACTCGGCGTTCTCCTCGATCGCGAGCTTCCGCTCGCCGGCGCAGCCACTCCTCGTTCGACGCTGACGCTCGCCGTGGCGAGGCCTCGTCGCGACGTCGCGACCGGGCCGCGCGGAGCTCCACTTGCTCGCTACTTCGACGATGGCGGATACAGCCTCGTCGCGGGCCGCGCCGCGCTCCTGGCGCGAGCGACCGGCCCCACAGACGAGGCCCGCGACGCGGTTCTTGCCGGAGCGGCCGCGATCCTCGTCGACGGGCTGGTCCCGGCAGGAGCTCTCGGCCTCGACGACCGGCTCGACGTGCCGGTCGTGGGGCTCCCCCCGGCAGTCGCGGCGGCGATGCGCTCGGCCCTGGCGCGCGGGCTGGACGTGGGCGTCTCGCTCGGGGCGCCTGGCTGGCGGGTGAACGACCGGCTCACCCGGATCGCGCCGTTCTCCTCCCACGGCCTCTCCTTCGGCGGCGGCGTCAAGCCGGAGGTCGCGATCGCGGGCGTGGAGCTGGTGACGGCGGACCCGGGGAGGAACGCCGACAGGTCCGCCCGGTACGGGACGATCAGCGGCTCGAGCGCAGCGGCGGCGCTCGCCGGCGGAGCGGCGGCGGTGCTCGCCCAGATCCGCCCCTGGCTCGATGCGCCGGCGCTGAAGGGCGTTCTCGTCGGCACGGCTGCTCCGACACCGCTCAGCCCCACGACCGCGCAGGGAGCGGGTGTCGTCGACGCGGCGGCGGCGAGTGCGGCCGAGGTGATCGCAGAGCCGGCGGCGGTCGGCTTCGGCCCCGCCGACAGGCCGGGCTGGAAGGCGGTTCGACGAATCGCCGTCCGTAACGTCTCCACTCGGCGCGTCACCGTCGAGGTGGCAGCCGCGGTCGAGGGGATCGCCGGCGTCTCGGTCGTCGCCACGCCGACGCGGCTTCGCCTGCCTCCCGGGGCGCAGAGCACGGTGACGCTCACGGCGCGTGTCTCTTTCCTCCCGCGCAGGCTGGGCGTGATCGAGGGACGAACGCGGCTCGACGTGTCGGGCGGCGGCCGGATCTTCGTGCCGTGGGCGGTGGCGCTCCCGGCCAAGGGCTCGGCCTTGATCGGCGGCATCACGCTTTCGACGAACAGCTTCCGGGCCTCCGATCGGGCACCGGCCGTCCTCACGGTGCAGGCCGGGCAGGTGCGCGACCGAGCAGGCCGCCGCCAGCTGCGCCCGCTCTCGCAGCTCGACGTCGAGCTCTGGCGCGGCCGGGAGCGGCTCGGCATGCTCGCCCGGTTGCGGGACGTGCTGCCCGGCCGCTACGCGTTCGGGCTCACCGGTCGCGGCCCGCGGGGCGGCCCGCTCGCTCGCGGGCCGTACCGGCTGCGGGTGGTCGCGCGGCCGCCGGACGGGCCGGCCGAAGCGGAGAGCATCGGCTTCCGAATCCGGTAGCGCGGGCGGGGTAGACTCCCGCGCGCATGACGACGGCCGAGGCGTCAACACATCTGCGCGAGAACCCGTACGCGATCGCGCGCCAGCAGCTGCGGAGCGTCGGGAAGACGTTCGGGATCGACCCGAACCTGATCAACGTGCTCGAGCGTTGCAAGAAGTCGGTCGAGGTCTCGATCCCGGTGACCATGGACGACGGCACCGTCACCGTCTACGAGGGCTACCGCGTGACGCACAACATCGCCCGCGGCCCCTCCAAGGGTGGGATCCGGTACCACCCGGACGTGACCCTCGACGAGGTCAAGGCGCTCGCGATGTGGATGACCTGGAAATGCGCGCTGATGGGCCTCCCGTTCGGCGGCGCCAAGGGCGGCGTGATCTGCGACCCGAAGCGGCTCTCGCGGCGGGAGCTCGAAGGCATGACCCGCCGCTTCACGAGCGAGATCATCAACGAGATCGGCCCGGAGAAGGACATCCCGGCCCCGGACGTCGGCACGGACGCGAGCGTGATGGCGTGGATCTTCGACACCTACTCGATGAACAAGGGACACTCCGTGCTCGGTGTCGTCACGGGCAAGCCGCTCTCGATCGGCGGCTCCCTCGGCCGTGAGGAGGCAACGGCACGCGGTGCGCTGTACGTCGTCACGGACGCGCTCGAGGAGGAGAACAAGGGCCTCGACGGGCTCCGCGTCGCCGTGCAGGGCTTCGGCAACGTCGGCCGCCATCTCGCCCGGATGCTCGCGGAGGAGGGGGCGATCGTGGTCGCGGTCTCGGACTCGGCCGGCGGCCTCCATGCGCCGAAGGGGCTCGACCTGCCGCTGGTGCTCGCGCACAAGGCCGAGCACGGAACGCTGGCCGGCTTTTCCGGCGCGGATGCGATCACGAACGACGAGCTGCTGGCGCTCGAGTGCGACGTGCTCGCCCCTTGCGCCCTCGAGCAGGTGATCCATGCGGACAACGCGGCGCAGGTGAAGGCCCGGATCGTCTGCGAGGGAGCGAACGGGCCGGTGACGCCGGCCGCGGACGAGATCCTCGAGGACCGAGGCGTCCTCGTCCTTCCGGACGTGCTCGCGAACGCGGGCGGGGTCGTCGTCTCCTACTTCGAGTGGGTGCAGGGCCTGCAGGAGTACTTCTGGAAGGAAGAGCAGGTGAACGCGCGCCTGAACGAGATCGTCACACGGGCGTTCCGCGAGACGTCGGAGACCATGGCCTCGCACAAGACGAGCATGCGCCTGGCGGCCTACGGGCTTGCGGTGCGGCGCGTGGCCGAGGCGACCGTCACGCGGGGCCTCTATCCCTAGAGTCGTCGTGTACCACGCCGAGGGTTGCCACCTTTGCGAACGCGTGCTCGAGGTGGTCGACCAGGTGTGTGCCGGAGACTTCGAGCGTGTCGACATCGGCGGCGTGCCGGAGCTCGAAGCTGCCTACCGCACGTCGATCCCCGTCGTCGAGGTCGACGGCGAGCGTGCCTTCACCTTCTTCGTTCAGCCGGAGGCGTTGCGGCGGCGGCTGAAGGCCTGCTGACGGTTCCCCGCCGCTTGCTGCCGGAGTCGTCGGCACAATGTGACGCTGCTGTTACAAACATCAGGAAGGTTGGACGTTGGCTGATCGCTTGACAGTGGGTGTCGCCGCCCGCCTCTCCCGGTATCTGCAGGTTCTGACGCAGGCCAAGAAGATGGGGAAGGACCGGATCTCCTCGCAGGAGATCTCGGACTACACGAACATCAACGCCACCCAGATCCGGCGGGATCTCTCGGCCTTCGGAAAGTTCGGCAAGCGCGGAGTCGGCTACAACATCGACTCGCTGCTCGGCGAGATCCGAAAGATCCTGCGCACTCAAGGGCAGCACAACATCGCCCTCGTCGGCGCCGGCCGGCTCGGCCAGGCGATCGCGAGCTCCCCGATCTTCGCCGAGCACGGGATCAACATCGCCGTCGTGCTCGACACGGATCCCGACAAGGCCGGCCATTCGGTCGGTGGGCTTGCGGTGCAGCCGTACGGTCAGCTGCGTGAGGCGGTGCGTGAGAACAACATCATCGTCGGCGTGCTCGCGGTGCCCGCGGACAACGCCCAACAGGCTGCCAACGACCTGATCGACGCGGGCGTGAAGATCGTCTTCAACTACTCGGAGGCGCTCCTCGACGTCCCGGGCGACGTGGCCGTGCACACCTCGAACCCGGCCGTCGAGCTCCTCTACGCCCTGTATTTCCACCTGACGTAAGCGGACACGTCCGGGGACAGTCCCCGCAAACGCGGTTGACGGAAGGACGCGTCCTTTAGGGGCGCTTCTTGGCGAGCTTCTTCGGCTCGGGCTTTGCTTTGGCCTTCGCCTTCGCCTCCTGCTTGTCCGAGATGCCGTCGTTGTCGTCGTCGGCGTCCGGGGTATCGAGCAGGCCGTCGTTGTCGTCGTCCGCGTCCTTCGCGTCCGCGACACCGTCGCCGTCGTCGTCCTTGTCCCGCGCGGCAGGTGAGCCGTCGTTGTCGAAGTCCAGGTCGCGAACGTCACCCACGGAGTCGTTGTCGTCGTCGGCGTCGCGCAGATCGGGGACCCCGTCGTTGTCGTTGTCGGGATCGGAGCGGTCGGCGACCTCGTCGTTGTCGTCGTCGAAGTCGCTGCGGTCCGCGATCTCGTCGTTGTCGTCGTCGTAGTCCGTGGCATCGGCGATGCCGTCACCGTCGTCGTCGCCGTCGCGTGAGTCGGCGACGCCGTCGTTGTCGCTGTCGAAGTCCTTCGCGTCCGCAACACCGTCCTCGTCGTCGTCCCCGTCCGTCACGCTGGGATCGCCGTCGCCGTCCTCGTCGCCGAAGTCGAAGAAGTCTTCGTCGGCGCCGAATTCGTCGTCGCCGAATTCCTCATCGTCCCCGAGACCCTCGTCGTCCACGAACTCCTCGTCCTCGACTCCTTCGTCGTCGAAGTCCTCGAAATCGCCGTCGTCCTCGACGACGCAGTCCGGATCCTCGATGTCGCAGGCCGCGGGCGGGTCGGCAGGATTCGGTGACGAACCGGCTGCCACGCCTGCGAGTGCGAGCGCCAGCACGAGATGAAGGATCAAGATGAGGGATCTGAAAGAGGGCATGGAAGCTCCTGGGTCGGGTACCGCAACCGGACGTTCCCGATCTATCGGCAGGATGCAGCCGATCGTGCTCCCTCAATCGAGAGATCGTTGCGCATGAGGATCCTGCTCTGGCACGGGTACCTGTTGGGGGGCACCGGCTCGAACGTCTACACGCGGGCGCTCACTCGAGAATGGACGCGCGCCGGCCACGACGTCACCGTGCTGAGCCAGGAGCCGCATCCCGAACGCTACGACCTCGGGGGCGCGACGTTCGTCCGGCCGGATGTCGGCGGCCTGCTGCCCGTCTTCGTGCTCGACCGCTACGAAGGGTACGACGTGAAGCTCGTCCAGGACTGCTCTCGGGCCGAGCTCGACGAGTGGGTCGAGCGCAACGCGGCGGCGATCCGCGAGTTGCTGCCGGCCGACATCGTCTTCACGAATCACGTGCTCCTCGGCGGCCCGGTGGGCGCAGCGAGCGGTGCGCGCTTCGGCGTCAAGGCCCACGGCTCGGAGCTCGAGTACTCGATGCGCGGCAATGCAGAGCTCTCGGCCTGGGGGAGGGAGGCGCTCGAGCACGCCGAGGCCGTCTTCGTCGGCTCGGCCCACATCCGGGAGGTGCTCGAGGACGTCGTCGGCCACGTTGACCGCGTGCACGAGGTGCCGCCCGGTGTAGACATCGACGACTGGCGCCCCCGGCCGCGCGACGAAGCGCTCGCCGGCCTGCTCGAGGAGGCGCGCCGCGACGCGGCGAACCCGGGGAATGCCAGCGAGCGCCTGCCCGACGAGGGCAACGCCGACCGTCTCGCCGAGTTCCTCGCCGGCGACCGCCCGACCGTCGTCTACTTCGGGAAGCTGCTCTACAACAAGGGCGTCCATGTGCTGCTCGAGGCGCTGCGCGACCTCGACGCTCGCGCGGTGATCGTCGGCTTCGGGGACTACCGCGAGCAGCTGGAGGAGCTCGCGGGGCCGAACACGCTCTTCACCGGTCCGTTCGAGCACCGGCACCTGGTTCACCTGCTGGCGCTGGCAGACGCCACGGTCGTTCCCTCGATCTTCCCCGAGGCGTTCGGGATGGTCGCGGCCGAAGCTGCGGCTGCGGGATCGCCGCCCCTCGTGGCGCGGCACTCCGGCCTGGCGGAGATCGCTGAGGGCCTCGAGCAGGAGTACCCGCCGCACCTACGGCATCTTGCGAGCTTCGCGACCGGGGACGCCGTTGACCTCTCGCACAAGCTCGGGGAGCTGCTCGCGCTCGACGGGCCCGATCGCACGGCCGTCCGCGCGGCCGCGAGGAACGCGACGGTCACCCGCTGGAGCTGGGCCGGCGTGGCGCGCCGCTTGCTGGAACCGTTCGACGATCATCTACCCTCCGCCCATGGGTGACGAGCAAAGGCTCGGGTACGAGGATCTCCTTGCCGCGTCCCGCGACGGCTTCGAAACGGGCACGGACTTCACCGTCGCGGTGGAGGAGGAGTTCGCCCTCCTCGATCCCGCGACGCTGAACCTCGTCAACCGCTTCGAGGAAGTTCAGGCGGCGTCGAAGGGGACGCCGCTCGAGCCGAATCTGGTCGGGGAGCTGATCGCCTCGGAGGTGGAGGTGAAGACCGGCCGGTGCCAGTCGTTCGCAGACATCCCCGCAGCGATGACGGAGCGCCGCGCGCAGCTGCAGGCCGTCGTCGATCCGCTCGGAATCGCTCTCGGCGCCACCGGGACCCATCCGTGGTCTCCGTGGCAGGAGCAGCGGATCATCGACACGCCGCACTACCGGCGGAACGACGAGCTGCTCCGGTACGTCGTCTGGCGCAACAACTCCTTCGGCCTCCACGTTCACGTCGGCATCCGCGGCGCGGACCGGGCGATTGCCGTCACCAACGGATTGCGGAACCTGCTGCCGGAGATCCTGGCGCTGTCTGCGAGCTCGCCGTTCCACGAGAACGTCAACACGGGCCTCCACTCGGCCCGCACGCAGATCTTCACGCGCTTCTTCCCGCGTTGCGGCGTGCCCGACGCGTTCGCGTCGTGGCAGCAGTACGAGGACTACATTCGTTTCCTCTACGAGACCGGCTCAGTCACCGAGCACACGCAGCTCTGGTGGAGCGTCAGGCCGCACCTTGCGTTCCCGACCGTCGAGATCCGGATCGCCGACGGGCAGCCCGAGCTGGGCGAGGCCCAGGCGCTCGCGGCGTTCGCAACCGCGCTCGCCGCGCGGATCGCACGCGCCCACGACGAGGGCGAGCCGCTCGCCGACCAGCCGCACCGGCTGATCGAGGAGAACATGTGGCGCGCGATTCGCTGGGGCCTCTCGGGAGACTTCCTCGACCTGGAGCGCGGCGACGTGCTGCCCACGCGCGCTCGCCTCGAGCGGCTGCTCGAGTGGATCGGGCCGGTCGCGGAAGAGATCGGCGCAGCTCCGTATCTCGCGCTGCCGGAGAAGAACGCCGCCGAGCGCCAGATCGCCCGCTTCGAGGACGGCGCGTCCCTCGAGGAGATCTATGCCGAGCAGGCCGTCGGGATCCCGGTCCGTGGCTGACGAGCAGATCAGCGAGGAAGCGCTCCTCCAGGCGCTCCAGCAGCTCAAGGTCTCCGACCTGCTCGTCCAGACGCTGTCGACCGTTTCCTCGCTCGCCTACCACCGGCTGTCCGAGGAGCACCGCGATCTCGAGCAGGCGCGGCTGGCCATCGACGCCCTGCGCGCGCTCCTCCCCGTGCTCGCCGGCTCGGTCCCCGCCGACCTCGTCCGCGACTTCGAGCAGGTGACGACGAACCTCCAGCTGGCCTACGCGACAGCTGCTGCACCCGCCCCGTGAGCGGGCACGGCCGCCGCTTGTGATACATAATCCGCCGCGCCGAGTTACCTCGGCGTTCACTTTGTGACGGGGTAGCAAACGGAGGGTTGATGGATTTTTTCAATGAAGACGCGGTTGCCTTCGCGCTCGTGTGCGCGGGTGTCGCGGTCGCGTTCGGGCTCTACTTCACGTGGTGGCTGCTGAAGCAGCCGGCCGGGAGCGAGCGGATGCAGGAGATCGCTCGTGCAATTCAGGAGGGCGCGGCCGCCTACCTGCGCCGCCAATACATCACGATCGCGGGCGTCGCCGTCGTCCCGTTCCTCGCGATCGGGTTCTACCCCGATCTCGGCTGGGGACCCGCAATCGGCTTCGCGATCGGCGCGCTCCTCTCCGCCGCGGCGGGCTTCATCGGCATGAACGTCGCCGTGCGCTCGAACGTGCGTACCGCGGAGGCCGCGAAGTCGGGGCTTCGTCCCGCGTTCAACGTCGCTTTCCGCGCCGGCTCGGTCGCCGGCCTGCTCGTCGTCGGCCTCGGGCTGCTCGGCGTCGCCGGCTACTACGGCGTGCTCACGAGCTTCCTCGACATCAACCAGGAAGATGCGATCGACGACCTGATCGGCCTCGCCTTCGGCGGCTCGCTGATCTCGGTCTTCGCCCGCCTCGGGGGCGGCATCTTCACCAAGGCCGCCGACGTCGGCGCAGACCTCGTCGGCAAGATCGAGGCCGGAATCCCGGAAGACGACCCGCGCAACCCGGCTGTGATCGCTGACAACGTCGGCGACAACGTCGGCGACTGTGCCGGCATGGCTGCCGACCTCTTCGAGACGTACGCCGTCACCGCGGTCGCCGTGATGCTGCTCGGGACGGCGTTCCCGCTCGGGAACCTGCCGGTCTTCCCGCTGGCGCTCGGAGGCGTCTCGATTCTCGCGTCGGTGATCGGGATCTACTTCGCCCGGGTCGGCAAGGGCGGGTCGATCATCAACGCGCTCTACAAGAGCGTCATCGTCGCCACGGTGCTGTCGGCGCTCGGCTTCATCCCCGTCACGATGGCGTTCGACGAGGGTCGTTTCAGCTTCGGCGAGCTCTACGGCTCGGCGCTCGTCGGCCTCGCGATCACGTTCCTGCTGGTCGCGATCACCGAGTTCTACACCGGCTCCCGCTGGAACCCGGTCAAGTCGATCTCCAAGGCCTCACAGACGGGTCATGCCACGAACATCATCGAAGGCCTCGCCGTGGGCATGCGGGCCACCGCCGCTCCGGTGCTCGTGATCGCGGCCGGGATCATCGCCGCCTACGAGATCGCCGGCCTCTACGGAATCGGCGTCGCCGTCATGGCGCAGCTCTCGATGTGCGGGCTCATCGTCGCGCTCGACGCCTTCGGGCCGGTGACGGACAACGCCGGCGGGATCGCCGAGATGGCCGGCCTGGACGAGTCCGTCCGCGCGATCA
The DNA here is from genome assembly GCA_963749515.1 of uncultured Gaiellaceae bacterium. Classification (GTDB taxonomy): domain Bacteria; phylum Actinomycetota; class Thermoleophilia; order Gaiellales; family Gaiellaceae; genus Gaiellasilicea. The sequence continues at coordinate 267,617 of CAVVMR010000010.1, forward strand.
CCGACCCGCTCGACGCCGTCGGCAACACGACGAAGGCTGTCACCAAGGGGTATGCGATCGGCTCCGCCGGCCTGGCTGCGCTCGTCCTCTTCGACGAGTACACGCGCGGCCTGGCCGAAGAGGACCTGACGACGGTGTTCGCGCTCGGCGACCCGTACGTGATCGCCGGCCTCTTCATCGGCGGCATGATGCCGTTCCTGTTCGCAGCACTTGCGATGACCGCAGTCGGACGCGTCGGCGGCGAGGTCGTGCTCGAGGTGCGGCGGCAGTTCAAGGAGATGCCCGGGATCATGGAGGGGACGCAGCGTCCCGACTACAGCCGTGCGGTCGACATCGTCGCCAAGTCGGCGATCAAGAAGATGATGCTTCCGGCCCTGATTCCGGTCGCGATCCCGATCGCCGTCGGGATCATCAGCCCCGAGATGCTCGGCGGCCTGCTGATCGGCACGATCGTGACCGGCCTGTTCCTCGCGATCGCGATGACCTCGGGCGGCGGTGCCTGGGACAACGCGAAGAAGCTGATCGAGGACGGACTCTACGGCGGCAAGGGCTCAGAAGCCCACGCGGCGTCTGTCACCGGCGACACGGTCGGCGACCCGTACAAGGACACCGCAGGCCCCGCGATCAACCCGATGATCAAGATCGCGAACATCGTGGCGATCCTGATCATTCCGCTCCTCGTCTCGATCCACGGCTAGAACGCGCGAGGGGGAGCTTCGGCTCCCCCTCGCACCCTCTGAAACTCGTCCCCATAGTCTTTGCGTTCGCACTTGTGGTTGCGTGGCGGAGCTACTACGATCCGACAGCTTGGGCAGGGCCGCCCCCCGGGCGGCCGGTGAATCTCTAGGGGAGAGACATATATGCGAATTACCACGTGGGGCGCGCCTCGCGCTTTCGGCGCTTTGCTCGTCCTGTCACTGCTGGCGTTGCTGGTCACGGCCGGAGGCTCGGCCGCCCGCACGCCTCAGGCAGCTGACTCGGTAGGCCTGGTCGAGCCGATCTGGACTCCGCTCGGTCTGCGCAACGACACGACCACGGTCATGGTCCAGGTCGCGGGCGAGCCGTCGGCAGCCGTCGAAGGCAACGCCGATCGCGAGCTCAGCGACGCTGAGAAGGCTTCGATCGAGGCCAAGCTCAAGGACACGCAGGCGGGCGTCCAGCAAGCCGTCGAGCAGCTTGGCGGCACCGTCATGGCCGACTACCAGGCCGCGTACAACGGTCTCAAGGTGCGGATCAACCGGCACAAGACCGACGAGGTCGCGAAGATCGCGAACGTCGTCGCCGTCCGGCCGCTCCAGCTGATGAGGCTCGACAACGAGAAGGGCGTCGCGCTGATCGGCGCGCCGGCCGTGTGGAACGGTGTGAACGGCTACCGCGGCGAGAAGATGAAGATCGCCGTGATCGACACCGGCATCGACTACACGCACGCGAACTTCGGCGGCCCCGGAACGGTTGCCGCCTACAACGCCGCCAACGCCGCGGACACGCTCCCGGCGAACGCTGCGCACTTCGGTCCCGCCGCGCCGCGCGTCAAGGGCGGCATCGACCTCGTCGGCGACGACTACAACGCCGACCCGGATTCGCCGGACTATCAGCCCGTGCCGCATCCGGATCCGAACCCGCTCGACTGCAACGGGCATGGCTCGCACGTCGCCGGCTCGGCCGCAGGCTCGGGCGTGCTCGCAAACGGCAGCACGTACGCAGGCCCGTACAACGCAACGACGATCTCGGGCAACTCGTGGACGATCGGCCCGGGCGTCGCGCCCAAGGCCGACATCTACGGCATCCGGGTATTCGGTTGCGAAGGCTCGACCGACGTCACCGTTGACGCGATCGAGTGGGCAGTCGAGAACGACATGGACGTCATCAACATGTCGCTCGGCTCGTCGTTCGGCACCGCCGACGATCCGTCGGCCGTCGCTTCGACGAATGCCGCACGGTCCGGCGTGATCGTCGTCACCTCGGCCGGCAACAGCGGCCCGAACCAGTACATCACCGGCTCGCCGGGCACCGCTGACGGCGCGATCGCGACAGCAGCCAACGACTCGACGCCGTCGTTCCCGGGCGCCGGGATCACGCTGTCGAACGGTGTGACGATGGACGCGATGAACGCGAACGGCTATGCGTTCAGCGGCCCGTTCACGGGTGAGATCGAAGTGATCACGAACAACCCGGCGACGCCCGAGGACGAGTCTCTCGGCTGCGCCGTCTCCGACTACCTGCCCGCAGCCGGCAAGATCGCGGTCGTGAACCGCGGCGTCTGCGCCCGTGTCGCGCGCGCTGTCTTCGGCCAGCAGGCCGGGGCCATCGCCGTGATCATGGTCAACAACGCCACGACCCTGCCCCCGTTCGAGGGCAAGATCACCGGCAACCCCGACACGGGTGAGGTCTACGAGGTCACGATTCCGTTCCTCGGAGTCAGGGGCCTTCCGACCACGCCCACGTCCGACGGCGGCAAGCTCCGCGCGTCGGACGGCACCACAGCGACCATCGTTGCGAAGGCGCTCACGAACACCAACTTCAAGGGCTTCGCGGACTTCTCGTCCGGCGGCCCGCGGACTGGTGACAGCCACCTGAAGCCGGATGTCACGGCTCCGGGCGTGAGCATCGTCTCGACGGGCAACGGCACCGGCAACGGTGCGGCGACGATCTCCGGCACGTCGATGGCGTCTCCGCATGTTGCGGGCGTCGCGGCGCTGACCAAGCAGGCGCATCCGCGCAAGTCGGACGTGTCACTCCGGTGGCACGTCCGCGAGTGGAAGGCTGCGATCATCAACACCGCGGATCCGGCCGGCGTGCTCGGTTACCGGACGAGCCGCGGCGGCTCCGGGTTCGTGCAGCCCGCGCTGTCGACGAAGACGCAGGCGGTTGCATACGCAGAGAAGGGGCTCGGCGTCTCGCTGAACTTCGGCTATGCGGAGCTCAAGGAGGACTACTCCAAGACGCTCACGCTGAAGATCAGGAACCTCTCGCCGCACTCCGGCACGTTCAACGTCTCCTCGGCGCTTCCGAGCTGGGTCACCCCACTCGGTGTCAGCTTCGACGAGACCTCGTTCGTCGTGCCCGGTGAGAGCACGCACTTCGTCGACGTGACACTCAAGGTGCCTGCCGCCACGGCGGGTGCCTCGAACGGCGCCGGCCTCTCCTTCCAGGAGGTCGCCGGTCTCGTGATGGTCACGCCGCAGGGTTCGGAGTTCAACAGCGGCATCGCGCTTCGCGTCCCGTACTACCTCGTCCCACGTGCCCTCTCGGACATCAAGACGAAGCTGGGAAGCAAGCTGAAGCCGTCGAACCCGACCTCGACCGCGAACGTCACCAACGAAGACGGAGTCATCGCCGGTGACGCGGACTTCTACGCGTGGGGTCTCTCGGACGGCAAGGACGCCGGCAAGGTGTCCAACGACGTCCGGGCGATCGGCGTGCAGTCGTTCCCGTTCGGCGGAGGCGTGCAGTTCCTCGGCTTCTCGGTGAACACGTACGACCGCTGGTCGAACGCATCGACGAACGAGTTCGACATCTTCGTCGACGTGGACAACGACGGCACCGACGACTACGTCGTCGTGGGTGTCGACCAGGGGGCGGTCCAGACCGGCACGTTCAACGGCCGGCTGGGATCGTTCGTCTTCAGCACCCGAAGCGCAGGCGCGAGCATCAACTTCTTCGCGCAGGCGCCGACGGACAGCGCGGCGGCGAACATCTTCGTCCTCTCGAGCCAGCTCTGCCGTGGCGACAATCCGGCAACGCCGGCGGTCGACCCCGAGCCGTGCCTGAACGCGGCGAACCCGCGCTTCACCTACAGCGCGGTCTCGTTCGATCTGTCCAACGGCGGCGTCGACGAGGTCGAGGGCTCGGCGAAGTACAACGCCTGGGCGCCGGCGATCTCGACCGGCGGGTTCCAGACGGTCGCTCCGGGCGGTACCGCTCAGGAGACGATCTCCGTCAACGCAGCCGAGTGGGCGCTCACGCCCGCACTCGGTCTGATGATCACCACCGTGGACAACAAGAGCAAGAACGGTGGAGAGTCCCAGACGATCCCGGTGGCCTTCGGCTAGAAGACCGACCGGATCGATCGACACCGAGGGGCCGGCATCGCCGGCCCCTCGTCGTTTCTCTAGGGAGCGGAGCGACCCTTTAGGGGTTTGCGCGACCCGTGATCCGCTTCTGCGGATCGCGGGTCATGCGACGGAAGAGCCGTGCGAAGCGACCCTTTAGGGGTTTGCGCGATCCGTGATCCGCTTCTGCGGATCGCGGGTCATGCGACGGAAGAGCCGTGCGAAGCGACCCTTTAGGGGTTTGCGCGACCGTGATCCGCTTCTGCGGATCGCGGGTCATGCGACGGAAGAGCCGTGCGAAGCGACCCTTTAGGGGTCTTCGCGTACGGCAGCTGCTCCCGCAGATCCCGCACCTGCGCACGAGTAGAGTGCGCCGGTGCCCAGCCGCAGACGTCGGCAGGTGGAGCTCGAGCGGGTACTCGGCACGCCCGCGCTCTTCGCCACCGCCTACGGGAACGTCGGCTCCTCGATCTACTACGCACTCGGCCTGACGGCCGTCTACGCCCTGGGTCTGACGCCGATCGTCTTTATCGTCGCCGGGTTGATCTTTGCCTGCACCGCGGCTACCTACAGCGAGGGCACGGTGCGTTATCCCGAAGCAGGCGGCTCGGCGAGCTTTGCGCGCCACGCCTTCGACGAGCTTGTCTCCTTCACGGCTGCATGGGCCCAGATGCTCGTCTACATCGTGACCGTGGCCGTCTCGGCGTTCTTCGTTCCGCACTACCTGTCGATCTTCTGGGAGCCGCTGAACACAAATCCCTGGGACATCGTCGGGGGTGCGGTTGTGATCGTGATCCTCGTTGGGCTCAACGTCGTGGGTGTCTCGGAGGCGGCCAAGCTGTCGGTCACCCTCGCTGTCGTCGATCTCGCGACGCAGGTGATGCTCGTCATCGTCGGCTTCGCACTTGTGTTCAGTCCCGGGACGCTCGTCGACAACGTGCACTGGGGCGTCGCTCCGACCTGGTCGAACCTGGCTCTCGCGGTACCGGTCGCGATGCTTGCGTACACGGGAGTGGAGACCGTCTCCAACCTGGCCGAAGAGGTGCGCGACCCTGTACGCAGTGTGCCGAACGCATACAAGCTCGTGGCGCTGGCCGTCTTCGGGATCTTCTTCACGCTTCCGTTCGTCGCGCTGTCCGCACTCCCAGTCGAGCTGATCGACGGGGAGTTGACGACGCGGTTGGCGTTGCCCCCGGAGGAGGGCGGGTTCGCGAACGATCCGATACTCGGTCTCGTCGAGAACCTCGGTCTGGAAGGGCTCGTGCTCGACGGCGCTCAGATCTACGTCGGCGTCCTCGCCGCCACGATTCTCTTCATCGCCACCAACGCGGGTGTGATCGGCGCGTCGCGAATCACCTACTCGATGGCGACGTACCGCCAGTTGCCCGAGGTCTTCCGCCGCCTGCATCCGACGTTCAAGACCCCCTGGCTGGCACTCGTCGTCTTCGCCGGGGTGGCGCCGATAGTGATCCTCCTGCCGGGCGACGTCAACTTCGTCGGCACGCTCTATTCGTTCGGGGCCACGTTCTCGTTCACAGTCGCGCACGCCTCGATCGTGCGGCTCCGGATGCTTCCTGCCCGCGAGGACGAGACCATCGGTCGCGCCCGCCCCAACCTTCGGATCGGCGGAGTCGACTGGCCCGTTTTCGCGATCATCGGGGGCCTTGCCACCGCGATCTCATTCGTCGTAATCCTGCTCGAGAACGAGCTAACGCGCTGGACTGGCATCGGGTGGATCGTCGTTGGCCTGCTCGGCTACGTCGTGTACCGCCGCCGCTGGGTGCGCGAGCCCGTGCGAGCGACGGTTAAGGCGCCGCCCGCATTCGGTCCTGCGCTTGCGCTCGAGTACAGACGCTTGCTCGTGCCCGTGCTGCCCGGCCGCGCCTCGGACGACGCGCTCGATGTGGCAGCGAGCCTCTCGGCCGAGCGGGGTGCGCAGATTGCAGCCGTGACGGTGCTTGAGATTCCGCTCGACCTGCCGCTGAGCGCCGAACTGCCCGAGGAGGAGGAGCGCGCGAACCGCGAGCTCGACGAGGCCCGCGCGATCGGTGACTCGTACGGCGTCTCGGTGATCCCACGACTCGTGCGTGGCAGGAACGCAGGTGCCGAGATCGTCCGCGAGGCCGAGCGCCGGGGCAGCGAGATCATCGTGATCGGGGCCCCGCGGAAGGATGTCGGCCGTCGGAAGCGCGCGGTGTTCGGGCGCACCGTCGACTACGTGCTGAAGAACGCGCCCTGCCGGGTGATGGTGACCGCGATCGATGAGGCCGCGGCGTGACCTTCTACCGGGGCGCCGTTGCCGTGCTCGCGCTGCTCTTCGTCGGGATCGGCATCGCACTGCTGGCCGTCACTGCCGCTGAGGGCGGAGGCGTGCTTGGATTCGTGCTCGGCGCGCTGTTCATCGGCCTTGGCGTCGGACGGCTGACACTACTGCGGAAGGGCGGCGGCTAAGTGGCCAGGAAGCTGCGCGGCTTCCAGCGCGTGCTCGACGCTCCTGCGCTCTTCTCCGTCGCCTACGGCGAGATTGCCTCATCCATCTACTTCGCTCTCGGCATCGTCGCGGCCTACGCTTTGGGTTTCACACCCCTGGTGCTGCTCGTCACGGGGATCGTCTTCCTGCTCGTCGCGCTCTCGTACGCCGAGGGGACGGCCGCGATCCCCGAGACCGGAGGTGCGGCGACGTTCGTCCGCCGTGCCTTCAACGACCTGTTCGGCTTCCTTACGGGCTGGGCGCTGTTCCTGGACTACCTGATCGTGATCGCGCTCTCCGCTCTGTTCCTCCCGCACTACCTGGGGACGGCGCTCAGCGTGGAGGTCCTTCGCGACTCACCGTGGGATGCAGTGATCGCCGTCGGCGTGATTGCGACCATCGCCGGCATTCGGCTCGTGCGCCGCGCGCAACTCCACACCGGTGGCCTCGCAGTCGCAGGGCTCGATCTCGCAACGCAGCTGCTGCTCGTGATCCTGGGGCTCGCATTGCTCTTCTCGCCGAACATCTTGACCCAGGGAGTGTCGCTTGGTCGGTCGCCCTCGTGGTCCGACCTCGCCTTCGCACTCCCGCTCGCGTTCCTCGCCTACACCGGGCTCGAGACGGTCGCCAACCTCGCCGAGGAGACCCGAGAGCCTGGACGAACCCTGCCCCGCAGCCTCTTCTCGGCAATCGGCCTCGTCGTCGTGCTGACGGCGCTGATCGCCGTCGTCGGGCTCTCCGCCTTCCCGGTCGAGAACGGCGAGACGGCGCTCGCCGGGGAGTGGCTGAAGGCGCCGCTCGCGGGAATCGTCGAGGCGCTTGAGCCATCGCTGCCCGGCGGGCTCGGCGACGCATTGCGGATCTACGTCGGCCTGACCGGTGCGCTGGTGCTGCTCGCCGCCGCGACGACCTCGATCTCCGGCTTCACGAGGCTCGCCTACTCGTTCGGCGAGCACCGGCAACTGCCGCGGAGCTTCGGCCGGCTGAACCGGCGGACGCTCGTGTCGCCGCAGGCGATCGTGGCGGCGGCCGCGATCTCGATCACGCTCGTGATCGTCTCCAGCGCGCTGGCCGACGACGTCATCTTCCTCGCCAGCCTCTATTCGTTCGGGGTGCTCGTCGCCTTCGCGGCCGCGCAGCTTGCGGTGCTCAGGCTGCGCATGACCGAGCCCGATCTCGCGCGTCCCTTTCGCGCGCCGCTGGCCGCGCCGCTGATCGGGGTACCCCTCGTGATCGGAGTGTGGGTCCTGGCGATGGTCACGCACCCCGGAGCCCGCTACGCCGGACCGGCATGGCTTGCGCTGGGCGTCGTCGTCTACCTGCTTGTTCGCCGGCGTGAGCGCTCCGGGCTGCTGCACGAGACGAACGTGATCGAAGAGCTTCCGCCCGGCGTCGAGTTCCAGCGCGTGCTCGTGCCGATGAAGCTGGGCCCGATCGGGGAGGAGATGGTCGCGACCGCCGTCGCACTCGCCAAGGAACGCGACGCCAGAGTCGATGCGCTCTTCGTGATCGTGGTGCCGCTCGAGCACCCCATCGACGCGCCGCTGTGGGACCTCGAGGAGCAGGCCGCAGCGTCGCTCGCGGAGGCCGTGCTGCTGGGGGAGGAGAACGACGTGCACGTCGAGCCCGTCACCGTGCGTGCGCGGTCGATCGGCCGGGCGATTCTGGAGCAGGCCGTCGAGCGTGAGTCGGATCTGATCGTGCTCGGCTCCTCGCCGCGCTGGCGCCGGCAGTCCGCCTTCTTCTCGCCGACGGTGGACTTCGTGCTGCGCAGCGCCCCGTGCGAAGTGCTCGTCGTCGCCTTTCCCCAGGGTGTCCTCGAGGACGTATCGTGAAGACATGAATCTCGTGGTGATCGGATGCGGCCGGGTGGGCTCGGCCGTCGCGCGCGACCTGGCCGAGGACGGCTGGGATGTGACCGCGGTGGACGAGCAGGAGGAGGCGCTCGCGCGGCTGGGATCGCGCTGGTCCGGCGGCTTCGTGGTCGGGCACGGGATGGACGCCGAGATCCTGCGGAAGGCGGGCGTGCCCGACGCGGACGCTGTCGTCGTCGCCACCTCCGGCGACAACACGAATCTCGTCATCGGCCAGGTCGTCGAGAAGCGCTACGCCGTTCCGTGCGTCGTCGTCCGCGTGCTCGACCCGGCGCGCGCCGACTTCTACGCCGCCCGCGGCCTCCGCACGATCTGCCCGACCCAGACTGCGATCTCCGCGCTCAGTGCGGCCGTGCGCAAGGCGACGCCGGTCGCGCTGGAGCAGCGCTGATGTACGCCATCGTTGCCGGCGGCGGCAAGGTCGGCTCCAACGTCGCACGCTCGCTGCTCGCCATGGGGCACGAGGTGACGCTGATCGAGCAGCGCCCGTACCGCTTCGACCAGCTGCAGGAAGAGTTCGAGCATCAGGTGCTGCTCGGGGACGCGACCGAGCTCCACGTCCTCGAGCGCGCCGGGATCGCCCGCCCGCCGGAGCTCGTGCTCGGCGTCACGGGCGACGACGAGGACAACCTGATCATCTGCCAGCTCGCGAGCGAGGGCTACCGTGTGCCGAAGGTGATCGCGAGGGTGAACGACCCTCGCAACCAGGAGCACTTCGACCTGCTCGGGATCTCGCAGACGGTCTGTGCCACCTCGAACGTGCTGGGGCTCGTCGAGCACGAGGTGCCCGAGCACGGGATCGTGCACCTGCTCGAGCTGCGGAAGGAGAACCTCGAGATCGTTGAGCTCCAGATCGACCGTGACTCGCCGGCCGCCGGCAAGCGCGTGGCAGGGCTCAGGCTCCCGGACGGTACGCGGCTCGTCGCCGTCGTTCGCAACGGCCGCTCCGAGCTCGCCGAGGACACGACCGTCCTCCGTCCCGGCGATCAGGTGCTCGCGGTGCTGGAGCCCGGCAAGGAAGACGAGCTACGCAGGGTGCTCTTCAAGAGCTAGATGTTGCGCCAGTAGTGGCGTGAGAGCAGGACCACGATCGGGACGATCTCGAGACGGCCGAGCCACATCAGGCCGGTCATCACCACCGTCGAGAAGTCGCTGAAGGGCTCGAACGAGCCGAGCGGGCCGCCGATCCCGAACGCGGGCCCGACGTTCGAGAGCATGCTGGCGGAGACCGAGATCGCGTCGAGGACGGAGAGATCGAGGCCGGTGCGGGCTGCGTCGATCGCGAGCACACTTGCCCCGATCACGAAGATCCCGATGTAGAGCAGGACGAACGAGGACACGGCGCGCAGGGTTCGCTCGTCCACGACGCGGCGGTTGAGGCGCACCGGCAGGACGATCTCCGGGTGCAGCGTCTGATCGATCTCACGCCGCAACAGCTTTCCCACGAGCAGATGGCGCACGACCTTGACCGAGCCGGTGGTCGAGCCCGCGGAGCCGCCGATGAACATCAGGCCGACGATGGTCATCAGCGCCAGCGTCGGCCAGGTGTTGTAGTCCGCGACCGAGAAGCCGGTTGTCGTCATCGTCGAGACCGCCGTGAACACTCCGGCCCGGAAGCCGTCCGCCCCGGGGAACACGTTCTCGGTCCAGAGCTCGGTCACGACGACGACCGATCCCACGACGAGCAGGGCGAGGTAGAGCCGGAACTCCTCGTCGCGGGCGGCAAGACGTGGCTGGCGCCGCACGATCCCGCGGTACATGAGCGCGAAGTTGATGCCGCCGAGGATCATGAAGAGCACGATCACCCACTGGGTCGCGGCGGCGAAGCCCTCGATCGAGTCGGCCTTCGTCGAGAAGCCAGCGGTCGGGATCGTCGACAGCGCGTGTGCAAACGCATGGAACGGCGTCATCTCCTCGTCGATTTCGGAGACGCCGAGGCCGAGCAGGATCAGGAACAGGAGCGCGGTGAGCGCGATGTAGAGGATCCAGACGCGCCTGGCCGTGTCGCGGATGCGCGTGCTCAGCGTTTCGATCTCGGGACCGGGCATCTCGTGCTCGAGGAGCTGCCGGCCGCCGACGCGCAGCCGCGGCAGGACCGCGAGCGCGAGCACGATGATCCCGATCCCGCCGACCCACTGCGTCAGCTGGCGCCAGATCGCGATGCTGTGCGGCAGCTCCTCGACCCGCGCAACGATGCTCCCGCCCGTCGTGCTGAAGCCGGACATCCCTTCGAAGTACGCGTCGAGCGGCCGGCCGAGCTGGGGGTCGCCCGAGAGGATGTAGGGCAGGGCGCCGAGCGCAGCCGCCGAGAGCCACGTGAGCGCGACGACGAGAAAGCCTTCGCGGACGCCGAGCCTTCGCTCGCCGCGGGTCAGTCGAGCGACGGCGATGCCGACCGCGCCGACGATGCCTCCTGCGGCGAGGAAAGGCCAGAACGGCTCGTCGTAGCCGATCGCGAAGGCCGCGGGGAGAAGCGTGGCGACGCTCAGGTACGCCAGCAGCATGCCGACGATGTTCAGCGCCCCCAGGACGTCGACGGCGAGGAGTGGCGGCCGCCGGCTCTTGCCTTTCACAGGGCTTTCTCGACGTCCGCTACCCGCCGCGACTCGGTGAAGACGATCACGCGGTCGCCGGTTCGCAGGACGTCGTCGCTACGTGGGAAGACCGCCTTGCCGTCGCGCACGATCGCTCCGATCACAGCGCCGCGGATCGGCATCTCCTTGAAGCTCAGCCCGACATACTCGCTCCCCGGCTTCGTCGTGATGTCGAGTACCTCGAAGCGGTCGCCTTCGAGCATCACGACCTGCTGCGTGCGCGGATCGTGAGCGAAGCGCACAATCTCCTCGGCCGTGATCTGGCGCGGGTTGACGGTGACGTCGATTCCCGCGCGCTCGAACACCTCGACCGAGGCGGCTTCGTGGACGATCGCCACGGTGAACCGCGCGCCGTGCACCCTCGCGAGCGTTGCGGCGAAGTGGTTCTTCAAGTCGTCGCGCATCGCGAACACGGCCACCTGCGCATCGGCGATGCGCTCTCGTTCGAGGAAGTCCGGATCGAATCCGGTGGCGTTGTAGACCCGAGCCTCGGGGAGCTCCGCGGCGACGACGCGCGCACGCTCGCGCGAGGCTTCGATCAGCCGCACGCCGATTCCCTGCTCGAGCAGCAAGCGCGCGACCGCGGTTCCCGCACGCCCGGCGCCGAAGATGACGACGTCCCGGACCTTCCCCGTTCCCGGAGCGATCAGCTCGCCCCAGGCCTGCGCCGCCTGCGGCGATCCGATCACGACGATCCGATCGCCTGGCCGGAACGACTCGTCTCCGCGGGGGATGACGACCTTGTCGCCGCGGATGATCGCCGCGACGCGCGAGTCGGGCGGGAGCCGCGCCTCGCGGAGCGTCGTGCCGAGCAGGCTCGGATCGGCTGACTCCGGCACGTCGAACTCCGCCATCTGCACCTGGCCCTCGGCGAAGACGTCCGTCTGCCTCGCCGCCGGCACGCCGATCGTCCGCGAGATCGCATACGCCGTCTCCACCTCGGAGGAGACGATGAAGTCGACGTCCAGCTGTCCTTCGCGCCAGACCTCGAGGTACTCCGGGTTCGTCGTGCGGACGATCGTCGTCGTCCGGGTCGAGCAGGCCTTCGAGATCATCGCCGAGACGATGTTCGCCTCGTCGCGGGACGTGCACGCGATCAGGAGGTCTGCGTCCTTGATTCCCGCCGCCGAGAGCACGCGCCGGCTGGCTCCGTTCCCCTCGACCGTGTGCACGTCGTAGCGCTGCGAGATCGCTGCCAGCCGCTCCTCGTCGAGGTCGAACACGGTCAGCTCGTGCTCGTCGTGCAGCGCCTGCACGATCGTGGCTCCCACCTGGCCGGCGCCGATGATGAAGATCTTCACGTGCGGAGGTTACTTCGCCCGTTGGCGAATCCCTTGGCTATCGTGGCGCGGGTGAGATTGCTTGTCGCATTCGCCTGCGCCGCCGTGCTCGCCACAGCCTGCTCGGCCGGCGCCACGCCGCAGCAGGTCGAGCGGGCGCAGTTCAAGCCGCGCGCCGTCGCGAGCGGCTTCGAGCAGCCGATCTACGTCACGGCCGCGAAGGGCGAGAACCGGCGGCTGTACGTCGTCGAGCAGGGTGGCACGATCCAGGTTCTCGACGGTGGCAAGCGGCGCTCGACACCCCTCCTCGACATCCGCAGGCTCGTCACCGCGGGCGGCGAGCAGGGATTGCTCGGGCTTGCGTTCCATCCCTCGTACCCGAAGGTCAAGAAGCTCTACGTCCAGTACACCGCGCGCAACGGTTCGACGCAGGTCGTCGAGTACCGGACGGACGGCAACCGCGCTTCGTCGCCGCGGACGCTCTTCTCGAGCTCCGACCCGTACGGGAACCACAACGGTGGCATGCTCGCGTTCGGCCCGAACGGCCGGCTGTACTTCACGATGGGCGACGGCGGCGCCGGCGGTGACCCGGAGAACCGCTCCCAGAACCCACGCTCGCTCTTCGGCAAGCTCCTCTCGCTCAACGTCGCGACGAAGGGGGTGCGGGTCGAGGCCATCGGCCTCCGCAACGCCTGGCGCTTCTCGTTCGACCGCGCGAACGGCGATCTCTACATCGGCGACGTCGGCCAGGGGGATGCCGAGGAGATCAGTTACTCGCCGGCGAACAGCCCGGGCATCGAGAACTACGGCTGGGACGTCTACGAGGGAAACGCGAAGTTCGAGGACAAGGCGCTCGGCCCGGGGAAGCTCGTGATGCCGGTCGCCACGTACAGCCACCGAGAAGGGTGCTCGATCACCGGCGGCTATGTCTACCGCGGCTCGAATGCCTCGCTCCGCGGCCGCTACATCTACGGCGACTACTGCAGCGCCAACATCTGGAGCTTCAAGCTCGTCGGCGGCAAGGCGACGAACCTGAAGCGCGAGTCGTTCGAGATTGCAAGCGTCAGCTCGTTCGGCCAGGACAACGCCGGCGAGCTCTACGGGGTCTCGCACGGCGGCACGATCTACCGCCTCACGCCGTAGTTCAGCTCACTACTTCGCTCGCCTGACGCGCGGGCTCTGGCCGAGCGCCGCGTAGGCGAGTGCGTTCAGCGACTCGTTCAGGTTGCGGAGCTCCCGGGCCATCAGCTGGAAGCCCTCCGCGTGCTCGGCGTGGCGGTTCAGGCGGGCAAGCTCGTCCGCGATCCGGTCGAGCCGTTCGAGCACGGCCTCGAACTGGCGGTCCGGCATCTCTTTGGCGTCCATGGCGTCAATTTAGCGCGCGCGGTGGGCCACGAGCTCGTCCCGGCGCCGAACGACCGTGACGTCGCCGCCGAGGCGCTCGAGCGCGCCCGTTCCGGTCTCCACGACCTCGACGCGCCGTGCGGCTCCGAGCTGCGAGAGAGCGACTCGTGCGAGCTCGGCGGGAGCGTCGGTGAACACCGCCAGGCGTACGCCCTCGGCCTGGAGGCGCCGAAGCGCGGCGCTCACCTCAGCCGCCGGCCGGAGGTAGACGGGCGCCCGATCCTCCGCGTAGCGCTCGAGCAGTGTTCGCCAGTTGCCGGCACCCCGGGCGTCGAGCTCGGCGGCGGCCTCAGCTCGATCCTCGGAGAGTCCCTCGACGTCGAGGACGCGCGAGACGTCCTCGAGCCAGTCGCGCCAGAGCTGTCGCGTGTCGCCGAGGACGTCGAGCTCGATCGCGAGCGTCGTCATCGCGCCACCCGCCGCCACAGGAGGACGCCGATCGCGACACCGACGCTGTCGATCAGCACGTCGAGCGGCGCTCCGACCCGGCCCTCGACGAAGTGCTGGTGCACCTCGTCGGATGCCGCGTAGGCGACCCCGAGGCCGAAGGCCGGGATCTCGTTGCGAAGCGCGCGCAGGAGGAGCGCGCCGAGAAGAGCGAACTCACCGGCGTGCGCGATCTTCCGCAGCACGAGATCCCACGTTCCGAGCCCGGTGCCGAGGTCCGGCACCGACGAGAAGGCGAAGATCACGGCGGCCCAGAGGACGACCGGCGCCCAGAGGCGCAGAGCGGCGGACGTCGACACCCCTCGATGATAGGTTCTTGCTCCACACAAACACGGAGCACGGTGAGGGAACCCGGTGCAAGTCCGGGACGGTCCCGCCGCTGTGAGGGGAGACGCCCGACGCGGAAATGCCACTGGCCTACGGGCCGGGAAGGCCGCGAAGGGGGAGCCCCGAGTCAGAAGACCTACCGCGCTCCCCATCCCGAACCCCTCGCGGAAGGAGGATTCGTGCTTCGCAGGCTCAGCATTCTCTCGGTGCTTCTCGTCGTCATCCTGACGCCGACTGCACTCGCGGCGAACGTCAACATCCGGGTCGAAGGCAGGACGACGACCATCTTCGGCCCTGCGCAGCCGCGCATCGCAGCCGACAACGCCCTCCAGGCGCTGGACATCGCCAGCACGGCCGGTGAGTTCTACTACGGCACGACGACGGCCGACTTCGGCACGTATGTCAGCCAGATCGGCAAGTACCCGGCGGCCGGGACGTCCGGCTGGGCGTTCAAGGTGAACGGCGTCTCGCCCCCCGTCGGCGCCGACAAGGTGATCCTGAAGGACGGCGACGTCGTCCTCTGGTACTTCGCCACCTTCGGTTCCGCCGGCGGCCCGCCCACACTCGAGCTGCAGCGATTGCCGGCGAACTGTTACGTCGTGCAGACGGTGAACGACGCGGGCGCGAAGGCCCGCGCCACGACGGCCACGCTCACTGTCGACGGGAAGCGGTTCAGGGCCCAGGGCGGCCGCGCCTGCATCGGCAAGCACGTGGGGCTCGTCCGGGCCGTCGCGCCCGGCGCGGTCCGCTCGAACGCGGTGCGGTGAGCCGCCGCGCGATCAGCGCGTTCGTCGTCCTCGTCCTCCTCGCCGGCTGCGGTGGCGCCGCCGGCGGGGACGAGGGGACGGCGCAGCTGTGGGTGACGCGGGATCGCGGCGCCAGGCTGCTCGTGGACACCGAGGTGGAGGCCGGACAGACGTTGATGCGCGCTCTCGCGTCGAAGACCGACGTCAAGACGCGCTACGGCGGTCGCTACGTCCAGGCCGTGAACGGGATCGAGGGGAGCCTGGACGAGCAGCACGACTGGTTCTGGTTCGTGAACGGATACGAGGGCGATCGCAGCGCCGCGTCGTACCGCCTTCGGGACGGCGACGTGGCCTGGCTCGACTATCGCGCGTGGCAGCGGGAAGGGGAGGCGCGCGTCGTCGTGGGCGCCTTCCCGGAGCCGTTCCTGCACGGCTTCGAAGGCAAGACGCGGCCGGTGGCAGTCCGCTACGACAACCGCTCCGAGAAGCAGGCGCGGAAGCTCGGCGCCGACCTCGGGACGGCGACGATCGCACGACTCGGAACGCCCGTGCCGCGCGGCGCAAACGTGCTCGAGGTGCGCGAGGGTGCAACGGGCCTCACCGCGGAGCTTCTCGGCGAGACGGCCGGCGATCCGGTGCGCTTCGTCTGGCGCGGCGATCCGGCACCGAAGCGGCGGTACACGGTCCCGTGAGCCCGGGCCCCGCAGCGCTGCTGCTCGGTGCGGCCGGTACGGCCGCGATGCTGACCGATCGCCTCTGGGCGGTCGCGGTTCTGTCCGTCCTGCTGCTCGCCGTCTGCCTCCGCGGGCCGTCGGAGCGCCGCGGCGTCTATCTCTTCGGCGCGCTCTCGACCGGTCTCGGAATCCTCGTGCTCTCGCCGTTCCTCTGGTCGAGCCCGGACGGAACGATTCTCTGGGAGGGGCCGACGATACCGGTGCTCGGGCCGCTCGATGTGACGACCACGGAGCTCTTCGAGGCGGCGCTCAACGCGTTGCGGCTGACTGCGCTCGGGCTCGCCTTCGCGGCCTACGCCCTCCTGCTCGACCACGACCGGCTGGTCGCTGCTGCCGGCGCGGCGCGGCGGTCCGCCCTTGCGGTCGCGCTCGCGACGAGGCTCGTGCCATCGCTGGAGCGCGACGCCGCCGGGCTCGCGGAGTCGATCCGCGGCCGGGGCGTGCGCCTCGAAGGTGCGAGGGGCTATGCGACGCTCCTCTCTCCGCTGGTGGCGGGCTCGCTCGAACGCGCCTCGAGCCTGGCGGAGACGATGGAGGCGCGCGGTTTCGGCAGGGCCGGCGCAACCCGCGCGCCCAGGCCACCCTGGAGCACGCGTGACCGGCTGGCGCTCCCGCTGGCGGTCGTGCTCGTGCTCGTGGCGGCGCTGTGGCTCTAGCTTCCGTCACCGATCTCTCGTTCTCCTACCCGGCTGCGCCGCAGGCGCTCCACGGCGTCTCGCTCGAGCTGGAGCCCGGCGAGGTCGTCGCGCTTCTTGGCCCGTCGGGCGCCGGGAAGTCGACGCTGCTCCGCTCGCTGGCGGGGCTCGTGCCTCACTTCCACGGCGGCCGCTTCGCAGGGCGGGTCGTCGTCGCCGGCCACGACACCCGCAGCACGCGCCCGGCTGAGCTCGCCGGCACCGTCGCGACCGTCTTCCAGGATCCGGAGGATCAGGTCGTGATGACGATCGCTGCGAACGAGGTGGCGTTCGGGCTCGAGAACCTCGGTGTGCCGCCGGCCGAGATCTGGCCCCGCGTCGAGCGGGCGCTGGTCTCGGTGGACGCGCTCCATCTCTGGGGGCGGAGGACGATCGAGCTCTCCGGCGGTGAGCTCCAGCGTGTCTGCCTCGCGTCCGCGCTCGCACTTGAGCCTCAGCTGCTGCTTCTCGACGAGCCGACCTCGCAGCTCGATCCCGAAGGCGCAGGGCTCTTCCTCGACGCGGTCGAGCGCCTCGGCGCGACGGTCGTCCTCTCCGAGCACCGTGTCGGCCGGGCGCTCGAGCTCGCGACGCGCGTCCTCTTCGTCGACGAGGGCCGCCTGCTCCTCGACGCGCCGCGCGCCGAGGCGCTCGAGTGGCTGGCGGCGAACAGGCCGGCGTACACGAGAGCTTGTGTTTCTGAAACACAAGCTCCTCCGGGCGAGGTCGTCCTGCGCGCCAGTGGGGTGTCCTTCTCCTACCACTCGGCCATGACCCTTCTGGACGGGGTCGACCTCGAGGTGCGGCGCGGTGAGATCGTGGCCCTCGAGGGGCCGAACGGGTCCGGAAAGACCACCCTGGCGCGGATCGTGGCCGGGCTCGTCGAGCCGCAATCCGGCAGCGTCGAGCTGCAGGGTCGGGCCGGCTACCTGTCCCAGGATCCCGGCCGCTACCTCGTCAAGGAGACGGCGCTCGACGAGGTTGCCTTGGCCGTGAACGGCGACAAACAGCGGGCTCGCGCCGCGCTGGGGCGTGCCGGGCTCGGCTGGGCGGAGGCTCGCCACCCGCGCGATCTGTCGAGCGGGGAGCGGGAGCGGCTCGCGCTCGCCTCCGTCGCTGTGGCCGAACCAGACCTGCTCGTCCTGGACGAGCCCACAAGGGGCCTCGATCCCGAGCGGAAAGAGGTCCTCGCCGCCTGGCTCGAGACGTACGCCGCGTCCGGAAAGGCCGTGCTCCTCGCGACTCACGACCGAGACCTCCCAGCACACCGCCGAAAAGGACTTTGTGTTTCAGAAACACAAGCCTTCGAGGAGCGCTCCGTTGGCGTCTAGGGTCGCCGGCCTCTGCGCTGCGGCGGCGCTCGCGCTCGCCGCCTGGGCGGCGCTCGACCCGGCCCGCGGCGGGATCGCGACGCTGCTCGCCGCGCTCGCCGTGCTCGCCGCCGGCTTCGCGTGGCTCGAGGGCGGGACGGTGTCCGCACGCGACCTGACGCTCGTCGCGACGCTCGGCGGCCTGGCCGCGGCAGGGCGGGTCCTCTTCGCGCCGATTCCGAGCGTCCAGCCGGTCACGGTGATCGTCGCCGCAGCGGGAGTCGCGCTCGGCCCGCGCCGCGGGTTCGCCGTCGGAGCGCTCGCCGCGATCGCGTCGAACTTCTTCCTCGGCCAGGGCCCGCATACGCCCTGGCAAATGCTGGCGTGGGGCGGCTGCGGACTCCTCGCCGGCCTGCTGCGGCCCCTGCTGCGCCGCCGCGTCGCGTTCGTCGCATTCGTGCTCGTGCTCGGCTTCGCCTTCGGGATGCTGATGGACACCTGGCTCTGGTTCGCGTTCTACCCACACACGGAGGCGGCGCTGCTGGCGCGACTCGGCTCCGGCTTCCCGTTCAACGTCGCGCACGCAAGCGGGAACGTCGTGCTCGCGCTCGTCGCCGGGCCGGAGCTGAGACGTGTGGTGGAGCGGTTCGAACGGCGCTCTCGCACCGAGGTGGTGTGGGCGTGAAGTTGCTCGCCGTCATCGGCGTCGCGACGGCGCTCGCGACACCCGTGGGCTACGTCCAGTCGCTGCAGCGTGACGACGGCGGCTTCGGCGATGCGCAGATCACAGCGTGGGCGACGCTCGGTCTCGTCGCCGCCGGCGTCGACACCGGGAACGCGGCCGAGTACCTCGCGACGCAGCAGCCGAAATCGGCAACCGACCTCGCGCTCGTTGCGATGGCACGCGCGGCCGCAGGCGATCGCCCCGACGATCTTCTCCCGCGGCTCCAAGCGCACTCGCCCGGGAAGCTGATCAACGCCACGATCTGGACGATCCTGGCGCTCCGGCAGGCGGGCGAGCCAGCGCCGCCCGCGCTCGTGCGCGCTCTCCTCGCCGCTCAGCGTCCGTCGGGAGGCTGGTCGTGGCTCGCCGGGGGTGCGGCCGACGCGAACGACACGGCAGCCGCGATCCAGGCGCTCCGCTCTGCCGGCGTGCGCGGCGCGCCGATCCAGCGCGGCATCGTCTTCCTCCGACGCCATCAGAACCCGGACGGCGGCTTTGAGCTGACGCAAGGACGCGGCTCCGACACCCAATCGACCGCCTGGGCGATCCAGGCCCTGCTCGCGGGCGGCGCAAGCCCCGGTCCGCCCGCCTTCCGCTACCTGCAGCGGATGCGGCGTCCCAACGGGAGCTACCGCTACAACGCCCGCTACGTGACGACGCCGCTCTGGGTGACTTCGCAGGTACTGCCCGCGCTCGCGCGCAAGCCGTTCCCGCTGACTAGCGGTTGACCGTCGACATGTTGGGGTAGCGGTCTCCTGCCGCCGCCCCGGCCGGAAACGCTTGCTCGAGCCGCTCGAGCTCGGCCGGCGTGAGCTCGACGTCGGCCGCAGCGGCGTTCTCCTCGAGGTACGACCGGCGCTTCGTGCCCGGAATCGGGACGATGTCTGCGCCACGCGAGAGAACCCACGCGAGCGCAATCTGAGAGGCCGTGACGCCTTTCTCCTGCGCGAGCGCCTCGACTTGCCCGACGAGCTCGAGGTTCTGTTCGAGGTTCTCCTCCTGGAAGCGCGGCCCGATGCGACGGAAGTCCCTCTCGTCGAGGCCGTCGAGTGAGCGAATCCGGCCGGTGAGGAAGCCGCGACCGAGCGGAGAGTAGGCGACGAAACCGATTCCGAGCTCGCGGACGGTCGGCAGGATCTCGGCCTCGGGATCGCGCGTCCACAGCGAGTACTCGGTCTGCAACGCGGAGATCGGACTGACCGCGTGCGCGCGGCGAATGGTGTCCGGAGCCGCCTCGGAGAGCCCGAGAAACCGCACCTTCCCCTCCTGCACGAGCTCGGCCATCGCGCCGACGGTCTCCTCGATCGGCGTTTCGAGGTCGACCCGGTGCTGGAAGTAGAGGTCGATCGTCTCGACTCCGAGGCGCTCCAGCGACGCCTCGCAGGCGGAGCGGACGTAATCCGGCTTGCCGCTGATGCCGAGGAACTCGCCTGCCGGCCCCCGCACGTTCCCGAACTTCGTCGCCAGGATGATCTGATCGCGTCTGCCGGCGATCGCCTTCCGAAGGAGTCGTTCGTTTGCGCCCCACCCGTACATGTCGGCCGTGTCGAGGAAGGTGACCCCAAGCTCGATCGCCCGGTGGATCGTCGCGATCGCCTCGCCCTCGTTCGCGGCGCCGTAGAACTCGGACATGCCCATGCAGCCGAGCCCGAGCGCGGAGACCTCCAACCCCTGCGCGCCCAGCTTCCGCGTCTCCATCGGCTGACCTTAGCGGCCGCTAGCATCGACGAGTGGCCGTTACATCGCCCGAGGGCTATCTCGCCAACCTGAATCCCGCCCAGCGCGAGGCCGTCCTGTACACGGAGGGCCCGCTGCTCGTGATCGCCGGAGCCGGCTCCGGCAAGACGCGTGTGCTCACGCATCGCGTCGCCCACCTGATCTCGGCGATCGGAGTCAAGCCGAACGAGATCCTGGCGATCACCTTCACGAACAAGGCGGCGGGGGAGATGCGCGAGCGCCTGATGACGATGCTCGGCCCGATGGCGCGTGCAATCTGGATCCTCACCTTCCACTCCGCGTGCGGCCGCATCCTTCGCAGCGAGGCCGAGCGGCTGGGCTACAGGTCGAACTTCACGATCTACGACTCCGCCGACCAGGTCCGTCTCGTCAAGCAGTGCCTGGAAGAGCTCGAGAAGGATCCCAAGCGCTTCGTCCCGCGCGGCGTGCACGCCCAGATCTCGAACGCGAAGAACCAGCTGGTCACGCCGGCGATGTACGCCGAGCGGATCTCGTCCTTCTACGACCAGACGATCGCGGAGGCGTACGAGCTCTACCAGCGCAAGCTCGCCGCCTCGAACGCGGTCGACTTCGACGACATGCTGATGCTGACCGTCCAGATCCTGGAGAACTTCCCGGACGCCCGGAAGCACTGGCAGAACGCCTTCCGGTACGTCCTCGTCGACGAGTACCAGGACACGAACCACGCGCAGTACCGGCTCCTGCAACTGCTCGCCGAGCACCACCACAACATCTGTGCCGTCGGCGATCCCGACCAGTCGATCTACGCCTTCCGCGGCGCCGACATCCGCAACATCCTGGAGTTCGAGCGCGACTTTCCGGAGACGCGGACGATTCCGCTCGAGCAGAACTACCGCTCGACGAACGCGATCCTCGAGGCCGCGAACTCCGTCATCGCGAACAACTCCGAGCGGAAGGAGAAGCGGCTCTGGTCGGAGCTCGGCGACGGCGATCCCGTGCGGGTGATCGAGGTCGAGGACGAGCAGTCGGAGGCGCGCTACGTCGCCGCCCAGATCGCCGGCCTCGTCGAGGAGGGCTTCTCCGGCAGCGAGATCGCGATCTTCTACCGGATGAACGCGCAGTCGAGAGTGCTCGAGCAGACGCTGCGCCTCCACCAGATCGGCTACCAGGTGATCGGCGGCCCTCGCTTCTACGAGCGCGCCGAGATCAAGGATGCGACGGCCTACCTCCAGGTGCTCGACAACCCGGCCGACGCCGTCAGCCTGATGCGGATTGCGAACCGGCCGAAGCGAGGAATCGGCGACACGACGATCTCACGGCTCGTCACGTACGCCGAGAACCACGGGCTGACGCTCTTCGACGCGCTCGACCGCCCCACCGAGGCGGGTCTCGGCACGGCTGCCGTAAAGGCGGTCACGGGCCTCAAGAACCTGCTCGACTCACTCCGCTCGGCGACGCAGGAGCTCGAGGTGCCCGAGCTGCTGCAGGCGGTCCTCGAGCGCAGCGGCACGCTCGACGCGTTCGAGGCCGAGCGGACGATCGAGGCGCGCGGCCGGATCGAGAACCTCGAAGCCTTCGTCGACGGCGCTCGCCAGTACACGCAGGAGGCCGAGGAGCCGACCCTGTCGGGGTTCCTGCAGGAGATCTCGCTCTACTCCGACCAGGATGCGCTCGGCGAAGAGCAGTCGAACGTAACGCTGATGACGATCCACAACGCAAAGGGGCTCGAGTTCCGGGCGGTCTTCGTCGTCGGCGTCGAGGAGGAGATCTTTCCGAGCGCCCGATCGATCGAGGAGCAGGGGGTGGAGGAGGAGCGCCGGCTCTTCTACGTCGGCCTGACGCGAGCCGAGGAGAAGCTGACGCTCACACATGCGTCGTCGCGCCTCCTTTGGGGCCGGACGACCTCGCACCTGCCGTCGCGTTTTCTCGACGAGCTTCCCGACCGGCACGTCGAGCGTGAGCGGCTACGCCCGTCCTCGTGGCGGAGCTACGGGACGCCCGCCCAGACGCGGGACATCGCACCGCGGGGCGACCATCCGGCGCTGGCGACCGGCGACAGCGTCCGGCACGGCACCCTCGGCGAGGGCGTGATCACGCGGATCGAACCGGGTGGCGTCGTCACCGTTCGCTTCGCGGCAGACGGCAGCGAACGCAAGCTGATGCTCGACTACGCCCCGCTCGAGAAGATCGACTGATCTAATCGGGTCATGACGATCGAGATCAGACCTCCCGCGGAGGACGAGTTGCGTGCGGTGATGGAGGCCGCGGAGGCTGCGTTCGGCGAGGAGGTCGAGGACGACGCGTGGGAGCGCGAACAGAAGATCCTGCCCGCCTCGCGAGCGCTCGGTGCGTTCGACGGCGGCCGCCCGGTCGGCCTCGCGGCCGCCTACGCGTTCGATCTGTCGATTCCCGGTGGAGAGCTGCCCTGCGCCGGCGTGACCTGGGTCGGCGTGCTCCCGTCGCACCGGCGCCGCGGCATCCTCCGCGACTTCATGCGCCGCCAGCTCGACGACGTCCGCAGCTGGGGCGAGCCGATCGCGGCCCTCTGGGCGTCCGAGGCTTCCATCTACGGTCGCTTCGGGTACGGACCGGCAGCCCCGGGGGTGGTCGCGAAGTCCAATCCGGCACGGTTCGCGCTCAAGGGGGACGCGGAGCCGAACGTCACGGTCAGGCTGATCGACGCCGAGGAGGCTTCGCAGCTCTTCCCGCCGATCTACGACACCGTTCGCTCGCGGCGGGCCGGGATGCTGTCGCGCTCCGAGACCTGGTGGAAGGAGCTGCGACTCGCCGATCCGAAGGAGTGGCGCCGCGGAGCAAGTCAGAAGTTCTACGCGGTCGCCGAGCTGGGCGGTAAGGCCGCGGGCTACGCGATGTACCGGGTCAAGAGCGAGTGGGAGGAGGGCTTCCCGCGCGGCGAGGTCCGCGTGGTCGAGTCATTTTCGGCCTCGACGGTCGTGGAGCGCGAACTGTGGCGGTTCCTACACTCGATCGACCTGACGGTGAAGGTCGATGTCTTCAGCCTCGATCCAGCCTCGACCCTCTTCCTCAACGTTCAGGATCCGCGCGCGCTCGGGCTGAGGCTCGGCGATGCGCTCTGGCTGCGCCTGGTCGATCTGGACGCTGCCCTGCAGGCGCGCGCCTACAAGCCCGGTCGGTCGGTCGTGCTGGAGGTGACCGACGACCTCTGCCCCTGGAACGCCGGCCGCTACCGCGTCGGCGACGACGCGGGCCGGACCGAGGATACGGCCGACCTCGCGCTCGACGTCGCGGACCTTGCAACTGCATACCTCGGCGCTTTCGACTTCCACCGGCTCGTGCACGCCGGCCGCGCGGAGGAGCGCAGCGACGGGGCCGCGGAGGCGGCGACACTCCTCTTTCGCACCGAGCTCCCGCCCTACTGCCCGGAGGTGTTCTGAGTGGCCTGGGATGTGCGTCCGACGAAGGACATCGCGGAGTTCAAGGCGGCCGTCGGTGCAATCTCTCACTACTTCGGCGGTGGGCCGGACGACGAGCGCTCCGAGCGGTTCGCGAAAGTGCTGTCGCTCGAGCGGATGCACGCAGCGTTCGACGGCGACGCGATCGTCGGCGGCGCCGGCGCCTTCCCGTTCCAGCTGACCGTTCCCGGCGGCGTCGTCCCCTGCGGCGGCGTCAGTGTCGTCGGCGTCCTGCCGACACATCGCCGCCGCGGCGTCCTGACGGCCATGATGCGCACCCAGCTCGAAGACATCCGAGACCGCGGAGAGCCGATCGCCGCGCTCTGGGCCTCGGAGGAGGTGATCTACGGGCGATTCGGCTACGGGATGGCCTCGCTCGGCGGTGAGATCGCGCTGCCGAGTGGCTATACGGGGCTGCGCCAACCGTCCGACGAGAATGCCCGGACCCGCCTGATCAGCCTCGAGGACGCGAAGACTGTTCTCCCGGGCATCTACGACCGGGTGCGGGTCGTGACGCCCGGGATGTTCAACCGCACCGACGCCTGGTGGGAGCTGCGCAACCTGTCCGATCCGCCCGAGCGGCGCCAGGGCGGCGGTGAGAAGAACGTGCTCGTGCTCGAGCTCGGTGGCGAGCCCGCCGGGTACGCGCTCTACCGGGTCTTCACCAAGTTCGAGCACGGCGCCTCGGTCGGGCATGTGGAGGTGATCGAGGCGCTCGCCGACGGCGCGGTCGCGACGCGCGAGCTCTGGCGCGTCCTGCTCGACATGGACTGGCTGGCGACGCTGAAGGCGAGCCTCCTTCCGATCGACCACCCGCTCCTGCTGCAGCTCCGCTATCCGCGTCGCCTTCAAATGCGGGTCGCCGACGGGCTCTGGGTGAGGCTCGTCGACGTCGGCGCCGCCCTCTCCGCACGCGCCTACGGCGGGGACGGCCCGGTCGTCTTCGAGGTCGAGGACGCGTTCCTGCCGGAGAACACGGGCCGCTGGCAGGTCGCGAACGGGACGGCCGAGAGGACGGACGCCGCCGCCGACCTCGCCCTGGACGTGAGGGAGCTCGGCGCCGTCTACCTCGGTGGGTTCACATTCGGCGAATTGCTCCGGGCGGGGGTCGTACGGGAGCTCAAGGACGGCGGTGCGGCTCGCGCCGACGCCGTGTTCCTGACGACCGGGCCAAAGCCGTGGTGCCCGGAGATCTTCTGACGACCCTGCTACCCTGCGCCGCTTGCATTTCCGACCCCTCCGCGGCGCGCTCTGTGCGCTGCTCGTCAGCCTGATCTTCGTAGCACCCGCCGGCGCCGTTCCCGACGGCCCGATCGACGTCTATCTCGAGCATCTCGAGCCGCTCACGCTCGAGTGGCCGGCGGACGGGACGATGACCGATGTGTACGGCCCGCGCTGGGGCCGGATGCACCTGGGGATCGATGTCGGCATCCTCCAGTCGCTCGACGTGCGAGCCGCCGCGAGCGGGACGGTGACCGCTGCAGGCTGGCTGACGGGCTACGAGGGGTACGGCAACGTCGTCATGGTCGACGTCGGCGGTGGCTACTCGGTCATGTACGCGCATCTCTCGCGCTCACACGTCGTTCCGGGGCAGTGGCTGACGGCCGGCGACTCGATCGGAGAGGCCGGCTGCAGCGGCTCCTGCACCGGCACGCATCTCCACTTCGAGCTGCGTCTGAACGGCGTGCCGATCGATCCCGCGCCCTTTTTGACGTAGAGGGCTCTCCCCCGATCGAGTGATGGCGGGCCCGGCACTCGGGGCTACGGTTCGCCAAGCCCATGACACGGACGCTCCCTATGCGGAGCGCGCTCGTCGTCTTGCTTGCCTCTCTCGTCGTCGCACCAGCGGCATCGGCACGCCCAGACGCGTCTGCGCGCCTCCAGATGGTCTGGCCTGCCAACGGCACGGTCACCTCGCCCTTCGGCGGGTGGCGCGGCAACCACCGGCACGAGGGCATCGACATCGGCATGTTGCTCAGCCTGCGTGTCCGCGCCGTCACCGAGGGCGTCGTGCGGCGCACGGGCTACGAGAACGGCTACGAGGGTTACGGCAAGATCATCGTCCTCGACCTGCCCGGGCCCTACAGCGTCCTCTACGCGCATCTCTCGAACGTCGCGGTGCGGGAGGGCGAGCACGTGCGCGAGGGCGAGTTGATCGGTCAGGCGGGCTGCACGGGAAGCTGCTCGGGCACTCACCTGCATTTCGAGGTCCGGCAGCGCGGCGTCCCGATCGACCCGATGCGCTTCCTCGGCTAGAATCCCGCCGCAAGGGCGGTTAGCTCAGTTGGGAGAGCACCAGCTCGACAAGCTGGGGGTCACTGGTTCGAGCCCAGTACCGCCCACCTCACGAAGCCCCGCTCCGGCGGGGTTTTGTCTTTCTGGCGAACCTGCCCCGTTCGCCGTCGAACTCGGGTTCATGTGCCAACGGTGCGGACACTCCGAGTGAGCTTCCGCGGGAATACGCAGCCTCTTTCGGTGTCCTAGGAAGCAAGGACATCAACAAGGGGGGAAGTCATGACCGGTAAGCAGCAGCTCAGCGAGCAGGAAGAGCTTCGCGCAGCGACGGCCATCATGATCCGCGCAATCATCCTCGCCGCCATCGTCGCGCTCGTCGTTTCGGCGGCGCCCGTCGCCTCGGCAGGTACCTCGAAGGCCAAGCCTCCGCGGTTCGAGCATGCGGAGCGGGCCACCGCGTTTGTCTGGGAGGCCGAGCTGTCACCGGTCGTGACCCGCAAAGCCAAGCCGCGGGGGAGTCTCGACCTGACCTCGATTGGCGCGGGGAAGGACCGGGGCTGGTAGCTCGCCAACCTTGAAGCACGCGTTGCCAAGGCAGAAGACATTCATCCGGAATGGAGGTTCATCATGATCCGCGCTCTCAGCATCCTCACCGCCGCCGTCGCGCTCGCCGTCTCCAACGGAATCATCTGCATCCTGATCGGCTAGGCGCCTATCCGGAGCACCTCGCTTGAACAGGGACCGCCGTAGGCGTTAGCGTCGGCAGTAACCCAGTCGAGAGGAGGCTTCCATGTGTGTTCCGGGGACGATCGAGGCCGTTCGCAGCCAAACCGAGCACGGACATGACGAGGAACCGAAGGTGAGCGGGCCGCGCCTCGACCGGCGCACGGCGCTGCTCGCCGGCGCGGGCGCTGCGCTTGCGGCGGCGCTCCCGGCCGGAGCGCGGGCGACCGGCGGTCATAGGAGCAAGGTGCAGGACCTCACTCACGTCTTCCGTGTCGGAACGCCGATGTTCCCAGGCGTCCCGCGGCCGTCGCGCGAGACGTTCGTGACGGTGCCCGAGGACGGGTTCTACGGGCAGATCTGGAACTTCTGGGAGCACACGGGGACGCATCTCGACGTGCCCGCACACTTCGTCGTCGGCGGGCGCACGACACCGCAGCTCACGCTCGACGAGCTGATGGCGCCGATCGCGGTGATCGACATCTCCGACCGCGCCAAGCGCGACCCCGACACCGTTGTCACCACGAACGACCTGCGGCGTTACGAGCGCAGGTACGGGAAGATCCGCCGCGGCTCGCTCGTGGCGATGGACTCGGGCTGGGACGCGCGGGCGGGCAGCGAGGAGGCCTACCGGAACGCGGACGCCTCCGGCACCATGCACTTCCCCGGCTGGAGCGCCGATGCGGTGGAGTGGCTGATCGACGAGCGCAGGATCGGTGCGATCGGGGTCGACACGCTCAGCCTCGATCCGGGGAACGCGACCGCTTTCGTGGCGCACCTGGCGTTGCTCTCGGCAAACCGGTTCGGGATCGAGAACCTCGCCAACCTCAGCAGGATCCGGCCCGAGGGGGCGACCGCCTTCGTCGGCGTCATCCCGTGGGAGGAAGGCTCTGGCGGTCCGGCGCGGGTGGTTGCTTCTTGGTGACCTGAGCCGAGCCCCCCAGCGAGCGCTGCTTTGCTCTAGGTTCTCTCAGGGTGCCTGACCAAGCCGCCGCAGCAACGCCACCGAAGCCGCCACCGGAGGCGAGGGACCGACGACGTCCCTGGCGAGTGGAGCCGGCCCCCGACGGCCGCGGTAACCAGGCGGCGAAGCCGCCGATGCTTCCACGCAGCAGGTCCCTGCTCGCGTTCTTCCTCGGGCTGCTCGTGCTCAATCTCGTGATCTCGTTCCTCACCGGCGCGCCGCCGGACCGCCCGCGGGTGCCGTACCAGCCGTTCTTCATCGAGCAGGTCGAGGCCGGGAACGTCGAGGCGATCACCTCGCGTGAGGACTCGATCGAGGGCGAGCTGAAGAAGCCGACGACCTACGACCCGCCGGGCGAGGACAAGCCCGTCGAGGTCGACCGGTTCAAGACGCAGGTTCCGGCGTTCATCGATCGCGTCGAGCTGACGAAGCTGGTGACGGATCAGGAGGTCGTGATCAACGCGAGGGCGCCGGATGCGGGCCGCAGCTTCCTGCTGAGCCTTCTCCTCGGACTTGCGCCCGCCCTGCTCCTGGTCGGGTTCCTGGTCTGGCTGTCCCGGCGCCAGGCGGGTCGTGGGGGTGTCCTCGGCGGCTTCGGCAGGTCGACCGCCCGCCGCCTCGAGCGGGACGGGCACCATCGCGTCACGTTCAACGACGTCGCCGGCATCGACGAGGCGGAGCAGGAGCTCGTCGAGATCGTCGACTTTCTCAAGAACCCGGAGCGCTACAACAAGCTCGGCGCCCGCATTCCCCGCGGCGTGCTCCTGTACGGCCCACCTGGAACGGGTAAGACGCTGCTCGCCCGCGCGGTCGCTGGGGAGGCGGAAGCGGCGTTCTTCTCGCTGTCGGCCTCCGAGTTCGTCGAGGCGATCGTCGGTATCGGCGCGTCGCGCGTGCGTGACCTGTTCAAGCAGGCGAAGGAGAGCGCTCCGGCGATCGTCTTCATCGACGAGCTGGACGCGATCGGACGCTCCCGCAGTGCCGGCGGCGGCATCAGCGGCGGTCACGACGAGCGCGAGCAGACGCTGAACCAGATCCTGACGGAGATGGACGGGTTCGAGCCGGGCACGAACGTGATCGTGCTCGCGGCGACGAATCGCCCCGAGATCCTCGACCCGGCGCTCCTCCGCCCGGGCCGGTTCGACCGCCGGATTGCCGTCCAGCCGCCGGACAAGCCGGGCCGCGCGAAGATCCTCGAGATTCACACGCGGTCGGTGCCGCTTGCCGACAGCGTCGATCTCGATCAGCTCGCGGCATCGACGCCGGGAGCCACGGGCGCCGACCTTGCCCTGATCGTGAACGAAGCGGCCCTGTTCGCGGCCCGGCGGGGACATGCGGCCGTTGAGCAGCGGGACTTCACGGACGCGATCGAGAAGATCATCCTCGGCGCCGAGCGCCAGATCGTGATGACGGACGCCGACCGCGAGCGCACGGCGTACCACGAGGCGGGCCACGCGCTCGTCGGGATGCTCACGCCGGGCGCCGACCCCGTGCGCAAGGTCTCGATCATCCCGCGAGGGCAGGCGCTGGGCGTGACGCTCTCGACGCCGGAGACCGACCGGTACGGCTACGGGCGTCACGAGCTGGTCGCCAGGATCAAGGTGGCGCTCGGGGGCCGCGTTGCCGAGCAGGTCGTGTACGGCGACACGACGACCGGCGCCGAGTCGGATATCCAGAACCTGACGCGGATCGCGCGCGGGATGGTGGCCCGCTGGGGCATGAGCGAGGAGCTCGGCCCGCTGGCAATCGCCGACGGCCCGCAGGACGGGTTCTTGCTGCCCGGCTCGACGCCCGCGTCGCCCGCGACGCTGCAGCGGGTCGACGAGGAGACGCGGCGGATCGTCGAGGAGGCCGAGGCCGAGGTTCTCCGCCTGCTCGAGGGCGAACGCGGCCGGCTCGACACGCTCGCGCGCGCTCTCCTGCAGCAGGAGACGCTCGACCAGGCCGACGCCTACCGCATCGCCGGCGTCGATGAGCCTGTGCTCGAGCCCGACGCTGAGGCACGAGCCGCGTCCTCGAGTGTGTCGGAGGCCTGACGTCCGGCGCGCCCAGGCGCGGTGGTTTGAAGGAGCACGGAGGCGGAATGGGTAGCGGATGTGAGCCCGAGCGAGGAGGTTTCCGTGATGACGCGAGCTGGGTTGCTCGTTACCTCTGTCCTGGCCGGTGTCCTGGGGATCGGCGCCGCCGCTGCACCGCCGGCTGAACTGCCCGCCGGCGCGCAAATCTCGGCATCGCTCGAGTACGTGACGCGTGTGCCGGGGACGTCGCAGGTCGTCGAGGGCAAGTTCGACAAGGTTCGCGGCCGCGACGTGCTGATCATCACCGGCCGTTTCGGCTTCAAGACGCTCGACGTCAGCAATCCGGCCCAGCCGCAGGTGCTGGACACGTTCCAGCCACCCGAGATCCTCGGCCCGAACGGCTACTGGCAGGACGAGGACATGGACATCGACGTCCGCCGCAACCTGATCATCGGAGCGCTCGACCCGCGTCACGACAATGTCGACCAGGCGAGCTGCCCCGGCATCGGCACGCTCGGCTCGAAGAACCGGGATCCCGACTGCCGCTCCGGCTTCTACGTCATCTCCTACAGCGATCCGAGGAATCTCCGCCAGGTCGGCAGCTTCGTCGACCTGCCCGCCGGCCACACGGTCAGCTGCATCGACGGGTGCAAGTACGTCTGGGCGGGCGGTCCTGCGCGTCGCGACGACCTTGCCTATCTCGGCCCGTTCACTCCTGGCGGCCGCGGCGACGGCCGCCCGATCTGGGTCACCGACCTCCGTAACCCGGCGAAGCCGAAGGTGTTCCCCGAGCCGATCGACCTCTGGCGCAACGACGGACTGACCGACTACTCGCACGACGTCGACGTCGACGAGCACGGAATCGCCTGGACGAGCGGCCGTGGCGGTTTGCTCGGCTACGCAACCAAGGGCAAGTGGCGCGATCCACGGACCGACAAGGTGCGGAAAGCGAGGCCCTGGGACCCGATCCTCGTCGCGGGCGGAGGCATCGAGGGCGGGCCGAACGGCGTTGCCCAGCCGCAGACCGACTTCATCCACAACTCGGCACGTCCGCTCGACGGCAAGGTGCGCGCGACCGGAGTCCCCAAGGGGAACGTCGTCCTCATGACCGAGGAGGACTTCACAGGCCCGTGCGACCAGAGTGGTCGCATCGTCGCAGCCGACATCACCGACTCGCTCGGCGGCGAGCCTGCGACGAACTCCACGCCGGAACAGCCGTACCGGCTGAAGGCACTGAGCGCATTTCACCCGACACAGGACGCCGGCGACACGACCTCGCCGAGCGGCTCGTGCTCCGCGCACTACTTCGAGGTGTCCAGGTCGACCGTGGCCGCGGCGTGGTACGGCCAGGGGCTCCGCCTCATCGATGCCTCGGACGCTCGCAACCTGCGACAGGTCGGGTACTACTACGTGACAGGCACCGACCCGACGACCAACCCGAGCTCGCTCTCCTGGGACGTCGCCTGGCGCGGCGACCTGATCTACCTGTTCGACATGAGCCGCGGCGTCGAGGTCCTTCGCCTGGCAGGCGGACCGGGGAAGTCCGCGAGCCTGCCGACCGTGCAAGCCCCTGCTGCCCGGGTGGATCCGCTGGCCGCGCGGCCGGTGTCCGGGCTGACACCCGGGTCGCTGGTCTGTCCGGTGTTCGAGACGCCCGGGCAGGGCTGACCGTTTCCGGAGCGGTGGGCGGCTCGACGCCGCCCACCACCGGCGCCGAGGTCTGGGCGGGACCTGCGAAGATTCGCGGCCGGCCGTGCCACCGAAAGGGGAGTGGTGTTCGTCAGTCTCACGCGGGTGAAGACCTCGGATCAGCCGATCGAGAACGCGGCGATCGTCGCCGAGGAGATGGTGCGCTGGTTGCGCGACATCGAAGGGTTCGACGGATTCCTGATGCTCACGGGCGACGGGACGGCGGTCGGGCTCAGCTTCTGGGAGAGCCGTGACGTCGCGGTCCAGCATCAGGTCGCTCGCGGGCAGTTCATCGAGCGCATGCTTTCGATTGCCGGGGTCGAGATCGTGGAGCGTGACGACTTCGAGGTCGCCTTCGCCGACATCGGCCCGCTCCTGGCTGCGCACGCGGGCTAACCCGGACTCGTTCTGTCCTTGTAACTTTTGAAAACGGCAGTAATCTGTCGTTAGATGCGTAAAACTCTCCTGGGCACGCTGTCCATCTTCGCCGCCCTGACGTGCGTCGCGGCCGGCAGTGCCGAAGGTCCTGCCGCAACCACCGGGGCCTTCACCTACCGGGGAACCGTCACCCATATCGTCGACGGAGACACACTGGACGTGCGGCTCACGAGCGGCAAGCGCGAGCGGATCCGGCTGATCGGCATCGACACGCCCGAGCGAGGTGTCTGTTACTTCTCCCGGGCCACCGCCCGTGCTCGACAGCTGGCGATGTCCAAGCCCGTCGTGCTCCGCGGAGATCCCAGCCAGGACACGCGCGATCGCTACGGGCGCCTCCTCGCCTACGTCTGGCTCCCCGGCGGGAAGGACCTCGGCTATCAGATGATCGCCGGCGGCTTCGCGAAGGTCTACGTGTACCGCGATCCGTTCCAGCGGCTGTCGGCCTATCGCAACGCAGGCGCGACGGCAAAGGGAGCAAGCGCCGGGCAATGGAAGGCCTGTGCGCCGGCGCCGGTCCCGGCGCCCACACCTGCTCCGGCACCGGTCGCGGCTCCGTCCTCGGGCTCGTGCCACCCGTCCTATTCCCCGTGCCTGCCGGTCGTCGGTGACCTCGACTGCGCCGACATCCGCGCGATGGGCGTCGCACCGGTTCGCGTCCTCGGCTCGGATCCGTACCGGCTGGACGGCGACAACGACGGGTTGGGTTGCGAGTAGAACGCCGCCAGGCGACTTGACTATTCTGGCCACGTGGTGACGTCGGACGAGGTACGGGCGCTGGCGATTACGCTGCCGCGGACGACCGAGGCGCTCGTGCGTGGCCGCGTCAAGTTCCGCGTCGGCAGGATTGTCTACCTCGCCTTCTCGCGCGACGAGACCCTGATGGGCTTCGCCTTCCCAAAGGAGTGGCGTGAGGCGCTCGTGAGCTCGGAGCCCGACAAGTTTCAGCTGCCGCGCGAATCGGACCTTCGCTGGAACTGGGTGGTCGTTCGGCTGGCGGCGATCGATGCCGAGGAGATGAGCGAGCTCGTGATCGATGCGTGGGCGATGGTCGTGCCCAAGCGGGTGGCGGCCGCCTACGCGGAGCTCATGTGACGGTCGTCGAGCTGGACACGCCGCACGGCCCGGCGAAAGCACACGTGCATCCTGCCGCCGAGGCACGTGCCGTGCTCGTGCTCGGCCATGGAGCAGCTGGCGGCGTAACGGCGCCGGACCTCGTGAAGGCGACGAGCGTTGCATCCGAGGTGGCCGTGAGCGTCGTGCTGGTCGAGCAGCCGTACCGAGTCGCGGGGAGACGGTCTCCGGCTCCGGCTCACCACCTCGATGCCGCGTGGACTGCGGTCGTCGAGCAGTTGCTCGCGGGTGACCTGCGCGGCTTGCCGCTGATCGCCGGCGGACGGTCCTCGGGTGCGCGTGTGGCGTGCCGCACCGCGACGGCGACCGGCGCCGTCGGCGTGCTCTGCCTGGCGTTCCCGCTCCAGCCACCGCGTCGCGCAGCTCCGGCGCCGAGTCGTCTCTCCGAGCTCGACGCGGTGACGGTCCCGACGCTCGTCGTGCAGGGCTCACGGGATGCGTTCGGGATCCCACCCGCGGGCCGGAAACGGACAGTCGTGCAGGTTGCCGCCGATCACGGCCTGAAGACGGATCTCGAAGCGGTGGCTGCTGCGGTACGAGACTGGCTTCCCCGCGTGCTTGGTTAGGGTGCCTGTATGGACTGGAAGCTCGAGCTCGTGGCCATCCCCGTCTCGGACGTCGACCGGG
Organism: uncultured Gaiellaceae bacterium; assembly: GCA_963749515.1. GTDB lineage: Bacteria > Actinomycetota > Thermoleophilia > Gaiellales > Gaiellaceae > Gaiellasilicea. The sequence goes on from CAVVMR010000010.1 coordinate 301,210, forward strand.
CCAAGCGCTTCTACGTCGACCAGGTCGGGTTCAACGCCGACCATGACCACGCGGTCAGCGATGAGATTCGCTTCGTGCAGCTGACGCCGCCCGGCTCGGCGTGCTCGATCGCCCTGGGCAGGGGAATCGTCGACACCCCGCCGGGCTCCGTTCAGGGCATGCAGCTCGTCGTCTCGGACATCGATGCGGCACGGGCAGAGCTCGTCGAGCGGGGAGTCGAGGTCAGCGAGGTTCAGAGGTTCGACTGGGGCGCATTCGTCTTCTTCAGCGACCCCGACGGCAACGGCTGGGCCGTCCAGCAGATCCCGGGCGGCGACTGAAGAGCGTAGGCGTCCTCTACGGGTTCCAGCTGCCGCGGAAGAACCGCGTCACGAGCGAGACCGTCGCCAGGAAAATCGCCCCGACCAGCGCCAGGAGACCGATCGCGAGCAGCGACCCGATGCCCTCTGCAGAAGGCCCCGAATCGAGTCCGGCGCCGCCCGGGGACGCCACGCCCAGCACGTCGTTCTTCTGGTCGCTGTTCGCGGGCTCCAGCGAGTCCGTGGCGCTGCCGCGTCCGGCGATCGCTCCCGTCGGTCCTGCGCCGTTCCCCTCGCGGCCGAGGAGCCCGGAGTAGGAGTAGGGGTTGGTGGCGCGCGCCAGCGTGTCAGTGCACGTCGGCCTGGGGTCCGCGGCCGCTGCCGGGACAGACCGGCGCTTCGAGACGACCTTGACGAGCGTCGTCGGTGCCGACGGCAACGGCTGCCGAACCGTCGAGAGGCTCAACAGGTAGCTGCCTGGCCGGAGGATCCGGCCCTCGGCACGGCCGGCGAAGGTGAGCTTGTTGACGCCGCGGTGACCGCGGACGGGGATCACTCCGACGACCTGACAGGAGGGCACGGGGCCGCGGACGATCAAGAAGAGCCGCTGTTTCTTCGAGAGCGTGAACGCCAGCCGGACCGTGACCCGGCCCTTCGCGCGCCGCGGCGTCGCGCGGATCTTGTTCGTGCGAGTCGCGACGGCGGGTTGCGAGCGACGTGTCGGCACTGCGCGTGAGTTGGTCGATCCGGCCGAGCCCGAGCTGCCTCCCGATTGCGAAGCGGATCCACCCGCCGGCGCTGACGGTGACGACGTTGCCGGGCCCGTGGCCGGGCGCGTCGGGGTCGTCACGATCGGCGGCGCGACCGGAGGCGTCCGGGGGGTCGTTGCGCGCGGCGGCGCCGGGGTCGTGACCGGGGGCGTCGTGACGGTGACCGGCGGTGTCTTGACGGTGACCGGCGGCGGCTGCGGAAGCGGCGGCAGCACGGTCGTCACGGGCAGAGGCGGTGGCGCAGGTGGGGGCGGCAGCGCCGTCGTGATCGGAAGCGGTGGTGGGGGTGGAAGCGCCGTCGTGATGGGCAACGAGGGCGTCGTGACGGTTATCCCAGGGAGGGGCGGTACTTCCAGGGCGAGCGCATGGGCAGCGATAAGGCCGGCAAAGGCCGCCGCCAGGCCGCAGAGACCTCCGAAGCGGGACATTCCGATATGTACAACGGGCGACCCCTAGAAACGGGTGCGGGCAAGGAGTGACTTATGTCAGGGCGTGCTCTCGTCGTCCGCGAGTGGGTCGGGCGCGGGCACGGGATCGTGCGAGTGATCGTGGCCGTGCTCGTCGTGCGAGTGGTCGTCTCCGGCGTGATCGTGGCCTGCGTGGGCATCGGTGTCGGCGGACGAGCCACCGGAGAACATCGACTTGATCTTTTCGAGCAACGACATGACGGCTCCCTCGTAGAGATGGAACGTCGCATCCTATGGAGGCGGGGCTCCCGCCGCAACGGGAGCCCCAGGCATACGCCTGTGCCACTGCCCGGATTTATTGAGAAGCTTCGAGCCGCCGAAGTCAAGCGCGACGTACGACGAGCGTCGCGAGCATGCCTCGCTTGCGGTGATCGGCGAGCGAGCACCACAGGGTGAACCGGCCGGCGAGGAAGCGCGTCTCCAGCTCTCCGAGGCGGCCCGGACGCACTTTCCCGATGCGATACGTCCGGGTCCCGCCGGCGCGCCGCAGGCGAAGATCGTGCTCGTCCTCGCCGTAGTTGACGAGCTGCACGATCACCGGCCCCGCCTTGATCGACTGGCGGGAGAGGGCGTAGGTGAACTCGTCCGCGCTGACCTGCACCCGCGCTGGCGCAGGCGCCGGCGCCCCGAGTATCAGCACCGCGAGCGCGGTTGCGATCACTTGACGAGCTTCGGGCGGCCGTACTTGCCGGCCCCGGGAATGATCCCGTCGGCGTCCGTTCCCAGCCACTGCTCGAGCAGCGAGCCGTAGATGCCGCGGAAGTCGGACGTCGCGCGGAGATTGCCGTCCTTGTCGAGCTTTCCGAGGCCCGGGAACTCGCCGATCATCCGGCCGCTGGCCCGGGAGCCGATCACGAAGCCGGCGCCGGCGGCGCCGTGGTCGGTGCCGTTGGAGCCGTTCTCCTTCGCCCGGCGGCCGAACTCCGACCAGACGTGGATGAGCACGCGGTCGGCGAGGCCGCGAGCTTCGAGATCGCGCTGGAACGCGAGCAGACTGTCCGCCGTCAGCTTCAGGCCGTCCGAGAGCGCCTCCGGCTGGTCGTCGTGCGTGTCGTACATCCCGGGCGCGCTCATCGCCACGACTCTGATCGGGAGGCCCGCGGCGAGCATGGCCGCGAGACCAGCCAGGCGGCGCGGGAACTCGTCCTCGCCCGTCGGATAGACGACCGGGCTCGTGTAGCCGGGCTTGTCGCCCTTCGGGGCGAACGGCAGCAGCTGCCTGCGCAGCTGCGCCGCCTTGCGTGCGGCGGACGTCGCCTGGATGAGCGCCGCGTCGCCGCCGGTCGGCAGGGCGCCGAGGGAGCCGATCGCATCCAGCAGCCGGTGCTCGACATCGCCCCAGACATTTCGTGTCCAGAACTGGTACCGGTCCGGCCCGTCGATCGAGGCGACCGGCATGCGGGCGGTGGCCAGAGCGGGCTGGAGGCGGGACTCGAGCGAGAGGCCCTGGAGCGGGTTGTCGGGGGAGCCGGTGCGGTCGAGATACCGTCCCAGCCAGCCCGTGCGCAGCTGCTCGTTCGTCGCGCCGACCTCCCAGAAGTGGCGCGACGTGAAGTGCGACTGGTCGGGGCCTGCGTAGCCGACGCCCGGGATCACCGACACCTTCCCCTCGCCGTGGAGGGTGGCGAGCGGTGTCAGGGACGGGTGCCAGCGCAGCCGGGTGTCCTCGGCGAACGGGACGCCCGCATCGACCGGCAGGCCGAGCTTGGGGCGAAGGCTGCGGTAGAGCGGGTCGTTGCTCGGGAAGAGCATCGAGAGCGAGTCGGCGCCGCCGTCGAGGAAGACGGAGAGGAGGACCTTCTGCGGTCCGGCTGCGGTTGCGGCTTCGATCCCTTCGTCAAAGGCACGCGGCAGAAGCGACGCGCCGCCGTAGACGGCAAGCGTGAGGCCGGCGGTGCGCGCGAGGAAGCTGCGGCGGTCGAGGCCGGTACCGGCCGGAAGCGGCATGCCGGATTCGATCGCGGGCAGGCCGCGGCCGGCTTCGGCGGTGGCGCGCCGGAAGAGCTCAGTGCGCGAGAAGTCGTTGCAGCAGCGGGCCATGGAGAGTCCTTACGAGGTCTGGAGGTCGGGGGACACGGCGATCAGCTGGCGGAGGCCGTTCGCGACGAGGAAGCGGTAGCTCGTCTGCTTCCACTTCGCGTCGGCATCGGACATCGCCTTCGTCGCGAAGCGGAGCAGAGCCTTCCTGGTCGCCGGGCGAATCGTCGGATTGCCCCAGAAAGCGAGTGCGCCGTCGACGAGCGCCTGCGGCTCGGCCGGCAGCGCCGCCGACTGCTTGTCGGTGAGCGAGTACGGCTGGGTGGCGTAGTTCGCGACCTCCCAGCGGCCGCGGAACGTGGCGGTGTCGAGCCAGCGCTCGTCGTCCCAGCCCGAGACGTCCGGAGGCATGAACAGGCGCTGGCCGGACTGGCTCGAGAGCCACGCCCACGCCTGCGTGTCGACGCCGCGGCCGAGCGCCCGCAGCAGCCCGGCGGTGTACACCGCGGGCGGCTTGACCATCCGCGGGCCGGTGAAGAGCGCGGGATGGCGGAGGATCGCGTCGACGACCGGCAGGATCTGGAAGTCCTTGCGGTACAGGCTCTCGAGCGAGCGCCTGGTGCCTGCGTCGGGGGTGGTCGGGATGAAGTACCGCCAGAGCTTGTCGACGAAGAAGGACGGGTGGTGCTTGTGGTGGAGGCAGAGCCGCACGGAGTCCTTCCAGTTGAAGGCGCCGGTCTTGCCGAAGATGCGCTTGTTCCCTTCGTCGTGGCGGTCCTGCTCGAAGCGGAAGTTGTACTGCCCGATGCCCTTCTTCCAGCTGCTCTCGAATCCGGTCAGCGCCCGGGCGTGCTCACGGACGTCGCGCTCGGTGTAGCCGCGGCCGGCGCCGAGGGTGAAGAGCTCCATCAGCTCGCGACCGTAGTTCTCGTTCGGCGACCACTTCGTGTTCTGCGTGCCCGAGAGCCAGAGGAGCATCGCCGGGTCCCTGGTGATCTCCAGCAGCATCTTGTCGAACGATCCGAGCGAGAGCGATCGCAGGAGCTTGTTCTGCTTCAGCATCAGCTTCTGCGAGCCGACGCCGGCGAGTGAGGTCGCGAACCAGTCGTGCCAGACGAGCGTCATCCGCTCCACGAGCGGGCGCGAGGTGCGGACCATCCGGTCGAGCCACCACAGATGATCGTGACCCCAGGCGTCCGCGGGCGCGAGCCTGCGGCCCTTGTCGTCGCGCGGAGCCGGGCCGACGAACTTCTCGCCCTTCGGATGCGTCAGCGAGCGGACTGCGCCGTCGAAGCCGAGTTTCGCGAGTGTCGCGGCCTCGCCCTTGCGCGGGCCGAAGCCGGCCCGCCAGAGCAGGCGCTCGGCCTCTTCGCGCCCAAAGGGCCCCTTGTAGACGGCGACGCTCACCCCGCGTCAGTTATCGGCAGCAGGGCGCGGGTTGGCAAGGATGAAGGTGAAAAGCTTTTGCACTCATTCCGTAAAGACGCCGGCGGCGCCGCGGTCTTGCGCGACGCCGCTGAATTTGGAACGAGGTGCGCGGCTAGTTCTTGCGCGCGGTGGCCTTGCCGCCCTTGCGGCCGGCGGCCTTCTTCTGTGCTGTGGTGCCGCCCTGCGACGAGTTGCCACTCCCGGAATGAGATTTCTGACCTCCGTGCTTGGAGGCGTCAGGCGAGTTGGCGATCTTCGCCGCGCGCTCCTTCGACATCCCCTTGTCCTTCAGGGCCTCGTATTGCTTCTCGTTCTTGACGTTCGCAGACTTGGTGGGCATTCGACCCCTCCTTCCGATGTCCTAGTTACTGCGAGATCTGCTGCACCGTCTCTCCGGTCAGCGCGTCATGCCCGGTCTGGGCGATGTCGGCCTGGGCAAGGATGCCGACGATCCTGCCGTCCTCCTCGACAACCGGCAGCCGCCGGACCTGGTGCTCGGCCATCAGCCGTGCGGCCTCGTCGATGCTCTGCTGCGGATCGATGGTGACGACGTCCTTCGACGCGATCTCGCTGACGGTTGTGTCCGTCCCGCGGCCCTCCGCCACGATGCGGATCGAGATATCCCTGTCGGTGACCACGCCGACGAGCTTGTCGCCCTCGACGATCGGGAGCGAGCCGATGTCCTCGGACTTCATGATCTTCGCGGCCTCCTGGGCCGTCGCGGTCGGCTCGATCGTCGTCGGATTCGACGTCATCGCTTCCTGAATCGAGTTGTGCATGTGCTCCACCCCTTTGCGTAGCCCCAGCTAGTCCGCGGTGGGAACGTCCTCTGCGTCGCCCGGATCCTCTTCGGGATCGGGCGCGGGCGCTCCCTCGACCTCGTCGTTGCGGTCGTCTTCGCGCGGCGGCTGAGTATCCTGATCGCTCATGAAGGTGGTCCTCCCCGATTCGAGCGAACTTGAACTTCCAGACGGTGCGACGGGCCTCGATGCCGCGCGCGCAATCGGTCCCAAGCTCGCCGAGCAGGCGGTGCTGATTCGCCAGAACGGGACGGTGCAAGACCTCCGCCTGCCGCTCGCCGACGGCCAGCCGATCCAGATCCTCACGACGCGCGACACCGAGGACCCGGACGCGCTCGCGGTTCTGCGCCACTCCGCCGCGCACCTCCTCGCGGAGGCCGTCCGCCGGCTCTACCCGGGTGTGAAAGTGGCGATCGGACCGCCGATCGAGAACGGCTTCTACTACGACTTCGAGTTTCCCGAGCCGATCCGCGAGGAGGACCTCGAGGGGATCGAGGCCGAGATCATGCGCGAGCTCGAGGAAGGCCGTTCCTGGGAGCGCGAGGAGATCTCCGCCGCGGAGGCGAAGCAGCGTTTCCTCGATGAGAACGAGCCCTACAAGGTAGAGCTCGTCGACACGGCGGAGGGCGACATCTCGCTGTATACGCAGGGCGAATTCACCGATCTCTGCCGCGGCCCGCACCTCCAGGATTCGAAGCCGATCAAGGCGGTCAAGCTCACCTCACTCGCCGGTGCCTACTGGCGCGGGGACGAGCACAACAAGCAGCTGACCCGGATCTACGGCACCGCGTTCTACTCGCAGGCCGATCTCGATGCCCATCTCGAGCGCCTCGAGCAGGCGAAGGCCCGCGACCATCGGCGGCTCGGTGCGCAGCTCGACCTCTTCCACTTCGACGACCATTCGCCGGGCTCGCCGTTCTGGCACCCGAAGGGGATGGCGATCTACAACGTGCTCGAGGACCTGCGCCGGCGGGAGAACGCCAGGCGCGGCTATCACGAGGTGAAGACCCCCCTCATCTACGACAAGGCGCTCTGGATCACCTCGGGCCACTGGGAGAAGTTCCGCGAGAACATGTTCCTGGTTCCGCTCGACGACGAGCAGGTCTTCGCGATCAAGCCGATGAACTGCCCCGGGCACATGCTGCTCTTCGGGAGCTCGCTGCGGAGCTACCGCGACCTGCCGCTGCGCTACGCCGAGGCCGCGCCTCTCCATCGCAACGAGCTCGCAGGCGCCCTGCACGGCCTCACGCGCGTTCGCTACGTGACGCAGGACGACGCCCACATCTTCTGCACGCGCGAGCAGATCGACTCCGAGCTCGACGGCACCCTCGACTACCTGAGGTACCTCTACGGCCTCTTCGGCCTGGAGCCGCGCGCCGAGCTCTCGACCCGGCCGGACAACAAGCTCGGCACCGACGAGGAGTGGGATTTCACCGAAGGCGAGTTGACCCGAGCCCTCGAGCGTCACGGCATCGAGTACTTCGTCGGCGCGGGGGAGGGCTCGTTCTACGGCCCGAAGATCGACCTGCACATGACGGACGTGCTCGGGCGCTCCTGGCAGCTCGGCACGATCCAGCTGGACGGGCAGATGCCGGCGCGCTTCGGGCTCACCTACATGGGCGCGGACAACGTCGAGCACCCGGTCTTCGTGATCCACCGGGCACTGCTCGGCTCGCTCGAGCGCTTCATCGGGATCATCATCGAGCACTACGCCGGCGCCTTCCCGTTCTGGCTCTCACCGGTGCAGGTGCGCCTGATCCCGGTCGGCGAGGGTCACCGCGACGCGGTGCACGTGCTGAGGGGGCAGCTGGCCGCCGAAGGCTTTCGCGTCGACGTCGACGAGCGCGACGAGACGATGGGGAAGCGGATCCGCGACTCCGAGCTTGAGAAGACGCCGTTCACGATCGTCTACGGCGATCGCGAGGCCGACGCGGCACGCGCGTGGCGCTCGTTCGAGTCGCTCGCGGTGCGCGAGCGGGGCGGCGAGCAGTCGACTATGAGCCTCCAGGAACTCCTCGAACGGTTCCGCTCCGAGCTTGCTAGGATCGAAGCCTGAAAGTAGGAGCGGACCACAGCCCCTCACCTTCCCGAGCCCAATTGAGTGACTGGCGTTCGCGAGGGTTCAACCGAGCCGGTTGGACGAGGAAAAGTGGCCGCTGCTTGCAGCGGTTTTTCGTCGTCCATGAGGAGGATTCCACGAGCTTGGTGAACAGCCTTTGAGGCCGAGACGCCGTCCGGAAGACCGGCGCGTACCGCAGCCGCAGGACCGGATCAACGAGAACATTCGCGTTCCCCAGGTGCGCCTGGTGGGCGAGGATGGTGAGCAGATCGGGATCAAGTCGACCGAGGAAGCGCGGGAGTATGCGTACTCCAAGGGCCTCGACCTCGTCGAAGTCGCCGCGCAAGCCGACCCGCCTGTCGCGCGGGTGATGGACTACGGCAAGTACCGCTACGAGCAGGAGCAGAAGGCCAAGCTCGCGCGGAAGCACCAGACCCAGATCAACGTCAAGGAGATCAAGTTCAGGCCGAAGATCGGTATTCACGACTACGAGACCAAGAAGGGCCACGTCGTGCGCTTTCTCAACCAGCGCGCGAAGGTCAAGGTCACGATCATGTTCCGGGGGCGCGAGAATCTGCATCCGGAGCGCGGGCGCGACCTACTGCTTCGTCTCGCCGAAGAGATCAAAGAGGTCGGCGCGATCGAGTCGCCGCCGCTTCTCGACGGCCGGAACATGGTGATGCTGCTTGGCCCCACAAAGAATGCAGGAGTGAAACCAGATGCCAAAGATGAAGAGCGGGAGCGGAGCGAAGAAACGCTTCAAGGTGACGGGGTCGGGAAAGATCCTGCGCCGGCGCGCGATGCAGAGCCACAACCTGGAGCACAAGTCACCAAAGCGTAAGCGCGCGTTCAACAAGGACTTCTCGGTCGCGAAGGTGGATGCGCCGAGGCTCAAGAAGCTGCTGGGGCTGAAGTAGATGCCAAGGGTCAAGCGATCAGTCCACGCGCGCAAGAAGCGCCGCAAGGTCCTGGAGCAGGCGAAGGGGTACTGGGGGCTCAAGAGCCGCAGCTACCGCTACGCGAAGGAGCAGGTCGAGCACTCGCTCACCTACGCCTACCGCGACCGCAAGAACAAGAAGCGGACCTTCCGCCAGCTCTGGATCGTGCGCATCAACGCGGCCGCCCGCGCCAACGGGATGTCGTACAACCAGTTCATCTCCGGGCTGCACAAGGCGGGCATCGAGCTCGACCGCAAGGTGCTCGCCGACCTCGCCGTCTCCGATCCGGCCGCGTTCACGGCCGTCGTCGAGCAGGCGAAGGCCGCGCTCGAGTCATCCAAGGCGGCGTAGGGCCCTGATCACCTCGGCGTCGAATCCGACGCTGAAGCTCGTCCGGAAGCTCCTCGCGCAGAAGCGCAAGCGCGAGGAGCTCGGGCTTTTTGCGGTCGAGGGCGAGGACCTGGTCGACGCCGCGGCGGCGGCCGGCATCGAGCCGATCGAGCTCCTCGTCGCCGGCGAGACAATCGAGCCCGAGCTCCTCGCCGGCGTCTCGACACTGCCTCACCCGGCCCGGGTCGTGGGCGTGTTTCGCACCGCGGCGCTGCCGCGCGAGCCGCGTGAGACGACGCTGGCGCTCTGGCGCGTCTCCGACCCCGGCAACATCGGGACGCTGCTGCGTGCCGCGGATGCCTTCGGCGCGGCGGTCGCGCTCTCCGAGGGCTGCGCCGACCCGCTCGGCGCCAAGGCCCTGCGCGCGTCGGCGGGCGCGATCTTCCGCGTGCCTCTGCTCGCGTTCGACGACGCGCCCGGCACGCACGTTGCGCTCGTCCCGCATGGGGCGCCGCCGCTGCACGAGCTCGATCTTTCCGGTCAGGTCACCTTCGTGCTCGGCGCCGAGAGGCAAGGGCTTCCCGGGGATCTGGTGGAACGGTCACACAAGGTGGCGACGATCGCGACGTCCGGCGCCGCCGAATCGCTCAACGTCGGCGTCGCCGGCGCGATCGCGCTCTACGAGCGCTCGCGGCGACCGACCTAAGCCCCGGCGAGGAACCAGCGGACGGCCGCCGCCGACGTGGCCGTCGACGCCTCGTGGCCGCCGCGGAACCGCCGGTACGTGACGGGATAGCCGGCCTTGCGGAGCTGGCGCACGACGGCATCGCCGGCCTTGGCGATCGGCAGGACGTCGTCGAGCGTGCCGTGTGAGATGAAGACGCGGGGGACGCCGACCTGCTGGCCGGCGAGGACGCCGCCGGGGGAGAGCGCCATGACCGCGGGGAAGAGGTCGCCGTTCGAGACCGCCAGCGTCAGCGCGTACGTTGCTCCGTCCGAGAAGCCGCCAACGGCGATTCTGCGCCGGTCGATTCGACAGCGCTCGTACGCCTCCGCCAGCGCCAGGTTGACGGATTCCAGGTCGAGATCCTGCTCCGAGCGCAGGATGCTCCACGTCTGGCCCTTCGAGGCCGGAGCGATCAGCACGAGCCCCGGCTCCTGCCAGCCGCCGCGGAAGGCACGCAGCCCGTTCTCAGGCGTTCCTCCGGCCCCGTGGAGGACGACGACGAGGGCTCTTGCCGCCTCCCCGCCGGGGGTGACGCGCATCTGCACCGCCTGGCCGTTCTCGAGCGTGAACGAGTGGGCGCCAGGGCTACAGCGTTGCGTAATCGCGGTTGTCACGGCCGTCGTCGTCGAGCCGGCCTCCTCCTGCTGTTCGCCACCGCCGCATCCGGTCGCACCGGCGATCACCAGCGCAAGCACCGCGGCGTGGAGGCCGTTCACCAGGCGCCGCCGCCTCCGCCGCCGCCACCGCCTCCGCCACCACCCGAGAAGCCGCCGCCGGATCCGCCCGAGCCGGAGGAGGGCGGAGCAAGAGCCGAGCCGAAGCCCGCCGCCAGGTCGCCGACGCTCATCGAGGTCGGCCCCGACGCGAGGTCACCGTGCGGCCCGATCCAGTAGAGCGTGCTTGCCTGCGCCAGCGCCTCGGGCATGTGCAGCTGCGCGCCCTGCAGCACCCGCTCGGCGAGCCCGAACGCGATTCCGTAGACCAGGAAGCGCTCCCAGAGCTCGAGCGTCGCGGCGGGAGCGATGTCGAGGCGTGGGAAGTCGGTCAGGTAGCGGCGGAAGGCTTCCCAGCGCTCCGCCTCGGCCTGCGCTGCGGGCGAGCGCCGCCGCCAGAGGCGGCGGTTGAATGCGGCGAACACGAGCGCGGCGGCGTTCACGAGCCCGCAGACGCCGAGGGCGATCTTCACGACCGCGCTCCAGCTCGGCGCGATGGCGTTGAAGGACTGGATTCCCCACACGAGCGTCAGCCCGCCGACGAGCGCCAACGCTGCAGCGGCTCCGAGGAGGATTGCCAGGCCGACGTTGAGGAACCACTTCCGGCCGGAGATCTCGGTGCCGACCGAGGACTTGAACGAGTTGAACCGCTCGGAGTTCCCCGTGCGGTCTTCCTCGATCCGGTCCCTGAAGAGGGAGAGGCGCTCAGGCCCGTCGTCGACGATCGAGTCGACGACCTGGGCGACGGGCGCTTCGAACGCCTCCACCGGTGCCTCGACGTCGCCGAGCGACAGCTCGAGGTCCGCGACTTGCTGCGTCTTCAACCCGCCCCAGATCTTCCGCTCGGTCGTCACCGGCTCGGCGCGGTAGCGGCCACGCCGGATCAGGTCGAAGAGCGTCGCCGTGAACTCCAGCGACCCCGCCGCTCCGCCCTGGGCGAGGAGACCCGGCACGAGCGCCGCCTCGGTCTCGGTCGGCGGTTCCTGCTCGTACTCCCGGTCGTAGCTCGTCCGCTTCTCACGACCCCAGCGCCACCACACGAACGCGACCACGGCGAGGGCGGGCCCGAGCGCGAGCGCCAGGAGGAGCGCAAGCGTGCGCGGCAGGTTGTCGAGCGCCTCGTCGATCTTGCGCTGGTCGCGCTCGTACGACGCTGCGTCCGCGCGCTCCTCGGCCACGATCTTCTCCAGGCCCGGCCCGCTCTCCACCTTCATCCCCGCGGTCGCCGTGAAGACCCGCCGTGGAATGAGCGTGCGCAGCTCGACGAACTGGCCGGACGGTATGTCGAGTGCCCGCAGGTTCGCGCGCGGGCCGTCGAGCGTCACGTCACCGCGCACGCCGACGGGATGCCCCCAGGCACGAACGACGTCGCCCGGCGCGATCAGCGTCGCCGTGAGCTGGCCGAGCCTGACCTCCCACTCGTCGCCCCAGACCTTGAGGTTCACGTCGACGACGTCGTCGTACGCCGTCGCCAGCCCACGCAACCGGTAGTGGATGCGGAAGCGCCGCGGCTCCGACTGCGCCTGGTAGTGCCACACGATGCGCATGCCCTCATCCGTCCGGGTCGACCCGAACGTCCGGGGCTGGCCCGAGCATCCGAGCTCGGCGCAGGCGCCCGGGCTGTACGCGGCGTCTCCCTCCGAGACCGCCACCTGGTCGAGCGTCTCGCCCTCGCGGAGCGGAACCTCCCGGAACGCACCGCTGAAGGAACCGTCGAACTCGAAGGCGATCACCTCGTCGACGAGCAGGCTGCCGTCGCGGGCGACCTGAACCGTCACGTCCGCCGCGGGCAGGGCGAACGACTTCGCGGAGGCGTCCCCGACGAGCGCGAGCGCCGCGAGGACCCCCGCCGCTAGAACGTGACGCGTGGCGCCTCCCGGGCCTCGCCCTCGACCTCGAAAAAGTCGCGCTTCGTGAACCCGAGCGGCCCGGCGATGAACACGGCCGGCACGGTCTGGATCGCGGTGTTGTAGGTGAGGACGGTGTCGTTGTAGACCTGGCGCGAGACCGCGATCCGGTTTTCGGTCTGCGCGAGCTCCTCCTGCAGCTGCCGGAAGTTCTCGTCCGCCTGCAGCTCCGGATACGCCTCTGCGACGGCGAACAGCCGTCCGAGCGCCTGGCCGAGGATGCCCTCGGCGGCGCCTTGCTCGGCAGGCCCGGTCGCAGCCTGCGCGCGCGTACGGGCGGCCGTGACCGCCTCGAAGGTCTCGCGCTCGTGCGATGCGTAGCCCTTCACGGTCTCGACGAGGTTCGGGATCAGGTCGTACCGCCGCTTCAGCTGCACGTCGACCTGCGCCCACGCGTTCTCGACCCGGTTCCGGAGCCGGATGAGCCGGTTGTAGAAGAGGATGAGCGCGAGGACGAGCAGCGCGACGACGCCGAGAATGATCCAGAGCATGCGGGAACCCTAACTACCTGCGGGTGCCGGCGAAAACGACGTCCTCTCCGCCGCTGTACGGGCGGCGGTCGAACCAGCCCCATTGCGCGTCGATGTCGAACCCGGCGCGGTCCAGCAGCAGCCGCCACTCGGGCGGGGAGAGCCATGCGAGATGCATCGTCGAGGCCTCCTCGCCGCGCCGCACCGAGAGCGTGAGCGTTCGGCTGCCCTCGTCCCAGTCGGCGCGCTCGAAGATCCCGCGCTCACGCTCGATCCAGCGGCCGTGCGTGTCCTGAACGTCCTCGCGGCTCGGCGCAAAGACGTCGAAGACGATTCGCCCACCGTCCGCCAGCAGCGCCCGGGCGGCCGTGAGCGCACGAAGTCGGTCTGCCTCCGTCGTCATGTGCAGCAGCGAGCGGAACGGAATCAGCACCAGCGGCACGCGCTCCGGCACCGGAGGTTCGCGCATGTCGCCGAGCCGGAACTCCAGCAGCTCCTCGACCCCTGCGGCTCGCCCGTACTCCTGTGCGACCTCGAGCATCCCGGCCGACGCGTCGACGCCGATCAGCCGGACGCCCGCCTTCGCGACCGGGATCGAGATCCGGCCGGTGCCGCAGGCGAGCTCGACGACCGGCCCGCCGGACGCGCGAGCCTCCGCCACGTAGAACTCGATGTCCTCGGTGACGCTCGCGCTCCACGGGTCGTAGACCCTCGCGATCGAATCGTATGGACTAGGGCCTGCGGACAACCCAGACGAACTCGGTCGCGTTCTCGTCGAAGGGCTGCCGCTCGAAGCCGCCGTAGAGCGCCTCGACCTCGAAGCCCGCGACCTCGATCAGCCCTTCCCACTCGGAACGGTTGAGCCACCAGAGGGAGATCGCGTCCCCGCTCTCGAGCGTGATGTCGAGCCGGTTGTCGTGCTTCGCCTGATCGATCCGGTGCCGGATGCCGTTCTGCTCCTGCCACTCGCCGTCGACGCGCGCTGCGATCCGCGGGTCGAACACGAAGGCGTTCCACGCAAAGCGGCCGCCGGGCCGGAGCGACGCGTGGACGCGTTCGAAGACTCGTCTCCGGTCGGCCCACGTCGGCAGGTGAAGGAGCGAGCGGAACGGGACGTAGATGAGCCCTGCCGGCTCGTCCAGCTCGAGCTCGCGCATGTCGCCCTCTCGCAGCTCGAGCTCGACGCCTGCCGCGTCCGCGCGCGCACGAGCCTGCGCGAGCATCGCCGGTGACCCGTCGATCCCGAGCACGGGCCGTCCGGTCTCACGCGCGACGGGAATGGCGACGCGGCCGTTCCCGACCGCGAGCTCGACCAGCGGACCGTCCGTCTGGCGGGCGAGGTCGACATAGAACTGGACGTCCTGGGTCATATGCGCCGACCAGTCGTCGTAGATCGGCGCGAAAGCGTCATAGAGGCTCACGAAGCCGATGGTATCGTCGCCCGATGGACGCCACGGCGCTCGAGAGCGAAGCACGGACCGCGATCGCAGCGGCCGCCGACCCGGACGCGCTCGAGGAGCTCCGCGTTCACTATCTCGGGCGCAAGAGCCCCCTCAAGCTGGCACTGCGCGAGGTGCGCGACCGCGAGACCGGAATGGCACTGAACGCGGCGCGCACCGCGATCGAGGAGGCGCTGGAGCAGCGCGAGCGCGAGCTCACCTCGGACGTCGTCGAGGACGCCGATTTCGACGTGACGCTCCCGGGGGAGGAGCGGCCGCTCGGGCAACTGCATCTGATCACGCAGGTGCGTCGTACCGTCGAGGATGCCTTCCTCGGGCTCGGGTACGAGGTGCGCGACGACCGCGAGGTCGAGACGGTGGAGTTCAACTTCGACAAGCTCGCGTTCCCCGAGTGGCACCCCGCGCGCTCGCAGCGCGACACGTTCTTCTTCGACGGCACGCGGCTGCTGCGCACGGAGACGTCGCCCTCGCAGATCCACATCATGGAAGAGCGCGAGCCGCCGATCTACATGGTCTCGCTCGGGCGCGTGTACCGGCGCGACACGATCGACGCGACCCACTTCACGATCTTCCACCAGTTCGAAGGGCTCGCCGTCGACCGCGGCCTCACGCTCGCCGACCTGAGGGGCACGCTCCTCCACGTGATGCGGGCGCTGTACGGGGCGGAGCGCCGCGTCCGCTTCCGCACGCACTACTTCCCGTTCACCGAGCCCTCGATGGAGCCGGACGTCTCGTGCCCGATCTGCGGCGGCGAGGGCTGTCGCGTGTGCAAGGACTCGGGCTGGATCGAGATGGGCGGGTCCGGGATGGTCGACCCGGCCGTCTTCGAGAACGTCGGCTACGACCCGGAGGAGTGGACCGGCTTCGCATTCGGGATGGGGCTGGAGCGAAGCGCGCAGCTCCGTCACGCGGTCCCCGGTCTCCGTCCGTTCTGGGAGAACGATCTCCGTGTCCTGAGGCAGTTCTGATGAAGATCCCGCTGTCCTGGCTGCGCGACTACGTCCCGCTCCCGATGCCCGCCGGCGAGCTCGCCGACCGATTGAGCATCAGCACGGCGGAGGTGAACACGATCGAGCCGCGCGGGCCGGCCGACGAGAACGGCAATCACGGTCTCTTCCTCGTCGGCAAGGTGCTCGAGGCGGGGAAGCACCCGAATGCCGACCGGCTCCAGCTCTGCCAGGTCGACGTGGGGGAGGGAGCGCCGCGTCAGATCGTCTGCGGCGCGTGGAACTTCGGCGCCGGCGCGACGGTCGCGGTGGCGCTGCCGGGCGCGAAGCTGCCGGGTGCGGACGATCCGCTCGGGGAGGCCAAGCTGCGAGGCGAGCTCTCGCGGGGAATGATCCTGTCCGAGCGCGAGCTGGAGCTCGGCGCCGATCACTCGGGGATCATGGTCCTGCCCGAGGCCGAGCCGGGGACGCCGCTCGCCGACGTGCTCCCGCTCGCCGACCTGATCATGGATGTCGAGCCGACGGGGAACCGGGTCGACCTGCTGTGCGTCTACGGAGTGGCGCGGGAGGTGGCGGCGCTCTTCGGGCTCGAGCTCGCGCCGCCCCCGGGCATCGATCCGGAGCCGCGCGGTACGGAGAGCGTCGCGATCCGCATCGACGACTTCGAAGGCTGTCCGCGCTACGTGGGACGGACCTTCGCCGACGTCCGCATCGGACCCTCGCCTCCCTGGCTGCGGGCGCGCCTCACGGGAGCGGGCATGCGCCCGATCTCCAATGTCGTCGACGTCACGAACTACGTCATGCTCGCGCTCGGAAACCCGCTGCACGCGTTCAACCGCACCACGCTGGCCGGTGACCAGATCATCGTCAGGCGGGCCGTGCGCGGCGAGAAGCTCCGGACGCTCGACGGCGTCGAGCGAGAGCTCGACGAGCAGGACCTCGTGATCGCCGACGCGGAGCGGTCGATCGCGCTGGCGGGCATCATGGGCGGCGAGGAGACGGAGGTGCGCGATTCGAGCACCGAAATCCTGCTCGAGGCGGCCAACTTCGAGCCGTTCGCGCTGCTGCGCACCTCGGAGCGGCTCAAGCTGCGCACCGAGGGCTCGAATCGCTGGGAGAAGGGCGTCGACCCCTACCTTGCGCCGCAGGCGGCAGCGTTTGCCACACAGCTCATCGTCGAGCTCGCCGACGCCCGCTGGCTGGGCGAGAACGACGTCCACGGCGAGCTCATGCCCCGTCCAGTCGTCCGCTTCCGACCCACTCGCGCCGACGAGCTGATCGGGCTCGAGACGCCTCCCGACGAGCAGCGCACGATCCTCTCCGGCTTCGGGTTCGAGGTCGACGACGGCTGGAACGTGACGGTGCCCACGTGGCGAAGCCGCGACGTGACGCGCGAGGTCGACCTGATCGAGGAGGTTGCGCGGGTCCGGCTGGACGAGGTCGAGTTCACGCTGCCGCTACGCCGCGCGATGTTCGGCGCCCTCACGCCGTTGCAGCGCCTGCGGCGTCGCGTCGAGGACGTGCTCGCAGGGCTCGGCCTGTCCGAGATCTACACGCCGTCGCTCGTACCGGCGGCCGCCGAGCCTGACGGTCTGGCGCTGCCCGACCCGATGGGCGACCAGGCGGTGCTGCGGCAGACGCTCCTGCATGGTCTGGTCGACGCCGCGGCGCGAAACGTCTCGGTCGGCAACGAGCGGATCGGGCTGTTCGAGATCGCGCGGATCTATCTCCCGCGCGGGAACGACCTACCGGAGGAGCAGCTGCACGTCGGCGGTGTCGTCGAGGGCGGCTTTCCGGCCGTCAAGGGCGTGGTCGAGTCGCTCTACCGGGCGCTCAAAGTGGAGCTCAACATCGAGCGCGACGCGCGGCCGTTTCTCTACCCGGGTCGTGCGGCGCGTGTCGGCGAGGGTTGGCTGGGCGAGCTCCACCCGACCGTCCTCGAGGGAACGTGGGGCGTCTTCGAGCTCGACCTCGAAGCACTGCTCGCGGCCTCGCGCGAGCCGATCCAGTACGACGACGTGATCACCTACCCCGCTGTGAAGCAGGACCTGGCGTTCGCGGTCGACGAGGCGATCGCTGCCGGCGACCTGATCGCAGCCGCCCACGAAGCCGCAGGGCCGGAGCTCCGCGAGCTGCGCGTCTTCGACGTCTATCGCGGCGAGCAGGTGGGAGCGGGGAAGAAGTCGATCGCGCTCGCGGCGTCGTTTCAGTCGCCGGAGAGGACGCTCTCCGACGACGATGCGGCCGCGATCCGCGAGCGGATCGTCGCCGCGCTCGCCGAGCGCTTCGGCGCCGAGCTGCGTGCGTAGGGTCGCAATCCGAATCCCGCGGACCTCCGTACAAGGTGAGTGATGCGCCTTCGGGGTCTCATAGTTCTCGCCTCCGCGGCAGCGATCGTGCTCGTCCCGGCGGCCATCTCCGCTGCCACGCCGTTGCTGGGGACGGTCGGGCCGGACTTCAACATCACGCTTGCGCAGCCGGATGGGTCGCTCGTCACGCAACTCGATCCGGGCGAGTACGAGATCGCCGTGCGCGACCTCTCCACCGAGCACAACTTCCACCTCCAGGGGCCTGGCGTGGATCAGTTCACCGAGGTGGAGACGACGAGCTCGGCCACCTGGACGGTGACGCTCAAGGACGGCCGCTACACGATCTTCTGCGACCCGCACTCCACCCAGATGCGCCGCACGTTCATCGTCGGGACGCCGCCGCCCCCACCGCCGCCGAAGCCGGTCACCCCCAAGTTGCTGGCGACCGTGGGGCCGAAGAACACGATCTCGCTGAAGAGCGCTAGCGGCGCGGCGCTGAAGACCGTCAAGGCAGGCGTCTACTCGATCACGGTCCGCGACCGCTCGAAGCTGCACAACTTCCATCTCGTCGGCAAGGGCGTCAATCGCAGGTCGGCCCTCGTCGGGATGGGCACGTTCACGTGGAAGCTCAAGCTGTCGGCCGGGGCGCTCCGGTTCTTCTCGGACAAGAGCCCCAAGACCATCAAGGGCTCGGTTGTCGTCAAGTAGGTAGTTACACCCGCCGGCTGGGCTTCACGAGGCCGGCGTTCCTGCCGCCCGCCGCACGGATCTCGGCCTGGCGGTCGAGCTCCGAGTTCAGCTCGGCGCCGAAGAGCAGCGCGAACGCCGAGTAATTGAGCCACAGCAGCAGCACGATGCCGCTGGCAAGCGCGCCGTAGGTCTTCGAGTAGGAGTCGGAGAGGCTCGTGTAGAGGGCGAACAATCCCGAGAGCGCGAGCCACATCAGGCTTCCGACCAGCGAACCGGGCGTCAGCCACTTCCAGCTGCGGACGTCGACATTCGGCGCGAGGAAGTAGACGAGGCCGAAGAAGAGCAGGATCGCGACGAAGGCGATTGGCCAGCGGATGATCGTCCAGAGGAGCTCGAACGCTCCACCGAGGTTGGCCTTGTCCGCGATCGCCGCTCCGAGCGGGCCGCCGAAGACGATCAGCAGCAGCAGGCCGGCGAGTACGAGCCCGGTGAGAACGACGAGGATGATCGCGATCAGCCGCGTCAGCCAGAACGGCCGCGTCTCGATGCGGTCGTAGGCGCGGTTCACCGACTTGATCACCGCGTTCATCGCGCCGCTCGCCGCCCAGATCGCGCCGGCCGCTCCGACCACGAACGCGACGACGGAGGTCCCCGTGGACGTGTCCTTCTGCAGCGTGTCGATCGTCGTCAGCACGTCGCCGGGCGCGACGGGTGCGAGGAACTCCTTCAGCGCGTCATAGGCGCCGAACAGATCGAGCAGCCCGACCAGAAAGACCATCGCGGGAAAGAACGCCAGCAGCGAGCTGAACGCGACCTGGGCGGAGAGGCCCATGGCGTCGTCGGCCAGGAACGACTTGAAGGCACGCTTGAGGACGTCCACCCACTCGCGCGCCGAGAGTCGCCAGGGGCTCGACGGAGCACGACCGATCTCGACCGACGGCGCCGCCAAGTCTCAGCGTTCGCGGCCCTTGCGGGCGAAGAGACGCAGCGTCGCGCCGATTCCACCCGCGAGGAAGAAGCCTGCCCCGAGCGCGCCTGCGGCGACGACCGGCAAGTTCGAGCGGAGCTTGGCGGCCACATTCGTGGCTTCGCCGAGCCCTTCGCGGAGCTGCTCGACCGCCGTCGCGAGCTGGACGCGCTCGGCTTCGATCTCGCGGCGGACGGTGTCCGGCGTGCGGCCGTTCGTGCTAGCGGTGGCCATTGGCCTTCAATGCCTCCGTCGTCAGCTTGGCCTCGCGGATCGCCTGCTCGGGGACCGGCGGCGTTGCGCGCTTGAACCGCATCACCGCGAGCAGTCCTAGGGTCGCGGTGAGAGCAAACAGGCCGACGGTGACGAGCAGGACCGCGAGCCACAGGTCGAGGACCGTCGCGAGCGCGACGGCGACCGTGGCAAAGAGGAATCCGACCGCGTACAGGGCAACGACGGCGGCGCCGATTCCGAGCCCCACGCCGGCGCCGAACGCTCCAGCCTTCCGCTTCAGCTCGAGGCCGGCGAGCTCGATCTCGAGCTTCGCGAGTGTGCTTGCGTGCTCGGCGACCTGCTTTGCAGCGGTGCCGACGCCCGGCGTCTCCTCGACCCCGGTCTCAGCGGCGCGGGTGGGCATGACCCCTCCAGTCGATCAGCTTTGCGAGGACGGTTCCGACTCCGAAGGCTGCTGCGGCGACGACGAATGGATTCGGGCCGCGCTTGCCCGACTTCTGCGAGTCGAGCTGCGGACCGGAGGGCGCGTGACGCCTACCGCCGGTCCCGGGCTCGGCGTCCTTCGGGAGCTCGCCCTTCGCCCGCCGCACCATCAGCGACGGCTTCAGCTTGCGCAGGAAGCTCGCGTCGTCGGCCAGCTCGTCGCCGAGCTTCGCCGCGACGCCGCCCTTGGCGGCGGCCTTGTCGGAGAGCGCGTCGAGCTTCTCGGCGCCCGCCTCGACTGCCTCGTCGCCTTTCATCTCTTGACGGGCGGCTTCTCGCCGGTCGCGATGCGCCAGACCCCGGAGGCGGCGCGGCGAGCAGCGATCGTGGCCACGGCGCCGAGTGCGCCGTAGAGGCCGGTCCAGAGTGCCTTCCGAAGCATGACCGTGTGGTTCCCGCCTCGGACGGCGGCAAACCTCCGAGGTCGTCTAGAGCAGCCGGATCTCGCCCTCGCGGATCTCGGCGACGCGCTCGGAGGCGATCTCTTCGCCGTTGACGATCAGGCCGTGGAAGATGTCGGTCTGCTCGTCTGCGAGCACCTCGTCGACCTTGCCGACCTTCTCGCCGTTCGCGTCGATCACCTTCCAGCCCGGCTCGATCAGGACCCAGGCGACCTGGTCCGGCTCGTCGCTCATCTCACACCGCCTTTCCGCCGACACGCCAGACGGGCCCCTGGGTATCGACGTTGTGGGTGTCGGAGAGGACGCGGAGAATCGTGAGTTGCCCCGGGATACCCTCCTGGTCGACGCGCTCGAAGCAGCGGGCGGTCATCGGCGATGAGGCGCCGTAGCCGAAGGTGTGTGCAACGCGGAACCGATAGGCGCTGCGATCAGGGACGCGGGCGGGATTGACCGGTGCGAGCATCAGGGCAGCCCGCTGGAGATGGTCGCTCGAGGTCAGCTCGAGCTCGCAGTACAGATCGCTCCAGTCGGGCGGCAGCGTGGCGACGGCCTGCGCCCACGCGTCCGCCAGCCGGAGGCGGGGCGTCTCGGTGCGTGGCACGCGCTCGCCTGCCTCGAGCAGCCCGAGGGTGCCGCGGATCCGCTCCTCGTCCAGCTTCCCGAGCAGCTTCGCCAGCTGATCCGATCCGATCCCCGCGCCGGTGCGACTGACGGTCAGACGCAGCTCGTCGCCGGCGATTCCGGGGCCGGCCGGACCGAGGAGGGCGGCTGCACGTGAGCGTTGGGAGGCGCTCGGGACGGTGACCACGAGCCGGGCGTCCGCCCAGTCCGCGGGCAAGTCCGCTTGCATTCGACGCCATTGCTCGACCAGCCCCATGCGGGCGTCAGCATAATGAAGGCCGCAATGGCGAAGGTCGAGAAGAAGCCACGGGCGGAGGACGCGCTCTCGGACGAACGGCTCCGGGAGCTGTTCCGCGAGATGCTGCTCATCCGCCGCTTCGAGGAGAAGGTGGAAGAGCGCTTCCGGGCGGGCGAGCTGCCCGGCTTCCTGCACGTGTGCATCGGGCAGGAGGCGGTGGCCTCCGGCGTGTGCGCCGCGCTCGAGCCCGATGACGTGATCGCATCGACGCATCGCGCCCACGGCCACACGATCGCCAAGGGCACGCACGTGAACAAGGTCATGGCCGAGCTGTACGGCAAGAAAGAGGGTTGCTCGGGCGGCTTCGGCGGCTCGATGCACCTCTACGACCTCGAGCACGGGAACCTGGGTGCGAATGCCGTCGTCGGCGGCGGCTTTCCCGCGATCACCGGAGCCGCGCTGGCGTTCCAGTTCCGCAAGCAGCCCCGCGTCGGCGTCGCCTTCTTCGGTGACGGCGCCACGAACACGGGCACGTTCCACGAGTCCCTCAACCTCGCCCAGTTGTGGAAGGTGCCGGCGCTCTTCGTGCTCGAGATGAACGGCTGGGCGGAGTCGACGCCCATCTCGCAGCACTCGCCGATCGAGGACTTCTCCCAGCGCGCCGTCGCCTGGGGGATGCACTCCATCGACGTCGACGGACAGGACGTCGAAGCCGTCTACGCCGCGACGCGCGAGGCGCGCGACTACGCGGTCTCGGGCAACGGCCCCGTCTTCCTCAACGTTCGCACCTACCGGCTCGTCGGCCACTACATCGGCGACCCGCAGGTCTATCGCTCGAAGGAAGAGATCGAGGAGCTGCGCAACACGAAGGATCCGATCGAGCTCCTGCGCGCCAGGCTCGAGCTCTCCGACGAGGAGTTCGAGGGGCTCGACACCGAGATCCACGCGATCGTCGAGTCCTCGGTCGAGTTCGCGAAGGCGGGCACGGATCCGAAGCCCGAAGACGCCTTGAAGTACGTCTATGCCTGAGCTGACCTACCGTGAGGCCGTGCGCGACGCGCTCTCGAGCGCGATGCGCTCCGACGACGACGTCTTCATCATGGGCGAGGACATCGCCGAGATGGGCGGCTCGATGGGCGTCACCCAGGGAATGCTCGAGGAGTTCGGCCCGGAGCGAGTCCGCAACACGCCGATCTCGGAGATCGCGATCGTGGGAACGGGAATCGGCGCCGCGATGCAGGGAATGCGCCCGGTGGTCGAGATCATGTACCAGGACTTCCTGACGCTCTCGATGGAGCAGCTCGTCAACCAGGCGGCGAAGCACCGGACGATGAGCGGCGGCCAGGTGAAGGTGCCGCTGACGATCCGGACGCAGGGCGGCGCCGGCTGGAGCCCGGGCGCGCAGCACGCGCAGCAGCTCGAGTCGTGGTTCGTGCACGTGCCGGGCCTGAAGGTCGTCTATCCCTCGACGCCCGAGGACGTGCGCGGCCTCCTCTGGAGCTCGATCTACGACGACAACACCGTCATCTTCTTCGAGCACCGGCTGCTCTACCCGCTCAAGGGCGACGTGCCGGATCAGATCGAGCCGATCGAGCTCGGCAAGGCACGGGTGCTGCGCGAGGGCTCCGACGTCACCGTCGTCGCCATCGGCCGGATGGTGCCGGAGGCGCTGAAGGCCGCGGAGGACGCGGAGAAGGATGGGATCTCGGTCGAGGTCGTCGACCCACGCACGCTGCTCCCGCTCGACGAGGAGACGATCATCGCCTCGGTGAAGAAGACCAACCGCTGCGTCACTGCGCACGAGGCAGTCACGCGCGGAGGCTTCGGCGCCGAGCTCACGGCCGTCGTCCAGGCTGGCGCCTTCGACTACCTGGACGCGCCGATCGAGCGCGTCGGGGCGAAGTTCGCACCGCTCGCATTCGCGCCGGCGATGGAGCAATGGGTTGTCCCGCATGCCGCGGACGTGCTCGAGGCGGTCAAGCGAACGGTGGCGCGGGGCTAGTGGCCCCCTCGGCGACAGTTAGGGCGCCGCTGCCGCGCGATCTGCGGCGCGATGCCGCGTCCTCAGTCGCGTCCATACCTTCAGGTATGGACGCTCCCTGCGTCCTTGCCTCGCTTGCAGCTCGCACGGCAGCGACGCGAAACCGTCACCGAGGGAACCACTAACGATGGCGACCGAGGTCAAGCTTCCGCGGCTCGGCCAGGGGATGGAGTCCGGCACGATCGTGAAGTGGCTGAAGGGTGAGGGCGATGCCGTCAAGAAGCGCGAGCCGCTGTACGAGCTGGACACCGACAAGGTCACGCAGGAGGTCGAGGCCGAGGCCGACGGCGTCCTACTGAAGATCGTCGTCGACTCCGGCGAGGTCGAGGTCGGCCGCACGATCGCGTTCATCGGCAACGAGGGCGAGGACGTTCCCTCGGACAACGGCGGCCAGCCGGCCGAGACCAAGAGCGACGAGCAAGAGCAAGAGAAAAAGGACGAGAAGGACGAGAAGGACGAGGACGCCGCCGAGCCCGACGAGCAGCCGGAGGAAGAGGGCTCACCTGCGGACGAGATGGACGACGAGCGCGAACGCGGCCGCCAGGCTGCCGCCGCGACCGCAGAGGCGGCGACCGCAGCAGTCGCGGAAGCGCCGGCGAAGCCGGACGGCCGTGTCAAGGCCTCACCGCTCGCCCGACGCCTCGCACGCGAGAAGGGAATCGACATCGCCCAGCTCCAGGGCAGCGGCCCCGAGGGCCGGATCGTCGCCGAGGACGTCGAGCGTGGCATCGTCGCAGAGCCGGCGGCTGCCCCTGCAGCGGCGGTCGCCGCGGCAGCGGGCGAGGTCGAGGAGATCCAGCTCACGTCGACGCGGAAGACGATCGCGCGACGGCTCACGGAAGCGTGGCAGGCGCCCGTCTTCCAGCTCACCCTCTCCGTCGACATGACGCGAGCGCTCGAGCTGCGCGAGCGGCTGGTGGCGCGGCTCAAGGACGGCGAGACGAAGCCGACGGTCAGCGACCTGTTGACGAAGGTCTGCGCTGCGGCGCTCGTTCGCCATCCGGCCGTGAACGCGCACTTCGCCGGCGACAAGATCCTGCGCTTCCCGTACGCGCACGTGGGCATGGCGGTCGCGGCGCCGAACGGCCTCGTCGTGCCGGTGATCCGCGATGCCGACCGCAAGACGATCCAGGAGATCGCCGCCGACCGGGCCGCGCTCGTCGGGCGCGCGCGCGACGGCAAGCTGCAGCTGTCGGATCTCGCAGACGGCACGTTCACGATCTCGAATCTCGGCATGTTCGGGATCGAGCAGTTCATCGCCGTGCTCAACCCGCCGCAGGCTGCGATTCTCGCGGTCGGCTCGACGGAGGAGAAGCCGGTCGTGCGAGACGGGCAGATCGAGGTGCGGCCGCTGATGAGCATCACCATCACGTGCGACCACCGAGCGGTCGACGGAGCGGACGGCGCCGAGTTCCTGCGCACGGTGAAAGAGCTGCTCGAAGAGCCCGCGCTGGCGCTTTGAGCGCAGCCACGGTCTGGTACCGGGTTCGCGACCTCGACGTGGCGCGGGCGTTCTACCGCGACATCCTGGGCTTCGAGGAGGTGTTCGTCGACTTCGACGAGAGCTGGTCGCGGCTGCGTCACGGCGGGATGGAGATCGCGCTGGCCCAAGGCGAGCCGGACGACTCCGGCGGCGTCGCCCACATCGATGTCACCGACGTGAAGAGTGAAGCGGAGCGATTGCGCAATTCCGGGGTGGAGGTAGGAGTCGTCTTCGAGCTGCACGGGCAGATCCGGCTCGTGGACGTGTTCGACCCGGACGGCAACCGCGTTCAGCTGGCGCAGTCCCTGGACTCCTGATGGGAATCGTGCTTCGCCGCGGCGGGACTCAGGATGTGCGCTTCCTGCGCGACATGCTCCACCACGCCTACTACTGGCGGGAGCGCGTGCCCGGCTCGCTCGTCTCCCGGTACGTGCGGGGCTGGGGAAGGCCGGGCGACACGGCACTGATCGCGCTCGAGAACGGCTTTCCCGTCGGCGCCGCTTGGTACCGGGTCTTCCGCGACGACGAGCCCGGCTACGGCTTCGTCGACGAGGAGACGCCCGAGCTCGCGATCGCCGTCGTGCCGTCGAAACGGGGCCACGGGATCGGGGACGAGCTCCTGCAGGAGCTGATCGAAAAGGCGAGAGCCGCCGGCTTCCGAAGCCTCAGCCTCAGCGTCGAGCCCGGCAACCCGGCCCGGAAGCTGTACGAGCGGCACGGCTTCAGCGTCGTGGACGAGGGAGCCGAGGCCTGGACGATGGTCGCCTCGCTAGCATCGAGCCCAGCCAACGAATGAGGAGTTGACCGGACATGGAATGTGACGTCGCCGTCCTGGGCGGAGGCCCCGGCGGGTACACCGCAGCGATCCGCGCGGCCCAGCTGGGCGCGAAGTCCGTCTGCATCGAGGTGGAGCCAGAGCTCGGCGGAACTTGCCTGCGCGTCGGGTGCATCCCGACCAAGGCCTGGGTGCAGACCGCGCACGCGCTGCATCAGGCGGACGAGGTCTTTGCCAAGTTCGGTGTCAACGTCAGCAAGCCGGAGCTCGACTTCGGCCAGGCTGTCGAGTGGAAGAACGGCGTCGTCAAGCAGATGACCGGCGGTATCGCCGGCCTCTTCAAGGCGAACGGGGTCGAGTGGGTCAAGGGCCGCGGCCGGTTCACGGGCCCGAACTCGATCGCCGTCGAGGGCGGCGAGGACGTCACGTTCAAGAGCGCGATCGTCGCCACCGGCTCCTACCCGCTCATGCCTCCGATCGACGGGCTCGACTCGCCCCGTTGCATCGACTCGACGGGTTTGCTCGCGCAGACCGAGGTTCCGCGACGCCTCGTGATCCTCGGCGGCGGCATCATCGGCTGCGAGTTCGCCTCGATCTTCCAGCGCTTCGGCTCCGAGGTGCTGATCGTCGAGATGCTCGAGACACTGATCCCGCAGGAGGACGCCGATGCGGCCAAGGAGCTCGCGAAGCAGTTCGGCAAGCGTGGAATCGCGCTCGCGCTCGGCAAGCAGTGCACCGGGGTTCAAGACGACGGCTCACAGCTCACCGTTCACTTCGGCGAGGGCGAGAGCGTTCAGACCGATCTGATGCTCGTCTCGGTCGGCCGCGGGCCGGTCGTCGAAGGTCTCGGGCTCGAGGAGATCGGCGTCGAGCTCGACAAGCGCAAGGGCATCGCCACCGATGAGCACCGGCGTACGACTGTCCCTCACATCTACGCCGTCGGCGACTGCGCCGGCTACTGGCAGCTCGCGCACACCGCGTTCCGCGAAGGCGAGGTTGCGGCCGAGAACGCCTGCGGCCACGAGGCGACGATCGGCGAGCCCGCCGTACCGCGCCCGATCTACACCGACCCCGAGATCGCGGGTGTCGGCCTGACCGAGGCGCAGGCGCGCGAGCGGCACGGCGACGAGGTCGCAGTCGGCGTGTTCCCGTGGGTGGCGAACGCACGTGCCGTGATGCAGGCGGAGACGGTCGGCTGGGTCAAGTCGATCCACGAGACGAAGTACGGCGAGCTACTCGGCCTGATCATGGTCGGCCCGCACGTCACGGATCTGATCGAGGCCGGGACGGTGGCGATCGACGCCGAGTCGACGGTCGAGACCGTCGCCGACGGCATGGCCGCGCACCCGACGCTCTCCGAGGCGATCAAGGAAGCGGGCCTCGTGGCGCTCGGCCGCGCGATCCATTTGCCCAACAAGAAGAAGGCTCCCGCGCAGGCATAGAAAACTCTTCAAAATTCAGGTGCAAGGTTTCCCGGGGAGTGGTATCTCAATAGGTAAGGACGTGCCCTCGTCCCCACATAGGGGCCGTGCCGCCCGCCGGCCCCGCCTTTCTCCCAGAGCCGCCCCTTGCCGCAGAGGGGCGGCTCATTTTTTGGGCGCAACCGGGATCGGAATCTGCTGAGCAGATTCCGATCCGCGCCAAGATCCCTGAAGCTGCGTGGGTCGAGGTCGGGGCTCGCTCAGCTGGGCTTTGTTCGCTTGGCTCATTGCCACCGCAGGAATCCGCGGGACAGATTCCGATCCGCGCCAAGATCCCTGAAGCTGCGTGGGTCGAGGTCGGGGCTCGCTCAGCTGGGCTTTGTTCGCTTGGTTCATTGGCGAACGTTCCTCGAGTAGCGTGGCCATAGGCGCGGCGAATGGGAGGGGTTGGTAGCCTCCGGGCCTATGTCCATCGTGAATAGGCGCAACGCCGTCGTCGGCTGGTTGACGTGGCTTACTGCCAAGCGAGTGCTGAAGAAGAAGGCACGCGAGGCGGTGCCGGGCACGGTCGAGGGGTCGAAGCGCCCGAACAAGAGTGCGATCGCAACCGGGCTCGCCGCAATCGGCGGCGTGCTCTGGTTCTGGCGGCGCAAGAGCTCGGACGACCAACCCACAGGCTCCGGAAGCTAGTCCGACAGTGGCGCTCCATCGCGCGGCCCTCGACGGCCTGGTTCCGTACGAGCCTGGAAAGCCGGAAGAGGAGCTGCAGCGCGAGCTCGGGCTCGAGCGGGTGGTCAAGCTCGCGTCGAACGAGGGGCCGTGGGGCCCGTTCCCGGCGGCGCTCGAAGCCATGGAGCGAAGCGCGCAGGGGCTGAACCGCTACCCCGACGGCGGCGCGTTCCATCTCCGCAACGCGCTTGCCGAGCGGCACAGCGTCGATACGGCGAACGTCGTCACCGCAGCCGGCGCCGATGCCGTGATCGGCCACCTCTCGCTCGCGACGCTGGATCCGGGCGACGAGGTCGTCACCGCGTGGCCGTCCTTCATCAGCTACGTGCTCGACACCCTCAAGCTCGGTGCGGTGCCGCAGAAGGTGCCGCTGGTCGACGACCACTACGACCTCGACGCCCTGCTCGCCGCGATCGGGACGCGCACCAAGCTCGTCTACATCGCGACGCCGAACAACCCGACCGGGACGATGACGACGCGCTCACAGCTCGACTCCTACTTCGAGCGCGTGCCCGAGCACGTCCTCACCGTTCTCGACCAGGCGTACTTCGAGTACATCGAGCGGCCGGACTACCCGGACGGCGTCGAGGAGTACCTGAAAGCCGGCCGGCGGGTGCTCGTCCTCCGCACCTTCTCGAAGATCTACGGCCTCGCCGGGTTGCGGGTCGGCTACGGAGTCGGGCCGACGGACGTGATCGAGGCGATCGGGAAGACGCGGCGGGCCTTCGACGTCAACACGCAGGCCCAGGTGGCCGCAGTCGCCAGCATCGACGCGGCGGACGAGCTGGCCGAGCGCCGGCGCCTGACGCACGAGGGGCGACAGCAGCTCGAGCGCTCGTTGCGGGAGCACGGGCTCGAGCCCGCCGGTCCCGCGGTCGCGAACTTCCTCTTCGTGGAGGTGGGGGAGGACGCGCGGCCGCTGTACGAGGCGCTGCTCCGGCAGGGGGCGATCGTGCGTCCGATGGGCGGTTTCGGAGCACCGGGAGCGCTGCGGATCACGGTCGGGACACCGGACGAGAACGCGTTCTTCGCCGCGGCGCTGGCCTCGGTACTGGCAGCGACGACCTAGCGGTCGGCTATCCTGAAGTTCTCGCGGGTGCAGTCTGGCCCGCGCTTTCCGTATGCGGACAACGTTGAAGAGAGGCATCGGTCGCGGTGCGACCGTCGAAGCCAATGGCCGGCCGGTGCTGCCGCCGGGAGCCCTCTCCCCGATCACCGTCTACCGCCAGCCGGAGCCTCCAAAACGGTCGGGCTGGGCGACGTTCCGAACCGCCCTCGGCTGGGTGTTCGTGGCGCTGCTCGTCGCCGCCGGCTCGGCGGCCGGCGGGGCGTATCTCTGGTTCCACGAGAGCGTCGCGGCGGTCGTCGCCTCGACGCCCGACGTGAAGGTCGCGGCCAAGCGCCTCGACGTCGCTCTGCCGGGGCAGCCCGCCACGGCCCTCGTCGTCGGCTACGACAAGCGCGCCAACGAAGCCAAGGGCGACCCGTCGCGCTCCGACACGGTGATGCTGGTGCGAGCCGATCCCGACACCAAGTCGGTCTCGCTGCTCTCCTTCCCGCGCGATCTCTTCGTCCAGATCCACTGCCCCGGCCGGTCGCCGTTCGGCGCCCGCATCAACAACGCCTACGCGACGTGCGGCACCAAGGGCACGCTCGAGACGGTCCGGAAGCTGACCGGCCTCCCGATCAACTACCTGATCACGGTCAACTTCCGAGGCTTCCACCAACTCGTCAACGCCGTCGGCGGGGTGTGGATGGACGTCGATCGCCGGTACTTCAACAACAGCAGCGGCTACTTCGGCTATGCAGCGATCAACCTGTTCCCCGGCTATCAGAAGCTCGGCGGCTACCAGGCACTCGACTTCGTCCGTTACCGCCACACCGACTCCGACCTGTACCGGATCGCGCGCCAGCAGCTCTTCCTGCGGGCGTTCAAGGACCAGATCCGGGCCAACGCCGGCCCGCTCGACCTGCCGGGCGTGATCAAGACGATCACCAAGAACGTCGAGGTCGGGGTCGGCGGCAACTCGGAGCTCGACGGCAAGACCGTGCTCCGATACGCGCTCTTCGCCTACTCGCTCCCGCCGGGCCACTTCTTCCAGTCCAAGCTCGAGGGGATCGAGCAGACGTCCGGCTTCGACCTCCTCGTGCCCGAGGAGAACGTCAAGAAAGCGGTGCAGGAGTTCGCGCATCCGGACGTCGATTCGCCGCAGAAGGCGACCCAGGTGGCGCTGAACGAGAAGCCGAAGGCGACGGCCGCGAAGGCCCCGCCGCCGCGTGAGACGGCGATCACGGTCCTGAACGGCAACGGTGTCACGGGCTCGGCGGGGACGGCCAGCTACGCGCTGTCCCAGCGCGGGTACCAGATGGTCTACCCGCCCGACGGCAAGAACGCGAACGCTCCCAACTGGGACTACTTCCAGACCAGGATCCACTACGACAAGGCCCAGGCCGGCGCTGCGGCAGCGGCGAAGCAGGTGGCTTCCCTCTTCGGCACACAGGAGGTGAAGCCGCTCAACGCCGTGATCAAGGGCCTCTCGAACGGCGCGATGCTGACCGTGATCGTCGGCCAGACCTTCCACGGCACGCTGGCCGAGGCGCCGGTCGACAAGACGCCGAAGCGCCAGCCTCCGAACGTCGCTCCCGGCGCAGAGGCCTCGCTGGCCCTCTTGCGCGAGCGAGCGCCCAAGGTTCCGTTCAAGGTGATGGTGCCGACCGTGATCGAGCGCAGCTCGTGGATCGACCGCGAGCGCCCGATCCGCATGTACCGGATCGACCCTGACGGCAAGCACAAGACCATTCGCCTGACCTACAAGACCGGCAGTGGCGTCAACGAGTACTGGGGCGTCCAGATGACGGACTGGGAGGATGCCCCCGTGCTCTCGGAGCGCAACTTCGTCCGCTCGATCGGAGGGCGAAGCTACGAGCTCCACTACACCGGCCCGAAGCTGCACATGGTCGTGCTCCGGCAGGGCGGCGCGACCTACTGGGTCGTGAACACGCTGCTCGACTCGCTCTCGAACGAGACGATGCTCGCGATCGCCAAGGGTCTCAAGCCGATCTCGACGTTCAAGTAGGTAGGTTCCGCGCGTGTCCAAGGTCGCTGTCTTCGGTGCCGGCTACGTCGGTCTCGTCACCGGCGCGTGCCTGGCGGAGCTCGGCCACGAGGTGGTGGTGCGCGACGTCCTCGCCGATCGCGTGGAGCGGCTTCGGGCAGGTGAGATTCCGATTTGGGAGCCGGGTCTCGAGGAGCTGCTGCGGCAGAACGCCGAACGGCTGACGTACACGCTCGACGTCGGCGAGGCCGTGTCGGGCGCCGACTTTCTGTACGTCGCCGTCGGCACGCCGCCGACGTACTCGGGCGACGCCGATCTCTCGGCCGTCTGGACGGTGGTCGACGAGCTCGATGGCCTCGATCGTCGAGCCGTCCTCGTTCTGAAGAGCACGGTTCCGGTTGGAACCGGCGCGATGGTGCGTCACCGCCTCGACGAGCGCGGGCTCGATCAAGTTGGCTACGTGTCGAATCCCGAGTTCACTGCCGAGGGCACCGCGATCCGTGACTTCCAGCAGCCGGACCGCATCGTGATCGGCTCGTTCGAGGACGAGGACGGGGACGCCGTCCAGGAGCTGCACCGCGGGATCGACGGCCCGATCGTGCGCTGCGACGTGGCCTCGGCCGAGATGATCAAGCTCGCCGCCAACGCGGCCCTGATGACCCGAATCAGCTTCATCAACGAGATCGCGAACGTCTGCGAGGCGACCGGCGCCGACGTGGTGCGGGTCGCCGAGGGGGTAGGGCTCGACAAGCGAATCGGCGCCAGCTTCCTCCGGGCCGGCATCGGCTACGGCGGCAGCTGCTTCCCGAAGGACTCGCTGGCGCTCAAGCAGCTCGCCGCGAACTCGGGCTACCACTTCCAGCTCCTGAACGCGGTGATCGAGGTCAACGAGCTGCAGAAGCGGCGTGTGATCGGAAAGCTCCAGCACCACCTCGGCAGCCTGCGCGGCAAGACGGTCACCCTGCTCGGGCTCGCCTTCAAGCCGAACACCGACGACGTCCGCGAGGCGCCGAGCCTCGTGCTCGCCGGCCGCCTCGTCGCCGAGGGCGCGGAGGTCCGGGCCTGGGATCCTGTCGCGAACGGCAACGCGGTGCTGCCGCGGGCGACGATCTGCGCCGATCCGCTGGACGCGCTCGCCGGTGCCGACGCAGCGGTGCTCGTGACGGAGTGGTCGCAGCTCGCCGAGCTCGACTGGGCGGAAGCTGCGTCGCGCATGAGCAATCCGCTGCTGATCGACGGCCGCAACATGCTCGATCCGGCCGCGATGCGCGAGGCCGGCTTCACGTACGAGGGCATCGGCCGAGCGGCTGCCTAGGCCATGAGCCTCTCGGCGATCATCCTCGTCGGCGGCCTCGGCACCCGGCTGCGCCCGCTCACCGACCGGACGCGCAAGGACATGCTGCCGCTCGTCGACCGGCCGCAGCTCGCCTACACCTTCGAGCACCTGCGCCGCCACGGCGTCACGCGCGCGATCGTCTCGTGCGGCTACCTGCCCACCCAGATCCAGGAGCACTTCGGCGACCGGTACGGCGACCTCCGGCTCGAGTACAAGATCGAGGAGGAGCCGCTCGGCACCGGCGGCGCGATCCGCTTCGCCGCCGAGGGGATCGAGGAGCCGTTCTTCGCCCTCAACGGCGACTCGCTGCGGGAAACCGACCTCGATGCGCTCGTCGCCTTCCATCGCGAGCAGCCGAAGCGCGCCACGATCCTCCTCACACCCGTCGAGGATCCGACGCGCTACGGGCTCGTGCGGGTGAACGGCGACGGGCAGGTGCTCAGCTTCCTCGAGAAGCCGCGCCCGGAGGAGATCGACACGAACCTGATCAACGCGGGGCTGTACATCCTCGAGCCGGACGTGCTCGACCTGATCCCGCCGGGTCGTCCTGTCTCGATCGAGCGCGAGGTCTTTCCGCTGCTGGTCGACGAGCAGGCCGTGTACGGAGTTGCGCTCGGCGGCTACTGGCTCGACATCGGGACTCCCGACGCCTATCTGCAGGCCCACCGCGACGTGCTCGAGCGGAATTTCACCACCGAGCTCGGCGACGCGCTCGGCTCCGACTACACGCTCGTCGATCCGGAGGCGGACGTGAGCGCCGCGGCGCGGCTCGTGCCCCCGGTCTTCGTCGGTGCAGGCGCGACGATCGGCGCCGGCGCCCGCATCGGCAGCCTGGCGGTGATCGGGGCCGGGGCACGGATCGGCGACGGCGCATGCGTCGAGTCGTCCGTGATCGGCTCGGGGGCCGTCGTCGGCCCGCGGACGACCGTGGCGGGCTCGATCGTCGGCGAGCAGGCCCGGATCGGTGGCGGCTGCGAGATCCGCGGCCTCTGCGTTGTCGGACCTGGCGCGGAGGTCGGCGACGGGAATATGCTCGACCACGGGATGCGTGTCGCGGCGG
Organism: uncultured Gaiellaceae bacterium; assembly: GCA_963749515.1. Classification (GTDB taxonomy): domain Bacteria; phylum Actinomycetota; class Thermoleophilia; order Gaiellales; family Gaiellaceae; genus Gaiellasilicea. Next base: position 334,346 of record CAVVMR010000010.1, read on the forward strand.
ACGAGACAATCGCCGCAGGCGCAGTCTCGTTCTCGTGACCGGCACCGACTCTCCGAACATCGACTCCCTCGACCGCTGGGCCTTCCAGGTCCGTCGGGTCGACAAGCCGTGGGGCTACGAGCTGATCTGGGCTCTCACGGAGGTGTACTGCGGAAAGGTGCTGTTCGTGAAGGCCGGAGCAGCGCTCAGCCTCCAGTTCCACAACGTCAAGGATGAGTCGTGGCTCGTGCAATCCGGCCGTGCAAAGCTCGAGCTGGGGGAGGCCGGGCAGAAGGTGCTGCACGAAGAGGTGATCAGCGCCGGTTCCGCCTTCCACTACGAGCCGGGCACCGTCCATCGCGTCACCGCGATCGAGGACACGACGATCCTCGAGGTCTCGACACCGCACCTCGACGATGTCGTCAGGCTCGAGGATCTCTATGGCCGGGAGGGAACCTCCGAGGCCTGAGCAGAACCTTGCCACGGTTGTGGTAAGGTTCTGGCGATGGAGGCTCTCACCGTCGGCGAGGCGGCCGCCCAGACGGGCTGGTCGGCTCGGATGCTCCGCTATCTCGAGACGACGGGACTCGTCGTTCCGGAGCGCGCCGCGTCGGGCTATCGCCTTTACGGCCTGCGGGAGCTGAATCAGCTCCGCTCGCTGCGCGATCTTCGCGAACGCCACGCCGTGGAGCTCGACGAGCTTGCGTTCGCCGCCAGGCTGCGCCGCGAGCCGGCGTTGCGTGGCGCCGTCGAGACCTGGCTGCACGGCAGCACTCCGTCCGCCGACTGGGTGGACTGGGAGCAGCGAAAGCATGAGCGGCTCCTCGTCGCCTGACGATCCACCTACACTGCTCCGCTGACCAGACGAAAGGGACAGATGGCCACAACCAAGCGACATGACGTGAAAGATCTGGGACTCGCTCCGGAGGGCGTGCGCCGGATCGCCTGGGCTGACCGGCAGATGCCGGTGCTGGCCGCGATCCGCGAGCGCTTCGAGAGCGAGCTTCCCCTGGCCGGCTACCGCGTCTCTGCGTGCCTGCACGTGACGACCGAGACCGCGAACCTGATGCGCACGCTCCAGGCGGGCGGGGCGGACGTCGTCATCTGCGCGTCGAACCCGCTTTCGACCCAAGACGACGTTGCAGCCGCTCTCGTCGAGGAGTACGGGATCTCGACGTTCGCGATCAAGGGTGAGGACAACGATTCGTACTACCAGCACATCGAGGCTGCAGTCGACCACAAGCCGCACATCACGATGGACGACGGCGCCGACGTGATCGGGGTTCTGCACACCGCGCGTCGCGAGCAGCTCGGCGACGTGATCGCGGGCACGGAGGAGACCACCACGGGCGTGATCCGGCTGAAGGCGCTCGAGCGCGACGGCAAGCTCGGCTTCCCGGTCGTGGCCGTCAACGAGGCGAAGACGAAGCACCTCTTCGACAACCGCTACGGCACGGGCCAGTCGACGCTCGACGGGATCATCCGCGCCACTAACGTCCTCCTTGCGGGCCGGATCGTCGTGGTCGCCGGCTACGGCTGGTGCGGCCGCGGCGTCGCAATGCGCGCCAAGGGCATGGGCTCGAACGTCGTCGTCACCGAGGTCGACCCGATGAAGGCGATCGAGGCCGTGATGGACGGCTTCATGGTGATGCCGATGGAGAAGGCCGCCGAGATCGGCGACATCTTCATCACCGCGACGGGCGACAAGTCCGTGATCGCGAAGGGGCACATGGAACGGATGAAGGACGGCGCGATCCTCGCCAACACCGGTCACTTCAACGTCGAGATCGAGCTGCCGGCGCTCCGCACGCTCGCCGCAGAGACGAGGCAGGCGCGCGAGTTCGTCGAGGAGTTCACGCTGGCCGACGGTCGCCGGTTGTACCTGATCGCCGACGGCCGCCTGGTCAACCTGGCCGCCGCTGAGGGCCACCCGGCCCAGGTGATGGACATGTCCTTCGCGAACCAGGCGCTCTCGGCCGAGTACGTCGTCCAGAATGCGGCCTCGCTCGAGAAGAAGGTCTACGTCGTGCCGGAGGAGATCGACAACGAGATCGCCCGGCTCAAGCTCGCGACCATGGGCATCGACATCGACCGGCTCACGGAGGAGCAGGCGAAGTACCTGGCCTCGTGGGACGAGGGGACCTAACACCGGAGAGCATCGTTCGTCTGGAGGCCGGCGCGGTCGTCTTGCTCGACCAGCGCCGGCTTCCGGACGAGGAGCTCGAGCTCCGGTGCGAGTCGGCGGCCGAGGTCGCCGAGGCGATTCGGACGCTCGCCGTGCGCGGAGCGCCGGCCATCGGCGTGGCCGCCGCGTACGGCTACGCGCTCGCGGCCGAGCGGGGCGAGGATCTGGAGGCCGCGTACCACGTGCTGGCCGACTCCCGCCCGACGGCGGTGAACCTGGTCTGGGCGCTGGAGGAGATGCGGGCCGACCCGACGCCCGAACGGGCTCGCGACTTGCACATAGCGGAAGTTGATCGGTGCCGGCGCATGGGTACACATGCATCAGCCCTCTTCGGACCTGGCACGAAAGCGCTGACCCACTGCAACGCCGGCGGCCTCGCGACCGGGGGCTACGGCTCGGCGGTCGGTGCGCTTCGAAGGGCCTGGGAGGACGGGTTGCTCACACACGTCTGGGTCGACGAGACGAGGCCGCTGCTCCAGGGCTCGCGGCTGACCGCATGGGAGCTGGACGCACTTGGCATCCCACACACCGTGATCGCCGACTCCGCTGCTGCGCACATGATGAGCCGCGGCGAGGTCGACTGCGTCGTGACGGGCGCCGACCGGATCGCTGCAAACGGTGATGCCGCGAACAAGATCGGCACCTATGGACTCGCAGTCGCGGCCGCGCATCACGCGCTCCCGTTCTACGTCGTCGCACCGACGTCCACCATCGACCCGGCTACGCCGACGGGCTCGCAGATTCCGATCGAGGAGCGTGACGGTGCAGAGCTCGGCACGCGCTTTTCCGCCCGAAACCCGGCGTTCGATGTCACGCCCGCCGGGCTGATCACCGCGATCGTGACCGAGGAGGGCGTGCACCGAGCGCCGTACGCCGACTCGCTGCCGCGAGTGGTGCACGCGTGAAGGCGATCATCCTCGCCGGCGGCTACGCGACCCGTCTGCAGCCGCTGACGCAGGATCTCTCCAAATGCCTGCTGCCCGTCGGTGGCCGGCCGATGGTCGACTGGATTCTCGACTCGCTCCGTGCCGTCTCCGAGATCGACGACATCCATCTCGTCACGAACCACCGCTTCGCGCCGGACTTCGAGCGGTGGGCCAAGGCGAAGGACGGGATCACCGTCCACGACGACGGAACGACGTCGAACGAGGACCGGCTCGGCGCGATGGGCGACGTCGCGTTCACGCTCGAGCGGGCGGGAGTCGACGACGACGTTTTGGTCGTTGCCGGCGACAATCTCTTCGACTACTCACTCAGCGACTTCACCGCATTCTGGCGGAGCAAGGGCGTCGCCAGCGCAGTCGCCGTTCTCGACGTCGGCGACCTGCGGCTCGCCTCGCAGTACGGGGTCGTCGACGTCGCCGACGACCAGCGGATCACCTCGTTCGTCGAGAAGCCCGCCGATCCGCCCAGCACGCTCGCCGCGACCGCGACCTACATCTACCACCGGGAGCACGTACCGCTCGTGGCGCGATACCTCGCCGAAGGCAACGCGCCCGACCAGGTGGGCAGCTTCATCGCCTGGCTCCACGCGCGCGAGCCGGTCTACGCCTACCGCTTCGCCGGCAGGTGGCTCGACATCGGCGACAAGGAGCAGTTGCTCGCCGCCGACAACCAGCTTCGGCGCGAGCAGGGCTTGCCGGAGCGTGCCGAGTACGTACTCAACCTGTAGCGAAATCGGCACGATCCCGTCACGGTCTCGTGACGGTTCAGGACGTAGCGTCAATTCGATGCTGCTGGACATCCTGCTTCCCAACCGTTGTGCCTCGTGCGACCTGCCAGGGGCTGCGCTCTGCCCCGGGTGTCGCGACGCGCTGATCCGGCTCGCGCCACCGCTCTGTGGCCGCTGTGGCGCGCCCGGCGCCTGGCCCGTGAAGCGGTGCGCAGAGTGCAGCGGGCGAAGGTTGGCATTCGCATCCGCCCGCGCCGCGATCGTCTACGACGCCCGCGCCCGCCAGGTCGTGCAGGCGTGGAAGGAGCGTGGCCAGCGCAGGCTCGCCAGAGAGGCGGCGGCTCTCGTCGCCGAGACGCTCGCTCGACCGGACGTCGCGACGCTCGCTTTCGTGCCGGCCGATGCCGGACGCGCGCTCGAGCGGGGCCACCGGCCGGCACAGGCGCTGGCAGACCAGCTCGGCCGGCTGTGGGAGCTGCCGGTGCAGCCGCTCGTCGGGCGCGCGCGCCCAGTCGAGCGGCAGCGAGGGCTGGGATTGCAGGAGCGGCGTCGGAATGTCGCCGGTGCGTTCGCCTCGGCGCGTGCATCGCCGACGCGGGTCTGCCTGATCGACGACGTCTACACAAGTGGTGCAACCGCCGCTGCAGCCGCCTCCGCGCTGCGCCGGGGCGGCGCCCGGAGAGTGGAGGTGGTGACGTTCGCACGAGCCCTGCGCTGAGCTTCAAGACAACAGAGACCGGCTTCGTTAACCTGAGTTGATTCCCGGATGAAGGAGACCGTGATGCGACTCGAGGTCAAAGGCCGAAACGTCGAAGTCAACGACTCGATCCGGAGATACGCCGAGGAGAAGCTCGACCGGATCGAGCGGCAGCTTCCCGAGGAGACCCAGATCGAAGTGGAGCTCGCGCTGGAGACGAACCCTTCGATCAGCCAGGACCACATCGCCGAGGCCACCGTCTGGACCAAGGGCTCGACCCTGCGTGTCCGCGAGACCTCGAGCGCGTTCGAGACGTCGATCGACCAGCTCTCGGACAAGCTCGAGCGCCAGGTGAAGCGCTACCGCGAGAAGCGAAGCCGGCGAGAGACGGGGCGCCGGGCGAACGGGCATCTCCCGGAGGAGCCGACCTTCTCCGGCGAGCAGCTGGACCGGATGATCGTGAAGTCGAAGCAATTCGAGTTGCAGCCGCTCACGCCGGACGAGGCGGCGGTCGAGCTCGAGCTGATCGGGCACGACTTCTTCGTCTTCACGAATGCCGAGACCGGCCTCACCAACGTCGTCTATCGCCGCCGCGCCGGCGCGTACGGTCTGATCGAGCCACAGAGCTAGATGGGCTTCTTCCGGCGGCGTCGCCCGCTGCACGAGCAGCTGGCCGAAGAGGGCGGTCTCGAATTCGGTTCCGAGCCCAGTGGGGCAGACCGCACGCCGTCAAAGCTGGCCGGGCTGATGCACGGGCTCGCGGACGGCTTCCTGACCGCGCCGCCGGACGAGTTCGGAAATCCGTCGCCGCTTGGCGAGGTCGGGGTCCACGGCGTCCCCAGAGCGCGCCGGTGGGACGTCGTCGCGAGTGCGCGCGCCGAGCTGCCCGGCGACGAGGTGCATTTCGCCGCGCTGCCCGATGGGACGCTCATCGTGGAGGAAGATGTGCCGGACGGCTCGCTGGCGACCCTTGCGGAGGCGATCGAGGTGACGTTGAATCCGCCTTACCGCGCCGAGGCCGTGCAGCGGGACGAGGGCGTGTGGGCGGTGGCAGCGAGCAGGATCCGCGTGCGCGAGTTCCCTGGGACCGAAGCCGACGAGCTCGAGCTCGTCGAGGACGGCAACGTCGTGATCGGCCGCCGGCTCGACGGCGACCTGTTCGAGATCCAGGTGACGCCGCTCTAGAGCAACGCCCACACGGTGAACCCGAGCGTCCGTCCCGAGGCGTAGACGATCCCGCGCCGCCCGAGCTGGGCGTGGAAGCGGGGCGCGAGTGTCCGGAAGAGCCTGTCGCCGCCGCTGGAGAGCTGCTTGAGCCTGAGTTGCCGTCCGGTCCCGTAGGCCACGACACCCTGCGAATAGCCGAGGAACCGGGAGCCCCGGGGCAACGGGATCTGCCGGCTGGAATCGCCGTTGTGGATCTCGAGGCCGTCCTTCGTCTTCAGCACGAGGCCCGGCGCGGCGAGCACGGCGTCCTGGACGAATCCTGGCTCGAACCAGCGCTCGCGAAGCACCTGGCCCGCGAGCGAGATCGCCAGAGCGTTGCCGTTTGCGAGCACCGCCGCGTAGCCCCGTGAATAGGCGCTCAACGAGACGACCCTGTCCGGTGCGCTCAGTGTGAAGCGGCGCGAGCCGTTCGGCGCCAGGACGACGATCCTGCTCCCGGTCGCGTACGGAAGCGACCCTTCCCATGCGCGCCCGAGGATCACCGGCGGCGGCCCGTCGACGTCGGCGGTCAGGAAGGCGATTCGGCGGGCCTTCGCGGTCCGGCTCTTCGTCCAGAGCGACCATTCGCGAATGTTCCCGCCGGTGTAGGTGAGCCAGAGCGCTCTGCCGCCGGTGGCGATGGCGCCCGCGACGCCGCTACCGGTGCTCGTGCTGACGAAGCAGTGGCTCGAGAGCCGCCTGTCGCTGCGGTCGGCGGTGTTCCAGAGCCTGACCTCGTGGCAACCCTTCCGGTACGCGTCCGAATAGGCGACCTCGGTGCCCGTGATGCTCACGGCGGCGATCGGACCCGCCACCGGCCGCTCGCGCGCCGTCGCCGCCGCCGCGGCCGGAACGAGCGCAAGGACGATGGCGAGGGCGAGTAGCCGGCGCATGCGCTGAAGCTACAGCGCGGGTGTTAGGCCGCAGTGAAGCCGGGGTGAGAAAACTGCGCAGCGGCTACCCTACCTCGATGCCAACCGCAGACTTCGGGAAGCTCGAGAAGGTCCTTCGCATCGGCGAGGGCCGGCGCATCAAGCGGCTCGCCCAGCAGGCGGACTACATCGCGTCGCTCGAGCCGGACTTCCAGAAGCTCTCCGACGAGGAGCTCCGGGGCACGACCGCTGCCCTGCGCGAGCGCCTCGCGAACGGGGAGGCGCTCGACGAGCTGCTCTTCGAGGCCTACGCAGCCGCGCGCGAGGCGCGCTGGCGCGAGTCGCAGCAGCGGATGTTCGACGTCCAGATGATGGGCGGCATCGTCCTGCACGAGGGCGACATCGCGGAGATGAAGACCGGTGAGGGCAAGACGTTCGTCGCCGCGCTCGCGCTCTACCTGAACGGGCTTCCCGGCACCGGCGTCCACCTCGTCACGACCAACGACTACCTCGCCAAGCGCGACGCCGAGTGGAACCGCCCCGTCTTCGAGCGGCTCGGCATGACCGTCGGCTACATCCAGAACATGATGCCGTTCGCGGAGCGGCGCGAAGCCTACGCCGCGGACATCACCTACGGCACGAACTCCGAGTTCGGCTTCGACTATCTACGCGACAACATGGCCGTCACCAAGGAGGGCCTGGTCCAGCGCAGCCACTCCTTCGCGATCGTGGACGAGGTCGACTCGATCCTGATCGACGAGGCACGGACTCCGCTGATCATCTCCGGCGAGCCCGAGACGGCCGCGACGACCTACTACGACTTCGCGCGCATCGTCAAGGAGCTGACCGGCGCGCCGGCGACGCGCAGGAGCGAGAAGGGCGAGGACGAGACCGAGCTCTCCGGCGCCGACTACCTCTACGACGAGAAGCACAAGACCGTCTCCCCGGCGCAGAAGGCAATTGACACGATCGAGCGCGCGCTCGGGCTCGAGAACCTCTACGACCCACGGAACGTGCAGCTCGTGAACCACCTGATCCAGGCGCTGAAGGCCGAGTCCCTCTACCAGCGTGACGTCGACTACGTGATCCAGGACGGCGAGGTCAAGATCGTCGACGAGTTCACCGGCCGGATCATGGAGGGGCGGCGCTGGAGCGACGGCCTCCACCAGGCGGTCGAGGCGAAGGAAGGCGTTCGCATCCAGGAGGAAAACGTGACGCTCGCCACGATCACGCTCCAGAACTACTTCCGCCTCTACGAGAAGCTCGCCGGCATGACGGGCACCGCGAAGACCGAGGAGAAGGAGTTCGTCGAGATCTACAACCTGCACGTCGTCGAGATCCCGACCAACGTGCCCGTCACTCGCCGCGACGAGAACGACTACATCTTCAAGACGAAGGAAGCCAAGTTCACGGCCGTCGTCGAGGACATCAAGGAACGGCACGAGAAGGGGCAGCCGGTGCTCGTCGGCACGATCGCGGTCGAGACCTCGGAGTATCTCTCCGAGCTTCTCAAGCGCCGCGGCGTGCCGCACAACGTGCTGAACGCCAAGGAGCACGAGCGCGAGTCCGAGATCATCAAGGACGCCGGCCAGCCCGGCCTGGTGACGATCGCGACGAACATGGCCGGCCGCGGCGTCGACATCAAGCTGGGCGAAGGCGTCGTCGACCTCGGCGGTCTCTACGTGCTCGCCACCGAACGGCACGAGTCGCGCCGGATCGACAACCAGCTCCGCGGCCGCTCGGGCCGTCAGGGCGATCCCGGCGAGACGCGCTTCTACCTTTCCGGCGAGGACGATCTCGTCCGCCTCTTCGCGGGCGACCGGATCAAGAACATCATGGAGCGCTTCAAGCTCCCGGACGACCAGCCGATGGAGGCGAAGATCCTCTCGAACCAGATCGAGAACGCCCAGAAGAAGGTCGAGGAGCAGAACTTCGTCGCCCGGAAGAACGTCCTCAAGTACGACGACGTGATGAACACGCAGCGGGAGGTGATCTACGAGCAGCGCCGCCGCGTTCTCGACGGCGACGACCTCTCGGAGGACGTGCGCGACTGGATCCGCGAAGCCGTCGAGGCCGGCGTCCACAGGTCGACCGAGGGTGACTTCGCGGAGGAGTGGGATCTTGCGGCGCTCGTCACCCAGATGCAGTCGCTCTACGGCAGCGACATCACGGTGGAGGAGCTGCGCGAGGAGGTCGAGCTCGAACGCGAGGCGCTGATCGAGGAGTTCGTCGACGACGCGATCGAGACGTACAACGAGAAGGAAGAGCAGTACGGCGCCGAGCTGATGCGCGAGATCGAGCGGTACGTGATCCTGCAGGTCGTCGACTCACGCTGGCGCTCGCACCTCGACTCGATGGACTACCTTCGCGACGGCATCCACCTGCGCGCGATGGCCCAGAAGGATCCGCTCGTCGAGTACCGGGGCGAAGGTCACGCGATGTTCGAGGAGCTCGGCGGCGTGATCCGCGAGGAGGTCGTGCTGACGCTCTTCCACACCCAGCTCCAGTTCGAGCCCCAGCAGCAGGAGCCTGAGCAGGGGAACGGCAACCTCGTCTACGAGCACGAGACCGCCGCCGGCGCAGACGCGATCGCCGCCGCGGGCAGCGCGTCCGGCTCGGTCGGGACGTCATTCGCGGCACAGGGTGGCGGCACCGCAATCGCGACCGCGGTGAACGAGCACAAGGATGTCGGCCGGAACGACCCGTGCTGGTGCGGGAGCGGCAAGAAGTTCAAGAAGTGCCACGGCGCCTAGCCGCGCTCACCTAGCTGCAGCCGACTTTCCGATTCGCAACTATGATCCGGCCGTCCGCGTGCTCGGATGTCCGAAGAGGATTCATTTTCGCCCTGCGGTGGGCTTTTCGAGCCAGAGTCACCGTCCAGTAACTCTCGCAGGAGGAATGAAAGTGACGAGAACCTTCCTTGCCGCACTAGCTGTGCTGCTAGTAGCGGCAGCTCCCTCTGGCGCCAGTGGGGTCCCCGACGCGCAGGGTCCGAATCTCGGGTCCTACATCGTCGTCCTGAAGCCAGACACCGCACGCTCCGCCGCCGCAGCTCCCTCGTCGCGGCCGCTTGTGTCCGCGGTGGCGCAGGAGCTCAGCCGCGCCCATGGCGGTGCGGTCACGTCCGTCTACCAGTACGCCCTCAAGGGCTTTGCCGTCCGGCTCTCCGCCGACCAGGCTCAGGCCCTGACGAACGACGCGCGCGTCGCCTACGTCGAGCAGGACCAGGAGTTCCACACGATGGCGACCCAGACTCCGGCCACGTGGGGGCTCGACCGGATCGATCAGCGCGACCTGCCGCTCAACAACACCTACAACTACAACCAGACCGGACAGGGCGTCCACGCCTACATCATCGACACGGGCGTGCGCGCCAGCCATCAGCAGTTCACCGGCAGGATGGGGAACGGCTTCACGTCGATCAACGACGGCAACGGCACGAACGACTGCAACGGCCACGGCACGCACGTGGCAGGGACCACGGGTGGCACCACGTACGGCGTCGCCAAGCAGGTCACGCTCCACGCCGTCCGCGTGCTCAGCTGCTCGGGCTCCGGCTCGAACGCAGGTGTCATCGCCGGCGTGGACTGGGTCACCCAGAACCACGTCAAGCCCGCCGTCGCCAACATGAGTCTCGGCGGAGGCGTCTCCTCGGCGCTGGATCAGGCTGTCAACAACTCGATCAACGCCGGGGTCAGCTACGCGCTCGCCGCGGGCAACTCCAACGCCAACGCGTGCAACTCGTCTCCCGCTCGCGTCGCCAACGCCGTCACGGTCGGATCCACGACCAGCACGGACGCTCGCTCCTCGTTCTCCAACTTCGGCACGTGTCTCGACATCTTCGCGCCGGGCTCGAGCATCACCTCGGCCTGGAACACGAGCGACACGGCGACGAACACGATCAGCGGGACGTCGATGGCGACTCCGCATGTTGCCGGCGCGCTCGCGCTCTACCTGCAGACGAACCCGACCGCCTCACCGGCGACGGCGACCGCGGCGCTGATCGGCAACTCGACGCCGAACAAGGTCACGAATCCGGGCAGCGGCTCTCCGAACCGTCTGCTCTACTCGCTCTTCGGCGGTGGTGGCGGGGGAGACACGACGCCGCCGACGACGTCGATCACCTCGCCGGCGAACGGCGCCACCGTGAGCGGGACGGTCACGGTCTCGGCCAACGCGAGCGACAACGTCGGCGTCAGCCGGGTGGAGCTCTACGTGGACGGCGGCCTGGTCGGCTCGGACACCACGGCTCCGTACCAGATCGCCTGGAACACGGCCACGGCGTCGAACGGCGGCCACGCGCTGCAGACGAGGGCCTTCGACGCCGCCGGGAACATGGGCTCGAGTGCCACCGTCAACGTGACCGTCAGCAACGCCGGCGGAGGCGGCCAGTTGATCGTCAACGGCGGCTTCGAAGGGTCCGCCTCGCCGTGGACGCTCACGGGTTCCGCGTTCTGGTCGACGGGGGGCAACGACCATTCCGGCACCGGTTACAGCATCCTCGGCGCCGGCAACAACGCCAGCGGCTCCGAGTACCAGACCGTGACCATCCCGGCGGGCCATCCGGCCAATCTCACGCTCTGGCTCAACATCACGACGAGCGAGTCCCTGACGACGGCGTACGACTTCGTCTACGTGGAAGTGCGGAGCACGTCGGGGGCACTGCTGAGCACGCTGGGCAGCTTCAGCAACCGCAACGCGACGACGAGTCCCACGGCGTACACGCAGCGGGCGTTCAGCCTCGCTGCTTGGCGAGGACAGACAGTGCGGGTCCAGTTCCGCGGCACGACCGACTTCACGTTGCCGACGAGCTTCCGCATCGACGACGTCTCGTTGAGCTGATCTGCGTCACGAGGGAGGGCGGCGCGCTGCCGCCCTCCCTCTGCACGCTACGATCCGGCCGTGTCCGAGACCGCGATCCCGCTCGACCAGCAGCTCGAAGAGATCAGAGCCCAGCTCGCCTGGGTTCGTGATTACCTTTGACCCCGATGCGGTAGCCGCCCGCGTCGCCGAGCTCGAGCAGGAGCTGGGCGAGCCGGGCTTCTGGGACGACCAGGCTCGTGCGACCGCCGTCTCGACCGAGCACTCTCGCCTCTCGAAGCGCCTCGAGCGCTACGAACGGCTCCAGAGCGAGTACGACGACGCAGCCGAGCTCCTCACGCTCGAGCCCGATCTCGGCGACGACATCGCCGCCCAGCTGCAGCCGCTCAGGCACGAGCTCGAGCGCCTGCAGGAGGACGCCCTCTTCAACGGCGAGTACGACTCGGGCGACGCCGTCATATCGGTACATGCCGGGGCGGGAGGCACCGACGCGCAGGACTGGACGGAGATGGTGCTGCGCATGTACCTCCGCTGGGCCGACGACCGCGGCTTTCAGACCGAGCTGGTCGAGGCGAGCCCGGGGGAGGAAGCAGGGCTCAAGTCGGCCACCGTCACGGTGAAGGGCGAGAACGCCTACGGCCTCTTCAAGGCCGAGCGCGGTGTCCATCGCCTCGTGCGACTCAGCCCGTTCGACAGCGCCCATCGCCGGCACACCGCTTTCGCCCAGGTTGTCGCCGCACCGTTGCTGCCCGAGGACAGCGCGGTGGAGATCAGCGAGGACGACCTGCGCATCGACACGTACCGCGCGTCGGGCGCGGGCGGGCAGCACGTGAACAAGACCGACTCCGCAGTCCGGATCACCCATCTCCCGACCGGCATCGTCGTCCAGTGCCAGAACGAGCGCTCGCAGACCTCGAACAAGCAGACCGCGATGCGGATCCTCAAGTCGCGGCTCGTCGAGCTGCAGGAGGAGCAGCGCGAGGCCGAGCTCGCGAAGGAGCGGGGTGCGGCGCAGGACATCGGCTTCGGGAGTCAAATCCGGAGCTACGTGCTGCAGCCGTACCAACTCGTGAAGGACCTGCGCACCGGCTACGAGGTGGGCAACGCCCAGGGCGTGCTCGACGGCAACCTCGACGGCTTCGTACGCGAGTATCTCCTCGCCAAGGCCACCGGAAAGGCTGTCTAACCACCCTGTCCGGTAGAATGGTGCCTCCCACAGATGCCGGAGCGGCTCTTGTTGCAGCCGACCTCCTCTTCGATTCCGGTGGCTGATCCGAACTTGCAGACAGACGTGACTGAAACGACGGTCCTAGAGCCGCAAAACGGTGTTCCGACCGACGCCTCGATGGCGGGGACGATGATCGTGTTCGACGGCGTGACGAAGGTCTACGACCCGAATGTGATCGCCCTGAACGACGTCTCCTTCGTGATCGAGAAGGGCGAGTTCGTCTTCGTCGTCGGCGCTTCCGGCTCGGGCAAGTCGACGATGATCCGTCTGCTCCTGAAGGAGCTCGAGCCGACCGCCGGGCGGATTCTCGTGGGCGGTCGCGACCTCACCCGGCTCAAGCATTCGAAGGTGCCGCTGCTGCGCCGCAACGTCGGCTGCGTCTTCCAGGACTTCAAGCTCCTCCCGAACCGCACCGCCGCAGAGAACGTCGCGTATGCGCTCAAGGTCCAGGGCGACAGCAACGCGAACATCCGGCGCAAGGTGCCGGAGGTCCTCTCGCTCGTGGGGCTCTCGGACAAGGTGAGCTCCCTGCCCGACGAGCTCTCGGGCGGCGAGCAGCAGCGCGTCTCGATCGCGCGCGCCGTCGTCAACCACCCGCCGCTCCTGATCTGCGACGAGCCGACCGGGAACCTCGATCCGGACACGTCGGTCGGGATCATGCAGCTGCTCTACCGGATCAACCGTGCGGGCACGACCATCCTGATGGTCACCCACGACCGCGAGATGGTGGACAAGATGCGCCGGCGCGTGATCGCGCTCGAGGACGGCAGGCTCGCCCGCGACGAGCGGCGCGGGGGCTACGAGAGCGAATGAGGTCCTTCAAGCTCCTGTTCTCCGAGTCGATTCGCTCGCTCGGCGCGAACCTCTCGACCACGATCGCAGCGACGATGACCGTGCTGATCGGGATGTTCCTCCTCGGCCTGGTGATCGCGCTCGGTTCGTCGGCGCAGGACTTCGGCGAGAAGCAGAAGGAGAAGCTCCTCGTGAAGGTCTACTTCTGCACCGAGAGCACGTGTGCCAAGGCGGCCACGGCGCCACAGATCAATGCCGTGCGTCGAAAGCTTGATGCGAACCCGCTGGTCGAGAAGGCGGCGTTCGTGACGAAGGCTCAGGCGCTCGACCGGATGCGCGAGCTCCGGCCGGACATCGTCGAGAACCTCTCGGCCAACCCGCTTCCCGACGCGTTCGAGGTCAAGGCGCACGACGGCGCGAACGTGAAGGCGATCAGCCAGTCGCTGCGCGAGCCATCGCTGCCGCCGGGCGTGGAGGAGGTCCGCGACGGCGAGGAGGTGTCCACGCTGATCGTCAACCTCGCCAAGTGGATGTCCTACGCGTTCGCGATCGCGACGATCGTGCTCCTCGTGTCGTCCGCGCTCCTGATTGCGAACACGATTCGCCTCTCGATCTTCTCGCGCCGGCGCGAGATCGAAGTGATGAAGCTCGTCGGCGCGACGAACTGGTTCGTCCGCGGTCCCTTCATGCTGGAAGGGCTGATCTGCGGCGTCCTCGGCTCCGTGATCGCGGTGCTCCTGCTCCTCGTCAGCAAGGCGATCGTGCTCGAACGGGTGACCGACCACTTCGATCTCTCGACCGGGATCGACGCGTGGTCGTTCCCGACCATCGCGTTGATCATGGTCCTCGTCGGCTTGACCGTCGGCGCAGTCGGCTCGGGCATCACACTCCGCCGCTTCCTGCAGGTCTAGCCTCGCGTCCCTGGCCGGCCGCGCCTCCCGGCCGGCGGAGCCGGCCTCCGGCGCGGCCTCGCACGCCTGCCGGCACGCGGCTCTCCGGGTCTGGCCTGCTCGGCCTATCCCCTCCGGCCGCGCACCGGCAGGCGCACGCCAGGAACCCGAGGCCAGCTAGCGTGGCCGCATGGCTTCTCGCCGAGAGCATCGCGGCCGTCAGAAGCGGCCGAGCCGCGGGCAGCGGCGGCAGCGGCGCGCCGCTCACGTTCGCATCCCCGAGCCGGAGATCGTCCTTCCCTTCCGGCGGACTGAGCCGGAGACCGTCGTCGCGCACGTCGGGCCGACGAACTCCGGCAAGACGCACTCTGCGCTCGAGTTCCTCGCCGACACGGGCCGCGGGGTCTTCGCGGCACCGCTCCGGATGCTCGCCCAGGAGGCGCATCGCCGCCTGAGCGCCCAGTTGGGCGCCGAGCGCGTCGGCCTCGTGACGGGCGAGGAGCGCGTGAACGAGCGTGCGCCGATCATCTGCTGCACGGCCGAGATGGCGCCGCTCTCGGGTGAGGTCCTGGTGCTCGACGAGGTGCAGTGGGCAGACGACAGCGAGCGCGGCTCCGCCTGGACACGGCTGCTCCTCGCGGGCGAGTACCGGCACATTCTCCTCCTCGGCGCCGTCGAGGCGCTGCCGCTGATCGAGAACGCGTTCCCGCAGGCCGAGGTGCGCTTCTTCGAGCGCAAGGCGCCGCTCGACTGGACGGGTGCGGTCTCGTTCCAGAGCCTGCGGCCGGGCACCGTCGTGGTCGCGTTCAGCCGCCGCGCCGTGCTCGCGCTGGCGGGCGAGCTCAACCGCCGGCAGCCGGGCAAGGTCGCGGTGCTCTACGGCGCTATGCCGCTGGCGTCCCGCCGGCTCGAGATCGAGCGGTTCGTGAGCGGCGAGGCCTCGGTGTGCTGCGCGACCGACGTCCTCGGCCACGGCGTCAACCTCCCGTGCGAGACCCTTCTCTTCGCCGAGTCGCAGAAGTTCGACGGCGAGGAGCGACGCGACCTGCACGCCTGGGAGATCGCGCAGATCGCCGGTCGCGCGGGCCGCTTCGGGCTCGTGGAACGCGGCCACGTCGGCGTCCTCACCGGGATCGTCTGGGCGAACGCCGATCCCGACCTGATCCACGCCGCGCTCGTCCCGCACGTGCAGCTTCCCGGCGGCCACATGGGCTACCGCGTCGTCGACACCGCGCGGCTGCGCCCGACGGCTCGAAGACCTGCCGGTCGACTCGCCGCAGCAGCTTCCGGCGGCGCTGCGCGCCTGGCACTCGGCGGCGCTTCGCCAGTGGGCGACCGACGGCTGGCTCTCGGTCGAGTCGATCGGCCCGCTGCTCGTCCGGCTCGACGCGGTGCAGCGCCGCCTGCTCGAGCGAGGGCGCAAGCTCCCGCTCGACCAGCTCTGGAAGCTCGTCAACGCACCCGTCGACGAGGACAACGTCGAGCTGCTGGCGACGCTCGCGCTGGCACTCGCCGGCGACCGGGCGCAACGGCCCGTGCTTCAGTGGCTGCTCGACACGAGCCGCCTGCGCGACGCATCGCTCGAGGACGCCGAGCAGACCGCGCGCACGGCGAGCATCCTGCGCTGGTTCGCGCTCCAGTATCCGGACGTCGGCGGCGTCACGCTCGAGAAGGCGGCCGCGCTCGAGGAGGCTGCGGCCCGTCGAGTCAGCGAGAAGCTCGCCGCCGAGGTCAGCTCACCCTCGGTCGGCCGCTGCAAGTCGTGCGGCCAGAGCTGCGCACCGTGGTTCGTCCTCTGCGAGAGGTGCTACGGACGGCGGTAGCGGAATGTGACTGCCATCGTCGCGACGATCACGATCGCGGCGACGATGTTCGGGACGATCATCGCCCAGTTTCCCAGTGCGATCCCGTACGCGAGCCAGAGCAGGAAGCCGACGAAGAGCACGCCCATGTAGCCGACCGAGACGCCGTGTGACGACCGGTGGTGGATGATCTTCCGGATCTGGAGGATGGGGGAGACCGCCATCGCGACTCCCCACGTCGCCGCGGAGAACGCGAGAACGGTGACCACGGCCTCACGGTACCTACAATCGCCGGATGGCCAAGCCCACTGGCACCAAGCTGATCGCGGACAATCGCCGCGCCCGCCACGACTACGAGCTGCTCGATCGTTTCGAGGCCGGCGTCGTGCTCACCGGCACCGAGGTGAAGTCGCTGCGCGACGGCCGGGTCACGCTCGCGCAGGCCTACGCCGACGTCCGCGACAACGAGGTGTGGCTGATCGGCGCCGATATCGCGATCTACGACCAGGGCAACAGCCAGAACCACCAGCCCAGCCGCGACCGAAAGCTGCTCCTCCACCGCGGCGAGATCGCCTCGCTGGTGGGGAAGGTGCGCGAGAAGGGCCAGACGATCGTGCCGACGCGTCTCTACTTCAAGGACGGGCGGGTGAAGGTCGAGCTCGCGCTCGCACGCGGCAAGGAGAAGGGCGACAAGCGCCGCGACATCGCAGACCGCGAGGCGAAGCGGCAGATGGAACGCGCCGTGAAGTCGCGCCGCTGAGCCGCAGCCGGCCTACGTAGCGCCGAGACCGCCGCGCACGATCACGACTCCCGGCTCGAGCACGTAGCCGTACCGTTCGTTGAGGCGCCGGATCGGCTCGTTCCGGACCTCGTTCGAGGTCTGCAGCGAGCTGTAGCCGTTCGCCTTCGCCCAGGCGATCTGCGTTCGCTTGAGCGCCGCGGCAATCCCACGGCCTCGATGGGCTCGGCTGACTCCGGTCAGGTCGTGGAAGGCACGCTCCGTGTTGTCCTCGGAGAACGAGAGCTTGGCGTAGCCGACGACCTCGCCGTGTTCGAGCGCAACGAAGACGGCGCGCGGGTCGTCGCTCGCACCTCGCATGTCGCGGGCGAGCCATTCGTCGAGCGTGCCGATGTCGCCTTCCTCCTCGCCGGGGATGTCCGGAACCGCCTCGCGCGTGACCTCCCACATGCCCTGCGCGAGCTCGGGACGGTCGGCCCAGGTCACGATGTCGATTCCCTCCGGCGGCGCCGGCTCGGGGATCTCGGCCGATGTCAGGTCGAGGACGAGCCGCGAGTTCCGGCCGGTCTCGTGGTAGCCGTGGTTTGCGGCCCAGGCCAGGCTGCCCTCGTCGTCCTCCGAGACCGGGCCTTCGAGCTCCGTGCAGTCGCGCTCCGCCGCCCAGCCTTCGAGCGCGTCGAGGATGGCGATGCCGACGCCGGTGCCCCGTTCGTCATGCGGGACGAACGCGGCGCCGATCGCGCGATGCGGCGGGTTGTGCCACCCGACGAGCGCATAGCCTGCGCCGACCGTGTCGTCGTCGCGCTCGGCGAGCATCCAGACCATGTCCCCCGCCTGGTTGCGCCAGTCGACGAAGCCGGCGACGGTCGCGTGCTCGCGCGGCTGGGCCTCGAGGGCGATGGCAACCAGCTCCTCGAGCTCGTCCTCCGCGATCTCGCGAATTCGCAGCATCCGGCTACACTAGTAGGGAACACACATACGGGGGCGACCTGGTTTCGACGTGGTCGATCCGCCGGTAGAGCTGCAAGCCGAGGTCCCCGGTTGGCCTCGTAAATCCACCGGGAAACAGATAAATGCGAAGAACGAACTCGCAATCGCTGCCTAGGTAACTAGAGTCGGCGACGCCGCTCCTGGCTCGGCCCGAGGCCAGGGTCGCGGCGCCAACGCTCGGGCTCGGCGCCAAGGGAGAGCCAATCGCCCGCGGCGCGACGCTTAAGGATGGCTAGCCCGTCGGTAGGTCGTCTGGGAACCGGCCGCCGGGCGAAACCAAAGCCCAGACTACGCTTGTAGATGCTTTGTCCGGTGCGTCCGCGGACGCGGGTTCGATTCCCGCCGCCTCCACTAAACCACCCGTTTTCCAGGGATCATCCCGCCGGTCGCGACAATTCGAGGCTGCGGTCGGAGCGCTCGACTGCTCGTGCCAGGTCGGCGCGAGAGGTGACGCGGAGCTTGGTGAAGATGTTGTGGATGTGGGTCTCGACAGTCTTGAGGCTGAGGAAGAGGTCCGCGGCGATCTCACGATTGGTCTTGCGGTCGACGATCAACCGGGCTACCTGGCGCTCGCGCTCGGTGAGTGCTTCGATCTCGGTTCCGTCTGCCTTGCCCGGTTTCGTGCGCCGGTGGATGCGTTGGCCGAGGTTTCGCAGCTCCTGCTCGGCGGCGTCTCGGTATCGGCGCGCGCCGCAGCTGTCGAATACGGCTGCGGCGAGCTGGAGCTCGATGATCGCTCGCTCTCGCTGTCCGGCCGCTCCGAGCGCGCGGCCGGCGAGCGTGCGGGAGAGGGCGGCCTCGACAGGGATGCCGACGGCGTCGGCGGAGGCTGCCGACGCGAGCGCCTGCTCGGCGGCGAGCTCGTATTCGCCGCGGTGGAAGGCGATGGCCGCGGCAGCGCGATCAGCCATTGCTTGCGCCATCCTGAGCCCTCCCATGCTCGTGGCTGTTGCTTGGGCGCAGGCGGCAGCGCGTTCGGCATCGGCCGGCTGGCCGAGAGCGAGCCGGCAGCGGGTGAGCAGCTCGAGCCATTTCGCCCGAAAGCTGCCTCCCGGCATCAGCGGGATTTCCTCACCGCCAGAGCGGGCGAGCATCAGCTCGACGGCAGCCGCGAGCCCGGGATCGCCGGCCTCCAGGCGGGCTGCGACGAGTGCGAGCCCGGTGGCGGCGGGAACGAGGCCGCTGTCCAGTCCATGCGTGAGCTCGACGCTCTCCTCAGCGGTACTCACTGCGACCTCGACGTCGCCCGCCAGTACCGCCGTGAGCGAGCGATTGAGGAGGAGCCCGGCCAGCGATTGGGCGTTGCCAAGGAGTCTGGCTTCCTCGACGGCGGCGTCGAGCATCTCGCCGCCTGCCGCAAGCTCGCCGCGTAGCATCCGAACCCAGGCCAGGAGCATGAAGGCGAAGGGAACGAAAGCGGGTTGTCCGGTCGCTCTCGCAACCGCGACAACTCGCTCGCAGTGGCTGCCCGCCTCGTCGAAGCGATCGAGATAGAGCTCGGCACCGGCCAGGTTGACCGCGGAATCGAGGCGGAGGGCGAGCTCGTGGTCCGAAAGCTCATCGACGAGCGCTGCGGCCTCGGATCGATACGCCTCGGCCTTCGGGATCGCTCCGCTCATACTCGCGCCCCAGGCCAGCAGCGAGGCAGCGCTCGCCGCGAGCGGCTTGTCGCCGAGCGATCTCGCGACGTCGAGAGCTGGTTCGGCCCAGTCTCCGATCCGTTCGAGCTCCATCCTGTAAACGCCGTCGAGTGCGAGCTCGATCATGAGAGCAGCCGCCTCCGCGGAGCGGGCATCGTCGAGGCTGTCCAGCGCACGCGCCAGACGTTGGTGCGCGTCTTCGTGACGGCCGAGCAGATGCTCGACGCCGGCGCAGGAGGCTGTGAGCCGGACGCGCAGCGAGACCGCATCCTTTGGGACTAGCTCAATGCTCTCGAGAAGTGCCGAATGAGCTTCCGCGAAGTGCCCGCACACGGCGAGTGCGCCTGCGCGGGCGAGGAGAAGCTCGACGCGCTCTTCCCCAGAGGCATTGCCGGGGAGGAGCCGAAGCGCGCTTTCGAACCAGCGGGCGGCGCTCGCCGGCGCGTGCTTCGCGGCTGCCTCTCCCGCCTCGCGCAACGAGGCGACGGCGGATGCGTCGCCCTGACGCCCGAAGCGCTCGACGTGGTGGGCCCGCGCTGCCGGCGGTGAGCCACGGGCCTCCAGGGCTCCCGCACAACGCTCATGCGCACCGAGGCGCCATCCTGCGGGGGCCGACTCGTAGACCGCGCGTCGAACGAGCGGATGCCGGAAGCGAAAGCGACGAGGCACGTCAGTCTGCCGAACGAGGCCGTGCTTCAAGACCTCGTCCACGGCTTCGAGGGCGGACGCCTCAGAGATCGCGGCCGCCGCCGCAGCGAGCTCGGGATCGAACGGATCGCCGGCGACAGCAGCGCCGTCAAGGATCAGGCGCGCCCGCTTGGAGAGCAATGCGATCTCCTCGGCCAGCGCAGTGACCACTGCGGGCGGGACGTCCGGCCCTGACAAGGAAAACTCGAGCGGCGCCGACGCACTCTCTGCTCGTCCCCGCGAGCGCGCGAGCTGCTCGAGGTAGAAGGGGTTGCCTCCGCTCTCGTTGTAGAGCGCGGACGCCTCGGCGTCGTCAACCGCTTCTCCGAGCAGCTCTCGCGTCTCATTCCTGGTGAGGGCGCCGAGCTCGATGTGGACGAGCTCTCCAGCGCGGTGCGCGCGACCCAGCGCGCCCGACAGCCGCTCCGACATTTGACCAGGGCGGACAGCAAGTGCGGTCAGGACGGGTGCGGCCGGCGGCCGGCGCAGAAGTGCGGCGACCATGTCGACGGATGCAGGATCGGCCCAGTGCAAGTCATCGAGGACGAGCAGCAGAGGCCGTGTCACCGCCAGGCGCTCGAGCAGCTCCCGCACCGCACGGTGGATGCGGTGCCGCTCGTGTTGAACCGTCACCGCCGCGCCGGGCACGAACGACGAGAGCGAAGGCAGAACGGCTGCGAGCTCCCGCCGGAGGTCGTTCTCGAGAGCCGTGAGCCGATGTGTACCCAGACTCTCGACGTACTCGTCGAGCGCGTCGACGAATACCCAGAACGGCAGGTCCTGCTCGAGCTCCGCGGCTGACCCAGTGAGGACGAGTAGTCCGCGCGAAGCTGCGCAATCGGCGAGCTCCGTGAGGAGTCGCGTCTTCCCGATGCCAGGCTCCCCCAGGAGCACCACCGCCGAGCCGCGGCCGCCGTCGAGACCGGTCAGCAGGTCGTCGAACGTCCCGAGCTCCTCGGCGCGTCCCACGAGATGTTCTTCAACGGCCACTAGTGACGTTCCTTACAAGACAGTAAAGGAGCGGGACGCCAGCGGCTAGCGAGATCTCGGGGGTTGAAGATCAGGGTTCCACCCTGATGACGTCAGATCACGGCGGCGACAGGATCAACCGATGTCCCGCTACGTCCTCCAGCACCGCCACGGGCCGCGTGAGTGCGGCGTTGTGTTTGCCGCCTTCAAAGGCCACGAAACCCCGCTTCGTCGCCAGCCGACGCTCGCCTCGTGTGCCTTCGGAGGGCACTCGATCTGGTGGACGGTGGACGCCGCGTCGGAGGCGGACGCGCTGGCGCTGTTGCCTTTCTACGTCGCCCAACGCACCACTGCGGCCAAGGTCGCCGAGGTCGAGATCCCGTGAACGCGCCGGTCGTCGCCTTATGACCGACGTCGCCCATCAGGCGATACCACGGATTCGCCGCGAGGCATGGGTGTGGATCGTGACCGAGTTCGGGCTTGCGCGGCTCGCGCTCGGGATCGTCGCGCTCCATGTCGTCGACGACGCGTTCCTCCAGCCCGAGCCGGGCATGTCGGCCGGCGACCACTTCGCCAGCGTCGTTCCCGTCGCGTTCGTTGTCAGCGCCGCCGTGGTCTACGGCGGCCTGCGGCCCGGCGCGCGCGCCGTCCTCGCGCTCGTCCTCGGCGTGTTCGGGATCGCCTGTGGCGTGGAGGCTGCGTATTACACGGTGAACGGCGGCCCGTCCGGCGACGACTTCACCGGCTGGCTGTCGCTCGCCGCCGGACTGATGCTCCTCGCCCTCGGGACGGTGACGCTCTGGAGAACACGGCGCACCGACGACAGTCGCCGCCGCCGCTATCTGAGGCGCGTCCTGCTCACGATTGCCGGTCTCGTGGTCGCAACCCAGGTCATGTTCCCACTCGTGATCGCGCGGGTGGTGACGCACACGCTGCGTGCGCACGTCCCGACTCCGCATCTCGGCGCCGCCCACGAGGACGTGGCGTTCACGACCTCCGACGGCCTCCAGCTTGAGGGGTGGTTCGTGCCTTCGCGTAACGGTGCGACCGTGATCGTGTTTCCGGGCCGCTCGGGCCCGCAGAAGCAGACCCGGATGCTCGTCCGCAACGGCTATGGCGTGCTTCTGTTCGACCGGCGCGGCGAAGGTGCAAGCGACGGCGATCCGAACATCTTCGGCTGGGGAGGCGATCGGGACCTGCACGCTGCAGCCGCGTATCTCCAGTCGCGTGCCGACGTCGACGCGACGCGGATCGGTGGCATCGGCCTGTCGGTCGGAGGCGAGATGCTGATTCATGCTGCGGCCCACTCGGATGCGTTCAGGGCCGTCGTCTCCGAGGGAGCGAGCGGGCAGTCGCTCCGCGACGATTTCGCCAACCCGGGGCTGTCGGACCGGCTCCTCGAGCTCCCGACGAGCACGGCCCTCAACATCGCCCTGGCAGTCTTCACGAACCAGCTTCCTCCTCCGAGCTTGAAGAGTGAGGTCGCCAAGATCGCGCCGACTCCCGTGTTCTTCATCTACGGCGAGCACGGTCAGGGCGGCACGGAGACCGGGCCGAACAACGGGTTCTACGCGGCCGCTCGTGAGCCGAAGCAGATCTGGGAAGTCCCGAACGGCCAACACGTCGCCGGGATCACAACCGCGCCGGAGGAGTACGAACGCCGTGTCGTCGGCTTCTTCGACCGCGAACTCCTCCAGCCGAACTGAAGGGAGCACGACATGACTGCAGTCGTCGTCCAGGATCAACAACGAGTGCCGGAGATGTCGATTCCTGTCGTCGCCGGCGCCGGCATCACCCGCCGCTACGGCGAAGGGGAGACGGCTGTCGATGCTCTCCGCGGCGTCTCGGTCGAGGTGATGAGCGGCAAGCTCACCGCCGTCATGGGCCCCTCCGGCTCGGGCAAGTCCACCCTCATGCACATCTTCGCCGGCCTCGACAAGCCGACCGCGGGCGACGTCTGGATCTCCGGAACCGCCATTGGCGAGCTCAACGACAAAGAGCTGACGATGCTGCGGCGGGAGCACATCGGCTTCATCTTCCAGTTCTTCAACCTGCTCCCGATGCTCACCGCGAAGGAGAACATCGTCCTCCCGCTCTCGATCGCCGGTCAGAAGGCGGATCCGGCCTGGCTCGACGAGCTGATAGCAAGCGTCGGCCTCGGTGACCGTCTCACCCACCGTCCGTCGGAGCTCTCCGGCGGCCAGCAGCAGCGCGTCGCGATTGCCCGCGCCCTCGTCTCCAAGCCGACGGTGATGTTCGCCGACGAGCCCACGGGGAACCTCGACTCGCGCACGAGCGCCGAGATCCTCGAGCTCCTGCGCGGCTCGGTCGACAACTACGGCCAGACGACCGTCATGGTCACGCACGACGCCCATGCGGCCGCAATTGCTGACCGGATCCTGTTTCTCGCCGACGGCGAGATCGTCACCGACCTGGGCCGGTCGACACCGCACGAGATCCTCGCAGCACTGGAGGAGGTGACAGACCGATGATCGGCGTCGCCCTCAAGGGACTGCTCGGGCGCAAGCTCCGCGCAACGCTGACGGCGTTCGCAATTGTCCTCGGCGTCGCAATGATCAGCGGTGCGTTTGTCCTCACCGACACGCTGGGCAAGAGCTTCGACGGGGTCTACGAGGACTCGTACAAGGCCACCGACGCCGTCATCAGCTCAAAGGTCGCGATCAAGACGGCGGACGGCGACACCGAGGCGCCTGCCTTTTCCACAAGCATCCTGAGCAAGGTGCAAAGCCTGCCGGGCGTACGCGTCGCGCAGGGCTCGATCGAGGACGAGTCGAGGCTCGTCGACAAGAATGGGAAAGCCATCGGCAAGGCCGGTGAGGGCGTTGCGATCGGCGTCGACCCGACCGCCGACCAGAGTCTGAACCCGCTCCAGCTCGTCTCGGGCACGTGGCCACGCGGCGACGGCCAGATCGCAATCGACAAGTCGACAGCCGAGCGGGAGCAGTTCGCGGTCGGCCAGTCCGTGGGCGCATTCGGCGATGGCCCACTGGCGACGTACGAGATCAGCGGCATCGTCCGCTTCGGATCGGAAGGCTCGCTCGGCAGCACCGCAATCTCCGTGTTCGACCTGTCGACTGCGCAGCGGCTTTTCGACAAGCAGGGCAGATTCGACCTGATCCGAGTCGGCGCCGGTGACGGCGTCTCGGAGGCCGAGCTGACCCGCCAGATCGAGCCGCTGCTTTCAGAGACAACACAGGTGAAGACTGCCGAGGCAGCGGCCAGCGCCGACAGTGCCGAGACGCAAGGGGAGTTGAACATCATCAAGTACTTCCTGCTCGGCTTCGGCGGCATCGCGCTGTTCGTCGGCAGCTTCGTGATCGCCAACACGCTCGCGATCACAGTCGCTCAGCGGATGCGCGAGCTTGCCACGCTCCGCACGTTGGGCGCCACGCGGCGTCAGGTACTGGGCTCTGTCGTGCTCGAGTCGCTCGCCGTCGGCATTCTCGGGTCGATCATCGGGCTGTTTCTCGGGCTCGGCATCGCCGTCGGGCTGACGGCCATCCTCGAGGCGGCCGGCATCGACCTGCCCAGCGCCGGACTCGTCTTCTCGGCCCGGACGATCGTCGTCAGCCTCGGCGTCGGAACGTTGATCGCCCTGCTGGCGAGCCTACGGCCTGCGGTCCGCGCCACGCGGGTGGAGCCCATCGCCGCGGTCCGCGAGGGCGCGGTCATGCCCGCATCACGGTTCGCGCGCTACGCGCTGCCCGTCTCCGCGACCGTCGGCCTCGCCGCGATCGCACTCTTCTCCTTCGGCGTCTTCGCAGGCGGCATCGACGTCACGGTGCGGATCATCGTGCTCGTGGCCGGCGTCCTGCTCATGTTCGTCAGTGTCGCGATGATCGCAACGAGAGTCGTCCGCCCGCTCGCTTTCGTGCTCGGCGCGCCGGGTGCCCGCTTCGGAGGTACGCCCGGCGCCCTCGCTCGTCAGAACGCGGTCCGGAATCCCGCGAGAACAGCCTCGACGGCGGCCGCGGTGATGATCGGGCTTGCCCTGATCACGTTCGTCGCAGTCATCGGACAGGGCTTCAAGACCTCCTTCACGGGCGCCGTCAACGAGCTCTTCGTCGGCGACTACTCCGTGTCGGCCGGAAACAACGGCGGGCTGCTTACCAACGAGGCGGCCGATGCCGCGGCGAAGACGCCCGGCGTCGAAGCGGTCTCGCAGATGCGATCCGGCGAGGCCAAGGTGGGCGACAAGACCGTCCTCATAACCGGCGTCGACGCGAACCTGACGAAGGTCGTCGCCATCAGGTGGTCGAGCGGCTCAGACAGCGTCCCCGCGCAGCTCGGCCGGGACGGCGCGTTCATCGTCAAGCGCTACGCGGACGACCATTCACTGACCGTCGGGTCGCCGTTGACGATCAAGACGCCGACGGGCAAGGCGCTCCGGCTCCACGTCGACGGGATCATCGATCCGCCCAAGGGTGGCTCTCCGTTCGGCGAAGTCTCGGTCTCTTCATCGACGTTCGACAGCTCGTTCGCAAACCACGAGAACGATCTCACTCTCCTGAACATCCGCGGCGGCCCGTCGGCGGAGAACACCGCCGCGCTCGAGAAGAGCCTCACGGCGTTCCCGGCCGCAATCGTCGAGACCCGCGACGAGTTCAAGGACACCCGGACGGGAGAGATCACGAAGTCCCTCCAAATCCTGTACGCGCTGCTCGGTCTCTCTGTGATCGTGAGCCTGTTCGGCGTCATCAACACGCTCGTGCTGTCGGTCTTCGAACGGACCCGCGAGCTGGGGATGCTGCGGGCGATCGGCATGACCCGCCGGCAGGTCCGGCGGATGATCCGCCACGAAAGCGTCGTCACCGCGCTGATCGGCGCCGCGCTCGGAATCGCCGTCGGCATGTTCCTCGCTGTGCTCACCACTGCTGCGCTCTCGCAGTACGGGATCGTGTTCGCGGTGCCCTACGGGACGCTCGTCGTGTTCGTCGGCGTCGCGATCCTCGCCGGGATGCTGGCCGCGATCCTGCCGGCACGCCGTGCCTCGAAGCTGAACGTCCTGGAGGCGCTCCAGTATGAGTAGCGGGTCGGCGGCAGCGTGGGAGCTCGTGGCAAGCGAAAGCCGGCTGGGCCGGCTGGTGCGGGCGGCCGGTCTCGAGACATCGGTCGTCCGCGCGTGCCTCGGAACGATCGCGCTGCACGTCATTCACGACAACTACGTCCAGCCGCAACCGGGTACGTCCCCAGGCGACCATCTCGTGAGCGGGCTCGTGCCTCTAGGGATTCTGCTGGGCGCCGGAGCCGCCTACCGATGGCTTCGGGCCTCGCTGCGGGCACTCGTCGCGATGACGTTCGGCGCGCTCGGTTTGGCGATCGGCTTCCCGGGCGCGTACTACCTGCTCGACGGCAACGCCTCGGGTGCCCACTACACAGGCCTGCTGGCGATTGTCGCCGGCGCCGTCCTCCTCCTGAGCGCGCCGGTCACGCTCTGGCGAGCGCGTCGTACGGAGGGAACTCGCACTCGGCGCTACGCGCGCAGGACGCTGGCTACGATCGTCGGCGCCGTCGCGATTCTGGCCATCGTGATGTTCGTCGTCTTCCCGATCGCCTTCGCCTACGGCTACACCCACGTCGGCCGGGCGGGGGCCCTGCCGGAGATCGGCATGCCGTACGAGGCGGTGACGGTGACGACGAGCGACTCGCTCGAGCTCGCAGCCGCCTATGTGCCGTCCAGAAATCGTGCCGCGGTGGTCGTCTTCCCGGGGCGCTCTGCGCTGAAGGAGGCGCGCATGCTCGCCCGGAACGGGTACGGCGTGCTGCTGCTCGATCCGCGTGGGCAAGGCGGCAGCGAAGGCGACCTCGTCCGCTGGGCGGGTGACCGAGATCTGATTGCAGGCGCCAGGTTCCTGCAAGGCCGGTCCGACGTCGATCCGAACCGCATTGGCGGCTTCGGCTCTTCGGTCGGCGGTGAGATCCTGCTCGTGGCTGCTGCGCAGTCCAAAGCCTTCAACGCGGTCATCTCCGAGGGTGCCGGCTTTCCGCTCGGCGACGCTGATGTCCCAGGTGTGGAGGGCGTGCTGTTCGCGCCGATCGAGGTTGTGATGCGGTCGGCGGCCACCGTGTTCGCCAACCACGGACCCCCGCCGCGCATCGTCGACCGCATCGGTGAGATCGCGCCGCGCCCGGTCTTCCTGATCTATACGGAGCCGGGAATGGGCGGGGAGGACGTCAGGCAGCCGAAGTACTTCGCCGCAGCCGGCGCGCCGAAGTCGATCTGGAAGGTGCCCGGGGCGGAGCACACGGGCGGCATCGACGTCCAGCCGGCCGAATACGAGCGGCGTGTCATCGACTTTCTCGACCAGGCCCTCCTGGAGCCAAAGTGATGCTGGGCGACGTACCGATCGAGATTCCGCAACGATCAGCGTGGGTCCTCTCAGCCACACTTCAGCGCTTTCTCGTCCTGGCGCCGCCGCTCGCCGCCGCGGTCCTCGAAGTCTTTCACCCGCATCCGGACGAGACCGCGCAAGGCCTAATGGATGTGTCGACCTGGTTCCTCGCATTCCACGTGATCCAGCTGATCCTGATCGGACTCGTAGGGCTGTCGGTGCTGCTGCTCGCCGACGAGCTCGGCCAAGCCGGCTCTTGGACGATCCGGCTCGGAATCGGCATCTTCCTTGTCTTCTACAGCTCCTACGACGCAGTGGCCGGCATCGGCACCGGTCTCGCCATGCGAGCCGCGCGTGACCTCACGCCCTCGCAACAGGACGGCGTCTTCGCCGTTGTCAAAGACTGGCCCGCCTTGGACGCCGTGGCCTTCCCGCTTGCTGTCGTCGGGACTCTCGGCTGGGTCGCCGCGGTCGGCGCGCTGATGTTCGCCGCCCGGCGAGCGGGAGCACCTCGCAGCCAGTGGATCGTCATCGGCCTCGCAGCGTTCTTCCTCCTCGGCGGCCACCCCTTCCCCTTCGGGACGCTCGCCTTCGGGTCGCTCTTCGTGGCCGCATTGCTCGTCCTCCTGCGAGAAAGGAGAGCCACGTGACCTTTGCCGTCGACTGGTCCTCGTCGCACGCAGGTGCCCACCTTCGATTCCAGCCGCCTCCACCTGAGAGATCCGCTCGGAGGTCTCGATGAGAATCTCGGCGGATTGTTCGTTGTACGCTTGCCCTCGAGATGAAGGGACAGAGGGTCCGTAGCAGCGACCGCCTGCTCGAGCTCGACGAGGTCGAGCGCCGACTGAGGCCGTTTGGACGCCGGTACCTGGGCGTCCGCGAGATCCCGCTCGACGCGCTCATCGGCACAGATAGCCGCGCCAGCTCGTTCACCCGCGACTTCCGTCCGCTTCACGCCTTCAGCCGCGATCGGCTGCGCTCGCTCGAGCGCGCGTTCGCCGACGGCGCCTTCCCGCCGATCGTCACGGTCAAGCTCGGCGAGGCGTACTTCGTGATCGACGGTCACCACCGTGCCGCCCTCGCGCGGCGCGGAGGCGCAGAGATGATCGACGCCGACGTGACCGAGCTCATCGCGCGCGTGCCTCTCCCGGCCGATGCGGACATGCTCGAAGTCGTCCTCCGGGAGCTCGAGCGGATCTTCCTCGAGGACAGCGGGCTTGCCGAGGGACGCCCCGGCGAGCGCGTCTCGGTCAGCAGGCCCGCGCACTACCTCGAGCTGCTGGAGAACATCCAGGTGCATGGCTACCACATGATGCGAGGACGCGAACGCGTGCTCGAGAACGCGGAGATCGCCGCGGACTGGTACGACGCGATCTATACGCCGACGCTCGGCGCGATCGACAGCCTGAGCCTCGACCGCCTTTACCGGGATGCGCCGCCCGGGGACCTGTTCCTCGTGCTCCACCGTCACCGGCGGGATGCGTTTCCCTCGACCGGCTGCCCGCACCTCGCGCAGACCGTCGTTTCAGTGATCGGCGAACGCCGGCGGCGCCGCCGGCTGCGGTTGCCGCTGCGCGGGAGCCGCTCGTCGGCCTAGCCCTAGCGCAACGCCTTCAGGGCACGTCCGAGTGCCTGGCCGCCGGCGAGCACCGGCTCGAAGAGGTCGCCGTGCTGCTCGACTCGCTCGAGCGCCTCGCGCATCCCGAAGCGGCGCGGCGTCACGTTCTTCGTCAGCTCATCCCAGTGGAGCGGCGTCGAGACCGGCGCGCCCGGCTTGGGCCGCACCGAGTAGACCGAAGCGATCGTCTTCCCCCGCGCGTTCTGGCGGTGGTCGACGAGCACGCCCTCGCGCTTGTGCTTCAGCCATTCGGTCGTGACGACGCCTGGGTGCCGCTCCTCGAGCCCGCGCGCCACGCGCTCCGCGAAGTCGTAGGTCTGTTCGTAGGTGGCCCGACGCGCGATCGGGACGAGCACGTGGATCCCGTCGGCGCCGCTCGTCTTGACGTAGGACTCGAGCTCGAGCCGCTCGAGCTCCTCGCGGATCAGGTGAGCGACGCGGATCGCGAGCGCGAAGCCGCCATCGGGCGGGTCGAGGTCGAAGAGCACGAAGTCCGGGCGGTCAGGCTTGTCGACGCGCGAGTACCAGGCATTCATGTCGATGCAGTTCATCTGCACCATCCAGAGCACCGCCTCGGGCGTGTTGACGAGCGGGAAGTCCACCATCCGCGACTCGCCCTTGCGGCCACGCGGGTAGGTGCGGTAGGTGCGCGTCGGAATCCACGAGGGCATCCCTTTTGGCGCCTGCTTCTGGAAGTACGCCTCGCCCCCCACGCCGTAGGGCGAGCGCTTCATCGTGAACGGCCGGTTGCGCAGGTGCGGGACGAGCACCGGCGCGATCGCGCGGTAGTACTCGAACAGGTCCTGCTTTGTGATCCCAACGTCGGGAAACAGGACTCGTTCCGGGCTCGAGAGGCGGACCGACCGCGGCGCCACACAGGGGTTTTACCGGTCCGGCGCCCGCGCCGTCCTAGGTGTACTTCACGTTCACACTCGCGATCACACCCTGGGAACGCGCCGCGCCAAGCTTGTCCGGATCCTTGTTGTCGGTGACGATGGCCCTGGCGTTTGCGCCCAAGCCGGCGTGGCCGTTGTAGACGATTGCCCTCTGCTTCGGCTTCGGAGAACCCGCCGAGGCGGCCGGCGCTGCCGAGACGGCCAGCGCTACGACGGCCGCGAGGATGGTGGGTACGCCCCTTGCACGCTTCTCGTCGCTCATGACCCTCCCCTTCGTTGACATCCGTGCTCTCTAGGACACTGGGGAGGGCCTGCGTATTCCCGTCAGTCGATCCTGCCGTTAGCTGCGGCTTCGACGAGTGCGATGACGAGCATCGTCGCGCTCGTCCGTGTGATGCCTGAGGCAGTGAGTGAACGCCACGTGGAGAAGGCGAGGGCGTGGTGCAACGCTCCCACGAAGAGAAGCCGTCTTCGGCCTCGGACTGAACGGCCGATGGTGAGGATCTCGACGGCGTCCTCGAGGTAGGTGTGCAGCGGGGCCACGGCGTGGCGGGCGAAGTCCACGAGCTCGGCGTCTCGGAGAACGTTGCTGTACATCGGTGCGGTGCGCTCGTAGTACGCGTACAGCTCGCCGAGCGCCTGCTCGAGTCGCTCGTGTGGGTCGCGAATCGCGCGCCATGAGTCGAGAACCGGCCAGGGGTTCTCTCTGAAGTAGTGAGCCGAGCACGCCGCAAACAAGTCGGCTTCGGTCGGGAAGTGGCGGTAGAGCGTGCGGCGTTCCACGCCTGCCCGTTTCGCGACGGCGCTCAGCGTCGTGCGGGAGGGCCCGACCGTTCCGTGCAGCTCGATCGCCGCCTCGGTGATCCGCCGGTGCGTCTCGGCCTTGTCGGCGGCGCGCTGCTTCAGCTCGTACTTGCGCTTGGGTTTGATTTCGCGACTCATAAATGTGTCTCCAATATTGACATATCCCGCCCAGCGGCGTAGGGTTGCATTTCCGTGACTCAACACTGTATACCGAAAGGAGGTCCCTCGAATGGGATCCGTCATGAAGGCCATGTCCACAGCCACTCCTGAGCAGGTGCTCGAAGCGATCGTCGAAGGAATCAACACCGGCGATCTCGACTCTCTCGCCCCGCTGTACGAGAGCAAGGCAGCGTTCGCGACTCAGCCGGGTAGCCTCGCTCACGGCGCGCCGGGTGTCCGTGAGGCGCTCTCAGGGTTCATCTCGATGAAGGGCAAGCTCGACCTGGAGGTGACACGAGTTCTCGAGGTCGACGATCTTGCTCTCGTCACCGGCGTCTGGTCATTCGACGGCACAGGGCCCGACGGTGAACCGGTGCGACTGGCAGCAAACAACGCGGATGTTCTCCGTCGTCAGCCAGACGGCACCTGGCGCTTCGTGATCGACAACCCCTGGGGTACGGACTGAACAAGGCGGCGGGCGGGAATCTTTTCGCAGCTCGATTCCCGCCGCCTCCATAATCGCTCTCAGTGCCGACCCTCGACGTAGATGGCAAGAGACTTCCGAACGGCGCGCACACGTCCCGGCCCTGGCGGATCCACGAGCTCACCCGCGATTTCCGGCTGGAGGACGTGTGGGCGCTGCCGACGCCAGGCGGCGCGGACGACTTCCCTCGGCTCGTGCACGCGCTCGCCTCGGGCGACCCGTCACACAGCGCCTCCCGCGCCGCCCGCACACTCTTCGCGATCCGGTGGAAGGCCGGGAAGCTGTTCGGTTGGGACGACTCGGGCTCCGGTCTCGGCTCGAGGGTGCCGACGCTCCGCGATCGGTTGCCGGCGGACCTGAAGGACGCGCCGTCCGGCCCGGACTTCAACGCGCTCCCGTTCACCTCCCTGTACCTGCTCGACGACGAGTGGGCGGCGGAGATCGCGAACCGCACGATGCACGGGGTCGTGCACATCGGCTGGGTACCGGACGAGAGGGGCGGCTACCGCGGGCAGATGGCCGTCTACGCGAAGCCGAACGGACGGCTCGGGGCGGCGTACATGGCAGCGATCAGGCCGTTCCGGCACCTGATCGTGTACCCGCAGATGCTGCGGCAGATCGGGCGCCAGTGGCGAAGACCTTGACGCTGCGAGACGCCTGACCTGTTCGCGTACGATCGGCTGGTGCGCGAGGTTCAGCCAGGAGTGTGGCACTGGGAGGCGCCCCATCCGGAATGGAAGCCGGGGGAGAACTGGGACGAGATGGTCTCTTCCTACGCGATCGACGACGGCAAACGGTTGCTGCTCATCGATCCGCTGGCGCCGCCCGGCCTCGTCGAGGAGCTGGCGGCCGAGCGCGAGACGGCGATCGTGCTGACGTGCCCCTGGCACGCGCGCGATGCTCAGGCCCTGGCGGAGCAACTCGGCGCGCCGCTCTACGTGCCGCCGCCGGACGACGGTGACCAGAACCCGCTCGAAGGACACGTGTTCAGGGCGGGCGACCGGCTGCCTGTCGGGATCCAGGCGTTCCCGGGAATGGAGCCGAACGACCTCGTGCTCTGGGTCGAGAGCCGCCGCGCACTCGTCGCCGGCGACACCCTTATCGACCGCGGCAAGGGCCTCGAGTTTCCGGCCGACTGGGCCGCGGAGGGCGTGGAGCCCGAGCAGATTCGCGCCGAGCTGCGCCCGCTGCTCGAGCTGCCGGTCGAGCTCGTGCTCCCGACGCACGGTGCACCCACCGACAGAGCCGCCCTCGAGCGCGCTCTGTCGTGATGCCGCGTTCGCCGAGATGACTGACGTACTCGCGTTCATCGGCGTCGTCGCCGTCATCGTCGTCCTGCCTGGGCCGGACATGGCGCTGGTCCTCCAGAACGGCCTCACCCGCGGACGGCGCGCAGCCGTCGAGACGGCCCTGGGTATCAACGGTGGACTGCTGGTGTGGGCGGTTGCCGCCGCGCTCGGAATCGCTGCGCTCCTGCACGCATCCGCGCCCGCGTTCACCCTGCTCAAGCTGGCCGGTGCGGCCTATCTCGTCTGGCTCGGCCTGAACGCTCTCCGCGAGGCCTGGCGGACCAAGGCCGACGCTCCGGAGGAACGCCCGGCGCAGCGCCGGACATCGCCGTTTCGGCAAGGTCTGCTCTCGAACCTCCTCAACCCGAAGATCGCGCTCGTCTTCACGACGTTGATCCCCCAGTTCGTCGACCCTGATGGCCCCGCCGCCGCGCAGACGCTGCTCCTTGCGGCGATCTTCATCGGCATGGGGCTCGTCTGGCTGACGTCCTATGCACTACTTGTGGCCAAGGTCGGCGCGCTCTTGAAGCGTTCGGGCGTCCGGCGCGTGCTGAACGCCGTCACCGGCACGGTGCTGACGGCGCTCGGCATGCGACTGGCCGTCACCGACCGCTGACCGCGCCCATCCATCGCCGATAGCGTTTGCAAATGGTGATCTCGGGGAAGCTTTGGCGATGGAATGACAGCTTCTCGGAGGCTCCCGCTACTGGCAATCGTCCTCGTGACAATTGCGGTGAGCGCCTGCGGCGGCGGTGACGAATCGGCCGTTCCGGACGGCGCCCCGGAGGAGGCTTCCTCTTTCGCCGACGAGTGGCCGACCCCGAACGGCGACCTCGGGAACCGCCGGGTTGCGACGAGCGAGATCGACTCCGGAAACGTTGCCGACCTGGGTGTCGCCTGGACAGTGCCGATCAAGGGCGGCGGGACCTTCGGCAACTACGCATCGACACCGATCATCGCGGACGGCGTCGTCTATACGCAGGATCTGACCTCGAACGTGAAGGCGATCGACCTCGAGACCGGCGACGTGAAGTGGGCGAAGGACTACAACGCGCCGACGGTGGGCCCGAACGGAGTCACGATCGGCTACGACAAGGTGTACGGCGCGACCTCGGACTTCGCGTTCGCGCTCGACATCGAGACCGGCGAGGAGGTCTGGCGCTCCGACAAGCTGAGCCGCAACGCCAACGAGGGAATCGACATGGCGCCGGCGGTGTTCGACGACACGCTGTACATCTCGACCGTCCCGGGCAACACGAAGTCCTTCTACAAGGGAAACGGCGCCGGCGTGCTGTGGGCGCTCGATGCCGCCACGGGAGAGGAACGATGGAGGTTCTGGACCGTGCCGGAGAACCTCTGGAGCAGCGAGCACACCGAGATCAACAGCGGCGGCGGACTGTGGCATCCGCCCGCGTTCGACGACAACGGAGACGTCTACATCTCGGTCGCAAACCCTGCGCCGTGGGCCGGTACGAAGGCGTTCCCGTGGGGCTCGAGTCGTCCAGGCCCGAATCTCTTCACGAACAGCCTCGTCAAGCTCAACCGCGAGGACGGCAAGGAGATCTGGCATCGCCAGGTGCTCCCCCACGACGTCTACGACTGGGATCTGCACCTGCCGCCGATCGTGACGGAGGATGGCGACCGGACGCTCGTCCTAGTCGGCGGCAAGCTCGGTTACGTCTACGCGATCGACGCCGAGGACGGCTCGGTCGCGTGGGAGCGCGCCGTCGGCCAGCACAGCGGGAACGACAAGGACAACGAGATCGCTCTCCAGGGCAACTACGACCAGATGCCCAAGCTTCCGCTCACGCTGCTCCCCGGCATCCTGGGTGGCGTCGAGACGCAGATGGCTGTCGCCGACGGTGTCGTCTACGCGCCGATCGTGAACATCCCGACGGTGTTCAAGTCGCAGACGGAGTACGACCTGCAGATCGCGAAGGGCACCGGCGAGATGGTCGCCTTGAACGTCACCGACGGATCGCCGAAATGGAAGCGCGACCTTGCCCAGCCGGCGTACGGTGCGGCGACGGTCTCGAACGACCTCGTCTTCACGACGACCTTCGAGGGCAAGCTGATCGCGCTCGACCGCGACGACGGAAGCGTCGCCTGGGAGCAGCAGATGCCTGCCGGGACGAACGCGACGGTCGCGATCGTCGGGGACACCCTCGTGACCGCGGCGAGCTTCCCCCAGAACAAGGATCAGAAGCCCGTGATCATCGCCTACCGACTCGGGGCGACGGGAGGCACGACGACGACGGAGCCGGGCACGACGACAGGAGCGGGGACGACGACGACAGCCGAAGCAAACGGTGAGACCGTCTTCACCTCAAGCTGCGGAAGCTGCCACACCCTCGGCGCTGCCGGGACCGGTGGCTCGGTCGGCCCAAACCTCGACGATCTGAAGCCCAACGCCGACACGGTCGAAGCAAAGGTACGCAACGGCGGTGGCGGCATGCCGGCTTTCGAAGGCCAGCTCAGCGACGCTGAGATCACCGCCGTGGCGCGGTACGTCGCCGAGAACGCTGGGAAGGAAAGCTCGGACGGGGGCGGCCAGGGACCCTAGGGGGCTACCTCCGGCAGAGAAGGTCGTCGAGGTAGAGCCCCATCGCCCGGACGGCGTTCGAGCTGACGCCGTTGACGGAGACGACGACGATGCGGCGGCCGTCGAGCGAGCCCGCGGCGAACGTGACGTAGCCGGGCGTGCCGCCGGTGTGCCCGTAGAACCAGCGGCCGCACGGCGATCCGAGCTTGGAGAGCCCCATTCCCTGGCCGTGTGAGCCCGGCACGATCATCCTCATCTGCGCGACGAGCGGACGCGGGACGAGCTTTCCGCGAAGAAGAGCGCCGAAGAACGTCGCCAGGTCGCGGACGTTCGAGACGATTGCGCCGTCGGCCCACGGACCGCCGAGCCCGTGCTGCGAGACGTCGAGGGGCCGCGCTCCCGAGACGTCGTACCCGCGGACGTCGTTGCGCCCGAGCTCCCGGCGGCCGCTCTCGTACGCCGTCGCTCTCAGTCCGAGCGGCTCGAAGATCCGTTCCCGCAGCAGCCGGTCGAGCGAGCGTCGCGTGACACGCTCCACGATCTCGGCCAGCACGAGGTAGTTCGTGTTCGAGTACTCGGCCTGGCTTCCCGGGGCGAACTCGAGCGGGAGGCCGGCGGCCGAGGAGACGAGCCGGCGCGCGGGGATCACGACCCGCGGATTGCGCGAGACGGCGCTGCCCCACGGCTCGAGCCGCATGTAGTCCGGAATCCCGCTCGTGTGGTTGAGCAGGTTCCGCAGCCGGATGCGCGGTCCCTCGCGGAGGCGCCCCGGCAGGAGACGCTCCACCGTCGCATCGAGTCGGAGCCTGCGCTCGGCGACGCGGGCGCGTTCTCCTGACGCAATGGCCCGCCGCGGGCGTGCATCCCCGCATCACGATCGTCCCGGCGAGTGGCACCACGGAAGACGTCACGGTCGGCCGCCTGCGCGCGGTCTGGATCGCGGGCACCGCACGCGGGACGATCTCCGTCGTCGGGGCCGACGGCGCAACGCACCGTGAGCTCTTCGACGTCGCCGACGGAGCGCTGCTCTGGCGGGACGGCGACGTCGCCTTCCTCCTTCAGGGCGCCGAAGCGAAGGCGTACGCGGAGCAGTTGGCCGCGCAGGTCGCCCCCTAGCCGGGATCGGCTCTCCTGCTGACAGAGGCCGCGACGCGGCCGACGACCCAGACGGCCACGAGCGTGTACGCCCAGCCGAGGAGGATGTCGGAGAAGTAGTGCTCGGCGGCATACACGAGCGCGAAAGCCATCCCCAGTGGATAGAGCGCCAGCAGCGGTCGCGCCCAGCGCGCGAAGCGCCAGAGAAACAGCGTGAAGAGCAGCGTGTACGCCGCATGCAGCGACGGGACCGCGGCCACCGGATTCGAGTACTCGGCGCCGCGCTCGTACAGCCCTTCGAACGAGAAGGAGAGGAACGGGATATGGCCGGAGACCGGGCCGATCAGGCGCGTCGTCGGCTCGAGCTCGCCCACCCCGCTCGCGAGCCACGGCGGTGCGGCGGGGAAGAGCGCGAACGTGGTGAATGCCATCCCCGCGAGGAGCACGACCGAGCCGACGTAACGGCGGAAGCGCTCGCGGGCGAAGAACCAGAGAAGGCCTGCCAGGAGGTAGGTCGCCGCGAAGTAGCTCATGTAGACGGCCCAGGTGGCGTAGTCGTACCAGCGCACGTCCGTGGTTCCGTGCCAGAGCCGGTCCTGCAGCCAGACAGTGGGAACGTTGCCGCCGAAGAGGATGGAATCCGCTTCGAGCTGAGGTCGATACCAGGTCGAGAAGAGCAGGCCGTCGGCGCGGCCGCGCAGCAGGTCGTACACCGCAAGCAGGAGCACGAACGGCAGCCACTCGAACATCACGCTGCGCATCCACCCGCTCAGGTTCGTCGTCGAGAGTGCGAGCAGCCCGAGCAAGATCCAGATGATCAGCCGCTCGCGGCCGACCGGGATGCCCTCTCGCCACATGTAGCCACTGAGCACTGCGACGTAGAGAGTGGGGGCGATCCAGTGCACTGCCCGGCGCGAGAGGAGCCGGACGTCCACGCGCCGGGAGCTGAGCTCAGACATGAGCGAGCACGCCGTCGAGGGGGCGCGGCACCTGGCTGAGGTCGAGCGCCTCGATGAGGAGCCGCCCGTATCGGATCTTTCGCCGGCCGCCGCTGCCCATGAAGCGCCGCAGCTGTTCCTCTGTCGCCCGTCCTCGCCATTCCGGCTGCTTCTGGAGCGTGCGGAAGGAGCCGAGGTCTCCCTGGGCGTCGACGACCTTCTCGACGGCGTCGGCGCCGAGAGCGCGGATCAGCTCGGCCTCGAGGTCGGCAACGCAGACATAGAAGCCCAGCCCCTCCATCTCGGTGCGCGTGAGGTCCGAGCCGAGGCCGGCCCGCTCGAGGCCGCGCCGGAAGTCTCCCTCCTCGCCGAGGTCGCAGAGCCCCGCAAGCTTCAGGTCGAGCCCTTCGGGGCCGAACCGGCTCAGGAACCTGCCGATCGACTGTGCGCCGCCGATCGGGACAACGGAGACTCCCTCCGCCGCGAGATCGCGACCGCGGCGCTCGGCGAGCGCTTCCAGCGCGCCCTGGTCGCTGATCCCCTCGACGAGCACGACCGCACGCGACTCGACGCCGGCAGCTGGCGAATGTGAGGCTGTTTCGTCCACATCCCTGATCTTCACAAAGTGGGTCGATGAGGGAGCGTCCCGTTAGCGCGCGTCGACCCGCTGGGGATTCAGCTCCGCCACTTCACCGTGCAACCGACCGGTGGCGTGTCCGCCATGGCCGGTGTGGCCCCGGCCAACACAGCATCGAGGGCCTCGCGCAGGTAGTGGGCCGAGACCGTCGTCTCATCGCGGCTGTCGTCGATCGCGCCGTGGTAGGCGAGCCGGCGGTCGCCGTCGAAGACGAACACCTCCGGCGTCCGCTCCGACCCCAGCGCCCGAGCAATGCTCTGGCTCTCGTCGTACAGGTAGTCGAAGTTGAAGCTCTGCTTCCGCGCGCGAGCTTCCATCTCCTCGAAGGAGTCTTCGGGGTGGTTCGAGACGTCGTTCGAGGAGATCGCGACGATGCGAACGCCGCGCTCGGCGTAGTCCCGTTGGATCGCGATCAGCCGTCCTTCCCAGCCCTGGACGTACGGGCAATGGTTGCAGGACTGGACGAGCACCAGCACGCGTGCGTCCTCGTAGTCCTCGAGCGAATGGGTTCGGCCGTCGACGCCGGGCAGGCTGAATGCGGGTGCCGACCCGGAAAGAGCGATGCTCATGTGAGTGCCTCCTCGAGTTGCTCGCGGCTCGGGATGGGGGAGGGGCGCCCGTCCGCGAGGTGGTAGATCCGACAGGTCAGCGCGGGCCGGCCGTCGGCACCGGGTGCGTCGATGTCGCGGCCTTCGATCCGGATGGTCGGCGAGCCGGGAAAACGCAGCGTCTCCGCCTCGCTGTCGGTCAGCACCTCACGCAGCTCGACGGTCGCTTCGACGCCGCGTTCGGCAAGTACGGCCTGAAGAAGCGCCAGGGCCTCCGGGTGCGAGGGGCAGCCGTCCCAGTAGAGAAACTCGATCCTCATCCGTCGAGTGTGTCAACGATGGCAGCCTGCACGCGCTTCCCACGGCGACCTGATGCCTATCCGGTTCGCACCATGACCTCGACGACGTACGTGAGGCTGACGTCGGCCACGCGCGCGGTGAGTCGCCAGCAGCCTGCGGTCGGGAAGCTGACGGGGCTCATGAACGACGGCTCGTCGGCGCCGGCGAACGAGCCCTGGTTCATCCGGAGAACGCGTAGTGGCGGCGCAGGCGCGTCGAGCCGCTCACCGGACAGCGTCGGAGGGTCCCACGCGGGCGTGGTCACCCAGAGCAGCTTGTTGCCGATCGAGCCGTCGGGGTCGACGCGGTCCTGCGGCACCGTGAACATGCCGTCCGGTCTCAGCCCCGCCCAGAGCCGGCCATTCCCGTACCAGGCGACGCTGCGCGGCTGGCCCGGCGGTCGGTTCGCGTTCGGGAGCGTGACCGGGCACGACGTTGTCTCGCCGATGCTGAGCAGCGCCTGCGAGCGGTGGCGCCGGACGAGCGCAGCGGGCCGCTGGACGACGAGTGTCCGCCCATCCCAGGAGGCGAGCGTGTACTCACCGGCGTCGAGCGGCGGCACGCTGAATGTCACCAGCCCGCGGCCGTTCCTGTCCGCCGTGATCGAGCCGATGAAGCTCAAGCGCGGGTCGAGCCGGGAGCGGATCTCGCCCTCCCCATCGGTTCGAAGGAGGTAGAGGCGGACCGGGCGCTGGAGCGGCTTCACGCGCTTGAAGACCCTGGGCGTCCCTGCCGTCCGCACGACCACGCGGTCGTTCGGCGCGGCGCTCGGCTGGTCGAACACGAAGACGGAGGCGGCGCGCGCGTTCGCAGGCACTGCAAGCGCCACGGAAGCAAAGGCGATCAGGGCGACCCGCTGCATCGCTGTCTGCCGGAAGTACAGCAGACCACCGGCTCAGATGCGGGTGTGGTCCACCGTCCAGTTCGTCTCCCAGGTCTCGCCGCCGTCGTCCGAGAACGACTGCTCCCACCGCGCGGTCGAGGCGGTGATGTCGGACCAGCGGTAGCGCACGACGATCGGCCGGCCCTCGAACGTGTCGTCGCATTCGAAGACGCCGACGCCGTCCGAGAACGAGCCGACGACGGGCGGCTCGAGCGGCCCGCTCCGCCGGGTGTCGGTCCAGTAGCTCGACCACAGCCCGGTCGCTCGATCGAAGAAGCGCAGCGACAGGCCGGTGAACCCGCCCTGGTAGTCGGTACGGAACTCTTCCATGTTCCCGAGCCCGTCGAGGAGCGGGCGCGCCACGCACGTCCCCTCGAACTCGTCCCACTCGTCGCACCCCGCGAGCCGTTCCCGCAGCCGACGGTTGCGCCCGATCCACGTTCCGGTCCAGAAGTCGAAGTCGTGCTCGCTCATGCCGGCCAGGCTACGCTGGAAATAGGGCTGTTCTCGCCCTCTATCGCCGCCACCAAACCGGTTGCGCCGGCTCGTCGTACGATCTGGCGAGGGATGACGGAGCTACAGCGGTACCTGGCCGAGGAGATCGCGGAGGATCACGCGGACGGGCTGGTGTCCCGCCGCGAGGCCCTGCGCCGGCTCGGGCTGCTCGGGCTGAGCGCCGCCGCGGCAGCATCGTTGCTCGCCGGCGTCGTGGCCGACGCGGCCAAGGCGAGGATGCGGGTCGCACCGGGCAAGACGGCCGCTCCAGGATGCGCCGGCTGCCGAGACGGCGGCGCGGCCGACTCGCGAGATCGTCTTTCGCGGGCCGCGCGGGAGGAAGTTGATGGGTGCCTGGGCGGCGGCGGCTCGGCCAAAGGGCGGCGTCCTCGTGATCCACGAGAACCGAGGTCTCAACGACTCGATCCGCACGATTGCGGGCCGCTTCGCGGCGAGCGGCTACTCGGCGTTGGCGATCGACCTGCTCTCGGAGGAGGGCGGGACCGGGTCGTTCGCCGACGAGTTCGAAGCGATGGCCGCGCTCGGAGCCGCTCCTCCGTCGCGGTTTGTGGCGGACATGAAGGCGGGCGTGACGGAGATCCGCCGTCGGCTCCCCGGGAAGAAGGTCGCCGCCACCGGGTTCTGCTTCGGGGGCGGGATGACATGGCTGCTCCTCGCCTCGAGGGAGTCGCGCCTGGCGGCTGCCGCTCCCTTCTACGGCCCCTTCCCCGAGGGCGGGAACCTCGCGGGCGCCAAGGGCGCTGCCGTGCTCGGGATCTACGCGGAGCTCGACTCCAGGGTCAACGCCTCCCGCGCGGCAGCCCGCGCCGCGCTCCGCAAGGCCGGCCTGCGCCACCAGATCGTCACCTTCCCGAACGTCGACCACGCGTTCTTCAACCCGACCGGGTCCCGGCACGATCCGGCTGCAGCGGCAGCCGCGTACCGCCGCGTGTTGGCCTGGTTCGGCACGCACGTCGCGACGTAGCCGAGAACCGGTTCGTCGCCCTGCCTCGTATGTGGACCTAATCGCGCTCTCACTCACTGAGGAAGGGAGAGGACATGAGGAAGATCCCAAGAGTCGTGGTGCTGTCAGTCTTGGCGGTAGCCACGG
The DNA here is from genome assembly GCA_963749515.1 of uncultured Gaiellaceae bacterium. Taxonomy (GTDB): domain Bacteria; phylum Actinomycetota; class Thermoleophilia; order Gaiellales; family Gaiellaceae; genus Gaiellasilicea. The sequence continues at coordinate 375,706 of CAVVMR010000010.1, forward strand.
CCAGTCTCGTTGCCGGAGCGGCCCTGGGCCATGGGAAGCCAGGCCCGCCGAAGCCGGCGAGCTGGACGACGGTGTTCGCGAGCCCGATCTCGATCGAGGGGCTCACCGTCGATCGCAAGGGCAACGTGTACGTGCCGCAGCGTGGAGGCGCCGCCGGCTGCACGATCGTGCGGATCGACGCTGACGGTGACGCGAACCAGGCCGGCGTCGTCGTCGCGAGGATGAATCCGCCCTGCAATCCGGCCGGAGTGGCCTTCGGTCCCGATCGCAGGCTCTACCTCACCGGCTTCGGCGCGGCGGGCGACGAGATCGGAGTCGTCACACCGAGCGACGCCGACCCATCGAGCCCGCCCGTGGCGACCGGCTTTGCGACCGGCACGCCCGGTGCCAACGGCGTCGCCTTCGACGAAGACGGCAACCTGTACGTCTCCGACGGCGGTACGGCCCAGGGTCGCGTGTTTCGCGTTGGACCGAGCGGCGGGGCGGCAACCGTGCTCTTCCGCGTCCCGACGATGGCCAACACGGTCGGCGTCGGACGCCAGAACCAGAGCCTGCAACCGACGGCCACAGGCCTTCCGCCGGCAACCCAGGGGATCGTTGCCAACGGGTTGGCGTTCGGCCGCCACGGTGAGCTCTATGTCGCCGACACCGCCCGCGGGGCGCTGTGGCGTGTCGAGTTGAGCAGGCACGGAAGCGTGCGCACGCCGACCGGCTGCGACACGACCTTCACGCCCGACACGCTCTGCCTCGACGCGCTCTTCGTGCAGCATCCCGCACTCGACGGTGCCGACGGGATCGCACTCGACCGCGACGGGAACATCTGGGTCGCCCCGAACGAGCGGAACTCAGTGGTCGTCGTCGATCGCCGGGGCGACGTCTCCGAGTTCTTCCGGAACCCGGTCGCCGCCGGCAACCTGCGGAACGCAGGACCGCTCGAGTTCCCGACCAGTCCCGTCATCGCCGGGCGAACGTTCTGCACGACGAGCTCGGACGGGAACCGGCGGGACAACGCGCCGAATACGGCGGGCGAAGCAAGCCCAGGGACCGCCGTGGTCGGCAAGGTCTCCTGCCTCGACCAGCGGCTCGACAGCTCAGGCGAGCCTCTGCCGGTCGGCTAGCTAGCGAACGACGCGAGGGGGCGCGCTGCGATCGTGGCGCGCCCCCTCCGCCTCAAGGACGATCGCCGGCAGGCCCGGATCCGCGGCCGCCTCTGGGTGAAAGAGGTGGGCGAGCTGTCGGACACCGTCGGCGAGCCGCGGCGCCGGCCGGGAGTAGTAGCTGTCGCCGTCGACGGCGACAGCCGCGCACGGGAGGCGCAGCTCGGCGGCGCGCTCGGCCGCCGTGTCGGCGTCGAAGCCGCACGGGGCGATCACGACCAGCTCGGGCTCGTGTGCGAGCACGGTTTCCCACGTCGTGGCGTAGGAGGCCTCGCCTGCCCTGCCGAGGATGTCCGTACCGCCCGCGAGCTCGATCATCTCGGGCAGCCAGTGCCCGGCGCAGAACGGCGGCTCGATCCACTCGGCGAAGAAGACACGGCGGCGTGGCAAACCCCGCACCGAGGCGGCAGCCGCCTCGATCGCCTCCCACATCTGCGCCACGAGCTGCTCAGCGCGGTCGCCGGCGCCGATTGCGGCCGCCAGCGTGCGAACCGACTCGGCGACGCCTGCGAGCGTTCGCGGATCGAGCGAGAGGACGTCGGCTCCGACGGGACAGGCGGTCGCGAGCTGGCTGCTCGAGACGGCGCACACGGTGCACAGGTCCTGGGTGACGATCAAATCGGGAGCGAGCGCGTCCATCAGGTCGGCGTCGACGGTGTAGAGCGATTCGCCCTCCCCGACGGACTCGCGCACGGCCCGGTCGATCTCGAGGCTCGTCAACGCGGACGGGTCGATCTTCGCGGCGGTCACGACGGGTTTCCCGATCACCTCGGGCGGCCAGCGGCACTCCTCGGAGACGCCGACCAGCGAATCGATCGATCCCAGCTGGGCGATGATCTCCGTCGCGCTCGGGAGGAGCGAGCAGATCCGCATCTCCGGACCATAGACTCGGTCGCATGCGCTCGGGGCTGCTCGGTCTAGCCGTCGGGCTCGCGCTCGCGGACTCCTCGATCGTCACGCTCGCGCTACCCGAGATCCTCGGACGCTTCGACGTCGGGATCACGACGGTCGCGTGGGTGCTCACGTCCTTCAACCTCGTGCTCGCGCTCGTTGCCGTGCCCGCTGCGTTTGTGGCCAGGCGCCGGCCACGCCAGTCGTTCCTCGCGGGCATCGTGGTCTTCGCGGCGGCGTCACTTGCCTGCGGGCTCGCAGGGTCGTTCGAGCTGCTGGTCGCCGCGCGCTGTGTCCAGGCTGTCGGGGCGGCGTTCGTGGTCGTCGCCGCACTCGATCTCCTGGCCGAGACGACGGGTGGCGCCGATCGTGCCGCGCGCGTCTGGGTGGCCGCCGGCATCCTCGGCGCGGCGTTCGGGCCGGGAGTCGGCGGGATCCTGACCGAGCTGCTCGGCTGGAGGTCGATCTTCCTCGTGCAGGTGCCACTCGCTCTCGCGCCGCTTGTGACGCTCGCTGCGCTGCGCGGCGCCGGCGAGCACCGTCCTCGTGCGTCTGCGGGTCGGCCGTCTGTGAGTGCCAACGCCGCGCTGCTCTTCCTCTCCGGCGGGCTTGTCGCCGCGCTCTTCCTGCTCGTGCTCCTGCTCGTCTCCGGTTGGAGCTTGTCGCCGGCGACCGCCGGCCTCGTCGTCACGGTGCTGCCGCTCGCCGCCATGGGCGCGGCTCGGCTACCGTCACGCTCGGTCGGCATCGGCACGCGTACGGCCAGCGGCGTCGTCCTCGTCGCCGGCGGCCTCCTAGCGCTTGCGCTCCTGCCGCGGGCCGGCTGGGTCTGGACGATCGCGCCGCAGCTCCTCGTGGGGGCCGGAATCGGCCTCGCTCTGGCCGCCCTCACCGAGCGAGCCGTCGCCGGGCGCCCCGAGCAGGTCGTGCACGGAGGCTGGACACTCGCCGCCCGCCATGCCGGGGTCGTGCTCGGGCTGCTCCTGCTGGCGCCGGTGCTCACCTCGGCGCTCGAAAAGAGCCGCGACGAAGCGGTCCGGGCAGGCACGGCCGAGGTGCTCGACAGCCGGATCCCGGCGCTCGACAAGCTCCGCGTCGCGCAGGACGTGCTCGTCGAAGTGGACGAGGCCGAGGACCGGGGAGAGCTGCCGGACGTCTCGGCGGCGTTCGAGGACCGGCCGGACGACGATGACTACCGGACGCTGCTGACGGCGATGCAGGAGCAGCTCGACCGAGCGGTCACGGATGCCTTTTCGACGCCCTTCCTGCTCGCAGCCATCCTGGCGCTCGCCGCGCTCGCACCGGTCGGGCTCTCGCGAGGCAGGCGGTTGTGAGGCGAGCGACGCCGGTCCTGGTCGCACTCGCCGCGGTGGCGGGGGTCGTCGTTCCGTACGTCGCGCTCGGCGGCGGGTCGTACGAGCCGACACCGGTCGCCGATCCGTGTCAGAAACGCGAATGGCGGAAGCCGGGCGACCTCCAGGCGGTGCTGGAGCAGGTCGCTCTCTCCGCGCTCGACGGAGCCGCCTGCGACCTCGGGACGTCGCGGGAGGAGCTCGTGCTCGCCCTGCGAGACGAGAAGTCGCTGGACGCCTTCGCGGCCGAGCGGAACATCACCCGTGCGCGTGCGGAGCGCGCCGTCCGCGACGGCGTCGAGCGGGCGGTCGCCGAGGCGCAGGCGGCGGGCGACCTCTCGGGCTTCGTCGCCTCGGTGATCGCGAGAGGGATCGAGACGGTGCCGCCGTGGCTCCTGCTCGAGACGCTCGAGCGGATGCGAAGCCTCCTGCCCTAGTCGGCCGGAGACGACTCGAGCTCGCGGACGCGGGCGGCAAGCGTCCCAAGGAGTGCGAGGGCCACGCTCGGCTCGGCCCGGAGAACTTTGGCGAATCGCCTGCGAGTCAGCATCAAGCATGCGGTCTCCGTTTCGGCGACGATGGTTGCGGACCGCGGCGCCCCGTCGAGAAGGGCCATCTCGCCGAAGTAGGCACCCGGACCGATCTCCGCCACTGCGCGTCCGCGTCCGCGCCGGATCGTGGCGCGGCCGCTCAAGATGACGTAGAACGCCTCGCCCGGTTCGCCCGCGGTGACGATCGGCTCCTTCGCGTCGAACCTGGCGACAGTGCCCAGACTCGCGACCTTCCGCACCTGACGCGCCGGCACGCCGGCAAAGAGCGGCACCTTGCCGAGAACGTCCGCCCAGAGCCGGGCGGTCTCGGACGGCGGGGTCTTCCCGGTCACCCGGCCGATCGCGCGCGCCTCGCGCGTGAGAGCTATGCGGGCCGTTGCAGGCATCGGGGCGCGCCGACTCTATACAAGCGAGCGCGCGGGCATACTTGTGTCATGCGTGGGTGGAGGACCATCCCGATCTGCGTTGCGGTTCTGGCCATCTCGGGCGCCGCGGCGGAAACGACGAGCTCGGCCAGGGCGCCTACCGTCAGCGAGTATCCCGTTCCGGCGGGGAGCCGCCCTCACGACGTCGCTCCCGCGCGCGACGGCGGCGTCTGGTACACGGCGCAGGGATCGGGTGAGCTCGGGTGGCTCGACCCGAAGACCGGCAAGACACGGCACACCGCGCTGGGTGACGGCTCGGCGCCGCACGGCGTCATCGTCGGGCCCGACGGAGCGCCGTGGATCACGGACGGCGGGCTGAACGCGATCGTCCGGGTCGACCCGAAGAGCCTGCGCGTGCGCCGCTTCCCGTTGCCCGCCGCATCGGCCGACGCCAACCTGAACACCGCCGTGTTCGACCGGCGCGGCATCCTCTGGTTCACCGGGCAGAACGGGCTCTACGGGCGGCTCGACCCACGCAGTGGGAAGATGAGGGTCTTCGCGGCGCCGCGAGGAACCGGCCCCTACGGGATCACGGCAACGCCGTCGGGCGCCATCTACTACGCGTCTCTCGCGGGGAGCTATCTCGGCCGCGTGGACGTCACGCGCGGCACCGTGCGTGTGCTGCAGCCGCCGACACGCAATCAGGGGGCACGCCGTGCCTGGTCGGACTCCAAGGGCCGGATCTGGGTGAGCGAATGGAACGCCGGCAAGGTCGGCATGTACGCCCCTTCGACCGGGCGCTGGCGCGAGTGGCGTCTGCCGGGCGCGTCTCCGATGCCGTACGCCGTCTACGTGGACGAGACGGACACTGTCTGGCTGAGCGATTTCGGCGCCAACGCCCTCGTCAGCTTCAACCCGAGAACGCAGAAGTTCACGCGGATCCGGCTGCCGAGCTCGCCCGCAAACGTAAGGCAGATCCTCGGTCGGCCCGGCGAGGTGTGGGGCGCGGAATCGGGCGTCGACAAGCTCGTCGTCGTCCGGACGCGTTAAGTCAGACCACGGCGTTCGGCGGTCGCGTGTCGTGGAGCAGCACGCTTCGCAGGGCGTCGACGGCGAGCATCCCCATCGCCTCCCGCGTGCTCCGTGTGCCGCTGCCCATGTGCGGGGTGAGTACGACCTGGTCCAGCTCGAGCAGCTCGTCGCTGACTTTCGGCTCGAACTCGAACACGTCCAGTGCAGCGCCTGCGATGACTCCCTCGCGGAGGGCATCGACGAGCGCGCGCTCGTCCACGATCGGTCCACGGGCGGTGTTGACCAGCACCGCCGTCGGCTTCATCATCGCGAGTGCGCGCTCGTCGATCAGATGGCGCGTGTCCGGGGTGAGCGGGCAGTGGAGACTGACGACGTCGGCGCTCGCGAGCAGCTCGTCGAGCGGATCGTTGCGGCCGGCGAAGAGCGGGCGCGCGCCGAACGCTTCCGCAAGACGGCCCGTCTCCCGGCCGATCCGGCCGGCGCCGACGATCCCGAACGTCTTGCCGTCGAGCCCCTCTCCGAGCATGAACTCGAGCGAGAACGTCCAGGGGGACCGTGAACGGATGAACCGGTCTCCCTCGACGACCCGGCGGAGAAGAGCGAGTGTGACGGCGATCGCGAGCTCCGCAGTCGTCCTCGTCAGCACGTCCGGCGTGTTGGCGATCACGATTCCCCGCCGCTGGGCGGCCTCCAGGTCGACGTTGTTGACGCCGACGCCGTAGTTGGCGACCACCTCGAGCTGCGGGCCTGCGCTCTCAAGGTACGCGTCGTCGACGACCGTGTTGATCAGGGAGAGAATCCCCTCGGCACCCGTCGGCTCCGGAACGAGCTCGAAGTCGTCCTGCAGAGCGTCCGCAATGCGCCTCGGGACGTCGCCCGTGACGTGTACGCGCCGCTGTCCGTTCCCGTCCACCTTCGTGCCATTCTGCAGATCCGCGAACTGACTCGTTCCGGCAGTGCCGGGGCCGCGTGCGCTGATCAGCCTTCGACGACCTCGAAGGTCGCGTGCGACTCGATCCACGCACCACGGCGGCGATCCTGCCACGGCGCACTCTCGGGCTCGAAGTCGCACAGCTCGACATGGACTCGCGGTGAGGTCTGCCCCCAGGCGATCCCTTCCAAGGCTTGCTCCAGGACGACGATTCGGCCCTCGATCCCGCCGGCGAAGAGGGGGGCGTCGAGCGCGACCACCGCGGCGGGGAGCTCGTTCCTGCCTGGGATGAACTCGACGACGACGCCCTCGTATCCGTCCGGGTCGTCCTTCAGCCAGGCCGGGTTCGTGTCGTAGCCCCCGAACACACGGATGCGCTGTCCCGGAGCGAGCGGGCGGCCGATGTCGAGCGGCTCGGCCTCGCCGATCGAGTCCAGCCAGTCCTCGTCGACGCCGGTCCACGTCTCCTCCTCGCGGCGCCGTGCAGCTGCGACGTGGTCGCCTGGCTCACGCAAGATGTCGACCTGGAACTCTCGAACGCACGGTGCAACCCCTTTGGAGACTCGGGACGTGCCGCACCGCCGCTTGACCCTTCGATCCTCGCAGACCGCGAACGGTCCATCTATCCCCCGATCGGGGCCACATGGCCCGGTGGCTAGACTGGATTCAGTGGTCGCTGCTCCTCTGAGCACGCGCAGGCGGGCGATCTACGCCGCGCTGGCGCTCCTCTCACTGTTCTCCGTCGCCCTCGTCGTGACGCGCTACCTCTATTCGCGCGAGCCGCTCTTCGGCGGGCTGATCTGGAATCTCTTCCTCGCGTGGATTCCGTTCGTCCTCGCCGTCGTGCTCTACGACCGGCATCGCGCCGGAGCGCGGCTGCGCTCGCTCGTCCCTCTCGCCGCCCTGTGGCTGCTCTTCCTTCCGAACGCGCCGTACATCCTCACCGACTTCAAGCATCTCGTCCCGACCCCGGAGGTGCCGCTCTGGGTCGATGTCGTCGTGATCGCGGCGCCGGCCTGGACCGGGATGCTGCTCGGCTTCCTCTCCCTCTACCTCGTTCAGTCGGTGCTGCGACAGCATGTCGGGCCGCGTGTGACCTGGGCGGCCGCGGTTGCTGTGCTCGGTCTCGCCAGCTTCGGCATCTACCTCGGTCGCGTTCTCCGCTGGAACAGCTGGGACGTGATCGCCAACCCGAGCATCCTCTCCGACCTCGGCTCGGTCGTCGTCGACCCGAGGGCGATCGGGATGACCGTCCTTCTGTCGGGATTCCTGACGCTCAGCTACCTGGCGGTCTACGCGTTCATGCGCTTCGACCCCGTCGAGGAGCGCTGAGCGGCCGGTGTCCGGGCTCTCCGACTGGATGGCGGCCTATGAGCGGGCGTGGGCGTCGAACGACGCGGACGAGATCGGCGCGCTCTTCACCGACGACGCGCTCTACTACACGGCACCGTTTCGCGAGCCGTGGCGTGGTCGGCAGGAGATCGTCGACGGCTGGCTCGATCGCAAGGACGAGCCCGGTGGCTGGGCTTTCGAGTGGCAGCCGCTCGTCGACACGCCGGAGCTCACGATCATCACCGGCACGACGACGTACCGGGAACCGGCACTGGCCTATAGCAACCTCTGGGTGCTCCGGCTCGGGGAGGACGGCCGCTGCCGGGAGTTCACCGAGTGGTGGATGGACCACTCGGCGAACGACTCCTAGTAGCTAGGCGACGACCCGGCTGACGAGTACCTGCGCGAGCTTGCGCTCGACGATGTCGGCAGCTGCCCGGTCGGCGTACGGCGCCGAGACGATCAACGCGATCTCAGTCCGACCCTGACCGAGCACGATGATGTCCACCAGAACGCGCATCGAGTTCTCCGCCTGGGTGTAGTCGGCGACCATCCGGTAGCGGGCGACGAAGCGCGCCAACTTCGGGAACGCCATCGGCTTGAACGAGACCAGCTTCGTGTTCGGGTCCTCCGCCTTCATATAGTTCTTGCGGACGCACGCCATGTACGGCGAGCTCGCAAAGGTGCGCTTCCACTCCGCTGCGACCATCGCGGGCGACTGGAGCACGTTGGACTCCGAGCTGACCATCGCGCCGGGTGTCTTGAACTCCGACTTGGCCGCTCCGGTGAGGACGAGGTCGGAGCGCTTGAACGAGCACGTATCGTCGGGCGTCAGGTCGGGCTTCTTCGCGCCGCCCTTCCAGCCGGGCCCGAGATCGGCGGCTTTTACCGTCACCGCCTTGGCGGCGGCCTGGTCGGCCGCGTTGAACTTGATCGGCTGCTTGTCGGCGGCGAATGCGGCCTGGACGAACATCAGGCCAAGCCCGACGACACAGGCGACGGTGCGGATCGAACTCTTCTGTGAACGCATGCGGTGACCCCCTCAGCCGCAGAGCTTGGATGCCTCTGGCTTCGGCGGCTGAGGGGTCATCTCGCATCCCTCGTTCGAGCGAGCGCCGGCTAGCGGCGCACCTGGACGACCTGGTACGTCGCGTCCGGGCCGCTCGCCCTGCCGAAGCGGGCGTTGACCGCGTAGAGCCACTTCCCGAACTTGCCGATCGTCGTCGGCACGTCGAAGTCGTCATCGGTGATCTCGCGCGTGATGACACCCCTCGTCAGGCTGTGGTTCAGCTTCACCACGGCGATCTTGTCCAGCTGGTTCTGCACGACGTACAGCGTCCGGCCGTGCAGGAGGATGCCGTCACCGTTCGGAAGCGGTGCGCCGACGTCGATGAGCTTCGTCGCGCCGGTCTTCGAGTCGATCGAAAAGAGCCTCCCGGTCGCGCTCTGGACGGCGAGCAGCGTTTTGCCGCTCGGAGTTGCCTCGATGCCGTTCAGGTTGAACCCGGGGACGTGCTGGTAGTCGCCGGTGAGCGGGATCGCGGTCACGGCTCCCGGCGAGCCCCACCAGGACTTCTCCACCTTGTAGATCACCGGCCGCTGGGAGTCGGTGAAGTACGCGGCCCGCCACGTGACGACGACATCGTTGATGAACGTCGGGCCGGTGCTGGTCGCGAGCTGGAGTTCCTTCAGGAGCTCACCGGACCGGGCGCTGTAGACGAATGCCTTACCCGTCCCCGCGCCGGAGACCCATAGCCGCCCGAAGTCGTACTCGAGCCCGGTCGCTGCGCGACCCGTCGCGCCCGGCACGAGGACGTTGCCCGTCCCGGTGCGGAGGCTGCCCGCGTAGACCGCGCCGGTCGGGATGGAGCCGACGTAGAAGGTGTCGCCCTTGCCGATGGCGATCCCTTCGGGCTGGAACCCGTTCGGGAGCGGAATCGTCTCCGGGAACGAGCCCTTGGCAAGTGCAGATGGGACGGCCAGGCAGGCAAGGGTTGTGAGCAACAGCACAAGACGACGCATCTGGTTTCCCCCTCTGAATCGTGTACGTGGTTCTACTGCTACCCCGCCCGGGCGGATTTCCAAGCCTCGCCACCGGCGTGGATGCTTACCGATTCTTCACAGCCACGCCGCACCCGACCCCTTCGCTTTCTCGTTTTCAATGGGTAATCCACGAAAGGGATCTTGTGAATATCAGGCGCATCCTGACGGCCTTGACGATGACGGCGGGAGCCGTTTTCGTTTGGGCGGCAACGGCGGCGGCGGCACCGCCGACCAACTCCACTCTGCCGTCGATCACCGGCACGACGAAGGTCGGCGAGACGCTGACCGCACAGAACGGCACCTGGACGAACAGCCCGACGTCGTTCCAGTACCAGTGGCAGCGGTGTGACGGGGCGGGTGCGTCCTGCGGGAACATCGCCGGTGCCGTCGAGAAGACCTACCTGCTGCGAGCGGCCGACGCGCAGCGGACGCTGAGGGTTCGCGTCCTTGCCGTGAATGCCGATGGATCCGCGGCGGCCCGGTCAGGCCCGACCGCGGTCGTCACGCCGAGCACGGCGCCGGCCAACACCGCGCGTCCGTCGATCACCGGCGACGCGAGGGTCGGCGAGTCGCTAACCGCAGAAGACGGAACCTGGACCAACTCTCCGACGGCATTCGCGTACCAGTGGCAGCGTTGTGACGCCGACGGCACCGGCTGCGCCGCGATCGCCGGCTCCACCGGGAAGACCTACGGCGTCCGGCTCGTCGACCTCGGCTTCCGGCTCCGCGTCGAAGTGACGGCGAGGAACTCGGGAGGCGCCGGCGCGGCCCTGTCCGGAGTCACGCCGATCGTCGAGCCCACGGTCCCGGTCACCAACAAGCGCCCGACGCTGACGATCATCTCGGTCCGGTTCGTCGGCGCGCGCGTCTATGCACGCATCCGGATCTGCGACGACACGAGGAAGAACCTGACGATCATTGCCACCGACTCGCGCCCGCGCAAGGCGTCGTACACGCGTCGCTTCACGACGCGGATTGCGCCGAACCCGTGTGGTGCCTACACCCGTAACTGGGTGCCGGTGCAGCGCTTCAGGGGGAAGGGGCGGTACACGGTGACCCTGCAGGCCCGGGACACGTCCGGTCTTACGAGCGCAGCAGCGCGCCGGTCGTTCTCCCGCTAGGCGGCCAGTAGGCGGAGGGCCTCCGCCTGCACGTCGGCCCGCTCGTCCGCGCTCAACACGATCGCGACGAGCGGGCCGCCGCTTTCCGGCACGACCGCGAAGGTCGCGGCTGCGTAGCCCGGCCCGCCCCCGCCGTGCCCGATCAGGAGGCCGTCGTCGCGACCCGGGTCGGTCATCACTCCGAGGCCGTAGCTCGGCCGTACGAATCCCGGGGCATCGAATCCGATCTCGACCGACTGCGTGAGGAGAGCCAGGTCGACGAGCTCGCCGGCGGCGAGCGCTGTCCAGAAGCGGCGCATGTCGGCCTCCGTCGAGGCCAGTGTTCGGTGGCCGACCCAGCGGGGGTGGTAGACGCCGCGAACGTCACGTTCCTCGGACCCGATCTGCGCGCTGCGGGCGGGCACGAGGCCCTCGAGATCTGCGAGCTCGAGCGCGAGCGTCGTCTCTTGCAGGCCAAGCGGCGCCAGGAGCTCTCGCTCGAGCGCGCCTGCGAAGCCGCCATCCGCAGCCTCGTCGACGATTCTGCGGACGAGCAGGTAGCCGGTGTTCGAGTACGCCCAGCCTGTGCCCGGCGCGAAGTCCGGCCCCTGCGCGAGCGCACGCTCGAGCAGCTCCTCGTCACTCCACGGCCCCGAAGGCGAGTCGCGCACGGCTGCGGCGTACTCCGGGAGCCGCCCGTAGTCCGGGATCCCGCTCGTGTGGTTCAGCAGCTGCCGCAGCGTTGCCCCGTGACTCGCCGGCGCGTCGAGCTCGAGACCGAGGCGCAGGCAGAGCACGCCGAGAAACGTCTTGGTGACGCTGTAGACGAGGTGACGGCCGCGCTCGTCGATGCGGGCGATCGTATGCGACGATCGGACGATGAACGCCGCAGAGCGCGCACGTGTTCTGGAGAAGATTCGTGAGATCTGTCTCGGGTTGCCCGAGACGAGCGAGCGCCTCAGTCACGGCGCGCCGACGTTCTTCATCCGCGAGAAGCGGTCGTTCCTGATGGTCTTGACCGACCATCACGGCGACGGACGCTTCGCGATCTGGTGCGCCGCGGCCGAAGGGACGCAGGGGCTGCTCGTCGAGGCCGATCCGGAACGGTTCTTCCGCCCGCCCTACGTCGGTCATCGCGGCTGGCTCGGCGTCCGGCTCGACCGCGGTCTCGACTGGAACGAGCTCGCCGGGATCGCCGAGGACGCCTACGCCGAGGTTGCGCCGGCAAAGCTGGTCGAGGCCGCACGCGCGGCGGGGGAGGGAGCGTGAAGGAAGCGCGACTGACGGAGACGGAGCACGGCCTTCTGCCCGAAGGCGAGGGCTGGTACGTCCTGAACACGACGGACGCCGTCTGGGGGGACAGCGCCGAGTTCGGCCGCTACACCCGCTGGGAGGGCAACGGTGAGGCACGGTTCACCCAGGTAGGGATGAACATCGGCGTTCTGCAGCCGGGCCAGCCTGCGTGCATGTATCACGCCGAGGAGGCGCAGGAGGACTTCCTGATCCTCGCCGGCGAAGGGATCCTGATCGTGGAGGGCGAGGAGCGGCCGCTTGAGGCATGGGATTTCGTTCACTGCCCGCCGTGGACGAAGCACGTGATCGTCGCCGCCGGGTCGGAGCCGCTGGTCGTGATCGCCATCGGCGCGCGCGGGAAGCCCGGCCTCGTCTACCCGGTCGAGGAGGCGGCGTTGAAGCACGGCGCGGGCGTCACGCAGGAGACGTCGGACGGCGACGAGGCGTACGCGGGGACGTCCGAGGTCGTGCGGACGCGATACGTCGAGGGCGACCTGCCCGCGTAGCGCAGGGAGAAGCACAAGCGGGGCGAACCCGCCCGCATGTGGATTCGGCGCTTGTTTCGCCGGCGGCGTCCGCCGCCGCCTGTCCTCCTGCCCTCGCTCGACCGGCTCGCGGAGCTGATCGAGCGGGTCGTAGAGCTGCTCGACGAGGTGGCGCTTCGTCCGCCACGCGAACCGGCCCGCCCCGTCACGACTCCGCCAAATCCCGGCGCCGACCCGGTGCCGGCCGCCGTCCTGAAACCGCGGCCCTCGACCGGCCACGTGCTTCTCGTCTCCTGGCCCGACGGATATCGGCTCGTGGAGCGGGATGGAGCGCCGCCCGCTCGGGGCGATCGGCTGGCTCTCGATGAGGTCGGCTTCAGCGTGCTGCGGCTCGGGCCTTCGCCGCTTCCGGGCGACTGGCGCCGCTGCGCCTACCTCGAGAGGGAGGAACCGTCGACGGTGGATCGAACCTTCGACCGGTGAAGGAAGAGAGCCAGATCCAGGACATGCGCGCTGCGCTTCAGGGAGATCGCGAGCGGGCGGAGCAGGCCCGCCAGCGATCGGTCGAGAACGTCCGCGCGCTCTACGAGGCACCTCCACCGGAGCCAGAGCCCGACCCTCAGCCGCGCCGTTCGTTTCTGGGTCGTCTGCTCGGCCGGTAGCGCTACGCTGAGCCCGTGGAGCGGCGCGAGCGTGAGCGGATCATGCGTCAGGGCGTCGTGCTGCCCGAGACGCCTCGCGACCGCCGGAATCTCCAGGGGCTCGAAGAGGACATGCGCGATAACCCGCTGGCGGGTGGACGGGTCGCGCTGAAGCTGCGGCATTTCCGTCCCGACGCGAGCAGCTACCTGGCCGCGCTCGGCGGGCCGCCACCGTACATGGCCCGGCTGCGCGAGATCGCGGCGTTGACGGCGGAGCACGAGCGGGCGCTCGGCGAGGAGTACGAGCTCCTGAGAGACGATCCGTCCGCGTGGCACGCGCTGGCCGAGGGCTGGGACTTCAGTGAGGTGAACGGCCTGATCGACCGGCACAACCACTTCTATCCGGTCGAGGCGCGACTGCCGATGGATCCGACGACGGGCGACCATGCGCTCGTCAACGGCGCGCACTATTCGAAGCGGCTGCTGGACGCTACGTGGGTGCTCGCACGGTTCCCGCCCGTGCGCTCAGGCGCGACGTCGCGGCGAGCGTAAGCGCGCAGAGCACCGCTGCGAGCACGTAGGGCAGGCCGTCGCCGGCGGCGTCCGCAATCGTGCCAGCCAGGGCCGGGCCGGTCATGTTCCCGAGCGCCCAGGCGGTGTTCATGATCCCGAAGCCGATCGCCTGCGAGAGCCCGACGGCCTCGGCGCGGTCGGAGACGAGTGCCATTCCGGGTGTGTAGAACCCCCCGAAGGAGATCGCGGCGAGCACGGCGAGGAACGAGATCGCGTACGGGTCGCGTACGACGGCGAAGGCGATCGCGACGCCGACCGACCCCGCGAGCGCGACGCGGATGGGGAGGAGGCGGCCGCGTCGGTCGGAGAACCGGCCGAGGAACGGGTTGACGACTGTCTCCAGGAGCCCGGCCAGGAGGAAGACGGTGCCGATCGCGAAGGGCGTGAAGCCGCCCTCGTCGAGGTGGAGCGGGACGAGGACGACGACCACGCCGAAGAGGATCGCCGGGAGCATGTTCAGCCACAGTCCGCCGAGGAAGCTGCGGTCGGCGAAGGCCCGGCCGACGGCGCCGGGCGAGTGCGTCTGCGGCGGCGAGCTTGGCCGGGTGGCCGCTCCGGCTGCGAGAGCGGCGGCGACGACGCCGACGACCGCGAAGGAGATGCGGACGCTGACGGCGTCGGCGACGGCGCCGAACATCGGGCCGAGGATGGCGCCGAAGACGGCTGCGCCGAATGCGGTGCCGATCAGCTCGCCGCGGCGGTCTCGGGGGGCGGCGGCCGTCAGCCAGGCGAACGCCCCGGCCCAGGTGATCGTGCTCGAGGTTCCCTGGACGAATCGCGACAGGCCGAGCGCCCATGGCCCGTCTGCTGCTGCGAAGGCGAAGCTGGCGAGGGCGAGGAGGACGAGCCCGGCGACGACGGCGAGCTTGGGGCCGAATCTCGCGGCGGCGAGCCCGCCGGGGACGGCGCCGAGGACGGCGCCGGCGCCGAACGAGCCGACGAGCAGCCCAGCGCCGGTCCTGGAGAGGTCGAACTCGTCGGCGTAGCCGGGCACGAGCGGCGCCAGCGCCCCGAACAACATCGCGTCGACAAACACGACCGCGCAGACCAAAAGAAGAAGCCGTCGCACGAACCCGACGTTACAGACAGGGTCTAATCACGCTGGCCACTGAACCAAGCGCCTCAAGGTTGGCCAAAGATCCGCGAACGAGATCGCTCCGATCCGATTCAAGAGTGCGCCACATGAAGTGGCCACGAACCAAGCGGCGATGGAGGGTTGAGCGAGCCCTGATCCCGACGCACGCAGCTTCAGGGATCTTGGCGCGAATCGAGATCTGCTCCCGCAGATCTCGATTCAAGAGTGCGCCACATGAAGTGGCCACGAACCAAGCGGCGATGGAGGGTTGAGCGAGTCCTGATCCCGACGCACGCAGCTTCAGGGATCTTGGCGCGAATCGAGATCTGCTCCCGCAGATCTCGATTCAAGAGTGCGCCACATGAAGTGGCCACGAACCAAGCGGCGATGGAGGGTTGAGCGAGTCCTGATCCCGACGCACGCAGCTTCAGGGATCTTGGCGCGAATCGAGATCTGCTCCCGCAGATCTCGATTCAAGAATGCGCCACAAATAAATTCAGCGAGCCGGGTGCGCTTTCGTCCGCCACACCGACGAACTTTCGGCTTCCGCCTACGGCCTACCGGTGTGGACTCGACCTACTCGCGTCCCGTGCTCGCTGCAAGGGGGAATCTAGGGCCGATCGATCAGAGGCGCAAGGGCTCGAAAAGCGTCGAGCCCGCAAATTGCGACATTTCCATTTTGGACCGCACAAATTTGCGACCTGGCCATTAACAATTTCTGAGAGAGCCCCGATCCCGAGTACGCAGCTTCAGGGATCTTGGCGCGAATCGGGATCTGCTCCCGCAGATCCCGATTCAAGAATGCGCCACAAATAATTCAGCGAGCCGGTGGCGATTTCGTCCGCTCCTCCGACTGACGTTTCGGCTTCCGCCTACTCGTCCTCCGGTGGAGCCTCGACCTAATCTCGCTCCGTGCTCGCTGCAAGGGGGAAGGTACGGGCACCCCACCTGCGCGTCAAGGGAGTCGCGAGGCACACGGCCGCAAATTGCGAGTTTTTCTTTAAGAAACGCCTTGTTTTGCCGATCGCACAAGACGTTCTAGAGGAGCTTTCGGAGGTTTTCGCCGGGCGGAGGACCGAAAGGAACGGGCCGCGGCGAACCAGGAATCTATGCTCGCTCCCGCCGGGCCGCAAGTGCGAACCGGCGCGAAAGTTCACGCAAAGAGCGACAAAGGAGATCGATGCTGAGGTTCGCAGGCAGGCATGTCGTCGTCACCGGCGGTGGCAAGGGGATCGGGAAGGCGATCGCCGAGCGCCTTGCCGCAGAGGGTGCGACGCTCTCGCTGCTCGCCCCGAACATGGACGAGCTCGAGCAGGTGGCGGAGCTCGTCGGCGGGGACGCCCACTTCTGCGACATCCGCGACCGCGATGCCGTCGACTCCGCATTCGCCGCGGCGGCTTCTGCGCGCGGGCCGTTGCACGCGCTGGTCGCGAACAGCGGCGTCGGCGGCGGGAACGCCGACGGCCCGGGCGACCGCTTCGAAGAGATCGTCCAGACGAACCTCTTCGGCACCTACTGGTGCATCCGGGCCGCCGTGCGTGAGCTTGCGCCCGGCCCCGAGCGGCGGGACGTGGTCGTGATCGCCTCCATCCTCGCCCGCATCGCCGTCCCCGGTTACACCGCGTACAGCGCCTCCAAGGCGGGCCTGCTCGGGCTCGTCCGATCCTTCTCGGCGGAGCTCGCGCCCGGCGACGTGCAGGTGAACGCGATCTGCCCCGGCTGGGTCGAGAGCGACATGGCCTGGCAGGGGATCGACGAGATCGTCGCTGCGACCGGCATGACGCGCGAGCAGGCGGTCGCGGATGCGATGAGCGCCGTCCCGCTCGGGCGGATGGGCCGTCCGGAGGACATCGCCGGCGCGGTCGCATGGCTCCTCTCCGGCGACTCGCGGGGCATCACCGGCCAGGCGATCGACCAGAACGGCGGTGCGTGGACCGGTTAGCGGGAAGCCGCGTCGCGCCGCCCGCGTTGTCACCACCGTGACAGCTCGCGTCCATTACGCCTGGGTCGTCGCGGGGGTCGCATTCCTGTCGCTCGTGATGGCGTCGGGCTTTCGCTCGGTGACGGGCGTGCTCCTGATCCCGCTGCACGAGGAGTTCGGGTGGAGCCACGAGACGATCGGCCTGGCCGTCTCGCTGAACCTGCTCTGCTTCGGGCTCGGCGCGCCGTTCGCGGCCGCACTCGTCGAGCGGGCGGGCGTCCGTCGCGTGGTCGGCGCGGCGCTCGCTGTGATCGCCGTCTCGGCGCTGCTGACCACCCGCATGACCGAGACGTGGCAGCTGTTCCTGCTCTGGGGGCTCGTCAACGGCGTCGCAACCGGAGCCGTCTCCGTCCCGCTGGCCGCGATCATCGCCAACCGCTGGTTCATCGCCAGGCGTGGCCTCGTCACCGGCCTGATGACGGCGAGCTACGCCTCGGGCCAGCTGATCTTCCTGCCCGCGCTAGCCTGGCTCGCCGGCTTCGACTGGCGTTGGGCGGCGCTGGCGATCGCCGTCGTCGCGCTGCTGCTCGTCCTCCCGGTCGTGCTGCGGTTCATGCGCGACCGGCCGGAGGACATCGGGCTGGCGCCGTTCGGGGCGGACGAGAGCTGGACGCCCGCGCCTGCGATGGCTGCGCCGGCGTTCGGGGCGGCGATCGATGCGCTCTCTGCGGCGATGCGCTCTCGGGTGTTCTGGCTCCTCGCGGGGACCTTCTTCGTGTGTGGCGCGACGACGAACGGGCTCGTCTCGACGCATCTGATCCCGGCGGCGCACGACCACGGGATCGCGCAGGTGACCGCGGCCGGGCTGCTCGCGCTGATCGGCGTCTTCGACGTGGTCGGCACGACGGCATCCGGATGGCTGACCGATCGGTACGACCCACGCAAGCTCCTGCTCGCCTACTACGCCCTGCGGGGCCTGTCCCTGCTCGCGCTTCCGCTCGCCTTCGACTCGGCCAATGCGGCGATGCTCGCCTTCGTCGTCGTCTACGGGCTCGACTGGGTCGCGACGGTGCCACCGACCTCGGCACTGGCCACGGCCCACTTCGGCCGGCAGGCCGGCGTCGTCTTCGCGTGGATCTTCGCCGCCCACCAGCTCGGCGCCGCGACGGCGGCGTGGGGGGCCGGCGTGATCCGCACGCACACCGGCGAGTACACCGCGGCGTTCCTGGCTGCCGGCGCGCTCGCACTCGTTGCAGCTGGAGCTGTCCTTCTGATCCGGTCGGCGCGCACAGCCACACCCGAGCCGGTGCCGGTGATGTGAGAGGGGCGCCCTCGGGCGCCCCTCTCGGTTCTCGACAAACCGGCCTCGCGCTAGGCGCTCGGGTCGGGTTGTGGCGCGGTATACCCCGCCTCGATCCGCTCGAGCTCCTCCTCCGAGCCCATCCGCACGGGGCCCTTGAACCACTTGTGGGCGGAGAGGATGTACCAGCCGCCGAAGAGCACGAGCGCGCCGCCGACGAGGATCGGCGCGTAGTTGACCGCTTCCCACGTCCAGCCGTCCTCCCAGGGCACGCTCGCCTTGTACGGCGGCATCAGGAACACGATCGTGATGAAGCCGACCCAGATGATCGCGATCAGGTCGATCCACTTGTAGTGCTTCCCGAGGCTCCACGCGCCCGGCTCGAACTTGTCACCGAGCCGGTAGCGCAGGATCACCGGGAGAATGAAGGCAACGTAGAGGCCGATCACTGCGATCCCGGTGCCGACGAGGTAGCCGACGAGATAGTTCCTGAGCGCCGGGAGCATGATCGCGGCGGACAGCACCGTGATCGCGATCACGGCCATGTGCGGCACGCGGTTCTTGGCGACGCGCCGCCAGATCCGGTGGCCCGGCACCGCGCCGTCGCGTGAGAATGCGAACAGCATTCGCGATGCCGAGGTCAGGGAAGCTGTGACGCAGAAGAACTGCGCAACGACGCAGATGAAGAGCAGTGCTTCGGCCCAGTTCTGGCCCATCGACTCCGACCAGATCCAGGGAACCAGGAAGCCGATGTTCTCGATCGCTCCTTCGGTGCTCGGAACGGCCAGGGTCACGGCGACGAGCAGGATGAACCCGAAGACGACCGAGACGACGACCGACATGTACATGCCGACGGCCGCCATCCGTGATGCCGCTCGCGTCTCCTCGGCCATGTGGGCGGAGGCGTCGAAGCCGGTGATCGTGTACTGGGCCATTAGGAGGCCGGTCGCGAACACGTACCAGAACACCGGATTGCCGAAGTTGATGTCCGCACTCCCGAATCCGGAAGCGTTCACCGTCTCGCCGAACACGTACCCGAGCGACTGATGCCTGTCCGGGACGACGAGCAGGACGCCGACGATGAAGAGCACGCCCGCGATGTGCCAGTAGGCCGAGATCGAGTTCAACAGCGCCGTGACGCTCACATTCATCAGGTTTACGACGAGCGCTGCCGCCAGGAAGATCGCGTACAGGAGATAGATGTACTCCTTCGTGTTCGGGTACTCGAACCAGAAGTTCAACAATGCCGTCCCGAACGTCGCGAGCCCGTACCCGATCGCCGCGGTGACCGCGATCTGCCCGATCAGGTTGAACCAGCCCGTGAACCAGCCCCACGCCGGACTTCCGAGCTTCGAGGCCCAGTAGTAGAGCCCGCCCGCAGTGGGGAAGGCCGAGGCGATTTCGGCCATCGCGAGCGACACGATGATGCTCATCCCGCCGACGAGCAGCCAGCCCCAGGTGGCTGCCACCGGGCCGCCCTGGCCGAAGGCGATGTAGTAGGACGTCAGGCAGCCGGCGAGGATCGAGATGATCGTGAACGAGATGGCGAAGTTCTGGAATCCGCCCATGCCGCGAAAGAGCTCCTGGGCGTAGCCGAGCTTGTGCAGGATCCGCTCGTCGTCGCTGTGTTGACGCCCTGCGGGTGGTGCAGTTTCCATCCGCCCTCCTACCGTCGGTGACGTGTCAGCGCTATTACGCGCTCCTGTCACAAGCGTTGTCAACGTGTCGGACGGCACGAGAAGTGCTGGGAGAGCAGTAGGATCGCCTTCGTGCTCAGCTTCGACGAGTTGCGGGCGGACGTGGAGTCGGGCGCGATCGACACCGTCGTCGTCGCCTTCACCGACATGCAGGGGCGCCTGATGGGGAAGCGCCTGCACGGCGAGTTCTTCGTCGACGAGATCGACGCGGAGCATGCGATCGAGGGCTGCAACTACCTGCTCGCGCTGGAGATGGAGATGGATCCAGTCCCGGGCTACGCGCTCGCGAGCTGGGAACGAGGCTACGGAGACTTCGGCATGACCCCGGACCTGGCGACGCTGCGGCGCATCCCCTGGCTCGAGGCGACGGCGCTCGTCCTGTGCGACGTCGTGTGGCACGACGGCTCGCCGGTCGCTCCCTCGCCGCGGCAGGTGCTCCGTGCGCAGGTCGAGCGAGCCGAGGCGCTCGGCTTCACGCCGATGATCGGCTCCGAGCTCGAGTTCTACTTGCTCAAGGAGACGTACGAGGAAGCGCACCACCAGCACTACCGCGACCTGACGCCCTCGGTGCCGTACATCCTCGACTACCACATCCTCGCGGCCACCTACGACGAGCCGTTCATCCGCCAGATCAGAAACGGGATGCAGGGCGCCGGGATCAAGGTCGAGACCTCGAAGGGCGAGGCGTGGCCGGGACAGCACGAGATCAACTTCCGCTACGCCGATGCGCTCGCGATGGCGGACAACCACGTGATCTACAAGAACGGCGCGAAGGAGCTCGCGCACCTGAACGGCTGCTCGATCACCTTCATGGCCAAGCCCGATCACAGCTGGATCGGGAGCTCGTGCCACATCCACTCCTCGCTCTGGCGGGGCAAGGAGAGCGCGTTCGCCGGCGAGTCCGCCGAGTTCAACGGCTGGCTCGCGGGGCAGATCGCGAATCTGAAGGAGCTCGCGATCTTCCTGGCGCCCAACGTCAACTCGTACAAGCGCTACGCGGCCGGGTCGTGGGCGCCGACGACCCTCGCCTGGGGCCACGACAACCGGACGTGCGGCTTCCGGATCGTCGGCCACGGGCCGGCGCTGCGGACGGAGACGCGGATCCCCGGCGCCGACGCGAATCCCTACCTCGCCTTCGCCGCGATCATCGCGGCCGGCCTGCACGGGATCGAGCGCCAGCTGGAGCTGCCGCCGGCACTCGAAGGGAACGCGTACGAATCGGACGCCGACCGCTTCCCGCACTCGTTGCGCGAGGCGATTGCGGCGCTCGAGGGCGGCACGATGGCGCGCGAGGCGCTCGGCGACGAGGTGATCGACCACTACCTCAACTACGCGCGCACCGAGCAGGAGCTCTTCGACCGCGCCGTCACGTGCTACGAGCGGGAGCGCTTCTTCGAACGTGGCTAGACCCGTGATCGGAATCACGGCGTACGCCGAGCCCAGCGTGCGCTGGGGTGTCTGGGACGTTCCGGCGGCAGTTATTCCGCTCGCCTATGTCCGTCAGGTCGAGATGGCCGGCGGACGACCATTGCTCGTTCCGCCGAGCGAGGACGGCATCGAGGAGACGCTCGACGTCCTGGACGGAATCCTCTTCTCCGGTGGCTCTGACATCGATCCGACGGAGTACGGCCAGGACGCGCACCCCGAAACGACCGGGACGCGGCCCGAGCGAGATCGCGGCGAGCTCTCGCTGCTCACCGCCGCGCTGGAGCGCGACATGCCGGTGCTCGCGGTGTGCCGCGGCTCACAGGTGCTGAACGTCGCCCGCGGCGGCGATCTCGTCCAGCACCTCCCAGAGGTTGTCGGCGACGAGAAGCACAAGCACACGCCGGGGGTCTTCGCCGACCACGAGGTCGAGGTGAAGGACGGCAGCCGCCTCGGGACGCTGCTCGGCGAGCGGGCGCCCGTCAAGTCTCACCATCACCAGGGCTTCGGAACGGTCGGCGCTGGGCTCGTCGAGTCGGCGTGGGCCGAGGACGGCACGCTCGAGGCGGTCGAAGATCCGTCCAAGCGATTCGCCGTCGGAGTGCTCTGGCACCCCGAGGAGGGCCAGGACGCCGCGCTCTTCCAGGCGCTCGTCGAGGAGGCTCGCGCCTACCGTGCCGCGCGGGACTGACCCTCAGGAAGCGGCGGCCGGGGGCGGCGAGAGCGGCGGCGCGGAGGGGGTTCCGGTCGCGGAAACGCGGCGGAGCTGCGGGTAGGGAGCAGCCGCTGGCTGTGGTTGCGGCTGGACGACCTGAGGCTGCCGCGGCGGCGGCGCTGCCTGCGCCTGCGTCTGTGCCTGCGCAGCCGCGGCGGCGCGGGCGGTGAGCGCGGTCAGAAGCTGAGCCATGCGCTCGTCGTTGTCGGAGACGCGCTCCTCGAGCTGGAGCTGAAGCCGCGCCTGCTCGGCCATGCGGTGGTAGAGCTGCGCCCGGCCGTCGCCGATCACGTAGCCGATCATCACGCCGACGAAGAGGCCGCCGAGGATCGTGGCGAAGCCGTAGTTCGAAGGAATCGGCCACGCTGCACGGAGAGGGCTGAGCGGAACGGAACCGACGGCCACGCCGGTCGTCGCGCCGATCGCGACGCCGAGCCTACCGACCGCTCGCGCCTTCGCTTGATAGTGGGCCACAAGCTCTCCCACGGCCCGCTGTGCCTGTCCGCCGTCCGCACTCACACGCCACTCATCGGCGTCAGTCCCGCGACCCTTGAGAAAGATGGTCAAATGAGGACGTGCTGACCGTCCTCAACCCGGCGACAGAGGAACCGATCGCGGAGCTCGAGCAGGCAGGCGTCGAGGAGACGGACGCCGCGGTCGCCCGCGCGAAGGCCGCCTTCCCTCACTGGAAGGCCGTCTCTCCCTCCGACCGGGCGCGCCTTCTGAGGCGGCTGGCGACGCTCGTCGAGGAGAACGCGGAGGAGCTGGCCCGGATCGAGTCCCGCAACGTCGGCAAGCCGATCGCCGGTGCTCGGGGCGAGATCGGCATGGTTGCGCAGGTCTTCCACTTCTACGCCGGCGCCGTCGACAAGCACTACGGCGAGACGATCCCGGTCGCCGGCGGGGTCGACGTCACTTTCCGGGAGGCGCTCGGGGTCGTCGGCCTGATCGTGCCGTGGAACTTCCCGCTCAACATCTCGTCCTGGAAGCTCGGCCCCGCGCTCGCGTGCGGCAACACGGTCGTCCTGAAGCCGGCGGAGCTGACGCCGATGTCCGCGCTGCGCCTCTCGGAGCTCGTGCTCGAGGCGGGCATTCCCGAGGGTGTCGTCAACGTGCTCGTGGGCAAGGGCTCGGTCGTCGGCAGCCGGCTGGTCGAGCACCCGGACGTGGCGAAGATCGGCTTCACGGGGTCGACCGAGGTCGGGCGGACCGTGATGGAAGGAGCCGCAGCGACGATCAAGCGCGTCACCCTCGAGCTGGGCGGCAAGTCGGCGAACGTCGTCTTCGCCGACGCCGATCTCGAGCAGGCCGCCGCGGCTGCGCCGTACGCCGTCTTCGACAACGCCGGCCAGGACTGCTGCGCACGCTCGCGGATCCTCGTGGAGCGGAGCGCGTACGACCGCTTCGTCGAGCTTCTGATCGCTGCCACGCGAGGCGTGAAGGTCGGCGATCCCGAAGACGACGCGACCGAGATGGGCCCGCTGATCTCCGCGGCTCACCGCGAGACGGTCTCCTCGTTCGTCGACGGCGAGCCGCTCTTCCGGGGCGAGGCGCCGAACGGGAACGGCTTCTGGTTTCCGTGCACGCTCGTCGAGGCGACGAACGACGACCGGATCGCCCGCGAGGAGGTCTTCGGGCCGGTTGCTGCCGTGATCCCGTTCGCCGACGAGGCGGAGGCGATCCGACTGGCGAACGACACGCCGTACGGCCTCTCCGGCTCGATCTGGACGCGTGACGGTGCGCGTGCCCTGCGCGTGGCGCGTGCAGTCGAGGCCGGCGTGCTCAGCGTCAACTCGAACAGCTCGGTTCGCGTCTCGACGCCGTTCGGCGGCATGAAGCAGTCGGGGTTCGGCCGGGAGCTCGGCATGCAGGCGTTGGAGGGCTATTCGGACGTCAAGAACGTGTTCCTGTCGACGGAGGGCTGATGAAGAGACTCGAAGGAAAGGTCTGCGTGATCACCGGCGCCGGTGGCGGGATGGGTCGCGAGGCGGCGATTCTCTTCACCGAGGAGGGCGCGAAGGTCTGCGCCGCCGACATGAATCTGGAGGCCGCCGAGGAAACGGTCGGCCTCTGCACCGGAGACGCGTTCGCGGTGAAGGTCAACGTCGCGGAAGAGGAGGACGTTCGCCGCATGTGCGCCGAGACGGCCGAGCGGTTCGGCGGCATCGACGTCCTCTACAACAACGCCGGCATCTCTCCCGACGACGACGCGTCGGTGCTCGACACCTCGGTCGAGGCGTGGGACCGCGTGCAGGCCGTGAACACGCGAGGCGTCTTCCTCTGTTGCAAGCACGGGATTCCGTACCTGCTCGAGCGCGGCGGCGGCTCGGTGATCAACGTCGCGAGCTTCGTCGCCATCCTCGGCGCCGCCACCTCCCAGATCTCGTACAGCGCATCGAAGGGTGCGGTGCTGTCGATGAGTCGCGAGCTCGGCGTGCAGTTCGCGCGGCAGGGCGTGCGCGTCAACGCACTGTGCCCCGGGCCGGTCGAGACGCCGCTGCTGCTCAACATCTTCGGCGACGACCCCGAGGCGCTCGAGCGCCGGCGCATCCACTGGCCGACGGGGCGGCTCGCGAAGCCGCGGGAGATCGTGAACGCGGCGCTCTTCCTCGCGAGCGACGAGTCGTCCTACGTGAACGCGTCGACGTTCCTGGTCGACGGCGGCCTGACGGCCGCCTACGTCACGCCCGAGTAGGTCTTCACGACGATCGTCGCAAGGTGGGAGCGAAGCGACCCTTCAGGGGTCTTCGCTGCTGCGGGAAATTCAGACGCCGACGACCTGGACGAGCCAGCGGCGGTCGCGCTCGCGGTCCAGCTCGAGGAAGAGCACGCGCTGCCAGGTGCCGAGACACAGCTCGCCGTCGCGCACCGGGATCGACTCGCCCGCGGGGCCGAGCAGCATCGACATGCAGTGCGAGTGCCCGTTCCCGAAATCCATGTCCTCGGGGCAGACGTTCTCGGTGCGCCGGTCCCAGTCGTCATGCGCGTAGTAGTTGTCGCTCGGCACCAGCTTCTTGAGCAGGAGTGCGAAGTCCTCGAGAAAGCCCGTCTCGAACTCGTTCACCCGGACGGAGCAGGTGGTGTGTGGGGAGTAGACGGAGCAGATGCCGTTCTTGATCCCACTCGCCACCACCGCTTCCTGGACTTCGGCGGTGATGTCCTTGACAGAGAGGCCCCCGGCGGTGCGGAGCTGCGTCTCCTGCTGGTAGGCCTTCATCGCGGCCATTGTGACAGTCGTCAGACGACCGCCGTCTGAAGAACCGATCACCGCGATACGCTCGGAGATGTGCGGGCCCGTAGCTCAGCGGTTAGAGCAGCGGACTCATAATCCGTCGCGCCCTGGTTCGAATCCAGGCGGGCCCATCGCTACCCCTGTAGCCAACCCTTTGTCGGCCGGCGGCCGCTGCGTGACGGGAAGGGGGTGGACGACGCACATCTCGATCCATCGCCGTCATAGAAGTTGTATTCGCTTTGCGGTATACAGGGTGGGTTCGTACACGGCCTAGAGACGGGAGCCCTCCTGTGAATCGCTCTTCCTGGCGTGGACTCTCATTCGAGGCGAAGTCGGCGTGGGCGATGGTGGCGGTGATCCTCGTGGGTGTGGGCGGGTTCTTCGCGGCCGCAGGCCTGACCAGTGTGACGGACCCGGTTGCGGACGCTTCCGATTCGAGCGGCGTGCTCGTGGAGACGGTGACGATCGAGAACGCCGTCGTGAAGCGCGTGCGAGTCGTCCGGCGAGTCACCGAGCGCTCGGGCGTTCTCGGCAAGCGAGTCGAGCTGGTCACCGTGACGACACCGGCCCGAATCGAACGCAGGTTGGTTCCCGTTGTGCAGAGATATCTCGTCACGGTTCCCGGGCAGCGGCGGACGATTGTCGAGACGCGCGACGGAAGAACACGCACGAGCGTTGTCACCTCCGAGCGCATCGTCACGCGAGAGCGGGTTGTCACGAATCAGCAGCTACAGACGGTCGATCGCCCGGTGACGACGGTCCGCGTCATCACGGAGAACGTTCCGGTGACGCAGACGCTCCGCTCGACCGAGACGGTCCGCTTGACCGACACTCTCCGCGAGACCGACACGGTTCACGTCACCGAAACGACCAAGCCGGTGACAGTGACGGTTGAACTGCCCGTCACCGTTACCGTGACGCTTCCGCCCGAACAGCCGTAACGACTCCGAAAGCGCCTGCAGGCGCTGCTGAGTGCGCTCCGACCAGGCGCGCTAGTAGAGGTCGAGTTCGCGTTGGCGTGGGTTCAGGAGCTTGGGTCGAAGGCCGGCGATGCCCGCTCCGATCAGCATCCAGCCGCCGAGATACGCAATGACGCGGCCGACGTTGTACGCGGTGTCGAAGGCGACTCCGTACTTGAAGCCGGTCAGGACCACCCCAGCGCCCCAGATGATGCCGAGCACCGAGCAGATCCGTTTCGCCGTGGGGCTCATGCGGTCCTAGAGGCCTTGACGTTGGAGGATGGCGTCGAAGCGGGCGTTGTCGATCTGGGCGTTGGTGAGCCCGGCCGAGCCGCAGCGGATGACGCCGCGCTCGAGCGCCTGGAGGCACGCCCGGCGCGTGATCCTCTGCATCTTGGGCCGGGTGTACGCGGCGAGGACGGCAGGGCCGGCGCCGTCCTGAACCATCGAGGCGCAGAAGGGGGCGAAGAGGCCGGGATGCTCGGCGGCGAGCCGGGCATTGTCGATCGCGATCGAGTTCGGCTGCATGTACGTGGCTGCAAGACGGCAGTAGTCGCGTTGGTATCGGTTCCGTTCGGCCTTCGTGACGAACCGATACACCTGTGCGTTGGCGGCGAGGTCGACTTGAACGCTGACGGCGCAGAGGGGCACGTGCGTGGCCGGCTTCTCGTGTATCGCCGCCGCGAGACTGGCCGGGTCATCCGGCTTTGCCGAGGGGTGCTCGCGACCGTATGCCATCCAGCCGGCGCAGAGCTTCGCCGAAGCGGCTTTGAGCTTGCGCAGCGGAATGTAGCGATCCATGTCGGGCGGATAGGAGGAACGAAAACCGGCGCTGAAATCCCTCGTGCACTCGGCCGCGGTGGCTGCACGCCCCGGGTCAGGCGCGAACTTGAGCGTCCCCAGCCCGATCACCAGGAACAGACCGACCCAACCGAGCGTGCGCACGTAAGAACCCCTGTTGTCTCGAAGGCGTGCCGCAAACGCCAGTTGTCCCTCGTGCTATCGCGGATCACACAGCGGGCCAGCATCCCTCGATCGAGGTACGGGCTCGCGGGTCGATCGAAGAGTGGCGTACTGGGGAGGTCGACCCTCCATCGCCCGTGGCGCCCATCCCCAGTAGCCGTGTAGTGAGACGCGGACGAGCCGCCGGGCGGACGTGACCTTTCAGAAACTTTACGGTTTGCAAACGAGTACGATTGGGTCGCGTTACGAGCCTCGATGCGGCCCGCTCATTCTGGGAACGGGTCGACTTCGGGGCGGACGAGGACGAGGACTCGTGTCGCAACAGCCAGAGGAACGCGGAGAGATGGCGCGCCGCTGCGCGTGGTGCCGGCGCCTCTACGTCAACGGCAAGTGGATCCGAGGACGCCGTGCAGAGGACGAGTCTCCCCACCCAGGAGCGACGCACACGATCTGCGACGACTGCGTCGATCGACTGCGGCGAACGGGCCGAAGTGTGTAGCGGCATTCAGCACCGCGGCGCTTCACTGTGAACAAGCGCGGTGAACCACCCGCTGGGTGATAGGTCAAGCGCGTCCTGGTGGTGCATGGTGAGCGCAGCGAAACACACAAGCTTCTCGGGCCTCCTGCGGTGGACTCGAGGGTCTTTACGGAGAACGCGGCGGGGCTTCTGTGGTGGCCCCGCTCTTCTCATCACTGCGGCGATCAAGGAAGAGGGGATATGTCGAGTCAAGCGTTTGTTGTCGTCTTGTCGATCGGCTCTGCACTTCTTGCGCTCTGGGTCCACG
The DNA here is from genome assembly GCA_963749515.1 of uncultured Gaiellaceae bacterium. Lineage (GTDB taxonomy): Bacteria > Actinomycetota > Thermoleophilia > Gaiellales > Gaiellaceae > Gaiellasilicea. Next base: position 403,524 of record CAVVMR010000010.1, read on the forward strand.
TGCGGTTTCCAAAGCTGGCACCCGAGCACGTAGGGAAGACACTGCTCCACACCGGGCTCGCGTTCGCGCTGCTCCGGCTGTCGCCCGGCATGGTCGAGTCGCCGGTGATGTCCGTGATCGCGATCGCCGTTCTCGTCATCCCGGGGCTCAGCTACGCACTGCTCTGCTCGATCTGGATGCTGCGGCACGTCCAGACCGCGATGGGCGTCTAGGAGTCCGAAGCTCTACGAGAGCGCGAGTGCGTCCCCTGGCTTGATGCCGCGGCGGGCGCACTCACCGCTCGCGAGCTCGACGACCGCCTTCGCTCCGCGGCGGCCCGCGGTCTTCCAGGGCCGCAGGTCGTGCGCGATGTCGATCACGACCAGATCGCGGTCGAGGAAGATCGCGTCGATCGCGAACCGCATGAAGAACATGTGAACCGAGCCGGCGGGGCGGAGCAGGATTCCCTCACCGGCCGGCAGGTCGCGCCTGCCGAGCAGCCCCCGCATTCGCTGGAACGGGCGCGTCGCCACGAGCAGGTGCTCGCAGACGACGCGCCCGTCCTCGCGGGTCAGGACCGCGAACTCAGAAGCCAACGTGGATGTGGTCTCCATGGTCGCGGAGCGGGAACGACGGGCCGCCGAGCCCCAGCAGCGAGATGACCTGCTGCGGCTGCAGCTCGGAGGGGAGGAGGAGCAGCGAGCGGACAGCTGCCTCCGTGATCCCACCCGGCTGCTGGTGACCGGCGATCGAGACCTCGCCGACGGCTGCGATGTCGACGGCGTGTCCGTACGTGTGGGCCGAGATGACTCCGGGCCGGGAGAACTTGCGGTGGCCGGCGAAGAGGCTGGACACGGTCACAGCGCCATGGCGCTGCTTGAGATAGGTGATCACGGCGAGAATCCTGACATCGATCCGGCCGGCTGCGATGTCCTCGCGGCCGCCGCCGTAGATCCAGACGTTCTCGGCGTCGAGCACGCGCTTCGAGAGCCGCTTCTTCGAGGCTTCGAAGCCGGTGACGAGCGTCTCGACCCCGACTGCCCGGTACAGGTCGGCCAGCGCCTCGACGCTGTCCGCGAAACCGGTGCGACCTGAGAGCGCGAGCGCGCCGCGCCACGCCTTCTGATTGGCGAGTCGAGTCGCGATCGTGTTGAGCTCCTGGGTCGAGGCGGGCACGGAGCCCCGCTCGCCCTGGGCGCGGAGAACGCCGAGCACGGCGGCCCAGTCAGCACCGTGGCGCTTCGAGACCGACACGAGCTCACGTGCGAAGGCGCGAGTCAGGCGGGCAGAAGGCGGCGTCGGGTCCGGGAGTGCACGGTTGAGCCAGACGGTCGGCTCGCCGAAGCCGGGCTCGATCTCGGGTGCCGGCGCGGGTGCGGCGGCGGCGCGCTTCAGGACCCACTTCTTCGTCGGCGCCTTGGACTTGGCCGCCCGAGGCTTTGCCGACTGCGTCTTGGGCGCAGTGGCGACCGCCGGGGCAGCCTGCGAGCTCGAGACGCTCTTCGCGGTCGAGGCGGAGACGACGGCGACATCCGGCTCTGCGGCCAGAGCCGCCTCGGTCGCGACGGAGGCTTCCGGCGTCGCGGCGGCCTCGGCCGTCGGGGCCGATTCGACGACCGGCTCGCCGGCGGGCGCAACCGGAGCTGCCTCGGGAGCTACCTCAGGGGTTGCCTCGGGAGCAGCTTCAGGGGCGACTTCGGGCGCGGCTTCAGCGGCGGGCGCCGCCTCCGGCGCTGCAGGCGCTGCGGCTGCCGCGGCGGCGGCGGCTTCGTTGTTCGCCGCCTCGAGCGCAGCGGCGTCGTCGGGGTCGAGCATCTTTGCCAGCTGGTCGCCGGCGCCTGCGGTGAACGCCGCTCCGGCGAAGAACAGGGACGTGAAGGCGGCGACGAGAGCGAGCCGTTTCGCCGGACTGCGGCGGCGGCCGGTCTGCAACCCAACCGGAATGTCGCGAACGGCAGCGTCGTCCTCGGCCGTCTCGTACTCCCAGTCGTCACCCCTGCGACGAATGAAGGTGAGCACCGCGACGGCCAGGAGGCCGAACGGCAAGAGCATCCCTAGAAAGTTTCGGTTCCGTGGCATCGACCCAGCTCCTCCTAATCGGGCGCCGGGGCGTAGTGCTCCGTCCGGCGCCTGGATTGTCAAGACCCGCGCCGCCAACGGTTCCGTGAATTCCTCTTATCGGCAGCACCTTTAGCCCCACTCACTCTTATGGGGGAACTTTGAAAGGTGGGCGCAAGAATTCCCCCGAAAGGGGCTTCTCAGGTTCCGACCGCTGAACGATGTTGTCTCCGCAGGGAACCATGACAACCAGGCGAAAGCGGCTCGCCGATGAGAGAAGGGTTTCTCACGTGCAGCACCGCAAAGCCAATCGCACCACACATTCCAAGACCTTCCGGGTAACCACATTTTGCCCGGGTGTCTACCGCTCTCTCCTGCCTGAAGGGAGGTGAATTACATGCTGCAGCTTTTCGTCTCCATTCAGAACCGGCTCGCCGAGCTTCGCTCCGAGGAGGGCCAGACGATGGCGGAGTACGGCGTCGTCCTCGCCGTGATCGCCGTGATCGTCGTCATCGCTCTGACGGCACTGTCAGGTGCCATCACGGGTGCACTGAACGCAGTCACCGCCATTCTGTAGTTCCAACCAAGAGAGGTCGATGATGATGACAGAGAGGATTTCGCTGGCCAACGAATCGGGCCAGACGATGGCCGAATATGGCGTCGTCCTCGCGGTGATCGCCGTGATCGTTGTCATTGCCCTGACGGCCCTGTCCGGTGCCATCACGGGCGCACTGAACGCTGTTACCGCACTTCTGTAGTTCCAACCAAGGGAGGAAAAAGATGATGACAGAGAGGATCTCGCTGACCGAGGAACTGGGTCAGACGATGGCGGAATATGCCGTTGTCCTTGGCGTGATCGTCATTGCCATCGTCACCGCCTTTGGTGTCCTGTCCGGAGCGATCGCTGAGTCGATCAACGACGCGGTCAACATCGTCACGGGACTGTATTGAGTGCTTGGACGGCGTCCCCGACCAGCCTCGGGGACGCCGTCACATTTGCCGATAGACAGGAAATACGATGACCATGAAGAGAGTCGATATTCGCAGGGAACGCGGCCAGACCATGGTCGAGTTCGCGCTTGTCCTGCCGATTCTCTGCGTGGTGCTGTTCAGCATCATCCAGTTCGGGATCCTCTACAACGACTACATCACCCTGACCGATGCAACGCGCGTCGGAGCTCGCAAGGGTGCCGTCAGCCGGACCGCGACCAATCCGATCGCGATCACAGTGGCAGCCACGCGCAACGCCGCGCAGGGCCTCAAGCCGGCTGACCTCGGAGTCACCGCCTCCGCCACCGCGTGGGCGCCCGGCGCAGACATCACCGTCGAAGCGACGTATCCGTACGACATCGACGTCCTCGGCATCGTCGTCGCCTCGGGCACCCTCCGCAGCAAGACAGTGGAACGCGTGGAATAGGCCCCAATTTTTCGACTGTTCCCCCGTTAGCAGAAAGAAGGAAGACGCTCATGACGTACCGCATCAGGAACATCACAATCGCGATCGCGTTGGCCGTCGTCGCTGCTTTGCTGACGGCGTTCTACGTGAAGAACTACGAACGTGACGTACGCAAGGCCGAGACCAACGTCCCGGTCTACGTCGCCAAGGCGGACATCCCGGCCGGCACGTCCGGCGCAGATGTTGTCCGCGGTGGGATGCTGAGCAAGACCGAGATCGTCCGCAGGGGCGTCGTCCCGGGCGCGATCTCGAATCCCGCACAGCTCGCCACACTCGTCGCCACCGAGCCGATCTACGCCGGCGAGCAGGTGTCGACGCGCCGTTTCGCTACTCCTTCGGAGCGAGGCATCCTCGCTCAGCTGACAGGCCTGCAGCGCGCCATCGCCGTTCCCGGCGAGGCGGAGCAGCTGCTCGCCGGAACAGTGAAGGCCGGCGATCGCGTCGACGTCGTCTCCACGTTTACCTACCCCGAGGGGTCGCAGACGCACTACAGCCGGATCATCCTGCGCAACGTCCTCGTTCTGAAGGCGCCCGAAGCAGACGGCACCGCCGAAAAGGTCACCTCGGCTGGGTCGAGCCCGTTCGCCGCCACGCTCGCAGTCACCGACCTTCAGGTCCAGAAGCTGTATTGGGCAATGAAGAACGCTCAGTGGCACCTGGAGCTTCGCCCCGGTGTCGACGCTGCCGACAGCCCGGAAAACGTCGAGAGCGCTCATTCGCTGCTGCGTGAGGGCGTCCGCCCGAAGCAGCTCGAAGATGCCCGTGTCGGCAACGCCCCGGTGGAGGGAAACAATGAGTGAGAGCACCCGCATCTACGTCACCGGCTCCTGCGACGGGCTCGACCGCCTGCGCGAGGGCCTGGCAGCACATCCCGAGCTCGACTTCGTCGGTTGGAGTGAGAACGTCGCGGAGGCGTCAGCCGCCCTCGCCGGCGGGCATCTCCAGGTCGTCGTGCACGCAACCCGGTCGGCCACCTTCCCGGCGGACGAGGTCGCTGCGATCCGGGAGCACACCCGCTCGCCGATCGTGATCCTCGCCTCAGGGGAGTCGTCCGCACTGCTCGAGGAAGCGTTGGACGCCGAGGGCGTCGCCGACGTCCTGCTGCTGCCGCAGCTGACCGACAACGTCGTCTTCGCGCTCCGGAAGGCGGGCCACGCCGGCCGCCGTCTGGTCGCGGAAGGTGCACACGCTCGCCAGGGCCGGATCATCACCGTCTTCTCACCGAAGGGTGGGACGGGCAAGACCGTCGCGGCCACGAACCTCGCAGCCTCATTCGCGAAGCACGAGGGGCGGCGCACGCTCCTGCTCGATCTCGACCTGCAGTTCGGCGATGCCGCGATCATGCTCGGCCTCGAGCCGGACAAGACGATCTACGACCTCGTTGTCGCCCCGGGTGAGCTCGACTCGGAGAAGCTCGCGGGCTACATCACGAAGCACACGTGCGGGCTCGACATCCTGCCCGCGCCGCTTCGCCCGGAGGACGCAGAGCTCGTCACCGAGTCCAAGCTGGCCCGGCTGCTCGAAGTCGCGCGGGAGTCGTACGACGTGATCGTCGTCGACACCTCGCCGTTCTTCCACGGCCCGATGCTGGCAACGCTCGACCGCACCGACGAGCTGCTGATGGTCTGCGGGCTGGACGTGCCGACCCTCAAGAACGTCCGCCTGTCGCTCCAGACGCTCGATCTGCTCTCCTTCCCCGCCACGCGGATCCGCTTCCTGCTGAACCGCGCGAACTCGAAGGTCGGGATGAAGAAGAGCGAGGTGGAGGGTGCCCTCGACGTCAAGATCCACTTCGAGGTTCCCTCGGACCGGGCTGTGCCGCTGGGCGTGAACCGGGGCGCGCCGCCAGCGATCGCCGATGCGGGCTGCGACTTCGCCCGCGCCATCCGGCAGGTCACCAAGGCCCTACTCGTCCAGGAGCAGCCGAAGAAGAAGCGCAAGTTCGCCGCGCTTGCGAGGGCCTAGCAATGGGCCTCCACGATCGACTTTCAAAGCAAAACGAGAACGGGGCCGCGAACGTAATCGCAGAGCGTCCGGTTGCGCTCGCCGGCCCCGTTACCACCCCCGCCGCGCCAAACGCGCCGGCGGCAACCCCCCGCGCGGGCGACCCGTACGCCGAGCTGAAGGGCTCGATCCATCACGCCGTGATCGCGAAGCTCGGTCCCGAGCTCTTCAAGCGCGAGAGCGCTGAGGACCTCACTGAACGCGTCCTGCACGCGGTCGCCGAGCAGCTCGCCCTCGACCGGACGCCGCTGACCCGCGAGGAGCGGCGGCGCATCCAGCGGGAGATCACGGACGACGTGCTCGGGTACGGGCCGCTCGAAGAGCTCCTCCGCGACGACTCGGTCAGCGAAGTGATGGTCAACAGATACGACCTGATCTTCGTCGAGCGTGGTGGCCGGCTCGAGCGCACGGATGTGTCGTTCGTGGACAACGCGCACCTGCTCCGCATCATCGACAAGATCGTCTCGCAGGTCGGCCGGCGGATCGATGAAGCATCGCCGATGGTCGACGCCCGTCTTCCGGACGGCAGCCGGGTCAACGCGGTCATTCCGCCGCTCTCGCTCAAGGGCCCGACGCTGACGATCCGGAAGTTCGCGCGCGATCCGTACACGATGGACGACCTGATCAACTTCAACTCCCTGACTCCGCAGGCCGGGCAGTTTCTCGGCGCGTGCGTCAAGGGCAAGCTGAACGTGCTCATCTCCGGTGGTACCGGCACCGGTAAGACGACGATGCTGAACGCCATGTCGGCGTTCGTGCCCGGAGACGAGCGGATCGTGACGATCGAGGACGCTGCGGAGCTTCAGCTGCAGCAGGAGCACGTGATCACGCTCGAGTCACGCCCGCCGAACATCGAGGGCCAGGGCGAGGTCCGGATCCGCGAGCTCGTCCGCAACGCCCTGCGGATGCGCCCCGACCGGATCATCGTCGGCGAGGTCCGTGGCGCTGAGACGCTGGACATGCTCCAGGCCATGAACACGGGCCACGAGGGCTCGCTCACCACGATCCATGCGAACACCCCGCGCGACGCGCTCTCCCGCCTGGAGACGCTCGTGATGACTGCCGGCGTGGAGCTCCCGCACAGGGCGATCCGCGAGCAGATCTCGAGCGCGTTCGACGTGCTCGTGCAGATCTCCCGCCTCGTGGACGGCTCGCGCCGCGTCACGCACATCACCGAGGTGCTGCGCATGGAGTCGGACGTGATCACCCTGCAGGACCTGTTCGTCGCCAAGCCGCCGGACGAGGGTCAGGCCGGAGTGCGCGGCTCGCGCCTGCTCGCCCCGCTTGGGTGCACCGGCCTCAAGCCGCACTTCCTGGAGAAGATGGCCTCGAACGGAGTCCTCCTTCCCCCGGCGTTCTTCCGGGCCGAAGTGCCGGGAAGCCGCCCGGCGTTCACCGCCGGGCCGTACGGAGGTGTGCAGTGAGGCGAACGCTGCTCAGCGCAGTCGCCCTCATCGCCGTTCTCGTCCCCGGAGTCGGCGGCGCCGCCGTCGGCGGCCCCCGGATCACGGCTGTCGACACGAGCGGATATCCCTCCGTCCGTGTCACCGTGGTCACGCCTCAGCCCGCCAATACGGCGCCCAAGCTGAGCGAGAACGGACAGTCGGTGATCGGCTTCTCGGCAAAGAACTTCGGCCGGGAGAAGAGCGTCGTGCTCCTGTTCGACCGGTCTCAGTCGATGGCCGGCAGCGCCATGAGGGACGCCACCGCCGCCGCGCGTTCCTTCGTCCGCTCGAAGCCTGGTAGCGACCGGATCGCGGTCGTTGCCGTCGGGAAGCAGGCCTTCCAGCTGACCGGCTTCTCGTCCGGCACCGCCGAGGCCGACTCGGCACTGCGCGGGCTCGAGGTCGACAAGGTGCGAGGCACCGCGCTCTACGACGCGGTCATCCTCTCCTCTGGGCTGCTCGCGTCCGACGTCCATCAGTCCCGCGTTCTCGTGCTCGTCACCGACGGCCAGGAGGTCTCGAGCAAGGCGAGCCTGGAAGAGGCGATCGCGGCCGCAAACGATGCGCGGGTCACCGTCTATCCGATCGGGATCGAGAGCCCGAGCTTCAAGCCGGCACCCCTCAAGCGCCTCGCCTCCGAGACGGGCGGCCGCTACAGCGGTGCAGCGGGAACGGCCTCTCTCCAGGCGATCTACGCGGCGCTCGCACAGGAGCTCCGCCGGACCTGGCAGCTCACCTACTTCACCACCGCCCGTCCCGGCGACTCGTTCGAGCTCGCGGCCGGGGCAGCGCGTGCCACGGCGAAGGCGCCCGGAGTCGCAGCGGCGGCCACCGCGGAGTCGACAGTGCCGGACCCGTTGTTCGCAGTCGGCCCGATGCTCGTCGCCACGCTGGTCGGCTTCTGCATCCTCGTCGCCGCAGTCTTCCTCTTCAAGGCGCCGGTCGGAGCCGGGCTACGCCGCCGGCTCGCGCCGCACATCGGCGAGCCGCAGCGCAAGCGCACACGCGGTCCCGTCGAGGAGCGTTTCGCCACCGCTTCGTCGCTGATGCGCGCGACCGAGCGAGCCTTTGGCAACCTCAGCGTCTGGCACAAGCTGCACAAGCTGCTCGAGCGGGCAGACCTGCCGCTGCGCACAGTCGAGCTCGTGTACATCTGCGTCGGCTCGGGGCTCTTTGTCGGCCTGATCTTCGGCCTCATCGGTGTCGGCTCGTTCTTCGCCTTCATCGCGCTCCTCCTCGGCGCCCTGATCCCGGTCGGCTTTGTCGCGTACAAGGCGCGCCAGCGGTTGCGGGCGATCGACGACCAGCTCCCGGATCTCCTGATCACGCTCGCCGCGTCCCTCAAGGCGGGGCACAGCTTCCGCGCCGGGATCCAGGCCGTCGTCGACGAGGGTCAGCCGCCGTCCAGCAAGGAGTTCAACCGGGTGCTGACGGAGACTCGGCTCGGCCGGCCGATGGACGACGCCCTCGCCGACATGGCCGAACGGGTCGGGTCGAAGAATCTCTCGTTCGTCGTCACCGCGGTGACGATCCAGCGCCAGGTCGGCGGCAGCCTCGCCGGCATCTTCGACATGGTCGCCGACGCGGTGCGCAACCGGCAGCAGTTCGCGCGCAAGATCAGGGGCCTGACCGCGATGGGGCGCATGTCGGCGTACGTCCTCGTCGGCGTGCCGTTCTTCATGGCAGGAACGATCACGCTGCTGAACGCCGACTACATGGCGCCGCTGTTCCAGACCGGAGCGGGCCAGAAGCTGCTCGTCGTCGGCGTCGTGATGATCGGCATGGGCTCGCTCATGCTCCGCAAAATCGTCAACTTCAAGGGGTGATCAGAGATGCCGTTGCTCTTCCTCGCCGCACTCCTACTCGCAGTCGCCGCCTATCTCGTCAGTGAGGTCGTCACGCACCCGAGCCGCGAACGCCGCACTGCGGTCCGGCGCGCCGCGACCTACGGCCGCGTCCGCGCCGCCGGCGCCGGTCTCGAGCGCCTTCACTTCCGCCAGCGGGTTCTCGTTCCGGCCACCGCCTCCCTGGCGGGGGTTGCCCTTCGCCTGAACCCACGTGTGACGATGGAGAACATCTCGTTCCGTCTGATGGCCGCCGGAATGGGCAGGACCGTCACCCCGACGATGTTCCTCGCCGCCAAGAGCGCCGGGGCGATCGGCGGCGGCGTTCTCGGCTCGATCGTCGGTTTCGCGTTCCTCGGGCCGACAATGGGCTTCCTGATGGCGTTCGGCTTCGCCGCGATCGGGTTCATCGTCCCGGGCTTCATCGTCTCGCGCCGCGCCCGTACGCGCCGCGAGGAGATGCGCGCCCAGCTGCCCGACGCGCTCGATCTGCTGGCGGTCTCGGTCGAGGCCGGCCTCGCCTTCGACGGCGCGGTCGCCAAGTTGACGGAGCACATGGAGGGGGCCCTCGCAGAGGAGTTCGCCCACACGCTCGGCGAGATGCGTATCGGCGAGTCGCGTCACGATGCGCTCAAGAAGCTCGCGGACCGGGCGGCGACGCCGGAGATCTCGAGCTTCACGCGCGCGATCATCCAGGCCGACCAGCTCGGCATCTCCCTCGGCCGGCTGCTCCGCGTCCAGGCGGCCGAGTCGCGCCTGAAGCGTCAGGCGGCCGCGGAGGAGAAGGCGATGAAGTCGCCGATCAAGATGCTCTTCCCCACCGTGATCTTCATCTTCCCGGCGATGTTCATCGTCATCCTCGGGCCCGCCATGCTCAACCTGATGACCGTCTTCGAGTTCTGAGATGGCTGCCGCCCGCGATCCGGAGCACGAGACCGAGCAGGGATTCGGGACCGGCCTTCGGCGCCAGCTCGAGCGGCGCCGCGACGAGGAAGAGGCGCAGGCCGAGCAGCATCCCGACGCCTCGAAGCGTCCCGGTGCGGCCAGCGAGCCGCCGCCGGCGGCACCCGATGTCCCTGTCGTCGTCGCGGCAGAGCACGTTCGCGAGCCGGGCGGCGAGCTGGAGGGCGAGCTGGAGATCGTCCGGGCCGAGCTCGCGACGGCGATCGCCCGCGAGCGGGAGGTACGCGACGAGCTCGCGGACCTGCAGGCGCGGCTCGAGGAGGGTTTCGCCGATGCCCAGAGCCTGTCTCTGCGGTCGTCGGAGGTCGACAGCCGCGCGGCGAAGATCGCCGCCCAGCAGGCAACGCTCGAAGAGCGCGAGCAGGAGCTTGTGCAGCGCGCCGAAGCGGCGGCCGCCGAGCAGCAGCGCCTCGCCGACCTGAAGGCCGAGCTCCTCGCGGCCGAGGCACGAACGACGGCGCGCGAGCAGCAGATCTCGACCAAGTTCCGCGAGCTCCAGAATGCCGACCGCGAGCGGACCGAGAGCTCGACGGAGCTGGCAAAGCAGGAAGCGGCTCTTGCTCAGCGCGAGCGCGCCGTCGAGCGGACGCTCGCCGAGATGGACGCCAAGACAGCGGAAGCCGTGGCGCGGGTCGAGGCGCGCGAGGCGGTGCTCGCCACGCGCGAGGCGCTTCTCCGCGAGCAGGAGTCCGAGGTCGGGGATCACGACAAGGGAGTGGCCGAGCGCGAGCGCGAGCTGCTCAAGGCGCGTGCGGCGGTCACCGCCCGCGAGGAGCATCTGGAGTCTCGCGAGGCCGAGCTCAAGGCGAAGGCCGACCGGCTGACGGCCGATCTCGAGCGGCTCGCCGAGGACCGCACCGGCACCGGCGAAGTGGTCGCCGCGATGAGCGCGAAGCGCGCCGAGGTCTCCGCCAAGGAGAGCGAGCTTGCGGCTCGCGAGGCCGAGCTGAACCGGCGCGAGTCGCAGCTGCGCCGCGAAGAGGCCGACGAGCAGACGCTCGCGCACCGGGAGGCCGAGGCAGCACGGCTCGACGACCTTCGCCGTGAGCTCGCTGCACGCGAGGCCGAGGTCACGAGCTCCGAGACGCTGCTCGAGTCGAACCGCGCCCGCGTCGAGCGGCGCGAGCTGCGGCTCAGCCAGACCGAGGCGTCGCTCTCCGACCGCATGCGCGAGATGGACGACCGCGAGGCCGAGATCGAGATCCGCTGGGCGCGCGCCGAGGCCGACTCGGAGCTGCGCGAGGTCAAGCTCGAGCAGCGCGAGAAGATCGTCGCCGACCTGGAGCTCCGGCTCGCAAAACGGGAGACCGACCTTGCGCAGTACGTCGGCGAGCTCCAGATCCAGATGGAGGAGCGCGAGTCCGACTGGTGGGAGAAGCAGCTCGGACGTCCCGTGGGAGAGGTCGCCTCCGGCGGCAAGTAAGCCCCGGGTCACAGGCTTCGCCCGTTCAGCGCGCACGTAGCGAGGGGCCTACTCGGTAAGGAGCAGACCCCTCTACCGAACGCTCCTTTCTGGGCCAGACGGCACAGCCGCCAAGGCGACCGCTCCGTCTGGAGGGGGAGAGGAGTCGCGTTCGGTAGTGGTAGTCATCGCATATTCCGGCGTGCGATGCGAGTGTGGTTTGCCGCGGCGGCTACACTCATGGCGTGACCGAGACGGGGACGATGCGCGTCAAGAGCGGGCTCGCCGAAATGCTCAAGGGCGGCGTGATCATGGACGTCGTCAACGCTGAGCAGGCGAAGATCGCCGAGGATTCCGGCGCGGTGGCGGTGATGGCACTCGAGCGCGTGCCCGCCGACATCCGGCGCGACGGCGGCGTCTCTCGCATGTCCGACCCGGCGATGGTGCAGGAGATCCAGGAGGCGGTGACGATCCCGGTGATGGCGAAGTGCCGGATCGGTCACTTCGTCGAGGCGCAGATCCTTCAGGCGCTCGAGATCGACTACATCGACGAGTCGGAGGTGCTCACCCCGGCGGACATCGCCCATCACGTGGACAAGTGGCAGTTCGAGATCCCGTTCGTCTGCGGCGCGACGAACCTCGGCGAGGCGCTGCGGCGGATCGCGGAAGGCGCCGCGATGATCCGGACGAAGGGCGAGGCGGGCACCGGCGACGTCGTCAACGCGGTCACGCACATGCGCGCCGTCTTCGGCGGCATCCGGCGGCTCGGCTCTCTCCGCGAGGAGGAGCTCTACGCCGAGGCAAAGGAGCTGCGCGCCCCCTACGAGCTCGTCAGGTGGGTGGCCGAGAACGGCCGCCTGCCGGTCGTCACCTTCACCGCCGGCGGAATCGCCACCCCGGCCGACGCCGCGCTCTGCATGCAGCTCGGCGCCGACGGAGTATTCGTCGGCTCGGGCATCTTCAAGTCCGGCGATCCGGCGCTGCGCGCCAAGGCGATCGTCGAGGCGACGACGCACTACCGCGACGCCGAGATCCTCGCGCGGGTCTCCGCGGGCCTCGGCGAGCCGATGGTCGGCATCTCGACCGCCTCGCTCGAGCCGAGCGAGTTGCTCGAAACCCGCGGCTGGTAGACCCGCCGCGTACCTGACCGGGCGGCTCCCGGCCGGCGGAGCCGGCCTCCGCCGCCCTCGCGCGCCCGAGCGCACGCGGCTCTCCGGGTCTGTGCTCTCGCACTATTCCCCTCCGGCCGCGCACGCTCAGCCACGCGTCAGGAACCCGGCGGGCACCGTCGCGTCCCTGACCGGGCGGCTCCCGGCCGGCGGAGCCGGCCTCCGCCGCCCTCGCGCGCCCGAGCGCACGCGGCTCTCCGGGTCTGTGCTCTCGCACTATCCCCTCCGGCCGCGCACGCTCAGCCACGCGTCAGGAACCCGGCGGGCACCGTCGCGTACCTGAGCGGGCGGCTCCCGGCGGGCTTGCGCGGCCGCGTTCGCCGTGGGACGGTCCTGCCACGACGGACAACGGTCCGGCGCAATCGACCGGGAGGGCACCATGCAATTCATTCGTGGCCTGCGGCACCGGCGGGTGGCGCTTGCGGCGATCGCGATCTTCGCGGTCGCGGGCGGCGTCGCCTACGCCGCGATCCCCGATGCGGGCACCGGCGTCTACCACGCCTGCATGCTGAAGAACGTCGGCACGATCAGGATCATCGACCCCGAGCGGCAGCGTTGCAGCGCGTTGCTGGAGGTCGAGATCACCTTCAACAAGCAGGGCCCCACGGGCAATCCGGGCCCCACTGGCCCGCCTGGGCCACCCGGGCCGGCCGGACAGGATGGTGAGGACGGGCAGGACGGTGAGGACGGGCAGGACGGCGCGCCGTTCTCGGGCACGTTCACGAGCCCGAACGGCGAGTACTCGCTCAGCGTCACCGACACCGGCATCGTGCTCGCCGGCGCGGGGTCGACGATCAATCTCACGAGCGCCGGGGTAGACGTGCGAAGCGATCGGGACCTCACGCTCCAGAGCGGCTCGGCCCTCATTGCCCAGGCTGGAACGGGCGTGTCGATCGCGGGCAACGGCGTGGCGATCGACAGCGACCGCAACCTGACGCTCCAGAGTGACTTGGCGTTCGCCGCCCAGGCTGGAACGGGCGTGTCGATCGCGGGCAACGGCGTGGCGATAGGCAGCGACGGGAGCCTGACGCTCCAGAGCGCGCTGGGCATCTTGGCCCAGGCCGGAAGCACCTTGTCGGTGGACGTCGGCGGGGCGGCGACGTTCAACGCCGGTGGGGCGGCGACGTTCCAGGCCGGCAGTGCGTTCTCGATCGCGGGCAGCACAGTCCGGCTCAATCCCGGTGCCACCTGTCGGCCCGCGGCGCGAGTCGCCGACGCAATCGCCGGCACCGCCACCCCGGCTGGTGCCGTCACGGGAGCGATCACCAGCGGCTCCGCCAACGTCTGCGTCGGCTAGCAGCCGAACGGTGCGCCGGGCGGCCTCTCCGTCCGGCGCACTCGTCACAGTCGTGACATGACGGTCGAGCGACTGCTGCCCGGCGACGCCCTGCGGCCACGCTGGTCGAGCGGCAGCGCCCTCGTCTACATCGGCGCCTTCGTCGTGCTCTTCGCGACCGGCACGCTCCTCGGGATCCTCGGCGAGGATCATGGCAACGCCGCCCTGGTCGGCTACAGCGCACTCGCCACGGCCGCCGCGCTCGGGCTCGCCCTCGCGCTGCAGCAGCGCAGCCGCCTCGTTGCCGCGGGCGTCCTGGCGACGCTCGCCGTGGTCTTCTTCGCAGTCCTCGTGGGCTCGCTGGAGACCTGGATCGGCCTCCTCGACGAGGATGACGCCGGCAGGGACTGGGACCCCGCGCTCCTGCTCCTCGAGCTGCTGACGATCGGCGGTGCGCTCGTCGCGCTGCAGCGCTTCCGTGCACCGCTGCTCATGCTCCCGATCGCGGTGACGTTCGCCGTCGCTCTCATCGACCTGGGAGCCGAGGAGTGGATGGCGATCGTCGCGGGCCTGATCCTCGTTGCGGCCGGCCACGCCGTCGACCGGGCCGGGAGGAAGCCGTACGGGATGTGGCTCCACCTCGTCGGCGGCGCAGTGTTCGGTGGCGGCGTGCTCGCGCTCGTGGACGGCGACGCCGGCTGGATCCTGGTCGGCCTGCTGTCCGTGGCCTACGTCGCGGGCGGCTACGTGTTCGGGCGCTCGAGCTACGCGGTGCTCGGTGCGGCCGGGATTCTCGCGACCACGACATACTTCATCCAGGACGGGCTGGCGTTCGTCAGCTTCTTCGTCCCGGTCGAGATCGGCGATCCCCAAGGCGGCACCGACCCCTGGCAGATCGCGCTCTACTACGTCTTCGCGGGGTTGCTCATCCTCGCGCTCGGCCTCTTCGGCGACCGGTTCGCACGCTCGCACGGCGACCCCGAAGCCTGAACCTACAATTCAGGCATGACGATCGGCGTCCTCGCTGTGCAAGGCAACTTCCGCGAGCACGCGGCCATGCTGCGCGCGCTCGGCGCGGACGTCGTCGAGGTGCGCCTGCCGGAGCAGCTCGATGGCCTGGACGGTCTCGTGATCCCCGGCGGCGAGTCGACGGCGATCATGCGGCTGATGCGGCTGTACGGCCTGGAGGAGGCGATCCGGAGCTTCGCGGCTCCCGTGCTCGGGACGTGCGCGGGCATGATCCTGCTCGACCGGGCTCATCTCGGGCTCGTCGACGTGGATGTCGAGCGGAACAGCTACGGGCGCCAGCTCGCGAGCTTCGAGGCGGACCTGGATCTCGCCGGCGAGAGCGAGCCACTCCGGGGCGTCTTCATCCGGGCGCCGCGCGTGGCGGACGTCGGGGCCGAGGTCGACGTGCTCGCGACCCACGACGGCGTGCCGGTGCTGCTGCGCGACGGTCGCTTCCTCGTCGCGTCGTTCCACCCCGAGCTGACCGGCGACACACGCGTACACGAGAGATTTCTGCAGCTGGTGAAGGAGGGATCGAGTGTCAGGGCATAGCAAGTGGTCGACGATCAAGCACAAGAAGGGTGCTGCCGACGCGAAGCGCGGCAAGCTCTTCACGAAGCTCTCGAAGGCGATCATCGTCGCCGCGAAGGAGGGCGGCCCGGACCCGGCGGCGAACCTCTCGCTCCAGAACGCGGTCGAGAAGGCCAAGTCGTACTCGATGCCCAAGGACACGATCGAGCGCGCGATCGCGCGCGGTGCGGGCACCGACGCTGACGCAGCGGCGTACGAGACGATCGTCTACGAGGGCTACGGGCCCGACGGCGTCGCCGTGCTCGTCGAAGCGCTGACCGACAACCGCAACCGCACTGCCTCGGACGTCCGGCACACGTTCGCGAAGCACGGCGGCAACCTCGGCACCACCGGCGCCGTCGCCTGGCTGTTCGAGCGGCGCGGGGTCGTGCTGGTCGACGCGGAGGCGGTGGACGAGGACGAGCTGACGCTGGCCGCCGCCGAGGGCGGCGCGGACGACGTCGAGCTCGACGGGGGCGTTTTTCAGGTCTCGTCCGCCCCGGAGAGCCTTTCTGCCGTGCGCGATGCGATCGAGGCCGCCGGAATCGAGGTTCAGTCGGCCGAGCTGACGATGATTCCCAAGACCACGGTCGAGGTGGCCGAGGAGGCCGCGGCGAAGAAGCTGATCCGCCTGATCGAGGAGCTCGAGGACAACGACGACGTCCAGGACGTCTCGGCGAACTTCGACATCCCGGAACCCATCCTCGAGGCCGTCTCGGCCTAGTCGCTCCGCAGCTCGTTTTCCGCGCAATCCCTGCAAATCACTCGTTCGAGCGAGCAAGTTTCGCCCTTGCGCGACCGATGCGTTGACTCAGGGCAGCTGGAAAACAACAGGCGTTGTGCGGACGCGCCGACTCTGGGGAGGTTCTGGACAGTGGTTTCGCACAAGCTGGCACGAAGGAAATCCGATCGACCGCAGGACGAGCGCGGTCAGGTCATCGTTTTGATGGTGCTGATGATGATCGTGCTGCTCGGTTTCGCAGCGCTGGTCGTCGACGTCGGCTACGCCTACTACGCGCACCGCGCGCTCCAGTCCTCAGCCGACGCCGCTGCTCTGGCCGGCGCTCAGGAGCTGCCCAATGCGACCCAGGCCGCCCTCGTTGCGCGCCAGTACAGCTCGTCGGACGGCAACAAGAACAACCGGTCCAACATCAACGGCGTCACGACGACCGTGACGACGAAGTGCGTTGTCTCGTTGGGCGGCTGTGCTCCCCACAACGCCGTTGTCGTCCTGGAGGCGGCGCCGACGAAGACCTTCTTTGCCGGATTGCTCGGCATCCCCGCGTTCACGATCAAGGCCAAGGCGACCGCGTCCATGCGTGGCGGCACGCCGAAGCCGGCGCACGTGATGATCGTCCTCGACCGCACGGGCTCCATGAGCACCGCCTGCACGGCCGGCGGAACCAAGCTCGACTGCGCCAAGAACGGGCTCAAGGCGTTCCTGGGCGCCATGGATCCGGCCTACGACCAGGTCGGCCTCGTGGCGTTCGCCCCGCACAACGGAAACGTGTGCAACACGCCGAAGGGCACGAACGGGCCGACGACCGACTACGACGCGTTCCCGAACGGCTATCAGTTCGTGCCGCTCTCGACGAACTACAAGACGTCGGCCACGTCGCCGCTGGTCTCGAGCTCGCCGCTCGTCTCCACGATCGACTGCATCAAGGCCGGCGGTACCACGGTCTTCGCGGCCGCGATCGACAAGGCGCGCCAGGTTCTCGCCGCGAACCATGACCCCGAGGCTCAGGACGTCATGATCTTCATGACGGACGGTGAGGCGAACTACGGACAGTGCCTGTCCCCGAACGGTTCCGGCGTCTGCTCGAACAACACCTCGGCCTACCGGACGAACCCGTGCAGGCAGGGCGTGACCTCGGCCGACCAGGCCACGGCGCAGGGCGTCTGGGTCTTCGGCATCGCCTACGACACGCCGAGCGCGGGCTGCCTGGGCTGGAAGGCCACCGGCACCAGCTCGAGCGGCGCCACGTGTGCACAGAAGAACGGCTTCCAGTTCGTGTGCGCAGAAGTGCCGGCGATCACCGCCAACATCGCGGTCAAGGGAATCGCCTCCGATGACTCGAAGTTCTTCTCGCAGCCGAACCCGAGCAGCTTGACGACGCTCTTCAAGAGCATCGCCGCCGAGCTCACCGAGGGCAGACTGCTCGACGACGACGCGGAGTAGCCAGCGCGTCGTCGCCGGTCGGCAGTCCTGACCGTCAAACAGAGAGAAGGCGGGGGAAGGAACGTCCGATCCCCCGCCTAACCTCTTCTCGTGAAGGTTCTCGGCATCGATCCAGGGACGGCTGCATGCGGGTACGGGATCGTCCAAGAAAGCGGAGGCCGTATCAGGGCAATCGACCACGGGTGGTGGCAAACACCCGCGGGGGAGCGCCCGGAGCTCCGCCTCAAGACGATCTTCGAACGGGTACAGGGGCTCATTGCGGAGCACGAGCCGGACGCCGTCGCGCTGGAAGAGTCCTTCGTCGGAGCAGATGCCCGCATCGCACTCTCCGTCGGGCAGGCGCGAGGGGCAGTGCTCGTCGCCGCCGCGGTGGCCGGCGTCGGCTGCGCTGAGTACCCACCGGCCCGCGTGAAGCAGGCCGTCTGCGGCTACGGCCGCGCCGAGAAGGCCCAGGTGCAGCGGATGGTGCGCGCCATCCTCGCCATGGAGGCCAACCCGACCCCGAACCACGCTGCCGACGCCCTCGCGGTCGCGATCTGCCACGCGCTCGCACCACCGCTCCTGCGGATCGCCGGATGATTTCGCGGCTGCGGGGTACGCTTGCCGGGCGGACGCCCGACGGCTTCGTGCTCGACGTGAACGGCGTCGGGTACCTGCTCGCCGCGACCCCTGGCGCGGTGCGAGCGGCCGAGCGTGGGGACGAAGCGGTCGTCGAGACCTACCTCCATGTGCGCGAGGACGCCCTGCAGCTCTACGGCTTCGCCGATGCAGCCGAGCGGCAGCTCTTCCTCCATCTGCTGACCGTGGCGGGAATCGGCCCCAAGGTCGCGCTCGCGATCGTCTCCGGCTCGCCCGCGGCCGACCTTCGCCGCGCGATCGTGCTCCAGGACACGGCTCGATTCCAGGCGATCCCCGGTGTTGGAAAGAAGACCGCCGAGCGCATCGTGCTCGAGCTGAAGGAGAAGCTCGGCGCGGAGGAACCGGTGCCGATCTCGAGCGCCGCCGGCTCCTCCAGCCACACGACCGCGCGTGACGCTCTCGTCGAGCTCGGCTACTCCGTGGTCGAGGCCGAGCAGGCGCTCGCCGCCGTCGATCCCGACCTCCCGGCCGAGGAGCGCGTGCGGCTGGCCCTGAGGCAGGCGGCCTAGGGTGAGCGCGGTCGCTGCGGACGTCCTCGGCCCGGACGAGGAGGAGCTCGAGCGCTCGCTCCGCCCACGCCGGCTGGACGAGTTCGTCGGCCAGGAGGCGGTCAAGGAACAGCTCGCGATCGCGCTCGCGGCGGCCAAGGCGCGCGGCGAGGCTCTCGACCACGTGCTGCTCGTCGGGCCTCCGGGGCTCGGCAAGACGACGCTCGCGCAGATCATCCGCGAGGAGCTCGGCGTCGGCATTCGCAACATCGCCGGGCCTGCACTCGAGCGCAAGGGCGACATGGCCGCGATCCTCACGAGCCTCGAGCTGCGCGACGTCCTCTTCGTCGACGAGATCCACCGCATCAACCGCTCGATCGAGGAGATCCTCTATCCGGCGCTGGAGGATTTCCGGCTGGACATCATCGTCGGCCAGGGCCCGGCCGCGAGGACGCTGACGCTCGACCTGCCTCAGTTCACGCTCGTCGGCGCGACCACCCGCACCGGCCTGCTGACGACTCCCTTGCGCGACCGCTTCGGCCTGACGTTCCGGCTCGGCTACTACGAGCCCGAGCAGCTGACGGTCATCGTCCGCCGCTCCGCCGGCATCCTCGGCGTTGCGATCGAGGACGACGCGGCGACCGAGATCGCGCTCCGGGCGCGCGGCACGCCCCGCATCGCCAACCGCATCCTCCGGCGTGTCCGCGACGTCGCCGAGGTCCGGCACCAGGGTGCGATCACGAACGAGATCGCGCGGGAGGCGCTGGCCCTGATGGAGATCGACGGCGAAGGGCTGGAGGGCACCGACCGTGACCTCCTGCGCGCGATCGCCTTCAAGTTCGAAGGCGGCCCGGTCGGCCTGTCCACGCTCGCCGTCACGCTGGGCGAGGAGACCGACACGATCGAGGACGTCTACGAGCCGTACCTGCTCCAGCTCGGCTTCCTCCAGCGCACCCCACGCGGCCGCGTGATCACGAAGCTCGGCCGCGCACACGTCGGTGCGCCGGCGGCGCCCGAGTCGCGCCTCTTCGACGCCTGACCCGCGTCGCCTAGCGGCCGTTTCGCACCTGTCCGGAATGACCGTGTCGGCGGGCCGAGAGCGCTTGTGTTTCTGAAACACAAGCACCTCGTCCACCGCATGGTTACGCGGGGCGACCCCTGCTTGTGTTTCAGAAACACAAAGTCTTTCGGCCCCTTGACGGGTTGCGTACGCTCGAAGCGTGAGCCACCCGGAGCTGAAAGCGGAGCAGGCGTACGTCGACCACGCCTACGCGTGCCTGGAGCGCATGCGCGACCTCGTCGGGCGCGCGGCCGACGCCGCGGACGGCGAGGTCGCCCAGGCTGCGCTCGATGCCTGGGCGGCGAAGCGGCTCGCGACCTTCGAGGACGCCGAGCGCGGGCTCCTCTTCGGCCGGCTCGACTTCGAGGCGGTCGAGCGGGCGCTGTACATCGGCCGCCGCTGGGTGCACGACGACGAGGGCGACCAGATCGTCGTCAACTGGCAGGCGCCGGCCGCGAGGCCGTTCTACACGGCGACCCCGCAGGATCCGCAACGCGTCACGCTGCGCCGCCGGTTCCGCGCGCAGGGGCGCAGGCTGCTCGACATCGCCGACGAGACTCTCGACGGCTCGACGCTCGACGGTGCGAGCGTCGGCGACTTCCTGCTCGAAGAGCTGGAGCGCAGCCGCGAGGGCCACATGCGCGACATCGTCGCCACGATCCAGGCCGACCAGTACCGGCTGATCACCCACGCCCCGGATCGGCCGCTCGTCATCCAGGGCGGCCCCGGGACCGGCAAGACCGCAGTCGGGCTGCACCGAGCGTCGTGGTTGATCTACACGGAGCGCGAGCGCAACGCCCGCAGCCGCGTCCTCGTCGTCGGCCCGAACCGCACCTTCATGGAGTACGTGTCGCACGTCCTGCCGGCGCTCGGTGAGGACAGCGTCGAGCAGCTCGCCGTCGCCGACCTCGTGCCCGGGATCGCGCCGGGGAGAGCGGACCCGCCCGAGGTCGCCCGTCTGAAGGCCGACACGCGCTTGGCGGAGGTGATCGTGCGCGCCGTCGAGCTCAGGCTCGCCGCCGAGCCCGAGGAGCTGATCCTGAAGCTCGACGGGGAGTACATCCGCGTCCGCGTCCGCGAGCAGGAGCGGCTTCTGAGCGAGATTCGCGAGCAGCACGGCGCGACAGCGGCGGCGCGGGAGCGCTTCCGGATGGGCATCGTCCGCAGCTTCTACTCCGAATACGGCCGCGTCCTCCAGGGCGCAGCCGTTCGCGACGGCGAGGAGGTCGAGAAGGCGCTGAAGTCGAGCGGCCACCTCGCCCGCGTCCTCGACCGCGCGTGGCCGGCCGTCGCGCCCGAGAAGCTCGTCCGCTCGCTGTTCACGACTCCCGCCTTCCTGGCCGCCGCCGCGGAAGGCATCCTCGGCGAGGACGAGCAGAAGCTCCTGCGCCGTCGCGGCGCGGGGTGGAGCGACGCGGACGTACCGTTGCTCGACGAGGCGCACGCGCTGGTCGGGTCGCCCGCGCGCACCTACGACCACGTGATCGTCGACGAGGCGCAGGATCTCTCGCCGATGCAGCTGCGGATGATCTCCAGGCGTGCGCGCGGCGGTGCCCTGACGATCCTCGGCGACGTCGCGCAGGGGACGGGGACCGTCACCTACGAGGGCTGGGACGAGGTCTTGCCGTACCTCCGGCACGGGGACGAGGCGGACGTCGAGGAGCTGCGCCACGCCTACCGCGTGCCGCGCGAGATCATGGAGCTCGCCCTGCCGCTGCTCGACACGATCGCCCCGGGGATCGAACGCCCCCTTGCCTACCGGGTCGGAGGCTTGGAGCCGATCCTGCTGCGGGTTCCGGAGGACACCCTCCTGCGCGAGGCCTACAGGGAGGCGGGCCGGCTGGCGCGGGAGGACGGCCTGGTCGCGCTGATCGTCCCGGACGAGCTCGTCGAGCCGGCGCTGAGCCACGAGAACGCCTTCGACAGCATCCCGCTCCTCACGCCACGCTCGGCGAAGGGTCTCGAGTTCGACCACGTGATCGTCGTCGAGCCCGCCCTGATCGCGGCGCGCGACCAGGGGCTGCGCGAGCTCTACGTCGCGCTCACCCGACCCACGACCACGCTCGTCGTCGTGCACGCCGGCCCGCTGCCCGTCGAGTTGGGCCTCCCGTAGAGTCCTGCAGATGCCCGAGCTCTGGATACCGGGGATGGACGGTCCGCTCGACGAGCTCGTCGCACGGATTCACCGGCGAATAGCGACGTTCACGGCCGAGCACGAGCTCGAGCAGGCCGAGGTGGAGGTGGAGCTGTACGACGGAGCCCTGCTGCGGCTCTCGACGATCTCTGCCGAGCCCGGCTACGGCTTCATCACGCTGGTGCCGCACCCTGAGGACGGCGAGCCTCAGGAGCTGATCGTCCCGCTGACCGGAATCCGCCGCCTCACGCTGAGTCGGGCAGAGCCGGAGAGTCCGATCGGATTCTCCCTACCTGCCTGAGCAGCCACGGAGCGAGGGCAAGCGCGACGATGTCGAACCAGACGTAGCCGGATGCCACCCCGCTCGGCGGATTGCCCTGCGGCACGCCCGTGCCCGGGATGATCGCCTTCCATTCCCACGTTCCGATCGCCGTGCCGTAGAGCTCCAGCCACGCGACGACGAGGAAGACGCCCGCGTAGACCTCGGGAGCGCGGCCGCGCAGGAGGTAGATCGCGAGAACACCGGCGCCGATGGCACCGCCCACGTCCGAGCGCGGTAGAACCGTGACGCCGGCGATCCCCCAGGCGAGCACCGCGACGAGCGCGAACCTGACGAGCAGCTCGCGTCGCGGTGCCGCCCACACGGCCAGTGAGGCGCCAGCGAGGTAGACGAGCCCGTGGCAGGGCGGCACGAACGACGGCAGGTTCTCGAGCCGGTAGGTGTAGACGCCCCAGATCAGCGAGCCGACGATCTCGGCGCACGTCGCGACGACGACGACCACGAGAGCCTGCGCCCGCAGCAGCGGCTGGACGCTTCGCAGGGCGAGGGCGAGCGCGATCCAGGCGGCGAGACCGAGGAGCAGCTGCGCCCGCGCGCCGACCTGCGTGTCGAACGCCAAAAGCACGCCGATGAAGCAGATCAGCGCGCCCGATCGGAGAAGCGGGGACGATCTCAAGCCTTCCACGAGCGTAACAGCGGTTGGAAAGCGTTCAAGAACGTGCTATCACCATTTGTGACCGGCTCTCCGGTCTGCGGCTTTAAAGAGGGGGTTCCGGTTGACACGCCACCTGTCAGTTCGGTTGCTGGACGACGCAGCAGCGCAACGCGCGGCACGTAACGAGCCGGGCGTGACTCGTACACGCCTGCTCCAGCGCGCCGTCGTCGGCGGCGGAGCGATCGTCGCTGGAGGAGTGCTGCTCGGAGGTCTGCCTGCAGTCGCTCCTGCGGCCCGGTCGAAGGCACAGGACGTCAAGATCCTCAATCTCGTGCTGCAGCTGGAGGAGCTCGAGGCGGCCTTCTATGCGGACGCCGAGGAGCGGGGTGCGCTGCGCGGCGAGCTGGCGGAATTCGCGCGTGTCGTCGGCGAGCACGAGCGGGCACACGTCGCCTTCCTGCGCAAGGCGCTCGGCAACCAGGCGGATCCGAAGCCGACCTTCGACTTCGGCAACACGACCGCCGACGGCGATCGCTTTGCCGCGACCGCGGCGATGCTCGAGGACACCGCCGTCGCCGCGTACAACGGCCAGGCGGCGAACCTGACGAAGCCGACGCTGCAGGCGGCTGCCACGATCGTCTCGGTCGAGGCGCGACACGCTGCCTGGATCAGGGACATCGTTGGCGAGCCGGCTTCGCCTCAGGCAACCGATACGCCGGCCACCGAGCGGCAGGTACTGCGGACGCTCGCCCGCACAGGCTTCGTCAAGGTGGGCGGATGAACCCTCACCTTCCTCCCGATCTCGATCTCACGCTCGACCAGCTCGACCGTGACGGCGCTCTGCGGGAAACCGCAGCGCGGCTTCCGCGCGGCCGCTTCCTCGCTGCCGCCGCAGGTGCTGCGGCCGCATTCGGCGTGGCGGCGTCACCTGCCCGTGCAGCGGTCTCGAAGGGCGACGTCGCGATCCTCAACTACGCGCTCTCGCTCGAGTATCTCCAGGCGGCCTTCTACACGGAGACGGAGCGTGTGGGAAAGGTGTCCGGGCAGGCCGCCCGCGCCGTGCGTGTCGTCGGGGCCGTCGAGCGCGCCCATGTGGCCGCGTTCCGCGACCTACTCGGTGCAAAGGCGATCAAGCGGCCGACGTTCGACTTCCGGGGCGTGACCGAGGCGCAGCAGCCGTTCCTGAAGACTGCCGTCGCCTTCGAGGATCTCGCAGTCGCCGCGTACAAGGGTCAGGCGCACCTGATCAAGTCGGATGCGGTCCTCGCGGCTGCGGTCGCCATCCATTCGGTCGAGGCCCGCCATGCAGCCTGGATGCGCCATCTGTTCGGCGTCCGGCCGGCGGCGAGCCCGTTCGACGAGGGCAAGCCGAGTGGAGAGATCCTGAAGATCGTGAACGCGACGAACTTCATCGTCGCGCAGCCGCGGATGCAGGGGAGAGGAGGGCCGAGATTCACCGGCTGATCCTCCTGCTCCTGACGGGCGGCATCGCTTCGATCGCCGTCGTCCTCTGGGTTGCGGTCCTCAGCAGCCGCGGCGCCGCCGAGGCCGGCAGTGTGCCGGAGGCATCGCTCGCTGCTCTTCCCGCCCCTGCCTTGCGAGTGCAGAAGCCGAAGCCGCTGCGGACCGAGCGCAATCTCTCGTACTGGTCGCCTGTGCTGCGCTCGGTCTCCGTGCGGGCGTCGCCGGCGGCGGATTCGCCCGAAGTGGCGCTCCTCGCGACCCGGACGGCCGAGCAGACTCCGAACATCGTCCTCACGCTGGGCCGTTCCACCGACGCCCGCGGCCGCGTGTGGACACGGGTGCGGCTTCCGGTCCTGCCGAACAACACGACCGGGTGGGTGCCCCGCTCGGCGCTCGGGGGCCTGTCCGTGGTGCGGACACGTCTCGTCGTCGATCTCGAACGACTGTCGGCGACGCTGTTTCGTGCCGGCAAGCGGATCTTCAGCGCACCCATCGGGGTCGGCGCGCCTCAGTGGCCGACGCCGCGCGGCGAGTTCTACATCCGCAACAGGCTGGCCAGCTACTCCAGCCCGTTCTACGGGCCTGTCGCCTTCGGCACGAGCGCCCGCTCGGAAGTGCTGACCGACTGGCCCGCCGGGGGCTACGTCGGGATCCACGGGACGAACCAGCCGGAGCTCCTTCCCGGCCGGGTCTCGCACGGCTGCATCCGGATGCGCAACGGGGACATCCTTCGACTGGCGCGGCTGCTGCCGGTGGGCACGCCGCTCACCATCCGCTGATGAGCCGCGTCACCGCCGCAACCCTCGTTCTCGCCGCCACGGCGCTCCTGGCGCCTGCGTCCGCGCTCGCGCAGCCCGCACCCAATCCGAACCCGCTCTGGTCGGAGTACCCGCTCCAGCCGATCGTCGAGACGGTGCCCACGTCGACCACGCCTGCTCCTGCGCTCGAGGAGCAGCCGGTGCGAGAGGATCAGCTCGTGGGAGAAAACGACCGCACCGCAGGCTTCCTCATTCTGCTCGGCGCGGCGCTGGCTGCAATTGCTGGATTTGTGGGCAGCCGACGGTTCGGGAAACGGCAGCAGCAGGACGGTGACGTTGAGCCGGAGCCCGAGCGCGCGCTGGTTCACCCATTCGAGCGTCCCGTTCCGGTTGCCGATCTGGGGAGCGCCGGTGGGGCGGTTGCGGTCGCGAGCCGGTCCCGATCCCGCACCGCAATGCCCGCAGCCACGCTGATGGAGACGCTCTCGCCACAGGCCCGGCTCGCAGACCAGCTCGACGAGGTCGAGGGCGGCGACACCGAGCTCGAGACACACGAGGTGTGCGAGATCGCGTGCTGGCGGGGCTACATGAAGTGGCAGTTCTACGTCGAGCTGGAGTCGCCGTACGAGGCGACGATCGCCTCACCGTATTTCCGCGCGCCCGGCAAGGGTGTGCCGGAGCAGACCGAGGCGGCGCTCGCCGCGCACGCGGTGCTGGTCGAGAGGCTGGGCGCCGCCGGCTGGGAGCCGGAAGGCTACGGCGAGGACTGGTTCTCCGAGCGCTTCCAGCGCGCCGCCGAGCCCTCTAACGCCTGAACTGCAGCTCGTGCCAGGAGGGCACCGGCGCGAGCTCGAGCAGCGCGCGACCTCCGCGGGGCTCTGCGTAGCCGAAATCGCCGCTGTCCTCGTCCCACGTGACCTCCAGCAGCCCTTCCTTGACGCGGTGGTCGAGCCACGCGCCGCGGAAGACGAGCTTGCGGAGCCAGTAGACGAGCGACTCGCCCTCGAGCAGGCCGACGCGTTCCCAGTGGCGGACGAGATACCGGCCGAGCGGGCTGCGCGCGTCGGCGATCCGGCCGTCGGCGGCAAGCTCGACGAGATCGGCGGTCTCGTCGTCGTCGAGATCGTTGGATCCGATCAGCCCGAGCCGGACGGCGGCGGCCGTGATCCGCTCCTCGAAGTCGTCGGCGTTGAAGCCGAACCGGTAGCCGAGGAACTCGACCACGTACTCGTCGCCCGACGCATAATTCGCCTCGCTCATCTGGCCGAAGGGTACCCTCCGGCCGTGCAGGCGAAGCTCGTGATCCCGATGATCGGCGTCGTGCTGGCGGTCTGGCTCGTCGGTACGTGGGTGACGAAGTACTCGCTCTCGGAGATGGCGGTCCTGACGCCCATCGCGGTCGCGGCGCTCGGCCTTCTCGCCGGTGTGATCCTGCTCTGGGTGAAGGTGATCCGCGACTCGCTCCGCGCCCGCAGCAACACCGAGCCCTAACCCGACACCTCTACGCGGGACATGACGGGTCCTGGCCCCGCCATGGCTGCGCCGGCCACGTCCGTTGAGACGCCGTCCGACTGCCTCCGTACCTTCGACGGACGATGCACGACGGTACCTGGACGATCGATTCCTGCGATTACGCCGCAGTCAAGACGCTCGCGGACGCACTCGAGCTCAGTGACACCACGGCTTCGATCCTCGTCCGGCGCGGCTATCGCGACGTCGACCTGGCCCGGGCGTTCGTCGTCGGCGAGATCGAGCCGCACGATCCGTTCCTGCTCGGAGACATGGCGCTCGCAGTCGACCGGATCCGCGCCGCCATCGCCGAGGGCAAGAGGATCTGCGTCCACGGCGACTACGACGTCGACGGCATCTGCGCCACTGCGCTCGCCGTCCTGACGCTGCGGGCGCTCGGCGCCGACGTCGAATGGCATCTCCCGAGCCGCTTCGAGGAGGGCTACGGCGTCTCCGGCGACACGATCTCGCGGCTCGCCGACGAGGGTTGCAGCCTGCTCGTGACGGTCGACTGCGGTATCACGGCGGTGGAGGAGGTCGCCGCCGCGAAGGCGCGCGGCCTCGAGGTGATCGTCACCGACCACCACCGCCCGGGCGCCACGCTGCCGGACTGCCCGATCGTTGCCACCCGGCCGTCGGACTATCCGTTCCCGGAGCTCTGCGGCACCGGCGTCGTCTGCAAGCTGGCCCAGGCGCTGGGCGTGGACGTCGCGCCGTATCTCGACCTCGTCGCCCTCGCGACGATCGCCGACGTCGTCCCGCTCCTGGACGAGAACCGCTCGCTTGCGATTGCCGGGCTCCGTGCCCTCGCCCGCACACAGCGCCCGGGCCTTCAGGCGCTGATGCAGAACGCGAGAGTCGATCCCGCGGCCGTCGACGCGGCCGCCGTCGGGTTCCGGCTCGCGCCGCGGATCAACGCCGCCGGCCGGCTCGGACGCCCCGACGCCGCGCTGGAGCTGCTGCTCACGACCGACAAGGAAGAGGCAAAGCGGCTCGCAGGAGAGCTCGAGCTCCTGAACCAGGACCGGCAGGCGGTCGAGAACAGGATCCTGCGCGCCGCGATCGCCGAGGTCGAGTCGTGGCCCGAGCCGAAGCAGCGCCGGCGGGGCTACGTGATCTGGGGCGAGGACTGGCACGAGGGCGTGATCGGCATCGTCGCCTCGCGCCTCGTCGAGCGCTTCAACCGCCCGGTCGTCCTGATTGCCGGGACCGACGCGGAGTGGAAGGGCTCCGGCCGCTCCCTGCCCGCGTTCGATCTCCACGGCGCGCTCTCGGCGTGCTCCGAGCACCTGCACCGCTTCGGCGGGCACAGAGCAGCCGCGGGCCTCGCGATCGAGCCTGCGAACCTCGACGCCTTCTTCGAAGCGTTTGCCGCCCACGCCGACGCCCACCTCGTCGAGACCGACCTGGCGCCGCTCACACGCGTCGATGCGATCGTTCCCGGCTCGGCGCTGACGCTCGACCTGGCGACCGAGCTCGAGCGGCTCGCCCCGTTCGGGCTCGGCAACCCAGAGGTGACGCTGCTCGTGCCCGCCTGCGAGGCCGTGCAGCCCGGTGTGGTGGGGGAGGGCAAGCACCTGCGCTTCCGGGTGCGGCAGGGCGGCCGCGATGCCGGCTCGGCGATCGCGTTCGGTCTCGGAGCCCAGCTCGACCGCGTGCGCCGGCCCATCCGCTACGACCTCGCCTGCCGGCTGAAGGAGAACCGCTGGAACGGGACCGTCGCTCCGCAGCTGGTGATCAGGCGGCTCTTCGATGCCCCGGACGGCTACGAGGAGCTGCGCGAACGTCTCGCGGAGCTCTGGAAAGCCGGTGAGGACGCCTGGACCTCCGATGCCCGGGCGATCTTCGCCGAGCTCGAGCTCCTCGAGGGAGCGCGCAGGCAGCTCTACGAGTCGGACGCGTTCAGGGCGCTGTTGACCGGGGTCGAGCGCGACGACGAGCTACCGCGCGCCGCCTAGCGAGGCTCGCAACGACCGCCGCGGCGGCTCGTTGCGTGCAGCGCGCGCCGAGTCGTCCAGTGTCTGGAGCAGGCGCGCGAGCTTGCGTGCCCTGCGTTCGCGGCGGCGATCTGAGAAAGACATGGACGGCATCGTTCTTCTTTGCAACGCGTACTCCTCCGGGGGAGATTCGCCGTCAGAACGGGGAGTACACTGAGTCGATGGCGGTTATCGACGTCGAACGTCATCACCAGGACCTCGTCGACGAGCTGATTGCGGCCGTCGAGGAGTACAACCCGGGCGTCGACAAAGAGCTCCTCGCCCGGGCATTCCGCTTTGCCGCCACGGCGCACGAGGGCCAGGCGCGGAGCTCCGGCGAGCCGTTCGTCCATCACCCCTGGGCGGTGGCGAAGATCTGCGCCGAGCTCCATCTCGACGATCCGTCGCTCGCCGCAGCGCTGCTGCACGACGTGGTCGAGGACACCGACGTCGAGCCCGACGACCTGCGCTCCGAGTTCGGCGACGAGATCGCCCAGCTCGTCGAGGGCGTCACCAAGCTGACGCGGACGAGCTTCCAGACACGCGAGCAATCCGACGCCGAGAACTACCGGAAGATGATCGTGGCGATGGCGCAGGACGTGCGCGTGATCCTGATCAAGCTCGCCGACCGGCTCCACAACATGCGGACGATCGAGTACCAGGGCAAGCAGGCCCAGGTGCGCAAGGCGAAGGAGACACTCGAGGTGTACGCGCCGCTCGCACACCGGCTCGGCATCCACGCCATGAAGTGGGAGCTCGAGGACCGCTCGTTCGAGATCCTGCACCCGCGCAAGTACGCCGAGATCAAGGCGATGGTCGCCGACCGGCGCGCCGATCGCGAGGCCGCGGTCGAGAAGGCGGGCGAGGTGCTCGGCGTCGAGCTGAAGAAGGTCGACATTCCGGCCGAGATCGCGGGACGCGCGAAGCACTTCTACTCGATCTACGACAAGATGGCCAAGAAGGGCCGCGAGTTCAACGAGATCTACGACCTGACCGCGATGCGCGTGACCGTCGAGCGCGCCGGCGACGAGGGAACGCGCGATTGCTACGGCGCGCTCGGCCTCATCCACTCGCTCTGGAAGCCGATGCCCGGGCGGTTCAAGGACTTCATCGCCATGCCGAAGTTCAACCGCTACCGCTCGCTGCACACGACCGTGATCGGCCCTGAGGGGACGCCGCTCGAGATCCAGGTGCGGACGCGCGAGATGCACGAGGAGGCCGAGTACGGGATCGCGGCGCACTGGCTCTACAAGCGCGGCAAGGGCAAGCAGGACGACGAGTGGCTGACCTGGGTCAAGTCGCTGCTCGACTGGCAGGAGAACGAGGCCGATCCGCGCGAGTTCATGAAGACCTTCCGCACCGACCTCTTCGACGACGAGGTGTACGTGTTCACGCCGAAGGGCGAGGTGAAGACGCTGCCGCAGGGCGCGACGCCGATCGACTTCGCATACGCCGTGCACACCGACGTCGGGCACAAGACGGTCGGCGCCAAGATCAACGGGCGCATCGTCCCGCTCCACTACCGGCTCAAGAACGGCGACTTCGTCGAGATCCTGACCTCGAAGTCGGGTCGCGGCCCCTCGCGCGACTGGATGAGCCTGGCCGCGTCATCACGGGCGCGCAACAAGATCCGGCAGTGGTTCCAGCGCGAGACACGCGGCGAGACGGAGGCCAAGGGGCGCGAGATCCTCGACAACGCGCTCAAGGCGCAGAGCCTCCCGTACCGGAAACTGCAGGGCTCCGCGGTGCTCGCGCAGGTGATCCGCGAGACCGGCTTCCGCAAGGCGGAGGACTTCTACATCGCGCTCGGCGCCGGCAAGCTCCAATCCGGGCAGATCGTCAACAAGGTGCTGCAGCGGCTGAAGACGGAGGAGGTCGCCGAGGAAGCGGTCGTCCCGCTGAAGCCGCCGCGGGCCCGCTCGACGGTTGCCGGCGAGACCCTCGGGATCAAGGTGCAGGGGATCGAGGACGTGCTCGTGCGGCTCGCGAAGTGCTGCACGCCCGTGCCCGGCGACGCGATCCTCGGCTACATCTCGCTCGGTCGCGGGATCACGATCCACCGCGAGGACTGCCCGAACGCGAAGGCGCTGATGCGGAATCCCGAGCGGTTCACGCCGGTCGAATGGGAGGCAGGCGCCACCACGAGCAGCTTCCGCGTCAAGATCGCGGTGGATTCCTTCGATCGCGCGCGGTTGCTCGAGGACGTCGCGCGCAGCTTCGCCGAGCACGGCGCCAACATCGTCTCGTACGGGGGCGTCGTGGAGGACGGGATGGCGCGCAACTGGTACACGGCCGAGGTCGGCGACCTGAAGGAGTTGCGCGCGCTCTTGACCGTCCTCCGGAATCTCGAGGGCGTCTTCGACGCCTACCGCGTCGCCCCGTCCTAGCCTCCGCGCGGGCCACCGGGGAAGAAGCCGTGGCCGTGGTGCCTGCGGAAGCCGAAGCCTTCCGGCTGGCCCGAGGCGTTGACCATCGCGGTCATGTGCTCCTTGACCCGCGCCACGATCTTGTCTCGGTCGGCCTTCGTCAGGCGGCCGTCGCTGACCGCCTCGTCCAGGCGCTTCGTTGTCGCGGCAACGAGCGCGTCGACCAGCTTGTCCGCAGGCTTTCCCTCGTCCTCGGCGACCTGCGCCAGAGACTTGCCGCTCTCGAGCGCCGCGCGGAGCTCCGACTCGCTCAGGCCGAGAAAGGATGCGGCGGCGTCGAGGTCGCGTCCCCAGTGGTGACGCAGGCCGCGAAGCGCCGGAAAGCCGCGATCGAAGCCGGGGCCGATGAAGAGCGGGAACGCGGCCGACGTGATCCGGCGCTTCATCGCGTCGCCCTGCTCCTTCGAGAGCCGGCCGTCCTGCACGGCGGCGTCGATCCGGTTCTTCAGCGCCTGCTCGAGCGCGTCGCTCAGCTTGGCCGGGTCGACGCCGAGCTGCTTCGCCGCATCGTTCACGATTGCCTGGCTCTCCGCCCTCGGCGTCTCGCGGTCGGCGGCCACCGCGGCGCCGGCGCCGGCGACCGCAAGGGCCGCGCCGGCGCCGGCTGCGATCTTCGACCTCTTCTTCATGGAGTGCTCCTTCGAGTCGTGTCTGGATCGCATTGCAGCACGCTCGCCTAAGAGGGACCTAAGAGCGGTCAGGCATTCGGCCGCGTCCCGAGCACGACCTTCAGGGACGTGGTTTCGCCGTCTCGCACGACGGTGAGCGTGACCGAGTCCCCTGGGTTGTGGGCGTCGACGAGCTCCCTCAGATCGTCGGAGGAGGTGACCTTCTCGCCGTCGACCGCGGTGACGACGTCCCCGGCGGTGAGCGCCGATCCGGCCGCCGGCGTTCCTGCGCGAACCGACGTGATCGTGGCTCCTGCCGGGCTCGTCGAGGTCTCTGTCGCCACGCCGAGGTAGGCGTGCTCGACCGACCCGTTCGAGATCAGCGCATCGGCGATCCGCTTCACCGTGTTCGAGGAGACGGCAAAGCCGACGCCGTCGTTCCCACCGGACTCGCTCTCGATCTGAGAGTTGACACCCACGACGCGTCCGCTCATGTCGAGCAGCGGGCCGCCTGAGTTGCCGTGGTTGATCGCGGCGTCCGTCTGGATCGCATCGTCGATCGCGAAGTCGTTCGGTGCGTTGATCTGCCGGTGGAGTGCGCTGACGATCCCGCTCGTGAGCGTCTGCTCGAGCCCGAACGGGCTGCCGATCGCCACCACGCCGTCACCCACCTCGAGCTTGGAGGAGTCGCCGAGCGTCAGCGGCTGCAGCACGGATGCCGGTGCGTCGACGTCCAGGACGGCGACATCGGTCGAGGGGTCGGTCCCGACGACGCTCGCGTCGTACGTCTTGCCGTTCCAGAGCGTGACCTTGACGGACTCGGCGCCGTCGACCACGTGCTGGTTCGTGACCACGTGGCCCTGATCGTCGTAGACGAAGCCGGAGCCCTGCGCCTGCTGCGTGCCTCCGTCGCCGAAGGGCGTGTCGCTTGCCGCGGAGGACACGGTGACCTCGACGACCGACTTGTAGCTGCGCTTGTAGAGGTCGGCGATCGAAGCTGTCGAGCTCGCGGCGGGCTCAGCCGACGTCACTGTGACCTGACCGGCGCCGGTGTTGCCGTCGTTCCCGTAGGCGGTATAGACCGCGGCGACGCCGCCGGCACCGACCAGCGCTGCGCTCGACATCGCCGCGGCGAGCTTCGTCCTGGGATTCTTGAAGAGAGTGGGCATCGTTGTCCTTTCAGAGAAGAGGTTCGACCGCCCCGGCCCGGGGGAAGGCGGGCCGGGGCAGTAGGGGTCGTCAGGCGTCACCCGCCGGAGGCGCGCCGTCGAAGCCGAAGCCACGCGGGCCGTGACCCATGCGGAATCCGAGCTCGCCGTTGACGAGCTCGTCGATCCGGTCGGACAGCCCCGGGAGGAGCTCGGTCTGCTGCGCCTCGGTCAGCCGCCCGTCCTTCACGGCCTGCGCGAGGTCCGCCTTCGCGGCGGCGACGAGCACGGCCTTGAGGCCGGCGACGGACTTGCCTTTCTCCTTGGCGATGTCTGCCAGCGTGGAGCCGTCCCTGAGGCTTGTCCGCAGCGACTCCTGGGTGACTCCGAGGTAGCTTGCCGCCGCGTCGAGATCGGCCAGGTGGTGGACGTGGTGCCTCGGGCCGGGGCCGCCGGGGCCGATGCCGACGAGCGGCACGTCGCCTGCGGCGATCCGGGCCTTCATCTCGTCACCCTGGGCCTCTGTCAGGCGCCCGGCCGCGACGGCGGCGTCGACGCGGTTCTGGAGCGCCTTCTTCAGCGCCGCGTCGAGCTTCGAGGGGTCGACGCCGAGCTGCTTGGCCGCATCCGTCACGACCGCGTCGCTCTCCTGCTTCGGCGACAGGCGGTCGGCAGCGATTGCCGCGCCGCCGCCGATCAATGCCGCCACCGCGACCGTGACGCCTGCGATCGTGCTCTTCGTGCTCTTCATCTCGTTGCTCCTTGGGGAGTGGAATGGACGCTTCCCAGTGGAACAGCGCGACCTAAGAGCTTCCTGAGCGCTGTTGAAGAAGTTCCTAAGAGTTGCCGGCCGCGCCGACGACTTCGCCCGCCGGCGCGGCGAGACGGCCGTCGCGCATCGCCAGGCGGCGCTGCGCGCGCGCGGCAAGCCCGATGTCGTGAGTGGCGACGATGACGGTCGTGCCACGGTCCGCTGCGAGGCTCGCCAGCATCTCGACGATCTCGTTGCCCGTTGTGGTGTCGAGATTTCCGGTCGGCTCGTCCGCGAGGATCACCCGCGGCTCGACGGAGAGCGCTCGCGCGATCGCGACTCGCTGCTGCTCGCCTCCCGAGAGATGCGACGGGAGGTGGGTGGCGCGGTCGGCGAGACCGACCTCGGCGAGCAGCGCCTCGGCACGCTCGCGCGAGTCGTGGCTGGAGAATCCGGCCGGCGCGAGCTTCACCTGGATGTTCTCGAGCGCGGTCAGGGTCGGGATCAGATTGAACTGCTGGAAGACGAAGCCGAAGGAGCGCAGCCGCAGCTCCGCCAGGTCGCCATCGCGCATCTCGGCAAGATCGCGTCCCTCGAAGACGACGTGTCCGCTCGAGGGCCGGTCGAGCGCACCGAGGAGCTGAAGGAGTGTCGTCTTGCCGGAGCCGCTCGGCCCTTCGAGCGCAAGAAACTCGCCCGGCTCGATGCTCAGGTCGACGCCCTGGAGCGCGTTGATCACGAGCTGGCCGCGGACGAACGCCTTGCCGACACCGCTGAGCTCATACT
This sequence comes from uncultured Gaiellaceae bacterium, assembly GCA_963749515.1. GTDB lineage: Bacteria > Actinomycetota > Thermoleophilia > Gaiellales > Gaiellaceae > Gaiellasilicea. The sequence goes on from CAVVMR010000010.1 coordinate 437,562, forward strand.
GGCTCATTCGACGGTTCTCAAGGCGTCAGCGGGACGGAGGCGGGCGGCGCGGAAGGCGCCGGCCGCGCCGGCGAGAAGGCCGCCGACGACAGCGAGCGCGAAGCCGGCGAGCAGAATCGTGATGCCTACAGGCGCTGAGAGCGAGACCGCCTCGGTCGTGGTGCGCGCGGCCTGCTCGACGCCGAAGATGTCCCCGGCGCCGGTGGTGGAGCTGGCGGTGAGCGTCGGCCCGAAGACGCCGACCAGGAGCGCGACGCCGACTCCGAGCACGACGCCGACCACGCCGCCGAGAATCCCTTGGGCAAGCGACTCACCCGCGATCTGCCGCACGACCCTGCGCTGCGTCCATCCGAGCGCCTTCAGCGTTCCGAGCTCCCGCACGCGCTTGCCGACGGAGGAGAGCGCGAGCAACGCGGCGAGCAGAAACGCTCCGACCGCCGCGACGATCGAAAGGGCGAGGCCCAGGCTGTGAGAAAGGTTCGCGGCGTCGACGAGCGAGCCGCTGATCGTGCCGGCGACCTCCTTTGCGCTCGCCACCTCGGCCTGGGCGTACGCCGTCTGGATGCGCTCCTCGACGGCGCCGACGGAGGCGCTGTCGTCGGCACGGACGAGCACGACGTTCACCAGGTTCTCCTGGCCCGAGAGCTTCTGGAGCTGCGCGAGCGGCAGGTAGACGTCGACGCCCTGACCTCCGAGCGGCGGGTTCACGAGCCCGACGACCGTGAACGTCGTCCCGTTCAGGTCGAGCTTCGACCCGACCTTCAGCGACTTCCGCGCGGCGTAGGTCGCCGAGACGAGCGCTTCGTGGCCGCCTTTCAGGAAACGGCCTGCGCTCAGCTGAGCGGATGTCACAAGCCCCGTCGTCGAATCCCCGAGCTGGACGCCGCCGATCGTGTACGACTCGCTCTTGATGTCGGTCTGGGGCGGGTCGAGCACCTGCTGCAGCGTCTCGCGCGGCGTCGTGATCGTTTCGCGGAAGCGCTGCATGCGCGCCGGAAGACACTTCGCGAACGCCGCCTTGCCTGTTGCGGGACCGGCGCTCTTCTCGCCGCCTAGGCCGCCGCGTGGAGCGGCACCCTGCCGCGCCTCCGGCAGAGTGATGCCCTGCTCGTCCAGGCAGTCCTTGATCTTCGCCTGCTCCGCCGCGGTCGGGGGTGCGATCGCCCGATCCACCTCGATCTTCTCGCCGCCGGTCTGGATCTTGGCGACGATCTTCGGCACCTTCCCTTCCTGGTGCACGGCCTGCAGGGTCAGCCCGGCCGAGACTGCGGCGACGCCGTCGAGCGCGGCGATCTCGTTCGCCTGCGCCTCCGTGAACGTGAGCTGCGTCCCGGGCAGGAAGAAGTCGTGCACGAAGTGCGTGCCGGCCTTGCCGAGCTTCGAGAGGTCGGTGATCACGGCCTGGTTTGCCTCGACGACGTCGCGGCCGTCGCCACCGCCGAAGGGCCCACCGCCCGTGTCCTGGGCCTTGCGGGTCACCGTCAGATCGGTGCCGATGCCGGCGAGCGGGTCGAGTGTCGCGGCCTGCGCCTGGTCGAGCCCCTTCGAGAGGCTCGAGATCGCGATCACGAGGCCGACGCCGACCGCCAGGCCGAGCAGCGTCAGGATCGTCCGGCCGCGGCGGCGCAGGAGTTCCGCACGGAGATACCGGAGGTAGAACACGGGCTCATCCAAACAGGCTGTCCTAAGAAGGAGCTAAGACTTGTCCCGGAGCGTGAGCCGCATCAGCGTGCCGCCGCCGTCGGGACGCTCCGCAGTGACGCTTCCACCGTGCGCCTCGGCGACCTGGCGGGCGATCGCGAGCCCGAGCCCGGACCCGGGCATGCCGCGGGCCGTCGGGGCGCGGTAGAAGCGGTCGAAGACGTAGGGGAGGTCCTCGTCGTCGATCCCCGGTCCGTGGTCCCGCACCGTGAGCTCGCCTTCGCGGACCGTCACCTCGATCTCCCCGTCGGGCGGGCTCCACTTCGCCGCGTTGTCGAGCAGGTTCGAGACCGCCCGTTCGATCGTCGCCGGAACGCCCCGGATCATCGATTCCTCGAGCTCTTGCGTGAACGAGACGCCGGGGCGGTTTCGCCGCGTCCGTTCGATCGCGTCCGCCGTGACGAGATCGAGCCGCACGTCCTCCGGATCCGCCGGAGCGAGGTCGCCGCGCGCCAGCTCGACCAGCTCGGCGATCAGGGCGGTCATCTCGCTGAGCTGGTCGGTGACGTCACGCAGGAGCTGTTCGCGGTCCTGCGGCGGCAGCGCCTCGTCGCGTGCGAGCACCTCGATGTTCGTGCGCAGGCTTGTAAGCGGAGTCCGCAGCTCGTGCGACGCGTCCGAGACCAACTGCCGCTGTGAGCGGGCCGAGTCCTCGAGCGCCCCGAGCATCGTGTTGAACGTCGCCGCCAGCCGCGAGAGCTCGTCCTTGCCCTGGGTGTCGATCCGCTGGGAGAGGTCGCCCGTCTCCGAGACGTCCTCGGCCGCCCGGGTCAGCCGCTGTACCGGCGCGAGCACAGCTCGCGCAACGAGGAGCCCGAGCCCAGCCGCGAGCGCGATCCCCACGAGTGCAATCGCGATCAGCCAGCGCTTGATCGACCCAAGGATCCGGTCCACCTCCTGGAGCGAGCGCGCGACCTGAACCGCGAAGCCGCCTTCGACCGGGATCGTGAGCACACGGACGTGTGTCCCCTGGACGTGCGCGTCCTCGTAGAACGGCTTGTCGGTCTCCCCCCGCGCAGCTTCGAGAGCGCGCGTGGAGACAGGCAGCTCACCCGACGTTCGTGGGGGCGTGATCACCTCGCCGTCGCTGCGCACGAGCTGGGTGAAGACCGCGACGCCGCCGAATCGCTCGGGCGCAAGCCCGAGGAACTCCTCGCCGCGGGGGCCGCCGACCACCTGGAGGTTCGGCGGGAGCTCACGCGCCCGTGACCGCAGCGTCGCGTCGACGTCCGCGCGCAACTCGTTCCGCACGATCCCGTACGTGATCGCCGAGGCGCCGACGACGGCGACTGCGACGGCGGCCGCCGCGGCGAGCGTCAGCCGCGTGCGGAAGCTCATTGGTCGCGGAGCGCGTAGCCGACGCCGCGGATCGTCTGGATCAGCCGGGGCTTGTCGCCGTTCTCCGTCTTCCGGCGGAGGTAGCCGATGTAGACGTCGAGCGAGTTCGAGCCGAAGCCGAAGTCGTAGCCCCAGACGCGCTCGAAGATCACCGACCGCGTCAGCACCTGCCGCGGGTTGAGCAGGAAGAGCTCGAGCAGCGCAAACTCCGTCCGCGTCAGCTCGATCTGCTCGCCGCCGCGCTCCACCTCGCGCGTCGCCGGATCGAGCGAGATGTCCGCGAAGCGGAGCACGTCACCGTTCTCGGGCGCGAGCCGCCGCAGGAGCGCACGAAGGCGCGCCAGCAGCTCTTCGAGCGCGAATGGCTTCACGACGTAGTCGTCGGCGCCAGCGTCGAGGCCCGCAACGCGGTCGGTGACAGCGTCGCGGGCCGTGAGCATCAGCACCGGCAGCGAGTTTCCGTCTCGTCGCAGCCGTCGGCACGCTTCGAGGCCGTCGAGGCGCGGCATCGAGACGTCGAGCACGACGGCGTCGATGCCGTTCTGGTGGTCGATCCGCTCGAGCGCCTCGGCGCCGTCGCCGGCCAGCTCGACGTCGTACCCCTCCAGCTGGAGGGCGCGGCGGAGCGAGTCCCGGACGGCGGGCTCATCGTCGACGACGAGGATCTTCACCGGCACATTGTGCGCGTGCACGCCTGAAATGGCTTAAGAAGGCAGTAAGAACCTCGTTCCGGCGACGATCACTCGAACGAGGGATCGTCCATTCAACGAGGCCGTTACCTCGATGGGGGGATGGACGGGACGGGGAAACGTCCTTACAACGAGATCTGGGAGAGGGGCTGCGGGCAGCTGCGGCGCCCGTCTTGAGAGGCCACATCTCGGGGCGGGCGCGCTTGCCCGACTCCTTCGGCGCAAGACACCGAATCCGCAGGAGCGGATCCGGCGTCGCGCAAGACCCCTGAAGAGGCCGCTTCGCGGCCTGGTCAGGATCGAGCGCGGCTCAGGGCGACCATTCCTCGCCGCCGGTGTCCCAACCGACGAGGGCGTAGGGAGAGACGAGGATCGCTACGCGTTCCAGCAGGGCGCGATCCTCATCCGCCAGCTCGCCGCCCGCCTCGAGGTCGGCGACGCGACCGCCCTGGAAGGCGATCGGGAACGCCGACGTCTCGGTCTCGTCGCCCGCGGCCGGGCCTGGCAGGAGGCCGTCGGCCTCGACGAAGCTGATCCGGACGAAGCGCCCGAGCCGCTCGTGCAGGATCGTCACCACCTGGCGGAGCACGTCGTCGGCCTCGCCGCCGCGGTTCAGCACTCGCTCGATTGCCTCCAGGGCCCCGGTCTGTGCGCTCACCCCTCGAGGTCCCCGCCCTCGAAGCCTCGAATCGTGTCTCGGTAGGCCTGCGGGATCTCGGCCGGGCGCCGCGCGGTGCGGTCGACGAGCACCATCGTCTGCGTCGCCGTCACCATCAGCAGGTCGTCGTCCATCCGGTAGGCGGCGCACTCGAACGTTGCGCTCGTACGCCCGATGCGCGCTGTGCGGACGAAGATCTCGAGCAGGTCGTCGAAGCGCGCCGGCGCGTGGTATTCGACGTTCGAGGCGCGCATGACGAACTCCGCGGTGTCGCTCCAGGTACCGGAGTGACCGAGGTGCCGGTGGTACTCGGTCCGCGCATGGTCGAAGTACGGCAGGTAGCGGCCGTAGTACACGACCCCCTGCGCGTCGGTGTCCGAGAACCAGACCCGGGCGATCGCCGAGTACTTGAAGGGAGGCCTGCGGTCGGTGAGCCGGCCGAGCTCCATCAGGCGCGGATCAGGTCGAGCACCTCGTCCCGCTTCTGCTCCATCAGGTCCTCCGAGAGGGCTTCGAGGTTGAGCCGCAGGAGCGGCTCGGTGTTCGACGGGCGCACGTTGAAGTGCCAGTCGTCGTAGTCGACGGAGATGCCGTCGAGGTGGGTCACCCGACCGTCCGCGTAGCGCTCCTTGATCTCCTGCAGCTTCAGGGGCACATCGGCGACGGGGGTGTTGATCTCGCCCGTGAGGAAGAACCGCTCGCGGTAGGGCGCGAGGAGCTCCGAGAGCTTCTTGCCGCGCTTCGAGATCAGCTCGATCAGCAGCAGGAACGGCACGACACCCGAGTCGGCCTGCGAGAAGTCGCGGAAGTAGTAGTGCGCCGAGACCTCGCCGCCGAAGACCGCATCGTCCTTCCGCATGCGGTGCTTGATGTACGCGTGGCCGACGCGGTTCATCAGCGCGACGCCGCCGGCGCGCTCGATCGTCTCCGGCACGGCGCGGCTGGCGCGAACGTCGTAGATCACCTTCCCGCCGCCTTCCTTTTCGAGGATCGACTCGGCGAGGAGCGCGGTGACGAAGTCGCCGGGGACGAACTCGCCCGTGTCGTCGACGAAGAAGCAGCGGTCGGCGTCGCCGTCGTAGGCGACTCCCAGGTCGGCCTTCTCCTCCACCGTCTTGCGCTCGATGAACTCTCGGTTCTCGGGCAAGAGTGGGTTCGGCTCGTGGTTCGGGAAGGTCCCGTCGGGCTCGAAGTAGCAGGTGACGGCGTCGATCGGCAGCCGCTCGAGGACCGGCGGCAGCATCACGCCTGCCATCCCGTTGGCGGCGTCGACGACCACCCGCAGCGGCTTGATCGTGGAGACGTCGACGAACGACAGCACCTTCTCCACGAACTCCGGCCAGATGTCCTTCGGGTGCGCCTCGCCCCGCTTCGACGGCGGGCCGAATGGCTTCGCCGCGCGGTCGCGGACGTCGAGGAGGCCCGACTCGCCGCCGACGGGGAGGGCGCCGCGGCGGACGATCTTCATCCCGGTGTACTGCTTCGGGTTGTGTGAGGCGGTCACGCAGACGCCGCCGTCGAGCTCGAGCTCGCCGACGGCGAAATAGACCATCTCCGTTCCCACCATCCCCAGATCGAGCACGTCCGCGCCGCCGTCCACGGCACCCTCGATCAGCGCGGCCGACATCGAGGGGGACGAGAGCCGCACGTCGCGGCCGACTGCAATTCGCCGCGGCTCGAAGTGCTCCACGTAGGCGCGGCCGACCGCGTATGCGCCTTCTTCGTCCAGCTCGGCCGGGTAGACGCCGCGAACGTCGTAGGCCTTGAAGACTTCGGGATCGAGCACGCGCTGACGCTAGCGGAAGCTTCTGGCGCGCGCCGCGGCGACAGGCTCCTCGTAACTACAATCACAGGGTGGAACGCAAGCTCGCAACCGTGCTTTTCGTCGATCTCGTCGGCTCGACCGCGTTCGTCACCGCGAGCGATCCCGAGATCGTGCGCCGGCGTGTCAACTCCTTCTTCGAGCAGGTCTCGCAGTGCATCGCCACGCACGGCGGCATCGTCGAGAAGTTCGCCGGCGACGCGGTGATGGCAGCGTTCGGGATTCCGACCGCCCACGAGGACGACGCCGAGCGCGCCGTTCGCGCCGCCGTGGCGATCCTCGATTCCGTCCACGGTCTCGGCCTCGAGGCGCGGATCGGGATCGAGGCCGGCGAGGTCGTGGCAGACGAGTCCGACTCGACGTTCGCCACCGGCGAGGCGGTGAATGTCGCAGCGCGGCTGCAGCAGATCGCCGAGCCGGGAGAGATCCTGATCGGCCCGTTTGCACGGCGGCTGACGCTGTCGGTCGTGGACTCCGAGGAGCGTGGCTTCCTCGAGCTGAAGGGGTTCGGCGACCCGCTGCCCGTATGGCACCTCGTGGGGATCCCCGAGACCAACGGGCGGGGCCCTTCGGTCACGGCGAGCTTCGTCGGGCGCGAGCACGAGCTCGAGTTGCTCCACAACACGCTCTCTCGCGTCGTTCGCGACCGGCGCGCGCACCTCTTCACGATCTACGGCGAGCCCGGCGTCGGCAAGAGCCGCCTTGCGCGCGAGTTCGTGGACGGCGTCGAAGGCGCGACCGTTCTCGCCGGCCGCTCCCTCTCCTACGGCGAGGGGGTGACGTACTGGCCGCTTGCCGAGATGGTCAAGATCGCGGCCGGAATCACGGACGATGACCCGGTCCACGAAGCGGTTGCCAAGCTCCGCGCCTGCTGTGGCGACGACGCCGTGGCCGACCTGCTCGCGCTCGCCGTCGGCGTGCTCGAGGGGATCGAAGCCGAGCGCAGCCAGCAGGAGATCGCCTGGGCGGCGCACGAGTGGGCCGCCGAGCTTGCCGACGCACAGCCGCTGATGCTCGTGTTCGAAGACGTCCACTGGGCCGAAGACCCGCTGCTCGAGCTGATCGAGCACCTCGCAGAGCGCGTCAAGGACGCGCCGCTGCTGATCGTCTGCCTCGCGCGGCCGGAGCTGCTCGACATCCGGCCCGGGTGGGGTGGAGGGCGACTCCGCGCCGCCGCGATCGAGCTCGAGCCGCTCGCCCCGGAAGAGAGCGAGGAGCTCCTGGACGCACTGCTCGCCGATCACGAGCTCTCGGCCGCCGAGCGTCGCACGCTGCTCGAGAAGACGGAGGGCAATCCGCTCTTCGTCGAGGAGACGACCCGGATGCTCCTCGAGGGCGGGACGTCCTCGCAGAGGATCCCGGACACGCTGCAGGCGATCATCGCCGCCCGCATCGACCGCCTGCCGCGGAACGAGAAGCGGCTCCTTCAGCGAGCATCCGTGATCGGGCGGATCTTCTGGGAAGGCGCGGTCTCGCACCTCGCCTCCGACATCGGCGAGCTCGATCCCGTGCTCGACAGCCTGCTGCAGCGCGACTTTCTCACGCGCGAGCACCGCTCCTCGATCTCGGGCGAGCAGGCCTACCGCTTCAAGCACGTCCTGATTCGGGACGTCGCGTATTCGGGCCTCGCGAAGGCAGAGCGTGCCGAGCTGCACCTGCAGGTGACGGAGTGGCTGCACGAGACCGCGGGCGAAGAGCTCGTAGAGATCCGCGCCTATCACCTCGACCAGGCCGCGACGCTGCACGAGGAGCTCGACGGCGCCATTCCGCCCGAGCTCGCAGCACGTGCCGCCGCAGCCCTGGAGAAGGCCGGCCGGCGCACGCTTGCCCGCGAGGCGAACCGTTCTGCGCGGAGGCTGCTCGTCCGCGCCGTCGAGATCGAGCCCACCCTGCAGCGTCGCTTTCTCGCCGCGCGCGCCGCGAGGCGGATCGCCGACCTGCCGGCGCAGGCGGTCGAGATGGAACGCGTCTTTGCGGACGCGACCGAGGCCGGCGACAAACGCCTCCAGGGCCTGGCTCTGACCGCGCTCGCGGAGAACGCGCTCCTGCGCGAAGCGGACCTGCCGCGGGGCCGCGAGCTCGTCGAGCAGGCGCTCGTCCTGCTCGAAGACGGGAAGCCGGAGGACCGCTACGAGGCGCTCACGACGCGTGCCCGCATCGGCTGGTGGCTGGGAGATCTCGACGACGACGAGCGCTGGATCGGCAAGGCGCTCGAGGTAGCGAGAGAGATCGGACGGAAGGATCTCGAGGCGAACGCAGCCGACGAGCTTGCGAGCTCCGCAATCGCCCGCCTCGATCTCGATCGCGCGAGCCGGCTCGTTTCGGAGGCTCTCGAGCTGGCGGACGAGAGCGGCAACATCACCGCGCTCGGCTGGGCACTCGTCTCGCAGGCACGTGTCGACGCTCTGCGGGGCCTCCTCGACGAGGCGACGGCCGGGCTGGCGCGCGCGGACGAGCTGTTTGCCCAGTCCGGAAACGCCTGGGCGCTGGCCCGCGTCAGCAACCATCACGGCTGGGTCGAGCGGCGCCGGGGCGACCTCGTTGCCGCCGACCGCCGCTTCCGCGACGCGATCCGGATCCTGAAGCCGCTCGAGGACCGCGGCACACTCTGCGAAAGCCAACGCGGCCTCGCGCAGGTGCTGGTCGCACGCGGCAAGATCGACGAGGCGGAGCGCTACGCCCTCGAGGCGCGGGAGACGGTCGGCCCGCACGACACGACCTCACGCTCGACCACGCGCATGGCGCTCGGGCTGGTGCGCGCGGCACAAGGGCGCGACGAGGAGGCCGAGGCACTGTTGCGCGAAGCGGTCGAGATCGTGGGCGGCAAGGAGCTCTATCTGATCCGGCGCGAAGTGCTCGTGGCCCTCGCGGCATTCCTCCGCGACCGCGACCGCGGCGACGAGGCCGAGGAGTTCGAGACCGAGATCGCGACCTATGCGGTCGCGCTCGAGCCCGAGCCGGTGTAGAGCACCTCACGAATCGCCTGCGTCGACGCTTCGTCGGGCGATTCGGAGATCACCGTCGCCGGCCGGTCGAAGCGCGCGAGGGCATCGCGCAGCGGCTCCGCCCGGAGCGTCCCATCCCCGTAGGGGAGATGCTTCGTCTCGTTGCGGTTCGCGTACGCGATGTCCGAGAAGTGGATGTGGAACGGCGCATCCGGCTCGAGCACGGAGTCCACGCCCTCGAGCGCCGACGCAAACGCCTCCACGTCGGTGAACGCTCCGTCGGTGGTCGCGTGCATGTGGGCGAAGTCGATCACCGGCCGCACCCATGGGATCCGCTCCGCGACGTAGATCACGTCGTCGATCGAGCCGAGCTCGTTGACGCGACCCATCACCTCGAGCCCGAACACGGCTGCGCGATCCTTCCCCTCCAGCCGCTCGCGCAGGACGTGTAGCCACGCGACCACGTCGTCGAGCGCCTGCTCGCGCTCGCGGCCGAGCCAGAAGCCGGGGTGGATGACGACGAGCTCTGCGCCCGCGGCGGTCGCGATCCCGGCGCTGCGGTCGAGCGCGCCGAGAGCCTGCTTCGCCTTCTTCTCGTCCGGATGGCCGGGGAAGGCGAAGAGCGGTGCGTGGACCGAGAGCGCGATCTCGTTCTCGCCGGCGACCTCCCTGAGCCGCTCCGCCCACGGGTAATCCATCCAGAACCCGCGCTCGAAATCGAGCTCGCAGGCGGTGAAGCCGCGCTCGAGCAGGATCTCGACGGCAGCCTCGGGAGATTCCCGCGAGGGGAAGCGCGCAGGGCCGAAGCGGATCGCTCCCATCGGCTCGACCGTACCCGACAAGCCGTGTCGGAGTCGTCTGGGACACCGCCGGGCATGTCGTCCGACGGTGGTCCTACCCTTTTCGACATGGCACAGGCACCCAGCCGCATCGATCTGCTCGAGCTCGACATCGACCTCCGGCTCACCGACCTCTGGCGCGAAGCCGGAGACGTCGCGGAGTGGAATCTCGAGGTCGTGGCGGCGTTCATGCGCGCCGCCTACGGAAAGGGCTACTGCGACGCATTGACCGAGGACGACCCCGGCTCACTCTGCCACGACCACGGGTACCGCATCCCGGCTCGGCGCGAAGCCAGCACCCGCACCGTCTAGCCGAGCGGCGAGCGCTCCTCGCGCTAGAGTGCAGGTGTGGCACAGAAGCGCAATCCGGCGCGTCTTGTCATCGCGCTCTCCATCGCGGCGGTCCTCGCGGTCTTCCTGCTGTACACGTCGATCGCGGGCGGCGGCACGCCGTCGGTCCCGCCGAGCGAGCTCGCGGGCAAGAAGGGCATGGTCACGCTCGTCGGGCTCGTTCAGCCGGGCTACAAGGGCGACTCGTACGGCAGCGGTCTTCGCTTCAGGCTCGCGGATCGCAAGGGTGGCTCGAAGAAAACCGTCCTGGTGCTCTACAAGGGATCGGTTTCCGATCAGTTCCGTGAGAATCGCGAGGTCTCCGTCAAGGGCGAGCTCCGGAACGGCGTCTTCGTCGCGAGGAAGGATTCGCTCGTGACGAAGTGCCCGTCGAAGTTCACGGCCAAGAAGAGCTCGTAACTTGCCTGAGCTGGGCCGCGCCGCTCTCGTCGCCACGCTCGGCCTCGCCCTCTACGCAGTCATTGCCGGCTCGATCGCCGCCTGGAAGGGCCGCCGCCGGCTCGCCGTCTCGGCTCGCAACGCGCTCATCGGCGCCTTCGTCACCAGCGCCGTGGCATCCGTCGTCCTGCTCGTCGCCCTGATCCGGCACGACTTCTCGTTCGTCTACGTCGCGCAGCACACGAGCCGGGAGCTGCCCACCGGCTACACGATCTCGGCGTTCTGGGGCGGGCAGGAGGGATCGCTCCTGCTCTGGCTGCTGATCCTGACCGGCTACGGAGCGGCGGCGGCGCTGCTCAACCGCCGCACCCGCGATCTCGTCGCGTGGGTGGTCCCGGTCGTCGGCGCCGTCGCCGTTTTCTTCTCGTTCCTCGTCGCTGTCGTGGCGTCGCCGTTCGCCGTGCACGCCGCACCTGCGGACGGGGCCGGCCTGAACCCGAGCCTCCAGAACCCGTACATGATGGCTCACCCGCCGATGCTCTACCTCGGCTACGTCGGGCTCACAATTCCGTTCGCCTTCGCGATGGGTGCGCTGCTCGCGCGCCGGACGGACGAGCGGTGGATCGTGGCCACCCGCCGTTGGACGCTGGTCGCCTGGACGGCGCTCGGAATCGGCCAGCTGCTCGGGGCTCACTGGGCCTACGAGGAGGTGGGCTGGGGCGGCTACTACGCGTGGGACCCGGTCGAGAACGCGGCGTTGATGCCGTGGCTTGCGGCGACCGCGTTTCTGCACTCCGTGATGATCCAGGAGAAGCGCGGGATGCTCCGCGTCTGGAACGTCGTCCTCGTGATCGGCGCGTTCTTCCTCTCGATCTTCGGGACGTTCCTGACGCGCTCCGGGATCCTCAGCTCGATCCATGCCTTCACCGAGAGCGACATCGGGCCGTGGTTCCTCGCGTTCATGGGAATCGGGCTCGGCGGCTCGCTTGCGCTCCTGTTCGCACGGCTGCCGCTGCTGCGAGCCAGGACCAGGCTCGAGTCGCTCGTCTCGCGCGAGGCGACCTTCCTCTACAACAACCTGCTGCTCGTCGCGCTCACGCTGACGATCCTGTGGGGGGTCGCCTACCCGCTGGTCTACGAGGCGGTGATCGGCGAGTCGAGGATCGTCGGGCGTGGCTACTACGACTTCTTCGTGCGCGCCTTCGGGCTGCCGCTGCTGCTGTTGATGGGCATCGGCCCGCTCGTCGCCTGGCGGCGCGCCTCTCTGCGCAGCCTCGCGCTCACGTTTGCGTGGCCGGCTGGGGCCGCGCTCGTCGCGGGCGTCATCCTGCTCGCGCTCGGGGCCGGCTCGTCCATTCCCGGCCTGATCGCGTACACGTTCTCCACGTTCGTCCTCGCCTCGATCGCGCTGGAGTTCATCCGCGGCACGCGCGCCCGCCGTTCTCTCTCCGGGGGCTCGTGGGCGGGCGCCTTCTCGGCGCTCGTCGCGCGCAACCGCCGGCGCTACGGCGGCTACGTCGTCCACGCCGCCATCGTCCTGCTCGCGATCGGGATCGCCGGGTCGAGCGCCTACGACAAGGTTGCCGAAGGGAAGCTCGCGCCCGGCCAGTCGCTCGTAGTCGGCGACTACCGGCTCACCTACCGCTCGCTCGACGAGCGTGAGGCTGCCAACGCGACAGAGATCCGGGCCGTGGTCGGCGTCGAACGCGGTGGCGAGAGCCTCGGAGCGGTCGAGGCGGGGAAGAACGCCTACACCGCGGAGCGGCAGGTCTCGAACGAGGTCGGGATCCGCAGCGACCTCGTCACCGGCGAGGACCTGTTCGTGATCGCGGAGCAGATCAACCCGGACGGCACCGTGTACCTGCGGGTGTTCGTCAAGCCGCTCGTGAACCTGATCTGGCTTGCAGGACTCGTCTTCCTGCTCGGATCGCTGATCACCCTCTGGCCCGACGCCCGGGAGCAGCGTCGCCTGGCGCTGCGCTACAGCGGCGCCGAGGCGGCGGCCCGGCCATGAGCGTCGCACTGCTGCTCGGGGCGCTCCTCGCCGCCGGGTGCGTCGTCCTCGTCGCCCTGCCCTACCTGCGGGAGTCGGACGCCGGGCGCGACGCGCTCGATGAGCCGGGTGAGCTCGAGCAGCGGCGACTGGCGCTGGCCGAGTCCCGCGACCGGGCGCTCGGCGCGCTCAAGGAGCTCGAGCTCGACCACCGCACCGGCAAGGTCTCGGACGAGGACTACCGCGCTCTGGTCGGCCCGCTGCGGCGCGAGGCGGCGGAGGCCCTCAGGGCACTCGAGCCCCGCGCCGCGGCCGCTGCGCGTGTGAAGGCCGACCGCCGCGGGTAACGAAGAGGCATGGAGCCTTTCGAACCGCAGCCGCCGACACCGCGTCCGGATCCGTTTCCGCCACCGAACGATCCCGAGCCGCCGTCACCGCCTTCGCCGCCGGTCATCCCGGAGCCGTATCCGCCGCCCGACGAGGGCGACCTGCCGGGGCCTGTGATCGTGCCCGAGCCCGGCCCGCAGTAACTTTCGGCAGAATCCGGCTAGACTGGACGCCGGCTGCCCGCAGGGACGGCCGATCCCCTGACGAAACTCTACTCGGATGCGCTCCCGCCTCACTACCGGCGCGCTCGCCGGCACGGTGTTCCTCGGCACAGCGCTTGCCTGTCTCCTCCTCCTCGCAGCTCCTGCCGGCGGCCAGGACATCGGTGCAAAGAAGCAGGTGATCGACGGCCGGATCGACGTCCTCCAGAAGAAGATCGAGACAGCGCGTCAGCGCGAGGGCGTGCTCACCTCGGAGATCGAGGTCGTCACCGACAAGATCCAGCGGCTTCAGGACGACGTCGACAGCGCGTCCGCGCGCCTCAACCAGCTCGAGGAGGTGCTCGGGCTGCACCAGCGCAGGCTCGACCGGCTGAACCAGCTCTATCAGGTGCAGACCCGCAAGCTCGTCTTCCTGCAGCTCCAGCACAAGGCGGCGACCACGCGCCTGAACAAGCGCCTCGTCGAGATCTACACCAGCGAGCCGACCTCCACGCTCAGCGTCGTGCTCGAGTCGTCCAGCTTCACGGAGCTGCTCGACCAGCTGGACTTCCTGAACGAGATCGGACGGCAGGACAAGAAGGTCACGGAGGAGGTCAAGAACGCGAAGGAGCAGATGCAGGAGATCCGGAACTCGACCCGGAGGACGCGGAAGCAGGTCGCCGCGGTCACCCGGGAGGTTGCGGCCCGTACGACCGAGCAGCGCGCCGTCCGCGACCGGCTCGCGTGGGACCAGCGCGAGCTGGCGACCGCCCGCCGCGACAAGCGCGAGACGCTCGCCGACGTGCAGGAGGACAAGGCGCATGCGCTCGAGCACATGCGCTCCCTGCAGGAACAAAGCGCCACGCTCGCCGCGAGGATCCGCTCGGCGCAGAGCTCCGCGGTGGTCATCCCCGGCCCCACGGGCCAGGCGTCGGCGGCGGGCTTCATCTGGCCCGTCCACGGCGTGCTCACCAGCGGCTACGGCTGGCGCTGGGGCCGGATGCACGAGGGGATCGACCTCGCGGTCGGGACCGGTACTCCGGTCGTCGCCGCGGCGTCGGGGACCGTGATCGTTGCCGGCTGGATGGGCGGCTACGGAAACCTCGTGGTGGTCGACCACGGCAACGGCGTCTCGACGGCGTACGGTCACAACACGAGCGTGACGGTCGGGGTCGGCCAGTCCGTCGCCCAGGGACAGTTGATCGCCTACTCGGGGAACACCGGCCACTCGACAGGCCCGCACGTGCACTTCGAGGTGCGCATCAACGGCTCGCCTGTCGATCCGCTCGGCTATCTCTAGTCCGGCGTAACCAGCTCGGCCGAGGCCTCGTTCTACCTCTCGAAGGGGGAAACGGCGTCTCTCCGAGGTCGCCGAGCTTCCTTGGACGTATGAACGCCGGCCGTCCTTCGGGGCGGCCGGTTGTCTTACGCCGCTTCTGGCCGCTCGCTCCGGTAGCTGTCGCCGGTGAGGTGGCTCGGCAGCTCCTCGATCGCGACGAAGTGCAGGTCAGGAAGGGCACGCCAGCGCTCGTCCAGGCCAAGCCCGTACCCGGCGAACAGCTCGTCGGGCACGGTGAAGCCGACGTAGTCGAGCGGCACGTCGTCGACGAGGCGCCGGTAGGGGCGGTCGAGGAGCGTGACCGCGGAGAGGCTCGCCGGATTGCGGAGCGAGAGCGTCCGGGCGAGGAAGTTCAGCGTCAGGCCGGTGTCGACGACGTCCTCGACGACGAGCACGTGCCGGTCGGCAATCGGCGCGTCGAGGTCCTTCAGCAGCCTGATCCCGCCGGAACGGCCACTCGCGTAGGCGGCGAGCTCGAGGAAGTCGAGCACGTGGGGGATCGGCAGGGCGCGAGAGAGATCGGTGAGGAAGACGGCACTCGACTTGAGTGGAGCGATGAGCAGTGGCTCTCGTCCGGCATAGGCTTCGGCGAGCTCCAGGCCGAGCTGGGTGACGCGGCGTCCGATCTCCGCACGGGTCAGGTAGACATCCCCGATGGGGTGACCTTCCGCAGCGAGGGCGGCAGCTAGGATCGCGCGCCTCCCATCTACGTCGCGAGCTTCAGTTGGAGTCGCTGGGCCAGGCGCTCGATGTCGCGACGGTAGAACAGCTTGACCTTGATCTCCGGATAGAGCCGCTTCAATTCGCGCAATTTCCGGTTCTTGCGTGTCACGAGCGACTGGCGCATCACCGTCACCTCGACGTACAGGTCCTGCTCGGGGAGGTAGAAGTCCGGCGTGAACGCGCGCGTCACGCGCCCGTCCGCGTCCTGCTCGAGCACGAACGTGCGCGGCTCGTACTCCCACGGAACTCCGTAGAAATCGAGCATCTTGGCGCACTCCAGCTCGACCTCGTTGACAAACCTGGGCGGGGTCGTGCCGGTATAGGCGCGGAACGCGGGCGACTGCCGTGGCACGAACCTCAAGGTAGCGAGCGCCCCGGACGACCCCGGACGACGCGCGACGTTCCACCGATCCCTCCTATGCTTTCCCCATGTCACCGCCGCCCGAGGGGACGACCTTCACGATCGCGCACCTGTCCGACCTGCACTGCGGCGGGCAGTACTTCGTCCCGGGCCTGCTGGAGCGGGCGATCAGCGAGATCAACGACCTGGAGCCGGACATCGTCGTCTGCTCCGGCGACCTGACGACATTTGGCTTCAAGCACGAGTACGAGGAGGCGCGCCGGTATCTCGACAAGGTCTCCTGCGAGTCGATGGTCGTGATTCCGGGCAACCACGACTCGCGCAACGTGGGCTACGTCCACTTCGAGGAGCTCTTCGGCGAGCGCAACTCGGTGCTACGCGTCGGCCCGGCGACGGTCGTCGCCGTCGACTCGACCGAGCCCGACCTCGACCACGGCCAGATCGGGCGTGGCCGCTACCGATGGATCGAGGAGCAGTTCGCGCTGCAGGAGAGCGAGCTCCGCGTCTTCGTCTGCCACCACCATCTGCTGCCGGTGCCCGGCACCGGACGCGAGCGCAACGTGATCTACGACGCCGGCGACACGATCGAGTGTCTCCAGCGAGCCGGCGTCCACCTCGTCCTCTCCGGCCACAAGCACGTCCCGTACGCCTGGAAGCTCGAGAACCTCTTCGTCGTCAACACCGGCACCGTCTCGTCGCTGCGCCTTCGAGGCAACACACGCCCCTGTTACAACGTCGTCGAGGTGTCCGGGAGCCACGTCGCCGTCTGGCGCAAGCATCCCTTCCACGGACAGGAGCGGATCATCCAGTTCTCGCTCGACACGTTCGAGTACGAGAAGTACACGGGACGGATCGAGGACGAGGTGACGACCCGCTCGTGACGCGTGCTCTGGCGCTCATAGACGGAGAGCACTACGCCCCGGTCGTTCGCGCCGCGCTGGAGGAGCTCCCGTACGAGTTCGTCGCCGCGCACCTCGTGGGTGGCACCGAGAAGCTGCGCGACGACTCGGACTACGGAGTCGTCCTCGCCGACGATCTCGACCGTGCGCTCTCGGAGCACAGGCCCGAGCTCGTCGTCGACCTCTCGGACGAGCCCGTGCTCGGCCCGAAGGAGCGCTTCCGGCTCGCGAGCCGCGTGCTCGCCGCGGGACTGCCGTACGTCGGCGCCGACTTTCGCTTCGACCCGCCCGAGCTCGAGCCGTTCCCGCTCCCCTCGATCGGGATCATCGGAACCGGCAAGCGCGTGGGGAAGACCGCGATCACTGCGCACGCGGCCCGGCTCTTTGCGCGCGACCGGAAGGTCGTCGTCGTCGCGATGGGAAGAGGCGGTCCCCCCGAGCCCGAGGTGGCGAAGGTCGCGCCCGACGTGGACGCGCTGCTCGAGCTCTCGCGCGCAGGGCGGCACGCCGCATCCGACTACCTCGAGACCGCGGCGCTCGCCGGCGTCGAGACCGTCGGCTGCCGCCGCTGCGGCGGCGGGCTTGCGGGCTCGGTCTCCATCTCGAACGTCCACCAGGGCGCGAAGCTCGCAGTCGAGCTCGCTCCCGACCTCGTCCTCTTCGACGGCAGCGGCGCCGCGATCCCGCCGATCGCGACGAGCCGGCGCGTCCTCGTCGTCAACGCCGCGACGGACCGTGACGTCGCCACGGGCTACCTGAACGGCTTCCGGCACCTCGTCTCCGACCTCGTCGTCCTGACGATGGCGGAGGAGGGCTCCGGCTGGGAGGAGCTCCGAGACGCGGCTGCCGAGCTCGCGCCGCGCGTCCTTGCGACGACGCTCAGGCCGCAGCCCGTCGAGCCGGTGCAAGGACGGACTGTCGCGTTCTTCTCGACCGCGCCGGAGGCGGCGCACGAGACGTTCGCCAAGCACCTGCGCGAGGAGCACGGAGCGGACGTCGTGCACGTGTCGGGCAGCCTCTCCGACCGGGGGAAGCTGCGCGAGGAGCTCGAGCAGGTCGAGGCCGACGTCTTCCTCGTCGAGCTGAAGGCCGCCGCGATCGATGTCGTCGCCGAAGCGGCCCGCGAGCGCGGCGTCGACGTCGTCCTCGCCGGCAGCGACGTGCTCTCCGCCGACGGCCAGGATCTCGACGCCGAGCTGCTGCGGCTGGCCGGGGAGAGCGCATGACGAGCGAGCGGCGGAAGGGCGAGCGGCACTTTCTCGGCGGGCCCGAGGCTCCCTACTCGAAGGGCCTGATGGCTCGCGCCCTGACCGCAGTCGGCGTTGGCGAAGACAGTGCGTACGAGCTGGCGCGCCTGACCGAGAGCGATCTCGCGAAGCGCGGCGACGCGTCCGTCGACCTCGACCGGCTACGGGAGCTCGCAGTCGACCTGCTCGGCGAGGAGCGCGGCGCCCGGGCGGTACGGCAGCTTCGCAGCTACCGCGACCTCCAGGACCTCGATCTGCCCGTGATCCTGCTCGTCGGGGGCGGCACCGGCACCGGCAAGTCGACCGTCGCCACCGAGGTCGCCTACCGGCTCGGGATCACCCGCGTGACCTCGACCGACTTCGTCCGGCAGACGATGCGCGCGTTCTTCGCCAAGGAGTTCATGCCGTCGATCCACTACTCGAGCTTCGAGGCCGGCCTCGGCCTGTCGAAGGCGGAGGAGGAAGAGTCGGGGGATGCAGCGCTGCTCGGCTTCCTCGACCAGACGCGCAACGTGCTCACCGGCGTCGAGGCCGCGCTGCAGCGGGCGCTCGACGAGGGCTGGTCGATGGTCCTCGAGGGGGTTCACCTCGTTCCGGGAATGATCACGACCGAGCTGCGAGGCGCGCTGGTCGTCCAGTGCGTGCTCGCGATCCGCGACGAGGAGATCCACCGCACGCACTTCTGGATCCGCGATGCCACGACGGACGGCGTCCGGCCGTTCGACCGCTACGTCGCCGGGCTGCCCGAGATTCGAATGATCCAGGAGTATGTGCTCGAGCGCGCTGCGAGGGCGGACGTTCCCGTGATCGAGAACGAGTCGCACAATGAGGCGGTCGGAGCGGTCATGAATCTCGTTCTCGAGCAGGCGGAGCGCGTCGCGGCGCAGGGCGTGCGATGACCACCGAAGGCCCACTGGGAACGTGCCCGTGCGCCCTCTTCGCGCGCGCTACCGAGTGGGCTGCGCTCGCGGGTGCTCGCTGGCTGGGCCGCGACGACCAGGACGCTGCGGAGGAAGCGGCGAACGGGGCGATGCTCGCGGGTCTCGCCGGCCTGCCGATCGCGGGGACGATCGTGATCGGATCCGATCAGGGCATCGAGCTCGAACCGGGCTCCAGCATCGGCACCGGCGGTGAGGCGTTCGATCTCGCGGTCGATCCACTCGAGGGCCGCGGCGTCGTGGCGCGCGGCGGGAACGGCGCGATGTCGATGATCGCCGTCGGCCCGCCCGGTTCGCTGCTCAAGCTTCCCGACATGTACATGCGGCGGATGGCCGTCGGCCCGCGCGCGCTGGGCCGCATCGACCTCACGCGGCCCGTGGGCGAGAACGTCGCCGCCATCGCCGACGCGTTCGGACGGAACGCGAATGACATCACCGCGCTCGTCCTCGACCGCCCCCGGCACCACGATCTGATCGAGGAGATTCGCGCCGCGGGCGCCCGGATCAAGCTGATCCAGGACGGCGATGTGACGGCATCGATCTCCGCTGCCATCCGGGGCACGAACGACCACCTCGCAGTCGGCATCGGCGGGACGCGCCAGGCGGTCCTCTCGGCTGCAGCGCTGCGCTGCCTCGGGGGCGAGCTGCAGGCGCAACTCTGGCCGACGACCCGAGCCGAGATCGACGCCGCCGGCGAGCACGGGGTGGAGGACGTGAACCGCGTCTTCTCCTCCGACGACCTCGCGCACGGTGAGGTGATCGTGGTCGCGACCGGCGTCTCGAACGGCGATCTCCTCCGCGGGGTCCGTTTCCTCACCGACAGCGCCCGCACCCACTCGCTCGTGATGTGCATGCGCTGCAACTGGGTGCGTTTCGCCGAGAGCATCCACTTCTTCGCCCGGGAGCGAAAGGAAGAGGTGCGGCTTCTCGGGTAGCCTGCAGTGATGGCAACACGCGAAGAGATCGTCGAGGCGCTGCACACGGTGGAGGACCCGGAGCTCGGCATGGACATCGTCGAGCTCGGCCTTTTCTACGACGTCGAAATCGACGGCCCGAAGGTGAAGGTGATCCACACGCTCACCTCGATGGGCTGCCCGGCCGGCCAGATGATCCAGGAGAACATCCACGAGGCGGCCTCTGCCGTCGAGGGCGTGGAGGAGGTCGAGGTGGAGCTGACCTTCGACCCGCCGTGGACACCGGAGAAGATGTCCGAGGACGCCAAGTTCATCCTGGGCTTCGGCTAGTCCCTCTGGAAATCGGCCGCCGTTCGGCCTAGATTGGGGCGGTACACCGATTCGAGGGGGAGCGAGATGAGGGGTTCGCGGATGCTGCGCCGTGCGTTGATCCTTGGCGGCCTGTGTGTCGTCGTGGCGGCAGTCGGCTCGGTCGGCTGGGCGATGACGTCGGCCAACGAGAAGTTCGTCGCCTGCGCGAAGAAGAAGGGCGGGGCGCTCCGGCTCGTGGGGAATGCAAAGGAATGCCGAAAGACCGAGCGGGCCGTGACCTGGAATCAGCAGGGCCCACGCGGCCTGCCGGGGCCGCGAGGCGTTCCCGGTGAGACCGGCCTGGACGGCGACGACGGCCTCGACGGCGATGACGGCGTCGACGGGGATGACGGCGACGACGGCTTCGATGGGGACGATGGTGCACCAGGCCCGGCGACCAAGCTGCTCTACGTGTACTCCGCCGCAGAGCCCATCGCCGCGTCTCCCTCGACCGAAACGGTGTCGTCTGACGTTTGTCCGGCCGCGGTCCCGCAAGCGGTGAACGGCGGCATCAAGGTCAACGGCCTTGCCGCGGGAGTCCGTGTCAGGGCGTCGGCGCCGAAGGCGAGCGGACCTCAGGCTTCCCAGTGGGAGGTGGAAATCGAAAACTCCGGCGGAGCGACCTCGGTCACAGCCTGGGTGCTCTGCACGAACGGAACGCCGGGGCCGTAGAGCTCAGCCCAGCCTGAGCCAGACGAGCGCCACCGCGAGCAGGACCATCGCCAGCGAGAGCGCTCGCAGGGCGGCCTCGGGCGCCTGCGCGAGCGTCGCCGGCTCCAGCGGCTCTTCCTGCCCGTCGCGATAGCGAACCGTGCCGGTGACCTCGGCGACCCTGCGCCGCACCGTCCGCACCTGGGTCGAGAGCGAACGCTGCGCCAGGCTCGCGAGCAGCGCGAAAGCGGCCGCGATGAACGCTTCCGGCCGCAGCGTCTCTGCAGCGCCGACGTACGCCACGAGCACCGGGAAGGCGCCCCATGCGAGCCCGAACCAGAGGTCGGTGTGGAAGAGGCCGCCGCCGAGCTCCAGCGTGTAGGCCGGGACGAGGAATGCTCCGGCGGCGACGAACGGCAGCAGCCAGAGCGTCCAGACAAGCGCGGCGACGATCCCGATCGCGACTGCGCCGGCGAGCGAGGCCGCGCTGAGCCAGACGAGCACCGCAGTCGGGATCTCGGTGCCCAGAGGACGGCCGTGCAGCTCGTCGAGCGCATGCGCGCCGACTCCGAGGGCGAGCAGGAAGGCCGCAAGCCCCCAGAGCAACCGGTGTGCCTCGAGCTCCGGGGCCAGGGCAGCGCCGATTGCGACGTAGGAGAGATGCCAGAGCGTGTAGGGGACGTGGAGCAGCGTCACGTAGTCGCGCCAGCCGCCCTGCGCGAGGGCATAGAACGCCGGCCGCGGCTCGGCACTCACCTGCGCCGTCCCCACACGACCACGCCGCCGCCGAGGCTGAGCCGCCGCGCGCGAACGTCGGTCAGCCCTGCCTCGGTCCACAGCTCGAGCTGGCGCTCGAGGGGCAGCCGTGCCTCGAGGCCCCGGATGCTGGGGCCGAGAAATCGCCCCACCTCGTGCCAGCCCGGCGAAAGCAGGCGTCCCGCGGCCGGCAGAACGATCCGCACGTAGAGCTCCCAGAGCGCGCGGGCCACGCGCGACGGAGGGACGCCGAAGTCCAGCAGCGCCATCGTTCCGCCGGGCCGCACCACGCGGCCGAGCTCGCTGACCGTGGCGGCAGGATCGTCCACGTACCGGAGCAGGTACGTGACGGTCAGAGCGTCGAACGAGCCGTCTGAGAACGGCAGAGTCTCGGCGCGTCCCTCGCGCAGCTCGATCGTCTCGCCGAGGCCTCGGGCCGCCACGCGACTTCGTGCGACGGCGAGCATCTCCGGGCTCCGGTCGATGCCGACCACCGAGCAACCGTGCTGCCGGACGAGCTCAAGTGCGACCGCGCCCGTTCCGGTGGCCACGTCCAGCACCCGTGCGTCCGGCCCGATCTCGAGCCGCGAGACCAGGAAGCGACGCCACCGGGGGTCCTGGCCGAGCGAGAGGAGACGCGCGTAGCGGTCGTAGGTCGGGCCGAGTGGCGCGAAGAGCTTCGGAGCAACCGCGCTGCCAGACTCCGAGGTCACGGGATCGTCAGGACGATCTTTCCGAGCTGCTCACCGCGCTCCAGCCGCTCGTGGGCGGCGCGGGTCTCGGCGAGCGGGAAGGTCGAGTCGACGTGCACGCGGGCACGGCCGGAGCGCACGAGCTCGTACGCCCCGAGGAAGTCTTCGCGGGTGCCCATCGTCGAGCCGTAGACCGTCAGCTGCTTCCACCAGAAGCGATGCAGCTGCGCGGGCGGGTTCGGGCCGCTCGTAGCGCCGCAGACCGTCACCCTGCCGCCCGCCTTGACCGCGGCGAGCGACTGCTTCCACGTCGCTTCACCGACGGTCTCGACGACGAGGTCGACGCCGCCGATCTCCTTCGCCGCCGCGGCGACATCCGCGGTCGCGTGGTTGACGGCGAGGTCGGCGCCCCACGCGAGCGCGCGTTCCAGCTTCTCGTCGGAGCCGGAGGTGACGAGCGTCTTCGCCCCGAGCGCGCGCGCGATCTCGAACGAGGCTGTGGCGACGCCGCCGCCGATGCCCCAGATCAGAACCCACTCGTCCGGCTGCAGCTGCGCCTTGGTGACGAGCATCCGGTAGGCCGTCTCGTAGACGAGGGGGAACGCCGCTGCGGTCTCGAAGTCGATCGCGTCGTCGAGCGGGAAGACGTTCGTCTCGGGGATCGCGATCAGCTCGGCGTGCGTTCCCTCAGTGTGCTCGCCGACCACCCTGATCATCGAGCCATGCTCGATCCCGGGGTTGATCACCACCCGCTCGCCGGTGTCGACCCGGACGCCCGCGCCGTCCGCGCCCAGGATGCGCGGCTTCGGTACCGAAGGGAGCCCCTTGCGGACCCAGAGATCGAGATGGTTGAGAGACGCCGCACGCAGCGACACGAGGATTTCGCCGGGACCGGCCACCGGATCCGGTGCATCCTCGTACCGGAGTACCTCCGGCCCGCCGTCCTCGTGGATTCTGATCGCCTTCACGGGCACAATCCTGTCATGACAGCGGCGGAGCTGACCCTCGCTGGTGCGGAGCTCGGTCTCGACGCAGTCGGCGCCTCTCCCGCCGAGCCCTACGAGGCAACCGAACGGCACATCCGCGACCGGCGTGAACGGGGCCTCTTCGCAGGCATGGGCTTCACGACCCGCCGGCCCGAAGTCTCGTGTCACCCGGAAGCGCTCGTGCCAGGGGCGCGCACAGTGATCTCGGCCGCGCTCTGCTACTACGCGCCTTCGGACGAGCCCGGACCGGGGGAGGGCCGGCTCGCCCGCTACACCTGGTCCGACCGGTACGACGAGCTGCGAGAGAAGCTCGACGCGCTCGGCCGCAGGCTCGGCGGCTCGTACCGCGTGCTCGTCGACGAGAACGACCACGTCGATCGAGAGGGAGCCGCCCGCGCCGGCGTCGGCTTCTACGGCAAGAACACGCTCCTGATCACGCGGCGCCACGGCTCCTGGGTCGTCCTCGGCACGCTCGTCTCCGACCAGGTG
Source organism: uncultured Gaiellaceae bacterium (assembly GCA_963749515.1). Classification (GTDB taxonomy): domain Bacteria; phylum Actinomycetota; class Thermoleophilia; order Gaiellales; family Gaiellaceae; genus Gaiellasilicea. The sequence goes on from CAVVMR010000010.1 coordinate 461,149, forward strand.
GTCGAGCCGTCGCCGCCCCTCGATGCGGGCTGCGGCTCGTGCCGGCTCTGCATCGACGCGTGCCCCACCGGCGCGCTCGACGAGCCGGGCACGCTCGACTCGAATCGCTGCCTCTCGTACTGGACACAAGCGCCGTTGCCCGTTCCCGAGCCGTACCGGGAGCCGCTCGGCTCGCTGGTCTACGGCTGCGACATCTGCCAGGAAGTGTGTCCGTGGAACCGCGGGGTCGAGAAGCGGAGCACCGGCCGCCAACTCCCCGTGGGAGCGGAGCCCGCGGTGTCGCTCGTGGAGTGGCTCGAGGCCGACGGCGACGAGCTCGTGGAGCGGTATGACCGGCTGTACGTTCCGCGCAACGACGCGCGCTGGCTGCGCCGGAACGCGCTCGTCGCGGCCGGAAACGTCGGTGGCCCGGCCGAGCGCGACGCCGTAGCGGCGTATGCCGAGGGCGAGGACGAGCTCCTGCGCGAGCACGCGGAGTGGGCGCTCGACCGCATCGACCGCCGGAGCCTCGCATGAAGCTGATTCGGATTCTGGCCTACGTCAGGCTGGCGCTCATTCCGCTCGCGCTCGCGCAGGTCACGCTCGAGCGGAACGACTTCCCGACCTCGCGCTACGAGCTCGTGGCCTGGCTGCTGGTGGCTGCGCAGGCGCTCGTGGCGCTCCTCCTGCTGGGATTTGCGTACCGCTGGCGACGCCGGCTCCGGTACCTCGCCGTGCTGAACGTCGCTGCGGACGCCGCTCTGGCCACAGCGCTGATGTTCGTCTTCGCCTGGGAGCCGGGTCAGCCGTTGCGGTCGCTGGTCTTCCTGGTCGTGCTGGAGGCCGCGCTCTTCTTCCGGCTCTCCGGCGGCTTGCTGACCGGTGTGCTCACGCTTCCCGTCTTCGTCGGCCTCGAGCTCTGGCGGGAGGCCCAGTTCGACACGACGACCCGGTACGACGCGCTCACGCTCCGCGTGCTCGCCGCTGTTGTCCTCGGCAGCACTGTCGGGCGGCTCGTGGACATGGAGCGCAGTCAGGCCAGGGCCGCCGAGGAGCGAGCCGCCGAGGCGGAGCGGCTGCGCGACGAGCTCGGGCGGCGGATCGACCTGCTCGAGGCGACGAGCCGTGCAGCGCGCGCGCTCGGCTCTTCGCTCGATCTCGACGCCGCGTTCGCTGCGTTCGTCCAGGAGCTGCGCGGCCTGCTTGCATTCGACCGCGCCGCGATCCTCCTCGTGGAGCCGACCGGATCGCGCATCATGGCGACGGCGGGCGTCGGCGCCGACGACCTTCTCGCGCCGGGGAGCTCGATCGGCGTCCCCGAGTCGATGCTGGAGAAGGTGATCGGGGAAGGGCGGACGATCTACCGCGAGGACATCGCCGAGGATCGCTATCCGGAGGAGGCCGACCTCCGCGCACTCGGTGTCCGCTCGCGGGTCCTCGCGCCTCTTCAGCTCGGCGCCCGGTCGGTCGGCGTTCTCGCGATCTCGCGGACGGAGCGCGCCTCGTTCCGAGCCGAGGAGATCGACCTCGTCACGCTCCTCGGCCGGCTCGTCGCGACCGCCGTCCAGAACCTGCGGACGTACGAAGCCGAGCGGGCGAGCGCCGACGAGCTGCGCCGCCTCTCGTCGCTCCGCGCGGACTTCGTCTCGCTGGTCTCGCACGAGCTTCGCAGCCCGATGGCAGCGGTGATCGGCTCCGCCCAGACGCTTCAGCACCGGTGGCGCGAGCTGAAGCCCGAGCAGCGCGAGGCATTCCTCGCGGTCATCGGCGACGAGACGTCCCGACTCTCGGCGCTCGTCGGGGACGTCCTCGACACCTCGCGCATCGAGGCGGGAACCTTCGGCTACGCGTTCGCAGACGTCGATCTCGCCGGCGTCATCCGCGACTCGGTCGCGGCCGCCGAGATCGGGCAGGACGAAGTGCGGCTCGCGATGGCGTTGCCCGCGTCGCTACCCCGCGTCCGCGGCGATGCGGAACGCCTTAGACAGCTGGTCGACAACCTGATCTCGAACGCGATCAAGTACTCCGATGCAGGCGGCGAGGTGGTCGTCGAGGCGGAGGCCGAGGACGGTCACGTGACGGTGTACGTGCGCGACAAGGGCCCGGGAATCCTGCCCGAGCAGCACGAGCACATCTTCGAGAAGTTCGGCCGTGCCGCCGGCAGCGCCAAGCCGGGCACGGGGCTCGGGCTCTTCCTCTCGCGCTCCTTCGCCGAGGCTCACGGCGGCTCGCTCGCGGTCGACTCGCGCCCGGGCGAGGGCTCGACCTTCACCCTGACCCTCCCGATCGGCTGAGGACCCCTAGCCGGGAAGCTTGACGCGGCTGAGCCGAAGCTCGCGCAGGAGCTGCCCCGCACGCTTCGCGATCGTCGGGCGGACGTCTTCGGGCTCGAGCACGACCGCCTCGCCTCGGTCGGCGAGGATCTCGCCGATCAGCCAGTCGCTCGTCCCGACGCGGAGAGTTGCGAGCGCAGAGCCGTCGGTCAGCCGCACCGCGCCACGCTCGATGCGGTACCGGGCCACCGACTTGGCGTAGCGGACCTGCACGGGGTGAGTCACCTCGAGGAAGTGGGGGTCGAACCCCTCGCGCGGCTCGAACGTCTCGTCGGTCATCCGGGCGGAGCGCATGCGGTCGAGCCGGAACGAGCGCTCGCCGTTCGAGAAGCGGTCCCAGGTGTGGATCAGCCAGTTCGGTAGCACACGCTCGAACGAGTACGGCTCGACGAGGCGCTCCGACGGATTCTCCTCGCCTTCCTTCAGGTAGTCGATCACGACCACCCGCCGCTGCGTGATCGCGTCGGAGAAGGTCGCTACGAGCTCCTCTTCGTGGTTTTCGGAGCGTGAGGCGGGTGTCTGGTGATCCTCGAACTGGCCGAAGGTCTCCTCGAGCTTCTGGCGCACGCGGTCGAGCGGAGTGTGCACCTGTGCCGCAATCGAGGGGCCGACGATGTCCAGCGCGAGGTGGATCGCGCGCGCCTCGAGCGGCGTCAGCCGCGGCGCGAGCCGGAACACGTCGCCGTAGAGCTCCTTGTCGACCTTCACGCGGTCGCCGTTCAGCTCGGCGTAGACCGTGTAGCAGCCACCTCCGAAGTTGACGAGGTTCAGCAGCGAGAGATGCTCCTGCAGCTCGTCGCGCGGGATCTGGAAGCGCGCCGCGAGCTCGTCCGCGTCGAGGTCGGCCGAGCGTCCGTCGCCGCAGGCGGCCAGCAGGTACGCGAGCAGGGCCTGCAGGACGGCGAAGCGCTCCGGCGCCACCGGGGGTGCCGGCCGCTCGACGGCGTCCGTGGCGATCGCCAGCGACTTCGCGCGTGCCGGCTTCGGCGCCTCGGCCTCGTGCGCCTCCCGGACTCGCCGGAGCCCTTCGGCACACGCACGTCGAAGATCCTCGGGCTCGAGCGGGATCGCCCGGCCGTTCTGGCGCAGCACCCAGCCGGCGAGCGGCTCGATCGCGGCGTACTCCGTCTCGAAGACGCCCTCGGTCAGCGTCCCGGCCTCACTCAGCGTGCGGTGCACCCACCAGGCGGTGTCTCCGTTCACCTCGATCCGCGCGGTGCCGAGGACGGGACCGTGCTGCCAGTCCTCTCCGACGCGGTAGACGTCGACGTCGAAGTCCGGAGGCACGCGGAAGTCGCGCTCCCGGCGCGTCGCGAACCTGATGTCGCTGCGGATCCGCGAGACCCTGAACGTGCGCACGTCCTCGTGGTCGAGGTCCTCGCCGACGACGTACCAGGTGCCGCGGTCGCGCCGGAGCGCGTACGGGTTCAGCGACCGTTCGCGCACTGCGTCCCGACGCGGCGACCAGTAGCTGAACTTGATCGTTCGCTGTTTCGAGATCGCGGACTCGAGCTTCGAGAGGCGGCCGGCCATCTCCGGTGAGTAGTCGGGATCGCGCACCTGGACGCTCGCCGCCGTCTCCGTGGGGGCGTCGTCGAAGCCGGGTCGCCCGAGCGCGAGGTTCTGGAGCGCGAGCCGGAGTGGCTCGGCGTACGCGAAGGTGCCGTCGAGCATGTGGAGGGCGGTCTGGAGCGCCGCGAGCTCGTCGTCGTCGAGCTCGAGCTTGTCGAGGAAGTAATTCTCGGACCGGAGCGTGTAGAGCTCCTCGCCCGTGAACTCGTCGCGCTGCGAGTGAAGCGGGACACCCAGGGCGATCAGCTCAGCCCGGTCGGAGTAGAAGCGCCGCGCGAACGCCTCGTCGGACATCTCGGAGTAGCCCTCGACGTTCCCCTTCACGTCGCGTGCGGTGAGCGGTCGCCGCTCAGCCATCAGGAACGCGACCAGCGAGAGCTGGCGGATCAGCTTGTCGGTGTCGTGCGACATCTAGCGCCCGAGCTTATCGGGTCGCTGTCGCGTGCTTACGCCGCGGCGAGTGACCGCTCGAGGTGCTGGTGCGAGGGGCAGTAGTCGCGTTCCGGCAGCGGCGTGCGCTGGCAGGGCTTGCCCTTGCGTGTCGTCGCCCGGCAGCGGGCGACACCGCCGTCGAAAGCGCCCGCCTCGAGCTGCTCCTCGATGAAGCCGACGGCCGCGCCGACGCCTTCCTTCACCGCCCAGGCCACCTGAGCCTGCGCGGTGATCGGGAAGAAACGGCGAATGTCCTGGAAAAGGGCGCGATCGGGCTTCGCGAAGTAGTGCGGGTCCGCGGCAAGCCGCTCCATCGTCTGCTCGCACTGCTCGAGCACCGCTCGTCGGGACTCGAGTTGGACGCCGGGCTCGGAGTACGGATCGATCAAGTCTTTGATCGAGCGATAGATCGCTCTCGAGTACTGATACATGCACGCCTGCAGTTGCATGAGCTGGGCTTCCATCTGGACGGTCATCGCTCCCTGTTCTGCCCCATACAAGGCCAAAAATCGGGTTTCGGCGGGGTGGTCGACACCGAGTATACGGACAACCGGCGCTGTTACAAAGTCGTTTACAATTGTGTGCAGGACACCAGCGGATTGGACGTGTTCGAGCCGGTCCGAACGCGTGTGCCCCGCCCGGCTGATTCCTACACCTTGGCGCTACGGGACGATTTCGCGCTGATAGGCGGTCGGGAAGATCGCCCGGGCTCGTTGGAGCGCCCCCGAGGCCTCCGCTTCGGAGTCGAAGACGCCGGTGAAGAGGACGTAGTAGCCGGGGTGAAGGCTCGCATAGCGACCGGAATCGAGGACACCGACCCGGCGCAGGCCCGAGCGGCGCGCCTGCGCGGCTCGGGCGTTGGCGGCAGCCAGGCCGTTGGCCTGTGGGAGCGAGACGAGCACGATCGTCCAGCCTCGCCGGCCGCGAGGCCAGACGACCGCCGCCGGGTTTCTAGGCGGCTTCGGCGCGGTCGTGGTCGTCGGTGCCGTCGTGACCGGCGGTGCGGTGGTCGTCGTCGGCTCGGTCGGCTCCGGCGCGGTCAAGGTGGAGCCGTCGTTCGTCACCGTCAGGCTGCCGCCGGTCGCGGTCGAGATCGCGGTTGGGTCCTCGCCGTCGCTCGAGATCGCGATCGCGGCGCCGGTGCCGAGGACTGCGATTACGAGCCCGAGGAGCGCGGGAACGATCCAGGGCGCCGCCCAGGCATGCCGCTGTCCGAAGCCGGCCGAGGTGCGCTCGATCGCACCGGGGCGCTGCTCGTGCCCCAGGCGCGTGCCGCACTCCAGGCAGTACTCCTGGTTGGCCTCCACGGTCGCGTTGCACTTCGGGCAGCGGGGAGGAGTCGAGCTCACCGAGCGCCCCCCGACGCCTCGGCTGCGATCGGGCGGCCGCAGCTCGCGCAGAAGCGAGACCCCCACAGGAGCGGCGCACCACAGTCGCAACGGGCGGCGCGCGAGCGTCCGGGCGCCGGCCGAACCGAGCCGAGGAGCGTGTCGAGCTCGTGGATCCGGGCTTCGAGCCCGATCAGCTCGGCGCAGCGTTCGAGCAGGAGGTCTTCGCGGAACTGGTCGCGCCGGTACATCTCGAGCGAGAGGCCGCCGAGGTCGCGCAGCTTCTGCTCGCGCAGCCGCATCAGCGCGCGGCGCTCGCGCCGGAGATCGCTCGCGGGCGGCGCTGGACGCCGTCGTCGCGGTGGTGCCGCCGGTGTTGCGTCCGGATCGTCGGCCGGCCGGCGCAGGAGCTTCTGCAGGGGTGAGAAACGCGCCACGGCGCGAGTGTACTTGGCGCTTCGGAGCGCTTATTCAGGCCGGATCAGAGGTCGATCACGACGAGCCGGTCCTCGGTCAGCTCGCGCACGGCGTACGCCGGTCCCTCGCGCGTGTTTCCCGAGTCCTTGACGCCGCCGTACGGCATCTGGTCGGCCCGGAACGTCGGTGCCTCGTTGATCGTCACACCGCCGAACTCCAGCCGCTGCGCGGCGCTCAATGCCGCCTTCACGTTGCTCGTGAAGATCCCGGCCTGAAGCCCGTAGCGCGTCCCGTTTGCGAGCTCGATCGCCTCGTCGAGGGTGTCGTAGGCGGTCACGGTGCACACCGGCCCGAACACCTCCTCGCACGCCACCTTCGAGTCGGGCGCCGGGTTTCCGATCACCGTCGGCCGCAGGACCTCTCCGTCCAGCTCGCCGCCCGCGAGGATCTCCGCACCCGCTGCACGAGCCTCCTCGATCCAGGCGAGCACGCGGTCGCGCGCGTCGCGGTCGATCATCGGGCCGACATCGGTGCTCTCGTCCGCCGGGTCGCCGACGACGAGCTCCTCGACCCTGGGCAGGAAGAGACCCAGCAGATCGTCGTAGCGAGAGCGGTGCACATAGATCCGCTGGACGGAGATGCAGCTCTGGCCGGCGAACGAGAAGGCGTTCGCGGCGAGCTTCGCAGCGGCGTCCTCGAGATCGCAGTCTGCCTCGACGATCACCGGCGTCGCGTTGCCGAGCTCGAGCTTGACCCGTTTCTTCGGAGCGCGCTCGGCGATCTTCCAGCCGACCTCGCTCGAGCCGGTGAACGTGATCGCCCGCACGCGGTCGTCCTCCACGAGCACGTCGCCGATCTCGGAGGCAGGCCCGACGAGCACGTTCAGCCAGCCGGGCGGCAGGCCCGCCTCCGTCTCGAGCTCCGCGAGCAGAAGGGCCGAGAACGGGGTCTGCGATGCCGGCTTCAGCACCACCGCGCAACCCGCGGCAAGGGCCGGCGCAATCTTGTGGGCGACGAGGTTGAGCGGGAAGTTGAAGGGCGAGATCGCGCCGACGATTCCGATCGGCAGCCGCAGCGTGAACGCCAGCTTCCCTTCGCCGGCCTGCGAGGCGTCCATCGGCACCATCTCGCCTGCAAGCTTCCGCGCCTCGACCGCAGCCATCGTGTAGGTCGACATCGCGCGCGCCGCCTCCACCTTCGCCGCCTTGAGCGGCTTGCCGGCCTCGGCCGAGATCGTCTGCGCCACCTCCTCGTGCCGCCGGCCCAGGAAGCCCGCGACGCGCACGAGGATCTCGGCGCGCTTGTGCGCGGGGAGGGGCTCGCGCATGGCGGCTTCGGCGGCATCGACCGCCCGGCGCGCCTCGGCTGCACCGGCCTTGGCGACCCGCCCGACCAGGTCGCCGGAGTATGGAGAGCGCACCTCGACCCAGTCGCCCGTCTCGACCCACTCGCCGCCGATCAGCAGCTTCTTCTCGGACGCCGTCACCGCCATCCTCTGAGTCTATGCTCCAGATGTGGCCTCGGAAGCACTGATCGTCGACGCCGTCCGCAGCCCGATCGGCAGGCGCAACGGGTCGCTGGCCGGCACGCGCGGCGACGAGCTCGCCGCCCAGGTGCTGAACGGCCTCGTCGGCCGCCACGACCTCGATCCGGCCGAGGTCGAGGACGTGCAGATGGGCTGCGTGACGCAGATCGGCGAGCAGGGCTGGAACATCGGCCGGATGGCGCCGATGGTCGCCGGCTGGCCCGAGACGGTCTGCGGGACCACGGTCGACCGGCAGTGCGGCTCCTCAATGCAGACGAACTTCAATGCGGCGGCCGCGGTCTGGGCCGGGCAGCTCGATGTCGTCGTCTCGGCCGGTGTGGAGATGATGTCGCGCGTCCCGATGGGCTCGAACGGCGGCGACCTCTCGGACAAGCTGCTCGAGCGCTGGCAGATCGTCCCCCAGGGGATTTCGGCCGAGGCGCTCGCCTCCGAGTGGAACCTGTCGCGCGAGGCACTCGACGCGTTCTCACTCGAGTCGCACCGGCGTGCGATCGCGGCGATCGACGACGGCCGCTTCGAGAACGAGATCGTGCCGGTCGAGGTCGGGGCGGCCGGCGCCGCCGTGCTCTTCGCGGTCGACGAGGCGCCGCGCCGCGACACGTCGGCCGAGAAGCTCGCCTCGCTCCAGCCCGCGTTCCTCCCGGACGGGGTCGTCACCGCCGGCAACTCGAGCCAGATCGTCGACGGCTCGGCGGCGGTCCTCGTCACGAGCGAAGCGGCCGCCGGCCGGCTCGGGCTCGAGCCGCGCGCGCGTTTCGTCTCGTTCGGGCTCTCCGGCGTCGACCCGTACCGGATGCTGCACGGCAACCCAGAGGCGTGCAGGAAGGCGCTCGCGAAGGCCGGGCTCGGCTGGGACGACATCGCGGTGATCGAGGTGAACGAGGCGTTCGCCTCCGTCGTGCTCCAGTTCGCGCACGACGCCGGGCTCGAAGACCGCTTCGACGACATCAATCCCAACGGCGGCGGCATCTCCCTCGGCCATCCGCTCGGCGCGACGGGCGCCCGTGTCACCGCGACGCTGCTGAACGAGCTCGAACGCCGCGAGGCGCGCTACGGGATCGCCTGCATGTGCATCGGCTTCGGCCAGGCGATCGCCGCAGTCGTCGAGCGGATCTAGACCAGAATGCGGACGAGGGACGCCTCGACCTCGGCGCACACCTCGGCGGCGAGCTCTGCGAACGCGCGCGCGGCGGGAGAGCGGTGCCGGTCCCGGTGCCAGGCGAGCGCGACGCGGCGATGGGGGATCTCGGGCTCGATCTCCAGCACGCTGACGCGGGCGTCGTTCCGGTCGACGGTGAGCAGTGGGACGAGTGCAGCGCCGAAGCCGGCTCCCACCAGTCCCTGCACGGTGCCGTTGTCGTCCGAGCGGAAGGCGACGTCGACCTCGACGCCGCGCTGAACCAGCTCGTCCTCCGCCAGCGCAGTGCTCCGGCACGCGCGGTTCCCGATCAGCGTCAGATCACCGAGGTCGGCGATGCTCGTGCGCTCGAGGCCGCCCAGCTCGTGGTCGGCAGGGACGAGCAGCACGTAGGGATCGCGCAGGATCTCCTGCGACTCGAACGGGCCTTCGAGCGTCGGCAGCATCGTGAACGCGAGCTCGAGCTCCCCGCGCTCGATCAGCCGGAGCAGGTCGTCGTCGGACGGCGATTCCCGCAGCTCCAGCTCGACGTGGGGCCACTCGGCGAGGAAGCGGCGCATCACCTCCGGCAAGACCTTGGCGCCGACACTCTGGAAGGTCCCGATCCGGAGCGCACCGCCCTGTCCGTGGGCGAGTGCGGCCATGTCTGCCTGCGCGGCCTGCAGGCGCGCGATGATCGGCTCGGCGTGGCGGAGCAGCAGCGCTCCCGCCTCCGTGAGCGAGACCGCCCGTGGGCCGCCCGGACGCTCGAGCAGCCGCTCGCCGACGATTCGCTCCAGGGTCTGGATCTGCTGGCTGATCGCAGACTGGGTGTAGCCGAGCGAAACGGCGGCGCGGCCGAACGTGCCCTCGCGGGCAACAGCTTCCAGGGCTGCGAGATGACGGATCTCGACACCGAGCCAACTATCAGGTTTCATGATCGATACAGAGAATAACTCGACTTGCCCTAATAGGTCAAGTTGCCGATGCTTTGGCCATGAGCATCCTCGTGATCATCTTCCTCCTCGTGGTCGGGCCACTCGCCGTGTTCTACGGCGCTGACTCGCGCCTCGACGACCGCCGCCGCTGACTCGCCAGACGCGGGCTGAGTAGCCTGCGTCGATGCAGGTCGAGCGGTTCGAAAGCGCCCTCTGGCAGACGTCGTCGCTCGTGCTCGTCGCGGCGGGCGAGGCTGTCGCAATCGATCCCGGCATCAGCCGCCAGGAGGTCGCGGCGCTTGCGGCGCGCGTCGACGAGCTGGGCGCCCGGGTCACGCACGTGCTCGCCACCCATGCCGACTGGGATCACGTGTGCGGGATGGCCGCCTTTCCCGGCGCGGTGGCGGCCATGGGACCTCTCACCGCGCAAGCGGTCGGAGGCGGCGGCCCTGCCGAGCTGATCGCACGGCGTGCGCTCGAGCACGACCTCGAGATCGTCGGTTCACCGAGAGTCGACCAGACCCTTGCTCCGGGAGCCGCGCACCGGATAGGGCCCTTCACCGTCGAGACGATCGCCCTGGCCGGGCACACGCCGGACGGGCTCGGCTTCCGTGTCCGCTCACTGGACGTGCTCGCTGTCGGCGATCACCTCTCGATCGTCGAGTTCCCGTTCGTGTCCGACACGGCTGCCTACCGATTCACGCTCGCAGGCCTGATCGACGTCCTGCGTCACGATCCGCCGGCGCAAGTCATACCCGGGCACGGCCCGCCCCTCAGCGCCCCCGAGGCTTTCGAGATCGCCGAGGCCGACCTCGCATACCTACGAGCGCTACGCGACGCCGTCGCCGATGCGCTGGCAGCAGGCGCGGACCGCGAGCGGGCGCGCGAGGCCGGCCTGGAGGTCGAGCCGCCGCGTCCCGCGGAGACCACCGGGGCTCATGCGGCAAACGTCGACGCGCAGCTCGCAGAGCTGCTGGCGGACTGACGCCTGTAGGATCGCGCGCCGTGGAGGTGCGCAAGGTCGGGGTGATCGGACTGGGTGCCATGGGCGCCGGGATCGCGCAGCTCTGCGTCGAGGCCGGCGTCGACACCGTCGGCCGCGAGGTGACGCTCGAGCTGGCCGAGAAGGCGCGCGGCCGGATCGGGCACTTCCTGACGCGGAAGGTCGAGAAGGGCCAGCTGGAGCAAGCGGCCCGCGACGAGGCGGTCGGACGGCTGTCGCTCACGACCGAGCTGGGAGAGTTCGCCGACTGCGACCTGGTGATCGAGGCGATCGTCGAGGAGCTGGAGCCGAAGCGCGAGCTCTTCGCCGAGCTCGACCGCATCTGCAGGCCCGACGCGGTGCTCGCGACGAACACCTCGGCGCTCTCCGTCACCGAGATCGCGGCCGCCGCGACGCGGCCGGAGCGCGTGGTCGGCATGCACTTCTTCAATCCGGCTCCGCTGATGCCGCTCGTCGAGATCGTTCGGGCCGAGCTGACGGCCGATGACCCGTTCGACACCGCCTTCGCGTTCGGCGAGCGGATCGGGAAGACCCCGATCCGATGCCACGACACGCCCGGCTTCGTCGTGAACCGCGTCCTGATCCCACTCCTGAACGACTGCATTCGCGTTCTGGACGAGGCGCGCGTGACACCCGAGGATCTCGACCTGGGAATGAAGAACGGCGCCGGCTGGCCGATGGGGCCGTGCACGCTCGTCGACCTCGTCGGCATCGACGTGCACGTGCACGCGTCCGAGGCGTTGTTCGAGAAGACCCGCGAGCCGCGAATGGCGCCGCCGCCGCGGCTCGTGGCGATGCGAAATGCCGGCCTCCTCGGGCGCAAGTCCGGCCGCGGCTTCTATCGCTACGACAGCGTCTGAGATCTCGCGGAGCGGGCAGAACAACGGTGGGCTCATGTCCTGCCGCCGCTTACACTTTCTTTACATGAATATCACCCTCGGCACACGCCCCGTGTCGATACTGGGAGCGTGATGCGGAAGACCTTTCTTCTCCTTGCGCTGCTCGCGCTCAGCCTCCCCGTCGCGGGGCTGGCCAGCCAGAGCGTGGGTGACGGGACCCTCTCGGTCGAGGACGGCCGCGGCAAGGTCACGATCCAGGCACGCGGTGGCGTCATCGGCCGCCTCGACCGCGGGTCGGTCACGATCTACGACCTCACGCCCGAGGATGCGAACATCCCCGTCGTCTTCGGCGACGACCAGCCGGTCGTCCTGCTCGGCGAGACCGGCACCAAGTACACGGGGGCCGGCATGCGCTTCCGCGTCATCGGTGGCCGCTACCGCATCGTGATCCAGGGCCGCGGGATCGACCTCTCGGTCGTGGGCAAGGGCTTCGGCTCGATCAAGGGTGATCTTGGCCAGCTCGGTGTGTACTCGCTCGACGGGGCCGACTGCCGGAAAGACCGAGCCGCGTGCAAGCTGCTGCCCGAGGTCGAGAAGCGCTTCGTGCTCGAGGCTCCCGCACCGGAGCGGCCCGAGAGAAGCGTCGTTCGCCCGACGGACAACTGATGACTGCCGGCGCCCAGACGATCCTGGTCGTCGAGGACGAGGCGTCGATCGCCTCGTTTGTCTCGCTCTACCTCAAGAACGCCGGCTATGACGTGCGCGCCGTCACCACTGGCAACGCCGCACTGACGCAGGTCGCCGCCGAGCAGCCCGCGCTGATCATCCTCGACTTGATGCTTCCGGACATCGACGGGATCGAGATCTGCCGCCGTGTGCGGAAGACCTCGGACGTTCCGATCCTGATGCTCACCGCCCGCGACGAGGACGTGGACAAGATCATCGGGCTCGAGGTTGGAGCCGACGACTATCTGACGAAGCCGTTCAATCCGCGCGAGCTCGTCGCCCGCGTGAAGAGCGTTCTCCGCCGATCGGCGCCCGAGCGCCGCCGCGACGTCGAGGAGGAGCTGCACCACGGTGAGCTCTCGATCAACGCCGGCCGCCGCGAGGTGAAGGTCGGCGAGGAGGAGATCCAGCTCGCGCCGAAGGAGTTCGACCTCCTGTGGGAGCTGCTCGACCACAAGGGCCTCGTGCTCACGCGCGACCAGCTGCTCGAGCGCGTCTGGGGCTACACCTTCGCCGGCGACACGCGCACCGTCGACGTGCACGTGCGGCAGCTTCGCCGCAAGCTCGGCGACGCGTCGCCGATCGTCACCGTCTGGGGCGTCGGTTACAAGGTCGGCCCGGACCGGGCACCCGCTCCCGCCGCGTAGGCGATGCTCAACTCTCTGCGCTTTCGCCTGCCGGCGCTCTTCCTGGCGGGGATCGCGCTCGCCGGGCTCGTCACGAGCCTGATCGCGCTCCGGCTCTTCCAGGACTTCACGCGCACCGAGTCGCTGCAGGAGCTTCGTCAGGAGGCGCGAGGGCTCGCCGACCTGTACGCCGAGTGGGCGGTGCGAGCCCTCGACGAGGACAAGGCTGCGCCGACGTTCGCGGCGTCCAAGCTCGAGGCCGCAACGCGTGACCGCCTGTTCGAGGTCGTGCTCGCTCCCTCGTTTCTCGACGATTTCGACCAGGACTCTGGCCTGACTCGCCTCTCACGCGCTGATGTCGGCGTCAACCTCAGCACCGACAGGATCGTGACCTTCGATTTCGAGCCGCCGGGCGAGGACCGGTCGTATCTCGCGGCGGCCTATCCGATCCGGCTCGGCGGCGCCGAGGGGGTCACGTTCTCGATCCTCATCGTGGCGAAGCCCAAGGCTGAGCTCCGGGAGACCTGGATCACCCTGCTCTCGCGTCTCGCGATCGCGTTCCTCGTGGGCCTCGGCATCGTCGGCGTGCTCGCGCTCTACCTCTCGCGCCGGATCACAAAGCCGGTCCTGACGCTCTCGAAGGCGATGGACCAGGTCGCCGGAGGACGCCGCGACGTCGATGTCCCGCCGGTGCGCGGTGGCGGTGAGATCGCTCACCTCACCGAGCGTTTCCGGGAGATGACCACCCGGCTGGCCGAGGCGGAGGAGCTCGAACGCAACTTCCTGATGTCGGTCTCGCACGAGCTGAGGACGCCGCTGACCGCGATTCGCGGGCACGTCGCCGCGCTCCGCGAGGGTGTCGTCACCGACCCGGAGGCAGCCGAGGAGTCGCTCGAGATCATCGCCGAGGAGGCCGAGCGGCTCGGACGTCTCGTCGGCGACGTGCTCGATCTGGCCAAGCTCGACGCGCACCGGTTCACCGTCCTCACCGAGGAGGTCGACATGGGCCGGCTGCTCGAGCGGGCCTACTCGACCTTCAGCGAGGAGGCGCGGAACCGGGGGATCGAGTACACGCAGGAGCTCGACGGCGCACCGGTGATCGTCTCGGACGGCGACCGCGTGCTCCAGATCATCTCGAACCTCCTCTCGAACGCCTTCCGCTGGACACCGGACGGCGGGCGGATCGATCTCGAGCTGACGAGCGCGAACGGCACCGTCACGGTCGACATCGCCGACACCGGCCCGGGCATCGGCCGGGAGGAACGCGAGCGGATCTTCCGGCCGTTCTGGTCTCTGGACGGGCGCGGGACCGGGCTCGGGCTTCCGATCGCCCGTGAGCTCGCAATGGCGCTCGGCGGCCGGATCGAGCTGGACAGCGAGGTGGGGAAGGGGAGCCGGTTCCGGCTCGTCCTGCCGAAGCGGCGGCTGCGCTAGCGCGTCCTAGGCGGTTTCGCGGAGCTCGACGTACGGCGCCTGATCGGCGGCGGTGCTCTCGTCGACTGCGCGCTCGACCCGCTCGAGCCGGTCGCTGACGCCCTTCCAGCCGGAGGAGACGAGGTCGACGAGCAGGCCGAGGTCGTCGATGCGCGCGTGCCGCTCGGCGAGGATGTCGCCCTCGAGCCGCTCGAGCCGGCGAATCGCCTGGTTCAGCAGCCCGCGGATCTCGGCGAGATTGCGGGCCACCGGCAGGACCTCGGCGCGCAGGCCGTCATGCACGGCGGCGCCGATCTTCTCCGGCAGCGTTCCTTCGAGCTGAGCCGTCGCTTCGGCGAGCGCCTCGATCTGTGTCCGCGCGCGCTCGAGAGCCGCATCGACCTCGGACGGTGCGACCCTCCCCGCGGCTGCTTCCGCGATCCTGGTCTTGGCCCGTTCGAGTGCCTGCTGATCCACTGCGAGGAAGATACCGTGCCTGCCGGATGGAGGCGGCAGTTCTCGACTACGACCTCCCACCCGAGCTGATCGCCCAGCACCCGGCGGCTCGGCGGGACTCCTCGCGCTTGCTCGTCTACGACCGGGCGAGCGGCGCCGTCCGCCACCGCGTCTTCGGCGAGCTGCCGGAGGAGCTCTCCGGCGAGCTCGCGGTCGTGAACGACACGCGCGTCGTGCCGGCTCGGATCCGGATCGAGCGGCCGAAGGGTGAGGTGCTGCTGCTGGAGCACGAGGGCGGCGGCGAATGGCTGGCGCTCGCGCGGCCGACCCGCCGTTTGCGCGCGGGACGGCGCTACGGCGCTGTGGAGCTCGTCGAGCACCTCGGCGACGGCCGCTGGCGTGTCCGGCTCGACGGTGAGCCGCAAGGCGAGGCGCCGCTGCCGCCGTACATCACCGAGCCGCTCGGCGACCCGTCCCGCTACCAGACGGTCTACGCCGACGAATCGGGCTCGGCGGCCGCCCCGACCGCAGGGCTTCACTTCACGCCGGAGCTGCTCGGCCGGCTGGACGTCGAGCGGGTCACGCTCCACGTCGGGCTCGACACATTCCGCCCGCTGACAGCGCCGACGCTCGAGCAGCACGAGCTGCACGGCGAGCGCTATTCGGTCCGCCCAGAGGCGTGGGGGCGGATCAGCTCCGCGGAGCGGGTGCTCGCGGTCGGGACGACGACCGTGCGCGTGCTCGAGACCGTCGCACGCGATGGCGAGCTGCAGGGCCGGACGACGCTCTTCGTCACGCCCGGCTTCGAGTTCCGCCGCGTCGATGCGCTGCTGACGAACTTCCACCTCCCGCGCTCGACGCTGCTGGCGCTCGTGATGGCGTTCGCCGGCGTCGAGGAGACGCGGCGGCTGTATCGGCTCGCGATCGAGGAGCGCTATCGCTTCTACTCGTTCGGCGACGCGATGCTCTTGCTCTGAAGCCACTGCGCGAGCGGCCCGCCGGCGATCTCCAGGAATCTCGGCTCGATCTCTGCGCCTGCCGCGACGAGCTGCTCCGCGACGCCGACGAAGTCGCGATCCGGGAGCTCGTGGTACCGCGAGCCGTGCGCCGCCCACGCGAGCGGGGTTTCGAAGTAGGCGCCCGAGCGTGCGCCGGGATCCGCGCCTCGAGCGAGCAGCCGTGAGACGAGCTCCGGCGAGCCGACCCAGGCGGCGTGGTGAAGCAGTGTCCCTTCCGGCGAGCCGCCGACAACGCCGCTGAATTGCGGCCCGACGACGTCGAGGACGAGGTCGAGCCTGCCGCGAAGAGCCGAGAGGACGATCACCTCCTGTGCGTCTGGATCCAGTGTCTCCGGGAGCGGCGTTTCCGGTCGCGCACCACGTGCGATCGAGGCCACCGCGGCGTCTGCCGGATCGAATTCGGTCGAGGCGCCGAGCCGTGCGAGCAGCTCCGCCAGCTCGTCCTTGCCGCGCAGGACGGCGTGCTGGTACGCCGTTCGCAGCGGGACGTCGCCGCGCCAGGTCTCGCCGCCAGGCAGGTTGACGTCCGCGCCGTGTGAGGCCAGGAGCTCGATCGCCTCCGGCCCGCAGCCGCGCCGGACGGCGTGGGCCACGTGCGGGTGCTCGTTCGGGTCGGCGCCGTGCTCGAGCAGCAGCCGGACGTGCTCCAGCCGCTCGTCGTCGAGCGCGTGTGCGAGCGCGTTCGAGCCGGTCGCCTGCGCGCCGTGCCCGAGCAGGATCCGCACGCACTCCGGGCTCTCCGCCTCGGTCGCGTGGTAGAGCGACTCACCGTCGTCCGGGTTCGCGCCCGCTTCCAGCAGCGCTCGGGTCAGCTCCGGATCGTGCTTGATCCCTGCGGCGCCGTAGAGCGCGGACATGTTCCCGTACTCGTTCACGAAGAAGGCGTTCGGGTCGGCGCCGTGTTCGAGCAGCTCCCGGGCCAGCGCGGTCGTCGGGAAGCAGGAGTGGCAGGCGTAGAGGAGGGGCGCCCAGTCGAGTGGGCCGCCCGGGGCGTTCGGATCGCCGGCCCACTCGTGTCCGAGGACGAGCTGCACCCACGGGTCGCGCTCGAGCTCGGGCTCGGCCTCGAGCACCGCCTCGGCACGCGCCCTCCGGCGCTCGGTCGCCGCCCGGACAAACGTCTCGATCGCCACCTCCTAACCCTAAGCTGCCCGCGTGTCAGCGTTCGAGGTCACCGCCACCGACGGCGCCGCGCGCGCGGGGATCCTGCGCACGTCTCACGGCGAGGTGCGGACGCCCGCGTTCATGCCCGTCGGGACGAAGGGGACGGTCAAGAGCCTGGATCCGCAGGAGCTGCGCACGGTTGGTGCGGAGATCATCCTCGGCAACTCCTACCACCTGCACTTCCGCCCGGGCAGCGAGCTGATCGCCGAGCTCGGGGGGCTGCACGCCTTCTCGGGCTGGGACGGGCCGATCCTCACCGACTCCGGCGGCTTCCAGGTGTTCTCGCTCCGCGACACGCTGCTCGAGGTCGACGACGAGGGCGTCACGTTCCGCTCGGTCTACGACGGCGCGCCGGAGCGGTTCTCGCCCGAGGTGGCGGCGCAGATCCAGCGAAATCTCGGCTCCGACATCGCGATGTGCTTCGACATCTGCCCGCCGGCCGGTGTGCCCCCGGCCGAGCTCGCCGAGGCGGTGCGCTTGACAACGATTTGGGCCGGGCGGCAACGGGAAGCCGAGCGCGCTCGCGGCCAGCTCCTCTTCGGCATCGCGCAAGGTGCGGCCGATCCGGAGCTTCGGCGACGCTCGATCGCGGAGATCACCGCGCTCGACTTCGACGGCCACGCGCTCGGCGGGCTCGCGGTGGGGGAGAGCCGCGAGGAGATGTTCGAGGCCACCGGCTGGGCGGCACCCCTGCTGCCGGCGGAGAAGCCGCGCTACTTCATGGGCATCGGCGACGCCGAAGGGATCCTGCGCGTGATCGGCGCCGGGATCGACATGTTCGACTGCGTCCTCCCGACGAGAACCGCCCGCACCGGCTCGGCCCTGACCGCCACCGGCCGTCTCAACCTCCGCAACGCCGGGTTCGCGCGCGACCCGCGTCCGCTCGAGGAGGGCTGCGGCTGCCAGGCCTGCACGCGCTTCTCCCGGGCGTACGTGCGGCACCTCGTCAACCAGGAGGAGTTGCTCGGCCTCCGGCTTCTGAGCCTGCATAATCTGTACTTCCTACTCGAACTGACCGCGGGCGCGCGGGCGGCGATCGAACGCGGCGAGCTGGCGGGCTTCACGGCCGCGGCGCTCGCCCGGCTCGCCGGCGGGCCACAGGAGGATCCTTGGCACAGCTGATCGTCATCGTCGCCATGTTCGCCCTGCTGTGGCTGTTCCTCATCAGGCCGCAGCGCCGCCGCGCGCAGATTCACCGAGAGCTGCAGACGCGCGTCAACATCGGGGACGAGATCCTCACCGTCGGCGGCCTCTACGGGAACGTTCGCGAGATCGACGAGGACGACGATCTGATGCTCGAGATCGCGCCCGGAACGCATGTGCGTGTTGCCCGCCGCGCGGTCGCCGCCGTCATCCCGCCTGACGACGCGACAGCCGTCCTCGAGGAGGGCGACTCCGTGGCACGGGACGAGGAAGTCCGCAGCTAACCTACTCCGCTGCTTCCGTGAATCGCAGACCGCACCTCACCCTTGTCGCGCTGATCGTCGCCGGACTCATCGGGGTCGGGCTTCTCGCCGTTCCCGGATCTCCGCTCGAGCAGACGCCGACCCTCGGGCTCGACCTCCAGGGCGGTCTCGAGGTGACGCTGCAGGCGGTGCCGCCGCCCAACCGGGGACTCCAGGAATCCGACCTCGACCGCTCGGTCGGGATCATGCGCGACCGCGTCGACCGTCTCGGCGTCGCGGAGCCGGAGATCCGCAAGCAGGGGTCGAACCAGATCGTGATCGACCTGCCGGGCATCAAGAACCCACAGGACGCGATCGAGATTCTCGGCAAGACCGCACAGCTCGAGCTCTTCGACTTCGAGGCCAACCTCGTGGCGCCCTCGATCGGCGCGCAAGGCTTCGCGGTCGCAAGGGACTCGATGTATTCGCTCCTCGCCGGGCAGCAGGCTCTCATCAACGCAAACACGAAGACGACCTGGTACCTGTTCGATGCCAATCAGAAGCTGCGCGCGGGGCCGCGCACCACAAAGGAGAGGCTGCTCCGGACCGACGTCGTCGAGCAAGCCGGGTCGAGAGGCACGCTCCCGAAGGGCTGGAAGATCTTCGGCGTGCCGCCGAAGACGGCCGTCCTCACATGCGGCGTCGGCGAGGAAAGTTGTCCGGGAGTCGACGTGCAGCGGCCGACGGCGAACTTCTTCTACCTGATCCGCTTCGACCCGACGAACGCCGATCCGGAGAAAGTCGTGCCCGAGATGACCGGGTCCGATCTCAAGCTGTCGGGCACGCGGGCGGATTTCGATCCGAACACGGGCCAGCCGATCGTGCTGATGCAGTTCACCGGCGACGGCGCCGACAAGTTCGGCGACATCACGCGCGACATCGCCGCACGCGGCAGGAGGGCCTCGAGCTTCAGCGGCGGCCAGAAGATCGTCCACACCTTCGCGATCGTCCTCGACCGCGAGATCAAGTCCTACCCCTCGATCGACTGGGAGGAGTACCCGAACGGGATCAGCGGTACGGCCGGCGCCCAGATCACCGGTATCGGCGGCCTGGACGAGGCGAATGACCTGGCGCTCGTGCTCCAGACCGGTGCGCTTCCCGTCACCTTCACGACGCTCGAGACGACCGCGATCTCGGCGACGCTCGGTAAGGACTCACTGCGCGAGGCGTGGCGTGCCGCGATCGCCGGCCTCCTCGTCGTCGCCCTCTTCCTGCTCGTCTTCTATCGCGTGCTCGGCGTCGTCGCCGTGATCGGGCTCGGGGTCTACGCAGCGTTTCTCTACGCGGCGATCCTGCTCTTCAACGTGACGCTGACGCTGCCGGGCTTCGCGGGGATGATCCTCACCTTGGGGGTGGCCGCCGACGCGAACATCGTCATCTTCGAGCGCGTGAAAGAGGAGTACCGCGCCGGCAAATCGGTGCGAGCCGCGATCGCGGCCGGCTACGGGAAGGGCTTCGCGACGATCGTCGACGCCAACGTCGTCACGGCGATCACGGCGATGGTGCTCTTCCTCGTCGCGACCGCGGGTGTCAAGGGCTTCGCGCTGATGCTGCTGATCGGAACGCTGATGTCGCTCCTGACGGCGGTGGCGGCGACGCGCGCGATCCTCGGCCTGCTCGCGGGCTTCAACTGGTTCGACAACCCGAAGCTGATGGGCGCCGAAGGCGAGCCGCCGGCATGGATCCGGCGCGATTTCATCGGCCTCCGCAACCGCTGGTTCGCGATCTCCGGCGTCGTGATCCTGATCTCCGTCGGCGCCATCGCCTTCAAGGGCCTGAACCTCGGCATCGACTTCGAGGGCGGCACGAAGATCACGTTCACGACGCCCCAACCCGTCTCGCTCGAGGACGTTCGCTCGGAGGCCGCCGAGCGCGGTGAGGGCAATGCACAGATCGTCGGCCGGGGCACCGAGGTCGGCGACGAGCGGTACAGCGCCTTCACGATCCAGAGCGAGGAGCTGTCTCCGGCCGAGCAGACAAGCCTCACCGAGGCCCTCACCGAGGCTTTCGACGCAGAGACCAACGTGCAGAGCGTCTCCTCGAGCTTCGGCCGCCAGATCGCCGAGGGCGCCATCCTCGCGATCCTGGTCTCCCTCCTTCTCGTCGCGATCTACATCGCGTTCCGCTTCCAGCCGAAGTTCGCGGGACCGGTGATGGTCTCGTTGCTTCACGACGTCCTGATCACCATCGGGATCTACGCGCTGCTCGGGAGAGAGGTGACGACCGCCACGGTCGCCGCGGTCCTGACCGTTCTCGGTTACTCGATCTACGACACGATCATCATTCTCGACCGCGTGCGGGAGAACATCCCGCTGATGAAGCGGGCGTCTTTCCGGACGCTCGCGAACGTGTCGCTGTGGGAGACGATCCCACGCTCGCTCGCGACGACGTTCATCACGCTGCTGCCGATCACGGCGCTCTATCTCTTCGGCGGCGAGACGCTGAGGGACTTCGCCTTCGCGCTCCTCGTGGGCATCGGCGCAGGCGCTTACTCCTCGATCTTCATCGCTGCGCCGCTCGTCGCGGTGCTGAAGGAGCGCGAGCCGGAGTACGCGCGGCGCCGCGACGACAGCTCGCTCGGCGATTCAGGGTCGGTCGGCGGCCTGCTGAAGGAGGCCGAGGCGCTCGCCGCGGGCCGCCCGACGCCTGATCTGATCCCGGATGTGCTGCAGGGCGAGCCGGACGGTGCAGTCCCTGCGCCCGCCACCGCCGCGGCCGGCGAGGCCAAGGTGACAGGCGATGCCTCCAAGCGCGACCGGCGCCGTCAGCGTCGCAGCACACGCCCTCATGGCCGCGCCAGATAGCAGCACGTTCGCGCTGCGCCAGCTGCTGGAGGAGCTGGGAGCGCAGCTGCGCTCCGGCGTCGAGAAGCTCGGGGAGCTGCCGCACGAGACCGGCGACCTTCTGGCGCGCGAGCTCGGGCTCGCAACGCGTGAGGAGCTCGACACGCTCGAGCTCCGGCTGGCGCAGCTCGAGCATCGGCTCAAGCTGCTCGAAAACGCCTAGGAAGCGAGCGATCCCGGGGCGTAGCCCGAACCGGCCCCCGTCATCTCGGCCCGGTCATGTCCCTAGCGGACGGTGAGTGGGGCGCCGACTCCCGTTTGCGGGCGGCCGCGTCCGGCCGCCTGGAGCGCGCGGCGGTACGCCGCCGCCGGGGTCGGGCCGCTCGTCATCACCTCGCCGGTGGAGCGCATCTCGACGCCGCGGTCGGCGGCGCCTGTGAAGCGTTCGGCGGGGAAGATCGCCTCCTTCGCCCACGCGCGGTCGAGGACGACGCGCTCCGGCAGGTCGAGCTCCGCGAGTGAGGCGCCGAGGAGCAGACGGCAGGCGTGGTCGACGAGCGGGATCTCCGTCGCCTTGGCGACGAACGGAATGGTTCGCGACGCGCGCGGGTTGGCCTCGAGCACGTGCAGCTCGCCCTCGTGCAACGCGAGCTGGAGGTTGAGCAGGCCGCGGGCACCGAGGCCGCGCGCGAGTGTCGACGCCAGTGCCCTGATCTCGGTCTCCAGGGCCGAGCCGACCGAGGGCGCCGGCAGGACGCAGGCAGAGTCCCCGGAGTGGACGCCGGCGCGCTCGACGTGCTCGACGATCGCCGCGACCCAGCCGTCCTCGCCGTCGCAGAGGATGTCGACGTCGAGCTCGAGCGCGCCTTCGAGGAAGCGGTCGACGAGCGCAGGCGCTGCGAGCTCGAGCTCGGCCTGTGTCCGAGCGACGCGCATGCCGCGCCCGCCGAGCACGTAGGACGGCCGAACGAGGACGGGGTAGCCGATGAGCTCTGCGAGCTCGCGTGCCTCGTCCGTCGTGGCGACGTGCCCCCAGGCAGGCGCCCGGAGGCCGAGCTCTGCCAGCAGCGCGCCGAAACGGCCGCGGTCCTCCGCAGTGGCGATGGCGCCCAGTGGGTCGCCGAGCAGCGGCACGCCGGCCTCGCCCAGGCCGGCGGCGAGGCCGAGGGGCGTCTGGCCGCCGAGGGAGAGGACGACGCCGAGCGGCCGTTCGAGCTCGACCACGTCGAGGACGTGCTCCAGCGTCACCGGCTCGAGATAGAGCCGGTCGCACGTGTCGTAGTCCGTCGAGACCGTCTCCGGGTTCGAGTTCACGAGCACCACCTCATGGCCGAGCCGTCGGAAGGCCTGTGTCGCCCGCACGCAGCAGTAGTCGAACTCGATTCCCTGGCCGATCCGGTTCGTGCCGGAGCCGAGCACGACGATCGCTCCGGTCGCGGTCTCCTCGCCGTCGCCGGTCTCGTGCGAAAGGTAGTAGTACGGCGTCCGCGCCTCGAACTCGCCGGCGCAGGAGTCGACGGCGAGCCGTCCCGGCAGGCCACGGCGAGCCCGCACCTCCGATTCGGGGATGCCGAGGATCCGCGCCACCTGCGCGTCCGGGAGGCCGAAGCGCTTCGCCGCCTGCACGTCGCCGTTCGCTGCGAGCTCCCGCTCGGCCGTGCGGATGGACTCGATCTCGGTCGTGAAGTACGGGTGGAGGCCGGGGATCTCCGGCAGCGCGTCGCCTGCCTCGATGCCCTCGAGCGCCTTCAGCAGCGCCTCCGGGAACGTGCGGCCGAGTCCGAGCGCCTCGCCGACGGCGCGCATCTCGGTTCCGAGCTCGCGCGGGTTGCCGGGGAACTTCTCGAAGTCGAAGCGCGGCGCCTTGACGGCGATGTAGTCCAGCGCGGGCTCGAAGGCTGCGCTCGACTCGCCGGTGATGTCGTTCGGCAGCTCGTCGAGCGTGTAGCCGACGGCGAGGAGCGCGGCCAGCTTCGCGATCGGGTAGCCGGTCGCTTTCGACGCGAGCGCGGAGGAGCGGGACACGCGTGGGTTCATCTCGATCAGGACGAGCTCGCGGGTCTCCGGCTCGTAGGCGAACTGGACGTTCGCGCCTCCGGTCGCGACGCCGACGGCCCGCGCGCAGGCGAAAGCTGCGTTCCGCAGGCGCTGCAGCTCGCCGTCCGGAAGCGTCTGCTGCGGAGCGACCGTCCACGAGTCGCCCGTGTGGACGCCGACCGGATCGAGATTCTCGATCGAGCAGACGACGATGCAGTTGCCCTCGACGTCGACGACGACCTCGAGCTCGAACTCCTGCCAGCCCTCGAGCGACTGCTCGACGAGCACCTGTCCGATCGGGCTCGCGGCCAGCCCGTGCGCGACGCGCTGACGCAGCTCGGCGGGCGTCCTGGCGATGCCGCCGCCGCGTCCGCCCAGTGTGAAGGCCGGCCGTACGACCGCTGGAACCGGACAGCCCCCCAGCCGCTCCAGAGAAGTAACGACGACGCTCAGCGGGACAGGCAGGCCGGCGGCTTCCATCGCGTCGCGGAAGAGCGAGCGGTCTTCCGCGGTCCGGATCGCATCGAGATCGGCCCCGATCAGCTCGACGCCGTGCTCGGCGAGCACGCCGTTCTCGGCCAGCTCGACTGCGAGGTTCAGTGCTGTCTGCCCGCCGAGCGTGGGGAGGAGCGCATCGGGCGCCTCGCGCGCCACGATCTCCGCCAGCGTCACCGCGTCGAGCGGCTCCAGGTAGGTCGCGTCGGCCCACTCGGGGTCGGTCATGATCGTGGCCGGGTTCGAGTTCACGAGGATCACGCGGTAGCCCTCGCCGCGCAGCGCCCGGCACGCCTGCACGCCCGCGTAGTCGAACTCGCAGCCCTGTCCGATCCGGATCGGCCCGGAGCCGACGATCAGGACGCTGCGTAGATCCGTGCGCTTCGGCATGCCTCCGCCAACTGGTCGAAGAAGGGAAGCGCGTCGTGCGGGCCGGGGGCCGCTTCGGGGTGGAACTGGAGCGTGGTGAAGCCGTCGCCATGCAGTCCTTCGACGGTGCCGTCGTTCAGAGAGACGTGGCTCACCTCGGCGCCGTCACCCGGCTCGACCGCGAAGCCGTGGTTCTGGGCGGTGACGAGCACGCGCCGCGAGCCGGTCACGCGCACCGGATGGTTCGCGCCGCGGTGGCCGAACGGGAGCTTGAACGTCTGCAGGCCGAGCGCGAGCCCGACGAGCTGGTGGCCGAGGCAGATGCCGAAGAGCGGCGTGCGTCCCAGCAGGTCGCGGACGGTCTGCACCGGACCGTCGAGCTGCGCCGGGTCGCCCGGTCCGTTGCCGACGAGCACCGCCGACGGCTCGAGCTCCAGGACCGCCTCCGCATCCCAGGTGCCTGGGACGACGACGACCTCCAGGCCCGACTCGACGAGCCGGTTGACGATCGAGTGCTTGCAACCGAGGTCGAGCAGGACGACACGCGGGCCGGCGCCGACGGTGTACGGCTCCGACACGCAGGCTTCGAGGCCGGGTGGCGGCGAGGCGAGCTCCGGCTCCGCGAGCATCCTCGGCCAGTCGATGTGGGGTTGCGCGAGCGCACGGGCATGCAGCGCCTCCGGTGGAGCGACGCCGAGTGCGCAGCGCATGGCGCCGTCGTCGCGCAGACGCCGAACAAGCGCCCTCGTGTCGATCTCCTCCAGCGCGACGACGCCGTGTTGCGCAAGCCAGGCCGACCACGCGGGCCGGGCGCGGCGCATGACGACGCCCTCGGTCCACACCCGGCTCGACTCGAGCAGCCGTTCGTCGACGCCGTAGTTGCCGACGAGGGGGGAGGCGAAGGTGAGCACCTGGCGCGCGTAGCTCGGGTCGGTGACCGCCTGCTCGTAGCCGGCGGACGCGGTCGTGAAGCACGCCTCGCCCGCAGCGACTCCTGTCGCGCCGACCGAGCGGCCGGGGAAGGCCGTTCCGTCTTCGAGTACGAGATACGCCGCCATTTCGTGCATAGTACGCATAGTTTATGCATAATACGCACCGATGGGTGTTTCTACCGCCATTCTCGGTGCATCCGGCTACTCCGGCCAGGAGACCCTCGACCGCGTGCTCTCGCATCCGGAGCTCGAGCTCGTCGCGCTCGGCTCGGACTCGCTCGCCGGCCGGCCGGCCAGCGCCCTCGACCCGCGCCTCAACGGTGAGGTGCCGTCCTTCGTACCGAACGAGCAGGCGCTCGCCGCGGGCGCAGAGCTCGTTTTCTGCTGCCTCGAGCACGAGCGGGCCGCGACACTCGAGCCTCGCGCCGGCACCGTCGTCGTCGACCTCTCGGGTGCCCACCGGCTCACCGAGCCCTCGCTCTATCCCGCGTGGTACGGCTTCGAGCACCCGCACGCTGCCTCGCTCGGCGACTGGGAGTACGCGATCCCGGAGCTCTTCCCCCCGCACGGCTCGCTGATCGCGAACCCCGGCTGCTACGCGACTGCCGTGCTGCTCGCGCTCGCGCCGCTCGCGGGCTCGATCGATCCGGCCGGTGTGATCGTCGACGCCAAGTCGGGCGTGTCGGGTGCGGGCCGGACGCTCAAGGCCTCGTCGCACGCGACCTCCGTGCTCGAGAACGTGTCGCCCTACAAGATCGGGTCGCACCAGCACGCGCCCGAGATCGAGCAGGCGCTCGGCTTCCCGGTCTGCTTCGTCCCTCACCTGCTTCCCGTCCGGCGCGGGCTGATCGCAACCTGCTACGTCAGGCCTGCCGGCGGCCTGCGCGACGCGCTCGAGGCCGCCTACGCGACGTCCCCCGCGGTGAGCGTGCTGCCCGAGGGGATCGCGCCGGAGCTGTCGCGCATCCAGGGCACCGACGCCGCCGAGATCGGCGTCTTCACCGACCGCGCCACCGGCACCGGCATCGTCGTCTGCGCACTCGACAACCTCGGCAAGGGCGCCGCGGGACAGGCCGTGCAGAACGCGAACCTGGTGCTCGGCCTGCCCGAGACCGAGGGCCTGAGGCTCTCGGGAGTCCTCGTATGAGCGTCACCGCCCCGAAGGGATTCGTCGCCTCGGGCGTGCGCGCCGGCATCCGCAGGAGCGCGAAGGACCTCGCCGTCGTTCGCTCGACCGGGCCGGCGGTCGGAGCCGCGATGTGGACCGTCAATCAGGTGCTCGCCGCTCCGGTGGTCGTCTCGAAGGCGCATCTCGAGGTCGCGGAGCCGCAGGCGATCGTGATCAACTCCGGCGTCGCGAACGCCGCCACCGGCGAGCGCGGCGAGCTCGACGCGCTGGCGACCGCCGCCGAGGCCGGACGGCTGCTCGACCTGTACGCCGAGGAGGTGCTCGTCCTCTCGACCGGCGTGATCGGCACGCTCCTACCGCTGGAGAAGGTGCTGGGCGGGCTGCGCGATGCGGTTCCCGCGCTCTCCGACGGCGGTGGGTTGGATGCCGCGGAGGCGATCCTGACGACCGACACCCGCACCAAGGAAGCAGCCGTCTCGATCGACGGCTTCACCGTCGGCGGAATGGCGAAGGGCTCCGGGATGATCCACCCCAAGCTCGCGACCATGCTCGCCGTCGTCACCGCCGACTATCCGCTCGAGCCCGGCGAGGCCATCGACTTCCTCCGCCCGGCCGTCGATCGCAGCTTCAACTCGATCACGGTCGACGGCGAGTGCTCGACGAACGACGCCGTCTGCCTGCTCGCGAACGGCGCGAGCGGGATCGAGCGGACGCCGGCCTCGGACACCGCATTCGCACTCGCCCTGGGCCGGGTCTGCGACGAGCTCGCGGAGCAGATCGTGGCCGACGGCGAGGGCGCGACCGTGCTCGCCGAGATCGAGGTCACCGGTGCCGTCGACGGCTCTCAGGCGAGGGCGATCGCTGCCCGCATCGCCACCTCGCCGCTCGTCAAGACCGCCCTCTTCGGGCACGACGCCAACTGGGGTCGCGTGCTGGCGGCGGCCGGCTCGGCGCCTCACAACGGCGGCTTCGCCGCGGTCGACGTCTCCCGCGTGACTCTCTCCTACAACGGCACGATGGTCCTCGAGCAGGGCGCTCCGCTCCTCGTCGAGCCGGACGTCTCGAACGGCACGTGCCGGATCGAGCTCGACCTCGGGCTCGGCGGTGGGGCGGCGAGCTACCTGACAACCGACCTCTCCTACGACTACGTCCGCATCAACGCGGACTACCGCACATGAGCCTCGTCGTTCTCAAGATCGGCGGCGCCGTCGCGGAGGAGTGCGGGACGCTGGTGCTCGGCCTCGCCCAGAGGCATGACGTCTGCGTCGTCCACGGCGCGGGCCCGCAGATCTCGGCCGAGCTGGAGAGCGCCGGCCTCGAGGTGCGCTTCGTCGAGGGACGGCGTGTGACGAGCGCCGAGGCGATCGCGGTCGTCAAGAGCTCGCTCGCCACGGTGAACGAGGGGATCTGCGCCGCGATCGGTCCGCGGGCGATGCCCCTCTTCGGCGATGAGATCGGTTTCGAGGCGGTGCAGGTGCCCGAGCTCGGCCTCGTCGGCTCGCCGCTTCCGTCGTGTCCGCCGGCGATCGAAGAGGCGCTCGGCGCCGGGCTGATCCCGGTCGTCGCTCCGCTCGCAGCCGGCCCGCTCAACGTCAACGCCGACGAAGCGGCGGCCGCGCTGGCCGTCGGCCTCGGCGCGGAGCGGCTCCTCTTCATCACCGACGTGCCAGGGCTGCTGCTCGGGGGCGCCGTCGCCACCTCGATCCGCGTCGGCGAGGCCGAGCGGCTCCTGGACACCGGCGAGCTCGCGGGCGGGATCGTCCCGAAGCTGCGCGCGGCCGTCGGCGCCACGCGGCAGGGCGTGGACGCCACGATCGGCGCCACGGCGGTGCTGGCATGAGCTCCACCCTGACCTCGTCCGCCCTGCTGCCGGCTTACGCGCGCTACGACGTCACGTTCGCCTCCGGCGAAGGCGTGTGGCTGACGGATGTCGAGGGGCGCCGCTACCTGGATCTGCTCGGCGGCATCGCCGTCGTCTCGCTCGGCCACTGCCATCCGGCGCCGCTCGCAGCCGCGCAGCACCAGCTCAACACGCTCTGGCATACGTCGAACCTCTACTCGACCGAGCCGATGCAGCAGCTCTCCGGCCGCCTCTCCGAGCGCTTCGGCGGTGCGCGGGCGTTCTTCTGCAACTCCGGCACGGAGGCGATCGAAGCCGCACTGAAGTGGGGGCGGAAGGCGACCGGCAAGCCGGTCGTCGTCGCCCTCGAGAACTCCTTCCACGGCCGGACGCACGGCGCTCTCGCCGTGACCGGGCAGCCCGCCAAGCGCGCCGCGTGGGAGCCGCTCGCGCCGGCCGTCCGCTTCGCGGAGCTGAACGACGTCGAGTCGCTCGCTGCGGCCAGTGGCCCGGACACCTCGGTGATCCTGATCGAGCCGGTGCAGGGCGAGGGCGGGATCCACCCCGCGAGCGCAGAGTTCCTCGCCGCGGCCCGGTCGCTCGCGGACGAGCACGAGGCGCTGCTCGTCTTCGACGAGGTGCAATGCGGCGTCGGCCGCACCGGCAGCTTCTTCGCCTGGGAGCAGCTCGGAGTCGCCCCGGACGCCGTCGTGCTGGCGAAGGGCTTGGCGAACGGACTGCCGATCGGAGCCCTCCTCGTCGCCGAACGCGCGCCTGTGGGTCTCGAGCCGGGCGATCACGCCAGCACGTTTGGTGGCAATCCGGTCACCTGCGCAGCCGCGTGCGCTGTCGTCGACACGCTCGACGAGGACCTCCTGGCGTCGGTGCGCCGGCAGGGCGAGAGGCTCGCCGCCGGTGTCGCCGCCCTTCCGGGCGTGCTCGAAGTCCGCGGGCGCGGCTTGATGCTCGGCGCCGAGCTCGATCGCCCAGCCGGAACCGTTGCCGCAGCCTGCCTGGAGGCCGGGTTGCTCGTCGGGACGGCCGGGGAAACCGTTCTGCGGCTCACGCCGCCCCTCACCATCGCCGGCGACGAGGTTGAAGCCGGCCTCTCTCTCCTCGCGGGGGTGCTCACGTGAACAAGTTCGAACGGCAAGGTGTGATCCTGAGACTCGTCGGCGAGCGGCAGCTCTCGACCCAGAGCGACGTCGTCGAGGCACTGCGCGACGAAGGGCTCGATGCCGTCCAGGCGACGGTCTCGCGCGACATCGCACAGCTGGGGCTCGTCAAGGTCCGGGGCGAACAGGGTCGCCTGGTCTATGCCCTCCCGGGCGCGGCCGACCTCGACCGGCTGAGCGAGCTCGCCGCTGCGCTCCGCCGCTGGGTGATCGCGCTCGAGTCGACCGGGAACCTCGTCGTCCTGCGGACGCCGCCGGGGTGCGCGAACGCACTCGCCCAGATCATCGACGAGGTCGCGCTGCCCGAGATCGCGGGCTGCATCGCCGGCGACGACACGATCTTCCTTGCCGCCCGCGAGGGGTACACCGCGCCGGAGCTGGCCGAGCAGCTTCGCCATCATCTGGACGGGGACACGTGATGCTCCCGGCTGCGCTCTCGCTCGATCTGAGCGGCCGCTCGCTCACTCGCATCCGGGACTGGACGGCGGCGGAGCTCGACGCGGTCCTCGACCTCGCGGACGAGCTGAAGACGAAGCAGCAGGAGCGCGAGCCTCACCGGCTGCTCGAGGGCCGCACCGTCGGCCTCCTCTTCCGCAAGCACTCCACCCGGACTCGCGTCTCGCTGGAGGTGGCGTGCGCCCACCTCGGCGCCACGGCGATCTACCTCCCCGGCGACCAGTTGCAGCTCGCGCGCGGCGAGTCGGTCGGCGACACGGCCCGCGTCCTCTCGTGCTACCTGGATGCGCTCGCGATCAGGACGCACGCGCACAGCGAGGTGGACGAGTTCGCCTCCGCCGCGGCGATCCCGATCGTGAACGCGCTCACCGACGAAGCCCACCCGCTGCAGGCGCTCGCAGACCTGCAGACGATCCGCGAGCGGTTCGGCACGCTCGAAGGTGTTCGGGTCGCCTGGGTCGGTGACGGCAACAACGTCTGCCTCTCGCTCGCGGAGGGATGCTCGCTCCTGGACGCGGAGCTCACGTGCGCGTCACCGCCCGGCTACGAGCCCCCGGGCCTCGCTTCGGTTGCCGATCCGCGCGAGGCCGTACGCGGCGCGCACGTCGTCGTCACCGACGTCTGGACGAGCATGGGCCAGGAGGCCGAGCGCGGCGAGCGGCTGGCGGCGTTCGACGGCTGGACGGTCGACGAGGCGCTTCTCGCGGAGGCCGATTCGGAGGCGATCGTCCTCCACTGCCTGCCCGCGCACCCGGGCGAGGAGATCGCCGCGGATGTCCTCTACGGCCGCCAGAGCGCGGTCTGGGACGAGGCCGAGAACCGGCTGCACACGGCGAAGGCTGTGCTGGCGCTGACGCTCGCGTAACGACGTCCACCGGTTTCCGATTCGCGAGCTAGCTTGACGCTGTGCTCCGGCTTGCGATCCTCTCCGTCCTCGTCGTCGGGACAGCTGCTGCGAACGCCTCGTCGGCCGCCGGCACCGACCGGAGCTCCACGGCGGCCGCGCGGCCGATGACGATGCAGCTGGGGCGCGGGCTCGGCCCGTACCGCATCGGCATGGACCGGGTCGTCTTCGACAACCTCGTCCGCACGATCCGCCGGCCCGAGAACGCCGGGCCGGGATGCTCCGGTGGGTTCGCGCAGGACGTGCACGTCGACGTGTACACGGGTCTTCGGCTCGGCTACGGGCCTGGTGTCGACGGAAAGGGTTTCCTCGACACGATCGCGACGACACGCCGCGGCGACCGGACGTCTCTCGGCTACGCGATCGGCGTCGCCACCGTGGCCGACGTGCGCAGGCGCTACCCGAGGGCCAGAGTCTCCAGGCACCTGGGAGGGAGCACGCTGTCGGTCTTCCACCAGACGGGCTATGAGACGGGAGCCCACCTCCAGTACGCGTTCGACGCAACCGGGAGGCTGGTTCGGCTCGAGACCGGTGTCGGCGGCTGCTAGACGCGGCGTCGCCAGCGCGAGAAGACGTCCTCCAGATCCGCGCGAAGCTCGCGCGGAACCAGCACGAAGAGCCGGTCGCCCGCTTCGACGACGGTGCTCCCGCGCGGGGGAATCGTGTTGTCGCCCCGGTTGATCACCGCGATCAGCGCGCTGCGAGGGAGTCCGAGCTCCCGGACGGCCGAGCCGTTGATGGCGTGGTCGCCTGCGACGGCGAAGTCGACCAGCTCGAGCTTGCTCAGGTGCCCGACCTCGAGCGGCGGCTCGTGCACCGGCGGAGCCGGCGCGAGCAGGTCGAGCTTCCCGGCGAACCACTCGAGCGTCGAGCCCTGGACGATCGTCGAGACGACGACGACGAAGAAGACGGCATTGAAGATCGTGTCCGCGTGCGGCACGTCCTCCGCCGAGAGCACGAAGGTCGCGAGCACGATCGGGACCGCGCCTCGAAGCCCGGCCCAGCCGAGGAGAGCGCGCTCGCGATGGGTGAAGCGGTTGAGCCCCGTCGATACCCAGACCGCCGCGGGCCGGATGACGAGCATCAGCAGCAGCGCCAGAGCGAGGCCTGGCAAGGCCACGTCCGGCAGATCCATCGGGAAGACGAGCAGTCCGAGGACGATGAAGAGCGCGACCTGCGCGAGGAAGGCGAGCCCTTCGTGGAAGGCGACCAGCTGGCGGCGGTAACGAGACGGCGTGCTGCCGACGGCGAGGCCGACCAGGTAGACGGCGAGGAAGCCGCTGCCGCCGATCACGTCCGCAACGCCGAACGAGAGGGCGCCGGCGGCGACCGACGCAACCGGGGCGAAAGCCCCGATCGAATGGGGCACGCGCGCGAACAACCAGGAGGCCGCCAGTCCAAGGATCACCCCGACCAGGAGCCCGAGCCCGATCTGCTGCACGATCAAGACCGAGAGGTCGTCGAACCCGTACGAGTCGGGTCTCTCGATCCACGCGATCAGGCCGAGAGTCAGCGCGATCGCCATCGGGTCGTTGCCGCCCGACTCGGCCTCGAGCGTGCGCGCCAGCCGGCGCTGGATGTGCGTGAAGCGGAGCGTCGCGAAGACGGCGGCGGCGTCCGTCGACGCGACCACGGCGCCGAGCAGCACCGATTCCAGCCACGTCAGCTCGAAGAGGTAGTACGCGGCAGCGCCGGTGAGCAACGCGCTCACGACGACGCCGACCGTACTCAGGAGCGCCGCAGGGGCGACGACCTGTCGCAGCCGCCGCCACGAGGTCTGTAGTCCGCCTTCGTAGAGGATCAGCGCAAGGCCGACGATCCCTACCTCTCGCGCGAGCTTCGCGTCGTCGAACTCGATTCCGCCCGGCCCGTCCGATCCCAGCAGCATTCCGATCGCGAGGAACGCGACGAGGACGGGCAACCCGGTACGTGCAGCTCCGAGGGCGACGACGATGCTCGCGGCAAGGACGAGGCCGACAAGGAGAATGACGGTGCCTTCGTCCACGGTGACATCTTGTCGGGTGGGACTAGCGGCCGTCGCGTGGAACACTGCAGCCATGGCGACGCGCCCACGTACGCGCAAGATCGGCCG
The DNA here is from genome assembly GCA_963749515.1 of uncultured Gaiellaceae bacterium. GTDB lineage: Bacteria > Actinomycetota > Thermoleophilia > Gaiellales > Gaiellaceae > Gaiellasilicea. The sequence goes on from CAVVMR010000010.1 coordinate 493,714, forward strand.
TCTCTCGGAAATCGCGCAGGTCGCGGTTCGGCACGGCTTCGGCTATTTCTTCGAGCGGCACAAGCTGACCGACATCCTCCCGTGGACGACGCGGGTCGAGGACGCCCCGGGGTCGGCGGCAGGCTCGGAGCGGGGCCGGCACCTGCGCGAGATGCTCGACGAGCTCGGGCCGACGTTCGTCAAGTTCGGCCAGCTGCTCTCCACCCGCCCCGACGTCGTCCCGCCGGACATCGTCGCCGAGCTGCGCAGCCTCCAGGACGACGTCCGCCCGTTCCCCTTCGCACAGGTTCGCGCGGTCGTGGAGGAAGAGCTGGGCCTGACGCTCGAGCAGGCCTTCGTCCGCTTCGACGAGCAGCCGATCGCGGCCGCGTCGATCGGCCAGGTCCATCGGGCGGCCCTTCCGAACGGCGACGAGGTCGTCGTCAAGGTGCAGCGCCCGAACGCGCCGCGGCAGATCGAGTCCGACCTGGCGCTGCTCTACCAGGCGGCGCGCATGATCAAGGAGCGTGTCCGCGCACTCGACTTCATCGACGCGCACGCGTTGGTGGACGAGTTCGCCCGTTTCATCCGGCAGGAGCTCGACTACAAGCTCGAGGCGCGTCACGCCGAGACGTTCCGGCGGAACTTCGCCGACTCGGACGTCGTCGTGGTGCCGAAGGTCTACTGGGACTACTCCGGCGTGCGGCTGCTCACGCTCGAGTTCCTCGACGGCGTCCAGCTCGCCGACCTCGAGCTGGACGCGATCTCGCTGGAGGAGCGGCGTGCGCTTGCCTACCGGGTCACGCAGACCTGGATGGAGATGATCTTCAAGCACGGGTTCTTCCACGGCGACCCGCACCCGGCCAACGTGCTCGTGCTCCCGGGTCACCGGGTTGGCCTTGTCGACTTCGGGCTCGTCGGGAAGCTCACGGACGAGGACATGGCGCGGCTGACGCGCCTCTTCATCGACGCCGCGACCGAGAACGTGGATGCGCTGCCGCGACGGCTCGCGGAACTCGGCGTCCGCTATCCGCGGGAGCGCGAGGAGGAGTTCCGCACCGAGCTGCGCGAGCTCTACTACCGCTACTTCGGCGCGAGCCTGGCCGAGATCGACCCGATTCAGGTGATTCGTGAGGCGTTCGCGCTGATCTATTCGATGAACCTGCAGCTGCCGACGCGGTTCGTGCTGCTCGACAAGGCGATCGCCACCCTCGGAGCGGTGGGCGTCGATCTCTATCCCGAGTTCAACGTGTTCGAGGTCGCGCGCCCCTACGCCCGTGAGCTGATGCTCGAGCGGTTCTCGCCGGCGCGGCTGGCGGTACAGGCCCAGCGGGAGGGGCGGGAGCTGCTCGGAATCGCGCGGGAGCTGCCGTACCAGATCCACGACGTCCTCCAGGAGATGCGGGACGGCCAGATGGAGGTCGGCTTCGTGCACAAGGGGCTCGACGAGTTCATGCACAAGCTGGACGTGGCGATCAACCGCGTCGTGGTCGCGCTCGTGGTCGCCGGCGGACTGCTCGGGTCGTCTCTGATCGGCATCCTTGCGAACGACGGGCCGCAGCTCGTCGGCATCCATTTCCTCTCGGTGATCGGCTTCGTCGTCTCCGGCGCGCTCGGCGCCTGGCTTCTCGTCGGCGTCCTGCGCTCCGGTCGGTTGTAGCTACGGCTTCAGCGACTCGACCGCGCCGCTGACGGTCAGGCCCGGCTCGGGCCCGCCGGCGAGCACCCAGATCCGGTCGTTGACCGCGACCACGCCGAGCCCGTGGCGCGGCGACGGGAGATCGGGGAGCCGCGACCAGCGGCGAGCCGCGACGTCGTAGGAGTACACGCTTCGGATCGTGCCGGCCGGCTCCTCGCCGCCAACCGAGACGATGCGGCCGCCGAGAGCCGCCGCGCCCGTTCCGCCGCGCGAGCCGGGCAGCGGTGCGAGCTTGCGCCAGCGCTTCGCTGCCGCGTCGTAGACCTCGAAGGTGGTCAGATTCGTGTCGATTCCGGCCGTTCGCCCGCCGATCGCGTAGACCCGGCCGCGCGAGGCGGCGGCGGCGAGGTGCTCGCGCGCGCTCGGGGCCGGGATCCTCGCCCAGCGCTGCGTGCGGAGGTCGAGCGCGAACGCGACGCGCGCGAGCGAGCCGCGCCCGTCGATGCCGCCGACCACGTACAGCTTGCCCCCGGCGATCGCAGCTGCCGCAGCGCCGCGACCGTCGGGGAGCTGCGCGAGCCGGCGCCAGGCGCCGTTGTCGAGCGCGAACACGGTTCGCAGCCGAGACCGGTCGCCGCCGTAGCCGCCGACGACGTAGACGCGTCCGTTGGCGGAGGCGGCTGCTGCGTGGTCGACCGAGACGGGGAGGTCGGGCAGCCGCCGCCAGCGGTCGTCCTTCACCGAGTAGGCGTCTGCCCGGCGCGAGTTGCCGCCGCCGGCGACGAGCCCGCCGACGACGACGATCTCACCCTTCGCCGCCCCCGCGGCCACTTCGGTCCGCGGGTCGGGCAGCGGCGCGTGTTTCTCCCACTCGACCGCCTGGCCTCCTGCTGCGAGGCTCAGGCAAGCCGTCGCGAACAGCGCCGGCCGGAAGAGACGGCTGGGGAGCGATCGTCGCAGAATCGTTCGAAAAGACATCTTTCGACTCCCGAATCTCGTTGCTAGCTTCGAAGCATGACAGCCGCGCTGCTGCTCGCCGAGCCGGAGCCCGCGACGCGGGGGTATCTCGAGCGCCAACTGGCGAGCGACGGCTTTCACGTGCTGCAGGCAGCGTTCGGCGGCGAGGCGCTCGCGCTCGTCGAGCGGACGCGTCCCGACCTCGTCGTCTGCTCGGAGCTCGACCTCTGTGCGCGTCTCCGCGAGGGGGAGCCGGGCCGGTCGTGGAACCGCGACGTCCCGGTGATCGTCCTCGGTCCGGAGGAGGCGGACGCCGTCGACCGTGTCCGCGCCTTCCAGCGCGGCGCGGACGACTACCTGCCGCGGCCCGTCGTCTACGACGAGCTGCTGGCCCGCATCCGCGCTGTGCTGCGGCGCACGTCGCCGCCGTGCCCGGACCTGATCGAGGTCCGTGAGCTCACGATCGACAGGCTCGCGCGCGTCGTCACGGTCCGTGGTGACCCCGTCCATCTCGCCGGCAAGGAGTTCGAGCTGCTCGTCGCTCTCGCGGCGGAGCCTCACCGCGTCTTCACGAAGGACGAATTGCTCCGCGACGTCTGGGGTTACCGCTCGTTCACCCGGACTCGCACGCTCGACTCGCACGTCTCGCGGCTGCGACAGAAGATCGAGTGCGGCAGCGGCGACCGGTTCGTCGTCAACGTCTGGGGAGTGGGGTACAAGCTCGTCGAGTGACGCGCGGAGCGCGCTGTGACGAGGAAAGAAGCGGGGCAGAGTGCCGCGCGGCCGCAATCGCGCACACTGCCCCTAGGCCGTGTTCGCAGGGGCGCGCGGATCGGTTCGATGCGTAGCGGTCACTCGAGACAGCGAATTCCTCGGCACCTCCAACTCCCCGCTCGGGCCCTACGTGAACTCGGAGCGAACCCGCTCGGTGCCGGCGCCGGCCGGGAGCGTGCGCAGGCGTTCGAAGATCGCGGGTGCCGGTCCGGACTGGAGGTCGCCTCCCGAGGCGCCGGACAGCGTGACCTTTCCGCGCCTGTGGTCGGTGACCGTGATCTCGTCGACGCTGGAGACCGTCGGGTAGGCCACGCCGAGGCGCAGGAGCTCGACGCGGATGTCCGCGATCAGGTCAGCCAACGATCCGCTCCGCGATGAATGAGCCTCGCCGCACGTCGTGATGCGCGATCGCGACGCCGCTGACGCGGACTCGAGGACCAGCCTTGAGCGTGATCACCTCACCGTCCGCCAGAAGCGGGCCGGTGTACAGATACGCGACGCCGTCGAGCCGTGCTTCGAACGTCCGCTCGTGCTCCGTGCAGACAGTGAAGCCATCCTCCCCAACAGATCTCGCCATCCACTCGCGACCCTCCAGGGTGAAGGGCCCCGGGAGCTTGACGTCCACGTTCCGGCGACGCTCATCTGCCGTCCCCGGGTCGGAGTACTGGAGAACAAGGTTCTCGATAGCGCCAGCCTAGCGGGTTTCGTGACTTTTGTCACGAATCGAAGCGGCCGCGCTGATCTAGAGGATCGCGCCTTCCAGCCGCAGGAGCCGCTCCTTCACGTCGAGCCCGCCGCCGTACCCCGTCAGGCTGCCGTTCGAGCCGATGACGCGGTGGCACGGAAGCACGATCGGAATCGGGTTTCGGTTCATCACCGTTCCGACCGCGCGGGCGGCGCGAGGGGCGCCGACCCGGCCGGCGAGCGTGCCGTACGTCGTCGTCTGGCCGTAGGGCACGTGAGCGAGCTCGTCGAGCACACGCTGGGCGAACGGTGCCGCGCCGCGCAGGTCGATGTCGAGCGCGAATGCGCTGCGCGTGCCCTCGAAGTACTCGTCGAGCTGGCGGTGAACGGCGTCGACGGTCGACGCCGAGCGGAGCACGCGCGGCCCGAACGTCCTCGCGAGCCGGTCGAGGTGGTGCTCGGGCTCCGCGTCGAAGTAGATGCGGGCGAGCCCGCGCTCGGTCGCGGCGACGAGCAACGGCCCGATGGGCGAGTCGATCACGTCGAAGCCGACGTCGAGCAGGTGCTCAGCGGCGGCGGCCTCGCGGAAACGCCGGTCGAGATCAGGCGAAACGGTCATGGATCCTCCTCGAACGCAGTCGGCGAACTCCGGACGAAGCGGCCTGGCGGGCCGCGTCGGGCGTGGAGCCGAGTGCGTCTGCGATGTCGTCGTAGGCAAGGTCGTAGGCGTAGCGGAGGACGACGGCCGCGCGCTCGGTCGGCGGCAGGCCGTCGGCCAGATGCTCGATCTGGGCGTAGGCGGGCCGGCCGTCCTCCACCGGCAGCTCCGGCAGCTCATGGCTGACCGGCTTGGCGCGCCGCGCCGAGTCGATGCAGAGCCGGGCGGCGATCGTCAGCACCCAGGCACGTAGGTACTCGCCGTGCTCGAGCCGGTCGTAGGCGCGAAGCGCACGGAGGAACGTCTCTTGAAACGCATCCTCAGCGGCTTGCCCCCCGAGCCGCCGGCGCAGGAAGCCAAGGACGACGTCGCGGTGCTCGACGTAGAAGAGCTCGAACGGAGGGACGTTGGCCACTGCTTCCATCATCTCGGTTAAACGCCGCGCGAGCCGCATCTGTGAGAGTGCGCCTGTGAAAGTCGCGGTTGTCGGTCACGTCGAGTGGATCGAGTTCCTGCGTGTGGAGTCGGTCCCTCTCCCGGGGGAGATCGTCGTCACCCGGGAAACCTGGGAGGAGCCTGCCGGGGGTGGGGGTGTGGCCGCCGTCGAGCTCGCGCGCCTCGCCGGCACGTCGACGCTCTACTGCCTCCTCGGAGGCGACGATCTCGGCAAGCGCGCGCAGAGCGAGCTCGAGACAGCAGCGGTGCGGGTCCTCGCGGCGAAGAGCAGTGACGAGCAGCGCCGCGGTTTCGTCTACATCGACGAGGTCGGCGAGCGGACGATCACCGTCATCGGCGAGAAGCCGCGTCCGAAGGGTGGCGAGGGAACGCTGCCGTGGGAGGAGCTCGACGACGTGGACGGTGTCTACTTCACCGCGGGCGACGCGGAGGCGGTGCGCCAGGCGCGACGCGCGCGGGTTCTCGTCGCCACCGCCCGGGAGCTGCCGACGCTGCATGCGGCGGGCGTCGAGCTGGATGCGCTCGTCGCGAGCGGGGAGGACGACGCCGAGCGCTACCAGACCGGAGACCTCGATCCGCCGCCGAAGCTGGTCGTCTCGACAGCCGGCTCGCTCGGGGGCTGGGCGCAACCCGGCGGCCCGTATAAGGCGGCCGTGGCGCCCGGTCCGTACGAGGATGCCTACGGCGCCGGGGACTGCTTCGCCGCCGGCTTGACCTATGCGCTCGCGCAGGGAATGGAGATCCCCGACGCGCTGATCTTCGCCTCGGAGCGCGGGGCGCTCGCGCTGACCCGTCGCGGCGCCGGACTCAGGGAGTAAGGGGGACGAGCCGGACGTCCGGCGATTCGGCCTCGAGGAACCGCGCGAGCCGCCGGCCCTCGGCGGCGATCGCCGCGCGCGCCTTCTTCGGCAGCCGGCCGACGTGGCGGACGACGAGCGCGTCGGGCTCCAGCTTCCAGACGCCGCCGACGATGCCGTCGTGCAGCACGGAGCCCCAGCCGATCGTCCAGCCTTGCGCGAGCGCCGGGCGATCGGCCTGATCGAAGAAGCGGCTGCGGTCGTCGTGCGAGAGCACGAGGTTGTCGTACTCGGGCAGGAAGCGCACCGGCGCGGGCGTCTTCTCGGAAGGGCGCGGCGCGTCCGGCACGTCGAAGAGCTCGCGGCCGCGCTCGTCCCGGAACGTGACGAGCTGCGGCCGGAGCCGCTCGACGACCGCGCGCATCCCGGTTACGCGGCACCACGTCGTCACGTCGGCGACGGAGGCGGGGCCGAAGGCCGCGAGATAGCGGAGGACGACCGAGTCGATCGACGGCCTGGCGACGAATGGCCTGCCGAGCCAGGACTCAGCCGTCGTCGACCGCACCTGGGCGCTCCTGCCCCAGAGGCCGCGCGGCGGCACCTGCACGAAGGCGAGTTGGATCTGGCTCGCGTGCGCGAGCGCAGCCGGGTTGACGTCTGGGAACCGCTCGGCGAAGGCGGCGCGCAGCTCGGTACCGCTCCGAGGCTTCTCCGCGAGCAGCGTCCGGGCGAACTCGACCACCGGAGCCAGGTCGACTTCCCGCAGCGCCGGGCTGTGGTCCCGGTGGTTCCGCAGCTGGGCTTCGAGGACGGGCTGCACCAGCGGACGCAGCAGCAGGCAGTCGTCGGCGGTGACGAGGTGAATCGTCCCGCGCATGACCCCGACGCGAACGACCTTCCGGCGCTCGAGCAGCTCGGACAGGCGCTCGGGCTGGAAGCCTTCGAGTCGAGACCAGAGCCCGGTGTACGGGTTGTGGGGAACCTGCGCCTGCATGCCCACGAGGTGGGACACGGCTGCGAGCGGGGTCCGCGTGTCCCGCTTCAGCAGGAGCTGTCGCGCAAGCGTCGCGCGGTTCAGCGCCTGCCCGCTGACGACCTCGTCCATCCGGCGATTCTCGCTGACGAAGAGTCCCGCCCCGAAAGGGTGAAATGTGGCCCGCAGGGTGGACAAGTGGGGAAGAGTGGTTTAGAGTGGGGCGAAGTGGGATACCAGGAGCGAGTGCGCACATGTTCTTCGGCGAATACGAACACACCATCGACGACAAGAATCGGCTCACGCTTCCGGCTCGTTTCCGCGAAGCGCTGGCCGGGGGCGTGGTGCTCACACGGGGTCTCGACGAGTGCCTCGACGTGTTCGCGCGACCCGCTTGGGACGCGCTCGTGGAGGCCAGGCTCGCGCCGCTGGACCCCTTTTCCAAGGAGGCGAGAGAGTTGAAGCGATTCTTCTTCTCGGCGGCCTCCGATGCCGAGCTCGACAAGCAGGGGCGAGTGCTCGTGCCGCCCGCGCTGTACCGGCACGCGCGACTCGGACGGGAGGTGGTCGTGGCCGGGGTCCACGACCATCTCGAGATCTGGGATCGCGCGACCTGGGCAGACCACGTCACCAAGGTCGAAGGGAGCGCAGACGATGTTGCCGAACGCCTTGCAGAGAAGCGCTGATCACGTTCCCGTCCTCGCGGAGGAGGTGCGCGAGCTCCTCGACGTGAGCGCGGGCGAGACCGTTGTCGACGCGACCTTCGGTGCCGGCGGCCATTCGAGCCTCCTCGCCGGCGATCTCGCCGGCGAGGGCAAGCTGATCGCGATCGACCGCGACCCGGACGCTCGCGTCTACTTCGACCGCTTCAAGGCGACTGCCGGCGGCGTTCAGGCCCGGTTCCTGCGCGGGGAGTTCTCGCTCGTCCTGCACCAGCTCGCTGCCAACGACGTCCAGGCCGACGCGATCCTGCTCGACCTCGGCGTCTCCTCGATGCAGCTCGACCGTCCGGAGCGGGGCTTCTCCTACGCCGCCGACGCGCCGCTGGACATGCGGATGGACAGCGCAGCGGAGCTCTCCGCCCGTGAGCTCGTGAATGAAGCCGACGAGAAGGAGCTCGCCCTGATCTTCAAGCGGTACGGCGAGGAGCGCTACGCACGTCAGATCGCGCGTGCAATCGTGCGGCGGCGCGCAGAGCGGCCGTTCGAGCGCACGATCGACCTCGCCGACACGATCAAGCAGGCGATTCCGACGCCTGCCCGCTTCGGGGACGGCCATCCGGCCAAGCGCGTGTTCCAGTCGCTTCGGATCGCCGTCAACGACGAGCTCGGCGCGCTCGAGGCGGCGCTCCCGGCGGCGGTGCGGATGCTCCGGCCCGGCGGCCGCATCGCCGTCATCAGCTTCCACTCGCTCGAGGACCGGATCGTCAAGCGCTACTTCCGTGAGCTGGCCCGCGGCTGCACCTGCCCGCCGGACTTCCCGATCTGCGTGTGCGGCAACGAACCGATCCTGCGCGACCTGACCCGCAAGCCGCTTCGGCCGTCCCAGCGCGAGCTCGAGGCCAATCCGCGTGCCGCATCCGCGAAGCTCCGGGTCGCCGTGAAGGTGGGTGAGGACTGATGGCCAGCTGGGCTGGAGCCGAGCAGGTCGAGTCACCGCGCATTGCTCGGCCGCGCAAGCGGGTCCCCGCTCGCACGGCCATTCGCGCCAAGTCCAGGCCGTACGGCGGCGTCGTGTGGATCGTGGTGCTCGCCGTGCTCCTGGCGGGGATCGTCGCCGTGAACGTCGCCGTGCTCCAGCTGAACGTCCGCCTCGACGAGCTTGGCCGCGAGCGCGTGCAGCTGCGCGCCGACACGAACCGTCTCAGCTCCCAGCTCTCGAGCGCCTCGGCGAACGCCCGCATCGAGTCCGAGGCCCGCACGAAGCTCGGGCTCGTGCGCGCCGACCCCGAGCTGACCTTCCACGTGCAGCTGGCGCCGCCACCGCGATGAACGAGCGGCGCTCCAACCGCCGCATTCGCCTGCTCCTGGGTGTCTTCGCGCTCGTGTTCGCCGGCACGCTCGCCCGGGCGGTCTGGCTCCAGGGCGTGCAGGCCTCGACCCTCGAGCAGATGGCGCTCCGCCAGCACCAGGCGACGACGGAGATTCCGGCCGGCCGTGGGACGATCTTCGACCGCACCGGCGAACCGCTTGCGATCGGGGAGCAGGCGACGACGATCTACGCCGATCCGCGCAGCGTGAAGCAACCGCGACAGGTGGCGCTGGCCGCGGCGAAGGCGCTCGGCGTGAACGCCGAGAAGCTCTATCCGCTCCTGGCGGACCGCACGCGCCACTTCGTCTACGTGAAGAGGAAGGCCGATCCGGCCAAGGCGGCCGAGCTCGAGAAGCTGAAGCTGCCCGGTCTCGGCTTCTACGCAGAGGAGCTGCGCTACTACCCGCAACGCGGTGTCGCCGCGCACGTCCTCGGCTATGCGGGAATCGACAACAAGGGGCTCGAAGGGCTCGAGCGCTCGCTGGACAAGTCCCTGATCGGCAAGCCGGGCACGCAGACCACGGTGACCGATCCAGCGGGTCGCGTGATCGACGTGATCTCGACCAAGCCGGAGCGTGCCGGCGACGACGTCTTCCTGACGATCGACCACCGGATCCAGGCGAACGCCGAGACGGTCCTGCGCGAGACGGTCAAGCAGTGGGGGGCAAAGGGCGGCACGGCGATCGTGCTCGACCCGCGCGATGGTGCCGTTCTCGCGATGGCCGTTGCACCTGGGTTCGACGCGAACAAGTTCGGCACCGCCTCGGCCGACCGCCGCCGCAACCGTGCCGTCACGGACGTCTACGAGCCCGGCTCGACGTTCAAGGTCGTCACCGTCGCGGCTGCGCTCTCGGAGAAGGTCGTTGCGCCGTCGACCGCGTTCACGCTTCCCTCCTCGATCCGCGTGGCGGACCGGATCATCCACGAGCACGAGCCGCGTCCGACGCAGCGCATGACGGTCGCGCAGATCCTCTCTCAGTCCTCGAACGTCGGCACGATCACGCTGGCGCAGATGCTGGGCCGCTCGCGCGTGGAGGACTGGATCAGCCGGTTCGGATACGGCAAGTCGACGGGGGTGGACGCTCCGGGTGAATCGCGCGGCCTGCTGCCGGGCTACTGGTCCGGCTCGTCGATCGGGAACGTTCCGATCGGGCAGGGCATCGGCGTCACGCCCATCCAGATGGCGACGGCCTACGCCGCGATCGCGAACGACGGTGTGCTGCACGTGCCGCACCTCGTCGAGCGCGTCGGCACCGACCAACCGAGCCGCAGCCAGGGACGCCGCGTCATCTCCAGGACGGTGTCCGCGCAGATGATGGCGATGCTCCGCGACGTGGTGTCCGCGGAGGGCGGTACCGGAGCAGCGGCGAAGGTGCCCGGCTACACGGTCGCCGGCAAGACCGGTACGGCCGCGAAGCCGGTGCCCGGCGGCTACTCGACCTCCCGCTACGTGGCGTCGTTCGTCGGCGTCGTGCCCGCGAAAGACCCGCGCCTCGTCGTGCTCGTCCAGATCGACGAGCCGCGCGGGGCGATCTGGGGCGGCGTCGTCGCAGCACCCGCCTTCGCCGAGATCGCGCGCTCGAGCCTCGTCGAGCTCGAGGTTGCTCCAGACGCACCGTCGACTCCCTAGCCGGCGCGGGAACCAAAGCGGACGGCTCATCGCCGTGGTTCACTTGCGGGCGTGGGAGGGCGGCGCGAAGGTGTGGCCTGGGCGCTGCTCGGCGTCGTGCTCTTCTCGTTCTCGGTCCCGCTGACGAAGGTCGCGGTCGAGGGGTTCGACCCCTTCCTGACGGCGACAGGCCGCGCGGCGATCGCAGGCGCACTCGCGATTGCTCTGATTGCGTGGCGCAACGTGCCTCTGCCGCCACGCGACCAACTGTGGCCGCTGCTCATGACGATGCTCGGCGCCGTCTTCGGCTGGCCGATCCTCCTCGCGCTCGCGCTGCAGCGGACGACCGCCGCACATGCGGCGGTGATCGCGGCCTTCATGCCGCTGACGACAGCTCTGATCGCAGTACTGCGCACGCGCGAGCGCGTGTCGGGGCACTTCTGGGTCGCTTCGGGTGTGGGGACGACTGCGTTGCTTGCGTTCGCGCTCTCGCGCGGCGGAGCTGAGGGCGGCGACCTGCTCGCGGACGCGCTCGTCGTCTGCGCAGTCGTCGCGTCGTCGTGGTGCTATGTCGAGGGCGCGTCGGTGACGAAGACGATGCCGGGCTGGCAGGTCATCTCGTGGGTCGTCGTGCTCGCGCTGCCGATCACGGTTCCGGCGTCCGCGGCGATCTGGTGGGTGACGCACGCAGACCACGATCCGACCGCGGGGGCGTGGACGTCGCTCGTCCTGCTGGGTGTCTCCTCGATGTACCTCGGCTTCTTCGCCTGGTACCGCGGGCTCGCGCTCGCGGGCATCGCGCGTGGTGGCCAGGTGCAGCAGCTACAAGCCCTGCTGACGCTCGTGTGGTCCGCGCTCCTCCTCCACGAGAAGGTGACGCGCGTCACGGTGCTCGCGGCTGTTGCGGTGGTCGTCTGCGTCGTGTGGGCACAGCGCGCACGCGTCCCGGCGGAGGCGGCGCCGCAGGAGTGACGGCCCGCAGTGGCGCGATCGGCATCCGCTTTGCAGATTCCGATCCTGCGCAGCTAGGTAGCGTTCCGCCGGACATGGAGCTCGAGCGCCTTGTTGCTGCGCTTGCACCAGAGGCGGTCCTCGGCACTCCCGATCCCGTTGAGGTGCGGGACCTCGCGTACGACGCCCGCGCCGTCACCCCCGGTGCGGCGTTCTTCGCCGTGCCCGGCGAGCGCGCCGACGGACATGACTTCGCGGTCGAGGCGGTCGCGAACGGCGCCGTCGCGCTCGTCGTCGAGCGCGCCGTTGAACCAGAGGTTCCGCAGCTCGTCGTACCCTCGACCCGGGCTGCGATGGCGACTGCAGCGGATGCGTTCTTCGGGGAGCCGACGCGCGAGCTCGAGGTCGCAGGCGTCACGGGAACGAGCGGCAAGACGACGACCGCGTACCTCCTGTACTCCGTGCTCGAGGCGGCCGGCAGGCAGCCCGGTCTGCTCGGCACGGTCGAGAGCCGAGTCGGCGGTGAGGTGCGCCCGGTGGTCCGCACGACGCCGGAGGCGATTGACCTTCAGCGCACGTTCCGCGAGATGCTCGACGCCGGCAACCGCAGCGTCGCGCTCGAGGCGTCGTCCCATGCGTCGGTGCTGCACCGGCTCGACCGCGTCCGGTTCGATGCGCTCGTCTTCACGAACCTCAGCCAGGAGCACCTCGACTTCCACGAGTCGATGGAGGACTATTACGCCGCGAAGCGCAAACTCTTTACCGGCGCCGCGCCGACTCCGGCCGCCGTCAACATCGGCGACGAATGGGGGCGGCAGCTTGCCGAGGAGCTCGCGCTGCGGAACCGCGCGCCTCTGATCACATTCGGCCTCGCCGACGATGCGGAGATCCGGGCCGACGGGCTCGAGCTGGGTGCAACAGGTGCTCGCTTCACCGCCGGCGGGATCGAGATCCAGTCGAACCTGCGGGGCCGGTTCAACGTGGAGAACGTGCTCGGCGTCGTCGCCGCCGCAATCCTGCTCGATGTCGCAGAGGACGAGATCGCCGCCGGCATCGCCGCGCTCGAGGGCGTGCCCGGGCGATTCGAGGCCGTCGACGAAGGGCAGCCCTTCTCCGTGGTCGTCGACTACTCCCACAAGCCGGACGCGCTCGACAACGTGCTCCGCACGGCGCGCGAGCTCGCGGCGGGGCGGGTGATCGTGGTCTTCGGAGCCGGCGGCGACCGCGACCGCCAGAAGCGCCCGCTGATGGGCCGGGTCGCTCGCGACCTCGCCGACGTCGTCATCGTCACCTCGGACAACCCTCGCAGCGAGGATCCGCTGGCGATCATCCAGGACGTCCTCCAGGGCACCGGCACCGATGTCGAGATCGACCCCGACCGGCGCTCGGCGATCGGTCGCGCAATCGAGCTGGCCGAGGCCGGCGACGTCGTCGTCATCGCGGGGAAGGGGCACGAGCAGGGCCAGGAGATCGCAGGCGAGAAGCTCGCATTCGACGACCGGGTCGTGGCGCGCGAGGCCCTACGCGCATGATTCCGATCCCTGTCCGGGCACTCGAGTCCCTAGGCCTCGGCGAGCTCGTTCCCGGCTCGGTCTCCGACGAGGTCACCGGACTCCAGATCGACTCCCGCCTCGTTCGGCCCGGCGATCTCTTCGTTGCCATTCGCGGTGGCATCGCGTTCGTCGACGAGGCACACGACCTCGGCGCGACGACGCTTGTCCCGACCGACGAGTTCGCGGCGATGGCGATTCTCGGCGAGGCGCTCCGTGCCAGCAGCAGCGCTCGGTTCGTCGGCATCACCGGCTCGACCGGCAAGACCTCCACGAAGGACATCCTCGCCGCACTTTGCGCGCCGGTCGCGCGTACGGTCGCGACCGAAGGCAGCTACAACGCCGAGCTCGGCGTGCCGCTCACCCTCGGCCGGCTGGAACCGGACACCGAGCTCTGTCTCGTCGAGATGGGCATGCGCGGCCTCGGTCAGATTGCCCAGCTCTGCAAGATCGCGCGTCCGGACATCGGCGTGATCACCGGCGTCGGGCCGGTCCACCTGGAGCTGGTCGGGTCGGTGGACGGCGTCGCACGCTCGAAGGCCGAGCTCGTCGACGCTCTTCCAGAGGGTGGAATCGCGGTCGTGCCGGAGTCGACCGACCTGGAGCCGCACCTGCGCGACGACATCGACGTCCGCAGGGTCGGACCGGTCGACGTCGAGCTGCGTGAGGACGGCGCACACGTCGCGTTCGGCGGCGACCGCATCCGGTTTCCGCTCACCTCCCGCCACCAGGCGCAGAACGCACTGACTGCGATGACGGCGTACGACGCGCTCGGCTTGCCGCTCGAGCGCCTGCCGGCAAGCGCCGAGACGGTGCTGCTGTCGCCCTGGCGGGGAGAGGAGCTGCCGCTGCCCGGCGGCGGCTTCGTGATCAACGACGCCTACAACGCCAACCCAACCTCACTGGAGGCGGCACTCCGGCATCTGGCGGAGCGTGGCGCCGGTCGCCGGCTTGTCGCGATACTCGGCGGCATGGCCGAGCTCGGCGACCACACCGAACGGCACCACCGCGAGCTCGCCGAGCTGGCCGCCGAGCTCGAGATCGAGGTGCTCGCGGTCGGCGACGTCGCCCGCTCCTACGGCTTCGAGGCGTGGACGCCCGACGCCGACGGTGCGCTCGAGGCGGCGCGGGCGCTCGTCCGGCCCGGCGACGCCGTGCTCGTCAAGGCATCGCGTTCTGTTGCCCTCGAAGGCATCGCCCCGGCTCTGGCGAACCCCTCCGCGTAATGGTCCGAGTCTTCATAGCGGGGCTGATCGCCATGGTCGTCTCGGTCGTGATCGGGCCAAAGTTCATCGAGTTCCTGCGCCGCAACGAGCTGGGCCAGCCGATCCGCGAGGACGGCCCTGCCGGTCACGTCGTCAAGCAGGGAACACCGGTGATGGGCGGACTGCTGGTCCTGCTCTGCGCGTTGCTGCCCTTCCTGGCGCTCTCCAAGTTCACGCTCCCGGCGCTGACCGTGCTCTTCATGACAGTCGCCTGCGGCGCGATCGGCTTCCTGGACGACTTCATCAAGCTCCGCCACCGCCGTTCGCTCGGACTTCAGGGCCGGTGGAAGCTCCTGCTGCTCGCGGGGATCACGATCGTCGTGGGCCTCGCCGTCCACTCCCAGACGCAACTCGACACCTCGCTCTACATCCCCGTCGCCGACTTCGACATCCCGCTCTCCTACGCCTACTACCCCTTCCTGTTCCTCGTGATCGCGGGCGCGGCGAACGGCGCGAACCTGACGGACGGGATCGACGGGCTCGCGGCGGGGACGGGAATCATCGCCCTGCTCACCTTCCTGGCCATCACCGTGATCGCCTACATCCGCTCGGGCGACCCGGGCCAGCGCTCCGACTTCCAGCTCGATCTCGCGATCCTCGCGGCGGCGCTGATCGGAGCCGCGATCGGATTCCTCTGGTACAACGCCCATCCGGCCGAGCTCTTCATGGGCGACACGGGCTCCATGGCGTTCGGCGGCGCGCTCGCCGGCTTCGCGATTGTCACGGGCACCGAGGCGCTGCTGATCCTGATCGCCGGGATCTATGTCGTCGAGGCGCTGTCCGTGATCATCCAGACGGTCAGCTTCAAGTACTGGGGCCGCCGGGTGTTCCTGATCGCTCCGATCCACCACCACTTCGAGATGAAGGCCTGGTCGGAGACGAAGATCATGGTCCGCTTCTGGATCATCGCCGCAATCTTCGCCACCGCCGGCTTCGTCCTCTACTACCGCTACTACCTGCAGTTCCGCCTTTGAGGCGCGTCCTCGTGCTCGGTCTCGCACGCTCCGGCCGGGCGGCGCAGGCCTTGCTCGAGCGGCAGGGCGTGGAGGTCGTCGCGGCCGACCGCACGCTCGGGAATGACACCGACCTCGGGCTGCTCGACGGCGTCGACGTGCTCGTCAAGAGCCCGGGCGTGCCGGGGGACGCGCCGCTCGTCGTGTCGGCGCGCGAGCGCGGCGTTCCCGTCTGGAGCGAGGTCGAGCTCGCCTCGCTTTACCTGCCCAACCCGATCATCGGCGTCACCGGCACGAATGGAAAGACGACCACCACGGAGCTGCTGGGCGCGATTCTCGCCGCGCCGACAGCCGGGAACGTCGGCAGGGCGCTGAGCGAGCTCGAAGGCGAAGTGGGGGAGGCCGAGTGCATCGTGTGCGAGCTCTCGAGCTTCCAGCTCGAGGACGTCGAGAGCTTTCGGCCGAAAATCGCGATTCTCCTGAACCTCGAGCCCGATCACCTCGACCGGCACGGCACGTTCGAGGCGTACCGGGCCGCGAAGCTGCGGATCTTCGAGAACCAGACCGCGGACGACATCGCCGTCGTGCCGCGCGGCTACGGGCCGGTCCCGGGCGCTGCCCGGCGGATCGAGTTCGCCGCGGACGACGACCTGCCGGCAGAGCCGTTGATCCCGGGCGCCCACAACCGCGAGAACGCGGCCGCCGCGACCGCGGCCGCCCGCGCCCTGGGCATAGCCGAGGAGGCGATCGCGTCGGCCCTGCTCAGCTTCCCCGGTGTCCCGCACCGGCTCGAGCTCGTCGCCGAGCTCGACGGCGTCCGCTGGGTCAACGATTCGAAGGCTACGAATACCGCCGCCGCCCGCCGGGCGTTGACGGCCTTCGACGCTCCGCTGCACCTGATCCTCGGCGGCTCCCTCAAGGGCGAGCGCTTCGACGAGTTCGCGGCGGACGTCGCACGCGCGAACGTGACGATCGCGTACCTGATCGGAGAGGCGGCCGAACCGCTCTCCGAGGACCTCGCCTATGCGAGCGTGCCGTTCCTGCTCTCGGCGACCCTCGAGCGCGCTGTCGCGGAGGCGGCGAGCGCAGCTCGAGCAGGCGATGTCGTGCTCCTTTCGCCGGCGTGCGCGAGCTACGACCAGTTCCGGGACTTCGAGCAGCGCGGAGAGGAATTCAGGAGGCTTGTAGAGAACCTCAAAGGATGAATCGAGGTCAGCTCGAGCAGCGTCTGCTCGTCCTCATCACGCTCGGGCTCGTGGCCTTCGGACTCGTCATGGTCTACAGCGCGACCTCGGCCGCCGCGGCGCTCGGGAACGGCGATCCGGTCACGTTCCTCAAGCGACAGGGGATCTACGCACTCGTCGGCGTCGCGCTGATGCTCTTCCTCTCGCGCTTCGACCACCGCAAGCTGCGGATCCTCGCGCCGCCGCTCGTGCTCGCCGCGCTCGCGCTCTGTCTCGCGGTGCTCCTGATCGCGCCCGAGATCAACGGTGCGCAGCGCTGGCTCACCGCCGGGTCGCTGACGTTCCAGCCGTCCGAGCTCGCGAAAGTGGCGCTTCTGATCTGGGCCGCCGCGTACCTCGCCCGGAACGGCGCGCCACAGACGCTCGCCGAGCTCTGGAAGCCGATCGGGATGCTGACCTGCCTTTTCGCCGCCCTGATCGTCGTCGAGCCCGACCTCGGGACCACGATCGCGCTGATGCTGATGATGCTCGGGATCCTGGTCGTCGCAGGCGTTCCCGGCCGCGTGCTCGCAGGCGCGAGCGCACTCGCGCTCACCGCCGGCCTGGCGGCGATCTGGATCGAGCCGTACCGCCGGGCACGCATCTTCAGCTTCCTCGATCCTTGGGCCGACCCCGAGAACGCCGGCTTCCAGACCGTGCAGGCGATGATCGGGCTGGGCTCGGGCGGGCTCACGGGCAAGGGCCTCGGCGAGGGCGTCCAGAAGATCAACTACCTGCCGGAGCAGCAGACGGACATGATCCTGGCCGTGATCGGCGAGGAGCTCGGACTGATCGGCACCACGGCCGTCATCGCGGCGTTCGGGGCGTTCGCGGTCGCGGGCTTCACGGTTGCGCTTCGGTGCCGCGATCCCTTCGGGAAGCTGCTCGCGGCCGGGATCACGTCGCTCGTCTGCGGGCAGGCCGCCGTGAACCTCGCCGCGGTGCTCGGCGTCGCACCGCTGACCGGGATTCCGCTGCCGTTCGTGTCGTACGGAGGCTCGAGCCTCCTGGTCCTGCTCGCCTCCGTCGGGATCGTCCTTAACATCGCGGGCGATGAGCGCGCACCCCAACGGCGAGCTGCGGTGTCTGATCGCCGCCGGCGGAACAGCCGGTCACGTCCTGCCGTCGCTGGCGGTGGCGGAGGCGCTCCGCGCGCGCGGCGTCCACGTGACGTTCGCCGGGTCGCCGGATCGCGTCGAGGCTAGGCTCGTCCCCGAAGCCGGCTACGAGCTCGACACCTTCGAGATCGCCGGGTTCCCGCGCCGGCCCTCGCTCGGCCTGCTGCGCTCGCTGATCACGGCCGGCCGTGCTCCGCGCGCCTGCGCCGCGATTCTGAAGCGCCGGCAACCACACGTCGTGCTCGGCGGCGGCGGCTACGTCGCGGGACCGATGGTCTACGCCGCGTGGCGCCGCAAGCTCCCCGCCGCGTTGACGGAGGCGGACGCCCACCTCGGCCTCGCCAACCGGCTCGCGGCGCCCTTCGCGAAGCGCGTCTTCCTGGCCTATGGCATTCCGGGCCGCGAGGGCTCGAAGTACCGCGTCACCGGCCGGCCCGTACCGGGTGCTCACCTCGGCGTCTCGCAAGCCGAGGGCCGCCGCCGGTTCGGGATCTCCGGCGACGCGTCCGTGCTCGCCTTCTTCGGAGCGCTCGCCGGCGCGCGCAGCCTCAACGAGTTCGCGGTCGAGACGTACGGCGCGTCGGGACCGACCGTACTGCACGTCTCGGGCGAGCGGGACTACGAGACGCTGCGCACGCGTGTGCAGAGGGACGACTACGTGCTGCTCGCGTCGACGAACGAGTTCGGCGCAGCACTCGCCGCTCCCGACATCGCAATCTCGCGTGCGGGCGGTACGGTCTGGGAGCTCGCGGCCGCCGGCACGCCCGCGATCCTCGTGCCCTATCCCCATGCGACCGGTGACCACCAGACGCAGAACGCACGTCACTTCGAGCGTGGCGGCGGCGCCGTCGTCGTACCGGAGCCGGAGCTCGAGCGGGTGCCTGCTCTGGTCGACCAGCTGCTGGCCGACCGGCCGCGGCTGGAGTCGATGCGCGCGGCGATGCTGTCGATGGCGCGGCCGCAGGCTGCGGACGAGATCGCGGAGGAGCTGATCGCGCTTGCAGCCGCTCGCGGGTAGGCGCCTCTGGTTCGTGGGGATCGGCGGGGCGGGCCTCTCCTCGTACGCCTTTCTCGCGCGGGCCTGGGGCGCCGAGGTGGGCGGCTGGGACCGCGCCGAGACGCCGTACCTGCGCCAGTTGGACGGAGTGCAGCTGGAGATCGCGCCCGAGCCCGTCGTGCCCGAAGGCTGGGAGACGATCGTCTCGAGTGCCTACCCCTCTGTCGCCGGCACACCGCGCGCCGACTTCCTTGCCGAGCTCGTGTCGCTGCGGCGGTCGATCGTCGTCGCCGGCGCCCACGGAAAGACGACGACGACGGGGATGATCGCGTTCGTCCTCGCCGAGCTCGGGCTCGACCCTGCGTGGCTCGTGGGCGGCGAGATCGCCCAGCTCGGCGGCAACGCCGGTGCGGGAGAAGGTTGGCTCGTCGCCGAAGGGGACGAGTCCGACAGGACGGTCGAGCGGCTGCGCCCGCAGATCGCGGTCGTGACGAACGTCGAGCTCGACCATCACTCGACCTTCTCCTCCGCGGCGGAGGTGGAGCAGCTGTTCGACCTCTGGCTCGCCGACGTGCCGCAGGTCGTGCGCGGCTCTGAGCTCGAGCCGGTGTCCTTCGAGTTGCTCATCGCCGGCGAGCACAACCGCAGGAACGCCGCCGCCGCGCTGGCAGCGCTCGAGCTCGCCGGCGTCGCGCGTGCCGATGCCGAGCCCGTGCTCGCCCGCTTTCGCGGCGCCACGCGGCGCTTCGAGCACATCGGCGAGAAACAAGGGGTCACCGTCGTGGACGACTACGCACACCATCCGTCGGAGATCGCAGCGACCGTCGCGGCCGCGCGGGAGAGAACGGACGGGCGCGTGCTGGTGCTCTTCCAGCCGCACCTCTACTCGCGGACGCGCTACCTCGCTCACGAGCTCGGGGCCGCGCTCTCGACCGCCGACGCAGTCTGCGTCACAGAGATCTACCGCGCGCGCGAGGAGCCGATCGACGGCGTCGACGGGAAGCTCGTCGTCGACGCGCTCCGGCCCGGGTTGCGCGCGGGCTGGGCGCCGAGCGTCGAGGACGGTGCGCAGATCGTCGCCTCGTGGGCTCGCACCGGTGACCTCGTGCTCACCGTCGGGGCCGGGGACGTCGATCGCGCCGGCCCACTCGTGCTGGCAGCGCTCCGATGAAGATCGAGGAGAACGTCACGCTCGCCCGGCTGACGACGATCGGCACGGGCGGGCTTGCGCGCGCATTCGCCAAGCCGACAACACTGGCCGAGCTCGAGCAGGCTCTCGCCTGGGCGGAGAAACGCCACCTTCAGGTGGCCACCGTGGGACTCGGGTCGAACCTCCTCGCCTCCGACGAAGGCGTCGAGGCGCTCGTCCTGCGGCTTGCCGGCGAGCTCGCGGCCGTGAGCGTGGATGGGGAGACGCTCGTCGCCGGAGGCGGGGCGACGAATGCCGTCTCTCTCCATCACGCACGGGCAGCCGGCCTGGGCGGCTTCGAGTTCGCCTGCGCGATTCCGGGGACTGCCGGTGGCGGAGTCTGGATGAACGCGGGCGCCTACGGCAGCGACTGGTCGCAGATCCTCGCCCGCGCGCTGGTCGTCACCGCAGGCGGGTCCGGTTGGCTGACGCCCGCCGAGCTCGGACTCTCGTACCGCCACTCGGAGCTTCGGCACGGGCAAGTCGTCGCCGAGGTCGAATACAGGCTCGCCCCGCGTCAGCAGGAGGAGATCAAGGAGACGGTCAGCGCGCTGATCGCGCAGCGGAAGGCGACGCAGCCGACGAACAAGCGCACGTTCGGCAGCGTCTTCAAGAATCCCGACCACGAGCTCGGGGCGGGGAGGATGCTGGAGGAGTGCGGCCTCAAGGGCCACGCGATCGGCGGCGCCCTGATCTCGCCCAAGCATGCGAACTTCATCGAGAACGCGGGCGGCGCCACGACGGTCGACGCGCTCGCGCTGATTGCCGAGGCCCGACGCCGCGCACGCGATCGGTTCGGAGTCGAGCTCGAGCACGAGGTCGAGCTGCTCGGCGAGATCGAGCTCCCGCCCGACTGACGCCGGAGGAAGCGCTCCTGCCGCGGCGAACTCGCGAGCGTGGCCGGAGGAAAAGGATCACGGAATCGCCCACGCGCGCGAACGCGTGCCTCGACGGCCGTCTCGTTCCCCCGGACGGGCACCGGCACCGGCCTCGATCTGGCCAGGATCGCTCCCTCGGGGCGCTCGCTCCTGATCGGCCTGCTGATCCTTTTGACGGCACTCGGTCTCTACGCCGCCGCGCGCGGCACCTCCGCATTCGCCGTGCAACGCCTGACCGTCGACGGCGCCGCCCCCGAGGTCGCCGCCGCGGTGCAGAAGGAACTGTCGCCGGC
Source organism: uncultured Gaiellaceae bacterium (assembly GCA_963749515.1). Lineage (GTDB taxonomy): Bacteria > Actinomycetota > Thermoleophilia > Gaiellales > Gaiellaceae > Gaiellasilicea. The sequence goes on from CAVVMR010000010.1 coordinate 514,688, forward strand.
GCTCGGAGAGAGCCTCCTCGGACTCGACCTCGCCGCGCTCGAGCAGCGTGCCGAGAGCGTGCCGATGGTGGCGGCCGCGTCCTTCGACCGAGCCTTCCCGCACACCCTGCGGATCGCCATCGTCCCCGAGGTGCCGGTCGCCGTCCTCCGTCAGGGGTCCTCGTCCTGGCTCGTCGCCGACGGGGGAAGAGTTGTCGCCGAGCTCCAGCAGGGGGCGCGGCCGGGGCTGCCGCGGATCTGGCTCACGCGTGACGTCGACGTCCGGCTCGGCGAGGCCGTCGGCGGCGTGCCGCTCCGCGCCGTCGCCGCCGTCGCTCCGCTCGTTTCGAGGCCGCTGCCGCTCGGCGTCGCGTCCGCAGTCGCGACGCGAGAGGAGCTGAAGCTCGTCCTCCGCAACGGTCTCGAGCTCCGGCTCGGGGACAGCCGCGATCTGCCCGTGAAACTCGAGGTCGCGCGGCGCGTGATCCCGCAGCTCCTCGGGGCCGGCGGCTACCTCGACGTCAGCGTTCCCGACCGGCCGGTCGCCGGCGAGACCCTCAACTCTCAGGTTGAGGTTGAGACTACTGCCTCGACGGTACCATGAGGTTCGCATTGACAAGGCCGACAAGGAGACGTACCCTCCACGCGGAAAGGAACGTCGTCACCCCGATGCTCTACTCGAGCTTCAGGTCGAGAGACGTCGAGACATTCAGCCCATGAGAGATCCCTCAGGCAACTACCTCGCGGTCATCAAAGTCGTCGGCGTCGGCGGCGGCGGCACGAACGCGGTCAATCGGATGGTCGATGCCGGCCTCGGTGGGGTCGAGTTCATCGCCGTGAACACCGACGCCCAGGCTCTGCTGATGGCGGACGCGGATGTGAAGATCCACATCGGCTCGAGCGCCACGCGTGGGCTCGGCGCCGGCGCAGATCCCGCCGTCGGGCTCGCCGCCGCGCAGGAGAGCCGGGATGAGCTGAAGGAGGCGCTGAAGGGCGCCGACATGATCTTCGTCACCGCCGGCGAGGGCGGCGGCACCGGCACCGGCGGCGCCCCGATCATCGCCGAGCTGGGCCGAGAGCTCGAGGCGCTGACCGTCGGCGTCGTCACCAAGCCGTTCGCCTTCGAGGGTCGCAGGCGGGCCGAGCAGGCCGAGGTCGGCATCCAGAACCTGCGCGACCGGGTCGACACGCTGATCGTGATCGAGAACGACCGGCTGCTGCAGGTCGTGGAGAAGAAGACTCCGGTCACGGAAGCCTTTCGCATCGCCGACGACATCCTCCGCCAGGGCGTCCAGGGCATCACCGACCTGATCACCGTGCCCGGGATCGTCAATCTCGACTTCGCGGACGTGCGCACGATCATGCGCGACGCGGGCTCGGCGCTGATGGGCATCGGCATCGCATCGGGCGAGAACCGTGCGGCCGAGGCGGCCCGCACCGCGGTCTCCTCGCCGCTCCTCGAGCAGTCGGTCGACGGAGCGACGGGCATCCTCCTGAACGTCACCGGCGGCAGCGAGCTCGGCCTCTTCGAGGTGAACGAGGCTGCCGAGGTCGTCACCGGCGCCGCCGACCAGAACGCGAACGTGATCTTCGGCGCCGTGATCGACGACTCGCTCGGCGACGAGGTCCGGGTGACCGTGATCGCAACCGGCTTCGGCCACCGTCAGCGCCGTCGCCGGCTCGAGGCGCCTGTCGCGCAGCCCGTCTCGAACGGTGCTCCGGAACGCCCGCGCGAGGAGCCTTCCGACTCCGAGCTCGAGATTCCGTCCTTCCTCCGCGAGGACTGAATTTGGCGCAAGGGCACGGGCAAAGCCCGCGCCCGCGCGAAGACCCCTAAAGGGAGAGCTGGCGCTCTCCTGTCCAGTCCTTAGGTTTGAGTTTTCCGTTGGCGCGGAAATGATCGCGCATGCCCTCTTAGCCGACTGCCCGGTCGGCATAGGAGACCCGGTCCGACGCCCCGGCTTGCCGGGGCGTCGTGCTTTCTCCAGTCGTTAGAGTCAGCCGCGTGCAGACCCTGGTGAAGACGCCGCTCCACGGACGCCACGTTGCCGCCGGAGCGCGGATGGTGCCGTTCGCCGGCTGGGAGATGCCCGTCCAGTACGAAGGCGTCATCCCGGAGCACCGTGCGGTGCGCACCGACTGCGGCGTCTTCGACGTCTCGCACATGGGCCAGTTCCACGTCGAAGGGCCGAACGCGCACCAGCTCCTCCAGTCGCTGCTCTCCAACGACCTCGACAAGCTCGGCGCGGGCGACGCGCAGTACACGCTGCTGACGAACGACCACGGCGGCATCGTCGACGACCTGATCGCCTACCTGATCGACCCGCACCACTACCTCGTCGTCGTCAACGCGGGCAACCGCGACGCTGCGTATGCGTGGATGAAGGAGCGCGAGATCCGCGGCTCCGAGGTGCGCGACGCGTCCGACGAGTACGCACTCCTGGCCGTCCAGGGGCCGAGGTCGATCGAACGGCTCGGGCTGCCCGAGGCGAAGCCGTTCACCCACGCGATGGGCGAGATCGACGGCGTCGAGGTGATGGTGAACCGGACCGGCTACACCGGCGAGCTCGGTGTCGAGCTGATGTGCCCGGCGGAGGACGCGGTCGAGCTCTGGGACACGGTCGTCGGCCGCGGCGCCGTCCCGTGTGGGCTCGGCGCCCGCGACACGCTTCGGCTCGAGGTCTGCTACCCGCTGCACGGCAACGACATCACCGAGGAGACGGACGCGATCTCCGCCGGCCTCGGTTGGACGTGCGCGCTCGGCAAGGAGTTCAGCGGCGCGGCGGAGCTGCGCGCGATCAAGGAGGCGGGTCCGACGCGGAAGCTCGTCGCCTTCGTGATGGAGGAGAAAGCGATTCCACGCCAGGGCATGGCGATAGCGGGTGGAGGTGAGGTCACGTCCGGGACCCACAGCCCGATGCTCGACAAGGGCATCGGCATGGGCTACGTCCCGGCCGCGGACGCCGCCCCAGGCACCGCGCTCCAGATCGACGTCCGCGGCAAGGAGCGCCGTGCGGCCGTCGTCCCCAAACCGATCTACAAGCGAGAGGAGTAGGAGCTTGGCGGCAGGCGAGGACTATCCCGAGGGGCTGAAGTACCACCGCGAGCACGACTGGGCGCGCATCGAGGGCGACGAGGCGACGTGCGGGATCACCTGGTTCGCGCAGGACGCGCTCGGCGAGCTCGTGCACTTCGAGGCGCCGACTGAAGGGAGCTCGGTGGCGAAGGACTCCACCTACGGCGAGGTCGAGTCGGTCAAGGCGGTCTCGGACGTGATCGCACCGCTCTCGGGCGTGATCCTCGAGGTGAACCAGAAGGTGGTCGACGAGCCCGAGACGGTGAACGAGGATCCCTACGGCGAAGGCTGGCTGATCCGGATCAGGCTCTCCGACGCCTCCGAGGTCGATTCGCTGCTCGACGCCGAGGCGTACAAGCAGTTTCTCTCGGAACAATGAGCGTAGGCTCGACGGAGCTCATCCAGCGAGCGGAGGGGCTGGCTTTGCCAGCCCTGGAGCGGGAACGGTGAGTCAGCTCTCGCTCACCGACTCCGACCGCGACGAGATGCTGGCGGCGATCGGGGTCTCGTCGATCGAGGAGCTCTTCAAGGACATTCCGGCCGGCGTGCGCTTCCAGGGCGAGCTCGACCTCGAGCCGGCCCTGTCGGAGCCGGATCTCGTGCGGCACCTGGAGGAGCTCGCCTCGAAGAACGTCGACACGACGAAGGAGCTCTCGTTCCTCGGCGCCGGGATCTACGACCACTACGTCCCGGCGGTCGTCGACGCCGTGCTCCAGCGCGGTGAGCTCCTCACCGCGTACACGCCGTACCAGCCCGAGATGAGCCAGGGGATCCTGCAGGCGATCTTCGAGTACCAGACGGCGATCTGCGAGCTGACGGGCATGGACGTCTCGAACGCCTCGGGCTACGACGGCACGACTGTCGCCGCGGACGCGTGCTACGTCGCGAAGCACGCGACGGGACGAACCAAGGTCGTTCTCGCCGAGACGCTGAACCCGCAGGTGCGCCAGGTCGTCAAGACCTACGCGCCCGGCTTCGAGCTCGAGGTCGTCGAGGTCGCGCACGAGGGCGGTGCGATCGACCCGGCCGCCCTCCGAGCCGCGGCGGAGGACGCCGCCTGCGTCATCTTCCAGCAGCCGAACGTGTTCGGCATCCTCGAGGCGGCGCCCGACCTCGCCGCCGCGGCGAACGATGCGGGCGCGATGGCGATCGCCCACGTCGACCCCGTCTCGCTCGGCGTCCTCGAGGCGCCCGGGAACTACGGCTGCGCGATGGCCATCGGCGAGGGGCAAGGCGCGGGCAACTACCAGTCCTATGCCGGTCCGCACTACGGATTCCTGGCGGCCAAGGCCGAGTACACGCGCCGGCTACCGGGCCGGATCATCGGCGAGACGACCGACCTGAACGGCGATCGCGGCTACGTGCTCACCCTGCAGACCCGCGAGCAGCACATCCGCCGCGAGAAGGCCACGTCGAACATCACTACGAACCAGACGCTTCTGGCGCTCGCCGGGCTCGTGCACCTCTCCTGGCTCGGCCCGCAGGGGCTCAGGGAGATCGGGGAGACCTGCATGGGTCTCGCCGCCTACGCCAAGGAGAGGCTGGGTCTTGCGCTCGCGTTCCCGGAGAAGCCGACGTTCAAGGAGTTCGCGGTCCGGCTCGGCCGGCCGGCGCAAGATGTGATCGCCGCGGCGAGAGAGCTCGGTGTCCATCCCGGCTACGCGATCGGCCGCGACTACGAGGGCATGGACGACGTGCTGCTGATCGCGGTGACCGAGAAGCGCAGTCCCGTGGACATCGACCGTCTCGCCCAGGTGCTCGCGGAGGTGCGCGCCTGATGGATCTCATCTACGAGAAGTCGAAGGCCGGCCGGCGTGCATCGACCCTGCCGAGCTACGACCTTCCGGCTGCCGAGGTGCCCGAGGAGCTCCGCCGGGCCGAGCCGCCGCGGCTGCCCGAGCTGGCAGAGCCGGAGCTCGTCCGGCACTTCACCGCCCTCTCGACCCGCAACTTCGGCATCGACACCGGCTTCTATCCGCTCGGCAGCTGCACGATGAAGCACAACCCGCGGGTGAACGAGCGGGTCGTGATGCTGCCGGGCTTCAAGGACCTCCACCCGCACCAGGACGAGACCGGCGCGCAGGGTGCGCTCGAGCTGATGTGGCGGCTGCAGGAGATCCTGCAAGAGGTCGCCGGTCTCGACGCGTGCTCGTTGCAGCCGGCAGCGGGGTCGCAGGGAGAGCTGACCGGGCTGATGCTGATGCGCGCCTACTTCGAGGACCGCGGCGAGGGCGAGCAGCGCGACACGATCATCACGGCCGACACGGCGCACGGCACGAATCCGGCCAGCGTGACGATGGCGGGCTACAAGCTGGAGAAGGTCGGCACCGACGCGCGAGGAAACCTGGACCTCGACGACCTCCGCGCCAAGGTGAACGAGCGCACCGCCGGCCTCATGCTGACGAATCCCTCGACGCTCGGGCTCTTCGACGAGCACATCGAGGAAGTGGCCAAGATCTTCCACGACGCCGGCTCGCTCCTCTACTACGACGGCGCGAACCTGAACGCGGTCTGCGGGATCTCCCGCCCCGGCGACATGGGCTTCGACATCGTCCACATCAACCTGCACAAGACGTTCTCACAGCCGCACGGAGGCGGCGGTCCGGGCGGCGGGCCGATCGTGGTTCGCGACAAGCTCGAGCCGTTCCTGCCCGTCCCGGCGATCGTCAAGGACGGCGACCGGTTCCGGCTCGACCACGACCGGCCGAAGTCGATCGGAAAGGTGCGTGGCTTCACCGGGCCGTTCGGGGTGTTCGTCCGCTCGTACGCGTACATCCGCTCCTATGGCCCGGCGCTCCGCGAGATGTCCGAGGTCGCAGTGCTGAACGCCAACTACCTGCTCGCCAGGCTGCGGGATGCGTACGACCTGCCGTACGACCGGCTCTGCATGCACGAGTTCGTGCTCAGCGCCCGGAATCTGAAGCGAGAGCATGGGATCACCGCGCTCGACGTCGCGAAGCGGCTGATGGACTACGACTTCCACCCCCCGACGATCTACTTCCCGCTCGTCGTCCCCGAGGCGCTGATGATCGAGCCGACCGAGACGGAGCCGAAGGAGCGGCTCGACGCCTTCGTCGACGCGATGCTGGCGATTGCGCGCGAGTCGGCGGAGGACCCGGAGCTGCTGCGGGACGCGCCGCGCTCACGGCCTGTGCGCCGGCTCGACGAGGTGAAGGCGGCGAAGCGAGCGATCGTCAAGTACGGCTTCGACGAGCACCCGGATCTCTCCGGCGAGGGCGGCGAGCCCCGCCAGCTCGAGGCGCAAAAAGGCGCGTAGTGTCGCGCGCCGAGATCGCCCACCGCGTCGACGAGCTCGCGCGCGAGCACTCGGGCCGCGCCTTTGCAGACGCGATTCGCGCCTACTCGGAAACGCTCGACGACGCCTCGCAGGAAGAGCTGAAGCAGATCGTGCTCGAGCGGGCCGCAAACTTCGACCAGGCGGTCATGGAGCGGATCGACACCGGCGGCTGGCTCCGGCGGCAGTGGGACCAGGCGACCGGTTCTTCACCACGCGGTAACCGACGCGGCCGGTAGGTTTGCGCAGGATGGAGCGCCTGGCCCACTACGTCGTGCACCACCGCCGGATCGTGATCGGCGTCTGGATCGCGCTCACCGTCTTCGGTGGCTTCTCGGCCGGCCAGGTCGCGGACCGCTGGCTGGAGGACTTCTCGATCCCGGGCGCATCCGGCTACGAGGCGGACCAGCGGGCCCTCGCCAAGCTCGGCAACGGCGAGCTCTACCCCTTCGTGATCGCGTTGAAAGCAGACGGGGACGTGACGAAGGTGCCCGGCGTCGAGGAGGCGATCGAGAAGACGGCGGCCGCCAATCCCGGCTCTCGCGTCAGCTCGTTCTTCAACACGGGCGACGACGCCTATGTCTCGGACGACCGCACGGTCACGTTCGCGAACATCTACGGCGCCGGCCAGTTCAGCTTCGAGGGGGTCGACCTGGATCCGACCGAGGAAGCGCTCGCGGCCGCTGTGCCCGACGGTGTCGAGGGCTACGTCACGGGTGTCGACGCGCTCTACGCCGAGGCGAGCGAGACGACGGAGGAGACCGAGCCGCCGAGCATCCTCGTCGAGTTCCTGATCGGCGCGATCGGGGCGCTCGTGATCCTGCTCTTCACCTTCGGCACGCTGCCGGCGATCGCCATGCCGCTCGTGGTCGCGATCGCCTCGATCCTCAACACCTTCTCGCTGATCTGGCTGATGACGTACATCACCGACGTCTCGATCATCGTGCAGTTCCTCGTTGCCCTCGTCGGGCTCGGTGTCGCGATCGACTACGCGCTGCTGATGATCTTCCGCTTCCGGGAGGAGCTGCGGCACGGGGCCGACCGCGACACGGCGATCGTGCAGACCATGCGTCATGCCGGCCGGTCGGTGATCGTGTCCGGCTCGACCGTCGCCATCGGCCTGCTGAGCATGATCCTGCTGCCGCTGCCCTTCATCCGCTCGATCGGGATCGGCGGGATGCTGATCCCGGCCGTGTCGGTCCTGACCTCGATCACCCTCCTGCCGGCGCTGCTCTACACCCTCGGCCCGCGGATCAACAGGCTTCGCGTGATGCCTCGTCGCCTCGTCGAGGGAAGCGACGACCCGGACAAGGGCTTCTGGAACCGCTGGGCGCACTTCGTCGTGCGTCGGCCGGCCCCGGTCGCAGCCGTCGGCCTGGCGATCGTCGCGGTGCTGCTGTTCTACGGAATCCAGCTCCACCCGGGAGACGCCCAGGTGAAGGACTTCCCGGGCGGTGGGAGTGCCCACACAGGCGCTCAGGTGCTGCGCGACGCCGGCATCTCGGACGGCGTGCACAAGCCGTTCCAGATCGTGGTCGAAGGAGACTTCACACCGACGCAGCTCGACCAGGTGGCGTCGACGCTCGACGAGACCGAGGGGATCGCCGGCGCCGCCGCGCCTCCCCCGGCGCGGACCGACGGCCTGGCGCTCGTGGAGGCGTTTTCCAGCACCGACGGCTCGAGCCGCGATACGCGAGAGGTCGTCACCCGGCTCAAGGACGACGTGGTGCCCGCCGCCGAGAACGAGCTGGGCGGGCCGCAGGCGACGCTCGCGGGCCTGCCGACGTCGGAGCGGGAGTTCATCGACGCCGTCTACGGCAACTTCCCGCTCGTGCTCCTGTTCGTCGTCCTGGTCACCTACATCCTGCTGATGCGGGCGTTCCGCTCGGTGCTGCTCCCGCTCAAGGCCGTGTTGCTGAACCTCGTCTCGCTCGGCGCCGCGTACGGAATCATCGTCTTCATCTTCCAGAAGGGGCACGGGGCAGAGGAGATCTGGAACGTCCCGGCGACCGACTCGATCATCTCGTGGATCCCGCTGATGATCTTCGCGTTCCTGTACGGGCTCTCGATGGATTACGAGGTCTTCATGCTGACTCGGATGCGCGAGGCTTACGACGAGACGGGCAACACCGAGCAGGCCATCACGCTCGGCCTCGCGCGGACCGGCAAGCTCGTGACGAGCGCCGCCCTCGTGCTGATGTTCGCCTTCTTCGTGCTCTCGACGAGCCCGGGGACGGACATCAAGCAGTTCGGGATCGGCTTGGCGGCCGGAATCATCTTCGACGCGACGGTGATCAGAGCGCTGCTCGTGCCGTCGATCATGCGCCTGATGGGCGACTGGAACTGGTGGCTGCCTTCGTGGGCGGCCCGGATCCTCCGCGTCAGCCCCAGCTCCGCCTGAGCCGTCAGGGCGTGCGACCATCCTGAGCGTGACCACGGGCTTCGAGTCAGGTGACTTCGACCGCGCGGTCGCACTCGTCAGTGCCGAGCCCTCGCCCGAGGTCTTGGTCGAGCGGCTCGGCCTGGACTGGGAGTACCTCGCATGGCTTGCACTTCAGGCCTCGTCGGCCGTCCTGGGGGAGCTGGCGGAGGAGCGCGGTGTCGTCGTCTCCTACGGCGGCGAGGCGTTCACGGCCGGCTTCCTGATCGGCGTCCATCTGCACGAGGGCCTGGTGCCGGAGCCGGGGAGGCTGACGGCCGCCGTCGACCTCGTGCAGGAGCGCGGCCGCCACGCGGTGATCGCCGACCACTGTGATCTGGCGAGCGTGGCGCGGGTCGAGAACGTCTATGCCGGTGCGCTCGTCGAGTCGCTGGACGTCGCCGAGGTGGACGCTGACCAGCTGCGCTTTCCGCTCACGCGGATCTTCGAGGCGGGTCTCGCCGTCGGCCTCGAGCTCGGCTCAGGCGGCCAAGACGACGCGCCAGCGGAGTAGGCCCAGCGAGTCGAAGGCGCGCTCGATCTCCTGCGCCACGGGTGCGAAGTCGGAGATCGGCCAGACGAAGGAATCGTCCGCTTCCAGCAGCTCCGTCAGGTGCTGCTCGAGCGCGGGGTCGCCCGAGCGCATCAGCGTCGCCTGCGCATAGCCGCGGGCCCAGACCTCTTTCGCCGAGTCGAAGTAGCGGCGCCTGCTGCGGCTCGTGCCGGCAGGTGAGCGCGACGGCAGAGCCGCGGCTGCCTTGCGCCAGTCGCCGAACGCCTCGTGCCGGCCGGACGCCCACGCGTTGCCGAGCCGACGGCCGAGCTGGTGATCGACGAGATGGCCGAGCTCGTGCAGGAAGCTGAGCGAGATGCGGCCGTGACGCCGTGAGACCCGCAGGTCGACGGGATCCTCCTTCCGGAGCCGGTAGCAGCCGCTCTGGCTCGTCGTCGACGTCGGCCGCACGGGGACCGGCTCGAGGTCGGTGTGGAGGAAGTGGAACGCGTCCGCGGCGGCCAGCGCCCGCGCCAGCTCGGGGTAGAGAGCACTCCGGCGCGGCAGCGCGACAATCTCGGTCAGCCGGCGGAGGCGGGGATCACCGCTGCGGGTGACAGCTGCTGGATACCTCCGCCGGCGCACGAACGCACGCTACGGCGGAAGGCGGACACCGCCGATAACTCACCGGTGCGCGTGCTCCTGATCCTCATGGTTCCGCTGGTCCTCTTCTCGTCCTGGCAGTTCATCCGCCGTGAGCAGAACGAGAAGCGTCTCGCCCTGGTCGCGAGCTCGGTTGTCTCACGGAACGTCGAGGTCAGCTGTCCCGGCTTCCTGGCCCGGCTGGTGGAGATCACGCCGAACGCAGGCTGGGTCGACTTCGACGAGCACGGCAAGCCTGGAAACAAGACGAGCCTGTCCGCCACGACGTGTCGGGGTCTGGAGCGGGTCTGGCGCGGCGACGAGAGGTCGTTCGCGTGCCTTGTCGGCAGCGGTTGTGACGAGGAGACGCTGCGCGCGGTGTGGGGCATCGTCACGCTGGCGCACGAGTCGTGGCACCTGCGCGGAATCACGGGCGAGTCGGAGACGCAGTGCTACGCGATCCAGACGGTCGAGCAGGTCGCGATTCGGCTCGGCGTCGACGCGAAGGACGCGCATTTGATCGCGCTGCGGGTTGCACTGGACGATGCGGCCGCACCGGTGGACGAGTACCACTCGCGCGAGTGTCGTCCGGGCGGCAGGTACGACCGCCACCCCGAGACGCCCGACTGGCCCAGCGGCTAGTCCCGCTAGACGCGCTGGACGAAGACGCAGGAGCGTGCGTCGGCCGGTAGGGGTGAGTGCCCCAGCCGGGTGACGACGAACTCGTCCTCGCTGAGCTGTGGGAGCTCGAGCAGGGTGTGCAGCGGCGGCGGCGGCCCGTCCTTCTCGACCAGCTCGTAGCCGTCGCCGAGCTGGACGAAGACGAGATGGCCGGCGGGTACCGGGGCCGTTGCCTCGAGCTCTGAGCGCTCGGGCTCGGAGCTGCCGCGGAGCCGCGTCGCAAATCGCGTTGCCTGTGCCCGGAGACGTTCGCTTTCCTTTCTCAGCCGTTCGATCTCGGCATCGCAGCCTGCCACGTCGCCGATGAGCCGCGCGATCTCGGTCTCGCGGCTCTTGCCCTCGCCGGCGAGCCGGTCAATCTCGGCGTTGCGCTCCTTGACGTCGCGCGTGAGCCGCTCGACCTCGGCATCGCGGTTCTTGGCGCTCTCGGTCAGCCGCTCGATCTCGGCCTTGCTGCTCGTGGCCTCGGTATTGAGCCGCTCGATCTCGGCATTGCGGTCGTGCACGAGCCGCTCGACTTCGCTGCTGTGATTCTTGGCGTCGCGCCTGAGCTCCTCGATCTCCGCGTGGCGCTCCCTGGCCTTGCTCACGAGCCGCTCGACCTCGGCGCTCCGGCTCTTCGCGTCGTTCGTCAGCCGCTCGATCTCGGCGTCGCGGTTCCTGGCGTCCTCTGTGAGCCGCTCGATCTCCGAGGTGCTGCCCTGGTCCTCGGTGTTGAGCCGCTCGATCTCGGCGTTGCGCTCCTTGACGTCGCGGGTGAGCCGCTCGATCTCGGCGTCGCGGTTCTTGGCGTCCTCTGTGAGCCGCTCGATCTCCGAGGTGCTGCCCTGGTCCTCGGTGTTGAGCCGCTCGATCTCGGCGTTGCGTTCCTCGACGGCGCGGGTGAGCCGCACGATTTCCGCGTCGCGGTTCTCGGCGGCCTCCGTGAGCCGCTCGATCTCGGCGTCGCGGTTCTTGGCGTCCTCGGTCAGCCGCTCGATCTCCCTGCGCTGCTCTTCGGCCATCTGGCCCAGCTGAGCAAGCTCGTTCAGGGGCTCCTCGAGCTGCCGCTCGCGCCGGCGCACTCTTCCGGCGAAGCGCACCGCCTGCTGTCGCCGGCGATCCCGCTCGTGCCTGAGCGCTCCGATCTCGCGTTCGCTCTCGGCGAGTGCCTCTTCGGCCGCCGCGAGCCTGGCCCACTGCTCTTCGAGCTGCGTGAGGAGAAGCGCCTCGGCTACTCCTTCGGCCTCGACCTGGTCGCCCGCGACTGCAAGAGAGAAGATCTCGGGCTCGTCCGGTGGCGTCTCCACGATGCTGAGCGCCGGCGGGCTGGGCAGGCCACGGTCGTTCTCGTGCCGCCGCTGGATCTCGGCGCGAAGACCCGTCCCGAATCCGGTCTCCATCGTCAGCTCGATGCCGTACTGCGTCGCGAGGGCGCTCGCGAGGTCCGGGCCGGACACGAAACCGAGCTCGACGATCGTCTCGCCGAGCCGCTTGCCGCTCGCCTGCTGCAGGACGAGAGCGCGTTCGAGCTCGTCGTCGGTCAGAAGACCTTGTTCGACGAGCAGGCGTCCCAGGGGTCGCCAGGCAATGCGGGCCGCTTCCACAGAGTCGATATCGGCTCCGCAGCCGTTGGAGACAAGCGGTTTCGCACAGATGCCTCTTTCGGGTTAGGACCTGCGGCTAGGACCTACCGCGCTGCCGCGAGCTGGCCGCACGCGGCGGCGATGTCCCGCCCGCGCGTGAGCCGCACCGTCGACGGCAGCCGCGCGCGGTCGAGCACGGACTTGAATGCGGCGATCGCGGCGCGCGAGGAGCCGTCGTACATCCCGGTCGGGTTGTACGGGATCAGGTTCACCTTGAAGACCTTCGGATCGAGGAGCGCGGCGAGCTCCTTCGCACGCTCAGGCGAGTCGTTGACACCCGCGAGCATCACGTACTCGACGAAGACCTTCCGGCGTCGTAACGCGAAGTAGCGGTGGCACTCGGCGAGGACGTTGGGCAGCGGATAGCGGTCGTTCACCGGCATCAGGTCGGAGCGCAGCCGCGGATCGGCTGCGTGGATCGAGAGGGCGAGCCGAATCGGCAGCTCGACCTCGTCGACGAAGCGGGTGAGCCCGGGCATCCAGCCGACGGTGGAGATCGTCGTGCGCCGGTGGGTGATCCCGATCTGCGGCAGGCGCCGGGCCGCCGCGAGCACCTCGTCGACGTTCAGGAACGGCTCGCCCATGCCCATGAACACGAGATGGTTCACGGGCTCGAGCCGGCGGAAGTGGAGCACCTGGTCGAGGATCTCCGACGAGCGTAGGTTGCGGCCGAAGCGCATCGCCCCGGTGGCGCAGAACGTGCAGGTCAGCGGGCAGCCGGACTGCGACGAAACGCAGATCGAGCGGCGGCCGTCGCGGTAGCGCATCAGCACCGCCTCCACCGGGTGCCCGTCACCGGTGCGGAAGAGCGCTTTCACGGTGCCGTCCGCGGAATGCGCCTCGTTCTCGAGCGACAGCGAGGAGAACGGGACCGTCTCCGCGAGGCCCTCGCGGAGAGCGCGCGGGAGGTTCGTCATCTCGGCATAGCCGGCTTGCCCCGCGCGCCGCCCATTCCCACACCTGGCCGGCGCGGAAGGCGGGCTCGCCGCGGTCGGCGAGCGTCTGCTCGAGCAGGACGAGATCCATAGCGCCAGGGTAGCCCGGCATGGATTTAGCGAACGTCTAGCGCCCGTCTAGCGGCTGCCCCGAACCTGCGGACGTGAGCTGCACCGGGCGGCTCGAACCGAAGGAGGAACGACATGAAGCGCATCGCCACAATCATCGCCATCGCCGCCGCGTTCGCGGCTGCCGCCCCTGCCGGTCAGGCCGCGTATGCCAGCTACAACGGCCCGAACGGATGGGAGGTCGGACGCGCGAATACCGAGTACTTCTGTCTCGGCAACGGCACGATCCAGGTCCGCGCGTACCACCAGGTCACCGACCACACGTACCGGGGCGACGATCGCGTCTTCTTCCGCACCGCGTACGACCGCTGGAACGGATACGGGTGGGTCTACATGGGTCTCGCGATCGACTGGAGACCCGCCACCATCGCCGCGACGAACATCCAGTTCGCGCCAGGATTCGGCCAGGTCAGGTTCCGGACCCAGTTCTACGTCTGGAGGTCAGGCGTGGCGACGTACACGAACTGGGTGGAGGAGCTCTTCTTCTGGAGCAACGGCCAAGTGTTCGGAGACGGAAGGACGTGCCGCGTCTAGTCGACACAGGGTCTCCTCGAGATGAGCCTCGGCGACGGGGCTCTTCTCATGTTCGGAGGACGGTGCTAGCGTCGTTCGCCTCGACGGATGGCACCCGGCGGCGGTATCCAGCTCGGACTCCTCGGCCCGCTGGCGGCGTGGCGGGACGGCGTTGAGCTGCCGCTCGGCGGCAGCAAGCAGCGCGCGGTGCTCGGCGTGCTTGCGCTCGAGCGTGGGCGGACGGTCACGACGGATGCGCTGATCGAGGCGCTCTGGCCGAAGCAGGCGCCGGGGCGGCCGCAGACCGCGATTCAGGGATATGTCTCGCAGCTCCGAAAGGCTCTCGGGCCCGAGACGATCGCCACCGAGGCGATCGGCTATCGGCTCGACCTTCCGGCCGACACGCTCGACAGCGCCGAGTTCGAACGCCGGCTCGCCGCCGCCCCGAAGCTCGCCCCGACCGAGCGGGCCGCTGAGCTCGCGGCCGCGCTCTCGCTCTGGCGCGGGCCTGCGCTCACCGAATTCACGTACGACGTCTGGGCACAGGCAGAGGTCGCGCGGCTGGGCGAGCTTCGGCTCGTGGCGGTCGAGGCACGGCTCGACGCCGACCTCGAGTGCGGCGGCGGCGCGGAGCTCGTCGGCGAGCTCGAAGCGCTCGTCCGCGAGCACCCGCTGCGGGAGCGCCTACGCGGCCAGCTGATGCTCGCGCTCTACCGCGCCGGGCGCCAGGCGGAAGCCCTCGATGCCTACGCCGGTGCGCGTGCGGCTCTCGTCGACGAGCTCGGGATCGACCCCGGTGCGGAGCTGCAGGCGCTCCACCGCTCGATCCTGAACCAGGACGTGTCGCTGGCCGCTGTCCCGCTTCAGGTTGCGCCGACCGTTCGCATCCCGATCCCGCTCACCCCCCTCGTTGGACGCGAGGACGACCGCGCACGGCTCGTCCGTCTGCTGGGTCAGGAGGGAGCACGCCTCGTGACCCTCACAGGGCCGGGCGGAATGGGCAAGACGCGGCTTGCGATCCAAGCGGCCGGCGATCTGGCCGGCGCTTTCCCTGACGGCGTCTGGTTTGCCGAGCTTGCGTCGCTCCGAGAGGCAGAGCACGTGCTTCCCGCGATCGCCGCCACGCTCGACGCGACCGGGGAGCTCGCCGCGCACATCGGAGACCGACGGTTGCTGCTCGTGCTCGACAACTTCGAGCAGGTGCTCGGGGCCGCGCCCGCGGTCTCGCACTTGCTCCGCAGCTGTCCGAACCTCGCGGTGCTCGTTACGAGCCGCGAGCATCTCCATCTGACCGGAGAGATCGAACAGGCTCTTGCCGGGCTGCCGCCCGACGTGGCCGCCGAGCTGTTCGCAGAACGCGCCGGCCGGGTCGGCGTCGAGCTCGATGCGACCAGCGGCGAGATCGCCGAGCTGTGCGCCCGGCTCGACGGGCTTCCGCTCGCGATCGAGCTCGCCGCCGCGCGCACGAGGCTGTTCGCACCGGACGACTTGCTCGCCCGTCTCGGCTCGCGCCTCGAAGTCCTGCGCGATGGCCCGGTCGACGCACCGGAACGCCATCGCACGCTTGCAGCGACGATCAACTGGAGCCACGCACTCCTGAGCGAGGCCGAAAGAGACCTTTTCGAGGGGCTTGCGGTCTTCGCGGGCTCTTTCGAGCTCGCGGACGTCGAAGCAGTGCTACCGGCCGACCTCGAGACGCTCGCCGCGCTCGTCGACAAGAGCCTGGTCGCGCGGACGTCCGAAACAGGGTCGTTCGGCCTGCTCGCCACGGTGCGAGAGTTCGCGGCCGGCCGGCTCGACGGGCGTCCCGACGCCGACGCGATCCGGCGGCGCCACGCCGAGCATGTGCTCGCCGTCGTCGCCGACGCTGACGAGCGAGCCGCCGGCCCGGACGAGGTGGCGGCCCTCGCGGAGATCGCTCGCCGCCACGACGACATCCGCACCGCGCTCGACTGGGCGGAGGCGGCGCCGGACGGCGACCTCGCGCTCGGGCTCGTCGCGGCGGCCGGCTGGTTCTGGTACGTCCGCGGCCATCTCCTCGAAGGGCGACGCTGCCTGGAGGCGGCGCTCGTCGCGGCGGACTCCGAGCAGTCCGCGCTGCGCGCGACCGCCTGCATGCGGGCGGGCGCGATTGCGGACGCCCTGATCGACGTTCCGGCGGCCGAGCGGTTCTACCGCGAGGCCCTCGCAATCCGCCGCGAGCTCGGCGACCGGCCCGGCGAGTTCGGGGCGCTGAACAATCTCGGCAATTTGGCGCTGCAAGCCGGCGACTACGCCGCCGCCCGTCGGGCGCATGAGGAAGGTCTCGCGCTGGCGCGGGAGCTGGACGACCGAGGCGCGATCGCTTCTGCCCTGCACAATCTCGCGCTCGACCACCTCGTCGCGGAGGACGCGGCCGGCGCGCTGCCGTTGCTCGAGGAGAGCCTGGGTCATGCGGAGGAGCTAGGAAGCGCCTACGGCCTCGCGAACGTGCACGCGAACCTGGGAGCGGCACTCGTCTCACTCGGCGATCTCGGGTCGGCGGCGGCGCATCTGGCGGAGAGTGTGCGGCTCCTGCGAGCGCTCGATGCCACTGAGGCGCTTCCTCAGGCGCTCGAGGATCTCGCCGCGCTGGCGCTTGCGACGGGCGACCCCGAGGCAGCTGCGAGGCGGCTCGGCGCGGCGATGTGCATCCGCGCCGGCGTCGGTTCGGGCACCGGGCGGATCGACGCCGACCGGGCCGGCCGGACAGAAGCGGAGGCGCGCCGCGAGCTGGGTGACGAGACCTTCGAGCGGCTTCGGAACGAGGGCCGCGAGCTGACGTTGGCCGAGGCGATCGAGCTCGCCTCGCGCGAGGCGGCTGCTGCGGTCCCTGCTCGCGGCTAGGCTCCGCAACGACGTGATCGACCTTCGCTCCGACACGGCGACTCAGCCGACCGAGGGAATGCGCGCTGCGATCGCCGCGGCGGTCGTCGGCGACGAGCAGAAGCGCGAGGACCCGACCGTCAACGAGCTGGAGGCGCGTGCCGCTGCTCTGGTCGGCCAGGACGAGGCGATCTTCCTCCCGACCGCGACGATGGCGAATCAGATCGCGCTGCGCCTGCACACGGAGCTCGGCGACGAGCTCGTCGGCGAGGAGAACTCACACGTGTTCATCTCGGAGCTCGGCGGCCCGGCCGTCCACTCGGGCGTCGTCACGCGCGGCATTCCGGGCGTCGCCGGCCGGTTCAGCGTCGAGCAGGTCCGCGCGGCGCACCGTGCTCCGCTGATCCACTCGCCGCGCACGCGCGTTGTCTGGGTGGAGAACACACACAACGCGAGCGGTGGACGTATCTGGCCGCTGGAGGAGATCGACGAGCTGCGCAGCCTCTGCGACGAGCTCGAGCTCCGCTTCCATCTCGACGGCGCGCGGCTGCTGAACGCTTCGATCGGAAGCGGGGAGGAGCCTGCGACGATCGGCCGCCGTTTCGACACCGTCACGCTCTGTCTCTCCAAGGGCCTCGGTTGCCCGCTCGGTGCGCTCCTTGCCGGCTCGGCCGAGGTGATGACGAACGCGCGCCGCATGAAGCACCTCTTCGGCGGCGCCATGCGGCAGGCGGGCATCGTCGCTGCGGCGGGTGTCTACGCCCTCGACCACCACATCGAGCGGCTCGCCGACGACCACGCACGGGCGAAGCGGCTCGCGCTCGGGCTTGCCGACGCCGGCCTCGCGGTCGATCCGGACCGCGTCGAGACGAACTTCCTTCAGCTCGACGTCGCACCGCTCTCGAAGGAGGAGGCGATTCGCGTGCTCGCAGAGCACGGCGTTGCCCTGTCGGCGACGATCCACCCGACCGTGCTGCGCGCGGTCACACATCTCGACGTCGGCGATGCAGAGATCGACGGCGCGCTCGAGGCGATTCCCCGCGCATTGGGAGCGCGTGTCCGCGCCTGAGCCGCTCCGGCAGGACCTGAGCTCGAAGCTCGCCGCGGCACAGGCCGAACAGCGGCTGCCATCGGTTTCGGCCGTCGTCTTCCGCGACGACGAGGTCGTGTGGCAGGAGGCACTCGGGCTGGCAGACGTCGACGCGGTGCTCGACGCGACGGCGGACACCCAGTACCGGATCGGCTCGATCACGAAGACCTTCACGGCCGTCGGGATCATGCAGCTGCGTGATGCGGGCGAGCTCTCGCTCGACGACCAGCTGACAAAGCACCTCCCGGAGAGCGCGCACGCACCGACGATCGGCCGGATGCTGGCGCACGCGTCCGGGCTCCAGCGCGAGCCGCCCGGCGAGATCTGGGAGACGATGCAGGCGCCGAGCCGCGAGGAGCTCCTTGCCGGCACGGCCGACGCCGAGCAGGTGCTGCAACCCGGTTCGTGGTGGCACTACTCGAACCTCGCCTTCGCGCTCCTCGGCGAGGTGGTCGCCAGGGCGCACGGCTCGACGTGGGAGACGGCGCTCCAGGACCGGATCCTCGACCCGCTCGGGCTGGGGCGGACGACGCCCGCCGCGGCCGAGCCGGCTGCTCGCGGCTACTTCGTCGAGCCGTACTCGGACGCCGTGAAGCTCGAGCGGGATCCCGACCTGGGTGGCTCGGGCGCGCTCGGCAAGCTCTGGTCGACGACCGGCGACCTCGCACGGTGGGGCGCGTTCCTCGTGACCGGCGACGATCGCGTGCTGGCTGCGACGACACTCGAGGAGATGGCCCACGTTCGCACGATGGTCGACCACGAGCGCTGGACGCTCGCGTGGGGAACCGGCCTCGAGCTCTATCGCTCCGGGGAGCATCTGTTCGTCGGGCACGGAGGCGCGATGCCGGGCCATCTCGCGGGTCTGGTCGTCAACCGGAAGACCAAGATCGGCGCCGCGGTGCTCACGAACACGAGCGCGGGTGCCGGCCCGGAGAAGCTTGCGCTCGAGCTCGCGGTTGCGGCCATCACGGTGCTGCCGGCCGCGACGGATGCCTGGCAGGCGGGAGAGCAGCCGCCGCCCGAGGTCGAGCCGCTCCTCGGCCGCTGGTGGACCGAGGGGCACGAGCTCGTCGTCTCCTGGCGCAAGGGCCGGCTCGAGGCGCTGCTGGTCGCCGGCGCGCCGGGCCGGAACGTCTCGTACCTCGATCGCGACGGCGACGACCGCTGGCGCGTCTCCGAGGGCCGCGAGCGCGGCGAGCTACTCAGGGTCGTCCGCGATCCTGACGGTGCGGTCGAGAAGCTCTACTTCGCGACGTACCCCATGAAGCGCGAGCCTTCTACGTTCTAGCGGTCGCCCGCGACGAAGAACGCCACCGCGATCCCGACGTAGGCGGCGATCAGGATGACGCCCTTGAGCCTGCTCGAGTGTCCGTCCGCAAGCAGCACGGAGGCGATGAGCACGGACACGGCGAGCGCGACGATCTCCACCTCGCGGAGCGCGAGCGCCAGTGGCTCGATCAGCAAGGCGAGGAGCGCGACGGCGGGAATCAGGAAGACCGCCACCTGCGCGCTCGAGGCGAGCGCGATCTCGGCGGCGAGCTTGATCTTCCCGCGCGCGGCAACGACGACCGCGCCGCCGTGCTCGGCGGCGTTCCCGACGATCGCGATCACGACTGCCGCGAGGAAGAACTCGCTGACGCCGGAGTCTTCCGCGAACGTGTTGATCGAGCCGACGAGGATCTCGGCCACGAGCGCGGTGACGACGGTCGCGAGACCGAGAACGAGCAGCGCGAGCCGAAGCGACCAGCCCTTGATCTCCTCGCCGCTTGCGATGTGCAGCGCGGCGTGGCGGCGGAGCGAGTACCAGGTCAGCCCCAGATAGACCACGAGCAGCACGATCGAAACGGGAATCGAGAGGTTGACGAGCGAATCGCGCTCCGGATCGCCGTCCCAGCCTGGTATCGCCGGGACCAGGAGCAGCAGCGTCGTGATGCCGACGAGGCCGAGCGCGAGGAAGCTCGATTGCCGGTCGATCTCGCCGCGCCCGCCGAACAGAAGCGAGAACCCGAGCACGAGCAGGAGGTTCCCGACCACCGAGCCCGTCAGCGAGCCGCGGACGACCTCGAACTCCATCGCGTTCACCGCGAAGAGCGCGATGATCAGCTCCGGTGCGTTCCCGAACGTGGCGTTGAGGAAGCCGCCGATTCCGGGTCCGGTGTGCTCGGCTGCGTGCTCGGTCGCCTCTCCGATCAGCCATGCGAGCGGGATCAACGCCGCCGATGCAAGCACGAACTCGAGCGTCTCCGTGGGATGGACGACGTAGTGCACGAGGATGACGATCGGTGCCAGCGCGACCGACGTGAAGAGGATGCGGCGGACCATGGCCGCGTACCCTACCGCCCGCCGCACTGCCTGAAGTTCGACCGAATGTCAAGTCTTGCGGAGCGATGCGGGAGCACACACAATTCAGGCGTGGAACAGCCTGTGCAGGCACTCACCGAGCTCCCTCTCCGGCCTCAGGACGAGGCGGAGTGTCGCCGGTGTGAGGTGCATTGCGACAAGGTCGTCTATCCCGGAGCGTGCATCGAGCGCTCGTGCCCGTTCGTCTATGCGTACGAGGCTTGGGGTCACACCTACGTCGGCTGCATGCAGCGCGTCTACGGGGTCGAGATCGACCTCGACCTGCTGCGCGCAGCGGAAGCCCGCCAGGAGGGTTTCGGCGGGATCCGCGCGACCGGAGCGCCGCTGCCGATGTGCAAGGTCGAGGTCGCGGCCTGCTACGAGTCGCGCGCAGACGAGCTCGGCTGCCGGAATCCGGAGTTCCACGAGGTCCCGCGCGCCCGCCCGAGCTTCCGGGTGATCGCCCAGATCACGCCGCAGTAGCTCCCTCGACGTAGGCGCGGTATTCCTGGTGGGTTCGCACGCCGTGGTCGAGCACGGCGACGTAGATCCCGTAGCTGCTGTACCACGGCCGGCCGAGACAGGAATCCTTGATCCCGAGGATGGCCTCACGCGTCTCCGGGGTGAGCTTCGGCGGCAGCGACTCCAGATGCTCGAGGTCGAACTGGCGGCTGTCCTCGTGGATGAACCAGAGGTCGAGGTTCCAGTCCTGTCCGGCTTCGCTGCGGTAGCGCGGCCCCCAGTAGATCCCGTCGGGGTAGCTCGGGTCGACGTTCCAGTGGCCGGTGTCGTCGCGGAAGCGCAGCTCGCGGATCCGCGGGTGCCCGGCGAGCGGCTCGAGGATGCCGAAGATCGGCGCCGCTTCGAGCGTGCGGCAGAGCACGGTCAGATCGATGTCGCGTGCGACCATCAGTCCGAGCGCGACGCTCCCGACCTGCACGGGCCGCCCGACCTGGGCGAGCAGCGGCAGCAGCTCGAGATCGGCGAGCACCTCGGCTGCCTCCTCCTGAAGCGCCTGCTGCTGCTCGAGCAGCCCGCTCATCGGCGCTTCTTCTTCCAGCGCTTGTGCAGGTCGCGCAGCTTCTTCATCTCGGAGGCATCCGGCCCGTGATCGTCCGGGCCGGGTGTCTCCATCACAGCGGGGAGCTTCTGGACCGCCGGGTGAGCGAGGAAGGCGCCGATCCGCTCTCCGAGCTCGCCTTCGAGCACGTTCGCGTGCCGGTCGCGGTTCGAGCCGAGCGGCGCCGCGGCGTCGTTCACGTGCAGGGCGCGCAGCCGGTCGAGTCCGATGCGCGCGTCGAGGTCGGCGAGCACCTCGGCGACCGTGTCGGGATCGCCGACATCGACGCCGGAGACGTAGAGATGGCACGAGTCGAGGCAGACCCCGAGGCGCGGGTGACGGCCGAGCGCGTCGACGAGCGCCACCAGCTCGTCGAGCGAGCGGCCCATCGTTCCACCCGCCCCGGCCGAGTTCTCGAGCAGCAGCCAGGTCGAGCCGGTGCAGCGGTCGAGTACCTGCTCGATCGCCGGGACGCAGCGCGCAAGCCCCGCATCGAAGCCGGTGCCGAGGTGCGAGCCGACGTGAACGACGACGCCGTCGGCCTCGATCGCGCAGGCGGCATCCACGGTGGCGCGGAGCGTCTCGGTGCTCTTGTCGTACACCGTGTCGTCCGGGGTCGCGAGATTGCAGAGGTAGAGCGCGTGCACGAGGACGTTCTCGATGCCGGTCTCGGCTCTCCGCTCCCGGAAGCGGGCCAGATCCTCCTCCGCGTGAACCGGGAAGTGCCACGTTCTGGGGCTCTGGGCGAAGAGCTGCACCGCGTCCGCGCCGATCTCGGCCGCCCGGTCGACTGCGCCCTTGATGCCGCCATTGCAGTGGGCCCCGAACAGCACGCCGATAACCTAGCCCCGGCATGAGCATCCGCGCCCGCATGGCACCCAGCCCGACGGGCTTCCTCCACATCGGCGGAGTCCGCACGTTCCTCTTCAACTGGCTCTTCGCCCGTGGTCGCGGCGGCGAGTGCCTGCTTCGGATCGAGAACACCGACACGAACCGTGAGGTGGCCGAGTCGGTCGAGCAGATCAAGCGCTCGCTGACCTGGCTCGGGATCGAATGGGATGGAGAGGTGACCTTCCAGCTCGACCGGCTCGAGCGCTGCAAGCAGGAGGCCCGGCGCCTCGTCGACGAGGGGAAGGCGTACGAGGACGAGGGAGCGATCCGGTTCCGGATGCCCAACGAGGGCACGACCGGCTGGGACGATGCCGTAAAGGGCCGGATCGAGTTTCCGAACGAGCAGCTCGAGGATCTCGTGCTCACGCGCTCGGACGGCCGTCCGACGTACAACTTCGCCTCGCCGGTGGAGGACTGGCTGGACGGGATCACGCACGTCATCCGCGGGGACGATCACGTCTCGAACACGCCGAAGCAGATCCTCATCCTGCAGGCACTCGGGTCTGAGATCCCGGTGTACGCACACGTCCCGAGCGTCTTCGGCGAGGACGGCAAGAAGCTCTCGAAGCGCCACGGAGCGGTCTCGGTCGACGAGTTCCGCGCAGCCGGATACATCGCACCCGCCCTGATGAACTTTCTCGCCCTGCTCGGCTGGGCGCCCGACGGCGAGACGACGATCATGTCGAAGGAAGAGCTGATCGAGCGATTCTCACTCGAGCGTGTGGGCGAGAGCCCGGCCACGTTCGACTACGCGAAGCTCGACTGGATGAACGGCGTCTACCTACGGGCGCTGCCGCCCGGTGAGTACGCCGAGACACTGCTCACGTACCTGCGGGAGCAGGGCTACGACTGGGACGAGCAGCGGGTGCGTGCGGCCGTGCCGCTCGTGCAGGAGAAGATCGCGAGGCTCGGCGAGTTCCCCGACTTCGCGGGCTTTCTCTTCCACGACGTCGAGCCCGACCCGGCGCTGCTGGATCCGGCGATCCTCGTCGCCGCGGCCGAGGCGCTCGAGCTCGCCGAGCCGTTCACTGCCGAGCGGATCGAAGCGGCGCTGAAAGACCTCTGCGACCGCCTGGGGCTGAAACCGCGCCAGGCCTTCGCTCCGATCCGGGTCGCCGTCACGGGCTCGAAGATCTCGCCCGGCCTCTACGAGAGCCTGGAGCTCCTCGGCCGGGAGGAGTCGCTGGCTCGGATCAACCGCGCTGCCGCGGTGGCGGCTTGAGCGGCGCGAGCGGGTCGAGCGCTCGTTGGAACGCGGCCCACGCACGTCGCCGGTAGCTCGCGCTCGGCCGCGGCACCTCGATCGCCAGCTCCTCGAATTTCGTCATTCCGATCCTCTTCTCCGCAGGCGATACGGAGCTCTCGTCTGTCGGTCCCGTATTTCCCATTTTCAATAGGTAAACGAAGGTTGCTCCCAATCCGGTACGGCACGCGGCCGGAACCTGAGTAACATTCTCCGTATGGGCGGCGAAGGGGGGCGCACGGACGTCAAGACCGTGCTCGTCGTTGACGACGAGCGTTCGCTGCGGCTGCTCTGTCGCGTCAACCTCGAGCTCGAGGGCCACCGCGTGCTCGAAGCCGCGACGCTCGCCGAGGCCCGGGCACTAATCGAGCAGGAGGCGCCGGACGTCATCCTGCTGGATGTCCACCTCGGCAACGACGACGGCCTCGATCTCCTCGACGAGCTCGAGGCTCAGGACTACCCGGCGCGCGTCGTGCTGCTCTCCGGGACGAGTGAGATCGGGTCCGAGCTGCGTGTCCGTGTCGCCGGCGTGATCGGAAAGCCGTTCGACCTCCAGCGGCTCACCGCCGCCGTCTCAGGGGTTACGCGCAGATAGTGTCGCCGACGTGAGCGTCGCCTCGGTCAGAACGCCTGCCGACTACGAGGAGCGCCTCGCGCGCTACCTGTTCGAGCGCTCGGAGGAGGGCCGGGCGGTGCGCGTCGGCGAGAAGGAGATCTCCGAGCAGGCGGCGATCGTCGAGCGCTACCGCGATCTCTTCTCTCCCGCGCAGATCGACGTGCTCCGGGCCGCCGAGGAGTCTGCGAGCGGCGACGAGCGCGAGCTGCTCTACCGGCTGCGCAAGACCTGCGAGTCCGGGATCATCTCGGCTGAGCTGGCAGCACGCGAAGACGAGCTCGAGAACAGGATCCTGGCGGCGCGCGTCTCATGGCGCGGCGAGGAGATGCCGTTGCGGAATGCGCAGGCGAAGCTCGCCGTGCTGACCGCCTACGGCGACCGGGACGAGCTCGGCTCGCTCGCGAACGCCGTCAGCGCCGGCTTCAACGACGACCGGCGCGAGCTTCTCGCGGCCGGCGAGGCACTCGAGGCCGAGCTCTCCGGCGAGCCCGACCCGGTCGCGCGGAATGCCGCTGAGAAGGGGATCTCGCTCCACGAGCTCGAGCGGGTGCTCGACGCAGCCAGCCGTGCGTCGGCCGAGGCGTACGACAGCCTCCGCGACCGCTGGTTCGAGAAGCTCCTCGGCCCCGAGCGCGAGGAGATCCCGACCTCGAACCACACCAGCTACCTCCGCCGGCTCTCGCCGCTCGACGGGACGTACACCAAGGAGCAGGCCGTCCCGGTCTGCGTCGCATCGCTTGCGGCGCTCGGGCTCGACATCGAGGGAACGCCCGGGATCAGGCTCGACCTGGACGACCGGCCGCAGAAGTCGCCGCGCGCGTGCGTCATCGCCTCCGATCCGCCGAACGTCGTCCATCTGATCACGCGCGCCCAGGGCGGGCTCCACGACTACCAGGCCTTCCTGCACGAAGCCGGGCATGCGCTCCACTACGCGGGCGTCGATCCCGGGCTGCCGTACACGTTCCGCAAGCTGTCGCGCGATCACGCGCTGACCGAGATCTACAGCTACATCGTGGAGGCGATCTCGAGGGAGCCGGGCTGGCACGCCGAGCACTTCGGGCTCTCCGACGAGCTGGCGCACGAGAATGCCGAGGCGACGATCTTCCTCGAGGCGCTGCTCTTCCGGCGCTACACGGCGAAGCTCCAGTTCGAGCTCGAGTTCTGGGGCCGCTTCGGCGAGGACGGAGGAACCGCCGGCGGGTACTCGGACCGGCTCACCGCAGCGACGGGCATCCGGTACCCGACGGAGAACTTCCTCTCCGACATGGACTCCGGGTTCTACTCGGCCGACTACCTCCGTGCCTGGATCCGCTCGGCGCAGCTCAGGCAGCATCTCGTCAGCGAGGTGGGGGAGGACTGGTGGCGCGACCCGAAGACGGGCGAGCGGCTGCGGGCGCTCTTCCGCGAGGGGACCAGGCCGACGAGCGAGGAGATCGCGGCACGGATCGGCTACGAGCCGCTCGATACCGGCCCGCTCCTGCACGAGCTCGGCGGGTAGAGCGACACCGGGGCGCGTCCGATGGTGATCGAAGATCTCGTCGGGCAGGAGCTCGTCTCGCCGTGGCGCGAGATCGAGCAGTCGCGCATCGACGAGTTCGCTCACGCGACCGACGACGCCCAGTGGATCCACACCGACCCCGAGCAGGCGGCGGCGGGCCCCTTCGGGACGACGATCGCGCACGGCTTCCTGACGCTCTCGCTCGTCGTGCCGATGTTCGCCGAGGCGCTGCCGGCGCTGGACGGCTACGGGATGTCGCTCAACTACGGCCTCAACCGCGTCCGCTTCACGTCGCCGGTTCCGTCGGGAGCGCGCATCCGCGGCCGCTTCCGGATTGAGGACGTCGAGGACGTCACGGGTGGCAAGCAGGCGCGTGTGGCGGCGACGGTCGAGCTCGAGGGCCAGGAGAAGCCGGCCTGCGTGGCAGAAGCGCTCTTCCGCTTTCTCAACCCACGTTGAGCCGCTCGCCGTTCTGCAGCACACGGCAGGGCTGGCCCAGCCGTTCGCACTCCGCCACGAACTCGTCCGGCGTCGTCGTGTTGAACTCGAACATGTCGTAGTGGCAGGGGACGGCGAGCTTCGCGCCCACGTGGTGCGCGAGCCGGGCAGCCTCGACCGCGTCCAGGTTGCCAAGCTTGCCGTTGATCGGGACGATCGCGAGTTCGACGCCGTCCACGCCCGGCTCGACCCAGGTCGTGTCGCCGGAGTGGTAGAGGCGGCGATCGCCGGCCGTGACCACGTAGCCGACGCAGTGCTCGCCTGGATGCTCGGCCGGGACGGCCTCGATCCGAAAGCCTGCGATCCCGATCGCCTCGTCCTCGTCGACGCCGATCGGCTCGAGGCGGCTGCGCTCGTTCGCAAGCTCGACGATTCCGGAGGGGCAGACGACGGGCGCTCCGATCGCTCTCAGCGTCTCCGCGTCGAGGTGGTCGCCGTGCCCGTGCGTCGAGAGGACGGCGTCCACGAACGCGAGTTGCTGCGGATCGACGACACGCCGCGTCATCCGGACGTGCGGCGTGTCCGTCTCGGCGTACTTGCGCGTGAGCGAGTCGGACAGGTACGGGTCGATCAGCAGGTGGTGGCCCTCGAACTGGACGAGGAAGCCGCTCTGGCCGAGCCACCAGAGGCGGAGCCCGGGGTGGACGCGAGCAGACTGGACGTCGGCGACGAACGCGTCGTCGGCGAGGAGCGGTTCCTTCACAGGCCGAGCTCCCCGCGGACGATGCGAACGCCTTCGACGAGGCTGTGCAGCTTCGCCTTCGCCGCCCAGCGTGCCGTCTGGCTGAGCCCGCAATCGGTCGAGAACGCCAGCCGCTCGGGCGGTGCGTACTCGAGGAACTGCCGGACACGCGCCGCGACGTCCTCGGGCGTCTCGACGTGGTAGCTCTTGACGTCGATTACCCCGACCGCGACGTCCTTCACCTCGGCAATCGTGCCGACGATCTCCGCCTCGGCCAGCTCGCGGCTCGCCATCTCGAGGTGGATCTCGTCGACCGCGACCTCGAGGAATGCCGGGAAGAGCGGTGCGTATCGCCGCGGCGCGACGGCCCGGCCCTTGTAGTTGCCGAAGCAAAGGTGTGTCGAGAGCCGCGTGCGGCCGACGACGGGAGCCACGGTGCGGTTGAAGAGAGCGACGAGCCGCTCGGGGTCCTCGCGGTGGGCGTAGCAGCTCATGGAGGGCTCGTCGACGGCGATCTCCTCGCAGCCGGCGTCGGCCAGCGCGACGAGCTCTGCCTGGACGATCGGCAGGAGCGCTTCGGCTGTCTCCCACCGGTCACCGTCGAGCCGGCCGGCGAGGGTGTACGGCCCCGGTACGGCCACCTTCAGCGACGGGCCTGGTGGCGCGACGCGGCGCAGTCGCTCGTATTCCTCGACGGTGCCGAGACCATTCGGCGCCGAGAGCTCGCCGACGACGCGGTGCCGCGGGCGCTGGTCGTGCGCGGGCGGTCCGAGCAGCCGCGGGGATGAGCCTTGCTCGACGCCCTCGAGGAAGCCGTAGAAGCCGAGGTTGAAGTCGAGCCGGGTCTGCTCGCCGTCCGAGATCGCGTCGAGCCCGGCGGCGACCTGGTCGTGAACGGCCGCGATCACAGCGTCGTCCTGAAGCTCGGCCACGTCGGCGGCTCCGAAATCCTCGAGGTGCTCGGCCGCGTACTCGAGCCAGCCCGGGAAGGGATAGCTCCCGATCACGGTCGTTCGCAGCACAGTCATTGACGTATCCTCGCAGCATGCTCGGGATCGAGACGCTCGACTACGCCGACGTCGCCAAGACGATCGATCACTCGCTGCTGCGCCCGGAGCTCGACCTCGAGACGGTGCGCGCAGGCGTCGAGCTGGCCCTGCGGTACGACGTCGCCTCGGTTACCGTGCGGCCCGCGGACGTCGCCTGGGCGGCGGAGCGCGTTGCCGGTTCGGACGTGATGATCTCGACCGTGGTCGGCTTCCCGCACGGAAGTCATACGACCGTGACGAAGGCTGCCGAGACGGAGGAGCTGATCGGCGCCGGGGCCGACGAGATCGACATGGTGCTGAACATCGGTCGCCTGATCTCCGGCGAGGACGACTACGTCGAGCGCGACATCCGCGCCGTCGTCGAAGCCGCGCAGAGCCGGACGGTGAAGGTGATCTTCGAGAACGCGTACCTGAACGACGAGCAGAAGATCCGCGCCTGCGAGCTGAGTGCTGCGGCGGGCGCCGGCTTCGTCAAGACGTCGACCGGCTTCGCCGCCTCCGGTGCGACGCTCGAGGATCTGACGCTGATGCGCGAGCACAGCCCGCCGGGAGTCCAGGTGAAGGCGGCCGGCGGCGTCCGCACGCTCGACGCGCTGCTCGACGTGATGCGCGTGGGCGTGACGCGAGTCGGCGCGACGGCGACGGACACGATCCTCGAGGACTTCAAGGCGCGCAAGGCAGGCGCTCCGCCCAACGAAGCCGCCGCGCCGTCGAGCACGTACTAGCGGTCAGCGGTCAGACGGGGCGAACGGTCTGCTCTCGATACGAGGGTGTGAGCGCTGTCCATCGGGTGTGCCAGTCAGCGGGCTGTCGTCCCGCACTGTGAGCGACGAGGTCCTCGAGGTGCGCCTGCCAGCCGGCTCCGTGTGCGGCGAGCTCTTCCAGGGGGATTCCGCGCTCTTCGACCACGAGCCTCGTCTGGTCGCCGTCGGCGGCGAGCACGGCCTCGATGATGGTCTCGTCCTCCCCTCCTGGGGTCATGGTCACGAGCAGTTGTCGCGGAGGGTCGCACGCGTCGATTCGGCCGGGACCTTCCCAACCACTCGTGAACGTGGCATGGAACGCTCCGCCGAGACGGAGGTCACCGTCGACCTTGGCGACCCAGCGGGCCAGGCGCTCGGGGTCGGTGAGTGCCGACCAGAGGTCGTCGATGTCGGTGTCGTAGCGGCCCTCCATGCGGACGACGCCCTTGCCGTCGATGGACTGCAGCGTTCCCGTGATGCGGGTGTCCACTCGCGTGTCCTCGGTCATGTCGCGCTCCTCGTCTTTCCTCGGGTGACTTCGGTGTGCAGGGCGTTCAGGCGCATCTCCCACAGCGATCGGTACTGGCCCAGCCATTCATCGAGCTCGGCGAGCGGCTCGGGACGCAGGTTGTAGACCCGAAACTGCGCTTGCTTGCGCACGTCCACGAGGCCGGCATCTCGCAGGACTCGTAGATGCCGCGAGACGCCCGGACGAGCGATCGGGAGCAGGGCGGCGAGCTCGTTCACGGTGGCAGGACCGTCGCTGAGGGCCTTCAGCACGGTTCGCCGGCTTGCGTCCGACAGCGCCTGCAGCACGGTGTCCATGGATCATATGTACCAGGACGGGTACGTACCCGTCAAGTTACATTAGCGGCCTTAGACGACGCCGCGCGCGGCCCAGGCGACGCTCTCGAGCACGAACGGCGGCGGTCCGACGAGTTCCTTGCACCGCTCGCCCAGCGCGGTCCGCTGCTGCGGCGTAAGCCCTGCGTAGGCCGCGCCCGCAGGGCCGACCCGAAGCGAGAACGGCTCCAGCCAGTCATCCACGGTCGCGTACTCGATCCGCGCCACAAGCTCCGATTGCTCGATCTCCCGCAGGCCCGCGGCCTCGAAGAGCTCGACCAGGTGGCCTTCGCGTGCGCCCGGGAGACCCGACTCGTCCACCACGCCGATGTCGAGCTCGTGCGCCGCGCGCCAGAAGGGAGCCAATGGCGACCGCTCGCCTCCGTGGTCCCAGACGCACGCTGCGACGACTCCGTCGGGGAGCGTCACCCGTGCCATCTCCCGAATGCCCGCCACGGGATCGGTCATGAAGTGCACGACCAGCTGCGCGAGCGCGGCGTCGAAGTCGCGATCCGGGTACGGAAGCGCTTCTGCGGTCGCGCGCTGCACATCGACTCCGGGATGACGCTCGCGCGCGGCCGCGACGAAGGTCTCGGACGGGTCGACGGCCGCCACCGACCCCTCACCGAGCCGCGCGACCAACTCGGTCGTCAGGGCGCCCGGCCCGCAGCCGACGTCGAGCGCGCGTCCGTCCGACGCGAGCTCCGCGAGGTCCGCGAGCTGCGGCGCGAGCTGGCGGGAGTGCACGCCCATGAAGCGGTCATACGCCTCCGCAGGGACTTCGAAGCTCACGACCCGACTCTAGAGGGTCTGTGCGCCGCGGAGTGCCGCTCCGATCGCGCCGGCGAGCACGCCGAGCTCGCCAGGGACGACGTCCACGGGCACCGAGACCTTGACGCGGCGCGCGATCTCCCTCCGCAGCGGGCGGAGCAGCTTCTCGCCGGTCGCGGCGACCCCACCGCCGACGACGACCTTGTCAGGAGCCAGCAGGACGATCGCGTTGCCGAGCCCGATCCCGAGCAGCTTCCCGGCCAGCCTCACGTCCTTGGCCTCGAGAGCGGCGCGGACGAACGCCTCGACGCAGCCGCGGTTGCCGCAGTTGCAGAGCGGGCCATCTGGATCGATCGTCTGGTGGCCGAGCTCGCCGGCGCGGCCCTCGCGCCCCTCGAACGGCTCCCCGCGCACCACGATGCCGCCGCCCACCCCGGTGCCGACGACTGCGAAGACCGCGGTGTCGCATCCATGCGCCGCGCCGAGTGTCCATTCGGCGAGGGCGAAGGCGCGAGCGTCGTTGATCAGCCTGGCGGGAGCCTCGAGCGCCTCGCCGACCAGACGGGCGAGCGGACGGCCCTTCCAGTCGCCGGGGACGTTCGTCAGGAAGGTCACGGCCCCGGTCGAGTTGTCAAAGAGGCCCGGTACGCCGACCCCGATCGTGTCCACCGGGCCGGCCTCCCGCCCGGCTGCGATCAGCCGCTCGATCACTGCCTCGGGGCCGGCGTCGGCGCGCGTCTTCGTTTGACCGTGCGCGTCGACCTGACCGTCCTGCAGGACGACCCACTTGACGTACGTTCCTCCCAGGTCGAGCCCGAGGTGACGGCTCACTTGGCGGTCCAGCCCCCGTCGACCACGAGGACGGTGCCCGTGACGAACGGCGCCGTCGCGAGGTAGAGGGCGGCGTCCGCCACGTCCTCGGGCCGGCCGAAGTCACCGGTGAGCGGCTGGAGGTCGGGCAGGCGGGCCAGGATTCCCGGGTCGCTCTGCGCTCGTTCGCTCATCGGTGTCCTGATCAGGCCCGGTGCGATCGCGTTGCAGCGAATGTCCTCGCGCGCGTAGTGCACGGCCATCGCGCGGGTCAGCCCCACGATTCCCGCCTTGCTCGCCGCGTAGGCATGCGTGGCGAAGTCCGCGTCGCCGCCGACGAGGCCGTGGATCGACGTGAGGTTGACGATCGCGCCACCTCCGGCTGTTCGCAGCAGCGGCACCGCGTACTTCGAGCAGAGAAAGATGCTCTTCAGGTTCGTCGCAAGGACCGTGTCCCAGGCGATCTCGGTGCACTCGTCCACCGGTCCGTCGCCGAATCGCCGCCCGCTGATCCCGACGCCGTTGAAGAGGACGTCGACGCGCTCGAGGCCGGCGAAGAACGACTCGACCTCGTCCGCCATCGAGACGTCGGCCTGCTCGCGGTCGAGGGCAACGACCTCGGCGCCGGCGTCGGCGAACGCCGCAGCGACCGCGCCTCCGATCCCGCCGGCGGCCCCGGTGACGACGGCCACCTTCCCTGTCAGAGCCCCATCCGGCACCCGCCGATCCTCTCACGAGGTTAGATTCGGGGAGGGATGACCGGGATCGGGGCAGCCGTCGTCGGCACGGGGTTCATCGGCGTCGTCCACGTCGAGGCCCTGCAGAGGATCGGGGTCGACGTGCGAGGCGTCGTCGGCTCTTCGCCCGAGCGCGCGCGCCAGAAGCCCGGTCTGCCGGAGGCGTACGAGAGCCTCGAGGCGATGCTGGCGGACGAAGGCGTGCAGGTCGTCCACTTGACCACGCCCAACCACCTTCACTACCCGCAGGTGAAGGCCGTCCTCGCAGCTGGCAAGCACGTCGTGTGCGAGAAGCCGCTGGCGATGACCTCCGACGAGTCCCGGGAGCTTCTCCGCCTCGCCGAGGAGAGCGGGCTCGTGCACTGCACGAACTACAACATCCGCTTCTATCCGATCCTGCACGAGGCACGTGACCGTGTTCGCCGTGGCGAGATCGGTCGCGTCTGGAACGCGCACGGCACCTACATCCAGGATTGGCTGCACCAGCCGACCGACTGGAACTGGCGGCTCGATCCGGAGCTCGGCGGCTCGCTGCGTGCCGTCGCCGACATCGGCACGCACTGGTTCGACCTGACCGGCTGGATAACCGGTCGCCGCGTCGCGGCCGTCTTCGCGGATCTCTACACCGTCCATCCGGTGCGGCACGTCCCGACGGGACCCGTCGAGACGTATGCCGACGCCGGTGCAATCGAGCGCCGAGACCGGGAGATGGCGACCGAAGACATCGCCCACGTCCTTCTGCGCTACGAGGACGGCTCCCGCGGCCAGGTCACGATCTCGCAGGTGAGCGCGGGCCGGAAGAACTACGCCTCCTTCGAGGTGGACGGCTCGGAGGGCGCGCTCGCGTGGAGCTCCGAGCGGCACGAGGAGCTCTGGCTCGGCCACCGCGACCGGCCGAACGAGCAGCTCTTCCGCGACCCGGTGCTGATGAGGGGCCCTCTCCGCGGCGACTATCCGGCCGGCCACGCCGAGAGCTTCACGGACACCTTCAAGTACCTCTACCGCGCCGTGTACCGGGCAGTGGAGAATGGTGCGATGCCGGCCGAGCCCGATTTCCCGACCTTCGCCGACGGGCACGAGGAGATTCTGCTCTGTGACGCGATCGCGGAGTCTGCCGCCAAGGGCGCGTGGGTCGAGGTGGCGCGTTGAAGCTCGGCCTCCTCACCGCGGCGTTCCCGGATCTGACGCTCGAGCAGGTCGCCGCGTGGGCGGCGGACGAGGGATTCGAGTCGCTCGAGATCGCGTGCTGGCCGGCGGGCGGGGGAGAGAGGCGCCGTTACGCGGGCGTCACCCACATCGACGTCGACTCGTTCGACCCTGCGGCCGTCCGCGACGTGCTCGACCGCCACGGCCTCGAGATTTCGTCGCTCGCGTACTACCCGAACAATCTCCACCCCGACGACACGCACCGGCGGGACGTGAACGGCCATCTACTGAGAGTTGTCGATGCGGCGCAGAAGCTCGGCGTCGAGGTCGTCGGCACGTTCGTCGGCAACGACAAGGACCGGCCGCTGACGGAGAACCTCGAGCGGTTCGGGCGCATCTGGCCCGACCTCGTCCGGCATGCCGGCGAGCGCGGCGTGAAGATCGCGATCGAGAACTGCCCGATGATCTTCAGCGAGGACGAGTGGCCGGGCGGCAACAACCTCGCGTGGTCGCCGGCGATCTGGGAGCAGATGTTCACGACGATCCCGGACGAGAACTTCGGGTTGAACCTCGACCCCTCGCACCTCGTCTGGCTGATGATCGACCGCGAGCGGGCGGTCTACGACTTCGCCGACCGGATCTTCCACGTGCACGCGAAGGACCTGGAGGTCCGGCGCGACGGGCTCTACCGCCACGGCTCCTTCTCCAACGGGATCGGCTGGCAGGTGCCGCGGCTGCCCGGGCTCGGCGAGGTCGACTGGCGGCGGTTCGTCGCCGCGCTCTACGCGGTGGGGTACGACCGCTGGATCTCGATCGAGCACGAGGACCGGCGCTTCGAGGGCGACGAGGAGCTCGTCAAGCGCGGCTTCCTGATTGCGCGGAACGCGCTTCGCCCGCTGATCGTCTGAGCGTGCGGGACCTTCCGAGCGAGATCGAGACGAAAGCGGTCGTCGATGCCCTGGCGGACGGCTGGGGCTTCGGCACCGACTCGATCGAGTACGCGGCCGTCGGGGCGGGGAGCTACCACTGGGTCGCGAGCGACACCTCCGGGACGCGGCGGTTTGTCACGGTGGACGACCTCGACCAGAAGAAGTGGCTCGGGGAGACACGCGACGCCGCCTGCGAGGCTCTCGGCCGCGCCTTCGACACGGCCGGCGCGCTCCGGCTGGCCGGCCTGGAGTTCGTCGTCGCGCCGATCGCCACGAGCGCCGGTGAGTCGCTCCATCGAGTCGGGCAGCGGCACACGGTTGCGCTGTTCCCGTTCGTCGAGGGGCACGCCGGCCGCTGGGGCCCGTACGAGCCAGGCGCCCGCGCCGCCGTCGTCTCGATGCTCGCCGAGCTGCACCGCGCGACGCCGGCGGCGGGCTCAGTCCGCCACGCCGGGCTCGAGCTCGCCGGGCGCGGCCGTCTCGAGGCGGCGCTGCGAGAGCTGAACGAGCCGTGGTCGGGCGGACCGCTCTCCGAGCCGGCACGGCAGGCGTTTTCGAAGCACGCCCTGGATCTCGTCGAGTTCCTGTCGGTCGCAGACCGGCTTGCCACCGGCGTCGAGAGGCGGGGAGGCACCTGGGTGGTCACGCACGGCGAGCCGCATGCCGGCAACCTGATGCGTGCCGCTACGGGCCATCTGCTCGTCGACTGGGATACGGTGGCGCTGGCGCCGCCCGAGCGGGATCTGTGGTGGCTCGCGGACGAGACCGGCGACATCGCGGCCTACGCCGAGCTGACCGGCCACGAGGTCGACGGCGAGGCGGTGGACTTCTTCCGGCTGGCGTGGGATCTCAACGACGTCGCGGAGTACCTCAGCGTCCTCCGCTCACCTCACGTCGAGAACGAGGACACGCTCGACGCGTACGAGGGCGTGACGCGGTGCATGCCCAGCCGCGAGTGGCTGCCTAGCTGACGACGTCGACGAACTCGCCCGTGGCCTCGTCCTTCAGGATCAGCTTCGAGCGGCCGTCGGGCATCTTCTCCTCCTTGATCACCGTCTTGCCGTCGTGCTCGCGCCGCGTGCGCTCGATCCGCGGGACGCCTGCGCCGCGCCAGTCCTCGAGCTGCACCGCCTCCCATTGGCGCGTCTCCGCCGAGCGGTAGCAGGCGTCGATGATCGCGTTCACGACGTAGCCGTCGTAGAAGGTCTCGCGCGGCGCCTGGCCGGAATCGATCGCGTCGAACATGTCCGTGAACATGTCGACGTAGCCGAGCTCAGCGACCTCGTCGCCGACCGGGAAGAGCCAGCCGCTCTCGCTCTCCGACTTCTCGGCCACGTACCCGTCGCCGGCGCCGGACGTGAAGATCTCGAAGCCGGTGCGGAGGAAGTGGTTCGCCCAGATCGTCCCCTCGGTGCCGGCCACCTCGTCGCGCAGGTCCATCCCGCCGCGGAAGGTCCAGCTGACCTCGAACTGGCCCATTGCGCCGCTCTCGAACCGGATCAGCGCGATCGCGTTGTCCTCGGCCTCGATCGGGTGGACGAGCGTGTCCGTCCAGCACATCACCTCGAGGGGCCGGTTCTCCTTGCCCATGTACGAGCGGATGATCTCGATGCAATGGCAGCCGAGATCGACGATCGGGCCGCCACCTGCCTGCGCGGCGTCCCAGAACCAGGCGCTGTGCGGACCGGGGTGCGTCTCCCGCGACCGCGCCCACAGCACGTCGCCGATCTGCCCCGCGTGCACGGCGGCGACCGCCTTCAGCGTCTTCGGCGTGTAGACGAGGTCCTCGAGGTAGCCGCCGAACACCCCGGCGCGCTCGACCGTGTCGAGCATCCGCTTCGCCTCCGCTGCGGTCCGGGCGAGCGGCTTCGTGCAGAGCACCGCCTTCCCGTGCTTCGCGCACAGCTCGACCGCCTCCTCGTGCAGCTGGTTCGGGAGCCCGATCACGACGGTGTCCGTCTCCGGATGGGCGATCGCCTGCTCGAGGTCCGTCGTCCACTCCGGGACGCCGTTGTCCGCGCAGAACGACTTCGCCCGTTCCTCCGAGCGCGAGTAGACGACGTGCACGCGGTCGCGGTTCCGCTGCCCGTGCAGCGTTCTGGTGTAGAAGAGGCCGATGAGACCCGTGCCCAGCATGCTCACCCTGTGGCCGACCACCGTTCAGTGACCTCCTCGTTCGACGACGACGTGAGCACGGAGCCTACGCGGTACTTCGCGGCCGCCAAAGACCTGCTCGACCGGCTCGAAAGCCAGAGCGAGCCCATCGCTCGGGCCGCCACGCTCTGTGCCGACGCGATCGCCGCGGACGGGCTCGTCCATCTCTTCGGGACCGGGCACTCCCGCATCCCCGTCGAGGAGATGTTCCCGCGCTACGGCTCCTACCCGGGCTTCCATCCGATCGTGGAGCTCTCGATGACCTTCCACACGCAGGTCGTCGGCGCAAACGGTCAGCGCCAGGCGATGTTCATCGAGCGCGTCGAAGGGCTCGCCGAGACGATCCTCGCCAACTTCGAGCTGGGGCCGCCGGACGTGATGATCGTCTTCAGCGCCGGCGGGCTGAGCGCCGTGCCGATCGAGATCGCGATCGGTGCGAAGGCCCGCGGACTGCCGGTCGTCGCCGTGACGTCGGTCGCGCAGTCGCTCGCGGTCGAGCCGACGCACCCGACGGGAACGCGGCTGCTCGATCACGCCGATGTCGTCCTCGACCTCTGCACGCCTCCGGGCGACGCGATGGTCGTGCTCGAGGGCACCGCGACACCGGTGGGGCCGGGCTCGACGATCGCCGCGGTCGCGCTGGTGAACGAGATCAAGGTGCAGACAGCGGCTCTGCTACTCGAGCGAGGTGCGCTGCCGCCGGTGCTGACGAGCGCCGCCGTCGTCGGTCCGGACGAGTCGCGCCGCCTCTTCGACGCCGCCTATGCCGAGCATGCGCGCCGCGCGAGCCGAGCGCTACGGGGCGCCGGCGGGCGTACCGGCGCCGAGCCACCGCGGTAGGTACTCCTGCGCGAAGAGCTCGTTCGCGACCATCGTCGCGGCGCCGATCACCCCGGCGTGCCCGTCGAGCTCCGACCGCCGCACGATCAGGTCGCGGGTCGCGAGCGGGAGTGAGCGCCGGTAGATCGTCTGGCGAATCGTCGCAAGCAGCTGGTCGCCCGAGCCGGAGACGCCGCCGCCGATCACGATCAACGACGGATTGAAGAAGTTGACGATGCCGGTCAGCATCTGTCCGATCAACCGGCCTGCTTCCGTCATCAGCTCGACGCTGGTGCGGTCGCCGTGCGTCGAGGCGAACGCGACGTCGGCCGCCTCGAGAACCCCCTTCTCGTCGAGCATCGCGCGAAGGGTCTCGCTCCGGCCCTCGAGCGCGGCCGCCTTCGCATCGCGTGCGAGGGCCGCGCCGCCTGCGAACGCTTCGAGACAGCCGTTCATGCCGCAGCGGCAGATCACCTCGCGGTCGCCGGCCTGCACGTGGATGTGGCCGACGTCGCCCGCCGAGCCCTGGGCTCCGCGATGGATCCGGCCGTCCACGACGATGCCCGCGCCGATCCCGGTGCCGATCTTGACGAACACGAAGTTCTTGACGCCGCGGCCGCAGCCGGCCTCGAGCTCACCGAGCGCCATCACGTTCACGTCGTTGTCGACCCAGACGGGCACGTTGCGATCGGCGAAGCGCTCGCGCAGCCGGTAGCCGTCCCAGCCGGGCATGATCGGCGGCGAGATCGGGCGGCCCGATTCGAACTCGACTGGCCCCGGGACACCGATTCCGATTCCCCAGAGGCTCCCGGGCAGAGCACCGGCGTCCTGCACGCACTTGTCGAAGAGGCGCTCGACGCGAGTCAGGACTGCGTCAGGCCCTGCCGAGATGTCGGACGGCTCGGCACGGTGGACGAGCACCTCGCCCGAAAGATCGGCGAGCGCGACGTCGGTGCTCGTGGCGCCGAGGTCGGCAACGAGCAGGTAGCCCGCGTCGGCGCGAAAGCGAAGCAGCCGAGGCGCGCGGCCTCCGGTCGAAGGACCGAGCCCGTCCTCGGCGATCAGGCCATAGGCGAGGAGCGAGTCGACGTGTTGGGTGACGACCGACCGGCCGAGCCCGGTCGCCTCCACGAGTCGGGCCCGGGACGACTCACCGTGAGCGCGAACGTGCTCGAGCACCGCCACGAGCCCATCCGGCGGGGCCGCGCCGGTTGCCGGGGGTCGCGTCGTCGAAGGCTGCTTGCGGGCACGCGTGGCCACTTCCGCGCCGATTGTAGGCACATCTGCTGAGATCGACAAGACTTCTCTTGAAAACTGGCAAAAGACCCTGTAGGGTCGCGCGCAGTGGCACAGCCGCGATGTACGGCGCGATAATCGTCGTAGACCGGTTCGCAGTCTCCAGGAGAGGGAGGAACGAATGAGGTTTCACAGGATTCGCGGGCGTATCGGCGCTCCGCTTGTAGCACTCGTGACCGTGGCAGCGATCGCGGTCATGGGAATCGTGAGCACGGCCAGCGCGAAACCGGCGGCGCCCGGGAAATACGTTCTCGGCGTGAGCAACACCCTCGTCGGCAACGGCTGGCGCGAGGAGATGATCTGCGCGGTCAAGGCGCAGGCACTCGCGAGTGGCAAGGTCTCGAAGGTCATCGTCGCCAACCGCAACGGCGGCCCGGCGGAGCAGATCGCCGACATCCGCAACCTGATCTCGGCGGGTGCGAACGCGATCATCATCAACCCGTCGAGCGCGAGCGCGCTCAACTCGGTCGTCGCACAGGCGGCCGCACGCGGCGTGAGGATCGTCTCGGTCGACCAGCGGATCACCGCGCCGCAGGCCTACAACGTGACCAACGACCAGGTCGCGTACGGGCGGCTCGGAGCCGAGTGGCTGTTCAAGAAGCTCGGCGGCAAGGGGAACGTCGTCGAGATGCGCGGCATCGCCGGCGTCCCGGCGGACACCGACCGCCACACGGGCTTCCAGCAGGCGCTGAAGAAGTACCCGGGGATCAAGGTCGTCAAGCGGACGTTCACCGGCTGGTCGTTTGCACCGGGCGGCAAGCAGATGCTTGACATCCTGAACTCGGGCGTGCAGGTCGACGGCGTCTGGACGTCGGGGATCGACTACACGGTCGTCAACGCGTTCAAGACGGCAGGGAAGCCGTACGTGCCCGTCGTCGGCGCTGACAACAACGAGTTCCTCCGCCAGATGATCGCCCTGAATCCCAAGTTCCAGGGCAGCGCGGTCACGAACCCGGCCACGATCGGCGGCGTTGGTGCCGCAGTCGCAATTCGTGTGCTCGACGGCGGGACCGTGAAGAAGTGGGTCAAGCTGACACCGCAGGTCTGGGACATGAAGACCTCGGCGAAGACGATCAAGTCGTACTACTCGAAGAAGCGGCCACCGACGTACAGCTCGCAGCTGTTCATCAAGCCGTGGACGACGTACACGGCCGCGCAGCTCACCGGCTGCAAGGGGCCGTAGGCGAGACCACGAGGGGTGGGGCGCCGGACCGGCGCCCCACCCCTCAGAATGCGCCGATGAGCCTTCTGGCCGCACGCGAGGTGTCGAAGCGCTACGGCCCGGTGGTCGCGCTTCGATCGGCGACGCTCGTCGTCGAGCCGGGTGAGATCCACGCTCTGCTCGGCGCGAACGGTGCGGGCAAGAGCACGCTGGTCAAGGTGCTGACCGGCGTGATCCGGCCGGACGCCGGCACGATTCGCGTGAACGGCACCGAGACTCGTGTGTCCTCGCCCGCGCAGGCAGCGCACATCGGACTGGCGCCGGTCTTTCAGGATCCCGCGCTCGTGCCCGACCTGACCGTCGCGCAGAATCTCCGGCTCACGGGCACCCCCGTCGAGGCGGTGCGACGGCACCTGCACGACCTCGATCTCGACATCGACTTCAGCGAGCAGGTGCTGGATGTGCCGCTGCCGATGCAGCGGATGCTCGATCTCGCGCGCGCGCTCGCGCGCGATCCGCAGCTCCTGATCCTCGACGAGATCACGGCTGCGCTGCCTTCGGATCTCGCAGAGCGGGTCTTCACCGTGATGCAGGCCCAGAAGGAGCGTGGGCGCTCGTCCCTGTTCATCACGCACCGCCTGCGCGAGGTGATCGCCCACTGCGATCGCGCGACCGTCCTCCGGGACGGCGGTGACGTCGGCACGCTCGTGCCCAGCGAGGGCGGCGAGGAGAAGATCGTCGAGTTCATGCTCGGCGCTGAGGTCGCACAGGCAGCCGGGACGGCCGAGGCGACGGCGCCACGGGAGCGGATCGAGCTCGAGGCCGAAGGCCCGACCGCGCTCGAGGTCCGTGGCCTGCGGGTCGGCGAGACGCTGAGCGACGTCGGGTTTTCGCTACGGCCCGGCGAGATTCTCGGGATCGCGGCACTCGAGGCACAGGGCCAGGACGAGCTCTTCGACGTGCTCTCCGGACAGCGACGTCCGACCGAGGGAGAGGTGCTCGTGGGAGGCAAGCCCTTGCGTGCGCGGCACCCCTACGACGCGATCCGGGCCGGCGTCGTGCTCATCCCCGCCGACCGCCTGCAGGCACTGCTGCCGCAGCGATCGGTAGCGGAGAACATCGCCGTGCCGCGATTCAACAGTGCGTCCCGGTGGGGGCCGGTCGGCATCCGGGCGGAGCGCCGGCGTGTCGGCGCAGCGATCGAGGCGCTCTCGATCGACACACGTGCGCAGCGCCAGGTCAGCCGGCTCTCGGGAGGCAACCAGCAAAAGGTCACGATCGCGCGGTGGCTCGCGAACGGTTTCCAGACGCTCCTCTGCTTCGATCCGACGCGGGGGATCGACGTCGGCACGAAGCGCCAGATCTACGCGCTCCTCCGGCAGCTCGCCGGGGACGGCGCCGCCGTGCTGCTGTTCACGAGTGAGCTGGCCGAGATCCCGCTCGTCTGCGACCGCGTCGTCTGCCTCTACGGAGGGCGTGTGACCGCCGAACTCGATGCGGCCGGCGCGGACGAGGCGACGCTGCTGAAGTCGATGCACGGGCTGGAGGCCGCATGACGAGGTCATGCGGCCAGGAAGGGGCTCGGGGGAACCGACGGGTTCCCCCGAAAGGGTGCGCCGGTGCGGAGCATCGGCGGCAGCGCGCAGGGGGCTCGTGGGGGAGACCGGGTTTCCCCCACGCGACCGAGCCGCAGGCGAGGGAGGCTGCGTGAACGCGACCGCCGCTTCCCCGGAGCGTCCGCGGATTCACTGGGGGCGCGTTGCGCGCCGCCATGCCTGGACGGCGGGGGTCTACGTGCTCCTCCTCTGCCTGATCGTCTACTGGAGCACCGTGCCGGCCCAGTGGGGCACCTTCGACGTTCAGTCGCTGGCGATCGACGCGCTCCCGTTCGCCTTCGTGGCGATGGCGCAGGCGGTCGTCATCATCTCGGGCGGGATCGATCTGTCGGTCGGCTCGATGATGAGCCTCGTCAACGTCCTTTCTGCGAAGTACATGTTCGACGCGACCTCGGGACAGGCGGTGTCCTTTCGAGAGTCGATCGTGATCGCGTTGCTCCTCGTGCTGGGAGCCGGGCTGGCTGGCGCGCTGACCGGCCTGATCATCACCGTCACCAGGGTCGCGGACATCATCGTCACGCTCGCGATGCTCTTCGTCTGGGGCGGAGCGGCGCTTGCCGTGATGCAGAT
Organism: uncultured Gaiellaceae bacterium; assembly: GCA_963749515.1. Classification (GTDB taxonomy): domain Bacteria; phylum Actinomycetota; class Thermoleophilia; order Gaiellales; family Gaiellaceae; genus Gaiellasilicea. Next base: position 555,882 of record CAVVMR010000010.1, read on the forward strand.
CCCGGGCGGCGGAGCTCCACTCGAGTTCACGAAGCTCGCCGTCGGCTACACGCTGACGCCCTGGCTCCCGACCGGCCTCGTGATCATCGCCGTGGTCGTGGTGCTCGTCTGGCTGCCGCTTCGCTGGCGCAAGCCCGGCCTCGCCCTGTACGCGATCGGCTCGAGCCGCAATGCGTCGTTCCTCTCGGGAATCTCCGTCGCACGCACGCGAATCGGCGCCTACGCGCTCGGGTCGGCGCTCGCCGCGATGGGGGGCCTCGCACTGACGGCCACCTCCGGGATCGGGGATGCCCTCTCGGGCCAGTACTACACCCTGAACAGCGTCGCCGCGGTCGTCCTCGGCGGCGTTTCGCTCGTCGGTGGTGTCGGCGGCCTGATCGGGCCGATCGCGGCTGCGTTCGTGCTCACGCTCGTCAAGTCGATCATGATCCTGAAGGGCGTCGACCAGAACTGGGCCCAGGTGATCCAGGGCACCCTGATCGTCCTCGTCGTGATGGTCGGCGGTCTCGCCCTCCGCCAGCGCGGGAAGCACCCATGAACGTCGCTCGCCTTCGGCTCGCTCCCGTGGGGGAAACCATGTTTCCCCCACGAGCCCCCTTCTTTTGCTTTGTGGGGGAACTTCCAAGTTCCCCCACACCCCCTAAAGCTCACGGGTCAGGGACTGCCCCGTGAGCTCGACGGTCGAGACCCCGACAGGCGGGCGCGACCTGCGCCGGCTCTTCGCCGACAACCCGGTCTTCGTCCTCACCCTCGTGTTCGTCGGCCTGTTCATCGCGACGGACATCGTGAACCGCGTGCAGTCGAGCGAGGCGTTCCTGACGCCGAAGCAGGTCTCGACGACCTTCCTCTACGCGGCAATCCTCGGCCTGATGGCGGCCGGGCAGACGCTCGTGATGCTCACCGGCGGCGTCGACCTCTCGGTGGCGACGACCGCGACGACCGGGGCCTTCATGATCTCGAGCTTCGCGACCGACGGCGCCGCCACGGCGATCGCAGTCGCGGTCGCTGCGGGCCTCGGGATCGGGATCGTGAACGGGATCGGAGTCGCGATCTTCCGCGTCAACCCGCTGATCATGACGCTCGGAGTGAGCACGGTGACGCTCGGGGCCCTGACGATCTACAGCCAGACGCGGTTCCTGGCGCCGGCGCCCGACCTCGTCACGAAGCTCGGGTCGGAGCGCTTCTTCACGTACGTCCCGTATGGCCTGCTCGTGTGGGTGCCGATCTCGGCGCTGATCATCCTCGGCCTGCGTTACAGCGGCTTCGGACGGCTGATCTACGCAGTCGGCGACAACGCCACCGCCTGCCGGCTCGCCGGCGTCCGTACCTGGCAGGTCCTGCTTGCCGTGTACGCGCTCTGCGGTGCGCTCAGCGCGGCCGCGGGGATCCTCCTCGTCGGGTTCAATGACGCCGCCGACCTGGGGATCGCGACACCATTCCTTCTGCCCTCGGTCGCCGCGGTGGTGATCGGCGGGACATCGATCTTCGGAGGCGTCGGCGGGTACGCCGGCACCATCCTCGGGGCGCTGATCCTGACGGTGCTGGACTCGCTGCTCACGATCCTGAACGCGTCGCAGGCGGTGCGCCAGATGCTCTACGGGCTGATCATCCTCGCCCTCGCAGCGATCTACGCCCGAGCCGCCGCGGCCGACTAGCGAGGAGGGTCGAGCAGGACTCGGCGCGCGATTGTCGCATTGCGGTGGGCGCGGGTAGGATCAGCCCGCCCAGGAGGAACGAAGTGCGACAAGCCGCCGAGCTCGTCGGGATCGTCAACCTCGTGCTGTTCGCGGCGATCGCAGTCGTCTGTGTCCGGCAGTGGAGTAGGGAGCGAGCGCCGACGGCGCTCTGGGCTGCCCTGGCGTTCGTGAGCCTCGCCGCAGTGATCCTCGTCGGACAGCTCCTGCCGGACGAGCCGCAGGGTTTCGCCGAGAACGCGCTTCAGCGCGCCGACCTCGCACTCCTGGTGCTCTTTCCGTATCTCCTGTATCGCTTCGCGGTGGCGTTCGAGGCAGCGACGCGTCCGCTCGCCCTGTACGTCGACTCGCTCACCACCGGCATGGTCGCCGCAACCTTCGCGTTGCCGCTCATCCCGTCGACGGACGAGTCGTGGCCGTGGTGGTTCACGGCGTACGTCATCGTCTTCGTCGTCCACTGGTCGGTGCTGCTGCTGATCGTGTCCGTGCGCCTCTGGCGTGCGGGCCGGTCCGAGGCATCCGTGGCGCGCCGGCGGATGGAGATGCTCGCGATCGCGGCCACCGCGATCACCGCCGCGCTCGTGCTTGCCGCAGTGGGCGGCGACGAAGACTCGCCGCAGGCGCTCGGAACGGGGCTTCTCGCCATGTTCAGCGCGGTTGCGTTCCTGCTCGGCTTCGCGCCGCCCAACGGTCTCCGCCTTCTCTGGCGGCGGCCCGAGCAGCAGCGCATGCAGCTCGCAGTCGGTGAGCTGATGTCCGCGACGAGCGAGCTCGACGTCGCGGAGCGGGTGTTGCCGCCGATGGCCCGCATGGTCGGGGCTCGCGGCATCGCGCTCGACGGAGCCGACGGATCGCGAATCGCCGAGCACGGGTCGGTTGACGAGGCGTCGCCCGGCGAGGTGCGACGGCTGGAGTTTCCGTTCGGGACGCTGACTGTCAGAACGAGCTCGTTCGCGCCGTTCTTCGGCGCCGAGGAGAGGAAGCTCCTCACCGCGCTCGGGTCACTGATGAGCCTCGCACTCGACCGCGCCCGGCTGTTCACGCAGGAGCGCGATGCGCGCGCCTCGCTCGAGCGGGTCGACGAGCTGAAGAGCCAGTTCGTCAGCCTCGCCGCCCACGAGCTGCGCTCACCGGTCGGCGCGATCTACGGCCTCTCCGAGACGCTCGCCGAGCGGAAGCACCAGCTCTCGGCGGACCAGGTCGCGGAGCTCGAGATCTCGCTGACCCAGCAGATCCGCCGGCTGCGAACGCTCGTCGAGCAGCTGCTCGACCTCTCGCGTCTCGACGCGGAAGCCGTCGTGATCAAGCCGCAGCGCGTGCGGGTCCGCGAGCGACTGGAGGAGATCGTCAGTGCGGCCTCCCCGCTGGAAGCCGTCCCGATCGGGATCGACGCCGACCCGGAGCTCGAGGTCGAGGTCGACGGCCACGCGCTGGATCGGATCGTCACGAACCTGATCGCGAATGCCTGCCGGTACGGCGCGCCGCCGGTGATGGTGAGCGCGGCGCAGGTGGGAGAGCTCCTACGCGTGACGGTGCAGGATCACGGGCCGGGCGTGCCGGCGGAATTCGTGCCGCTCCTCTTCGACCGGTTTGCGCGTAGCGCCGCGAGCGCGTCGAGCGTGCCGGGCACCGGCCTCGGGCTTGCGATCGCGCGCTCCTACGCTCGCGCGCACAGCGGTGAGGTCAGCTACCGCCCGGCGGCTTCGAGCGGCTCGGTGTTCGAGCTGACGCTGCCGACGCCCGCGGCCTGGTAGTGGTGCTCCAAAGGCGCCGTGCTGGTCAGGCCTGCAGGGCCTTGCCGAGGCGTTCGTAGCAAGCGGCGCGCATAGAGGCGCTCGTCGGCTGCCCGGTAGAGCGAGAGAGCATTGCGGCCCTCGCTGGGGCTTCCCGCCCAGCCAACCGTGACGGGATGAGGCGCGCTCGCAACGGCCTGCTCGATCCGGTTGGCGTAGCGAGAGGCCTCGAGCACCGAGTCGACGTTGCAGAGAATCGCGAACTCGGCGCCGCCGATGCGCGCGATGTCGTCCTCCGGGAGCAGAGCCGTCCCGAGTGCCTCGGCGACGTTCCTCAGCGCGTCGTCGGCGACGGTGCCGCTGCGGCTCGTCATCTGCTCGAAGCCGTCGACGCTTGCCAGCACGAGCCCGAACGGCTTGCCCGTCGCGAGGCGGCCGTCGATCGCCTTCTCGAAGCCGCGCATGCTCGGCAGACCGGTGAGCCAGTCGCGCTCAGCGAGAACCTGCAGCTCGGCGAGAGCCGTCTTGTAGTGCGAGGCGAACCAGCCGAGGAGCGCACCGATCGAGACGTAGGTGACGAGGCGGATCGGGGTGGACACCGTCACGAGCTCGTAGGTCGGGACGTCGTGGTTGAGGGTGACCGCGAGCGAGAAGAGGCCGGTCGCGACCACGCCGCCGGCGGCTCCGTACCACGGCCCGATCGCGAGCGCGAGCAGGGCGATCGCGACGTAGAAGAAGTGGCCGATTCCGAGACCGGGCCGCTCGAAGAGCACGAACGCGCCGAAGACGCCCACGAAGAAGAGGACGGAGAGCAGGACCAGGAGTCGGTTCGGGAGCGCCGCGGGGCTCACCCTTGCAGTATCCGGTTGCGGCGGCGAGCATTCGTCCCCCGTTCGAGGGTCACCGCGGGGTACCCAAAAGGGGGACTCGTCGGGTCGGAAATTGGCCCTACTCTGAGTATGGGCGCGCCCTGCGACCGTAGCCGCCCGAGCTGCCGTGCGAACACGGCTCGGCACTCGAGGTCTCGATCGCATTGTGGGAGTGCCGCAGCTCCTGCTGGGCGCGCCCGCTTAGCCGCCGACGACCATCCAGGTCACGAAGACCGCTGCTCCCCAGAGCCAGACTGCGATCGTGCCGATGGTCGCCACACGCGTCGGGCTCTCGGCTTTCGCGACGCCTGCACCCAGGTACAGCGCGAGCGGTACTCCCAGCGGGAACGTGACGAGCGCCCAGCCCTCGTCCCATCCGGGCCAGTCGTCCCCTACGGTCGCGTCGATCAGCCCGAGTGAGGCCGCGCCCACCAGGAAGAGGACGAGCGCCAGTACCGCAGCCCTCGAGCGGCCCACCGGCTCAAAGTATCCGACGACCGGTCGATCCGTTCCCCTTCCCCCTGCCGGAGGAGCCTGGCTATTGTTCCCACCGGTTTTCTGAGGGAGAGGCGTGGAGTACGAAATCGATTTCGGCGCGGAAGCAGATGTTGTGGTCACGACGTCTGGCCGAGCTGATCCCGACGGGATCAGGAAGTTCCTGAACGAGGTCGTTTCGGACGGGCGTTTCCGGCCCGGCTCGTCGCTCCTCAACGACCACTCGGCGCTCGATTTCAGCGCCCTCACGCCGGCGGACATCAGAGACATCAGCGACTTCGTGAGCCGTCTGGACGCGGAGCACGGCTTCGGGCCGTTCGCGGTGGTCGTGCCCAACTCGTTCGCCTTCGGCATGGCCCGCATGGGCCAGACGCTGCTCACGGCGGACGTCGACGGCCGGATCTTCTACTCGCGAGATGACGCGATCGAGTGGCTGGGCCAGGCCGATGGCGGACCCCGCGAGCTCAACGACTGACGCGAGCGCCGTGTAGGAGCCGCAAGGCGCCACAGAGTCGGAGAATCAGCCATGCGCCCAGCGGCCTAGGCGCGTGCCCTTGGGAAAGGGGGCTTGTCCGAACGCGACCGCCTTGCGGCTCCGCTCACTCCTATTCCGCCAGGACGAGGGCGCAAACGTCTCGCCCTTGAATTGCCGGCATGCCGCCATCGGTCGGCGGCCGACAAACGTCGCTTGCAATGCGACACACCACCCCTTCGGGTGACACCGTTCGACTGAACGAGGGCTACGTTGATTCGGCTGATGCCGGCCGCCTTTGTCTCGCGACGCACCTTCGTCTGCCTCCTCGCTGCCGGCACGCTTGCTCTGCTCGCCGCCGGTCGTGCGAGTGCCGGCTACGGGGTCGGTCCCGACGGCCAGAGCTTCACAGTGACCGCGAGCTCCGCGGGCTACGTCGCAACTCCGGCCTCACTCGATCTCGTCGTCTATCTGGACGGCGATGACAGCTCGGCCGAGGTGTGGGTCTCGGACACCCCGGCGATCGGCCCGACAGGCGCGCCGGTTGGTCGAAACCTCGGCTCCTGCTCGAGCGGATCGCTGCTTCCCTTCGGCGAGCCGAACAAGTGGGTCTGCCGCGTCTCGACCTCCCTGCTGCAGCCCGGCCAGACGTACTACTGGTGGCTCAGCTTCGCCCGTCAGGATCCGGGCGCGCCGGCCCCGACCGAACGCGTCTCCGGCCCGTTCAGCCTCCCGCTCGTGCAGGCGGCCACGCCCCCGCCTTCGCCGCCTCCGGCGCCTCCGGCACCGAAGCCCGTGGTCGAGGACCCGCACGCGCCGATCTCGACCAAGACGATCGCGGCTGCGGCGACACTGCCGGGCTCGACCGTCTTCGACAACCGCCGATCGGTCAAGCACACGACGCTCACCCGCCTCGTGTACCGCACGATGAAGCAGCTCGGCTATCCGCGTCAGCTCGCGTTTGCCTGCTGGAACCGCTCCGACTGGCTCTCCGTCCTGGCGGCGGAGGGCGCGGAGCCAGAGTCAGGCGACTCCCAGCTGCTGGGATTCTGGCTCGGCCGCCAACCGCGCTGGCTGCACTTGGCGCCGGGAATCTGCTCGGACGTGCAGGGTCTGATCTCGTCCAAGCGGCCGAACGCCCGCCGGGCCGGGGCGCTCAGCACGGTCATCCACGAGACGCTGCATGCCTACGGCGTCGCCAACGAAGCGCAGACGAATTGCATGGCCGTGCAGCTCGTGCCCGTTTTCGGCTGGAATCTCGGCCTGAGCACGAAGCAAGCCGGTTATCTGGGCACGCTGGCTCGCAACTACGTGCGCAAGTGGGCCCCGTCGGGCTACTGGAATGCGGCTCGTTGCCGCGACGGCGGTGCGTGGGATGTCTTCCCCGGCACGCGCAATCTCCGCTGAGACCTAACTCGTTCGAGGGGAAGTGGGAGGGAGGCGGCCGTGGTATCGGCCGCCTCCGACCCGTAAGACGGCTCGACGTGGAAAGCTGCGGCACGATCCACGGAACTCGGTCTGACTTCCTCTCTATCGGCCGGTAGGTCCCATCTCTTGAGGGGATAGGACCTACTGAGTCCCTCGATCGAGTGATTCGCGACTCGGTCGTGCCGACTTCGTATCCTGCGGCCATGGTTCGATACGGGGTCGCGGCCGTCATGACCGCGTTGGTCTTGGCGTTGGTGGCGACTGTCGATCACCGGCACAAGCGAGATGTCGAGTTTGCCGCGCAGGAAGCGGCCTGGTTCTGCGCCCACGGCCGGCCTGCGTCGTGCAGCGACTTCGACGCGGTCGCGTACGAGGAGCGCTGGGAAAACCGGGAACGCGCTTACCGCATCGCGTTCTTCGCGCTGGGCATCAGTGCCGCCGGGCTCTTCGGCACCGCGGCGTGGAGGCGCCGCCGACAGCCGGTGTAGGGTCTCTCATCAGGCAAAGGCGCCGCTCCCGTCTGGAGCGCCCGGAAGAGAGGCAAATCGTGCGAACCATGGTGATCGCCGTGTCGGTTGGAGCGCTCCTGCTGCTGGGAACGGCATGTGGAGGCGACTCGTCGAGCAGCGAAGGCGACTCGACCGTGACGATCGAAACCGACGCGTCCGCCGCTGGTACCGGCGCTACGGAAACGATCGACGCGACCGATACGACCGGCACCGAGACGAGCGATACCGGCGACGACGTTTCGCTCGAGGGCTGCACCGAGCTGACCGAGCTGTCAGTGAAGTTCTCCGAGGCGCTTGGGTCGGCGACGACCGGCAGCGGCCCGCCCGACCTCGAGGCCACCGCCAAGGCGTACGAGGAGTTCGCCGACGAGGTCCCGGAGGAGATTCGCGATGCCTTCAAGACAGTCGCCGCCGCATTCGCGACGTACGCCGAAGTGCTCGGCGACGTCGACCTCTCGTCCGGCGAGACGCCCGATCCCGAGACGCTGCAGAAGCTGTCCGAGGCGGCGCAGAACCTCGACGACTCGGAGCTGACGGCCGCGAGTGCAGAGATCGAGGCGTGGGCGAAGGAGAACTGCACCGGGTAGCAGCGCGGGATCGTTTGAGCCGACGCCGCCTCGGGAACCCGTCGTCAGACTGAGACATGGCCTCGTACGCCGTCAACGATCGCGCCGTGCAACGGGCACGGCAAGCCATCGCAGCTCGCCAGTACGTCCTCGATAGCGACTGGGGCGACGTCCAGCCCAGCGCCACCGACGAAAACGCATTCCTGGAGAACCACTCGTGGGAGGAGTACGGCGAGTGGCACCTCGGCCTGACGGAAGGCGCTTCGGACAAGACGAAGGCCAGACACGCCTTTGTCTACGGCGACTTTCGCCGCGTTCATCGCAGCGGCCTGATCGCCTGCGTCTACCGGGCTTCCGAGTGGCGTCACAAGGACGTCGAGCTCGCAGCTCACGAGCTGCTCCAGCTGCTCGACAAGGCCAGCGCCTGACGCCGGAGCCGCCGTAGGATCGTCGTGATCCGCAACCTGAGGAGGACGAATGCTCGGTGAGCACCCGGTCCACGTCGTGCTGCTCTCCCTCGACCTGGGCGAAACGCGGGCCTTCTACCACGACCAGCTGGGACTCGAGATCCTCGACGAGAACGAGGAGGCGATCACCTTCAAGTGCGGCGGTCAATCGTCGATTGCCGTCACCAAGAGCACGGTCGGCACCTCGGACGAGCAGACGCAGGCAGGCTGGTTCGTGCCCGACCTCGATGCCGAGCTCGCGGAGCTGCGCTCGCGAGGCGTCGACATTGAGGAGTACGACATGCCCGGTCTCGAGACAACGGACGGTATCGCCGACCTCGGCTTCGCTCGTGCCGCCTGGATCGTCGATCCGCACAAGAACGCGCTGGGGATTCTTCAGCTGAAGTAGCGTTTCTAGGTACGTCAAAATCCGTTAGAATCCGTGTATGTCCCAGATCGTCCTTTACACGGCAGGCGAGGTCGCCGAGCTCCTGCGGCTGAACCACCAGGTTGTGCAGCGCAAGCTCCAGGCGGGTGACATCCCGGGCTACCGCATCGGCCGCGATTGGCGGGTCGAGCAGTCACAGCTCATGGAGTGGCTCGAGAAGCACTCCAACCAGCGGCGCCCAACGTCGGAGGCGGACAAGGTGCTCCGGGCATTTCTCGACGACGAGGGCCGACTTCGCTCGATCCCCGTCTCACGCGCCAAGCGGGGCGTCATCCTCGACTACCTTGCAGACCACCTCGAGCCGGGGCGCACGTACCGCGAACGCGACTTGAACGCGCTGTTGAGACGGTTCCACGACGACGTCGCCACGCTGCGGCGCGAGCTCGTCGGCGCCAAGCTGGTCGTGAGGACGACCGGCGGCGTCTACAAGCTTGCAAGCAGGAGCGAGGCGCGACGGCACGCCTGAGGCGGCCGGCCGGTCACGTCTGGTGCCGGTGCCGTCCCAAGGCTCGCCGGACAAGGAGCGAACCGCCGATGCCTACGCTTCCGACGGCGCAGTAGCCGATTCCCAAGAACCAGCCTGGCACGTCCACCTCTGAGTAGACCGCAACCCAGACACCCACGCCGACTGCCGCCACGAGCGCCCACCGCCCGACCAGCAGACCGAGGATGAATCCGCCGGCGATGAGCACCGAGATGAGCACTCCAGTTCAGTCGGCACCGCGGCGGACGTTCTGAAGCTCGAGCTCTGTCTCGAGCTAGACCTCCGACACGAGGTTGTAAGCATTCCGTTGGATCGTATTGTTTTCAAGTCGTATCCCTAGTACCGTGGCGCCGCACCGGCAGGGGGAGAGTGTCGGGTGCCACACGGAGTGGGGGAGCGCGCTGGCGGCCCAGCCGCGCTCCCCCATGCCTCTCCGGGCAAAAGTCGAGACTCGGTCGCGCTGCGTAGGGTTGCGGTCGTGGAGATGTCCCGACTCGCGACGTTGCTCGACCTGCTCCGAATCCCGAGCGTCAGCGCCGATCCTCTCCATGCAGCGGATGTGCAGCGCGCGCTCGATTGGGTCGTCTCCTTCGTCTGCGGAGCCGGCGGGGAAGCCCACATCGTCGACGGTGCGACCGGATCGCTGGTCGTGGGGGAGTTTGCGGCGTCACGTGCTCCGGAGCGCGCCCCGACTGTCCTCTGCTACGGGCATGTCGATGTGCAGCCGCCGGCGCCGCTGGACCTCTGGGAGAGCCCTCCCTTCGAGCCGACCGTTCGCGACGGCTGGCTCTACTGCCGAGGCGTGGCCGACGACAAGGGGCAGCTCTGGCTCTTGCTCGAAGCAGCGCGCAGCCTTGCAGCCGAAGGCGAGTTACCGGTCAACGTCCGCGTGCTCTGCGACGCGGAGGAGGAGGTCGGGGGCCAGAGTGCCGCTGCGTGGATCGGGGAGGACGAGCGCGGCGCCGATGCGTGCGTCGTCTTCGACACTGCCATGCTCGGCGACCAGGTTCCCGCGTTCTTTCTCGGCACGCGCGGCACTGCGTACTTCCATCTCACGGTGCACACCGGGCGTCGCGATGTCCACTCCGGGGTCTACGGCGGCGCGGGCCTCAACGCGCTGCATGCTCTGATCGTCGCGCTCGATGGAGTCATCGCGCGCGACGGCCGTCTACCGGAGGCGCTCCGGCACGGATCCATCGCCCCGTCGGAGGAGGAACTCGCGTCCTGGGCCGCACTTGCCTCAGGGCGGGAGGTGCTCGCCGACCAGGGCGTCACACCCGCCGACGAGCGCGCCGAGGCAGACTTCTACCTGCGCACGTGGGGCGAGCCGTCGCTCGACGTCCATGGGATCGAGGGCGGTTCCCCGCAGCTCCAGAAGACCGTGCTTCCGGCTCGCGCGGAAGCGAACGTCTCGCTCCGGCTCGCGCATGGCCAAACCGTCGAGACGATCGCGCCGGTGCTCGAGCGGCTACTCCGCGAGGCGGCGCCCGTTGGAGCCTCGGTCGAGCTCGAGCTGCGGTCCGCATGCGACCCTTCGCTCGTCTCGCCGGGCTCGCGCGCCGTCACGCTGGGCCTCGAGGCCTTCGAGCGAGCACTCGGCATCAGACCGGTGCTTGCGCGGACCGGCGGCTCGCTTCCGCTCGCACCGGCACTTGCAGCCCGCGGCATTCCGACCGTGATCACGGGCTTCGACCTTCCGGATGGGAACATCCACGCGCCGAACGAGCGCTTCCGCCTCGACCACTTCGAGCTCGGTCTGGCGGCGGCGCGTGAGCTCTTCCGCGCCTACGCCGGGCTGCGGTAGTCCTCGAAGATGTCGAGCGGGAGCAGAGCCGACACGAGTGCGTTCGGCAGGTCGACGACCTGCGAGATGCGAAGCTCGGCCGCAACGCTCGCCAGTACGTACGCGGCCTCGCGCGCGAACCCGTACGTCGCGGCCAGGTAGTCGACGAGCTCGAGCAGCGCCCGCCGGGCTGACAGCCCGAGGTCGAGAAGCTCGTGACGTCCGTCGTCCGTGAGCGAGATACCGGTGGTTGCGAAGTAGCGCCGTTGCGGCTGTACCGCTGTCTCGAAGGCCGGAAAGCGCGGCGTCCACGCCGGCGCGGAGGCGACCTCGACGCGGAACGTCACGCGTGCGCCAATCTCGATCGCGGAGCCACAGACCTCGCCCTCGCCCTGCGCGAAGTGGACGTCCCCGAGCGAAAGCAGCGCACCCGGCACGTGTACGGGCAGCAGCAGACGCGAGCCGCCGGAGAGGTGTCGGATGTCGAGATTGCCTCCGATCTCGCGGGACGGCAGCGTCCCCAGTCCGTCGGCGGCCTCCGCGGGAACCGCAGGCGGCGAGAGCTCCGACAGGTCGAGCCCCACCCGGCTCGCCACCTCGTCCTCGCGCCCGCGGATGCGGTCGAGCAGCTCGCGCGACGGGGCGACGCCGATCGTGCCGGGAAAGGGGGCGGCCGGGATCGCGACTCCGGGCAGCTCCGTCGACCGTGCATGCCGACCGTCGAGCTCCCAGCCGAGGAGGTAGGGACCGGGGAAGACATCGGCGAGAAAGCCGAACCCGGGAAGGATGGCGCTGAACCCGAAATCCTCCGGCTCCACCTCGAGTAGCTCCACTGCCAGGATGTCACCCGGCTCAGCGCCCTCGACGTAGACCGGCCCGGCGAGCAGGTCATGCGAGAAATCGAGCGTCAGCAGGTCCTCGTGGACGCTCTCACGTCCGATCTGGTCGCCCGTGCCGAGCGGCGCGTCGAGCGTGACGACATCGCCGGATTTGACTGTTGCAACCGGCTCGACGTCCGGGTGCCAGCGGTTGTGCCCGTTCACGGCACACTTGTATCAGGCGTCGGTGTCATGTTACGTTCGACCGGCTTGTCGAGGGCCCAACTTCCTGTGGAACGTAGGGGGAAATAATGCTTCGTCGTCTGTTCACGGCTCGCCGCATCGGTTCGCGCGGGTCAATTTCGATCGCCGCAGTAGTCCTCTGCGCTGCACTTGGAACGGCCGGCGCGTCGGCCCGCATCGATGCGGGCACGGCGGATGTCCAGCGCCTCACGTGGGCGCTCGGCGCTCCGATCCGGAGCCTCGAGTACACACACTCGGCCGACTCCGGCACCGCGACGGTCGTCTCGCTCGGTTGCGAGACGCTCGTCAAGTACGACAGGACAGGACGTCTGCGGCCCGGCCTCGCGCAGTCGTTCTCGACGCCGAACCCCCTGACGTACGTCTACCGAATCCGCAAGAACGTGCGGTTCTGGGACGGATCCACGCTCACACCGGAAGACGTCGTCTTCTCGCTCCAGCGCGCCGCGAGTGAGAAGGCCGGATCGCAGATCGCCGCGTTCTACACGACTGTGAAGTCGATCAGGGCGTCCGGCGACCGGGTCGTCGTCCGCTTGAAGCAGCCTGACCCGTACTTCCGCTACTCGCCGGCTGTCACCTACATCCTGCAGAAGAAGTACTGGCAAGCCAACCTCAAGGACATCGGCACGCCCAACAAGCTGACCATGTGCACCGGCCCGCATCGGTTCACGAAGTTCCAGGGCGACGGCACGACCGAGCTCGTTGCCTTCGACGGCTACTGGGGCGGCCGGCCCGCGGTGCGGGCAATCACCCTCAAGGTGATCGTGAACGAGGCGACCCGCCTCCTCGCGATGCGCCAGGGCGAGATCGACGGTTCATTCCGGATCTCCCAGGACGTGATCGACCAGTGGAAGCGACTGCCGAGCACGCGCATCCAGCTCGCGCCGGAGCTCCGTACGGCGTACCTGTCACTCGACACCGCGATCGAGCCGTGGAACGACATCCATGTGCGGCGCGCCATCGCGTACTCGATCGACAAGGTGGGCATCGTGCGCGCGATTCTCCGGGGTTACGGCGAGCCCGCTCCGACGCTGCCTCCGCCGGAGCAGTGGGGCGACATCATGCCGCAGGCCCAGGTCAGGGCGTTCTACCGGACACTGCCCAAATACAGCTACAACCTCGCGAAGGCCCGGGCCGAGCTCAAGCAGTCGGCGTTCCCGGACGGATTCAAGGCGACGCTTCCGTTCCCGGACTCGGCGCAGACGGACGGCAAGGCCGCGCTCGTTCTCGCCCAGGCGTTGAAGAAGATCGGCATCGAGCTGACCGTCAAGGAAGTGACGACCGACAAGTGGTTCGCGACGCTCTACAACCATCCGTCGCCGATGGGCCCTCAGATCGTCGAATGGGGCGTGGACTACCCGGATCCGGCCGATGCTCTGCACTTCATCTACCACAGCAAGGGCGCGACGAAGAACGCGTTCAACACCGCGAACTACAAGAGCGCGAAGATGGACCAGTACCTCGCGCAGCAGGAGAAGTCGGTAAACCCCAGAGTGCGCGCGACGGCGATCAAGAAGGCGCTCCGGCTTGCCGCCACCGACCTGCCGTACATACCGATCTGGTACCAGGACATCGCCATGGCGGTCAACACGAAGTTGAACTACCGGGGCTTCGGCACGTGGTATCTGTACACGCCGTGGGCCCTGGACATCTCGGCCCGATAGACACGCTCGCGGCCACGCTCGGCCCCTCCGGGGGCCGAGCAGCCGCAGCGCTTCCGCGATGACCCGCGCCGGCCTCGCCCTCTACGTCGGACGCCGCGTGCTTGCGCTGCTGGTGCTGATCGTCGTCATCTCGTTCGTCGTCTTCAGCCTTCTCTACCTGGCTCCCGGAAGCGCCGAGCAGGTCCTGCTCGGCGCCCGGCCCGCGACGCCGGAGACGATCAATGCAATCCGCGAGGAGTACCACCTCAACGACCCGTTTCTCGTCCAGTACGCCGAGTGGGCGCGTGACGCCGTGCGCTTCGACTTCGGCCGTTCGATCAGGACGAACGAGCCCGTGCTCGACGGAATCTCCGACCGCTTCGTGCTCACGTTTCAGCTGGGAGGCCTCGCGTTCTTGATCACGATCCTCCTCGGCGTCCCGCTCGGCGTGCTGGCCGCGGTCCGCAGTCGGACCTCACTCGATCGGGGAATCGTCTCGCTGAGCGTCGTCGGCGTGAGCGCTCCTGCCTTCGCCACCGGGATCCTGCTCCTCTACGTCTTCGCAGTCGAGCTCGGCTGGTTCCCCGTCTTCGGCGAAGGCTCAGGCGTCGTCGACCGCCTTCGCCACCTCGCGCTGCCCGCCCTCGCGCTGGCTCTGACCGGCATGGGTCTCCTCTTGAAGTTGACCCGCACCGCCGTGATCGGCTCGCTCGACCAGGACTACGTGACGTTCGCGCGTGCGCGCGGGATCTCGAACAGCCGCGTGCTCACCGCGTACGCGCTCCGGAACGCTCTCGTGCCGATCATCACCGCGGCCGGCCTCCTGCTCGCGTACATGCTCGCCGGCACCGTTCTCGTCGAAGTGACGTTCGCGCTGCCGGGTCTCGGGTCGTTGCTCGTCGACTCGGTCCGCACACTTGACGTGCCGATGGTGCAGGCACTCGCGATCCTGATCGCGACCCTGGTCGTTGTCGTCAACCTCGTCGCCGACATCGTGTACGTCGCGGTCGATCCGCGGATCAGCTTCGCCAGGGTGAAAGCGTGAGCGAGGCTCTCGCCTCGACCCCTGCGGCAGAGCTCGCCGCACCGAGGGCGCGCCGGGGGTTTTCGCCTGCGGTCGGCCTGGCCTTCGTCGTCGTCGCTGCGGTCGTGATCTGTGCGGCCTTCGGACCGCGGCTAGCCCCGTACGACCCCAGCGAGCAGGACCTTCTGTTCAGCCTCACGGGTCCTAGCCGCGACCACCTGCTCGGCACGGACGACCTGGGCCGGGACATCGCCTCACGCACGATCGTCGGCGCGCGCACCGCCGTCGTCGGTCCGCTGCTGATCGCGTTGGGCGCAATGCTGATCGGGAGCGTCCTCGGCTTGCTCGCCGGCTATTTCGGCGGCCTCAGCGACTCGGTGATCTCCCGTTGGGTCGACCTCGTCTACGCGATGCCCGCCTTGCTCGTCGCCATCGTGGTGGTCGGCGTCCTCGGAGGCGGCTATTTCCTTGCGGTCGGGTTGCTCGTGATCCTCTTTTCGCCGATCGACACTCGAATTGTGCGCGGAGCAACGCTCGACCAGCGCTCGCGCCCGTACGTCGAGGCGGCTCGAATGCTGGGCTTGTCGAACCGGCGGATCATGGGACGCCACATCTGGCCGAACGTGCTGCCGCTCGCGCTCGCGAATGCGTTCCTCACCTTCGCGTTCAGCATCGTCTCGCTGGCGTCGCTGTCGTTCCTCGGGCTCGGCGTCGGGCCGGGGACGGCCGACTGGGGCCGGATGCTCGCTGACAGCCGCACGCTGCTCTTCGACGTTCCCGCTGCTGCGGTCGCGCCCGGGATCGCGATCGTCGTCACCGCGGCGAGCGTGAACGTCATCGGCGACTGGCTGTACGAGCGGCTCTCCGATCGCGGGCGTGCGCGGTGAATCAGACCCCGCAGCCGCTGCTCGAGGTGGAAGGGCTCCGCATCGAGGCGCGCCTCGGCGGGGCAGCGCGGACGATCGTCCGATCGCTCGAGCTCGAGGTGGGGGCGGGAGAGACCGTCGGGATCGTCGGCGAGTCCGGCAGCGGTAAGTCACTCACCGCGCGCTCTCTGATCGGGCTCCTGCCGCGCGGCGTCCACGCGCGCGGAGCGATCACGTTCGAAGGGCGCGATCTGCTGAGCCTGCGCGAGCGCTCTCTGCGACGCATTCGCGGTCGCAAGATCGCGCTGCTGCTCCAGGACCCCTACACGATGCTCAACCCGCTGCTCAGAATCGGCACGCAGATCATGGAGACCGCGCCGAGGGGTCGTGGCCGCGACGAGCCGATCCGGCGCCTCGCCGAGGTCGGGATCCATGACCCGCGAGTGGCGGAGCAGTATCCGTTCCAGCTGTCGGGGGGGATGCAGCAGCGTGTTGCGATTGCGGCTGCTCTCGCCAGCGATCCCGAGCTTCTGATCGCGGACGAGCCTTCGACGGCGCTCGACGTGACGACCCAGATGGAGATCCTCGCCCTGCTGCGCAGCGTGCAGGAGGGGCGTGGAATGGGCCTCGTCCTGATCACGCACGACCTGCGTGTCGCCTTTTCGATCTGTCAGCGGATCTACGTCCTCTACGCCGGCTCGGTGCTCGAGGCCGCTCCGGGCGCGGATCTGGAGCGGGAGCCGCTTCACCCGTACACGCTCGGGCTGCTGATGTCGGAGCCTTCTGTGGAGCGCCGGCTGGACGAGCTCGCCGCGATCGAGGGCACCGTCCCCGCCCCGGACGAGGTCGCCGGCGGCTGTCCGTTCGCACCGCGGTGCCCGTGGGCGATGCCCGAGTGCCTGGCAGGCGATCCACCTCTGCGCGAGGTGGCGCACGGTCGCAGGTCGGCGTGTGTGCGGATCGACGACATCCGCGGAGAGCTGATTGAAGCCCGGCGGGTTCAGGATGAGCGCGCGTCCACTCGTGTCGAGCCCGTCGCGAAGACGAGCGACTCGCTCATCCGAGTCGAGGGCCTGGTGAAGCAGTACGCCGGCGTACGCGGCGGAGGCGAGGTTGCGGCGCTCAAGGGTGTCTCGATCGAGGTTGCCGAGGGCGAGAGCGTCGGCATCGTCGGCGAGTCAGGGTCGGGCAAGACGACGCTCGCGCGGTGCCTGGTCGGCCTCGAGACGCCGACGTCGGGGAGCGTCGTCATCGACGGCATCGAGGCGTCCGACTATCGGCGCCTCGACTGGAGCACGCGCCGGCAACTCCGCCGCCAGGTCCAGATGATCTTCCAGGATCCGTACTCGTCGCTGAACCCCGTACGGACGGTCGGCGCGACTCTGCGCGAGGCGCTCGCCCTCGGCCCCGATCCCGGGACGACGGTCACCGATCTGCTCGCGCTCGTCGGTCTGCCGGGCGACTACGCGACGCGCAAGCCCGTCGCCCTGTCCGGTGGCGAGCGCCAGCGGATCGCCCTCGCGCGCTCGCTCGCGCTGCGCCCGAGGGTGATCGTCTGCGACGAGCCCGTGTCGGCACTGGACGTGTCGGTGCAGGCGCAGATCCTCAACCTCTTTGCGACGCTGCGCGAGGAGCTCGGTCTCGGCTACCTCTTCATCACGCACGACCTGGCTGTCGTACGCCAGGTCGTCGAGCGCGTCTACGTCCTCTATCGCGGCGAGGTCGTCGAGTCCGGCCCCGTCGACAGGGTTCTCGATGCTCCCACGCACCCGTACACGGCTCGCCTCGTCGCGTCCGTCCCGCGCACGGATCCCGGCTGGCTGGCCGGCAACGCTTAAGGAGGGTTTGGCGAAATATCGGCTGAGCCGCCGGGCCGCGCTGCTTGCCCCGAGGCCGCGTCCTCAGTCGCGCCGATAGCAACCGCTATCGGCGCTCTATGCGTCCTTGCCTCGGAACGAGCATCGCACCCCGGCGACGAGCGACATTCCGCCAAACCTTCCTAAGCGCGCGCCTCCTCCTTCGGGTTCTGGAAGGCGTACATGAGCTCCGCGAACTTGCGCCCGGTCGAGCCGCCCACCGTGCACTCGTCCATCACCGCTGCATGCTGGCGATCGATCTCGAACGGGGACGAATAGAACGCTTCGTTGGCCGCGTCCATGTCGTCGACCTCGATGAAGACGGCGAGCAGTTCGCCGTGCTCGGTGTCGAGGATGTACGCGACTTCCTGCCGGACGCCCTCGTTGTCGAGCGTCTGGAATGCCTCGTCGCGGCGCTCTTCCAGCTCGACATACCAGTCACGTAGTCGCTGCGCCTTCCCGGGGACAATCCAAGCTGTGGACAGGACGAACGGCATGTGCGGCTCCTCTCGGTCGGGACGATGAGTCTAACCCGACGCCTGGCTGCGGAACGATGCGACGATCTTCCTGCAGCCTGCGTTGATCCCGTTGCTGTCGCGCTCGTCGGTCTGGCATTGGACGAGGTACATGAGGTCGTCTCGGAGCGCCCTCACCAGCGTCGCCTCCACACGACTCCCGTCCTCGGTCCAGCCGAGGCTGGCGGCGTGGCCGGGGAACTCACCGAGCGTCGCCGGCTTGGGCCTTTCCGTGACCGTCATTCCGGCCGCGGCTGAGGCGACCTTCGCCAGCCATTGTGCGAATCATCACATAAGCGCGAGACCCACGCAACGCGGACGCTGCTGTAGTGACAGGCCGATCAGATGTTCCGCCAGCGCTCGTCCGGCTTCGTGTGCTGCTTGAGGTTCGGCCCGCAGCGGTCGGCGGCATAGAACACGGCGAAAGCCGCAGGCACGAGCAGGAACGCCCATCGGTGCGGGCCGCCCGGCAGAGCCATCCACACTACGGCGGCGAGCACGAAGAGTCCGAAGCCGGCGTAGAACAGTCGACCCCGCCATTCGTAGCCGGACGGAGGAGGGTGCTCCTCGAGTAGCCGCGATGAGCCGTCCTCGGCGACGAGATAGTGCTGCACGCTTCCCCCGGACTTCACGAGCAGCTCGTCGTTGCCGTCCGGGAGGCTGCGCACGAGACCGTTCCACCCCTCCTCGTGGGACCGAGCGAGCCTCTTCACCGCCGCGCGCTGGACGTCCGTCCGAGGTTGCCAGGGCGAGGCCACGGTCAGCTCGTTTTCCGTGGATGTCTCACCATGCCGCCCGGGTTCGCGCGATGGTCATTTCATCGAGAGAAGCCGGGAGTCGAGAAACTCCGAAACGCCTTGTGCTGCCGGCGGGTCCATGTTCGCGAGTACAGCAACCACGTATCCGGTCTCCGGGTAGATCCGGAGCTCTCCGCTCATGCCCGGTGCGCCGCCCCCGTGGCCGACCGAGCCCTTCTCGCCGCGTCGCCGGTCCTCGAATCCGTACGCGTACTTCCCTCCGAAAGCGTCGACCTTCCCGGTGAGCAGCAGTTCCGTGGACTCGAGGCTGAGCAGCTCATGGCCGAGGAGTGCCTGGGCGAACCGACCGAGATCCTCGACCGTCGAGTAACCGCCGCCGGCGGACGTTCCGCGATAGGGGAGCGAGTCGGTGTTGCGAGCCCACTTCGTTGATCCCAGGGGACGCGTGTATCCGATCGACCGGTCCGGAACCTCTTCGGCTTCGGGCAGCGATCCGGTCGCGGTCATTCCCGCGGGCTCGTAGACGCGCTCTTCCACGTAGTCGTAGTAGCTCTGACCCGTCACCTTCTCGATCACGACTCCGAGCAACACCATCCCGTAGTTGCTGTACGTCCAGGTGCTGCCCGGCTCGAACTCCGGCCCCCGCTCGCCGTAGAGCTTCACGTAGTCGGCGAGCGTGCGAAGCTCGTTGCGATGGGCCTCGAAGTCCGGGCCGAAGATGTCTCCGGTGCCACCGGTGTGGGTCAGCAGGTGATGGATCGTGACCTTGGTTGCGACGTCCCGGTTGGGGTAGTCGGGGAGGTACGTGGCGAGTGGAGCCATCAGATCGACCTTGCCGGCCTCGACCAGCTGAAGAATCGCGACCCCCGTGAACATCTTGTTCATCGATCCCATCCGGAAGCGTGTCGGGAGCGTGTTCGCGATTCCTTGCTCGCGGTCCGCGAGACCGTAGGCCTTCCGGAAGAGCACGTGGCCGTCCCTGGCGACCAGCACCGTGCCCGCGAACTGGTCGTTGGAGGCGGCGTCGCGCATTCGGGCTTCCAGGTCCGCAATCGTTCTGTCTTCGCCGGCTGTGAGTTGCGCGTCGTCCTCGGCCATGCACGCGAGTCCCGGAAGTGCCGCGCAGAGACAGCAGATCACGAGTAGCGCTCGGGGACGTGAGCCGCTCGTCCACCCGCAGGTGACCTTTCGTGCGTGGGGCAAGGTGCGACCGTACCTCTTGGGAGAGTACTTCCTGACCATCCGGTCATTGAGCCGGCACCGAAGCAAGGGATAGTCTCGTCAGATAGTCGACAGCTCGCCCAACGTCGTGTTGCTCCCTGGCGTCGTTCTGCCGGCACAGCCGGCGTACAGCGCGCTGCTGGCCGCGCTCGGGAACAACGTCCACTTGATCGCGAAAGACCTCGAGCTGTACGCGGAAGACGAGCCACCTCGCGGATACCACCTCGATCTCGAGGTCGACGGGATCCTGCGCGAGGCCGACGCTGCGGGCTTCGACTGCTTCCACCTTGCCGGCTACTCCGGCGGCGGAGCTGCCGCGCTGATGTTCGCGGCCAGACACGCCGAACGGCTGCAGAGTCTCGCGTTGCTCGAGCCGGCGTGGGCCGGCAACGACCGCTCACCCCCGGAGGAGGCGCTGCAGGAGCGATTTCGCGCGCTCGAAGACCTGCCGGCGGAAGAGCAGATGGCGGAGTTCACCCGCCTTCAGCTCGCGCCCGGCATCGAGCCGCCGCCGCGGCCGGATGGTCCGCCACCACCGTGGTTCGCGAAACGCCCCGCCGGGATCCGCGCGATTCTCCGCGCGTTCGACGCGGGCACGCTCGACCTCGGCGCGCTTCGACGTTTCACACAGCCGGTCTACTTCGCCCTTGGGGGCCTGAGCAACCCGAACTACTTCGCCCTGATGGCGGACCGACTCAGCGACGTCTTTGCGGACTTCACAGTCGAAACGTTCCCGGAGCGCCATCACTTCGACCCGCCCCACCGCAGTGAGCCGGAGCACCTGGCCGCCTCGCTCCTGGCGCTCTGGCAACGGGCTGAGCGATAGCCCCGGCTCGCTCAGCCATCGCTGCCTGAGCACGCCGCTACAGTGCCCTCTGACGAGCCACTCGTTTTCCTCATCCGTCCGCAAGGGGGATAGGGGTTGAGGAAGTGGATGGCTCAGATAAGCAGGCGGCGATCCGGGTCGCCCGCAATCAGGCGCTCTTCCGCTCGGTGAACGAGCAGATCGAGATCGCCGACGAGAGGTTCACCGTGATCCTCAATGAGCGCGTCGACTTCGTGTGCGAATGCGCGGACCACACGTGCAACCGGATTACGGTCACGCTCGCCCAGTACGAGGCCGTCGGTCGCTTCCCAACGCACTTCATCGTCAAGGCGGGCCACGTGTACCGCGAGTTCGAACGGATCGTCGAAGAGATCGATGGCTTCGTGATCGTGGAGAAGTTCGGTGAGGCCGGCAAGCAGGCGCTCAAGCTAGATCCGCGGCGCACGCCCACGGAACTACACCCCTGAGCCCGTGCCGGCGTGCCAGCGCTGCGGAACGTTACGGTTAATCGTTGGCCCGGGATAGCACTGGGGGTAGCACCGCCCGAGTGTCCGAGACACTATGGCACGTTGACACACGGAGCCATGCGGCTTGCCGCGTAACCAGGGTGCTACCCGAGATGGCGCTGCAGAAGGAGAAGGACGGGCACGTCCTTGTCTTCAAGCGTCCGAAGCCGGCAGCCCAGCGCTGATCGGACGATCGTCGTGGGTGCCGTTCGTGTCGCTACCCGATGGTGCGTGGAGGCTGTAGGTGCTGCCGTCGAGATGGATTTGGACGGAGGGGAGGCCGGCGGTGAGTAGCCAGGTGTCGATTGCGTGCAGGGCGCCTGTGACTCGGCTGTCTGGGTTTCGGTCGATGAGCTCGACCTGAACCTCGTAGTGGTCGTCGACTGCGACGGTGTTAACGCCGAAGGGCTGTAGGCGGCGCCGTAGCGTCGTTGCGTGGAGGTGGTCAGGCACCTCGATCCGTAGTGGCGGATGCATCAGGCGTCGCTCCGCTGCACGACGAGAAAGCCGCGGTGTCGGCTGACCAGCCGTTGGCTCGGGTCATGGTCGTGGTGTGGTGTGACGACGTATTGCCCCGGCGTACTGAGTACGGACTCGTAGACCTCGATCGCGATGTGTAAGCGGTCTGCGCAGAGTCGACGGCCGCACTCGCAAAAGACCTCGATCGCCGCCGTCTCGGTCGCGCCGTTGACGCTGCGGAGGCGGGTGTTGACGTCGCGACGGACGGCCTGTCGACCGAAGCTGACGCCGTTGGAGACTGTAGCCATTGCGAAACCCCTGGGTCGTAGGTGCTTGACCGAGGGGCTCGCGACCGGCCGCTTAGGACAGGTCACGCCCCCAACGTGTTTCCTGAAGCGCTCGCACGGCGGGTGTGCCAGCGCCATTCACAAAGCTATCACTCGGTATCTGGAACCGACAAGGGCTTTTTGACGAGCCGCCTGACGAGCCGCCTGTAAGCTTGGGCTCCGAACGTCCGCCGGGCTGCTCACGCTCCTTCAACCTTCCGGGCGACTGACCGTTGAGGGGCGGAACAGAGGGTCTGCAATGCCAGACGGCGGCAACACCAGCCAGGCGAAGGCTGTCGGAAACGCGATCACACGTCTGCATCGCGAGCACTGCGGACGCGGGGCGACGTCCACGCGCACCGTCATCAGCCGCAACGGCGAGCACGTAATCGTCTTCCTGGAAGACATCTATACGCCGGTGGAACGAACATTGATGGCAAACGGCGACTACGAGACGGTCAAGCAGACGCGCCAGGCGTTCCAGATGGCGATGGGACCAGCCTTCTCCGCTGCGGTCGAAGAGGCGATGGGCCGCAAGGTGATCCAGTTCATGTCCCAGGTTGCCTTCGATCCCGACGTGGCCGCTGAGATCTTCATCCTCGAGCCGAACGGTGACGGAGCGGTCAAGACACCGTTCGAGTAGATGATGTTTGAGGTCGCCGCTCGGGGGTGAGGCTCGCTTTGACATGGGGGTCTGTAGGCCGGGGCGGGTGCACGGCGCCCCGGCTGTCTTGGATGCACTACGAGCGATACTTCTTGGAGCGGCGTCTGGCCAACGTCCAGAGCCTCTTGGAACAGGTCCACTCCGAGGACCTGCGGCAGGCGCTGGAAGAAGTTGTGGTCGAGCTTGAGCAGAAGCTCGACGCGAGCCGCGGCGAATCGCCTCCTAGCGGCTCTACACTCTCACCATGAAGGCCGTTTGGCAGGGCCGCATGGTTCAGGCTACGAGCAAGTGCGGCGAGCACGCTCCGACGGCGGCCGTCTGTTGCAACGCCTGCCGCACGTGCGCCACGACAAACCTCGCCAGCCTCGGACTCGCGGCTACCGCAGGTGTTGGCGCATTCGTGACGCACATTCGTGAAACCCTCCTAGTAGTAGGGGCGGTCGAGGTCGACGCAGGGGACACGCTCGTCGTCCTTGCCAAAGGCGAAGGTAGCCGCGCTAGTGGAGGAGTACGACGATGCCTAGCGCCTGGGAGCAGCTATCAGCGGAGTTCGCGGCGATCCGGGAGCGGGCCGAGACGATCCGTCGCCGCGATGCCGATCAGCCTCGGCTGAAGTGTGTCGAGTGTGGGTGCCTATCGCCGTTCATCATCTTGAAGTGCAGTGCGTCGTACGGCTCGTCGGTCACGACTGCTCCTTTCTCCGGGTGGGCGATCGTGCCACACACGGCGCCGTCGGGGGTACACGGGGGGTAGCACCGCCCGGACGTCCGAGACACGTATGGCACACCTGACCCACGCAGCCATGCGGGTTTCGGCGTACCAAGCTAGAGAGGAAGGCCCATACGGGATTCGAACCCGTGCCGCCGCCGTGAGAGGGCGGTGTCCTAGGCCACTAGACGAATGGGCCGTGGCGCCGCGCCAGTCTAGCTGACGAGTCCGAAGCGAAGGTTTACCAAGGCTTTGCCTTGCCGTGCCCTGCTGCTGGGGAGGCCCCGGGCATCCTCGTCTCATGAAGTTCGATGAGAGGAGAGCACCGATGAAGATCGTGATTGGCCTGCTGGCCGCGGCGATTCTCGGAACGGGCGGCTTCGCCTTCGCCGCCGGGATCGATGACTCCGACCCGGCTCGCACCGTGTCGCTTCCCGGCACGACGACCGGCGAGACGACCGGCACGACGACCGGCACGACGACGGCCGCCACCACCGCCGCGACGACGACCGACGACATCGTGATCGGGAACGCGCCGGCGGCGACGACGACGAACGGCGTCGACATCTCCGGACCGTGCGACGAGGCCGAGCACGCGAACGACCCGCGCTGCACCGGCGCCGCCGGCGACGACCGCGACGACGACAACTCCGGACCGGGCTCGGGCGACGACAACGACGACCGCGAGGACCACGACAACTCCGGCCCCGGCTCGGGCGACAACGACGACGACGACGACAACGACAACTCGGGCCACGGCTCGGGCCACGACAACGACGACGACTAGGGGACGAACGATGACTCGCATCAAGCTCGGATTGCTGACCCTGCTCGCCCTGACCGTGAGCTCAGTCACGCTCGCTGCGGTGGCGCAGAGCGCCGCCACAGCCCAGACGGTGCGCGTGACAGAGGTGAGCTACGGGATCCGCTTCTCGGCGAAGCCGAAGGCGGGGACGGTGAAGTTCCAGGTCCGCAACGCATCCGACGACGCGCACGACTTCTTGCTCAGGGGCGGCGGCAAGACGTGGAAGACCCGCGTTCTCGGCGGCAACCAGACGGCAAGCCTCACGGCCAAGCTGAAGAAGGGCGTCCGCTACACCTTCTGGTGCGCGGTCAGCGACCACCGCGAGGAAGGAATGTCGGGCAGCTTCGTCGCCCGGTAGCACCACCCAAGCGCGCGGGGGCGTCCCGACGAGGGGCGCTTTCGCGCGTCCGAAACCGTTGCGGAGGGCACTATCAACGACATGAGCCACCAGAAGAGGACGATCCTCATCGTCGAGGACGAGGAGTCGATCACGACACCGCTCGCGGAAGCGCTCGAGCGAGACGGCTTCAAGCCCGAGGTCGCACGCACCGTCGAGGAGGCGCTCGGACGCGGGCGAACGCTCCGGCCCGACCTCGTCCTGCTCGACATCGGCCTTCCGGACGGCTCCGGCCTCGACGTGTGCCGCGAGCTGCGGAGCACGTCGAACGTCCCGATCATCATCCTGTCGGCGCGCGGGGAGGAGGCGGACCGGGTCGTCGGGCTCGAGCTCGGCGCCGACGACTACGTGGTCAAGCCGTTCAGCGCGCGCGAGGTGATCGCGCGGATCCGCGCCGTGCTTCGCCGCACGAGCGCACCGACAGGGTCGGCCGAAGGTCCGATCGAGGTCGGGGCTGTCCGGCTCGATCCCACTCGGCGCAGCGCCACCGTGGACGGCGAGCCCCTCGAGCTTGCACGGAAGGAGTTCGACCTGCTCGCCCTCCTGATGCAGGAGGCGGGCGCCGTCGTCTCCCGCGAGCGGCTGATCGACGAGGTCTGGGACGTGAACTGGTTTGGCTCCACGAAGACGCTCGACGTGCACGTGAGCGCGCTCCGCAAGAAGCTCGCCGACGACGCCGCCGACTCCCGCTACATCCACACGGTGCGCGGAGTCGGCTTCCGCTTCGCCTCGCCCGAGGAGCTCCGCTGAGCCTCCGGCTGAAACTCCTGGCGGCGTTCGCCTACGTGCTCGTGCTCGTCCTGATCGTGCTCGAGATCCCACTCGTGCTCAGCCTCTCGAGCCGCGTCAACGCCGAGGTGAAGGCACAGGCCGCGGCGCAGGCGCAGGTGGTCGCGACAGCCGCCGCCGCACAGGGAGGAGACCCCGCCCGGCTGCGCCAGCTCGTCCGGCAGGCGGGCCGTGACCTCGGCGCCCGCGTGATCGTGGTCGACGCCCAAGGAAGGCTCGTCGCCGACTCTGCCGGCACCGGCCTTCGCCTGACCTCGTATCGCAATCGCCCCGAGATCGCCGCAGCGCTCGCGGGCCGGTCAGAGCAGGGAACACGGCACAGCGCCACGCTCGGCAGCGAGCTCCTGTACACGGCGGTGCCGGTCCTCGGCGGAGGCGCCGTGCGCGTCACCCAGAGCGTCGACTCGGTCGGCGAGCGGGTGCGCCGGAACGTCCTCGTCGTGATCGGCGTCGGGCTCGTGGCGCTCGCGCTCGGCCTCGCGCTCGCCTGGGTGCTCGCCGGCTCGCTCGCGCGGCCGCTGCGCGCGCTCGCCCGCACAGTGCGACGCGTCGAGGACGGCGAGCTCGACGCGCGCGCCGACGTCACGGGCGCCAGCGAGCAGCGCGAAGTCGCGATCGCCTTCAACGACATGACGGAGCGGCTCGAGGAGTCGATTCAGGCGCAGCGCGAGTTCGTCGGCAATGCGTCGCATCAACTCCGCACACCGCTGACGGGGCTTCGCCTGCGGCTCGAGGCTGCCGGGATCAAGACGGACGATCCGGCCGTCGAGCACGAGCTGCGGCTGGCTGAGGCCGAGGTCGATCGCCTCACGAGCCTCCTGAACTCATTGCTCACGCTCGCACGCGGAGGTGACCGGCCCGTTGTGCGCCGGCCGGTCTCGCTGCGCGCCGTGTCGGAAGCGGCCCACGAGCGCTGGCTCCCGCGCGCCGAGGCGACCGGGCACACGCTCGCGCTCGAGGGCGAAAGCGACGCAGCGGTGCGGGCCGGGGAGGAGGACGTGGCGATCGCACTCGACAACCTGATCGAGAACGCCCTCGTCTATTCACCTCCCGCGACCACGGTGACGATCTCCTGGAGCCGCGACGGAAGCGTCGCAGTCCTCGACGAGGGCCCGGGCATCCCGCCGGGCGAGGAGCGGCAGGTCTTCGAGCGCTTCCGCCGGGGACGGAGCGACCGCCCGGGTACTGGCCTCGGGCTCGCGATCGTCGAGACGCTCGCCCGCCGCTGGGGCGGAACCGCGTCGATCCGAAACCGCGAGACGGGTGGGGCACGCGCCGAAGTGCGGCTCCCCGTCGACCGCGCCGTGCGCGACCTGGAGCAGGTTCGCTGATGCGCACGATTGCTCTCGGATTGCTCGGTCTCGTGCTCGCCGTCGTCGTCGGCTACGGCGTCCACCTGATCACGCGGGAGACGATCTCGCTCCCCGTCGTCCAGCTCGAGCAACCGACCCCGCTCGCTCCGCCGGGGGCGACGAGCACCGCTCGCACCACGACGACCGTCGAGACCGTGACCGGGGGAACGACGACCGAGGATCGCGGAACGGAGACCGAGGACAGAACGGAGACAGAGGACAACAGCGGGTCCGGCTCCGGCTCGTCCGGCAG
This sequence comes from uncultured Gaiellaceae bacterium, assembly GCA_963749515.1. GTDB lineage: Bacteria > Actinomycetota > Thermoleophilia > Gaiellales > Gaiellaceae > Gaiellasilicea. The sequence goes on from CAVVMR010000010.1 coordinate 582,856, forward strand.
GGGGCGCGGACGCGGCCGCGGCGGTGGTGACGACGACGACTGAGGCGTAAGATCCAGCGCCTGTGGCGATGGACACCCAGCGCGACAAGCGGCGGGTCATCCTGCGGGCGGCGATCACGGTCTTTGCGCACCACGGCTACCACACGAGCCGGGTCGCGGACGTCGCGCGCGAGGCAGGAGTCGCGTACGGCCTCGTGTACCACTACTTCGGATCGAAGGAAGATTTGCTGGAGACGATCTTCCGGCGGACGTGGTCGCGGATGTTGGAGGCGGTCCAAGAGGTGGAACGCTCGGGCGCGCCTGCGCGTGAGCAGCTCCAGGCCGTCGCCCGAATCGTGCTCGGTGCCTGGGAGACGGATCCCGATCTCGTTCGCGTTCTGATCCGAGAAGTCGCGCGGAGTCCGCAGCTCGGTAACGAGGTGGAAGAGGTGGAGCACGCCTTCGCCGCCCTCGAGCGGATCGTCGTTCGCGGCCAGGAGCAGGGTGAGTTGAAGCGGGATCTCAATCCTCGCTTCGCCGCGCTGATCGTCTACGGCGCGTTGGAGGAGATCCTCACTGCCTGGGTCTTCGGCCGGCTTCCCGCTGGGCCGGACGACGTGGCGCGCGCCGAGCAGACGGTGATTGCGGTCGTCACCGACGGCCTAGCCGTGGATTGACTCGTCAATCAATTCGACTGATTCATCAGTCAATTCAAAAGGTTATTGAGCGTGGTTTAGAAACCGAAAAGCGACGGTAGGAATCTCCGGTTTGTCTTTTCACTCGACTGAATTGGAGTCCTGCATGCGCGCACGTCTCCTGCTTCTCGGCCTGCTCCTGGGGCTGATCGCACTCCTCCCAGCGGCGGTGCACGCGGCCGTCCCGGGCGCGGGCACCGTCTCGCAGGCCACACCGTCGTCCTCCTGGACCGGTGGGCCGTTCCTGACCTCCAACCCCTCTGGTCTCTGCTTGTCGGGGGTCGATCCGTCGTGCGACACCTACGCGCTGACGATCGCCCCTCCCGCGACCGGCAACTACACCGTCGAGATCGCGACCACGCCCTCCTCGGAAGGCGACGACTACGACCTCTACGTCAAGGGCCCCGGCGGCGAGACCGTCGGCAGCTCGACGACCTCCGGCGGCCACGAGAAGGTCGTCCTCACGAATCCGCCCGCGGGCACGTACAGCGTAAGTACGCTCGCGTGGCTCGTCGCCCCCGGCGGCACCTATCAGGGGAAGGCGACGCTCGCCGTCGCATCGACTCCGCCTGCCGGCGACCCCGGCAGCGTTCTCTATTCGTACGACCCGAGCGCCGCGCAGGCCACCGTCGAGGTGCCGTTGCGCGTCGTCGCCGTCGGCTTCGCCCCGGGTGAGCTCGACGAGGCGAAGGTCCTCGGTCAGATCCCGGACTATCAGCGCCCCGGCGTGCTGATTCCGCGCGGCCAGGACTCGAACGGCGATGTGTCCCCGCTCTTCGGCGTCGAGACGCTCGTCAACCACGGGCGCAGCTACTACAACAACACGAAGCCGTTCACGGTCCCCTACGAGTACAAGTGGAAGCCGCGGTTCGTCTACGCCCCGGCGAACTTCACGCAGGGCCTTTTCACGGCGATGAAGGCGAACTCGACGACCGGCGACTTCGCGAAGTCGGCGAACCGCCAGTACCTCGAGGGATACAACGCCACGCGCGGCATCTACCGCGGCACCGGTGCGCTCGTCGCACCGAACACGCCGGTTCGCTTCATCGACGGCGAGAAGACCGAGGACTGGATCGCGGCCAACTCCAAGGCCATGCTCGGCTGGGACGATCCGGCGCGCGGCAAGGGGCCGGGCCGTAACCCCGGCTACACGGTCTACATCCTGAACACGTGGGACTCGGCGGAGGCGCGGGCAGTCCTGAAGCCGCAGAACGAGTACCACGTCTGGAAGATCAAGCGCACCGACCCCGATACGGGCCAGTTCGACGGCATCGACTGGGCGCGGATCTGGGGCGGCCGGTACCGCTTCATGGTCGTCGACACCGGCGCGGCGCCGAACCCGTACGAGGCGGAGAGCTGGGGCAACCGCAACCGCTCCGTCTACGGCTCCGCGAACTACGAGCCGCCGCTGTGGGAGTACCGCGCGAAGGCGCCTCGGCCGGTCACGCTCGTGAACGTCGACCAGGGCGTCGAGCAGGCGCTCACCCCGGGCGCGACCTGGGACGAGAACCAGCTCAACTTCATGCTCGGCCGGACCGTGAACGAGGCGACCTCGTTCCGTTTCGAGCACTCGTACCTCTACGAGCCGCAGCCGGCGACGGGCCAGTACTGGTTCTCGGACAACGTCTGGCACGACGCGAAGGCGGAGGTGCCCTGGGCGTCCGACCTGAACAAGCTCTACAACCAGAGCGTCGTCCTTGCGGGTCTGCGGACGCTGACGCCGTACCTGACGTTCGCGGGTGACGTGCGCTTTGCGTACCTCGCGCAGGGTGGGGCGGACAACGACGCCGACCAGGCGATGCTCGACCAGGCCAAGCAGGACGGTGACGACGTCGCTGGTGCACCGGGCGTCTCGATGCACACCGACACCGCGATGGACTACATCGACAGCCAGTCGCGGCTCTTCCGCGGCGGGGCGTGCTACACGACGGTGCCGGCGATCAACGTCGTCGCCGAGAAGCACTACGCGTGGGCGCTTCCGGTTGCTGCGGGCATCGCGACGAACCGCGCCGGCGTGCCGTGGGGCTACCTCGGCTCGGTGAACGACGTGTTCAAGTCACCGTCGTCGGACCGTGACCAGTCGATGGCGTTCGCTCATCCCGAGGTCGGCGGCGGTGCTTTCACGTACACCGCGATCCACGAGGCGAGCCACTACCTCGGCCTCGCGCACCCGCACGACTCGATCGGTGCGACGCGGAACCCCGACGGTTCGCCGCGGTACTACGACGGGTTCACGTGGGCGTACAACTCGACGGCGGCGCCGACGACGTACTCCCATACGGAGCTCGTCTACTCGATACTCGATCAGGAGAACATCGCCCGCGGCCACACCGCGTACTACCTCAAGTGGTCGGACGAGGCTCTCTCGGACGGCGGCGTGGCGTACGCCTCGCGCGGCGTCACGCAGGTCGGGCTGCTGCCGGCGAAGGCGGCTCGGCTTCGCCAGCAGGCGATCGACAACGCGAAGCGGGCGGAGACGCTGTTCGCCCGGTTCGACTTCGTGAACGCGACGTTCGCGGCCCAGAAGGCCTGGCGCTCGGCGGCCGCGTACCGCGATCTCGCACTCGGCCTCGCGCCGGGCACGAGCGAGCTCCTGAAGGGCACGAAGAAGGAAGGCGCCTCGGCCTGCCCGTCGGCCCAGGGCTAAGAACCGCCAAGACACGGCGGGTAGGGTCTCCGAGTGGGGCCCTACCCGCCGCTCCGTCTCTATCGGATCCCGTTCTCGACGAACGTGGAGCGCGTCGCGCTCGCGCTCGCGCACAAGGGAATCGAGGTCGAGTGGATCGACGTCGACCCGGACGACCGGAGCGAGGTCGTTCGCGTCAGCGGCCAGGAGCTCGTGCCGGTGCTCGTCGAGGGCGATCGCGTCCTCTCCGACTCGCCGGTGATCCTCGAGTACCTGGAGGTGCGGTTTCCGGAGCGGCCGCTCTACCCGGTCGAGCCGGCGCGCCGCGCGGAGTTGCGGACGTTCGTCGACTGGTTCAACCGCGTCTGGAAGCGGCCGCCGAACCTGCTCGTGGCCGAGGAGCTGAAGCCCGAGCCCGACCCGGCGCGGATCGCCGAGCTGGCGCAGCAGATCACCGACGCGCTAGCGCTCTTCGAGGATCTGCTCGCCGACCGCGACTACCTCTTCGGTGACGAGCTGTCCGCGGTGGACGTCATCGCGTTCCCGTTCCTGAAGTACGCGGTCCTCTGGGAGGACGGCGACGACGAGCGCTTCCACGAGGTGCTTCGGGAGACGCAGCAGCTCGACGGCCGCTACCCACGCCTCGAAGCCTGGATCCATCGGATCGACGCCCTGCCGCGGGGGTAGGCAAAGGCGAGGGAAGAAACGGTGCTCCTGCTCCGTCATGTGGCTGACGACGGAAAGGAGCCCTTCGATGTACCCGACCCTGATGCATGACATCGCGCGGTATGAGCAGGTGGACAGGCTTCGCGACGCGAAGCAGGCACGCCTTGCGCACGAGGCCGGCATGGCCTCAGAGACGCCGCAGCGTCGGTTCCGGCTGCTGGGCCGGCTCAGGGTCGTGGCGCTCGGACGGGCCCGTCTTCGGCCGCTAAACCGGGGGGCCTAGCGGCTTGCCGAGGCTGCGACGGCGCGCTTGGCCGCGACCGTCGCAGCTTCAGCTAACCGGTGTGCGTGAGCGACGCGTTCGTCGCCCGGGACCGAAACCAGATTTGCAGCGACCAGGCCGGCGGCGGCACGCGCCGCCGCTTCGGCGAGCAGGGAGGCGGCACAGGCGTCCTCGGCGCCGCCCGGAATCGCGTGCTGCGCCGCTTCGCAGCCGAGCAGGGCCACGTCGTAGGCGCACTCAGCGATCGAGAGCGGCAACTCGGCCGCGGTGTCGAGCGCCTTGCCGATCGCCGCATTGCGGGTGCCGTCCACCTCGGCGCCTTCGATCAGCGCGAGCGCCTCGAGGTATGCCTCCTCGTTCGCCTCGGCGAGCTTCTCGACGCGCGACCGGAGTGCCTGTGCCTGTGCGGAGACCCCGCGGCCCTCTTCCCATCCGGGCGAGCGCCTGGCCGCCGACGCGATCAGCCCGGCGGCCATCGCGGTCACGATGCCCGAGACAGCGCCCGCTCCGGGAGCGGCCGTCGGCCCGGCGATCTCGCCGAGCACCGCGTGCAGTTCGCGGTCGTACAGGCCCATTGAGGTGAAGCCTACGCCGAATCGAGCTCGGCGAGGCGTGCACGCAGCGCTTCGGAGAGCGCGGGGCGTGGCTCATAGCCCGCGGCGGTGAGCGCGGCCTCGAGATCTGCGATCAGGCGGACGCGGAACTCCGCATCCTCCTCGGCCCGCTCGACGATCTCATCGAGCTGGCGACGCGCCTCTGGCAGCTCCTGCGCAGCTCGCACCCAGCCGGTCGGAGCCGGGGGGAGCAGGCCGAGCAGTTCGCCGAGTCGCTCTTCGTCGTGTGGGGCAGCGCTCATCAATCTCCAGACGGGTCCGGGACAGGTTTTCTTCCCTCGAGTTTTTCGCGCAGTTTTCCGAGGCACCTCGAGATGCGGCTCGCGATCGTCCCTGCGGGCAGATCGAGCGCTTCGCCGATGACGCGGTAGCTCTCGTCGCGTGCGAAGAACCGGTCGAGCACCTCGCGGCAGTTGGGCGAGAGCCCCTGAAGACCCTCGTGGACGTCGAGCGCCTCGTCGAGGCGTTCGATCTCTCCGTCCACCTCGTCGGCAAGCGGCTCCTCGGTCGGCTGCTCGCGCGTGCCGGCGCGAATCCGGTCGACGCAGGCGTTGCGGGTCAGCTGTGCGAGCCAGGGTCTGATCGCCGTGTCGTCGCGCAACGATTCGAGCCGTTCGAACGTGCGGGCGAACACGTCCTGAAAGACGTCCTCGGCGTCGTTCTCCGGGAGCCGGAATCCTCGCACGGCGATCGCGTACACGTAGCGGGAGAAGCGTTCGACGAGCTCGTTCCACGCGCCCTGGTCTCCCGCCCTGCAGCGCTCGACGAGCTGCGCGTCGGTGAGTTCGATGGTCATCGCGGCACGCCCATTCAAGCGGATTCTCCGTGAAAGGGAAGAAACCCGCCCCGCCGTCCGTCCGGTGGTCGAGGCAAGGGGGGTTCACGGAATGGGGAGGAGCACCATGACAAAGCGAAGAAGGCGGTGGCTTCGTCGTCTCACGATCGGCGTTTCGTTCGCCGCTCTCGCGGCGCCGGCGGCGGCTCAACCCGTCCAGCCTGCCGAAAGCGGCGGCGGTGGCATGCAGGTCGTCTCGGTGAGCCCGAGCACGATCGTCGACCGGACTCTTTCGCCGGACGCTCGCGGAGACCGCCTCCCGCCCGCCGAAAGCGTGTGGCCGGGGACCTCGGTGAACGACACAAGTGTTTCCTGGGATGGGGCCGTGACGCTCGGACTCGGCACGCTCGTGCTCGTCGTGTCACTCGGGCTCGGGCTCGGCTACATCCGCAGGCCAAGGATCGCCGGACTCTAGGTTCGCGGGGGCAGCCAGGAAGTTCGGCGACGTACGAGGCGGGCTCTTCGGGGCCCGCTCTCGTCTTCGGGCCTACGCGCTCTCGGGCTCGCGTGCGTCGAGCCGTTCCTCGAACAGGATCCGAAGCTCCTCTCCGGTCGTCAGCACGTCCTCGTAGCGAGGCCGGCGTGGAGGCAGCTTCACGATCCGGACATCGTTGTCCCGGTTGCCGTGACAACGTGCGTAGGCAGCCGCTTCATCGAGCGGCGGTAACGCAGAGCGACGGCCGAGGAGGCGCACGACTGGGGCATATCATGAAGAGTCGGTGCCCGATAGGCCGCGGGCCGCAGTTTGCGCCCAAAAGACGAGGGGCCCCGGAGGGCCCCGACCGTCTGTCCGCAGGCACTCTCGGAGGGGATCCTGGAGAACGCCGCTCGTGCCTCGAGCACTTGGGCCAGCTCCTTGAGTATAGCACTGCTAAACATATGGATACAACCCTAGAACAGGAAAAGCCCCGCTGAGCGGGGCTTTTGGTTCCAGCTGCGGGACTAGGACTCGAACCTAGACTACCGGATTCAGAGTCCGGCGTCCTACCATTAGACGATCCCGCAAGGGTCGTTCGGGCCTCAGTTTAACCAACTACGTTTCGAGCCGGTAGATCGGAACGAGCCGTTTTTCGGCCTCCGTGTCGATGTGGGCGATCACCTCCACGTACGGCTCGAGCCCCGATCCGATCAGCTTCGCCTTCAGCAGCCCGTCGACCTGAAAGAGGCCGGATGAGTTGTTCATCACGATCTCGATCATCACGGGATGCGACTCGCCGTCCTTGATCGAGACGTCGTCGATCGCGGCCGCCGAGAGGGAGTGCATCGAGACGCGTCCCTTCTCGAACGGGATGCGCGAGCGACCTTCGGCCATGTCGAGCGCGTCCGCAACGCGCAGGATTCCGGCCTCGAGCGCGAGCGGCTGTCCGTCGGCGCGATGGCTCGTGATCGCCTGCAGCACCTCCGAGATGACGACGGTGAGCTCGGGCTCCTCGTAGATGCCGCGGAGGAGCTCGCGCATCTTGGGCTCCGAGAGGAAGAGCGAGAAGTCCTCGTGCCCGTGCCGGTGCACGGACATCCCGACGCAGTGGAAGAGCGACGACAGGGCGACGATCACCTCGGCGTCGTCCTGCTCGAGCCCGAAGTCACGCACCGCAGACGGTTCGATGCCGTGCTTCGTGAGCTGCCGGAGGAGCTTCAGCGCGATGTTCGCGACGATCTGGATGTGCACCCAGGAGTGGTCGTTGATCTCCATCCGGACGACCGCGTTCACGTTCGCGACGTGCCACCAGCCCTTCAGCTGCTTGTCCTCGTTCACCCGCTCGAGCAGCTTCCGCAGCTTGCGGTTGCCGCGCACCGGCAGGTTGATGTGCATCTTGTCGACCGCCTGGGCCGGTGTCAGCCGCGTCTCGCGGACGGCCTCCTCCGAGATCGGATCCTCGATCCGGTCCTGCGTCTCCTTGTCGAGATCGCTCACGATCTCACCACCACGCTTCGCGCGAACTTGTCGTGGAACGTCTGGTTGCGAGGATCGCGCAGCGGCCACAGATGATCGACGATCCCAGGCACCCACAGCAGCGCCCAGAGGAAAGCGTTCGACAGCCAGCGGGTGAACGCTCGCCTGTAGCCGATCGGCGAGCGGTCCTCGGCGTCGACCACCTTGATCCCGACGGCCATCTTCCCGAACGTCTGGTTGCGGGAGCCGATCAGGGCGGTGGTGTAGATCGCCTCCGGCACGACGAAGAGCAGAAGCACGAGGAGGCTCTCGCCGTTACGGATCCTCGTGTTCAGCTCGCCGGGCTCGACGCCCGCTGCGAGCACCGTGACGGTGATCACCGTCGCGAGGACGACACTGTCGAGCAACAGCGCCGCGAGGCGGCGGCCCCAGCTGGCGAGCTCGCCGGCGGCGACAGCCTCCACATCCGTCAGGTTCACGCCCACAATCTAGGCCACCTCGTCGGCCCAGTCGCCGTAGAGGCTCGTGTAGAGCCCGCGTCGCGCGATCAGCTCGTCGTGCGTGCCCTGCTCGATCACCCGGCCGTGCTCGAGCACGACGATCAGGTCGGCGTCGCGGATCGTCGAGAGGCGGTGCGCGATCACGAAGGCGGTGCGGCCGGCGAGAAGGCGGCGGAGCGCGCGCTCGATCTGGCGCTCGGTGCCGATGTCGACCGAGGAGGTCGCCTCGTCCAGGATCAGGATGCGCGGGTCGGCGAGCAGGGCTCGGGCGAACGCGACGAGCTGGCGCTGGCCGAGTGAGAGGCGCGTGCCGCGCTCGCCGAGCTGCGTCTCGTAGCCGTCCTCCAGCTCCAGGATGAAGCGCTGAGCGCCGACCGCCTCCGCCGCGGCCGCGATCTCCTCGGGACGGGCGTCGGGACGGCCGAAGGCGATGTTCTGCGCGACCGTGCCGCCGAAGAGGAATCCCTCCTGCGGGACGATCCCCAGCTGGCGCCGCAGCGAGCGCTGCGTCACGTCGCGCAGGTCGTGGCCGTCGATCGAGAGCGACCCCTCGGTCGGGTCGTAGAAGCGTGCGATCAGCTTCGCGATCGTCGACTTTCCCGCGCCGGTGTGCCCGACGAGGGCGACGGTCGTGCCGGCCGACACGTCGAGCTCGAGGCCGTGCAGCACCTCGGGGAACTCCGGCCCGTAGCCGAAGCGAACGTCGTCGAAGCGGACGTGACCTTCGATCCGCGGCAGCTCGAGCGCGTCCTCGCCATCGACGACCTGCGGCTTCTCGTCGAGCACGCCGATGATCTTGTCCAGCGCGGCGATCGCGGAGAGGAACGTGTTGTAGAGCTGCGAGAGCTGCTGGATCGGATCGAAGAAGTTCGAGAGATAGAGCGCGAAGGCGAACAGCGTGCCGGTGCTCATCTCATCGTGGTAGACGAGCCAGCCGCCGTAGCCGAAGACGATCGCGGTCGCTGCGGACGCGAGCAGGTCGACGGTCGGGAAGTAGATCGCGTTCAGCACGGTCGTCTCGTAGTTGGCTGCGCGGTAGCGGTCGTTCACGCCGTGAAAGGCCTTCTGCTGCACGGGCTCGCGCGTGAACGACTGGACGACGCGCATCCCGGCGATGTCCTCGGCGAGCGTGGCCGTGACGAGGCCGAGTCGCTCGCGGACGTTGCGGTAGGCGCGGTTGGAGCGGCTGCGGAACCAGGCGGTCGCGATCGCCATCAGCGGCAGCACCGTCAATGTGGCGAGCGCCAGCTTGACGTCGAGGAAGAAGAGGACGACCGCAGTGCCGAGAAGCAGAAGCGTGTTCTGGACGAGGCTCGTGACCCCGTCGGTGACGAGCTGGTCGAGCGCCTCGACGTCGTTTGTGATCCGGCTGATGATCACGCCGGCGCGGTTCCGCTCGTAGAAGCCGAGCGACAGCCGCTCGAGGTGGGCGAAGAGCTTGTTCCGCAGGTCGGCGAGCACGCGCTCGCCCGTCCAGCCGGTCAGGTACGTGTTCGCGGCCGAGAGCGCGAGCGCGATCACCGCGGCGCCGAGAAAGAGCACCACGATCCACGTCAGCCGCGTCAGGTCGCGACTCTCGATTCCCTCGTCGATCGCGAGCTTCGCCAGATACGGAGGCGCGAGCGCGACGAGTGTGTAGGCGAGGAGCGTCCCGAGCGCGAGCGCCGTGCGGCCCTTGTACGGCAGCGTCAGTCTCGCGAGAACCCCCATGCGGCGCCGTGTGCGACCCCAGGACCAGTCGCGCACCTCGCCGCCCCGCTCCTCCGAGAGGTGCCCTCCCGGTTGCCAGACCTTCACGCGCTCTCCTTCAAGAGACCCTGGAGCAGCCCGTGCTCGTGGATCTCCTGGTAGACCGCGTTCGTCGCGAGCAGCTCGGCCTGGGTTCCGTGCGCGACGATGCGGCCGTGGTCGAGGACGACGACCTCGTCGGCGAGCGCGATCGTCGAGAGGCGGTGCGCGATGATGATCGTCGTCCGGCCGCGCATTGCCTCGGCGAGGCCGGTTCTGATCTTCGCCTCGGTCGTCGCATCGACCGAGGCGGTCGCGTCGTCCAGGATCAGGATGCGGGGATCGATGACGAGCGCCCGGGCGATCGCGAGCCGCTGCCGCTGACCGCCTGAGAGGGTGATCCCGCGCTCTCCGATCACCGTGTCGTAGCCCTTCGGCAGCTCCTCGACGAACTCGTGCGCCTGCGCAGCCTGAGCCGCCTGCAGCACCTGCTCCTCGGTCGCGTCGAGGACGCCGAAGGCGATGTTCTCGCGGACCGTGGCCGAGAAGAGGAAGGGATCCTGGGAGATGACTCCGATCTCTCGCCGGAGCGAGCGGCGCGTCACGTCCCGAACGTCGACGCCGTCGACGAGCACGCGACCCTCGGTCGCGTCGTAGAACCGCGGCACGAGCGCCGCGAGCGTTGTCTTGCCGGATCCCGTGTGGCCGATCAGCGCGACCGTTCGACCCGAGGCGATCTCGAGCTCGATCTCGTGCAGAACCGGTCGTCCCTCGGCGTAGCCGAAGCCGACGCGCTCGAAGCGGATCGCGCCCGGACCGGGAGCGAGCGCGTCTGCGCCGGGCCGGTCGTCGACACCTTCCGGCTCGTCCATCACCTCGAAGATCCGCTCGCCCGACGCCGTGGCGCGCTGGGCCTGACCCACCCACATGCCAAGGCTCCTCAGCGGCACGATCAACATCGCGAGCAGCAGGTTGAAGATGAAGAAGCCGCTGAGCGAGAGCGATCCGCTCACCACCATCCGACCGGCGGCCAGCAGTACCGCGCCCTGCGCGAGCAACGGCAGGAACGAGAGCAGCGGCACGTAGATCGCTCGCTGCCGGAAGGCCCGGACGGTTGCGTCGAAGACCGCCCCGGACGCGCGCTCGAACTGCGACTGGCGCCGGTCCTCCTGCGCGAAGGCCTTGACCACGTGGACGCCGACGATCGACTCCTCGGTCACCGTGGCGACGTCGCCGAGCTTTTGCTGCACGTCGCGGAGAACGGGGTGCGAGACGTGGCTGTAGCGGTACGCCACGGCGACGATCACGGGTGTGATCGCGAGCGCGATCAGGGCCAGCCGCCACTCGACGAAGAACAGCACGGCCATCACGGAGACGATCGTCAGCACGTGCTGGAAGAAGAAGATGAGGCCGAAGCCGAGAAAGAAGCGCACCGATTGGAGGTCGACGGTCGCGCGTGACATCAGCTGGCCCGTCTGGTGCTTGTCGTAGAACCCGAACGAGAGCCGGAGGAGATGGGCGTAGAGGCCCTCGCGCATGTCCTTCTCGATCCCGAGTGCCTGCCTGCCGGAGATCAAGCGGCGGCCGACCATGAACGCCGCCTTCAGGAAGCCGACGACGAGAATCGCGAGGACGACCCAGGCGAGCGTCGCCGTGCCGCGTTGGTCCTCGATCCCGTCGATGGCCTCGCCGACGAGCAGGACGATCGCGATTGCGGCTGCCTGCGAGAGGACGGCGAGGATCGTGGAGACGACCAGCGAGCCCTTGTACGGACGCAGGAAACCGAGCAGGCGGATGAACGTGCGGCGATACGGGACTGCGCTCACGCCTCCGAATGTAGCCGTACGAGCTCCCGTTTCACGTGCGTCAGGGCCTTTCCGAGGCGGGCGCGGTTGGCCGGGTCGTTCAGCCAGCCGCTCGCACCGGACGGATGCGGCAGCGGGATCACGATCGCGTCGCCCAGATCGTGTGGGAGCGTGTAGCTCTTGCCGATCGCCTCGGTCAGCGACGGAATTCCGAGCAGCCGCCGGAGCGCGAGCCCACCGACGGTGACGATCAGGTCCGGCCGCAGCAGCTCGAGCTCCCAATCGCGCCAGAATTCGCAGAGGTCCTGCTCTCGAGGAGTCGGGGTGCGGTCACCTCGGCCGGAGGCGGGCCGGCCGGGGTAACAGCGTGTGACGGAGCCGCAGTAGAACGTCTCGTAGAGCGCGTCGCCCTCCAGCTCGAGCCATCTCCGCAGCGTCTGTCCGGCACGGCCGCGCCACGGCAGCCGCTCCTGGCCCTCGACGATCCCCGGCGCCTGGCCGAAGAGATACGCGCGCTGACCGGCGTACGGCGCTCGAACCGGCCACGATTCCAGCGGATAGCCGGCTTCCACGCACGCCCGGCAGCGCGCGTTGTCACGCTGAAGCGACCGGAGCGAGCGATACGAGCTCTTGCGAGCCGTCACGCCTGGACGGCGACGAACCAGCGGCCGGCAAACAGGATCTCGCCGTCCCCGAGCTCGACGGCGAGCTCGTCCGGCTGGAAGTAGCGCTTGTAGACCTGCCAGCGCGACCCGTCGTTCAGCACCCGCTCCTGCCGTTCGACCGGCTCGACGTCCTCGCGCAGCGCCGAGTCGACGATCACGAGCTCGGGCGCGACCCGGCGGGCCTCGGCCAGGAAGGCGACCCGGTCGTCCTCCTCGAGGTGGCCGTAGAAGTGGCTCGTGAAGACGCGCCCGAACGACTGGTCGGCGAAGGGGAGGGGCAGCGCATCACTCTGGACGAAGCGGGCTGCCGGAACCCGCGTCGTCGCGACGGCGAGCATCGCACTGCTCTGGTCGAGGAGGGTGATCGGGCCGGGCAGGTAGCGCGTCAGGTAGCCGGTGCCGCAAGCGACATCGAGCGTCGGGACCGGTCGCAGCTCGGCAACCGTCGCGAACAACGACTCCCGCTCGCTCTCCCAGCCCGGCCGGACGCGATGCTCGAAGAGGCCCTTTCCGACCCACCAGTCGTCGTACTCCTCCGCCCGCGCCTCGTAGTACGCCTTCACGCTCCTAGAGTACGAGCGTGCTCGAGTCCGTGCCGAACTTCTCGGAAGGCCGTAACGCCGAGGTCGTCGAGGCGCTGCGAATGGCCCTCTCCGGACCCGCGAAGCTGCTCGACGTCCACGTCGACGCAGATCACCATCGTTCGGTCTTCACGCTCGTGGGCGAGCCGGACGAGCTCGTCGCGACGCTGCTGGACGGGATCGCCTGCGCAGGTGAGCGGATCGACCTGCGCCGGCACGAGGGTGCGCATCCGCGAATCGGCGCCGCGGATGTGGTTCCGATCGTCCCGATCCGGCGTGACGACCTGGAACGTGCCCGCGAAACGGCGCTGACGCTGGCGCGTCGGATCGGGTCGGAGCTCGAGCTGCCGGTCTTCCTCTACGGCGAGCTCGCGCCTGATCGCGGTCCTGCATTCTTCCGGCGCGGGGGGCCTGCGGAGCTCCAGCGGCGAATCGACGCCGGCGAGCTCGCGCCCGATTTCGGGCCGGTAACTCTGCACGAGCGCGCCGGGGGCGTGATCGTCGGAGCGCGCCGGCCGCTGATCGCGTTCAACGTCAACCTGCGCGGCTCGCTCCAGGTCGCGAAGGACGTCGCCTCCGTGGTGCGGGAGACCGGCGGCGGTTTTCCCGGTGTGCGCGCGCTCGGGCTCGAGCTGCCACGAGCAGGCGTCGTCCAGGTGTCGATGAACGTCGAGGACTGGGAGGCGGCGGCGCTGCACGAGATCGTGGCGACGATCGAAACCGAGGCGAACGGACGCGGAGCCGAGGTCGTCGGCTCCGAGCTCGTGGGCCTCATGCCGGCGGGCGCGGCTGCCGCCGCCGCGGGCGCGATGCTCAGGATCGACGGCTTCGACGAGTCGCATGTGTTAGAGCTTCGGCTGCTTTCAGAGTTTGAACCTCCGGCTCGGTCGGTAGGGCAAACAGGTCAACAACAAAGGGGCTGAGATGAAGAAGCTTGCGCTGGTAGCGCTATTCGGAGCGGTCGGTGCGTGGTTCATTGCGGGTTCACGCCGCCAGAAGGCGGTCGGGAAGTTCAAGAGCCTCGCGACGAGGACGCTACAGCCGAAGGACTACGACGATGCGACGCTGAAGGACAAGGTCGAGTCGGAGCTCTTCCGCGACGAGCACGAGGTCAAGGGCTCGATCAGCATCAACGCGCAGGAGGGGGTCGTCCAGCTTCGCGGCGAGGTTCCGTCGCAGGATCTGATCGACGCGCTCGTCGACCGGACGCAGAAGATCCACGGCGTCCGCGAGGTCGAGAGCCTGCTTCACACGCCGGGCACCGAAGCCCCCATGCATCACTAGGTTTGCGCGCGAGCGACCTGGGCCGCGAAGCGGACCCCTTTAGGGATTTTCGCGCGATGAGCATCCGCTCCCGCGGATGCTCATCTTGCGCCAGACTGGGGGCGTGGTTGCGAGCCCTGCCCTCACGGGGAACGACCTCCGGATCGAGGACGTCTGGGAGGTCGCCGTCCACCGTGTGCCGGTCGCGCTTGCGGACGAGGCGCGGGTCGGAATGGACGCGGCACGTGCCCTCGTCGAGCGCGTGGGGGAGCACACCTACGGCGTCAACACGGGGTTCGGCCGCTTCGTCTCCGAGTCGATCCCGGACGACCAGGTCGAAGAGTTGCAGCTTCGCCTGCTCCGCAGCCACGCCTGCGGAGTGGGCGAGCCGTACCCGGACGAGGTCGTCCGCGCCGCGATGCTCCTTCGCGCGAACGCGCTCGCCAAGGGCTACTCGGGCGCGCGAATCGAGACGGTCGAGCTCCTGATCGAATGCCTCAACCGCGGCGTCCTCCCGCGGGTCCCGGCGCGCGGCTCGGTCGGCGCGAGCGGTGATCTCGCGCCGCTGGCGCACCTGGCGCTGCCGCTCGTGGGCGAGGGGCAGGCGTGGTTCGAGGGGACGCTTCTCTCCGGTGAGGAGGCGCTCGCCGCCGCCGGGCTCGAACCGATCCAGCTGGCAGCGAAGGAAGGACTGTCGCTGATCAACGGAACGCAGTTCATGGCTGCGATGGCTGCCCTCGCGCTCGTGCGGGCGAACCGGCTTGCCCGGACGGCCGACCTCGCGTGCGCGCTCTCCCTCGAGGCGTTGCAGGGATCGAAGACGAGCTTCCATCCCGCCATCCACCAGGCTCGGCCGCTGCGCGGGCAGCTCGACTCTGCGGCCAACGTGCTGCGCCTGCTCGACGGCTCCTCGATCATCGAGTCGCATCGGTGGTGCGACAAGGTGCAGGACGCCTACTCGCTGCGCTGCGCTCCCCAGGTGCACGGTGCGAGCCGCGATCTCCTGGCCGGTGTCGAGACGACGGTCGCGATCGAGCTCAATGCTGCGACCGACAATCCGCTCGTCCTCGTCGACGAGGGGATGGTCGTCTCGAACGGCAACTTCCATGGGCAGCCGCTCGCGTTCGGTCTCGACACTCTCGCAATGGCCGTCGCCGAGCTGGCGAACATCTCGGAGCGGCGGGTCGAGCGGCTTGTCAACCCGTCGCTCTCGGACGGGCTGCCGCCCTTTCTCACCCGTGAGGGCGGCCTGAACTCGGGCTTCATGATCCCGCAGTACGTGGCGGCGTCGCTCGTATCCGAGAACAAGTCGCTCTGCCACCCGGCGAGCGTCGACTCGATCCCGACGAGCGCGGGCCAGGAGGATCACGTATCGATGGGAAATGCCGCCGGGCTGAAGGCGCTGCGCGTGCTGGCGAATGCCGAGCTGGCACTCGCGATCGAGCTGCTCGCGGGTGCGCAGGCGATCGAGTTCCTTGCACCGCTCGAGCCGGCGCCGGGCGTGCGCGCGACCCACGATGCGGTACGCGAGCTCTCCGAGCGAGTCCGGGAGGACCGGTCGCTCGCCGACGACATCGAGCGCGTCGCCGACGCAATCCGCGACGGCGCGATCCTCGCCGCCGCCGAGGCGGAGATCGGGGCGCTGCGATGAGCCTCTCGACGGTCGATGCGGCGGTCGAGGCGCTCGTCGGGGATCTCTCCCATATTCGGGCGCCGCGCGGCACGCAGCTGAACGCCCGCTCGTGGCAGACCGAAGCGCCCCTGCGGATGCTCCTGAACAACCTGGACCCCGAGGTCGCCGAGCGGCCGGAGGAGCTCGTCGTCTACGGAGGCTCGGGGCGCGCCGCGCGCTCTCACCATGCGCTCCGGGCGATCGTGCGAACGCTCCTCCGCCTGGGAGACGACGAGACCCTGCTCGTCCAGAGCGGGAAGCCGGTCGGCGTCTTCCGCACGCACGAGGGGGCGCCGCGCGTCCTGATCGCGAACTCGCTCCTCGTTCCGCGCTGGGCGACCTGGGACGAGTTCCGGCGGCTCGAGGCCGAGGGGCTGACGATGTTCGGCCAGATGACGGCCGGGAGCTGGATCTACATCGGCACCCAGGGAATCCTCCAGGGCACCTACCAGACCTTTGCGGCCGCGGGTGAAGTGCACTTCGGCTCGGCCGACCTCAGCGGCCGGACGATCCTGACCGCCGGACTGGGAGGGATGGGCGGGGCGCAGCCGCTCGCGGCGACGATGGCCGGCGCTGCGATTCTCTGCATCGAGGTCGATCCGTCCCGGATTGCACGCCGGCTCGAGACGGGGTACCTCGACGAGGTTGCGGACTCGCTCGAGGACGGCGTCGCGCGCGTTCGCGCAGCGGCTGCGGAGGGGCGGGCGCTGTCGGTCGCCGTCGAGGGAAACGCCGCCGAAATCGTGCCGGAACTGGCACAAAAGCGTGAATCTTTCGACCTGGTCACCGACCAGACAGCGGCCCACGATCCGCTCACGGGCTACGTCCCGGTCGGGCTCTCGGTCGCGGAGGCCGCTTCGCTACGCGGTTCCGACCCGGACGAGTACCTCCGACGGGCGCGAACGTCGATCGCGCAGCACGTCGAAGGGCTGCTGGAGTACGTCCGCGCGGGCAGCTATGTCTTCGACTATGGCAACAATCTTCGCGGGGAGGCCTATGAGGCGGGTGTAGCGGAAGCCTTCTCATACCCGGGCTTTGTCCCGGCCTATATCCGGCCGCTCTTCTGTCGCGGCATCGGTCCGTTCCGGTGGGCCGTCCTCTCGGGCGATCCGGCAGACATCGCGGCGATCGACGACGAGCTCCGGCGGTTGTTCCCGGACGACGCGCTGCTCCTACGCTGGCTGGAGCTCGCTCCCGAGCGCGTCGCCTTCCAGGGACTGCCGGCGAGGATCTGCTGGCTCGGCTACGGAGACCGCGCCAGAGCGGGCCTCGCGATCAACGAGCTCATCCGCTCGGGCGCCGTCTCGGCCCCGGTTGTGATCGGGCGGGACCATCTCGACTCCGGTTCGGTCGCGTCCCCGTACCGAGAGACCGAGGCCATGCGCGACGGCTCCGATGCGATCGCCGACTGGCCGATCCTGAACGCACTCCTGAACACGGCGGCGGGTGCGACCTGGGTCAGCGTCCACCACGGCGGCGGTGTCGGGATCGGCAACTCGATCCACGCGGGCATGGTCGTGCTCGCCGACGGCAGCGCCGATGCGGCAGAGCGACTCGAGCGAGTGCTCACCACCGATCCGGGCACCGGCGTCATGCGCCATGCGGACGCCGGCTACGACGAGGCGCTCGAAGCCGCGCACGAGCACGGCCTCGACCTGCCCAGCCTGGAAGGGCCCGGCGTCGACCCGCCAAGCGCCTGAGCATGACGCGACTGCTGATCCGCGACCTCGAGCAGGTCGTCTCGCCCCCCGGCCGAGAGGCGCCGCTGCGTGGGCTCCGCTTGCGCGAGCGGGATCTGATCGAAGGGGCGTTCGTGCTTTGCGACGGCGGGACGATCGAGGCCGTGGGCGCGATGGCGGAGCTGCCGGCGCTCGACGGTGACATCGAGGAGCTCGACGGACGCGGTCTGTGCGCCATCCCGGGCCTCGTCGACTGCCACACGCACCCGGCGTTCGGCGGCGACCGCGTCGATGAGTTCTCGCGGCGGGCGGGTGGAGCCACCTACGAAGAGCTGCACGCTGCGGGCGGCGGCATCCTCTCGACCGTGGGGGCGACCCGCGCGGCGGGAGACGCCGGGATCGCCGAGGCAGTGCAGCGCCACCGCGACTGGATGCTCCGCGCCGGCACCACGACCTTCGAGGGAAAGTCGGGCTACGGGCTCGACCGCGAGACCGAGCTTGCGTCGTTGCGGGCGATCGCAGCGGCCGGAGGGATCCCGACCTGGCTGGGAGCGCACGCCACTCCGCCCAAGTTCGCGAACGCCGACGCGTATCTCGACTTCCTTCTGGCCGAGGTGCTCCCGGATGCGGCCAAGCTCGCCGAGGCCGCCGACGTCTTCCTCGAGCGCGGCGCCTTCGACGCGGCCCAGGCCCGCCGCTATCTCGAGGCGTGCCGCACGCGCGGGCTGGCGCTGAGGCTCCACGGCGACCAGTTCACGGAAGCGGGTGCGATCCCGCTCGCGATCGAGCTCGGTGCGCGTTCGGTCGACCACCTCGAGGCCACCGGCCCCGACGGTGTCGCCGCGCTGGCCGCAAGCGACGTCGTCGGCGTGCTGCTGCCCGCCAGCGCGCTCTTCCTCGGGCGACCGATGCCGCCGGCCCGCGCGCTCGTCGACGCAGGCGCCGCAATCGCGCTCGCCACCGACTTCAACCCCGGCAGCGCCTTCTGCGAGAGTCTCCCGCTCGTCTGCTCGCTCGCCGCGACGCAGCTGATGCTCAGTCCGGCGGAGGCGCTCGCGGCGTGCACCGTGAACGCGGCCCACGTGCTCGGCCGGGCTGACACGCTCGGCCGTCTTGCGCCCGGCTACGCAGCCGACGTGACGCTTCTCGACGCTCCCGACTGGCGCTACCTCGCCTATCACCTCGGAGGCGACATCGTGGCGGCGGTGGTCAAGAACGGCACCGTCGCCTTCAGTCGCTCGGCATACTGAGCCGATGCCTTCGAAGAAGCAGCAGCGCCGGCGGCAAAAGCTGAAGCGGCACGACTACGAAGAGGTCTACGTCGACGAGGAGGGCAACGAGCTCGCCCCCGAAGTAGCCGAAGAGCTCGTCGCCGCGACGCCGGCAAAGAACGGGAAGCCGGCGAAGGCCGCAAAGCCGCAGCCTGCACGCCGCGGCGGCCGCACGATCGACCCGCCCTCGTGGCGCCGCACGGGAAGGCGGACGCTGCTGTTCTTCCCCCTGATGCTGATCACCGTCTTCCTGGTCGCGGGAGATGAGGTGTCAACGCTCGGAAAGGTCGTCCAGACCATCGCGCTGATGGGGTTCTTCCTGCCGTTCAGCTACTTCATGGACACGATGGTCTGGCGCTCTGCCCAGCGCCGGCTCGAGCGGACGGACGAGTCGAAGAAGCGCTAGACGGTGCTGCCGCGGTAGTGGCCCTCGCCCGGCCACGGCGCCAGCAGGAGCAGGATCCGCGCACCTTCGTCGCTGGCGAGCGAGTGGCGCTCGTCGGGATCGAAGCGAAAGAGCATGCCCGGCGAAGCATCGAACGACTCACCCGCTGCCGAGATTCGCACGGTGCCTTCGAGAACCGTGACCCACGCGTTCTCCTTCACCTGATGGTCGCCCATGATCTGCCCCGGATTGAGGGCGATCAGCACCGCGCGGGCCTCGTTGCCCGAGTGGACGACGACCGGGTCCCGCGTGCCCGCGGGAGCCTCGATCTCCATCAAGTTCCAGCTCTGCACGGAGGCCAAGGATAAACTCATCCGCCTTGGCGCTCGCGGTTGACCAGCTCTCGCTCGGGCAGATCGGGACGAACTGCTACCTCGTCCGCCCCGACCGGGGCGCGACGCAGGCTGTCGTGATCGACCCGGGCGCGGACGCCGCCGAGATCCGGCTGGCGCTGGCCGGTTCGGGCTCGACCTGCACGGCGATCCTGCTCACGCACAGCCACTTCGACCACTTCGGCGCGCTCGCCGACCTCGCGGAAGGCACGGGCGCTCCCGTCTGGCTGCCCGAGGGCGAGCTGGACGTCTTTCGCCGGCCCGACGACTTCTTCCCCGGCTACCCGACGCGCGCGTTCAGCGCCGAGGCAACGCTCCTGTCCGGCGGCGAGACGGTCGATGCGGCCGGGATCTCGTTCCAGGTCCGCCACGTTCCCGGGCACTCGCCCGGCCACGTCTCCTACTACGCCGACGGGGCGCTCTTCTCCGGCGACGTGCTCTTCTCCGGCTCGGTCGGACGCACTGACCTCCCCTTCGGCGACTGGGACACGCTGCTCGACTCGATCCGCACGCTCGCCGACGCGTACCCGCCCGAGACAGTCGTCTACTCGGGTCACGGCCCGGCGACCACGCTCGGGGACGAGCTCGCGCGCAACCCGTTCCTCGCAGAGCTTCGCGCGTGACCAAGCTCGAGCGCCCGCGCGGCACCCACGACATCCTTCCGTCCGAGCAGCCGCTCTGGCGGCGGGTGACCGATGAGATGGAGCGCCTCTGCGCGCTCTACGGGTACCGGAGGATCCAGACGCCCGTGTTCGAGGACACGGAGCTCTTCGCCCGCACCTCGGGCGCGGGCTCCGACGTGGTGCAGAAGGAGATGTACACCTTCACCGACCGCTCGGACCGGTCGCTGACGCTGCGACCGGAGGGGACCGCGCCGATCTGCCGCGCGTACATCGAGCACGGCCTCCACCGCGAGCCGCAGCCGCAGAAGCTCTACACGATCGGCCCGATGTACCGCTACGGCGCGCCGGGGCGCGGCCGCTACCGCGAGCACTGGCAGCTGTCGGTGGAGGGGATCGGCTCCGACGACCCGGCGATCGACGCCGAGATCATCCAGCTCTACGACACGCTCCTCGGCCGGCTGGGAATCACGACCTACAGGCTGGAGCTGAACTCGATCGGGTGCCGGGACTGCCGGCCCGCCTATCTCGAGAAGCTGCGCGCCTGGCTCGCCGAGCACGAGGAGGAGCTCGACGCGGATGCTCGGGAGAAGGCGGCGACGAGCCCGCTGCGCGTCTTCGACGTCAAGAACGAACAGACGAGGATCGCCCTGCAAGCGGCACCGAAGATCGGCGAGTCGCTGTGCGCGGCGTGCGTCCAGCACTTCGCAGCGGTGCGAGCCGACCTCGACGCGATGGACGTGGGCTACGAGCTCGTCCCGACTCTCGTGCGCGGGCTCGACTACTACTCGCGCACGACCTGGGAGTTCGTCGGGCCGATGGACAACGAGAACTCCACGATCTCCGGCGGCGGCCGGTACGACTACCTGGTCGAGGAGATCGGCGGCCCGCCGACGCCCGGCGTGGGGTTCGGAGCCGGGATCGAGCGGCTCCTGATCGCAATGGAGGACGAAGGCGTCGCCGACGCCGAGGCGCCTGCGGTCGAGGTGTTCTTGGCCGTCGAGCCGGAGGCTCCACGCGAGCTCGTGCCGCCGCTCCTGAAGCAACTGCGGGAGAGCGGGGTCGCAGCTGACACCGACTACGCCGGCCGCTCGCTCAAGGGTCAGCTGACGCAGGCGGGGCGGTCCGGGGCGATGACGACGGTGATCGTGCGTGCCGGCGACGCCCTGATTCGCAAGGCGGGGGCGCAGGACGAACCGGTCGCCCACGCGGATCTTCCCGGCAGACTGTCGCGATGACCTGGCGCACCCACATGTGCGGCGAGCCGTCCAAGGAGCTCGTCGGCGAGCGGGTGACCCTCGCGGGCTGGGCTGCGCGCCGCCGCGACCACGGCGGCCTCGTCTTCGTCGACCTGCGCGACCGGACCGGGATCACACAGCTCGTGATCAACCCGGAGCTGGCGCCGGAGGCAGCCGAGCTCTCCCATCAGATCCGGAACGAGTTCGTGCTCCGGGCGGAAGGGACGCTCGTCGCGCGCAGTGAGGAGACCGTCAACCCGTCGATGGCGACGGGCGAGGTGGAGCTGCAGGTCGAGACGCTCGAGATCGTCAGCCGCTCGACGCCGCTGCCGTTCCAGCTCGACGAGGAGAACGTCGACGAGACTCTGCGCCTGCGCTACCGCTGGCTCGACCTGCGGCGCGAGAAGCTGCAGCGGAACATCACGTTGCGCGCGCAGATGGTCGGGATCATCCGCCGCGAGATGGAGGAAGCGGGGTTCCTCGACATCCAGACGCCGATCCTGTTCAAGCCGACACCCGAAGGTGCGCGTGACTTCGTCGTCCCGAGCCGCCTGCAGAAGGGCCGCTTCTACGCGCTCCCGCAGAGCCCGCAGATCCTCAAGCAGCTGACGATGGTCGCCGGCTTCGACCGCTACTACCAGATCGCGA
The DNA here is from genome assembly GCA_963749515.1 of uncultured Gaiellaceae bacterium. Classification (GTDB taxonomy): domain Bacteria; phylum Actinomycetota; class Thermoleophilia; order Gaiellales; family Gaiellaceae; genus Gaiellasilicea. The sequence continues at coordinate 604,895 of CAVVMR010000010.1, forward strand.
TCTGCTTCCGGGACGAGGATCTCCGCGCCGACCGCGTGCAGGAGATCACACAGCTGGACGTCGAGATGAGCTTCCCCGACCAGGAGCTCCTCTACGACGTGATGGAGCGGATGTACGCCCGCATCTGGCGCGAGTGCCTCGGCATCGAGATTGCGACGCCGTTCCCGCGGATGGCGTTCGAGGAGGCGGACCGGCGCTTCGGCTCCGACAAGCCGGATACGCGCTTCGGGCTCGAGCTCGAGGACGCGACCGCGGTCACGCGCAACTCGGAGTTCGGGGTCTTCAAGGGCGCGGAGGCCGTGCGCTTCCTGCGCGTGCCGCAGGAGCTCAGCCGCGGCGATCTGGCAAAGCTCGAGGAGCTCGCCAAGGAGTGGGGCGCAAAGGGCCTCGCGTACCTCGTGTTCGACGAGGAGGGGGAGGTGCGCTCGCCGATCGCGAAGTTCCTCTCCGAGGAGGAGCTCTCGGTGTTCCGCGGCGACCCCGCATCGACGGTGCTGTTTGCCGCCGACACCTGGGCCACGACCTCGCGGGTGCTCGGCGCACTCAGGCTCCATCTCGGCCGTGAGCTGGGGCTGATCGATGACGAGATCTTCACCTTCCTCTGGGTCTACGACTTTCCGATGTTCGAACGCGACGAGGAGAACGGCCGCTGGACCGCCGTGCACCACCCGTTCACGCGGCCGACGAAGGAGTGGGAGGGACGGTTCGCCGAGGATCCCGAGCACGCGCTGGCTCACGCCTACGACCTGATCGTCAACGGCAACGAGCTCGGCGGTGGCAGCTTCAGGATCCACGAGCCGGAGATCCAGCGAAGCGTGTTCGAGCTGCTCGGAATGTCCGAGGACGAGCAGCGGTCGAAGTTCGGCTTCCTGCTCGACGCACTCGCCATGGGAGCGCCGCCGATGGGTGGCATCGCGCTCGGAATCGACCGCATGACCATGGTTTTGGCCGGCGAGCCCAACCTGCGCGACGTGATCGCCTTCCCCAAGAACCAGGCGGGAGTCGATCCGATGAGCGGAGCGCCGTCCGAGGTGACGGAGGAGCAGCTCAGCGAACTTGGAATAAGGCTCGTAGAGCCTCAAACCTAAGATTTTTCCGCTGGACAGCCGATGAACCGGGCATACTTCCGGCTAGCCGCGCCGCGGCGTGTCTACCGACCCTGAGAAACCCTGAGAAAGCGTGAGCCGCGATGTCGTCAAGTGAGTCAGATCGTTCGTCAGCGGGACTGACCGCGCTTCCGACCGTCGAGCAGCTTCGCCGTGCCGGCGATGGCTACGACGAGCAAGGGGTCCGGGAGGCGTTCGACGCGTTTCGCCGCCACACCGCTCAGCTGCAGGCGCAACTGCGCGTGCTGCAGGCAGCACGCACGAGCTCCAACGTTTCGCCCACGGGTCACGCGATCCGCATGGACGCGCTGCACCTCATTCGCGCCGCCGCTGAGTTTGCCGACACGCTCGAGCGTGACGCCCAGTCCGCCTCTGCGACACAGCTTCAGCGCACCGAGGAGGAAGTGAGCGCAAAGCAGAAGGTGTTGCAGGAGCGCGAAGCCGAGATCGAGCGCTTCCGCGCCGAGTCGGAGCGGCAGCGTTCGGAGATCCTCAACGCCGCGAAAGCCGAGGCGCGCGATCTTCTCGCGAAGTCGAACGCCGACGCAACGCGTGAGCTGCGCGAAGCGGAGACTCGTGGCAACCGGCTACTCGAGCAGTCACGCCATCAGGCGACGGAGCTCACGAACTCCGCCCGCGCCGAGGTGGAGCAGACGCTCGAGTGGGCCCGCGCCCAGGCGACCGCCGTCATGGCCCGCGCTCAGAAGGGCGCCGAGCAGCTGCTCGCAGCCGCCGGTCTCGGCGAGCCCGCGATCAGCCAGGTCGTGCAGTCGATCGTCGAGGCAAACGACAGCGAGATCGCACGCGCGGGCGGGACACCGCCGGCGCGCCCCGCCCAGGCGTACGCCGCCCCGGCCGAGGCACCACCGGTCTCCGAGCCTCCCGCCGACCTCTCGAATCGGTCCGAGCCCGAGCCTTCCCCGGCGGAGGACGAGGCTCACGACGTGGATGCTCCCGACGCCGAGGCGGAAGCCGAGGCCTTTCCGCCCGCTCCCCCCGTCACGCCGTCCGACGCCGCCGACACTGGGCAGGCCGAACCGGCCGATGACGGGGAGCCCGAGCCGGAGCGTTAGCCACGCGCATGCTCGGTCGTCTGTGGCCGCGATTCGCGCTCGAAGCCTGTTTCCTCCTCCTCGTCGCCCTCGTGGCAGGTCTGCTCGATCTGTCGGTAGCGGCGATCTTTGCCGTCATGGCGGTGGCCTACGCGGTCACGGTCATCCTCGAATGGGCTGCATCCCGAGTTCGCTCCACCCCGAAGCCGGTCGCTGAGCCGGAGGCGTCGGCGCCTGCGCTCGAGGCGCCCGGTGTGGTCGCCGTGACGGTCCATCCGTCCCAGTCGGCGTGGGAGCACGAAGACGAGGAAGAGGACGAGGAGCGCGAGCCGGAGCCGGAGGCCGAGGCCGAGCCAGAGCCGGAGCCGGAGCCGGAGCCGGAGCCGGAGCCAGAGCCGGAACCAGAGCCCGAGCCCGAGCCGCAACCGGAGCCAGAGCCGGAGCCGGAGGCCCGAGCCCGAGCCCGAGCCGGAGGCCGAGCCAGAGCCATTGCCGACCGCGGAGCCTCAGCCGGCCGAGCCGCAGCCGGTCGCGGCGGAACCGGAACTCGAGCGCGAGCCCGAACCCGAACCCGAACCCGAACCCGAACCGCAGCCGGAGCCAGAGCCGGAGCCGGAACCCGAACCGGACCCGGAGCCGGAACCCGAACCGGACCCGGACCCGGAGCCGGAACCCGAACCGGAACCGGAACCCGAGCCCGAACCAGAACCAGAACCTGAGCCGGAACCCGAACCAGAGCCGGTCGTGCTCGAATTGGCGACGCCGCCCGAGCCCGAGCCGGAGCCGGTCGTGGAAGAGCCCGAGCCGGTGCCCGTGCACGCGGCCGTCGCGACGCTTCCCTTGCCAGTCGAGCGGCAGGAATGGAATCTGTGGGAGCTCGAACGGCTCGTGCGCGAGGCTGGCGGCGCGGACCCGGTGCGAGACGAGGAGCTCAGCTACCTGCTCCACTACCTACGGGAATTCGCCTCGCCCGACGGCGTCCTTCCGGTCGACTTCGACGCTCTCGTGCGTGAGTCGTTCGGCGAGATCGTCGCCGCCCGCAGCCGGTGAGCCTGAGCGTCCTCCAGCGTACGATCGCCCTGGCCGCGGTCGCGCTCGTTGCGGTCGTGGCCGCGCTCGCACTGGCGCGAGCCGGTAACGACGACGACACGGTGGCAGGCGACGCACAGCAGGTCACGGTCGCCGAGACGGGCTGGTACACCGGGCTCGCGGGCTCGCGGGGCGCGGCCCGCGACGCCGAGCGGACGACCTGCAGGCGCATCCTCACCGGCCGTTCGCTCGGGATCAGCCATCCCGTGCTTCCGTGTGGCGCCAAGATCTTCATCTCCTACGGCGGCACCGAGGTCTTGACCGAAGTGATCGACTCGCGCATGAAGCGCTCCGGCCGCCAGTTCGAGCTCACGGAGGCCCTCGCGCAGCGGCTGGGCATCGAGGGAACGCAGCAGATCCGCTGGCGCTTCGCGCAGCCTTAGCTGGCGCATGCCCCTGCCCGACCGATCCCTCCGGCGTTACACTTGTGGTGCTCGACCCTGTACGTGGCCTCTCGCGTAAACGTGAACCAACGCTCACGTGAACGGGAGCCTGGGTTCGGAATAGGCCTCACCCGCTGACGTCCGGCACGGCACCCACCTGCTAAGGCAGGTTCGCATCGGCGGGAGGAAGCATCGGCAGGGTGGAGCGCATTCTCGCCTCGAACGTCACTCGAACGAGGCAACGAGAGCCCTTGTCCCCGCAAGGCGCGCGGCCGATGTGCATGGTGTGGAAGCGGCCCGCATCGCTTGGCGTCCCCTGGGACGCCTTCTTGTCGAGCAAGGACTTCTGACCGACGACGAGCTCGAGCGCGCGCTCGCTGTGCAGCAGGCGACCGGCAAGCGCCTCGGCGAGACGATCGTCGACCTCCGCTTTGTCTCCGGTCCCGATCTTGCAAACGCGCTCGCGACGCAATACGGAATCGAGCTGACCGTGGAGACCGGATTCGGAACGGGGCTCCGAGCGCAGATCCAGCGGCGGCACGAGGACGACCGCGGGTTGCCTCCTCAACCGGTGCTCAGCATCGTGAAGACACCGCAGGTGGAACCGGACGACGTTGCGCCTCAGAATGGCAACCAGCCGGATGCGGACGCGGCCGCCGAAGCACTTCTCCTCGCGCAGCTGGAGGAGCAATGGGCGAAGCTCGCGGCGGCCGAGGCAGCGCTGATCGAGAGCGAGCGCGAGCTCAGCGTCCTCAAGAGCGAGCGCGACGAGCTGCTCGCGGCCGCCGGTCTCCGAGACCCTGCGACCGGCGAGATCCCGGTTGCAGAAGAGCCCGAGCCCACCCCGGGGACCCGTTCGATGCTCCCCTTCCACGTGGAGCCGCAGGAGTGGAAGCTCTGGGAGCTCGACCGCCTGGTGCGCGACGCCGGCCTCGACCCGGCCCGTGAAGAGGAGCTCACCTACCTGCTCCACTACCTTCGGGAGCATGCGTCACCGGAAGGCGTTCTCCCGGTCAGCTTCGACGGGCTCGTACGCGAGTCGTTCGGCGAGATCGGCGCGGCCGACGGTCGCTAGACGGTGCGTCGCTTTTTCGTCGCTACGCTGATCGCATGCTTGAAGTCGTTGGCGATTCCGCGCGCGGAGAGGAGCTCGCCTTCGTGCGGCTTACGGTCGACGGCGACCGGATCGTGGACGCCGACGCGCCCGGGATGGCGCGTCCTCTCGCCGGCCTGACGCTGCTCGAGGCGGCCGCCGTCCCTGGAGAGACGCTCGCCGCGGACGCTCTCGCCAATGCGCTCGCGCAGGTCTTCACCGCGGAGCCGCACCCGGACCGCATCGCCGTCGCCATGAGCGGCGGCGTCGACAGCGCAGTGGCGCTCCTGCGCGCCCGCCCGGATGCGATCGGCGTCACGCTCCGCCTCTGGCTGGATCCCGAGGGGCCTGACTCCGAGCGCGCCTGCTGCTCGCCGGAAGCCGTGATCGCAGCCCGCGAGACCTGTCATGGCCTCGGGCTCCCACACGTCACGCTCGATCTGCGCGAGGAGTTCCGCCGCGAGGTCGTCGAGCCGTTCATCCAGGGCTACACCCGCGGTGAGACTCCGAACCCGTGTGGGCGCTGCAACGGCAGCTTTCGGTTCGACGAGCTGCTCGCCTTCGCGGCCAGAGCGGGCGCCGGGAAGCTCTGGACCGGCCACTACGCGCGAATCGTCGAGCGCGACGGCCGGCGCCTGCTCGCGCGTGCAGCCGATCCGGAGAAGGACCAGTCGTACATGCTCGCGCAGCTCGATCCAGAGAAGCTGGGACAGATCGAGTTCCCGCTCGGTGGGCTGACGAAGGCCGAGACGCGTGCCGAGGCGGCTGCCGCACGGCTCGATGTCGCCGAGCGCCGGGAGAGCCAGGAGGCCTGCTTCCTCGCCGGTGACGACTATCGCTCGTTCCTCGAACGGCGCGGGCTCGACCGCGCAGAGGGCGCGATCGTCGACGAGGACGGCCGCGAGCTCGGCCGGCACGACGGCATCTGGCGCTACACGCCCGGGCAGCGGCGCGGGATCGGCGTCGCCGCCGCCGAACCGCTGTATGCGCTGCGCACCGTTCCGAGCTCCAACACGCTGGTCGTCGGCCCTCGCGGCTCACTGGCACGCACGGACGTCGATGTCACCGGCGTGCTCCACGTTCCGGTCGGCCGGGCGGCGGCCAAGCTCCGCTATCGCTCAGGTGCGATCCCCGCACGTGTCCTGCCGCGGCCGGACGGTTTCGCGCTCGAGCTCGAGCAGCCGTCCTACGGCGTCGCACCCGGTCAGCTCGCCGTTCTCTACGACGACGACGGTGCGATCGTCGGCTGTGGCTTGGTGTCGGCCGCGGCGCACATCTAGGATCACGAGCGTGCAACTCCTAGCCGCCAGCGCCGGAGACGTCGCGAACTACGCCCTGGCCGTCTTTTTGGTGGCAGTCGGCGCCGGTCTCGCGTACACATTTGTGCGTCTGGGCGGAACCTTCGCGCGCCTTTCCTCGTTCATCAAGGGAACGGAACGCGAATTGCTGCCTGTAATCCACAAAGTCGGCGAGAGCGTCGATAAGGTGAACGGGCAGCTAGACAAGGTGGACCGGGTGACCGATAGCGCAGTGGACATGGCCGACAGCGCCGATACCGCGGTTCGCGCGGTGAGTATGGCGATCGCACGGCCGGTGCAGAAGATCTCCGGCCTCGCGGCCGGGATCACACACGGCGCGGCGACGCTCAAGGCGCGCCGCGACTGGCGCGAAGCGGTCCAAACCGGCAAGGAGGCTGCAGCCAGGCGCGAGCGCGATCTCGAGGAAGAGATCCGTGCGGCTGGCGGCGGCACGCCCTAGATGGACGAGTTCAAGATCTCAATTCCGCGCGAGCGGCCGTTCGCAACTGTGGTGGGGCTGGTCGTCGGCGGCATCGCGGCACGTCACGAGGTCACGCTCGACGTCCTCGACGACCTTCAGCTCGCGCTCGACGGAGTGCTGGAGCGGACCGACGACGATCATGAGAGTCAGCTGACGATCGAGTTGCGCGTCGAGGGCGGCATGATCGCCGCAGTCATCGGCCCGGTGACCGAGGCGACGGCGGCGGAGCTGGAGGAGGAGGCGGGCGAATCGCTCGGCCTGCGCCGCCTGCTCGAGACGGTCGTCGACAGCGTCAGCATCTCTGAACGTGACGGCGGGCAATGGATCGAGATCCGCAAGGGCTACGAGCTCGCGGGTAGTGAGTCGACGTGACCAGGGCATCCGACAAGGCGCTGCTTCGCCGCTACCACGAGGAGGGCGATCTCGCGGCGCGGGAGCAGCTGATCGAGCAGTACCTGTCGCTTGTGCGCTCACTCGCCCGCCGCTACGCCTACCGCGGCGAGCAGCTCGACGACCTCGTCCAGATCGGCTGCATCGGCCTGATCAAGGCAATCGACCGCTTCGACATCGACCGTGGGGTCGAGCTGACGACCTATGCCACGCCGAACATCATCGGCGAGATCAAGCGCCACTTCCGCGACAAGGGCTGGGCGGTGCGCGTCCCGCGCGGCCTGCAGGAGCTCAACGTCCAGCTTTCGAAGATCGTCGAGGACCAGACCGTCCAGCTCGGCCGGTCGCCGACGATCCCGGAGCTCGCGAAGGCCGCCGGCGTCGAAGAGGAGCTCGTGCTCGAGGCGCTCGAGTCCGGTCGCGCGTACACCTCGCTTTCACTCTCGGTGGGCGGATCCGACGAGGACGGCGAGCTCGACCCGCTCGAGTCGCTCGGGACTGAGGAGCACCAGTACTCGGTCTCCGAGGACCGCGCGGTGCTCGCCCCGGGCTTCCGCGCACTCGACGAGCGTGAGCGGCGCATCCTGCACCTCCGCTTCTTCGACGGTCTGACGCAGAGCCAGATCGCACAGCAGGTCGGCATCTCGCAAATGCACGTCTCCCGCCTGATTCGCCGGGCGCTCGAGAAGATCCGCGACGAGATCGCGACGGACGAGCAGCTCGAAGCAAGTAGCGCGAAGCGCGCCACCGGCTAGCCCCGGCTGCACTGCAGCCTCGCGCCAGAGCAGCCGCGCGGTGCGTCCTTACAATCCCAGGGTGCGTACCACGGCCGAGCTGCGCGAGGGCTTCCTCTCCTACTTCGAGGAGAAGGGTCACAAACGGCTGCCCTCGTGGCCGCTGATCCCGAGGCCGGAAGACAGGACGACGCTGCTGACGAGCGCCGGCATGCAGCCGCAGATGCCGTACTTCCTGGGGCTAGAGCCGCCACCGGCCCCGCTGACGGCCACCTCGCAGAAGTGCTTCCGGACGCCGGACATCGACGAGGTCGGGCTCGACGGGCATCACCTGACGTTCTTCGAGATGCTCGGCAACTTCTCGTTCGGCCAGTACTTCAAGCAGGGTGCGATCGAGCTCGCGACGGAGTTCATCCAGGAGCGGCTGCAGCTGGACTGGGATCGCGTCTGGGTCACCGTGCACGCGGGCGACCCGGTCTTCAAGCTCGGCCCGGACGAGATCGCGATCAAGGAGTGGGAGGCGATCGGGATGCCGCCCGAGCGGATCGTCGCGCTCCCGAGCGCCGAGAACTTCTGGTCGGTCGGCGGCCCCGGCCCGTGCGGTCCGGACTCGGAGATCTACTGGGACTGGGGAGCCGAGCACGGCTGCGGCGACCCAACGTGTGCCCCCGCATGCCCGCGCTGCGATCGCTTCCTCGAGTTCTGGAATCTCGTGTTCATGGAGTTCGAGCAGCACCCGGACGGGACGCTGACGCCACTCCCGAAGCAGAACATCGACACCGGCCTCGGCCTCGAGCGGCTCGCCGCGATGATGCAGAACGTCCGCTCGGTCTACGAAACGGACGGCTACCAGGCGATCATGAGCTGGGTCGCCCAGGAGAGCGGCGTGGCCTTCGGCGACTCGGATGCCGCCACGAAGGCGCACCGGATCCTCGCCGACCACGGCCGCGGAATGACCTTCCTCGTCGGCGACGGCGTCACGCCGTCGAACGAGGGGCGTGGCTACGTGCTGCGGCGGATCATCCGCCGGGCCGTCCACCAGGCGCGCACGATCGGGCTCGACGAGCTCTGGCGCATCAGCGACACCGTCGTCGACCAGATGGGCCAGTGGTTCCCGGAGCTCCCGGAGAATCGCGAGCGGATCAGCGAGGTGCTGCGGGCCGAGGAAGAGCGCTTCACCGAGACGCTCGCGCGCGGGATGAAGCTCTTCGAGGAGGTGGCCTCGCGCGGCGCCATCTCCGGCAAGGAGGCGTTCGACCTGACGGCGACGTACGGCTTCCCGTTCGAACTGACTCGCGAGCTCGCGCTCGAGCGGGGGATCCCCGTCGACGAGGACGACTTCCAGCAGAGGATGGACGAGCACCGCGAGGTCTCGCGAGCCGGCGGTGGCCGGGCCGTGGCCGCGCTCCCCGGCCCTCCGTCCGAGTTCGTCGGGAACGAGCAGACCGAAGTCCTGACAGCGATCATCGGCCTCAACGACCTCGGCGACGGCCGCTTCGAAGCGAAGCTCGAGCGGTCTCCGTTCTACCCGGCCGGCGGCGGCCAGGTGAGCGACACCGGCTGGATCGAGCACGACGACACGGGCGCCAGGGCAGAGCTGCTCGAGGCGATCCGTGTCGGCGACGACCAGGTGCTCGTCTTCGAGGGGGCCGGCTTCGCCGTGGGCGACCGGGTGAAAGCCGTCGTTCCCTGGCCGGTGCGCTTCCCGACGATGGCGAACCACACGGCGACCCATCTCCTGCACGAGTCGCTGCGGCGCGTGCTGGGGGAGCACGTGGCGCAGGCGGGATCGGCCGTGCGGCCGGACAAGCTCCGCTTCGACTTCACGCACGAGAAGGCCCTGACCTCCGAGGAGCGGGCGCAGGTCGAGGAGCTCGTGAACGAGCAGATCTTCGTCAGCCGACCCGTGCGGACGTTCGAGACGCCGATCGACGAGGCCCGCAAGCTCGGTGCGCAGATGCTCTTCGGCGAGAAGTACGGCGACATCGTGCGCGTGGTCGAGATCGACGGCTTCTCGCGCGAGCTCTGCGGCGGCACGCACGTCCGCTCGACCGCCGAGATCGGGCCGTTCGTGATCCTCTCCGAGGGCTCCGTCGGTTCCGGAGCGCGCCGGATCGAGGCCGTGACGTCCGGCGAGGCCTTCGCGCTCCTGCACGAGCGCGCGCGTGAGGGCGACGAGCTTCGCGCTCAGCTGACGGCGGCGCGGAAGGAGACGAAGACGAAGGGTGGCAAGGCCGAGGCCGACTACACCGTCACACGGGAGACCACCGCCGGTGACGTCACGGTGCTCGTCGTCGAGCTCACCTCCGGCGATCCGCTCGACGTCTCCGACCGCCTCAAGCAGCAGCACGCACCAGCCGCGGTGATCGTCGGCGCCCTCAACGACGGCACGGCACAGCTTCTGATCAACCTCGACAAGTCGCTCGAGGGGCGTGGCGTCAACGCGGGCGACGTGATCCGCGAGGCTGCGGTGCTGATCGGAGGGAAGGGCGGTGGCCGGCCGACGATGGCGCGTGCCGGCGGCAAACAGCCCGAGCGCCTGGAGGATGCAGTCGCGCTGGCCGAGAAGACGATCATCGAGGCGCTGAACTAGATGAAGGTCCTCGCCCTCGACTACGGCGCCGCGCGGACCGGCGTCGCGATCTCCGACGCGACCGGGACGCTCGCGCGCCCGCTCACCGTCGTCGAGCGCGCCGCGAGCGAGGCCGGGCTGCAGGAGCTGGCTTCGCTGGTCGTTGCGGAGGGAGCCGAACGCGTCGTCGTCGGGCTGCCCCTGACGCTTCGCGGCGAGCAAGGCCACCAGGCGAACGAGACCGCGCTCTTCGTCGAGGCGCTGCGGGCTGCCGTCGACGTGCCCGTCGAGTCGTTCGACGAGCGGTTCACGACGACCCTTGCGGCGGCCGGCCCGTCGTCGCGCGCACCGGAGGACGCACGAGCCGCCGCCCACCTGCTCGAGAGCTATCTGACGTGGACGAGCAAGGCATAACGCCCGTCATGCCGCCCCGGTCAGGGCGGCCCGAGCGGCGGCCGCCCCGCGGTCATCTGGCGCGCCGGCGCGCGATCGCCGCCGTGCTTCTGCTCGGCTTCCTCGCCGTTGGGCTCTACTTCGCCGTCGGCGTGGGAGCGGACGACCCGGAAGCCGAGGCGACCACGCCGGTCGTCACGACCGCACCGAAGCCGGTGATCCTCAGGATCCTCTTCCCGGAGGGCTTCAACCGGAAGGACATGGTGAAGCGGGTTGCCGAGGTCCGCCAGATCGCCAAGACCAAGCGGAAGGTGACGCCGAAGCTCTCCGGCAACGCGTACGCCGCGGCCTCGAAGGCGGCAAAGGTGCCGCCTACCTTCCGCAAGCACGCCCGCGGGATCGAGGGCTTCCTCTTCCCGGCGACGTACGAGTTCACGCCGAAGACGACGGCGACGCAGCTCGTCGGCGATCAGATCGAGCACTTCAACGACAACTGGGCGAAAGTCGACCTGGCGTTCGCGAAGACGAAGCAGCTGACGCCCTACGACGTCCTGATCATCGCCTCGATGGTGGAGAAGGAGACGATCGCGCCCGACGAGCGGCCGCTCGTGGCCGCCGTGATCTACAACCGGCTGAAGGCGCGGATGCCGCTCGGGATCGACGCGACGATCCGCTACGGGCTCGACATTCCCGGCACCGAGTCGCTGCGCGTCTCGCAGCTCGAGAGCGACAACCCCTACAACACCCGCAACCGCACCGGTCTGCCGCCGACGCCGATTGCGAACCCGGGGCTCGCCTCGATGCAGGCGGCCGCGCACCCGGCGAAGGTCAAGTACCTCTACTTCGTGCGCAAGCCGGACCGGGTGCATCACTTCTTCACCGCGAGCGAGTCGGAGTTCTTCGCCAAGGCCTGCGAGTACGGCTACGGCTGCGGCTGAGGGGTGATCGGCGGCACGACAAGCCTCGTCGGGTTGCTGCGCGACCCCAAGGTGAGCTCGCTGTCGCCGCGGATGCAGAACGCGGCGTTCGCAGCCCGCGCGCTCGACGTGGCGTACGTCCCGCTCGGCGTCCCGCCCGAGCAACTCGAGGATGCGGTGCGGGGCCTCGTCGCCCTCGGCTTTCTCGGCGCGAACGTGACGACGCCGCACAAGCGCGCCGTCGTTGCGCTCTGCGACGAGGTCGAGGGCGGAATCGAGTCGGTCAACACGCTCGTCATCCGCGATGGGCGCGTGCTCGGCTCCAGCACCGACACCGAGGCGCTTGGTGATCGCCGGCCGCGCAGGGCCGCCGTTATCGGAGCGGGTGGCGCGGCGGCGGCGTGGATTGCGGAGCTCGAAGTGCGCGGAGCCGAGGTGCGTATGTTCGCACGGAAGGCCGACTGGCCGCCCGAGGTCGGGGACGCCGAGCTCGTCGTCCAGGCGACGCCTGTGAAGGACGAGCTGCTCTTCGTACCGCGCGATGGGCAGACGGTGATCGATCTCGCCTACCGCGCCGAGGGTGGCGAGACGGCGCACGTCGCCGCCGCCCGCGCCGTCGGCTGCGAGGTCGTCGACGGACTGGAAGTGCTCGTCCTGCAGGGAGCGGCGTCGTTCGAGCGCTGGACCGGGGTGCCTGCACCCGTCGAGGTCATGCGCGCCGCGATCTCGTAGCCGGAGGGGGCTCGCCCGAAGGCGAAACCCCCTCCGAGCTGCTCAGCTGTGGATCTGGACGTTCCCTCCGACCAGGATCTGCTCGCCCGAGTCGTAGCCGTTCGAGAGGCGGATCCGGTACGTGTCGGCCGTGCCGGGCTCGCCGAAGTCCTGCAGATCGATCTGGTAGTCGAACGAGCCGCTGCCGTTGACCGTCGCGGTGCCGAAGATGCTGGCCTGGGTGACGGAGCTGACGGCGGCCGTCGCGACCGTGGCGGCCACACCGACGCCGACCCCGCCGTCGTCGCCGCAGGTGACGAGCTGGACATCGATCGAGTGCACGTTGATGTCCGTCAGCGGCCCGTGATCCTGGTACTCCTCCTGGCCCTTCGGGCCCTTGGAGTGGGCGTTGCCACCGAAAGTGGCCTTGTCGCCCTCGGCGGTCGCGATCCTGCCGCCGTAGGTCACCTTGCAACTCTCCGTGCTCTTGGCTGCGTCTCCGCCTGCAAGCGCCTGGCCGGCGATGCCGGCGAACAGGACGACTGCCAGCGCGGCAATCTGAGCCGTTCTCTTTCCAACGGGCCGCATGAGCCCCCCTTTTTCTCTTGCCACAGTGAGTGACGTGGACTCCTCGTTGACGTCCGGGAACCGATCCCGTCCGCAACGTCTTGACCATTGTCGAAGGGGCGGAGAAGGAGCCGCATGCCGCTTTCGGGTGGTGCAGCCCTAACCGTTCCGGCGCGACGCATACGCTTCGGCGGTGATCCTCGGTCTCTCCACCGCCGGCGAGTCGCACGGACCGGCGCTGGTCGCAATCGTGACCGGCCTGCCGGCGGGCCTCCAGCTCGACCGGGCGGCAATCGACGCCGATCTTCACCGGCGCCAGCTGGGCTACGGCCGCAGCCCGCGCCAGCAGCTCGAGCAAGACGAGGTCGAGGTCCTGGCCGGTCTCCGGCACGGTCGTACGCTGGGCACGCCGCTGGCGCTGGTCGTGCGCAACCGCGACCACAAGAACTGGGAGTGGGGGATGAACCCGTGGCCGCCGGAGGGCGAGCCGTCGGGGAAGGGAGCGAAGCCGGTGACGCTGCCGCGGCCCGGTCATGCCGACCTCGCCGGAGTGCTCAAGTACGGGCACGAGGACGTCCGGAACGCCCTGGAGCGGGCAAGCGCGCGTCACACGGCGGTCTTCGTCGCCGCCGGGGCAGTCGCGAAAGCGTTGCTCGGCGAGCTCGGAGTCGCGGTTTCCGGATCGGTGCTCGAGATCGGCGGCGAGCGAGACGGTTGGGAGGCCGCGATCGACGCGGCCCGCGCCGATCGCGACACGCTCGGAGGAATCGTCGAGGTCCGCGCGACCGGGGTCTTTCCCGGGCTCGGCTCGTATGCGAGCCGCGAGGACCGGCTCGACGGAAGATTCGCCGCCGCGTTGATGGGCATCCAGGCCGTGAAGGGGGTCGAGATCGGCGACGGCTTCGAGCTCGCGCGGGTTCGCGGCACGTCTGCCCACGACGAGATCGAGCCGGGTCTCAAGCGCCGTTCGAACCGCGCCGGTGGACTGGAAGCCGGCGTTTCGAACGGAGAGGAGATCGTCGTCCGCGCGGCGATGAAGCCGCTGCCCACACTGATGCGGCCGCTCGACTCGGTCGATCTCGAGACCGGAGAGGCTGCCCAGGCGCTCGTGGAGCGGAGTGACGTCGCTGCGGTCGAGGCGCTGGCTGTCGTCGCGGAGGCAGCTGTCGCCTGGGAGCTCGCCCGCGCCGTGCGGGAGAAGCTCGGCGGCGACGCGCTCGTGGACGTCCTGGCGGCCCACCGCGCGTACCTGGAGCGCATCCAGTGGCCACGCACGCCCTAGACCGTCACGTCGCCCTGATCGGCTTCATGGGCGCCGGCAAGTCGACGCTCGGTGAGCTCCTCGCGGAGAAGCTCGGACGGCCCTTCGTCGACGTGGACGGCGAGATCGAGCGCGTTGAGCCGATCGCGCGGATCTTCGAGACCGGAGGCGAGGCGGCGTTCCGCCTCCGAGAGTCGAGGCACGCACTCGAAGCGCTGGGCTCGGCGACACCCGCCGTGGTCGCCTTGGGCGGCGGCGCGGTCGGGACCGACCAGATCCGCAGTGCGCTTCGAGATCGCGCCATGACGATCCTCGTCGAGATCGACGCCGAGGAGGCCTGGCGTCGCGTCGGCGGCAGCGACCGCCCGCTGGCGCAGGATCAGGCGGCCTTCAGGACGCTCTACGACGAGCGGCAGCCGCTCTACGACGACGCCGCAGACGCACGCACCAGCGACGTCGATGGCGCCGTCCTCGCAGCGGGCGGTGTCCACGTCGAGATCGGCGCGCTCGAGCAGGCTCGGCGAGCTCGTTCCCGGCGACGGCGCGGTCGAGATCGTCAGCGACGCGCGGGTCGCCGGCATCTACGGCATGGACGTGCAGCTCGCGCTCGGAGCGCGGGCTCGCGCGAGCCACGAGCTGGCGCCGGGAGAGCAGGCCAAGACCGTCGAGTCGCTGGAGGCTCTCTGGCACGCGCTGCGGCTCGAGCGAGGCGGCACGCTCGTCGCGCTCGGCGGCGGCTGCACGACGGACGTCACCGGCTTCGCCGCGGCGAGCTATCTGCGCGGGGTCGACTGGGTCGCGGTCCCGACGACGCTCGTCGGTCAGGTGGACGCCGCGATCGGAGGGAAGACCGCGATCGATCTGCCCGACGCGAAGAACCTCGTGGGCGCGTTCCACTGGCCGGTACGGACCGTGATCGATCCAGCGACGCTGGAGACGCTGCCGGAGGCCGAGCTCGCGAACGGACGCGCGGAGGTCGTGAAGACCGGCCTCCTGGCAGGCGAGCCGTTCTGGGAGCTGCCGCTCGCCGAGCAGGTGAGACGCTCGGCTGCGTTCAAGACGGCCCTCTGCTTGCGCGACCCGTTCGACCGGGGCGAGCGCGCGCAGCTCAACCTGGGCCATACGTTCGCGCACGCGCTCGAAGCGGCGGCGGCGTTCGAGCTGCCGCACGGCCGGGCCGTCGCCCTGGGGCTGCTGGCAGCGTTGCGGCTCTCGGGCCTCGACACGGCAGCCGTCGAGCGGGAGCTGCGCCCGGAGCCCGTTCGGGTCGACCGCGACGAGGCGTGGGCAGCGCTCGCACGGGACAAGAAGGTGGTCGACGGCGTGCCGCGGCTCGTGCTGCTGGAGGCGCCGGGGCGGCCGAAGCTCGGCGTCGAGCTTCCCGCCGCCGAGGTACGAGCGGCACTCGACTCGCTGATCGCTGGATAGAGTCGTCCCGTGCGAATCGCCGTCCTCAACGGAGTGAACCTCGACGTGCTCGACCGGCGGGACGCGGGCCACTACGGCGGGCTCACGCTGGCCGACCTCGAAAGCCGGATCTACGCCTGGTCGAAGGAGTTCACGTGCACGACCAGGTGCCGTCAGACGAATCACGAAGGCCAGTTCGTCGACTGGTGCCACGACGCGCTCGACTGGGCCGACGGCGTGATCCTCAACCCCGGGGCGTGGTCGCACTACAGCTATGCGATCCGCGATGCGGTCGAGCTCTTCAGAGTCCCGGTCGTCGAGGTGCATCTCTCCAAGATCGAGGCACGGGAAGAGTGGCGGCGGAATTCGGTGATCGGCGACCTGGCGACGAAGCGCGTCTCCGGCGAGGGCCCTGAGGGCTACCGGACGGCGATCGCGTTTCTGGCGGGGCTCGAATGAGCCGGATCGAACGGCTGGCGGCGCTCCTCGACGAGCCGCTTCTCGTCACGAGCGGGATGAACGTCCGTTACCTCACCGGGCTCTCGAGCTCGAACGTCGCCCTGCTCGTCGACTCGGCCGGCGACGCCACGCTCTTCACGGACTTTCGCTACGCACAGAAGGCGAAGGCGCTCGACGGGGTCCACTTCGAGCAGACGGCCCGTGCGGTGATCGCCGACCTCGCGACCCGGCTCGCCGGCCAGACGATCGGGATCGAGGCTCATGTCCTCACCGTTGCGAGCCACGAGACGCTGAAGGAGGGTGGCGTGGAGACCGTGCAGCGGCAGAGTCTGGTCGAACGCCTGCGCGCGGTGAAGGAGCCGGCCGAGATCGAGACGACGCGGGAGGCTGCCGCGATCTCGGACCTGATGTTCGCTGCGCTCGCCGAGGAGCGCTTCACCGGCCGAACAGAGCGCGATCTGGCCTGGCGCGTTCGCGAGCTCTTCCGTGAGCACGGCTCGTCGGAGCTCTCCTTCGACACGATCGTCGCCGCAGCCGAGAACGGAGCGAGCCCGCACGCCGACGTCCGCGACGCAGAGATCCCTCCCAACACGCTGGTCACGGTCGATGCCGGCTGCCGCATCGACGGCTATGCGTCCGACTGCACGCGCACCTTCGCCACCGGCGCCCTCCCGGACGATCTCGCGCGCGCGTACGAGGTGTGCCTCGAGGCACAGCTGGCGGGCCTGGAGGCGTTCGCGCCCGGGGCCGGCGGCCGCGAGGTGGACGCGGCGGCGCGCGACGTGATCGCGGCTGCCGGCTGGGGCGATGAGTTCGGCCACGGGCTCGGGCACGGAATCGGGCTGGAGGTCCACGAAGCTCCAACCGTCCGGGCGGAGTCGACCGACACGCTCGAGGCAGGCAACGTCGTCAGCTGCGAGCCGGGCATCTATCTTCCGGGTCTCGGAGGGGTGCGAATCGAGGACATGGTGCTCGTGACCGACGACGGCCGGGAGCGGCTCACGCAGGCGCCCAAGGAGCTGACGACCGTCCGGTAACCTGCGGCGTCGTGGCCGAGGTCGTCTCCACCAACGAGTTCAAGACCGGGATGCACATCGAGCTCGAGGGCTCGGTGTGGCGGATCGTCGACTTCCAGCACGTCAAGCCCGGCAAGGGCGGCGCCTTCGTCCGCACGAAGGTGAAGAGCATCGACTCGGGCTCGGTCGTGGACAAGACCTTCCGGGCGGGCGAGAAGTTCCCGCGCATCTACACCGAGGTCAAGAACATGCAGTACCTCTACGACTCCGGGGACGAGGTCGTGTTCATGGACGAGAAGACGTACGAGCAGCTGTCGCTGCCGCACGCGTCGCTGGAGACCGAGCTTCCGTACATGCAGCCGTCGACGCCCGTCCAGCTTCTCTTCGTCGGCGGCCGGCCGAGCGGCGTGCAGCTCCCGTCGTCGATCGAGCTCTCGGTCACCGACACCGAGCCCGGAGTGAAGGGCGACACCGTCTCGAACGTGACCAAGCCGGCGACGCTCGAGACGGGCGCAGTGGTGCAGGTCCCGCTCTTCGTGAACGTGGGCGACCGGATCAAGGTCGACCCGCGCGAAGGCCGCTACATCTCGCGCGCCTGAGTGAGCTTGTGTTCCTGTAACACAAGCTCGAACGTCCTCCGAACCGCTCAGTCAAGCGGCGCGAGGGTGAGGTTGTGTTACAGGAACACAAAGTCTCCTCGCGCGGCAACTCGGTAGGCTCCCGCTCGTGCCGCGCCTGATCGACACCACTATCCGCCTGCTCTCGCAGGAGCCGCTCGCGGGGAAGGTCCCGACCGGCGAGCTGCTCGGGATCGCCGAGGTGCTGGACAAGGCCGGCTTCGCCTGCCTCGAGGTCTCGGGCGGCGGCGTGTTCGACACGGCGGTGCGGCGAGGCGTCGAGAGCCCGTGGGAGCGCATTCGTGCGCTCAAGGCCCGGACGACCACACCGCTCGGACTGGCGCTGCGCGGCCGCTTCCTCGTCGGCTCGCGGCCCGTGGGTACCGACTTCGTGCGCCGGTTCGTCTCCTCGGCGGCCGAGAACGGCATCGACGTCTTCCGCCTCCACGACCCGCTGAACGACGTCTCGAACCTGCGCGACCCGGGCGAGGCGATCGTCGAAGCCGGCAAGGAGTTCCACGCCGGGCTCGTCTACAGCCCCGGCGACCCGGGCGCGATGGACCAGCTCGTCGAGCAGGCGAAGGAGCTGCCCGACATCAGAGCCACGCGAGCGCTCGTCCACGATCCGAGCGGCGGGCTCGAGCCGCATCAGGCAGCCGAGCTCGTCGGCCGGGTCAAGGAGGCCTCGGGACTGCCGGTCGGCTTCTACTGCCAGGGAGCGGGCGGCAGCGGCCTTGCGGACTCGCTCGAGGCGGCACGCGCCGGAGCCGACCTGATTGCCTGCGCGATCTACCCGCTCGCGCTCTCGCTCCACCGCGCTGCAGGCGAGTCGCTCGCATCCGCGCTCGCGGGGATGGGACTCGACACGGGCGTCGACGTTGCCCGGCTGTGGGAGGCGTCAGATCTCGTTGACGAGCACATCGGCGACGAGATCGTCACGCCGCATGCGCCCCGGCTGGCGGTGCGAGCGGCCGAGTACGACCTGCCCACGGGGCTCGTTGCTGCGCTCGACACGCATCTTCGCGCGCACGCGTCCGGCGACCGCCTGCTCGAGACGCTCGAGGAGCTGCAGGACATCCGCCGCGAGACCGGCTGGCCTCCGCTCGCCGCCCCGATCGGACAGATTCTCGCCTCGCAGGCCCTGATCCACGTTCTCTCGGCCAGGCGCTACGGCACGGTCGTCGACGAGTTCCGGGCTCTGGTCCAGGGCGGCTTCGGCCGGCCACCGGGATCGATCGATCCGACCGTCGAGAGGGCCGTCGCGCTGCTCTCGGACGGCGTCCCGCTCGAGGACGACCCGCCGACTGCCGAGGACGTGCGCCAGGAAGCCGAGGGACTCGCGGCGAGCGAGGAGGAGCTCGTCCTGATCGCGCTCTTCGGCGAGGACGCCGAGTCGCTGCTGCGCACGATCCGTGCGCGACACACGCGGGATGACCGCGGTGAGACGACGCTCGAGGAGACGAGGGAGCAGCGGATCCGGGAGCTCGTCCGGATCGTGCAGGAGAGCGGTGTCGCCGAGGTCGAGATCGAGGACGAGGGGATGCGCGTCTCGGTGCGGCGGGCCGACGAACGCCAAAACGCTCAGGTCGCGCCGCTCGCCGCCGACGACGAGTCCGACCTGCCGGTCGTGCCGGCCGCCGCGGCCGGGTCGATCCGGGTCGAGTCGCCGATGGTGGGTGTCTTCTACCGGTCACCCGAGCCCGGCACGCCGGCCTTCGTCGAGATCGGCGACATCGTTGCTCCGGGTCAGACGCTCTGTCTGCTGGAGGCGATGAAGCTCTTCAACGAGCTGAAGTGCGAAGCGGCGGGCCGCGTCGTCGCGGTGCATGCCGAGAACGGCAAGCCGGTCGAGTTCGGACAGCTCCTGTTCGAGCTCGAGCCGATCGTCGCACCGCCGGTCCTCTGATGTTCAGCAGAGTCCTAGTTGCAAATCGCGGCGAAATCGCCGTCCGGGTGATCCGCGCGATCCACGAGCTCGGCGCCGAAGCGGTCGCCGTCTACTCCACCGCCGACCACGACGCCCTCCACGTCCGGCTCGCGGACCGGGCGGTCTGCATCGGCCCGCCGTCGGCGTCCGAGAGCTACCTCCGGATCTCGAACGTGATCGCCGCCGCCGAGACGACCGGCTGCGAGGCCATCCACCCCGGCTATGGCTTCCTCTCCGAGAACCCGGCGTTCGTGCGCGCGTGCCAGGAGAACGATCTCGTGTTCGTCGGGCCGGACTCGGACGTGATGGAGCGGATGGGCGACAAGGCGCGCGCCAAGGCGGAGATGAAGGCTGCCGGCGTGCCGCTCGTGCCGGGCACCGAGGGTCGTGCCACGCTGGCGGAGGCGCGAGCGGCCGCGGCCGAGCTCGGCTTCCCCGTTCTGCTGAAAGCCGTCTCCGGCGGCGGCGGAAAGGGCATGCGGCTCGTTCACGGGCCGGAAGAGCTGGACGCTGCGTACTCGACTGCAGGCGTCGAGGCCGAGGCGGCCTTCTCGGACGCGTCGCTCTATGTCGAGAAGGCGCTTGTCCCGGCGCGTCACGTCGAGGTGCAGGTGCTCTGCGACAAGGACGGCGGCGTGCTCACGCTCGGCGAGCGCGAGTGCTCGATCCAGCGGCGTCACCAGAAGCTCGTCGAGGAGTCTCCCTCGCCGGCT
This sequence comes from uncultured Gaiellaceae bacterium, assembly GCA_963749515.1. Lineage (GTDB taxonomy): Bacteria > Actinomycetota > Thermoleophilia > Gaiellales > Gaiellaceae > Gaiellasilicea. The sequence continues at coordinate 625,081 of CAVVMR010000010.1, forward strand.
CTGGATCCCGGCACGCGCGAGCAGATGGAGGCTGCGGCGGAGCGCGCCTGCCGCACGATCGGCTACGAGAACGCGGGCACGTTCGAGTTCCTGCTCGGAGCAGACGGCACGTTTCACTTCATCGAGCTGAACGCGCGCCTTCAGGTCGAGCACCCGGTCAGCGAGATCGTCACCGGCGTCGACATCGTGCGCCAGCAGCTGCGCATCGCCGCGGGGGAACCGCTGCCGGTAACGGGCCGTGCGCCCCGACGGGGACACGCGATCGAGATCCGTCTCAACGCGGAGGATCCGGCCAACGGCTTCGCGCCCGCTCCGGGAACGATCAAGCGCTTCCGGCCGCCGCTCGGCCCCGGTGTCAGGATCGACACGCATCTCGAGGAGGGCTCGACGATCTCTCCGTACTACGACTCGCTGGTTGCGAAGCTCATCGTGTGGGCGGAAGACCGCCCTGCGGCGATCGCGCGCGGCCTGCGGGCGCTCGGCGAGATCGAGCTCGGCGGCATCCCGACGACCCGGGAGCTGGCGCTCGACATCCTGCGGTCCGACGAGTTCGTGAGCGGCGACTACTCGACGAGCTTCCTGGAGGAGACGGGAAGCCGCCTGCCCGCGCTCGCGGCCGTGGAAGCGTCGTGAGTCGCGACGGACACGTCATTCGCGGGCAAGCCGGCACGATTCGGATCGACGGCGGCGCGCTCTCAGCGCTCGTGATCGCCGCCGCAGAGCACGTCGAAGGCGTCCGCGTGCCGCGGCCGAGGCGCGGGCTCGACGTGGTGGTGACGGACGGGAAGGCTCATGTCGCGCTGGAGCTCGCCGCGACCTACGGGGCGGTGCTGCCGGGTCTCGGACGCGAGGTGCAGGCGAATGTCACGGACGTTCTGCGGAACTCGGCCGGGCTCGTCGTCGAGGGCGTCGACGTCTCGATCGAAGAGCTCGACGGATGACCACGGGACGGAGACAGGCACGGCGCACCGCCCTGTTCCTGCTGTACCAGTGGGATCTCACCGGGCAGCCGCTGACCGCGCTCTACGAGGGCGAGCCGGACGAGTTTGCGCTCGGTCTCGCAGAGGCCGTCTCGGTGCGCGCAGAGGAGCTCGACCGCCGGATCACCGAGAGCGCGGAAGGCTGGACCGCCGACCGTCTGGGTACGCTCGAGCGGAACATCCTGCGGATCGGGATCCACGAGCTCGAGGAGGAAAGCGTGCCGCCGGAAGTGGCGATGAACGAGGCCGTCGTGCTCGCGAAGCGTTACGCGTCGGAGGATGCCGGCCGGCTCGTGAACGGGATCCTGGCTCGTGTAGCCAGAGAAAAGGGACCCAGAGAAGAGGGACCCAGAGAAGAGGGACACAGCGAGGAGGTGGCATGAGCGGAACCGCTGACGAGGCGCTGGGGCGTGCCGAGGAGCTGCTCGAGCGGCTGAAGGCGACGCGCGACGAGCTGGAACGGCTCGCAGTCGCCGAGGACTCGGAGTCTGCCGTCGAGGTGCTGACGGAGCTCGCCGACCTGGCGAAGGAAGTCGAGGCCGAGCTCGCCAAGGCAAGAGCACGAGCGGATGCCCCGCAGCCCTGACGAGCTGCGCGGCCTGGTCGAGGGCTACCTCGCAGAGCTCGCGTTCACGCCGGAGCTCGGGGGTCTCGAGGAGGCGCTTCGCTACCCGCTCGAGTCGGGCGGCAAGCGCGTGCGGCCGGTCATCGCCCTCGCGGTGAGCGAGGCGGCAGGAGCTGTCGCCGAGCATTGCCTGCCCGCCGCCGCCGCGGTCGAGCTCGTGCACACGTTCTCGCTCGTACATGACGACCTTCCGGCGATGGACGACGACGACGAACGCCGGGGCCGCCCGTCGGCGCACATCGCCTTCGACGAGGCGACTGCCCTCCTCGCCGGCGACGCCCTGCTCACCGAGGCATTCCGGCTTGCGCTCTCCTACCCCTCGCCGATGGTCGGGCGCGAGCTCGCGCAGGCCACGCTCGGGATGATCGGCGGCCAGTACCGCGACGTCACCGGCGACACGGCCGATCTCGCGGAGCTGCATCGGCTGAAGACGGGGGCGTTGTTCGCGGCCTCCGTCGGCGTCGCGCTCTGGGTCGCCGAGGTGCCGGAGAGCGAGCAGCCTCCGTGGCGTGCGTTCGCCGACGAGCTCGGCCTTCTCTTTCAGATCGTCGACGACCTGCTCGACGGCGACGGCTATGCGGAGCTGCACGGCGTCGAGGAGGCACGCCGGCTCGCCGACCAGGCGGCGGAACGTGCTGCACAGCGGCTGGAGGCGATCCCGGCCGACACGTCGGTGCTCGCCGAGATCGTCGCGAGCCTCGCCGCTCGAACCGCATAGGCGGCAGATCGCGTCAGAAGCCCTAAGCGGGCTTGCGAGTTACCAAGCGCGTGACGAATGCACCGACTCCTGCAACGGCGGCGAGTCCAAGGCTTGCGAGGTTCGTGGTGGCGCAGGTTCGGCAGGCGTTGCAGCAGACGGCCGCCATCGGGGCATGCTCCCCGTACTTGCTCGTGGCCTGGATCATGCGGCCCTGCCAGACGGCCTTCATGGACCTAGCTTAGCCCGGTGTGAAGGACGCGCAGCGCGTTCAGCGTCACCATCTCGTTCTGGCCCGTGCGGCCCCAGTCGACCGCCTCGACGTTGCTGCCCTTCGAGCCCGGCGGCCTCCACCACCGCCCTCCCGCACGCCAGCTGCCGTCCGGAAGGCGCTGCTGCTCGAGGAGCTCGATCGCGTCCTTTGCACGCGGGTCGTGCGCCAGCCCCATCCGGGAGAGGACGAGCAGCGCCTGAAGGAAGTCGTAGTGCCAGAAGGGCGGATAGTGGAGAGCGACGAACGAGGGGTGGATCGGCTCCCCTTTGCCACCGACCCGGTAGATCCGGTGGTCGAGGAAGAGCTCCGCGGTGCGCGCAGCGGCCTCCTTCGCCGCCGTCTCGCCGGTTGCGACCCAGTATTCGTGCAGTCCCCACATCGGCGGGAGCGACTCGTTGAACGAGGAGCGGTGGCCCTTTGCGCGCTTGTCGCAGTTCCAGCCGCCGTCAGGCCACTGCCATTCCACAAGCGATTCGGCGAGCAGGCGGACGCGTGGATCGGCTGCCAGGCCGAGCCGGCAGCAGACGGCGAGCGCGTTCCCCTCCTGCGAGCCGCACCGCCGCACAAGGCCGTTGATCGTCTTCACGGCGGCGCGGTGGGATTTGCCGGTCAGCCAGGCGAGCACCGTATCGGCGGCGGCGACGCAGCGCTCGTCGCCCGCGGGCACGCCGAGCTCGACGAGGGAGACGAGCCGCCAGTGCGCGCCGCCCCACTTGCCGTAGACGTTGACGCCGAAGCCGCCGTCCGCCTGTTGCCCCGCGAGGAGCGCACGTACCCTCGGTCCGTCCAGCACCTGCGCGTGCTCCGGCGGATCCTGCTCGCCGAGCAGGTCGCGCTTCACCTGGACGACGACGCCGGGCTCGTCCGACTCGAGCAGCCGGTCGATCGCGCTCACGTCGAAATGAGCTCCGTCGCGAGCATGTCCAGCAGCAGCCCGTCCTGCCAGACGCCGTCGGCGTCCAGCCAGTACTCGCGCATGACTCCGACACGCTTGAAGCCGACCTTCTCGTAGCACCGGATCGCACGCTCGTTGTCTGCGGCAGGGTCGATCGTGAGGCGGTGGTGACCGACATCGTCGATGAGGTACCGGGCCATCGTCCGCACGGCATCCGTGCCGAGCCCGCGGTCGTGGTAGGGCACTCCCAGGAACAGGTCGATGCCGGCGTGACGGTAGTCGGGCTCGGTCTCCTCCCAGTGCTGAATCAGACCGGCGACTTCCTCGTCGACGACGATCGCGAAGCTGACGACGTCCTTCTCCTCGCCGCGCGCCTTCTCACCGACGTCCTCCGGGGTCAGCCCGGGCCACCAGCGCGCGACGCCCGGGTGAGCGCCGAGCTCGACGATGCGCTCAACGTCGGCTTCCGTTAGCGGTCGCAGGACGACGGAATCTCCTTGCAGTTCCATGGTGGTCCTGTAACACATCCGGCGACTACCCTTCGACCGTGAAGAAGCGCCTCGACGTCCTGCTCGTCGAACGTGGACTGGCGGAGAGCCGGGCACAGGCTCAGGCGCTCGTGCTCGCAGGGCTCGTGCCCGGCTTCGACAAGCCGGGTCATCAGGTGCCGGAGGACGCCGAGCTCGCGGTCGACCGGCCGCCGCGCTTCGTCTCCCGCGGCGGCGAGAAGCTGGCCAACGCGCTCGAGCAGCTCGAGGTCGAGCTCGACGGTCGCGATGCGATCGACGTCGGTGCGTCCACCGGCGGGTTCACCGATTGCCTGCTCCAGAGCGGTGTCGCCCGCGTGATCGCGGTGGACGTGGGCTACGGGCAGCTGCATCCCAAGCTCCGGGACGACCCGCGCGTCACGGTGCTCGAGCGCACGAACGCACGCACTCTCGGCGAGCTGCCCTTCCGGCCCGACCTGCTCGTCTGCGACGTCTCCTTCATCAGCGTCCGGCTCGTGCTGCCCCCGGTCCTGGCGTTGATGGAGCCCGGCTGGGACGCGCTCGTCATGGTGAAGCCGCAGTTCGAGGCCGGCAAAGGGGAGGTGGGGAAGGGAGGTGTCGTGCGCGACGCCGAGATCCACCGACGTGTGCTGCGCGAGGTCGTCGGCGCGGGGCTGGGCTGGGGTGCGACCGCCGTGGGCGTCGTAGACTCCGGGCTGCCCGGCCCCAAGGGCAACCGCGAGTTCTTCCTCCACCTGATCAACCGCGACGACCCAGTGCTCCTGGATGACATCGACGACCGGATCCGTGACGCTGTCGCCTAGACGCCTGGGCGTTGATGGGTGTGCCCTCAGGGAGGGCATGCGCCAAGCAACGTGGTCGACTCGCGCGGCGTCAAGGCTGGACGCCTTGATGCCGGGCGAGGCGGTCGCGTTGCGCAGTGCGCAGGCCCCCACTCGGGGGTGCACTCATTAGCGCCCAGGCGTCTACGGCGGTGAAGAAAGCTGCGGTCGTCACGCACGGCAAGCCGCAGACGATCGGTCCTGCGCTTGCCCGGCTGACCACCGTGGCGCGCGAGGCCGGTGTCGAGCTGCGCATGGGGCAGGAGGAGACCGAGAAGCACCAACTGAACCCGGACGACGGCAACGGGGCGGACGTCGACATCGCGGTCGTGCTCGGCGGCGACGGCACGATGCTGCGCGCGCTCAACCGCTTTCTCGGCACCGGCGTGCCCGTGATCGGCGTCAACTTCGGCCGCGTTGGGTTCCTCGCCACGGTTCCGCGCGACGGGCTCGAAGCGGGCCTGGCGCGAGTCTTCGCCGGCGAGTACCGAGTCGAGGAGCTTCCGACCCTCGAGGTCGAGGTCGGAGACGAGCAGCGCGTCGCCGTCAACGACCTCGTCGTCGCCAGCGCGGTCGTCGGCCGGATGGTCCAGCTCGAATGGGCGGTCGGCGGCGAGGCGCTCGGCCGGCTCGGCTGCGACGGAGTCGTCTGCGCGACGCCGCCCGGCTCGACGGGCTACAACTTCTCGAACGGCGGGCCGGTGCTCGTCTGGGGCCTGGACGCGATGGCGGTCACCTTCGTCGCGCCGCACACGCTGAACGCGCGCCCGCTCGTCGTGCCGCGGGGCGCCGAGCTGATCGTCTGGAACCGCACACCGGACGTGGCCGCGACTGCGCTCGTGGACGGACACCACGTTGCCGATCTGCCTCCCGGAGGACGCGCCCTGGCCCGAGTCGGCGAGCGGCGCTCGCTCCTCGCGACGCTTCCCGAGGTGACGTTCTTCAGCCGCTACCGCCGGGCCTTTGCTTCGTAGCCTGCGGATCGAGAACCTCGTCCTCGTGCGCGACGGACTGCTCGCGCCGGCCGACGGGCTGACGGCGATCACCGGCGAGACCGGTGCGGGCAAGACGATCCTCGCCCAGGCGATCGGGCTCCTGCTCGGCGCCAAGGGTGACGCGGGGACGATCGGCGCCGCTGCGGGCGAGGCGTACGTCGAGGCAGAGCTCGACCTGCCGGAGGGATTCCTGGAGGACGACGAGCTCGCCGCGCTCGCCGAGCTCGCGCCGGAGGACGAGCCCGGTCTGGTGCTCGCGCGCCGAGTCTTCGCAGACGGGCGCACGCGGGCCTATGCGTGGGGCCGCGCCGTCGCCCGTGAGGATCTCGCCGCCGCCGCCGAGCGGCTGATCGCGATGTCCGGCCAGTTCGAGCAGCGGCGACTCGCCCGGCCCTCGTATCAGCTCGACGTGCTCGACTCGTACTGCGGCGAGGAACAGCTCCGCCGCCGCCGCGAGGCGCGGATAGCGTGGCGCGAGCTCGGTGTCGCGCGGAAGCGGTACGACGAGCTCACCCGGGGAGCCGCCGCGGAGGAAGAGCGTCTGCGCGAGCTGAACGCGCTCGCCGAGGCGACGGAGGGCTTCGAGCCCGGCTGGGAGGAGGCACTCCGTACGGAGCGAGAACGGCTGCGCCACGTCACCGAGCTGGCGGACGGAGCCCAGCAGGCGGCCGAAGCGCTCGCGCCCGAGGACGGAGAGGGAGCGGCCGCGCTCGCCGCGTCGGCCGAGCGCGCGCTGGCGCCGCTCGAACGGCTCGCACCGGAGCTGGCGCGTGCGGGCGAAGAGCTGCGCGACGTCGAGCTGCGGCTGCGCGAGCTCGGCTCCGATCTACGCGCATTCCTCGCGTCGCTCGAGTCGGAGCCGGACCGCGTGGAGCAGGTCGAGAGCGACCTGGAGCGGATCTCCGACGCACGCCGCCGCTTCGGCGCGACCGACTACGACGACTTGCTCGAGCGCGCCGTGGCAGCCCGCCGGGAGCTCGAGGCACTGGCGGGCGGTCTCGACCCGACGGCGGCTGCAGCGGAGGCCCTGGCGACGGCCGAGGCGATGTCGGAGCGACTTGCAGCAAGCCTTCGTGCGACACGCGAAGCCGCCGCCGAGCCGTTCGCCGCTGCGGTCGCCGACGAGCTGCGCGGTGTCGGCATGGGCGACGGCGAGTTCCGCGTGGAGCTGCGCGAGCGCGATCCCGGCCCATCCGGGAGAGATGAAGCGGTCTTCCTCGTCCGTCCGAACGCGGGCCTCCCGTTCGGGCCCGTTGCGGAGACCGCGTCGGGCGGCGAGCTCTCACGCATCGCGCTCGCGATCGCCGCGGTCGGCGGCGGCGAGACCCTCGTCTTCGACGAGATCGACGCCGGGATTGGCGGCGAGACCGCCCATGCGGTCGCCGCCACCCTCAAGCGGCTCGCAGAGCGCGCCCAGGTGATCACCATCACGCACCTGCCCCAGATCGCGAGCGTCGCCGACGCGCACTACCGTGTCGAGAAGATCCCCGGCGACCCGACCCACACCCAGATCGAGAGGCTCGACGACGCGCAGCGCCGCGACGAGCTCGAGCGCATGCTCGGCGGCAAGGAGTTCATCTCGACGTTGCGATGAGCTCTCTCGTCGAACACACCGGCACGGCACGCTTGGGCAAGCGGACGAAGGAGCTCGTCCGCCGGCTGAACTCCGACGACATCGCGATCATCGACCACACCGATCTCGACCGAGTCTCGGCCGAGGAGCTGGTCGAGTCCGGCGTCCGCGTCGTCGTGAACGTCGCCCCGTCGCACTCGGGCCGCTACCCGAACCCGGGCCCGCTCCTCCTCGTCCGGGGCGGCGTCCGGCTGATCGACGTGACCGGCCATGAGCTCTTCGACGAGATCTCGGACGGCGAGCGGCTCACCGTTCGCGGCGGGAGCCTCTTCCGGAACGGAACCTGTGTCGCCACCGGCCGCACGCTCGAGGAGCGTGAGCTCGTGGGTGCGCTCGCGGCACAGGAGAGCCGGGTGACGGAAGCGCTCCAGGAGTTCGCCGACAACACGATGCGCTATCTACGGGAGGAGGGTCGGCTGCTCGCCGAGGGAATCGACTTTCCGGCAATGACGACCAGCTTCCGCGACCGGCATGCGCTCGTGGTGGCGCGCGGGCCGGGCCACAAGCGCGATCTCCGGATCGTCCGGTCCTACGTGCGTGACTTCAAGCCCGTGCTCGTCGGCGTCGACGGCGGCGCCGAGGCGCTGCTCGAGGAGGGGTGGAAGCCCGACGTGATCGTCGGGGACATGGACTCGGTCACCGACGCCACGCTTCGCTGCGGCGCCGAGATCCTGGTCCATGCCTACCGCGCGGGTCACGCGCCGGGAGAGGAGCGGCTGCGCCGGCTCGGTGTCCCCTTCCAAACCGTGGCCGCGCCTGGAATCTCCGAGGACATCGCGCTTCTGCTCGCACACGGGAAGGGCGCCGAGCTGATCGTCGCCGTCGGCACGCATTTCAACCTGGTCGAGTTCCTCGAGCGCAGCCGCGCAGGCATGTCGTCGACGTTCGTGACGCGGCTCAAGGTGGGTGAGATCCTGATCGACGCGAAAGGGGTCTCCCGGCTCGTGAGCCGACGGATCGGAGTCTGGCCGCTCGTCCTCTTCGGCCTCGCCGCGCTCGCCGCGCTCGTCGTCGCCGTTGTGGCGTCGCCCGCGTTGAGAAACGTCGTCGGACTAGGCTGAGCAACCGTGTTCGACCTGCGCTACCACGTCGCGTCGCTGGCGGCCGTGTTTCTGATGCTCGTCGTCGGGATTCTGATCGGGGTCGGGATCTCGGGCCGCGGCTTCGTCAGCGACGCCGAGCGGACGCGGCTGAACGGGGACATCGCCGACCTGCGGGAGCAGCTCGAAGTGGCAGATGCCGACGTCGATGACCTCCGGCGCCGCCAGAAGGCGGCGGAGGACTTCGTTACCGGCGCCTATCCGGCCCTCGTCGAGAGCCGCCTCGAGGGTAAGCGCATCGCGGTCCTGGTGCTCGGAACGTTGGATCCGACGCTGGGTGACGTCGAGCGGGCGTTCGACGACAGTGGCGCGCGCCTTGGACGCATGCGATCGCTCACTCTGCCGTTGCGTCTCGAGAACGTGGAGTCGGCGCTGCGCGCACGACCCGAGCTGAGCGGGTATGTCGGAGACGAGCAACTGGGGAATCTGGGAAGGGACCTCGGCAGAGAGCTTGTCGCCGGCGGGAAGACGCCGCTCTGGGATGCGCTCGAGGGCGAGCTCGTGGAGCAACGGACGGGTGGCCTCGCCGAGCCGGTGGACGGTGTCGTGGTCATCCGCACGGCCGAGCCACAGGCAGGCGAGAGCTCGCGGTTCGTGGCCGGGCTGTACCGGGGGCCTGCGAGCACGGGCGTACCCGTCGTCGGGGTAGAGCGCTCCCGGGTCGAGCAGAGCGCGATCCCTGTCTTCCAGCGGCACTCACTGTCGACGGTGGACGGGATCGACACCGAGCTCGGCAGGCTTGCGCTCGTCCTCCTGCTTGCAGGCCCCGAGACAGGCAACTACGGCATCCGCGACACCGCCGACGACGGGATCCTGCCGCCGATCGAGCCCCTGCCTGCGCCGAGTGGCTGAATCCCTCACGATCCTGATCGCGGCGCGTGATGAGCAAGCGCGGATCGGGACAACCGTCACCGAGCTGAAGCGGCAGTTCCCGCACGCGGAGGTGATCGTCGCCGACGACGGATCCCGCGACGGGACCGCCGACGCGGCCTCGGCCGCCGGAGCCTGGGTGCTCCGGCTCCCGCACCGCGGGAAGGGTCAGGCGCTGACGCTGGCAGAGCGGGCCGCGCCTTCCGGACCGATCCTTCTGTGCGACGCGGATCTGCGCGGCGACCTGACGCCGCTGCTCACCGGCGACGGCGACCTGACGATCGCGGCGTTCGCGCGCAAGCAGGGCGGCGGCTTCGGGATCGCGAAGGAGGCGGCGCGGCGGCTGATCGAGCTCGCCTCCGGCTACGCGGCGCAGGAACCGCTCTCCGGCCAGCGGCGGCTGACCGCGCAGGCCCGCACGACGGTCTTCCCGCTCGCGGCCGGGTTCGGCTGCGAGTCGGCGATGACGGCGGACGCCGCGCAAGCCGGGCTCGACGTCGCCGAGGTGGACATCGACCTCGAGCACCGCGCGACCGAGCGCGACCTTGGCGGGTTCCTCCATCGCGGCCGCCAGCTTCGCGACATCCTCCTCGCCTTCGGGCCGCAGGGCCGCAATCACCGGGGCCTGCGCCTCCCTCTCGTCGGCTGGGTCGTGGGCCTCGCGCAGCCGGGGGTCGCGCCCGTTGCTGCTCTCGGTCTCGCCGACGACCTCTGGAGCGGGGAGGAGCGCGGCTTCCGCAAGCACCTTCGCTCGGGGTCGACGACGGGCGTCCTCAAGCTCGTCGGGATCCCCGCGTACGCGCTCCTGCGCACGCGCTCGGTCTCCGGCGCGATCCTCGTCGGGCTCGCGGCGAACATGCTGAACCAGCTCGACACGAAGCCCGGACGCGCATTGAAGGCGTACCTCGCGGCGTCGATTCCGCTCGACGCGCCGAAGGGGATCGCCGTCCTCCTGCTTCCCTACGATCTTCGCGAGATGGCGATGCTCGGTGACTCGGGATCGAACGCGCTCGGCGCCGTGCTAGGTTTACGGTCCGTGAGCAAGTTCACGGAGAGGCAGCGCTGGAGCGCGATCGCAGCGCTCGCGGGCCTCACCCTCATCGGAGAGCGTCGCTCGCTCGGGGCGTGGATCGAGAGGACGCCCGTGTTTCGCACGCTCGACGCCTGGGGGAGGCAAGGAACATGAGCACGACCGGGGAGCACGAGACCAAGTACATCTTCGTCACCGGCGGCGTCGTGTCGGCGCTCGGGAAAGGGATCGTCGCGGCGTCGCTCGGACGACTGCTGAAGGAGCGCGGGCTCCGCGTCCAGGCTCAGAAGTTCGACCCCTATCTGAACGTCGACCCGGGCACGATGAGCCCCTTCCAGCACGGCGAGGTGTTCGTCACCGAGGACGGCGCGGAGACCGATCTCGACATCGGCCACTACGAGCGGTTCATCGACGAGAACCTCTCGCGGAACGCCAGCCACAGCGCCGGCGCGATCTGGGACGCCGTCCTCCGCAAGGAGCGGAAGGGCGAGTTCCTCGGCGCCACGGTGCAGGTGATCCCGCACATCACGAACGAGATCAAGCTGCGAATCAAGCGCGCGGCGAAGGCGGCGCCGGCCGACGTCGTGATCTCGGAGATCGGGGGCACTGTCGGCGACATCGAGTCGCTGCCGTTCCTCGAGGCGATCCGCCAGTTCCGGCGCGAGGTCGGCCCGGAGAACGTGATGTATCTCCACTGCACCCTCGTCCCGTTCATCGAGGCGGCCGGCGAGCTGAAGACGAAGCCGACGCAGCACTCGGTGAACGAGCTTCGCCGGATCGGTATCCACCCGGACGTGATCGTCTGCCGCTCCCACGAGGAGCTCTCGCAGGACATCAAGGACAAGATCGCCCTCTTCGCCGACGTCGACATCCGCTCGGTCGTCGCGGCGCCGGATGTCTCCGACGTCTATCTCGTCCCAGCCGTGCTCCGGGACGAGGGTCTCGACGAGCTCGTCTGCACCCAGCTCGGCATCGACGCACCCCGCGCGGGCCTGGGCGAGTGGCAGGAGGTGATCGACCGGATCGGCGAGCCGCGGGAGGCAGTGACGATCGCGCTCGTCGGCAAGTACGTGAAGCTCCACGATGCCTACCTGTCGGTGCACGAGGCGCTGAAGCACGCCGGCGTCCATCAAGGGGCGTCGGTGCGCGTGCAGTGGGTCGACGCCGAGAACATGTCCTACGAGGAGGCGGCTGAGCTCCTGGAGCAGGTCGACGGCGTCCTCGTTCCAGGCGGCTTCGGCTCGCGCGGGTGGGAGGGGAAGATCCTCGCCTGCCAGGTCGCGCGGGAGCGCGGCATCCCGTACCTCGGCATCTGCCTCGGCATGCACGTTGCCGTCTCCGAGTACGCGCGCAACGTGGCCGGGTTCGAGGGCGCGAACTCGACGGAGATGGACCCGGAGACGCCGTATCCGGTCATCGACCTGCTGCCCGAGCAGAAGGAGATCGAGGATCTCGGCGGCACGATGCGGCTCGGCGCGCAGGCGGTGGAGCTGGCCGACGGGACGCGGACCCGCGACGTCTACGGCGACTCGGTCATCCACGAGCGCCACCGCCACCGGTACGAAGTCAACAACCAGTACCGCCAGCAGCTGATCGACGCCGGCCTCGTCGTCTCCGGCACGTTCCAGGAAGGGCGCCTCGTCGAGATCGTCGAGCTACCCGACCATCCGTGGTTCGTGGCCAGTCAGTTCCATCCGGAGTTCAAGTCGCGGCCCACCCGGCCGGCACCGCTGTTCAGGGAATTCGTCGGCGCCGCCGTCGAGCGGGCCCGCTCACGCAGCGGCGTGCAGTTGCGCGCCGCCGGCCAGGTCTAGTCAGCCGGGTCGGCGGGCCAGCAGATCCCGATGTAGACGAGCATCCCGCCGACCGTCGACTGCGACGCGCGGAAGCACAGCTCGAGCTCGGTCCCGTCGCTCCGCCGCAGCAGCGTCGTGCTCGTGCGCGAGCCGGCGCGCCGCATCTCCAGGTTGTTGATGTGAGCATCGGGATCGACGGCCACGTCGTGCACGCTCAGCTCGAGCAGCTCGGCTCTCGTGTACCCCAGCAGCTGGCATGCGTAGGCGTTCGCTGCGAGGTACCGGCCGTCGTCGCCGGCGACGAAGACGGCCACGGGACCATGCTCGAGCGCCTCTCCGACAAGGCTCTTCTGGACGAGCTCGTGGGTGACGGCACTGGCCACAGCAGTCATATTGTAGAAGATATCGGCAGCCTGGCGCAGTATTTTCGCGCACATTGCGGAGATCTAGGATCAGCATGTGCCGTCGATGCTCGAGCTGTTCACGGAGCTGTGTGCGATTCCCAGTCCACCGGGAAACGAGCGCGCGGTCACCGATCGCGTTACCGCCGAGCTGCGGTCACTCGGTCTCGAGGTCGAGGAGGACGACGCGGGGGCGCGCATCGACTCCAATTCGGGGAACCTCCTATGCCGGCTTCCCGGCCGGATGGACGGCGGGACGCCGATCTTCTTCTGCGCGCACCTCGACACGGTGCCGCCGCAGGGCGCCCTCGAGCCGGTGGTCACCGAGGGCGTCGTCCGGAACGCCGCGGAGACGATTCTCGGCGCGGACAACAAGTCGGCTGTCGTCGCGATGGTCGAGGCGGCGCGACGGATTGCCACCGAGCGTAGGCCGCACGCGGGCATCGAGCTCCTGTTCACGCAGAAGGAGGAGGTCGGCCTCCTCGGCGCGGGAGCGTTCGACCACACGAAGCTCGAGGCCGAGCTGGGCTTCGTCTACGACCAGGCGGCGCCGATCGGCGACGTGATCATGGGCGCGCCGTACGGACGCGCGCTGTCGGTGCGCTTCCACGGCCGTCCCGCGCACTCGGGGATGGTTCCTGAGGAGGGCCGCTCTGCGGTCGTCGCGGCGGCGCGGGCGATCGCCGATCTGCGGCTCGGCCGGCTCGACGACGAGACGACCGCGAACGTCGGTTTGATCAGCGGCGGCAGCGCGCGGAACATCGTCCCGGAATGGTGCGAGCTGGAAGTGGAGGCTCGCTCACACGACGTCCGCAAGCTCGCCGATCTCGTCCAGGAGATGCTCGACACGTTCGCATTCGCCGCGAGCGTCACCGAGTGCGCGGTCGAGACCGAGGTCAGCGAGACCTACCAGGGCTACCGGTTCAAGGAGAGCGACCCGATCGTCCGGTTGGCGACGACCGCGCTCGAGGCGTGCGGCTACGAGATGGTGCCGACGTTCACGGGCGGAGGCGCGGATGCGAACGTGTTCAACGCCAAGGGTTTGCCCTGCCTCAATCTGGCGAATGGGATGGCTGAGATCCACACCGCCGAGGAGCACATCGCTGTTGACGATCTGGACGCGATGGTCGACGTGACGCTGGCGCTGGTCGACGCCGCCCGAGATGCCACTCAGCCTTAGGCGCGGCACTGTGACCGCGCTCGGCGAGCGGCTCGACCGTCTGGTCCGGCTCGAGGTGGACGGGATCGCGTGCGTCTCCTACCCGAGGCTGACCGGCGAGGTCGAGGTCGGGGACGAGGTGCTCGTGAACGAGCAGGCACGCCTCCTCGAGCTCGGATCGGGCGGCTTCGACGTCCTCTATGCGAACCTGACGCGCGGGCTGGGTCTCCCAGCCGAGGAAGGAGCGCACGTGATGGCGCTGCCGTACGCGCCGGGACAGGTCGCCCTGAGGCGGGGTGAGGAGGACGGCGAGCTGCCCGCTTCCCTCGAGGGGATGCCGGTCGTGCTCTGCACGCTGCACAGCCAGGTCGCTCCGGTGTGCGCTGCGCTCGCCGGGAAGCGAGTCGCCTACGTCCAGGTCAGCGGAGGCGCGCTTCCGGTGTCGCTGTCGGACGCCGTTCGGACGCTCAAGCAACGTGGGCTCCTCGCCGCCTCGATTGCGGTCGCGCCGTGCCTGGACGGCGATGTGGACTGCGTGACGGCGGCCGCTGCCTTCGTTCTGGCGACGCGGGAGAGGTGTGACGCGATCGTCTGTGCGATCGGCCCCGGGATCGTCGGCACGGGGACGCAGTTCGGTCACGGTGCCCTCTCGCTCGCGGACGCCGCCAATACGGCGGCGGCGCTCGGAGGCCGCCCCGTGCTCGCGGTCCGCTCATCCGAGGCCGACGAGCGCGAACGCCATCGCGGCGTCTCGCACCACACGCAGTCTGTCCTCGATCTCTGTCTGGGTGAGATCGTCGTCGCCTGGCCCGACGAGATCGCGACAGGCGGCTGGGAGGACGCGTGCGCAGGTCTGCCGCTTCGTCACATGGGCCGCGGGCCGGACGTCGACCCCGCCTTCTTCCGCGCAGCGTTCGCGGCGGGTGTCATCGCGGCGGGGATGCTCGACTGATGGAGGAGCGGCGTCTCGGCCCGGTCGTCGGTCTCGGCACGTGGAACACGTTCGACGGCGACGTGAAGCTGGCGCGCACCGTCGTCGACGCGGCGTTCGAGGCGGGCAGCCGCTGTTTTGACACCTCGCCGATGTACGGCGGTGCGGAGCGCGCGCTCGGCGCCGCGCTCGCCGACCGGCGCGACGAGGTCAGCGTGTTGACGAAGATCTGGACGGCATCGCCCGAGGATGCGCGACGGCAGCTCTCCGATCAGCTCGAATGGTTCGGCCGCGTCGACGTCGAGCAGGTGCACAACCTCGTTGGCTGGGAGCGGCACCTGCCCTGGCTCGAGGCCGAGTGTGGTGGCGGACAGATCGGGAAGCTCGGCGTCACCCACTACGCACCGTCGGCGTTCGGGGAGCTCGAGCACGCTCTGGAGACGCGACGCCTCGACACGCTTCAGGTGCCGTTGAACCCACGCGAGCGAACCTGTGAGGAGACGCTCCTTCCGCTCGCAGCGGATCTCGGCGTCGCCGTGATCGTCATGCGTCCGTTCGGCGAGGGCGCGCTGCTCTCGAACGAGCCCACACCGGAGGAACTGAGCGCGCTCGCCGAGTTCGGCGTCACGACCTGGCCGCAGGTGCTGCTGAAGTGGGCCTTGTCGGACGAGCGCGTCGATCTGGTGATCCCCGCGACCCG
Source organism: uncultured Gaiellaceae bacterium (assembly GCA_963749515.1). Classification (GTDB taxonomy): domain Bacteria; phylum Actinomycetota; class Thermoleophilia; order Gaiellales; family Gaiellaceae; genus Gaiellasilicea. The sequence goes on from CAVVMR010000010.1 coordinate 640,497, forward strand.
GCGGCCGGAGCACGCGGCCGAGAACGCCGTCGCCGGCGAACCGCCCTGGTTCGGGCGTGAGGAGCGGGCGTACGTGGAGAGCCTCGTCCGATGAGGATCTGGGAGGGGCGCCGCTTCGCGGTGATCGTCGAGGACGGCTACGAGGTCGCCGACACGCCCGACGCGGTCGCGATCGTGGCGTTGGATGCCGAAGGCCGCTTCGTCTTCGTTCGCCAGCAACGCGTGGCGACCGGCGGCAAGCTGCTCGAGCTGCCGGCCGGGCTGATCGACGAGGGCGAGACGCCGTTGGAGACGGCGCGACGTGAGCTGCGCGAGGAGACCGGGCTGCACGGCGGAGACTGGCGTGAGCTCACGTCGTTCTGGACCTCTCCCGGCTTCGTCAACGAGCGCGTGACGGTCTTCGTGGCCGACGGCCTCGAGGAGGGAGAGCCGGATCCGGACGAGGGCGAGGAGCTCGAGGTCGTGCGCTGGGCCCGGTCCGAGGTCGAGGAGCGCCTGCACGAGCTGGACGATGCGACGACGTTGATCGGCCTCCTGCTCTACCTGCGCGAGGGCGCTTAGCGGTATCGTTCCGCCGCTCATGCGCATCGGCGTCGCCAAGGAGATCAAGCCCCAGGAGTACCGCGTCGCGCTGACGCCGGCGGGTGCGCGTGAGCTCGTGCGGCTCGGTCACGAGGTGGTGGTCGAGACGGCGGCCGGCGTGGGCAGCCAGTTCGACGACACCCAGTACGAGTCGACCGGCGCCCGCATCGCCTCGGTCGAGGAGGTCTGGGAGACCGCGGAGCTCCTGCTGAAGGTCAAGGAGCCGATCGCGATCGAGTACCCCAGGCTGCGATCGGGCCTCGTGCTCTTCACCTACCTGCACATCGCCGCCGACGAACCGCTCACACGCGCACTCGTCGACAGTGGCGTCACGGCCGTCGCGTACGAGACCGTCGAGACCGACGACCGCAGGCTGCCGCTGCTGGCGCCGATGAGCGAGGTCGCGGGCCGGCTCGCCGCGCAGGCAGGTGCGCACTATCTCGAACGCCCGAAAGGTGGACGTGGGCTGCTGCTCGGCGGGGTCGCAGGCGTCGCACCGGGCAAGGTCGTCGTGATCGGCGGCGGCATCGTCGGCTACAACGCCGCGGTGATCGCGCTCGGCCTCGGCGCGCAGGTCACAATTCTGGACCGCTCGGTCGACCGGATGCGCCATCTCGAGGAGACGCTGCACGGGCGCGTCAGCCTCGTCATGTCGTCGACGCTCCAGATCGAGGAGTCGGTCAGCGACGCAGACGTGGTCATCGGCGCCGTGCTGATCCCCGGCGCGCTCGCGCCCAAGCTCCTGACGAGAGAGATGATCGCCGGGATGAAGACCGGCAGCGTCTTCTGCGACGTCGCGATCGACCAGGGCGGCTGCTCGGAGACGTCACACGCGACGACGCACGACGATCCCGTCTACGAGGTCGACGGCGTCGTCCACTACTGCGTGGCGAACATGCCGGGAGCGGTGCCGATCACATCGACGAAGGCGCTCACGAACGTCACGCTGCCCTACGTCGAGGAGATCGCCGAATACGGGCTGGCGATGGCCGTCGCCCGCGACAAGCCGCTCTCACGAGGGGTGAACGTGATCGACGGCCGGATCACGTACGAGGCCGTGGCCGAGGCGCACGGGCTGGAGCACACACCCCTCGAGGACGTCCTCGCGTCAGCCGTCTAGCCGGCCGTCTTGCCGGCGGCTTCCTTGCGTGCTTCGAGCTGCTTCTGGCTCTTGGACGGGCTGAGCTTGACCACAGCCCAGGTGACGGCGGCCGCCAGCGAGACGATGACGACGATGTACAAGGTGAGCCCGATCAAACCGAGGACGGTGTCCATTGCGCCGTAGAATAGCCGCGTGCCGCGGGCGTGCGTAATCGTGCTCGACGCCGTTGGCGCGGGAGAGTTGCCCGACGCGGCCTCGTACGGCGATGAGGGGTCGAACACGCTCGGTAACGTGGCCCGCGCCGTCGGAGGCCTCGACCTGCCCGCACTCGAGGCGCTCGGCCTCGGCAATGTGATGCCGCTCGAGGGCAGCCCACCTCAGCCTGGGGCTCCCGCGGTCGCAGGCCGGCTGCTCGAGCGGTCGAAGGGCAAGGACACGACGACCGGCCACTGGGAGTTGATGGGCGTCGTCACGCCGACCGCGATGCCCACCTACCCGCACGGCTTCCCGCACGACGTCATCGACCCCTTCATGCACAAGACCGGCCGCGGCGTCCTCGGCAACAAGCCGGCTTCGGGGACGGAGATCATCCAGGAGCTCGGTGAGGAGCACCAGCGGACGGGGAAGTGGATCGTCTACACGTCCGCGGACTCCGTCTTCCAGATCGCCGCTCACGAGGAGACCATCCCGCTGGAGGAGCTCTACGAGGCCTGCAAGGCTGCGCGCGAGATCCTGACCGGCAAGCACGCGGTCGGCCGCGTCATCGCACGGCCCTTCGACGGCGTTCCCGGCAGCTACGAGCGAACGCCGAATCGCCACGACTTCTCGCTCGAGCCCCGCCGTCCCAACTATCTGTCGCTCGTCCGCGACACGGGCCAGAAGGTGCACGCGGTGGGCAAGATCAGCGACATCTTCGCGGGCTGCGACATCGACGAGTCCTTTCCGACCAAGTCCAACGTCGATGGGATCAACCAGACGGTGGAGCTGCTGCGCCAGCTCGACGACGGGCTCGTGTTCGTGAACCTCGTCGAGACCGACCAGCTCTGGGGGCACCGGAACGATCCGGTGAACTTCCATCGCTGCCTCCAGGACTTCGACCGGCGGCTCGAGGAGATACTCGAGGCGCTGCGGCCCGGCGACCTGTTGATCATCACGTCCGACCACGGCTGCGATCCGACGACGCCGTCGACCGACCACTCCCGCGAGCACGCCCTCCTGCTCGCGTATGCGGCCGGTCGCAACGCTCGCGGCGCCGTTCACGAGGGTGAGTTTGCCGACGTCGGCGCGACCGTGAATGCGTGGCTCGGCGGCAAGCCGCCCGGACGGGGCATCCCGGGCCGTCCGATCCTCGATCCGTGAAGCTCGACAACCCGCTCGTCGTCCAGTGGGAGTACGCGAGCGAGGAGCGGCTCGCCAAGCGCAACCAGACCTACCGCGAGCTGACGGAGGGAGTCAAGGCCGACGACACGGTCTTCGAGGCCGTGCGTGAGGTGGGGCCCAAGCGGTTCCTCGACGTGGGTTGCGGCATGGGCGAGCTGGCGGAGCGCGTGCAGAAGGAGCTCGGAGCCGAGGTCGTCGCGGTCGACATCTCGCCGCGGATGGTGGAGCTGACGAAGGCCCGCGGGATCGACGTGCACCTGGCCGACCTCCAGGCCCTTCCCTTTGAAGACGGGGAGTTCGACTGCGTAGCTGCGAACTGGGTGCTCTATCACGTCCCGGATCTCGATCGGGGCCTGAGCGAGCTGGAGCGCGTCATTCGTCGCGGGGGCCGCCTGGTGGCGGCCACGCTCGGCGTCGCCAACATGCAGGAGCTGTGGGATCTCCTCGGTGGCGAGGTGACGGGAGGGCTGTCGTTCGGGTACGAGAACGGAGAGACCATGCTGTCCCCGTACTTCACCCAGATCGACCGGCGCGAGGCGAACGGCACGGTCGTCTTCCCCGATCGGGGCTCGATGGTCGACTTCGTCGCCGCGCAGACGACTCGCTCGCATCTGGCCGAGCTCGTTCCGGAGCTGGCCGAGCCGTTCCACACGCGCACGTCCCACTGCGTCTTCGTGGCGGGCAAGTCGTGATCCGCCCGGCCGAGCTGATCGAGCGAAAGCGGAACGGGGAGGAGCTCTCGGCCGAGGACATCTCGGAGCTCGTCCTCGGCTATGCGCGCAAGGAGATCCCGGACTACCAGTTGGCCGCATTCTGCATGGCCGTGTACTTCAAGGGCATGACGGCGGCCGAGACGTACGCGCTCACCGACGCCATGATCCGCAGCGGCCGCACGCTCGACCTGGGTGAGGCGCTCGGGCGGAAGGTCGTCGACAAGCACTCGACGGGCGGCGTCGGCGACAAGACGACGATCGCCGTCGGCCCGATCGTTGCGGCGTGCGGGGTGCCGGTGGGGAAGATGAGTGGACGCGGCCTCGGCCACACCGGCGGGACGCTCGACAAGCTGGAGTCGATCCCCGGCTTCGACGTCGAGCTCTCGATCGAGGAGTTCATCACCCAGGTGAAGACGGTCGGCCTCGCGATCGTCGGGCAGACCGAGGATCTCGTGCCGGCGGACAAGCAGCTCTACGCGCTTCGCGATGTGACCGCGACGGTGGACATCCTGCCGCTGATTGCGTCCTCGATCATGTCGAAGAAGATCGCGGGCGGCGCCGACGCGATCGTCCTCGACGTGAAGGTCGGCGACGGTGCGTTCATGAAGACGCTGGACGACGCACGCGCTCTGGCCGAGACGATGCTCGAGCTGGGGCGGCACGCCGGCCGGGAGGTCGTCTGCCTCCTCACCGACATGGACCAGCCGCTCGGCGCCGCAGTCGGCAACTCCCTGGAGATCGCCGAGGCGCGCGACACCGTGCGCGGCGAAGGCCCGCCGGACTTCACGGAGCTCGTGCTCGATGCGTGCGCCAGGCTGCTCTCGCTCTCGGACCTCGGCCTCAACGTCGAGGAAGGGAGGCGTGCGGCCGAGACCGCGGTCTCGGACGGCTCGGCGCTGGACGTCTACGAGCGCTGGATCCGGGCTCAGGGCGGCGATCCCGATCCGGCTGCGCTGCCGCAGGCGCCGGTCGTGCTGCCGGTCCCCGCTCCTCGTGCGGGCTCGGTCACGCGGCTGGGTGCGATCGCGGTCGGGATGGCTGCGCTCCACCTCGGTGCCGGGCGGCGGTCGAAGGAGGACGAGATCGACCATGCGGTCGGCGTCGTCTGCCACGTCAAGCGCGGTGCGAATGTCGAGCAGGGTGCCTTGCTCGCCGACGTGCACGCGCGCGACGAGGCCAGCGGGGCGGAGGCGGTCGAGGCCGTTCTCGCGGCCTACGAGCTCGGCGACGAGCCGCCCGCAGAGCACTCGATCCTCCTGGACGTCATTGCCTGAGCTTCCCGAGGTCGAAAGCGTCCGGCGTGCGATCGCGCCCGCGCTCGAGGGCCGCCGGCTTGCGCATGTCGAGATCAGCGACATTCGGCTGACCCGGCCGGAAGATCCCCTGATCGTCGCTTCGGAGCTCACCGGCGAGCGCGTGGAGCACGTCGACCGGCGTGGCAAGTACCTCGTCCTTCGCTTCGCGTCCGGGCGTGCGTTGCTGATCCACCTCCGCATGACGGGCTCACTGCGGGCCGACGCGCTGGCCGGAGACCCCCACCGGCGCGCCCTGCTGACACTCGACGACGGCAGCGAGGTCGCCTATCGCGATGTCCGGCGCTTCGGTACCTGGCTGCTGCTCGAGCCGGGCGAGCTCGAGCCGTACCTCGGGACCCGTCTCGGCGAGGAGCCGCTCGTCGCCGCCTTCACGGCCAAGGGTCTGGGCGAGCGGCTGGAGGGGCGTCGTGCCGCGCTGAAGGCGGCGCTGCTCGACCAGCGGACGCTGGCCGGTCTCGGGAACATCTACGTGGACGAGGCTCTCTGGTACGCAAAGCTCCATCCACAGCGGCTTGCCGGCTCACTCGAACGCGACGAGCTGCGGCGGCTGCACCGGGCGATCCGGAAGGCGCTCGAGCTCGGCATCGCTCGACAGGGGTCGACCCTCACCGACTACCGGCTCCCGGACGGGAGCTCGGGGTCGATGCAGAAGGAGTTCAAGGCCTACGGGCGAGACGATGAGCCATGCGATCGTTGCGGCACGCCGCTGGTGAAGATCCGCGTCGCCGGCCGCGGCACGTGGTTCTGCCCCCACTGCCAGCAGCTCTGAGACCTTGTGTTCCTGTAACACAAGCCTATTTCGCTCAACGCTGCGGTTTGTTAGAAGCTAGTAGCTCAGGGCACAAGCGTTCTACGCGGCGAGCTGCGCGTCGAGCGCGCCGGACTTGTCCAAGCGCCAGAGCTCGGTGTAGCCGCCGACCGGCACGCCGTCGATCAGGATCTGCGGCACCGTCCACCCGCCCGTCAGGTCGAAGAGATTCCCGCGGAAGCCGGGATCGTCGTCGAGCGTCACTTCGTCGTAGGGGATGCCCTTCGCGTCGAGAAGCGCCTTGGCCCGCACGCAGTAGCCGCACCACCGGGTCGAATAGATCTGAATCCTGGTCACTGCTGTTTACAACGCGGACAAGCTGCGATTCGTTTCTCATCTGCCGCCGCCTCTAGACTCGAAGCATGGCCCGGACCTACAGGACGGAGGCGGTCGTGCTCCGCTCGTTCCGGCTCGGCGAGGCGGACCGGGTCCTCCACGTCTACACCGCCGACCGAGGTCGTGTCGGCGCCGTCGCCAAGGGTGTGCGCCGCACGAAGTCGCGCTTCGGCGGCCGCCTGGAGCCGCTCTCGCATGTCGAGCTGATGCTGCACCAGGGATCCGGCGACCTGCAGACGGTGACCGGTGCCGACCTGCGTGCGTCCCACCACGAGACGAGGGAGGAGCCGTACCGGCTCGCCGTCGGCCTGATCGGGGCCGAGGCGATGCTGCGGCTCTTTCCCGAGCAGGAGGCGAACGAGCGCGCCTTCACGGCGCTGACCCGCTTCCTCGACCGGCTCGACGAGATCCCGACTCAGGCCCCCGCGCAGCCCGCGCTCGATCCGCTCGGCCTCTCCTTCCAGCTGAAGCTGCTCTGGGTCTCGGGCTACAGGCCACATCTCGAGAGCTGCGTCGAGTGCGGCGCTGTCGAAGGGCTCGTCGGCTACTCGCCGGCGGCCGGCGGCGCCGTCTGCCGCGACTGCGGGCCCGGATCGATCGCATTGACCTCCGCGGGCGTGCGCGCGATCCAGACGCTCGTCGCCACGCCGCTCGCCGACGCAGGCGAGGCCGGCTTGACCGCGAGCGGTGCGCGCGAGGCGCTCGCGATCGTCCGTGCGTCATACGAGTACCAGGGCGGCTTCCGGTTGCGCACTCTGTCCGCGTGAAGAGGCAGCTCGCAAACGGCTACGAGCTCGACGACGACACGAGCCGGATCGACCGGGTCGCGGTGCATCGGTTCATCTCCGGGGAGTCCTATTGGGCGGCCGGGCGTGAACGCGACGTGATGGACGGGATGATCGACCGCGCCGCGCGCAATGTCGGCCTCTACTCGCCGGACGGGTCGCAGGTCGGGTACGCCCGGACCATCGACGCGCCCGACGCACGGCTCGTCTATCTGGCGGATGTCTACGTTCTCGACGACCACCGTGGCACCGGGCTCGGGGTCGAGCTCGTGCGATTCACGATCGAGGAGGGCCCGTTCGCAGAACGCCGCTGGATCCTGCACACCGCGGACGCGCACGGCCTGTACGAGAAGTTCGGCTTCACCGCGAACGACCGCATCCTGGAACGGCCGCCGCGCTAGTCGGCTTTGGGCGAGCGCCAGTCGGTCGCGAGCAGCTCGGCGACCTTCTGCCGCGCGCCGCCGATCGGAATCCGTTCCTGCGCGAGCGAGTCCCGGTCGCGGACCGTGACCGTGTCGTCCGCGAGCGTCTGCTCGTCGATCGTCAGGCCGTAGGGCGTTCCGATCTCGTCCTGGCGGCGGTAGCGGCGGCCGATCGCGCCGTTGTCGTCGTACTCGACGCTGAAGTGGCGGCGAAGCTCCTCGTGGAGGCCGCGCGCCTTCTCGACCATCGCCGTGTCCTTGCCGACGAGTGGCAGCACCGCTGCCTTCACGGGAGCGAGCTGCGGGTGCAGGCGCAGCACCGTCCGCTCCCGCTCGCCCACGACCTCCTCGTCGTAGGCGTCGATCATGAAGGTCAGCATCGAGCGGTTGACGCCGAGTGCCGGCTCGATCACGTGCGGCACGTAGCGCTCGCCGGTGCTCTCCTCGAACCACTCCAGCTTCGTCCCGGAGGCTTCCGTGTGCTGCGTGAGATCGAAGTCGCCGCGGTTCGCGATCCCCTCGAGCTCCGACCAGCCCATCGGGTACAGGTATTCGATATCGCTCGTCGCGCTCGAGTAGTGCGAGAGCTCGTCGGCGTCGTGCGAGCGCGCGCGCAGGTGGCTCTCGCGGACGCCGTAGCGCAGGTGCCACGCGAGCCGCTCGTCGACCCAGTACCGGAACCACTCGTCCGCCTCGCTCGGCCGCACGAAGAACTCCATCTCCATCTGCTCGAACTCGAGCGTGCGGAAGATGAAGTTGCCCGGCGTGATCTCGTTCCGGAACGACTTGCCGACCTGCGCGATCCCGAACGGCGGCTTCCGCCGCGCGATCTGAGAGACGTTCTTGAAGTTGATGAAGATGCCCTGCGCCGTCTCGGGCCTGAGATAGACGTCGACTCCGGTCTCCTCCACGGCGCCGACACGCGTCTGGAACATCAGGTTGAACTGCCGCGGCTCCGTCAGGTCGCAGTCGGGCGTCTCGCCGGGCCGCTTCGAGGGCCGCTTGCCGCACCGGACCTCCTCGTGCTCGGGATCGGCCAGGTGGTCGGCGCGGAAGCGCTGCTTGCACGTGCGGCAGTCGACGAGCGGGTCGCTGAAGCCGCCCACGTGGCCGGAGACCTCCCAGACCTTCGGGTGGAGGATGATCGAGGAGTCCAGCGCGACGATGTCGTCCCGCTCCCGCACCATCGCCTCGAGCCAGCGGGCCTTGACGTTGTCCTTGAGGAGAACGCCGTAATGGCCGTAGTCGTATGAGGAGCCGAGCCCGCCGTAGATCTCGGACGAAGGGAAGACGAAACCGCGCCGCTTGGCGAGCGACACGATCTTGTCCATGGTCACGGCATCGGCGCTCACGAGTGCGAAGAGGCTAGCCTCTGCGCGGTGATGCCCGCGCGCGAGACTGTCGAGCTCCACATCGTCTCGGACTCCACGGGCGAGACGGCCGCGCGGCTCGTCGCTGCCCTCGAGGCCCAGTTCCCCGAACAGCCCTTCGAGGAGGTGCGTCACCCGCAGATCCAGACGATCGACGATCTCCAGCTCGCGGTCAGCCGCGCGCGTGGGCGGCCGGCCGTGATGGTGTACACGCTGGTCGATCGCGAGCTGCGCGAGAGCATGCGCACGCTCTGCCGCAGCGCCCGGCTCCACTACTGCGACCTGCTCGGCCATCCGATCGAGTCGATCGCGAAGGTCTCGGGGATGGCCGCGAAGATGAAGCCCGGCGCCCGGCCCCCGCTCAACTCCGCCTACTTCAAGCGCATGGAGGCGATCGAGTTCGCGGTCAAGTTCGACGACGGCGTCGGCAGCGGGCTCACCGAGGCGGACATCGTGCTCGTGGGCGTCTCGCGCACCTCGAAGACGCCGCTCTCGATCTACCTCGGCTACCTCGGCCAGAAGGCGGCGAACGTTCCGATCGTGAAGGGGATCAAGCCGCCGCCGGAGCTCTTCGAGATCGACTTGCTGAAGATCGTCGGCCTCACGATCGACGCCGAGCGCCTGGCCGAGATCCGGTCGACACGCGTCCGCGGTATGGGCGGGAAGAACCGCCAGTACGCGGAGATGGTCGAGATCTACGACGAGCTCGAGGAGGCCGCGGCGATCCACCGCCGGCTCGGCTGCCCGGTGATCGACGTCACGGGCCTTGGGATCGAAGAGACCGCGCACCGGGTGGTGCGGCTCGTCGACCGGCGCCGGCAGGAGGCAAGTGCGACCTAAGCCTCCCGTCCCGAAGTGGCGGTGGGCGCTCTGGTGGACGATCCTCGGTGCGGCCGTCTTCGTCTTCTACGTGCTGCTGACGCCGATCTGGCTCGGCCTGCGCGGGCTCGCCTGGGCTGCGGAGTGGCGCTCGCGCCGCAAGCGGCCCGCCGGCTAGCCTTGGTACGCAGTGGTCGAGAGCCACCGTTCGACCTCGCGGGGCGAGCGCAAGCGCACGACCTCGTAGGGCGCGAGGTCCGAGGGGTACACCCGTCGTCGCCGGAAGTGCTGGCGCAACGCGAAGAGGATCAGGGAGTCGCGGCTGAAGAATGCGTTTCGCAGCGTCTCGCGGTTGCCGTTCCAGAGCTCCTCGTGGCGAACGATTCGCCGCACGGTTCGACGGAGGAGGCGCGGGAGCCAGACGGCGAGGGGCTGATCGAGCCAGACCACGAGGTCGGCGTGTCGGAGCACGAGATCGCCGAGCTTGCCGCGGTACGTCCCGTCGATCACCCAGCCGTCGGAGGCGACCAGCGGCTCCACGAGGCGCCGCAGCTCGTCGTCGGGCGTCTCGACCCAGTTCGGCCCGTGCACGAGGGCGTCCATCTCGACGAACGGCACATCGAGGCGGCGCGCGAGCTCGCGGCCGAGCGTGGTCTTGCCGTTCCCGCTCGCGCTCGCGACGATCGCGACCTTCCTCACAGGATGCGCGGGTCGATCGGCTCCTCGCCGTCGGCCGTCACGCGGTAGCCCCGCGCCCCTTCCCTCTGGCTGACGACCTCGCGGAGCTTCCGTCCCTCGAAGTGGAATGCTGCATCGTCGTCGGCCGCGTAGCCGGGAGGGAGGATGCCGTCGCGAACGAGCCTGGTGTAGGTCGGCCGCCGCTCCGGCTCGCCGTCGTAGTGCGGGCAGAAGCTCCCCGACAGGATCCCGAGGCCGTCGACGAGCTCCCGCAGCTCAGGGCCGAACGAGTCGGTGACACACGCTTCGAACCAGCAGTTCGCGCCGGCGCTCATGCCGCCGAGAACGGCGCCGCGACCCCACGCCTCACGGAGCGCACGGTCGATTCCGTGGACGCGCCAGATCGCGAGCATGTTGGCGGTGTTGCCGCCGCCGACGTAGATCACGTCCTGCCGCGCCACGTGTGCGGCCGGGCTCTCCGGCATCCCGAACAGCGTCAGGTGGCTCGGTTCGCAGTCGCGTGCGGCGAACCCTTCGTAGAAGCGGACGATCGATTCCGGCTTTTCCCCGCCTGCGGTCGGCAGAAAGCAGACGCGAGGCCGGCTCGAGCCCGCAAGCTCGAGCATCAGCTCGTCGAGCCGGGAGCTGCCGTCGAGGAGGGCGCCGCCGCCCATGGCAAGGATGTGGCCGCTCACGTCGCCGAGTATGGCAGCAGGCCCTTGTGAAAAGATGCGCCGCCGATGCGCTACGTCTACAACTTCGATGAAGATTCCGGCGGTGGGCGCGAGCTCCTCGGCGGCAAGGGGATCGGCCTGGCGGAGATGACGGGGCTCGGCGTCCCGGTGCCGGCGGGCTTCACGATCACCACCGACGCCTGCCGCGCCTACATGACCGCGGGCGGAGAGCTCCCCGAGGGCCTCGAGGCGGAGATCGCGAAGCACATTGCGTCGCTCGAGTCGAAGGCCGGAAAGCAGTTCGGCGACCCGATCGATCCGCTGCTCGTCTCCGTCCGCTCGGGAGCTGCCGTCTCGATGCCGGGGATGATGGACACGATCCTCAACCTCGGCCTCAACGACGAGGCGGTCGCCGGGTTGGCGAAGACGACCGGCAACGAGCGGTTCGCGTACGACTCCTATCGCCGGTTGATCCAGATGTACGGCGAGGTGGTGGACGGCGTCGAGGGACACCGCTTCGAGCAGGCGCTCACCGGCATGAAGGCTGCGCGCGGCGTGAAACAGGACGTCGAGCTCACCGCGCCGGACCTCGCCGAGCTGATCGAGACGTTCAAGGGCACCTACGCCGACGAGACCGGAAGCCCGTTCCCGCAGGACGCACGCGCGCAGCTCGAGAAAGCGGTGCGTGCAGTCTTCGACTCCTGGGACTCGCCCCGCGCGCAGGTCTATCGCCGCACGTACGAGATTCCCGACGACCTCGGCACCGCCGTCAACGTCGTCCAGATGGTCTTCGGCAACAAGGGCGAGGGCTCCGGCACGGGCGTCTGCTTCACGCGTGACCCGTCGACCGGCGAGAGCAGGCTCTACGGCGAGTTCCTCCAGAACGCGCAGGGCGAGGACGTCGTCGCCGGGATTCGCACGCCGGAGCCGATCGAGCGCATGAACGAGCTCTTGCCCGAGGCGTACGAGCAGCTGCTCGCCACGATCCGCCGGCTGGAGGAGCACTACCGCGACATGCAGGACATCGAGTTCACGGTCGAGGAGGGGAAGCTCTTCCTGCTGCAGACGCGGACGGCGAAGCGCACCGCGGCGGCGGCGCTCCGGGCGGCGGTCGAGATGGTCGAGGAAGGTCTGATCTCCAAGGAGGAAGCGGTCGCGCGCATCGATCCGGCGCAGCTCGACCAGCTGCTGCACCCGATGATCGATCCCACAGCTGATGTGCAGGTCGTCGCGAAGGGGCTGAACGCTTCGCCCGGCGCCGCATCCGGGGCGATCGTCTTCGACGCCGACACCGCCGAGACGCGGGGCAAGGCGGGGGAGAGCGTGATCCTCGTCCGCTGGGAGACGACGCCCGACGACTTCCACGGCATGGTGCAGGCGGCGGGAATCCTCACCGCGCACGGCGGCCTCACGTCACACGCCGCCGTGGTGGCCCGGGGGATGGGAACGCCCTGCGTGACCGGCTGCGAGGCGCTGCACGTCGACGTCCGCGCGAAGACCGCGCGGCTGCCCGGCCACGAGCTGAAGGAGGGCGACACGATCACGATCGACGGCGGCACCGGCTCGGTAATCGTCGGCTCGGTGCCGCTCGTGCCGCCGCAGATCAACGACGACTTCTCGGCCGTCCTGGCGTGGGCGGACGCCGTCCGGCGCATGAAGGTGCGGACGAACGCCGACAACCCGGCGGACGCGGCCAAGGCTCGCGAGTTCGGAGCCGAGGGAATCGGGCTCTGCCGGACCGAGCACATGTTCGCCGACGCCGACCGGCTCGGCCTGATGCGGGAGATGATCCTGGCCGCCGACGAGGACGGGCGGCGCTCGGCGCTCGACCGGCTGCTGCCGATCCAGCAGGAGGACTTCGAGGGGATCTTCGAGGCGATGGCCGGCCTGCCGGTGACGATCCGCCTGCTCGACTGGCCGCTGCACGAGTTCCTGCCGGAGCTCGACGAGGAGCAGGACGAGCGGATGCGCGAGCGGATTCGCTCGCTGCACGAGTCGAACCCGATGCTCGGCTGGCGTGCCTGCCGGCTCGGCCTCTTCTATCCCGAGATCTACGAGATGCAGGTACGCGCGATCGTGCGGGCCGCGATCGCCGTGCGAGAGCGCCCCGCGAGCGAAGCGAGCAAAGACGAGCTACGCGCGCCGCTCGTCGAGATCATGATGCCGCTCGTCGGCTTCGGCGAGGAGCTCAAGCGGCTACGCGAGCTGACGGTGCGGGTCGCCGCCGAGGAGGGAGAGCTCGAGTACCTCGTCGGAACGATGATCGAGCTCCCGCGCGCCTGTGTGCGGGCCGACGAGATCGCCGAGCACGCCGACTTCTTCTCCTTCGGGACGAACGACCTGACGCAGACCGCGCTCGGGCTCTCACGCGACGACGCGGGCCGGTTCCTCTCTCACTACCTCGAGACGGGCGTGCTCGAGCGCGATCCCTTCGAGACGATCGACCAGGACGGTGTCGGCGATCTGATGGAGATCGCCGTCGAGCGCGGCCGCCGCACGCGGGAGGACCTCAAGCTGGGGATCTGCGGCGAGCACGGGGGAGAGGCGAAGTCGGTCGCGTTCTGTCACCGGCTCGGGCTCGACTACGTGAGCTGCTCGCCCTACCGCGTGCCGCTCGCTCGCCTCGCTGCCGCTCAGGCCGCACTCGCCGAGCAGGGCATCGGCGCGGTCGCGAGCGGCGGCTAGGCGTAGCCGCGGACCTTCCAGTACGCGACGGCGATGCTGAGGGCGCCGATCGCAGCCAGGCTGACGATCGCCACGAGGTCGATCCGGCGGTACGCCGCGCTCGCCCGGCCGAGCTGCGACAGGGCGAGGATCGCGAGCGCTCCACCCGCGGCGCCGCCGAGATGGCCGCCGATCGAGATGCCCGGCACGGCGAAGGTGAAGGCGAGGTTCACGATCAGGAGCGAGAGGGCGCTGCCGCCGAGCACGTAGGTCTGCTGGCGCTCGAGCACGATCGCCGCACCGAGGATTCCGAAGATCGCGCCCGACGCGCCGACGGTGACGCCGGTCGGGTTCGCGATCAGAGCTCCCGCCGAGCCCGCGAGACCGGAGACGACGTAGAGCAGGATGTACCGCACCGGTCCCAGGTAGGCCTCGAGCGGGCGGCCGATCCACCAGAGCGCGAGCATGTTCAACCCGAGGTGGATGGGGCCGTAATGGAGGAACGCGGCGCTCAGCAGCCTGTACCAGTCGCCGTTCGCGACCAGCGGGCCGTAGAGCGCGCCGTGCTCGAAGATCCAGCCCGAGTTGGCGTTCACGGAGGCGCCGCCTCCGAGCTGGAGGAGGTAGATGCCGACGTTGATCACGATCAGCGTCGTCGTCACGATGCCCGGGTTACGGCTCGTGCTCCGCTGCACGTTCTGGACGACCTTCGCTGCACCTCGCGCCTTGCCCGAGTGATCGGGGCAGCGGATGCCGACTGGGCCGAAGGTCATGCAGTCGGGGCAGATCGGCCGGCCGCACTCCGAGCATGAGACACCTGTCTCGCGGTCCGGGTGGCGGTAGCACCTCATGAGCTCGGCCATCTGTCTAGCCTAGCCAGCGTGAGGGTTCACGTTGCGTTTACACCCGATGAAACAGCTGCCGCCCCGACCGGGATCGTGCGCGTCCTCTGCGACGCCGCGATCGAGCAAGCGCAGGCGCTGCGCGCAGAGATCCCGGACAGCGTCGTCGGCGGGGCATAGCGCTGGTCTAGGCGGCGGCGGGCAGCAGCACGCGGAACGTCGAGCCCTGCTCGAGCGCGCTCTCGATCTCGATCTTTCCACCGCTCTGGCTGACGAAGCCGTACGCCGTCGCGAGGCCCAGGCCTGTGCCCTTCCCGGTGGCCTTCGTCGTGAAGAACGGCTCGAAGACCCGGCTGCGAACCTCGTCACCCATCCCCGAGCCGGTGTCGGTGACCTCGACGCAGACAAACGGCTCGCTCTCGCGCTCGACATCGCTCGTCGTGATCGTCAGGCGACCCCCGGCCGGCATTGCATCGCGGCCGTTCAGCGCGATGTTCAGCACGACCTGGGCGAGCTGGTCGGGATCGGTCTCCACCGGGGCGAGCGACTCGGCGAAGGAGGTCGTCAACTCGACCTCGGCTCCCAGTGTCCGCGCGAGCATGGACTCGAGCCCGCGCACGACGTCGTTCACGTCGAGCCGCTGTGGGAGCAGCACTTGCTTGCGGCTGAACGCGAGCAGCTGCCGCGTCAAAGCCGCGGCATGGGCGGCGGCCTTCCGGATCTGTTCGACGTCCTCGGACCGCTGGTCGCCGTCGTCGAACGAGTGCGCGAGCAGCTCCGCGTAGCCCGTGATTGCCGTCAGCATGTTGTTGAAGTCGTGGGCGATGCCGCCGGCCAGCTGACCCACCGCCTCCATCTTCTGTGACTGCCGCAGCTGCTCCTCGAGCCCTTTTTGCTCGGTGATGTCGAGGAGGAAGCCCTGGTGGCAGATCGTCTTGCCGGTTTCGTCGCGTACCGGAATCGTCTGGTCGAGCACCCAGACAACGCGGCCGTCCCGGGCCATGAACCGGAACTCAGTCCGTGTGGGAATGCTGAGCTCCCGGGCCTCGCGGGCGAGCGCGCGCACCCGGTCTCGATCGTCGGGGTGGATGCCGTCTCGCGCGAGCGTCGGCTGTGCCGCCCACTCCTCCGGCGTGTAGCCGAGCAGTGACTCGACCTGCGGGCTCATGTAGATCGTGGTGAACGGCGCCTCGACCTCGTTCATGTAGGTGACGAGCGGAATGTTCTCGATCAGCGACCGGTAGCGCATCTCGGCCGCCGCCTTCTGCTCCTCGGCCTCGACGATCGCGGTCAGGTCCCTGAGCGTGCCGGTGAAGAAGGTTCGCCCGCCGCGCTCGAGCTTCGTGATCGTGAGCTCGGCGATGAATGTCGAGCCGTCCTTCCGCAGCGCCGGCAGCCTGAGCCGCTGACCCATGATCCGGCTCTCGCCGGTTGCGACGGCGCGCGCGAGCCCTTCCTCGTGTCGGTGGCGAAGCTCCTCGGGAACGATCAGGTTTCCGAGCGCACGCCCGACCGCCTCCTTGCGGGTCCAGCCGAACGTGTGCACGGCGGCGGGATTCCACTCGCGGACGATCCCCTCTTGATCCATGACGATGATGCAGTCGAGCGAGGAGCCGAGCACGGCTTCCCGCTCGGCCTCGGCCTCGCACACCCGCTCGAGCGCGCTGTTCAGCTCGAGTGTCAGGCGCTCGAGCTCGCCTTGGTGCGCTGCTGCGTCGAGGGAAGAGAGCACTCGTTCGCAATCGGCATTTCAGACGCGAAATTGAGAAACGTTTGACAGGAACACCTGTTCGGGTATAGAACATACGTTCCCATGATCGCCTGCCTCTTGATCCCCGGTTTCGAGCTTCGCGCCGCGGTGCGTGACAAGCCGAGGCTGGCGCTCGCTCCGGCCGCGCTCGCGCCCGTGCCGGGAACGGAGCCGCTCGTGGGGCCGGTCACCGCCGCCGCAGAGCTCGCGGGGGTGCAGCCGGGCATGCGGCTGGGCGAGGCGCTCGCGATGTGCCCGCAGCTCGTCCTCGTCGAACAGGATCCCGCAGCGGTCGAACGTGAGTGGGAGGGGGCGCTGAGGCGGCTCGAAGATTCCGGCTTCGCGGTCGAGCCCGAGGAGCCCGGTCGCGTCTACTTCGAGACGAAGGGCGTCGAGCGGCTGTACGGAGGCTTGGAGGCGGCGCTCGAGCGGGCGCTCGCCTCTGTCGGAACTGCCTGGGACCCACGCGCGGGCGCTGCGCAGCGCCGGTTCGCCGCCCTCGCGGCAGCGAGCGTCGCGCGTCCCGGGCAGGCACTTGTCGTCTCGGCCGGGAAGGAGCAGGGGTTCCTCGCCCCGCTGCCGATGTCGCTCCTGCCGCTCCCGGCCGACCGCTATGCAGAGCTCGAGGGGCTCGGAGTGCGCAGCTTGGGGGAGCTTGCGGCGCTGCCGGGGGGAGCGGTTGCAGAGCGGCTCGGCCGGGAGGGACGGCAGGCATGGGCGCTCGCGCGCGGCGGGGAGAGTGCTCGCGTCCGGGGTAGGCGGCCGCCGGCCGAGCTCGTCGAGGCGCTCGAGTTCCCTGAGGCGGTCGGCAACGAGCTGACGCTCCGGCGGGCATTCGGTTCCCTCCTCGACCGGCTGCTCGCACGGCCGGAGCGGGCCGGACGGCCGTTCCGCAAGGTCGCTCTCTCCGCCCGTCTCGTCGGAGGCGGCTCCTGGCGGCGCACGGTGACTCTGCGCGATCCGACCGCAGACCGGCCGCGCCTGCGCTCCGCGCTCGGCCCGAAGCTGCTCGAGATTCCCGCTCCTGTCCTCGAGCTCCGGCTCGAAGCAGTCGAGCTCTCGGAGTCGGTCGGCCGTCAGCTCGAGCTCGTCAAGCCCGTGGGCGACGAGCTGAACGCACGCCTGAGCGACGGGTTGCGCCAGGTGCGCGCCAGCACCGGCTCCGGCTCAGTCGTCGCCGTCGTGGAGGTGGCGCCGTGGTCGCGGATACCGGAAGCACGGGCGCTGTTCGTTCCGCGGGACGAATAAACGCGCCTCGGCCCGCGTTGGTCGAGGCCAGCCCTGTGGGCGTGCCGGTGCGGGTGAACCGGGAGGGAGTCGCGGTCATCCGGGAGGAGTGGCGCGTCGTCGACCGCTGGTGGACCGAGGACCCGCTCGACCGCCGCTATTTCGACGTCGTGCTCGAATCGGGCCAGAACGCGTGCGTCTTCCGCGACGAGGAAGCCGGCTGCTGGTTTTCACAACGCGCATGAGGCCTCGCGTTCCTGGCGCGTCGCTCGCGGTGCGTAGGCCGGTGGAACAGTGCGGAGGTACGGGCCGCCGGCTGGAGCGCCGCGAGCGACGCGAGGCGGCGCCGGAGGCCGGCTCCGCCGGCCGGGAGGCGCTGCCGGCCAGGGACGCGAGGCCAGCGGGCTTGATGGTCGCGAGCCTACGCGCGGATCTCGAGGAACCGACCGTCCTCGAGCGCGAAGAGGCACGTGAGCCGATTCGAGGCCGGCCCCGGTGCATCCCGCACTTCGATCCGGATCTCTTCCCGGTCGACGAGCAGCGGGCCTTCCTCGTCCGGCACGATCAACCCGTCCGAGATCGGCCGGCCGCCGTCCGCAGGGGGATCCTCGGAGTCGAAGCCGGGCGTCACGCCGCGAAGGTAGTCGGCGAAGCCGCCGCTGGGAGTGTGGAAGTTGAGGTAGCGCAGCTCCTCCGTCGGGCTCGCGTTCCGGAACGCGTGGACGACGAACGGCGGCGCGACCACGAGCGATCCCACCGGGACGGCTGTCTCCTGCCGGTCGGCGCCGAGGCCGATCGTCAGCTCGCCGGCGAGCACGTAGAAGAGGTCGGTGTGGTGCCGGTGGATGTGAGGATTCGCCCCGTCGCGTCCGGGGCCGAATCTCGTCCACGTGGCACACAGCACGTCGCGGTCGCAGAGGATCTCGACCCGCCGGTCTTGCGAGCCGTCGATCACCTCTCCTTCGCCGGGCGTTAGGAGAATCGGTTGTCCTACGTCGAGCTCCACGCACACTCAGCTTATTCATTCCTCGACGGTGCGTCGCACCCTGAGGATCTCGCACTACGGGCGGCGGAGCTTGGCTACGAGGCGCTCGCGCTCACCGACCACGAGGGAATCTACGGCTCGCTCGAGCTCGCCCAGGCGGCGAAGCTCGTCGGCGTCAGGCCGATCACCGGAGCTGAAGTAACGCTCGTCGGAGGGTCGCACGTGACGCTGCTCGTCGAGTCCTCACAGGGCTATTCGAACCTCTGCCGACTGCTGACCGCGGCCCATGCGCTGACCCGGCCGAAAGAGGGCGAGCTGCTGCCACCAGCGCTCGACCCAAACCTGCTGGCGGAGCTGAACGAAGGGCTCGTGTGCCTCTCGGGCTGCGCGCGGCAAGGCCTCGGCGTGCGCGACCCGAACGCGGCCGCCGAGCTTGCGCAGGCCTTCGGGCCGGAGCGCTTCTACGTCGAGCTGCAGCGCCCGTTCGAGCGCGGCGACGCCCGCCGGAACGCGCGGTTGCGCGACCTCGCAGCACATGCAGGAGTGCGGACCGTCGTCACCGGCAACGTCCATGCGCACTCGCTCCGCCGCACAGCGCTCCAGGACGTGCTGGTCGCAATCCGCCACAACACCTCGCTCGAGTCGTGCGAGGTCGAGCGGCGCGGCAACCGGGAGAGCGTGATGCGAGCGCCGGCGGAGATGCTCGAGCTCTTCCCGGACGATCGCGACGCGGTCCTGCGCACCGCGGAGGTGGCGGCGCGGCTCGAGTTCGACCTGACGGAGGAGCTCGGCTACCGCTATCCCGACTTCTCAGACGGCGTCGAGCCGGCGATCCGGCAGCTCGCGCGGGTCTGCGAGGACGCGTTCGCGGAGCGTTACCCGCCAAGTAACAGGCTGTTGCTCACTCAGGCTCGGGCACGACTGGAGAGCGAGCTCAGGCTGATCGACGAGCTCGGCCTCGCCGGCTTCTTCCTGCTCCACTGGGAGGTGCTGGAGCTCGCGCGGGAGATCGCGTGCGGGATCCGGGGGCCCGGGTCGCCGCGCCGCTTCCTGCCGCCCGGGAGGGGTCGCGGCTCATCCGTCGGCTCGATCGTCTGCTACCTGACCGGGCTCTCGCACGTCGATCCGGTTGCGCAGAACCTCTCGCTCGGGCGGTTCCTCAACCACGAGCTCGCCTCGGTGCCGGACATCGACCTCGACTTCCCGCGCGACATCCGCGAGCAGCTGATCATCGGCGTCACCGAGCGCTACGGCCGCGAGCACGCCTCGCTCGTCGCGAGCTTCTCCACCTACCGCGCCCGCGGCGCGATCAGGGACGTCGGCAAGGCGCTGGGCCTCCCGTTCGCCGAGCTGGAGCGGATCGCGCGGGTCTCCGACGGCTGGAACGCGAAGAAGGTCGCTGCGGAGCTCGCGCTGCTGCCCCAGGCCGAGCAGCGGCTGCTCTCGCCGCGCTGGCGCGCCTTCGCCGAGCTGACACACGAGATCGCCGGACTGCCGCGCCACATCTCGCAGCACCCGGGCGGGATGGTGATCTCCTCGAGGCCGTTGATCGAGCTCGTACCCGTGCAGCCGGCGGCGATGGCCGGCCGCCAGCTCTGCCAATGGGACAAGGACTCGTGTGCCGACGCCGGCTTCCTCAAGATCGACCTGCTCGGCCTGGGGATGCTCTCCGCGGTCGAGGACTGCGTGGAGCAGATCGCGGAGAGCTACGGCGAGCCGATCGACCTCTCGCGGATCCCGCTCGACGACAGAGACGTCTTCGCGGAGATCCAGCGCGCCGACACGATCGGCGACTTCCAGATCGAGAGCCGCGCCCAGATGCAGAGCCTGTTGCGGACGAAGCCCGCGAATCTCGACGATCTCACGGTGCAGGTGGCTCTCGTCCGGCCGGGGCCGATCCAGGGCAAGGCGGTGCACCCGTACATCGACGCCCGAGAGCGGCTCCGCGTCGATCCCACCTACGTGCCACCCGTCGACCACGAGCTGCTGCGCGAGCCGCTCCGCGACACACACGGTGTCGTCGTCTTCCAGGACCAGGTGCTCGAGGTGGCGATGGCTCTCGCGGGCTTCACGATCGGCGAGGCTGAAGGGCTGCGGCGGGCGATGAGCCGGAAGCGGAGCGAGGAGGCGATCGAGGCCTTCCGCCAGCGCTTCATCGAAGGCGCCGCGCGGAACGGAGTCGCTGCGGAAGCCGCGGACCTCGTCTACGACAAGCTGGCGGCGTTCTCCGGCTTCGGCTTCCCGAAGTCGCATGCGGCCGCGTTCGGACTGCTCGGCTACCAGTCCGCCTGGCTGCGTCACCACTACCCGGCCGAGTTCCTCTGCTCGCTCCTGAACGCCCAGCCGATGGGCTTCTACCCACCTTCGAGCCTCGTCCGGGACGCGCAACGGCGCGGGGTGGAGGTGCGGCCACCGGATGTCAATCTGAGCGGTGTCGAGTGCAATCTCGACGAGGGTGCAGTGCGGCTGGGGCTCTCCTACGTGAAGTCCGTGGGAAGCGACGATGCAGAGGCGCTCGTTGCCGAACGCGACGCAAACGGCGCGTACCTGGGCGTCGCGGATCTCTCGCGCCGGGTGCCCCTCGATGCCCGTGAGCTGGAAGCGCTCCTCCGCAGCGGCGCCTGCGACTGCTGGGGGAAGCGACGCGACCTGCTCTGGGAGCTCGGTCTCGTTGTCCGCCCGAAGACGGTTCAGCGCGAGAACAAGCAGCTGACCCTCGAGCTCGACCCGACCGCGGCCACTCCGGGCCTGCGCGATCTGAACGCGTGGGAGCGGATGCTCGCCGACTACTCGATGACGAGCGTCTCGATCGACATGCACCCGCTGACGCTGCTGCGGCCGCACCTGCCGGCAGGGGTGCTGCCGAGCGACGAGCTGAACGAGGCACCGCACCGGAGCCGGGTCGCGTTCGCCGGGATGGCGGTGGCTCGGCAGCGACCGGCAACCGCGAGCGGAATCGTCTTCATGCTGCTCGAGGACGAGCTCGGGCAGGTGAACCTGATCGTCTCGCCGGAGATCTACGAGCGGAATCGCGCGATCGTCAGAGGCGAGCCGCTGCTGCTCGTCCGCGGCCGCTTCGAGCGGATCAAGGAGAACCGGAACATCATCGTCGACACGCTCGAGAGCCTCGGCCCGCTCGCCCGCAGGCTCGCGAGCAGCGATGTGGGCGCCGCGCTGCCCGCGGCCCACCACTTCGGGCATAGGTAATCGCCCCACCGGGAACGCACGGTTCGTGCGCATCGACGGGTACCTGCCCATCGGAGACTACGCCCTGATCGGCGACGGGCACACCTCGGCGCTCGTCGGCCGGGACGGGGCGATCGACTGGCTCTGCGTTCCGCGGGTCGATTCGCCGCCCGTCTTCGACCGGATCCTCGACGGCCGCGACGGCGGCTGCTTCGAGCTGCAGCCGGACGGGCCGTTCGAAGCCGTACGGCGATACCGGACGCACACAAACGTGCTCGAGACGACGTTCACGACGTCCTCGGGCTCGGTCCGAGTGACCGATGCGATGACGCTCGGCGACGAGCGCGAGCTCGTCCGCGCCGTCGATCCGATCGACGGACGCGTGCGGATGCGGTGGCGATACGCGCCCCGCCGGGACGAGGGGCTGCAGCTGCAGAGCTGGGACGCGGGCGAGGGCTTCTTCGAGCTCCTCTCCGGCTATCGCGCGACCTTCGTGCTTTCGCACGGGTCTCCGACGCGCACCGGGGCCGAACAGCGCCTCGAACGCACGTCCGCCAGCTGGATGGACTGGGCAAGCCGAGCGGAGTACGACGGCCGCTGGCGCGAGCCCGTTCTCCGAAGCGCCCTCGTCCTGAAGCTGCTCGCCTACGAGCCGACCGGAGCGATCGTCGCGGCACCGACGACGTCGCTGCCCGAGCGGATCGGAGGCGACCGCAACTGGGACTACCGCTTCAGCTGGCTCCGCGACGGGATCTACACGATGCGCGCACTCCTCCTGCTCGGATATCGGAAGGAAGCGGAGGCCTTCTTCCGTTGGCAGCTCGAGGCGATCAAGCCGCACGTTCCAGAGGTCAAGCCGCTCTATTGCGTCGACGGCTCGGCCGATGCCGAAGAGGACGAGCTCGACCTGCCGGGCTACCGCGAGTCGCGTCCGGTGCGACTCGGCAACGCCGCGACGACGCAGCTGCAGCTCGACGTCTACGGACACCTGCTCGAGAGTGCGGCCCGGCTGCGCGGGACGATCGGATTCCTCGGCACCGAGATCGGCAGCGAGCTCGCCCGGCTCGCCGACTTCGTCGTCGACGCGTGGCAACAGCCCGATGCCGGCATCTGGGAGACCCGCGACGGCCTGCACGACTTCGTCCAGTCGAAGGCGATGTGCTGGACGGCGCTCGACCGCGCGTCCGCACTCGCCGCGGAGGGAGCAATTCCCGGCAGCGCCGACCGCTGGCGGCGAGCTGCCGACGAGGTGCGCGCCTGGATCGAGACGGTGGGCTGGGACGAGGAGCAGCAGACCTACATTCGGGCCCCTGGTCTCGGCGGAGAGGTCGACGCGTCGCTTCTCTCGCTTCCGCTCTGCGCGTACTCGCGCGCCTCGGACCCGCGCTTCCTCTCGACGGTCGTCGCGATCAGGCGCGACCTCAGTGCCGGCGGTCCGCTCCTCTACCGGACCGCTGCTTCCGCGGACGTCGAGGGCGCTTTCCTCACCTGCTCCTTCTGGCTCGTAGACGCGCTCGGGCGCGCGGGCAAGACGGAAGAGGGGAACGACCTGATGGCGGAGCTCGTCGGCCTCGCAAACGACGTCGGCCTCTACGCCGAGGAAATGGATCCGGCGACCGGCGAGCACCTTGGGAACTTCCCGCAAGGGCTCGTGCATCTCGCGCTCGTCAACGCGGCCGTCTCGCTCGAGACCGGCGACGAGACCTAGCGGCCGTTCGCGACAAGCGCCTTGTCGAGCAGGAGCGCAGTGTTTACGAGCCCGATGTGCGAGAACGCCTGCGGGAAGTTCCCGACGAGCCGCTCCAGCTTCGGGTCGTACTCCTCCGACAGCAGGCCGAGATCGTTGCGAAGGGCCAGCAGTCGCTCGAAGAGCTCGCACGCCTCCTCGAGCTCGCCCAGCATGACGAGGTTGTCGATGAACCAGAAGCTGCACAGGAAGAACGCTCCCTCGCCGGGTGGCAGGCCGTCCACCGTCTCAGTCTCCTCGTCATGCCTGTACCGGAGCACGAAGCCGTCCTGCATCAGCTCACGGCGAACCGCGTCGAGCGTGCCGCGCACCCGCGGATCGTCGGGCGGCAGGAACCCGAAGAGCGGGATCGTCAGCAGGCTCGCGTCGAGACGCTTCGAGTCGTAGTACTGGACGAAGGAGCCGAGCTCCTCGTCGTAGCCGCGTTCCAGCACCTCCGCGTGGATCTCGTCGCGCACGCGGCGCCAGCGGTCGACGGCACCGTCCCGGCCGTACTCCTCGACGGCCTTGACGCCGCGGTCGAATGCGACCCACGCCATCACCTTCGAGTGCGTGAAGTGGCGGCGCGGCCCGCGCACCTCCCAGATCCCCTCGTCGGGCTCGTGCCATCGCCGCTCGAGGTTGGCGAGCATTACGCGCTGGATCGACCACGACTGGTCGTCCGGCTCGATCTCGCGCCGGCGGGCCTGGTGGAGGACGTCCAGCACCTCGCCGTAGACGTCGAGCTGGAACTGTGTGCTCGCGTTGTTGCCGATGCGGACCGGGCCCGAGTTCTCGTAGCCGCTGAGCCACGGGACCTCGTACTCCGTCAGGCGCCGCTCGCCGGCTGCGCCGTACATGATCTGGAGGTCGTCCGGATCGCCCGCGACGGCTCGCAGCAGCCACGTTCGCCAGGCCTGCGCCTCGTCACGGAAACCACACTCGAGCAGCGCATCGAGCGCGAACGTCGCGTCGCGCAGCCAGCAGAAGCGGTAGTCCCAGTTGCGGGTGCCGCCGATCTGCTCCGGCAAAGACGTCGTCGGGGCGGCGACGATGCCGCCTGTGGGTTGATACGTCAGCGCCTTCAAGGTGATCAGCGAGCGCCGAACGGCTTCCTGCCACCGACCGCTGTAGGTGCAGCTCTCGAGCCACTCACCCCAGAACGAGCACGTGTCCGCGAGCGCCTGCTCGGGGTCGATCGGATCGGGGAGCTCGTGGTGGATCTTGTGTGACGGAAACCATGTCAGGACGAACGACTCTCGGTCACCGGCCTCGACGGTGAACTCCGACACGGTGCGGAGGTTCTCTCCGCGCACGGGCGTCGTCGCTCGCAGCGTCAGCGCGTCCGGCCCCGCGACGGCGACGCGCACTTCATCCCCGAACCGACGCACCCACGGAAGAATCGCGCCGTAGCCGAACCGGATGACAAGCTCCATCCTGATCGGGACGGAGCCTTCGATGCCCTCCACGATCCGCACCACGTCCGGGTCCTCGCCCCGGGGCGGCATGAAGTCGATCACCCGCACGACGCCCGAATCGCAGTGGAAGACGAGCTCGTGCACGAGCGTGCCTTCGCGATAGCACCGCTCGGTGTGGTTCACCTCGCAGTCGGGCGCCAGCAGCCAGCGGCCGTCCCACTCGTCGCCGAGGAGCGACGCGAAGCAGGAGTCCGAGTCGAAGCGCGGCAGGCAGAGCCAGTCGATCGAGCCGTTGCGGCCGACGAGCGCAGCCGTCTGCAGGTCGCTGATCAGGCCATAGTCCTCGAGTTTCATCGCCGTCCCTAGAGTCCCGCCGTCAGGGTCGGGAAGCGCTTTCGCGCGGCGCGGCCGAACGCCTGCTCGTACGGGTCACGCGAGTCATCGTCGAGTGTCCGTGCGTACGTGTCGCGCAGCTCTTCGAGCCGGTCGACCACCGACTCGAGAACGAGCTGGTAGTCGCCGTACGCCTCCTCGGCCTGATCGCGCTCGGCGCTGTCGTATGCGCGGGCAGCCGTCTCGGCTTCGCGCAGGAGCTCGGCTTCGTCGTCCTCGAACAGGTCGAGCTGCCGGCGCACGAGATCGCCGAAGCGGGGGCGGCGGAAGATCACGCCAGCTCGCCGTAGAGCTCGAGGTGCGCACGCGCGGAGGCATCCCAGGAGAGCGCCTCCCGGGCGCGGAGCGCTCCGGCACGCGCCTCGGCGAGCGCAGACTCGTCGTCGAGCAGCTCACGAACAGCGCTGCCCAACGCGGCGACGTCGTCGGGAGGGACGACGCGGCCGGCACCGTAGCTCGCGACCGCTTCACCCAGACCGCCTACGTCGTACACGACCGCCGGAACACCGGCGCCCAGCGCCTGCAGGAGGGCGCCGCTCTGATCCAGCTCCGCCCGGTACGGGAAGACTGCGACGGTGGAGTCGCCGAGAGCACGCTCGAGCTCCGGCGGCGAGAGGTAGCCGAGCCGCAGCTCCGCACCGTCGAGCGCGGGGAGGGGATCGACCGCGTCGCCAGCCACGAGCAGCCGGGCTCCGGCTGCGCGGGCTGCCTCGGCCGAGTGCTCGATCTGCTTGTACGGGCGCACCATTCCCAGAGCGAGCACGGTGCGTCCGTCGTCGCGCCGCTCCGGGTTGCTGGGAAAGACGGGATGGGGGATCACGCGGAGCTTTCCGGCCGGGACGCCGAACTCGGCCAGCGTTGTCCGCCCGCGCTCGGAGTGGACGACGATCCGCTCGAAGCGGCCGAACATGCGCTTCCACAAGCCGGCCTTGTGCGCCGTCCGCCGCGGCAACAGGTCGTGGGCGGTCAGCACGAGCGGCGAGCGGTGGTGGAGCAGCCAGGCCTCGAGCTCCGGTGCGGCGAGCCACTGCAGATGGACGACGTCGGCCCGGAGGGCGGCAAGCCGTGCGAGGCCGAACGGGTGCTCGAGCGCCTTCAACGGCAGCCGCAGCCGCGAGCGCTGGAAGAGCCGCGACGACAGCGGATAGAACGACTCACGCCGGCGGTAGCCGGCGGGCTCGGCAACGGCTCCGAAGCGAAAGCGCGATGTCACGAGGTCGACGTCGGCGCCGGCACGGGCGAGTGCTGCTGCCAGCTCGTGGTCGTACGCGGGCGTGAACGCAGGTGGGTCGGCGATGACGACGCGCATCGCTCGTAGGGTATTCAGCGATGCTTGTCCGCAGCTGGAACGTCTTTCACGGGAACACCCTCCCGCCCGTCCGTCGCAGCCACCTGGAGGAGATGATCAGGCTTGCGGTCGCCGACCGGCCGGACGTGCTGTGCCTGCAGGAGGTACCGCTCTGGTCGTTGCCGTTGCTCCCGCGCTGGAGCGGGATGCCCGAGCAACACGTCGTCACCCGAAGAGGGCCGCTCGGCATCTGGCTCGGCGGCGTGATCACACGCCTCAACAACGGCTTCTTCCGCTCCCGGCTCGCCGGCCAGGCGAACGCGATCCTGCTCGCGCCCGGCCTCGAGCCGCTCGAGCACCGCTCGCTCAGGATCGACCAGCGCCGCATGGAGCCCCGCTACTGCCATGCCGTCAAGCTCGACGGGCTCGTGGTCGGGAACCTGCACGCCACCAGCGACATCCGTCACCCGGAGGTCCCAGCCTCGGAGATCGTCCGCTCCGAGGCGTTTCTCACCGAGATCGCGGACGGCCGTCCGTGCGTGCTCGCGGGGGACTTCAACGTTCGTGCCCAGCACCTGCTCGAGCTCAAGGGCTGGTCGGCCCTCGGGCCGGGGATCGACCACGTGCTCGTGCGTGGGCTCGCCGCTTCCCCGCTCAGCACCTGGGCGCTCGACCGGCGTCGCCAGAATGGCGCCGTGCTCTCAGATCACGCTCCCGTCGAGGTGACGATCGGATGACACCTGCGGAGGCGCGTGCGCTCTTCCCGGTCCTCGAGCGCATCGCGTATCTCAACGCGGGCACGTTCGGGCCGCTCGCGCGGCCGACCTTCGACTCGGTCCAGCAGCAGCTGCAGTCGGACCTCGAGCTGGGCCGGGTGGGGAAGCCCTACTTCGACCGGCTCCTGCAGCTGCGAGCCGACGTGCGTGCTGCTCTCGCTGCGCTGGTGGGCGTCGGGCCGGAGCACGTCTCGCTGACGAGCTCGACGACGGACGGCTGCAACATCGTGCTCGCCGGGCTCGGCCTCGGGCTGGAGGACGAGATCGTCATGACCCGCGAGGAGCACTTCGGCCTCACCGGGCCGGTGCACACGAGCGGCGCGCGCGTGGTCGTCGTCGACGCCGACCCCGATGCGATCCTCGCCGCGGTCACGCCGCGTACCCGCCTGCTCGCCCTCTCGCACATTCTCTGGACGAGTGGGCGCCTGCTGCCCGTGCACGAGCTGCGCCGCCACACCGGCGTCCCGATCCTCGTCGACGGCGCCCAGTCGGTGGGCGCGATCCCCGTCGACGCGAACGGCGTCGACTTCCTGACGATCTCCGGCCAAAAGTGGCTGTGCGGGCCGGACGGAACGGGCGCGCTGGTCGTTTCCGACCCCGATCGGCTGCGCGTCGCCCGGCCGAGCTACTTCTCCCAGACGGCCTACGAGCCGTCGGGCAGCTTCGAGCCCGCAGTGGGCGCCGCCCGTTTCGATCCGGGCTGGATCCCGACCCCCAACCTCGCAGGCTTTCTGACGGCGCTCGAGCTGCCGCCCGACTGGCGGTTCGAGCGCGCAGGCGAGCAGGCCCGCCGTTGCCGGGAGCTGCTGGAGCCCCATGTGGAGCTCGTGCCGGGCGACGCGACGCTCGTTGCCTTCCGGGCGGAAGATCCGCCGGCGCTCGTCGCCCGCCTCGCGGAGGCGGACGTCGCGGTGCGCGAGATCCCGGGCAGCGGCCTCGTCCGCGTCTCGTGTGGCTGGTGGACGAACGAGGACGACCTGAATCGCCTCACCGCCGCGCTCTCATGAGGGTGCGACGGCGATGAGCAACGGGAGGTGGTCGGAGCCGGTCTCTGGCCCTCGGCGCACCTCGACCGCGAGCCCTTCGGCCGCGAGGCAGTGGTCGAGCGGCGTTCGCAAGAGGCGGTTCCAGACCGGATAGGTCGTCTGGAAGGGCCGCCACGGATCGGCGCGCCTCAGGTCGCCGCGGTCCGCGAGTGTGCGGAACGAGTCCGACCAGGGCGTCGAGTTCAGGTCGCCGCAGACGAGCACGTTCTCACCCGCCGCGGCCGCCAGGTCGCCGAGCGAGGACATGAATGCTCGATGCCGGCGCGCCGACCCGATTCCGATCGGCGCCGGGGCGTGGACGACGAACAACGGGACGAGGGTGTCGCCTGCGGGGACCACCGCGTGCGCAACCGGCGGCCCGTCGCCGGCAGGACGGACGATTGCCGGTGTTTGCAACTGCCGGCGGCTGTACAGCCCGACGCCGTACGCGCCGGGCTGAGGCTCGACGACACGGTACGGATAGTCCTCCAGGTGGGGCGCAATTCCGTCCGCCCATTCGGGCGTCAGCTCGGTGAGCCCGATCACGTCCGGCCGCTCACGCTCGACCAGCTCCGCCAGCCTCGCGTAGTCGTTTGACTCCAACCAGACGTTCGCGACGAGCAGGCGCAGACGCGGAGTGGTGGGGTCCGGTCGCCCATCCGCCGTCAGCGCAGGAATCAACGCCACCACATGCACCAGCGCGAGCACGGCCGCCGCCACCGCGATGCGGTGCCGGCCGCCGATCGCGGCGAGGACGCCGAGCAGCACGGCGGCTCCCACGAGCTGGATCCGAAAGAGCGTCAGGAACTCGCCCGGATAGGCACGGCCGTCGAGGAAGGAAGCGGCGGTGACAAGCGCGCCTGCCACTACCGCGACGACCAGCATCACGGTGAGCGCCATGCGCACGCGCCTAGGCCGCGTCGTCTGCGGTTCGCAGCCCGAGCTCCTTCGAGATCGGCTGCAGCGCGGCGACGACGTTCGCGATGTGCTCGTCCAGCTCGACCCCGATCAGCTCGGCGCCCGCGTAGACCTCGTCGCGGTGCACGCCTGCCGCGAAGGACGGCTGCTTGAGCTTCTTCTTCACCGATTTCGGCTCGAGCCCGTCAAGGCCGGCAGGGCGCACGAGCCCGCAGGCGTGAATGAAGCCGGAGATCTCGTCGCACGCGAAGAGCGTCTTCTTGAGCGGCGTGTCCCGCTCCATCCCCAGGTGCTCGGCGTGCGAGAGGATCGCCTCGATCACTTCCTCCGGATAGCCCTCGTCGCGGAGGATCGGGGCGCCGTTCTGTGGGTGCTTGTCGAGCGTGGGGTGGATCTCGTAGTCGAAGTCGTGCAGGAGCGCAACGACGCCCCATAGCTCCTCGTCCTCGCCGAAGCGCCGAGCGTACGACCGTGTGGAGGCCTCGACGGCGAGCGCATGCCGAAGAAGCGACTCGCTCTTCGTGTACTGCGTCAGCGTCTCCCACGCCCTCTCGCGCGACAGCTCCATCGGACGTCTACGATACCCCGCCTCGTGAGCGCGACTACGCTAGCCACCGGAATGCAGTCCTTCCTGATCGAGGGCGGGCGACCCCTCGGCGGGACGATTCGCGCTGCGGGCAACAAGAACGGCGCGCTGCCGATCCTGGCGGCGTGTGCGCTCGCCACCGAGCCCGTCGAGCTGACGAACGTTCCGCGGATCCGCGACGTCCAGACGATGGTCGAGCTGCTCGCGGACATCGGCGCGGATGTCGAGCTGACGGCCGAGAACGACATTCGTGTCGATCCGACGGGCATTCACAAGACCGAGCTCGACGAGGAGCTCTGCCGCCGTATCCGGGCGTCGTTTCTGCTTGCAGGCCCCCTTCTGGCCCGCTTCGGCCGCGTCACCGTGCCTCCCCCCGGCGGCGATGTGATCGGCCGCCGCCGGCTCGACCCGCACATTCACGGGCTGGCCGAGCTGGGGGCAGAGATCTCGATCGACGGGCGCTACGAGATGAGCACGACTGGGCTTCGCGGCAAGTCCGTCTTCCTCGACGAGGCCAGCGTGATGGCCACGGAGAACGTGGTCATGGCGGCGGTGCTCGCCGAGGGCGAGACGGTGATCGGGAATGCGGCCTGCGAGCCGCACGTCCAGGATCTCTGCCGCTTTCTGGTCTCGCTCGGCGCGCAGATCGAAGGGATCGAGTCGAACGTCCTCCGCATCCAGGGAGTGACGGAGCTCGGCGGCGGCTCGTGGCGTGTCGGGCCGGAGCACATCGAGGTCGGGAGCTTCATCGGCCTGGCCGCGGCGACGGGAAGCGATCTCACGATCGAGGACGTCGAGCCACGCGATCTGATCTCTATCCTGCCGGCCTTCGAGCGCCTCGGGGTTCGGGTCGAGGTGGGGGAGACGACGCTCCGCGTGCCGCCCGGGCAGGAGCTCGTGATCCAGGACGATCTCGGTGGACAGATTCCGAAGATCGAGGACGGTCCGTGGCCTGCCTTCCCGGCCGACCTCACGTCGATCGCCGTCGTCACCGCGACACAGGCGCACGGAACGGTTCTCGTCTTCGAGAAGATGTTCGAGAGCCGGCTCTTCTTCGTCGACAAGCTCGTCGCGATGGGAGCACGCATCATTCTCTGCGACCCGCACCGGGCCGTGGTCACCGGGCCTGCACGTCTCTACGGCGAGCGTCTGACGAGCCCGGACATCCGCGCCGGCATGGCGATGCTCATCGCCGCGCTCTGCGCCGAGGGGACGTCCACGATCGGGAACGTCGGCGAGATCGATCGCGGCTACGAGCGCATCGACGAACGCTTGCGCAACCTCGGCGCTCACATCGAGCGCATCGAGGCCTGACTCTCAGCCGAGCTGGCCGACGGCCTGCGCCCGCGCGACGGCCGCGGCGATGTCGAGGACGCCGTAGCCCAGCGCGCGGTTCCACTTGCCCCGCCCCGAGGCGGTCTGCTCGAGGATCGAGGCCACCTGATCCGCACGCAGCGCCGGATTCGCCGCCCACACAAGTGCTGCGGCACCGGACACCTGCGGTGCGGCGAACGAGGTGCCGTTCGCATAGCCGTAGAGGCCGCTCTGCGAGCCGGGCAATGCGACGCGCGGGTACCGCGACTCCGATGATGAGGCAGAGACCGCTCCGAACACCGCCTCACCGGGCGCGGCCAGGGAGATGTGCGTGCCCGTGTTCGAGAAGGGTGCACGGGCGCCGGAGCGGGTCGAGGCGCCGACCGAGAGGCCACGTCCGCCGATCCCGCGCGAGCCGACCGGCTGGAGCAGCGCGGCCGGATACTCGACCGGGTTCCCGCCTCGCTTGCTGTTGCCCACGGCCGCAACGAGCAGGGCGCCCTTGGAAACGGCGTAGTCGACGGCTCGGCGCTCCACCGTGGACGTCGTCGGGCCTCCGAGACTGAGATTGACGATGCGCGCGCCGTGATTGACGGCGTAGACGATCGCGGCCGCCTCGTCGACGTCGGTGAACGAGCCGTCCCGGTCTGCCGCCTGAATCACGATCAGACGTGCTTCGCCAGAGGTGCCGACGACTCCGTCGCCGTTCGAGCTCGAACCGGCCGCGAGCGAGGCCACGAAGGTGCCGTGGCCGTTCATGTCCTTCACGGCGGCGCGCTTCGTTCTCACGCTGTAGGTCCGGGGCGCCTTCGCGGCGAGGTCAGGTGCTCCCAGGTCGGCGCCCGTGTCGATGACGGCGATCGTGATTCCAGCCGCTGCCTGTGCCACTGCGTCCGGGACCTGGTCTGCACGCGTCGCGGCGTACTGCCACTGGAGCGCGGTGTCGGGCGTGGCGACGAGGCTCGGCTCTGCCCTCGAGTACCGGGCCGACGTTCTCTCCACGTGCGTGATTCCCGGCTCGCGGGCAAGCTCGCGCGCGAACGACCCGGCGTCACCGGCAGGACGAAGCTCTGCGACTCCCAGTGTGGGGATCCTGCGCACCACCCGGGCCGGATGGCGCTCGAGAGCCTGCCTCAGGGCGGCTTCGCTCGCGTACGAAACGACCGGATTGCCGGCCGGCTTCGCGCCGGAGGCGCTGCGGCTGGATCCGGGCATGGCTGCGCCCGCGATCACAAAAGTTGCCAAAGCGGTTAGCCCGCAGAGGTTGACAAGCCGCATCCAGCTCTCCCTTGACTGGAGGATTCAGACGAATCCGGTCAAATCATCGGCGGTACCCCGGGAAAATGAAACTCCCCGATTCGCTAGGCTCGCGATCCAATGAGTGCCCGGGTTTCCTCAGGAAATGGAACGACGAACGTCGCCACGGGCATCCCGGTCCTCGACCACTTGCTCACGTTGCTCGCGCGGAGCGGCCGTTTCGAGCTCGCTCTCGAGCTGGCACCGGCGGACGCCGAGGCCGAGGTCGCCGAAGCGGGCCGGGCACTGGGCGAGGCGTTTGCGGGCCTGTTGCGCGCCGACGGGGCGTACGGACACGGCTCGGCCTTCCTGCCGGCAGACGAAGCTCTCGCCCAGGTGGCGCTCGAGGTCTCGGAGCGGCCGCTCGTCGCGAGCAATGTCGATCTGACCGAGGCACGGGCCGGGGGGCTCGGCAGCGACCTCGCAGCGCGTTTCCTCGATGCGTTCGCGCACGCCGCGGGGCTGACGCTGCATGTCCGGCTGATCGACGGCGAGGACTCGCGACACGTCCTCGAGGCCATCTTCAAGGCGCTCGGCGCCGCGCTTGCGGAAGCGTCCCCCCGAGCCTGAACGACAAGGAGAGCCAGTGGCACAGAAGGAGATAGTCCGTACCGAGCGTGCGCCCGCGCCGTTCGAGGGAGCGCCCTACAACCAGGCGGTCAAGGTCGGCGGCCTGGTCTTCGTCGCCGGCCAGCTCGGCCTCGCTCCGGACGGGAGCGGGATGGTGGGAGGAGGCGTCGCCGAGCAGACAGAGCAGGCGCTCCAGAACCTGAGCGCGATCCTGGAGGAGGCGGGCAGCAGCCTGGACCAGCTCGCGAAGACGACGGTCTTCCTCCAGAACCTCGATGACTTCGCGGCAATGAACGAGGTGTACGCCACGCACGTCGGCGACCGCCCGCCCGCGCGATCGACGGTTGAAGTAGCCAGGCTGCCGTCCGGGGCGCTCGTCGAGATCGAGGCGATCGCTCACCTCTAGCGCCCCTGGGCGGCT
This sequence comes from uncultured Gaiellaceae bacterium, assembly GCA_963749515.1. Classification (GTDB taxonomy): domain Bacteria; phylum Actinomycetota; class Thermoleophilia; order Gaiellales; family Gaiellaceae; genus Gaiellasilicea. The sequence continues at coordinate 673,867 of CAVVMR010000010.1, forward strand.
GCGCCTCCCGGCCGGCGGAGCCGGCCTCCGGCGCAGCCTCGCGCCGCTCGCGGCGCTCCAGCCGGCGGCCCGTACCTCCGTACTGTTCCACGGGCCTACGCACCGCGAGCGACGCGCCAGGAACGCTAGAGGGGTCGCGGATGGCCAGAATGGCCGACGTGCGGGATTCCGTCGCCGACTACGTGCACTCCCTCGGCCTCGACGCGTACCTCGTCGGGGGAGCGGTGCGCGACCAGCTGCTCGGGATCCCGGTCAAGGATCTCGACTTCGTGGTCCCGGGCGTCGGCCACGCCGAGCTGCGGGCAGCACTCGAGCCGTACGGCAAGGTCGAGGACCTGGTGGTCGCGGATCAGCGCGTCGGCGTTCGCCTGCTCCCGCGCGACAAGACCGCTCGCGCCCTCCAGCCTGGCGGAATCGAGTTCGCACCGCCGCGGGTGGAGCGCTCGACAGGTCCCGGCCGGCACGACTTCGAGATCGTCGCGGACGCCGGCATCTCGCTCGAGCAGGACATGGAGCGGCGCGACTTCACGATCAATGCGATCGCGCGCCGGCTCGAGACCGGCGAGGTGCTCGATCCGCTCGGCGGGCAAGCCGACCTCGAGCGCAGGATCCTCCGCACGACCGGCCCGACGAGCTTCCGGGACGATCCGCTGCGGATCGTGCGCGGACTCCGCTTCGTCTCGCAACTCGATGTCGATCCCGACGAGGACACGCTGCGCCAGATGCGCGAGTGGGCGCCGCAGATCGAGCACGTCTCGGGCGAGCGGATCGGGGGTGGGCTCGCCGCGGACGGGATGGGCGAGCTCTCGAAGCTCCTGATGGGTGCGAAGCCTGCGAAGGCGCTGCGCCTTGCCCGTGACGCCGGCGTGCTCGTCCATCTGCTGCCCGAGATGGAGCCCGCGATCGGATTCGACCAGGAGAGCCGCTATCACGACCTGCCTCTCGACGAGCATACATTCGAGGTCGTTCAGGCGGCCGCCGACGCCGGGGCGCCGCTCCAGGTGCGGCTCGCGGCCCTGCTCCACGACCTCGGCAAGCCCGAGTCCGCATGGCGGGGGCCCGACGGTCGCCAGCACTTCTACGCCAAGCCGAAGCTGGGGAAGCGCAGCCACGAGGAGATCGGCGCCGAGATCGCCTCGCGCGCGCTCAGCCGGCTGCGCTATCCGGCCAGGCTTCGGCAACGTGTCCGCATGATCGTGCTCGAGCACATGTTCGGCGTGTCCGAGCCTGCCGACACCGCGAAGGCGCGGAAGTTCCTCCGCCGTCACGGCGACGAGCTCGCCTTCGACCTCGTGGCGCACAAGCGTGCCGACCTTCAGGGCAAGCGTGAGGCTCCGAACGACACGACCCACGAGGAGCTCGACCGGCTCGACCACTTCCACCAGACGCTGCTGCGCGAGCTCGACAGTCCGCACCGGCTGGACCAGCTCGCGATCGACGGCAACGACCTGATCGAGCTCGGCTGGCAGCCCGGACCGGATCTCGGCGCCGCGCTCGAGCACTTGCTCGCCTGTGTGATCGGCGACCCGACGCTGAACGAACGCGAGTGGCTGGTCGCCGAGGCCAGGAGGCGGCGGCGCGCATGATCCGCTGGAACCCGCCAGGGCCATACGAGATCGCCTTCTCCACCCGCGAAGGAGGAGTGAGCGAGGGGCCGTTTGCCTCGCTGAACCTCGGGCGGATGAGCGGCGACGATGTCGACCGGGTCGACGAGAACCGGCGGCGGCTGTGTGCCGAGATCGGCGCAGACCCTCTCCGGCTGGCGCTCAACCGGCAGGTCCACTCGACGCTCGTGCACCGTGCCGAGCCGGGAGCGCGCGGCCGGCCGGGTGACGGCCTCTGGACCGACGATCCGGACCTGCCGCTACTGGCGCTCACCGCGGACTGCGTCCCGATCGCGCTCGCTCGGGTCGGCGGCGACCGTCCGGGAGTCGCCGTTCTCCACGTCGGCTGGCGGGGACTGCTCGCGGGGATCGTCGCGGAGGGGGCGGAGGCGCTCGGAGGCCGGCTCCACGCGGCGGTCGGTCCCGCGATCGGACCGTGCTGCTACGAGGTCGGCACGGAGGTGGCGGAGCCGTACGCGGCGGTGTTCGGGCCGAAGGTCGTCAACGGCGGAAAGCTCGATCTGTGGAGCGCAGCCGACAGCGCACTTCGCGAGGCGGGCGTCGAGGAGGTCGAGCGGATCGACCTCTGCACCCATTGCAATCCCGAGCTCTTCTTCTCCCATCGGCGCACAGGGCTGCCACGGGGCGGCCAGGGAGTGATCGCGCGTGTCGCCTGAGGCCGTGCGAGCCGTCTACGAGCGACTCCAGGCCGAGGTCGGGCCGAACGTGACGATCGTCGCGGCCACCAAGTACGTCTCGCTCGAGGACATGGCCATCCTGGCCGAGGCGGGCGTTGGCGTCGTGGGGGAGAACCGCGCGCAGGATCTCGAGCGCAAGCACGCCGTGTACGGCGATGCGTTCCGCTGGCACTTCATCGGGCACCTGCAGTCCAACAAGGCGAAGGTCGTGAACGGCATCTGCGAGCTCGTGCACTCGCTTGGGTCGGAGTCTGCGGCCTCCCGTCTCACCGTCCCGGCGCTCGTCGAGGTGAACCTCTCCGGCGAGGAGTCGAAGTCCGGCGTGTCACCCGAGCAGCTTCCCGATCTGCTGCGCATCTACGGAGACGTGCGCGGCTTGATGACCATGCCCCCAGCGGCATCCGATCCGGAGGCATCGCGCCCGTTCTTCCGCCGCCTGCGCGAGCTCGCCGCCGAGCACGACCTCCCTGAGCTCTCGATGGGCACCTCACAGGACTACCGTGTTGCCGCGGAGGAGGGAGCCACGCTCGTGCGTGTCGGCTCCGTCCTCTATAGCGAACTCGATCGAACGTGAAGCGCTGCAGCGGTCGGTCGGCGAGACCCTCCGCCGGCAGAAATCACGTCCGACCGAGTTCGGCAATAATCTCCTGCACCTATGGGATTTGCTGACGTCTGGAGCCGCACGCTCGTCTACTTCGGCATCGCCGAGGAGGACGAGTGGGACGAGGACGGCTACGCCACGAACGAGGAGCTCGAGCGGAGCTACGGCGCCCGTGAACGGGCGAACGTGCGCCGGCTGCAGCCGCGTCGCGGACGCGACTTCGACGATTGGACAGACTCGGACGCAGCCGACGAGGCCGCGGTAGCTCGACCGGCCAGGCGGCTCCGCGGGGTCGAGGCAGTGCCCAATCCGGCCGTGAAGGTCCATTTGATCCTGCCGCGGAGCTTCAACGACGCGCAGCAGATCGCGGACCGCTTCAAGGACGGCGTGCCCGTGATCCTCAACCTCCAGAGCGCCGACCAGGATCTGTCGAAGCGCCTGATCGACTTCGCAAGCGGCCTGACGTATGCGCTCGACGGGGGCATGCAGCGGGTCGCCGACAAGGTCTTTCTCCTGACCCCGCGCAACGTCGAGGTCTCCGCCGAGGAACGCGCCCGCATGCTCGAACGCGGCGGCTTCTTCAACCAGGCGTAGGAAAGCCGGGCAGCGGGGCGAACGGAGCGGCATGGGCGACCATCTCGCTTGGTTCAGCTTGCTCGCCGACCTCGGCTCGTCACTCGCGAGCTTCATCGAGGTGTTCATCGTCGTCTACATCCTGTTGCTGTTCGCGTACATCCTGACGTCGTGGATCCGTCTTCCGTACAACCCGTGGCTGAACCGTGTGCAGCGGTTTCTCTACGACGTCTGCGACCCGTACCTGCGGATCTTCCGCCGCTTCCTGCCGCCGCTCGGGCCGCTCGATCTCTCGCCGATGGTCGGCGTCATCACCCTCTTGATCATCCAGAGAATCCTCGTCTCGCTGGTCGAGCGTCTGTAGAAACGGAGCGCGCCGAATGGCCCTGACACCCGTCGAGATTCGCCACCTCAAGCCGGCCCGCGGCTTCTTCGGCTACAAGCGGGCCGTCGTCGATCGTCTGCTGGTCGAGATCGCCGAAAGCTACGGCGACGTCTGGCGCGACCGGGCAGACCTCACCGACAAGCTCGAGCAGCTGGAGCTCGACCTCGTACGCCACAAGGAGCTCGAGGGACTGCTTCGCACCACGCTCGTCTCCGCCGAGAGCGCCTCGCAGCAGCTGCGGGAGCAGGCGCGCAAGGAGGCCGAGGGCGTCGTCGCCGAGGCGCACGCCGAGGCACGCGCCATCTCGCGCCGCGCGAGCGCCGAGAAGGAGCGCCTGGAGACGGAGCTCAGGCGGATCAGGTCGCTGCTGCACTCGGCGCTCGACAGCCTCGACGAGGCGGACCTCGACGCCCGCGAGCCCGTCGGCGAGTCCACGGGCGAGATCCGCCGCATGATCTCGTAGGCAACCGGCCCATCGGCCGGGGCCACTATCCTTGGCGTGTGGCCCCGACGACGAGACTGCGGCTGAGAGTCGCCCCCGGCGCCTCCCGTTCACCCGGGATCGTCGGCAGGCACGGTGAGGCGTGGAAGGTGCGCGTCGGCGCACCACCCGAGCGCGGGAAGGCGAACGAGGCGGTGCTCGCATTGCTCGCCGACACTCTGGCTGTTCCTCGCTCGAGCGTCGTGCTCGTCTCGGGCGGCGGCTCGCGGGACAAGATCGTCGAGCTGGCCGGCATCGAGCCGGACGAGATCGACCGACGGCTCGCCATTGCGGGCGGACAGGAGAGCGGGTGACCATCGACTCAGAGCACTTCCGAGCGGAGCTCCTGGAGCACCGTGAGCGGCTGCTGGGCACGATCAAGCACCATGAGATCGGCAATTCGTCGCTGACGGAGTCGACGGGCGAGCTGATGTCGTCCAGCGCAGACAACCACTTGGCGGACACGGCCAGTGAGACGTACGAGCGCGAGCTGGACGAAGGGCTCGAGGGCGACGCACGGGAACAGCTTCGCCAGGTCGACGACGCGCTCGCCCGCATCGACGCCGGCACGTACGGCACCTGCACGGTCTGCGGCAAGGAGATCCCGGTCGAGCGGCTCGAAGCTGTGCCGTGGACGACGCTGTGCATCGACGACGCACGGAAGCTGCAGGGTTGACCGAGCCGGCGAGACGCGAGCCGACACCGCCCCTCGATGTCCGGGTCGGATCCTCGACGAACGCGGTGCGCCCGATCCTGGTCGGGGAGCGGCATCTCGGCGCCGGGCTGCAGCAGTGGCTCGGTCTCGGCTCGATCGCCGTCGCGGCCGTCGTCGCCGACCAGCTGACGAAGCAGGTGGTCGCGCGCACGCTCGCCCTCGGCGAGGAAGTGGAGATAGCCGGTCCGTTCTCGATCCACCATGTGCACAACTCGGGAATCGCGTTCGGGCTCTTCTCGAACGCAACGTCTCTCGTGGTCGCCCTGACGGCGCTCGCGGTCCTCTGGATGCTGGTCTTCTTCGCGCGCTCCGGCGCCCGCCATCCGGTGCTCCCTGTCGCGCTCGGCCTGGTGCTCGGAGGCAGCCTCGCGAACCTGCTCGATCGCGTGCGCCTGGGTCACGTGACCGACTTCCTCGACTTCCGGTTCTGGCCGGCGTTCAACCTCGCCGACCTCTTCATCGTCGTGGGTGTGGCGACCCTGTTCGGGGCGCTCGCCGGCGCCGACCGCTCGAAGCGACGCCCTGCCCCGCTTGGCAACTCTCCGCTTTCGCGCCTCTGAGGCCGAGCGCCTCGATCGAGCGCTCGCGGGACGTCCCGAGGTCGGTTCGCGAGGCCTCGCCGAACGGTTGATCGCGGACGGGGCCGTTCTCGTCGACGGTGAGCAGCGCAGCAAGAGCCATCGGCTGGCGGGTGGAGAGGACATCCTCGTCGAGCTGCCGGCCGACGCAGGGCCGCTCGTCCCCGAGGAGATGGACCTCCGCATCGCGTGGGAGGACGAGCACCTGCTCGTGGTGGACAAGCCTGCCGGTGTCGTCGTTCATCCCGGCGTGGGCCACGACACGGGCACGCTCGTCCATGGCCTGCTCGCGCTCGACGCCGCCGGCGGTGACGAAGACCGGCCGGGGATCGTCCATCGCCTCGACCGTGACACCTCCGGGCTGCTCGTCGTCGCCCGGTCCGACACGGCCCACGAGCGACTCCAGGAGTCGATCCGCCGCCGCGAGGTCGAGCGGCGCTACTTCGCGCTCGTGAAGGGGTCGCCGAAGTCGCGCTCAGGCCGGATCGAGGCTCCGATCGGCCGCGACCGAATCGATCGCACGCGCCACTCGCTCGACACGCCGACGCCGCGGGAGGCGGTGACCCTGTTCGAGGTCGTGGAGTTGCTCGGCCCACGCGCACTCTTGGAGGTGACGCTCGAAACCGGGCGCACACACCAGATCCGGGTGCACCTGGAGGCGATCGAGCTGCCGATCTCCGGCGACCCGGTCTACGGCGTCTCGGGCGATCTCGAGCTCGAGCGCCAGTTCCTCCACGCCGGCCGGCTCGCGTTCGAGCACCCGATCACCTCCGAGCGGATCGACGTCGAGTCGCCGCTCCCCGAGGATCTCGCTGCGGCTCTCGAGCGCGCCCGCGTACTCGCCTGAGCGTCGCTACACTTCCCGGGTCGTTTTCCCTTCGTCCCGGCGATCAGGACGAGTGGGGGTGCCGGACACAGCACTCTCTGAACTTCGTGTCCGGTTCCACTCGCGCCCCGCCGGCTGTAGCGCAATCAACCAGGAAAGGGGCCAATCCCTTGGCAGTTGTATCCATGCGTGACCTCCTGGAAGCCGGAGTTCACTTCGGTCACCAGACCCGTCGCTGGAATCCGAAGATGAAGCGCTTCATCTTCACGGAGCGCGGCGGCATCTACATCATCGATCTGACCCAGACCTCCGAGCTGCTCGAGGAGGCCTACGACTTCGTCCGCAACCTCGCAGAGCGCGGCGGCACGATCCTCTTCGTCGGCACGAAGAAGCAGGCGCAAGACTCGGTCGCGCAGGAGGCTGCGCGGGTCGGCATGCCCTACGTCGCGAACCGCTGGCTCGGCGGCCTGCTGACGAACTGGCGGACGATCACCGACCGGATCGCGCACCTGCACGAGCTGCGCCGGTTGAAGAGCGAAGGCCAGCTCGAGCTGCTGCCCGCGAAGGAGCGGATCACCCTGCTCGCCGAGCTCGAGAAGCTCGAGTCGAACCTGGGTGGTGTCGCCGACCTGCGGCGGCAGCCGGACGCTGTCTTCATCGTCGATCTCCGGAAGGAGCAGCTCGCCGTCCGTGAGGCGCGCCGGCTCGGCGTCCCGATCATCGCGCTCGTCGACACGAACTGCGATCCGGACGAGGCCGACTTCATCATTCCCGGCAACGACGACGCGATTCGCTCCTGCAGCCTGATCGTGAGGGCGATCGCCGACGGCATCGCCGCGGGCAAGGGGAAGGTGACCGAGAAGGAGCTCGCAGCCGCGAGCACCAACGGCAACGGCGGTCCCACCGAGGAGGTTGCCGAGGGCGAGACGCAGGCGACCGCAGACGAGCCCCCAGTCGAGCAACCAGCCGAGCAGCCGGCCGCCGAGGCGATCGTGGACGAGCCCGAGCTGACGGTGGCGGACACGATCGAGGTCCCGGCCGCCGAGGCCGAGAAGGAGGAGGAGACCGCGTGAGCACCACGATCAGCGCCTCGCTCGTCAAGGAGCTCCGCGACGCCACCGGCGCGGGGATGATGGACTGCAAGCGCGCGCTCGAGGAGACGGGTGGCGACCTCGAGGCGGCCCGGACGCTGCTGCGCGAGCGCGGCATGGCGCAGGCTGCGAAGCGAGCCGGCCGTGCGACAACGGAGGGGATGGTCGGCTACCGGATCGAGGGGAACCTCGGCACGATGGTCGCGGTCGGCTGCGAGACCGAGCCGGTCTCCAAGAACGACGAGTTCTTCAGCTGGGCGAAGAGCGTGCTCGACGCGGTCCACGCGGACGGGCCGGAGGCGGCCGAATCGCTCGAGGACGAGCGCATCGCCCTTTCGGCCAAGCTCGGCGAGAACATCGTCGTCGTCGGTGCGGAGCGTTACGAGGCCGGGGACGGCGAGATCGTCAACGCCTACACCCACCCGCCGGCGAACAAGATCGGCGTGCTCGTGAAGCTCGAGGGAGGCACCGAGGAGCTCGCCCGCCAGCTTGCGATGCACATCTCGTTCGCCGCGCCGGAGTGGCTGACCCGCGACGACGTCCCGGCCGAGGTGGTCGAAGCCGAGAAGCAGGTCTATCTGAACTCCGACGAGCTCGAAGGCAAGCCGGACCAGGCGAAGGAGAAGATCGTCGAGGGCATGCTGGCGAAGCGCTTCTACGCCGCCCAGCCGGGCGGTGCGCTCACGGAGCAGCCCTGGATCCACGACTCGGCGAAGACGGTCGGGCAGGCGCTCTCCGAGGCCGGGGCACGCGTGGTGGCTTTCCGGCGCCTCTCTGTCGCAGAATAGGGCCGTGACAACGCAGGCAGAAACGGAGCTGGAGCTCGCGGGCAGCGTGCCCGCCTTCCGGCGTGTGGTGCTGAAGCTCTCCGGCGAGGCGTTGATGGGAGACCACGACTACGGCATCGACCCGGCGACGGTCGACGTGCTCGCGCGCGAGATCCTCTCCGTGCAGACCGAGGGGCTCGAGCTGGCGATCGTCGTCGGTGGCGGCAACATCTACCGCGGCATGGCCGCGGCGGCCGAAGGGATGGACCGCGCCACGGCCGACTACGCCGGCATGCTCGCGACGGTCCTGAACGCACTGGCGCTCCAGGACGCGCTCGAGCGTGTCGGGGCCGACACACGTGTGCTCTCGGCACTCGAGGTCTCCGAGGTGGCCGAGCCGTACATCCGGCGCCGAGCGATGCGACACCTCGAGAAGGGTCGGATCGTGATCTTCGCGGCCGGCACCGGCAACCCGTTCTTCACGACCGACACGGCCGCTGCCCTACGGGCGCTCGAGATCGGCGCCGAGGCGATCCTGATGGGCAAGAACGGCACCAAGGGCGTTTACGACGGCGACCCGCGAACGGATCCCGACGCGACGTTCCTGCCCACTCTGACTCACCTCGAGGCGATCGAGCGAGGCCTCCGCGTGATGGACACGACCGCGCTCTCGCTCTGCATGGAGAACGGGCTGCCGATCCACGTCTTCGAGCTCGCCGAGGGCAATATCCTCCGCGTCGCGCGAGGACAGCGCGTGGGGACGATCATCTCCGAACTACATTCAGTGCCCGACAACAAGGAGAGCTGATGCCGAGCATCGAGGAGTTCCTGGAGGACGCGAAGCGCCGGATGGACAAGTCGATCGAGATGACGCGCACCGAGTTCAACAGCGTGCGCACCGGCCGGGCCTCCGCCGCGCTTCTCGATCGGATCTCGATCGACTACTACGGGACGCCGACGCCGCTCAAGAACATGGCGACGATCGGCGCGCCCGAGCCGCGCATGCTGACGGTGCAGCCCTTCGACCCGACACAGATCAAGGCGATCGAGAAGGCCGTGATGGAGTCCGACCTCGGCCTCACGCCCTCGAACGACGGCAAGATCGTCCGGCTCCCGATCCCCCAGCTCACCGAGGAGCGCCGCAAGGAGCTCGTGAAGCTCGTCCGGCGCTACGGCGAGGACGGAAAGGTCGCAATCCGCAACGTCCGCCGCGACGTCCTGAAGCACCTCGAGGAGCTGGTCAAGAACGGCGAGGTCGGGGACGACGAGGAGCGGCGCGGGGAGACCCAGGTGCAGAAGCTCACGGACGAGCACGTCGGCTCGATCGACGAGCTGATCAGGCACAAAGAGTCAGAGATCATGGAGGTATAGAGGTCGCCACCGACCTCAAACCGACCGACCTCGCCCGTAGCGTCGCGATCATCATGGACGGCAACGGCCGCTGGGCGGAACGCCGCGGCCTGCCGGTCGCGGACGGCCACCGCGAGGGCACGCGGGCTCTCCGACGCACGGTCGAGGCGGCGATCGACCTCGGCGTGGCGTCGCTTGCGGTCTACGCCTTCTCGACCGAGAACTGGTCGCGGCCGGCCGACGAGGTCGAGGCGCTGATGGAGATCTTCGGCGAGACGATCGAGCGCGAGCTTCCCGATCTCGCCAAGCAGGGCGTACGCACGCGCTTCATCGGCCGCCGCGACCGTGCGCCTGACTGGCTGCAGGCGATGATGGCCGCGCTCGAGACCGAGACGGCCGCGAACGACCGCCTCGCACTCTGGATTGCGTTCGACTACGGCGGCCGCGCCGAGCTCGTCGAGGCCACGCGGCGTCTGATGGAGTCGGGTGTCGCGCCCGGCGACGTCGACGAGGACGCGCTCGCGGCTCAGCTCTACGCGCCGGAGCTGCCCGATCCGGATCTGCTGATTCGCACCTCGGGCGAGCTGCGCCTCTCGAACTTCCTTCTCTGGCAGCTTGCGTATGCGGAGCTCGTGTTCGTCGAGACGCTGTGGCCCGACTTTGGCGAGGCCGACCTCCGCAGTGCCTTGGCGGACTACGCGAGCCGCCGCCGCCGATTCGGCGGACGCTAGCCGGTGAGCCAGTTCCTCTCGCGCGTGCTCGTGACCGTGGTCGGCCTGCCGGTCGTGCTCGGCTTCGTCTACCTCGGCGGCTGGTGGCTGTTCGGGCTTGCGCTGTTCGCCGCGGTCGTCGCGCTGCACGAGTTCTACGTCATGGCACGCACGTTGCGGCCCCTCGTCCTGGCCGGGTACGCAGGAGCGATCGCAACCCTGCTCGGCGCCCAGCTCGGCGGGCCGGAGTGGATGGTCGGTGGCTTCATGCTCACGCTCGTGCTCTCGTTCCTGCTCTACGGGATCGCGGAGACGCGTCAGACCGCGACGGTGACGATGAGCACGACGATCATGGGCACCGCGTGGATCGCGCTCGGGCTCGCGCATCTGCTGTTACTACGCGACTTTCCCGAGTACGGCCGGATTGCGGTCTTCGCCGTCCTGATCGCCGTGTTCGCCGACGACACGGCCGCGTACCTGATCGGCCGCCTCGTCGGACGGCACAAGCTCGCACCCTCGCTCTCGCCCGGAAAGACGTGGGAGGGGTTCGTCGCCGGAACGATCGCCGCCGTCGTGGCGTCGTTCTTCACGCTCTACGACGACCGGCACGAGTTTCTCTCCATCTGGCAGGCGGTGGCACTCGGCCTGGCGATCGCGCTCGCCGGCGCCGCCGGGGATCTCTTCGAATCCGCGCTCAAGCGCGACCTGCAGGTGAAGGACTCCGGGCGGCTGCTCGGCGGCCACGGCGGCATGCTCGACCGCATCGACGCGCTGCTCTTCGCCTCGGTGGCGTCCTTCTTCACGGTCATCGCCCTCTCGTAGGGCACACTGTGCGCGTGAAGCGAGTCGCGCTGCTCGGCGCCACCGGCTCGATTGGCCGGCAGGCGATCGAGGTCGTGGAGCGGAACCCGGAGCTTGAGTTGTGCGCTCTCGCGTCAGGCTCAGCCGATCTCGCTCAGCTGGCAGCCGAGCACGGCGTCCAGCACACGCAGGTCGGGGGCGATCTCACGGAGCTACTCGAAGCTTCGAGCCCGGACGTCGTCCTCAACGCGGTCGTCGGCTTCGCCGGCGTCGGCGCGACCCTCTGGACGCTCGAGCGGGGCGTCACGCTCGCGCTCGCGAACAAGGAGAGCCTCGTCGCCGCCGGAGAGCTCGCGCTCGCCGCGAGGGAGCGGGGAGGGGGGCTGCTGCTGCCGGTGGACTCCGAGCACTCTGCGCTCTTTCAATGTCTCGAGGGGCGAGCCGCAGGCTCAGTCGAGTCGCTCGTCCTGACCGCCTCGGGCGGGCCGTTCCGCGGCCGCACGCGAGCCGACCTCGAAGCCGTCGGCGTCGACGAGGCGCTGGCACACCCGACCTGGAGCATGGGGCCGAAGATCACCGTCGACTCGGCCACGCTCGCCAACAAGGGGCTCGAGCTGATCGAGGCTCACTTTCTCTTCGACGTCGCCTACGAGGACATCGAGATCGTCATCCACCCGAGCTCGATCGTTCACTCGCTCGTTCGCTTCCGTGACGGTGCTGCGCTGGCGCATCTCGGCTACCCGGACATGACCGTTCCGATCTCCTACGCGCTGACCTATCCGGAGCGCGCTGCGACCGAGGTCCCGCAGCTCGATCTCGCCGGCGGCCTGACGCTCGAGTTCTCGGCCCCCGATCTGACCACGTTTCCGCTGGTCGCCCTGGCACGGCGCGCAGGTGAGCTCGGCGGAACCTATCCCTGTGTCTTCAACGCCGCGAACGAGGTCGCCGTGGCCGCATTCCTCGAGGGAAAGCTGCCCTTCCTCGGCATCGCCGAGGTCGTCGAGGAGGCGCTCGCCGCCGCGGACGGGAGCCCGGTGCGAGATCTGGCCGAGCTCGTCGAGGTCGACGCCATCGCTCGCCGGCTGGCAGGGCGCGGAGTGCCCGTCGCATGAACATCTTCGTCGGGATCCTCGGCCTCGGCTTCCTGATCCTGATCCACGAGGCCGGCCACTTCTTCGTCGCCAGAGCAGTCGGGATGAACCCGCGCAAGTTCTATCTCGGGTTCCCGCCCGCGGTCGTGAAGACGAAGCGGAACGGGATCGAGTACGGCATCGGCGCGATCCCACTCGGCGGCTACGTCAAGATTCCCGGCATGCATCGCCCCGCGGCGGGCGATCTGGACATGCACTTCGGTCGCGCCGTGGAGGAGCAGCCGTCGCTGCGACGCCCCGTGGACGCCCTACGCGAGCGGCTCGACGAGAACGACTACCCCGGTGCGCTCGAGGCCGTCAAGGCCCTCTCCGAGGCGCGCGAGGCCGTCACGCTGTCGCCTTCGGCCGAGAGGGCGGCGGAGCGGGGCGTCGGTGACATCGAGGATGCCCTGGCACCGGACGCCTACTGGCGCGCGAAGACCTGGAAGCGCGTTGCCGTCATCTTCGCCGGGCCCGCCGCCAACCTCGTCTTTGCAGTCGCGATGTTCGCGGCTCTGTACATGGCGTTGAGCTCGAGCTACATCCTCGGGTTCCAGCAGCGCGTGACGAACGAGACCGTCTCGACGACGGTCAACAGTGTCCTGTCCGACAGCCCGGCCGAGGCGGCGGGACTGCGGCCGGGCGACCGCATCGTCGCGATCGACGGCAAGCCGGTCGACGGCGACTCGATCCGACCTGCGATCCAGGCGTCCGAGGGGAATCCGATCCGCGTGACCGTGCAGCGTGGCGGAGAGACCGTGCAGCTCGCCCGCGTCCGGCCGGAGAGGTCAGAGCAGCGCGGGCCGTTGGAGTCGATCACCGCTTCGCTCGACTACACGTGGTACGTGACGAAGCAGATCGGCGGCACCGTCGGCCGTCTCGTCACAGGGGACGGGCGGGACGAGATCTCCAGCCCGGTCGGCATCGTCCAGGGCTCCTCCGAGGCGCTCGACCAGGGTGCGAGCACGTACCTCACGCTGCTCGGGCTGATCAGCCTCTCGCTCGCGCTCTTGAACCTCCTGCCGCTGCTGCCGCTCGACGGCGGTCACATCGCGTTCTCGCTCGTGGAGGGAATCCGCGGGAAGGCGGTCACACGGGAGGTCTACGAGCGTGTCTCGGCGGTCGGGATCGCGGTCGTATTGCTCCTCTTCTTCATCGGCCTCTCGAACGACATAGGCCGGCTGGGTAGCTAGGCGCAAGATGAGCATCCTCGGCAGCGGATGCTCATCGCGCGAAGACCCCTGAAGGGGCCGCTGGCGCGGCCCAAAACCACGCCCCCCGGTACGCTGTTCCTGATGGCCTCGGACGTTCAGATCAAGGTTGGGAACGTCCCGATCGGGGGCGGTGCGCCGGTTGTCGTGCAGTCGATGACCCTGACGCCGACGCGCGACGTCGAGGCGACCACGGCGCAGATCGCGGCGCTCGTCTCGGCGGGCTGCGAGGTCGTCCGCTGCGCGGTGCCGAAGACGGAGGACGCCGCTGCGCTCGCCCGGATCGTCCGGTTCAGCCCGATTCCGGTGATCGCGGACATCCACTTCAACGCGAGCCTCGCGCTGAAGGCGATCGAGGCGGGGGTCGCCGCGGTGCGGATCAATCCCGGCAACATCGGCGGGCCGGACAAAGTCGAACTGGTCGTCAACGCCGCCAAGAAGGCGGGAATCCCGATGCGCATCGGCGCGAACTCCGGCTCGCTGCCCAAGCACCTTCAGGAGCTGGCGCAGGTCGATCAGGCGGAGGCGCTCGTCGCGGCGGCGATCGAAGAGGTCGAGCTGCTCGAGAAGCTCGACTACCGCGACTTCAAGATCTCGGTCAAGTCGACGCACGTCCCGACCATGATCCGCGCCTACCGCATGCTCGCGGGAAAGGTTCCGTATCCGCTCCACCTCGGCGTCACCGAGGCCGGCACGCAGTTCTCGGGCTCGATCAAGAGCGCCGTCGGCATGGGAGCCCTGCTCGCCGACGGGATCGGCGACACGATTCGAGTCTCTCTCACGGCTGACCCAGTCAGGGAGGTCGAGACGTGCTGGGAGATCCTGAAGGCGCTCGGACTGCGCGAGCGCGGGCCGGTGATGATCTCGTGCCCCTCGTGCGGCCGTGACAACGTCGGCGTCGAGAAGCTCGCCGTCGTCGTCGAGGACCGCCTGAAGGAGTATCCGCAGGCTTTCGAGGTCGCCGTCATGGGCTGCGCCGTGAACGGGCCGGGGGAGGCAGGGGACGCCGATTTCGGGATCGCGGGCGGCCGGGACGTCGGCTTCATCTACTCCCATGGCCGGGTGCTCAAGAAGGTGAGCTCCGACATCCTGATCGACGAGCTGTTCCACGAGATCGACCGCTGGATCGAGGGCGGGATGCAGCGCCCGAAGCGCCTGAAGATGGCAAAGCCGGCCGCCCTCGCAATGGCCGAGGCCTCCCTGATTCCCCTCGACTGAGCTGTTTGCAGCGAAGACCCCTGAAGGGCCGCCTACGGCGGCCGCCATTTCACTAGTCTCTCGCGATGATTCACCGCGCCTCCCAGCTGCACCTTCCGACCCTGCGCGACGCTCCGTCCGACGCCGAGGCGCTCTCGCACAAGCTGCTCGTGCGCGGCGGCTTCATCCGCCAGGTCGGGGCGGGGCTCTGGACATTTCTTCCGCTCGGCTGGCGCGTCCACCGCAAGGTCGACCAGATCATTCGCGAGGAGCTCGACGTGATCGGCGCGCAGGAGATGTTCGCGCCGGTGCTCACGCCCGCCGAGTTGTGGATCAAGTCCGGGCGGTACGGGATCCCCGAGCTCTTCAAGCTCCAGGACCGGAACGGCCGCGACTTCATCCTGCCGCTCACGCACGAGGAGACGTTCGCCTTCCACGCGGTCGAGCTCCAGAGCTACCGCCAGCTCCCGCAGTCCTGGTACCACTTCCAGACCAAGGATCGCGACGAGCCTCGTCCCAGGGGCGGCCTGCTCCGAGTCCGCGAGTTCGTAATGAAGGACTCGTACTCGTTCGACCGCGACGAGGCGGGGCTCGACGTCAGCTTCCAGGCGCACAAGGGCGCGTACGAGCGGATCTTCGAGCGCTGCGGCCTCGAGACACACGCCGTCCAGGCCGAGAGCGGGATGATGGGCGGCAAGGAGTCGCTCGACTACCTCGCGCCTTCCGGCTCAGGCGAGAACACGCTCGTCACCTGCGAGAACGGCGACTATGCGGCCGACCTCGAGATCGCGTTGGGCGTCCCGCGCCCGCCGGAGTCGCCCGAGACCCTTGCTGCCCCCGCTGAGATCGAGACACCGGACACGCGCACGTGCGAGGCGCTCGCGGAGCTGCTCTCGATCGACCTTGCGACGACGACGAAGGCGATGCCGGTAGTGAAGGACGACGGCACGCTGGTGCTCGCCCTGCTCCGCGGCGACGACCGCCTCGAGGAGGCCAAGCTGCAATCGGTGCTCAGCTCGGACTTTCGTCCGGCGACCAACGAGGAGATCGTCGCGGGCTTCGGCGCAGAGGGCGGCTCGCTGGGCCCGGTGGGGTTCAAAGGGCCGGTCGTAGCCGACGAGACTCTCCGCGAGGGCCAGTTCGTCTCAGGTGCGAACCGCACCGGCTGGCATCTCCGCGGCGTGGAGGCGGGCCGCGACTACGAGGCCGAGTTCGCTGACATCCGCCAGCCGAAGGAGGGCGACGCATGCCCGATCTGCGGCGGCCGGCTCGGCTTCCAGACAGCGATCGAGGTCGGCCACATCTTCAAGCTCGGGACCAAGTACTCGGAGGCCTTCGGCGCCAAGTATCTGGACGAGGACGGCGTCGAGAAGCCGATCGTGATGGGCTCGTACGGAATCGGGCCAGGCCGCGTGCTCGCGGCCGCCGTCGAGCAGCACGGCGACGAGGACGAGGGGATGGTCTGGCCGGCCGAGATCGCCCCCTACGACGTGCACGTGGTCATCCTGGGCTGGGACAATCCCGAGCTCGTCACCGTCGGCGAGCAGGTCGCCGCGAGCCTCTCGGCAGAAGGGCTCGACGTCCTGCTCGACGACCGCGAGCTGCGCCCGGGCGAGAAGTTCGCCGACGCCGATCTGATCGGCTGCCCGCTCCGGGTCACGGTTGGCAAGAAGACCCTCGAGGACGGAGCCGTCGACCTCAAGAATCGAATAAGCGGTGAAGAATCGCGCGTGGCGGGTTTGGAGATCGGAAAACGGGTAGTCGAGAGCTGATGCCCCGAAAGCGCAAGTACAGCGACGAGGATTTCGGGACGACCATCGAGCGCCTGATGGCCGACACCGGGCTGACCTACCGAGGACTGGCCGCCAAGACGGGGCTGTCGGCCGGATACCTGAACCATCTCGTGCACGGCAACCGGCCGGTTCCCTCGAAGGACGTCGTCGTTCGCCTTGCCGAGGCCCTCGGTGTCGAGCCCGAGCACTTCCGCGAGTACCGGCTGCGAGTCATCGCCGACCGGCTCGAGGAGATGCCCGACCTCGTCGACCGGCTCTACCGGAGACTGGCGAGCTAAGTACCGCCGTCGGTCGTGGCCGCCTTCGCGGCAGGCGCAGCCGGGCCGGCGCGGCTCTGCTCGCCTTCCCCGGAGCGAACTGCGTCGCTCGCGGGCGGAGGTGCGCCCGTTGCGCGCACGCGAACGATCTTGCTCAGCAGGTCGAACCAGAACGGCGCACCGAGCATCACCGCGCCGATCGTCAGCGCGAGCCCGGCGAGCTTCGCCAGCCACGACATCGCGTCGTCCGGGAACTGCGTCGACCCGTCGCCGAACGAGAGCTCCCAGCCGAGAGGAAGATCGAGCTCCTTGACCGCCTCTTCGACCCTGACGTCCGCGGCGTTCCCCTGGGCGGCTGCGTTGGCCCGTGTCATGACGGCAGCACGCGTCGCGTCGTCCCGCCAGAGCACCCGTGCGGCGGTGAGCGAGTCCGCGTTCAGGAGGCAGATCACGGCGGCAGCGATCACGAAGAGAATCAGCTGGACCCTGCGCTTGTACCAGCCGGAGACGCGTTCCATCGCGTCGTCGAACCACTGCTCGGCGGCATGCTGGAACTGCGCAGCGTTGTTCCCCGTGGACCGGTAGAGCGCGAGCATCGCCTCCGAGAGGCGCTCGTTCGGAACGGCAGCGAGTGAGCGCTCCAGCCCTTCAGCCGCACGTTCGATTCGAGCGCGGGCTGCAGCCGCCTCCTCGGCGTCGACCTGGTCGAGCTTCGCTTCGGCCTCACGGGCGATGTCGGTCAGCGCTGCCACAAACGTTCTCGAAGGCAGGTAGGAGGGGTAGGGGGGCTTCCGCCACCACCGGCCCGAGTCCGTGGGGTCGACTGAGGGATCCGGACCGCTACCTGGTCGGATCAGGCCCTGCACGAGCGGATGGCCGTAGAAGCGCTTCGTCGTCTCGACTCCGGCCTTCGTCGTTCCCGACGAGGCGCTCAGCAGGTTCAGGATGCCCAGCTGCAGGAAGCGCGCCCGGAGCCCGACGATGGTCGAGAAGCTCTCGTTGATCGTCGAGCAGACGAGCGCCAGCACCATGTAGAGAAAGACCAGCCCGATCGCCACATCGAGTGCCGGCAAGTCTGGCATGAGCCGGACGCTACAAGCCCCGGCGGACGACTCAGGTGTCCTCGTCCTCCCGTCGCTGCCGCTCGCGCTCTCGCTCCAGGGCGGCTGCCGTCTCCTCCTTCACGCCCTTGTACTTCCACACGTACCGCCAGTAGACGACCGTCGCGGCTGCGAAGCCCACGGCTCGCACCCAGAGCGCAACCGGAGCGAGCAGCACTGCCATCCCGGCGATCGAGAAGACGAGGATCGCCTCTTTCAGCCGCCACAGCCGCTCGAACACCAGCGGACATTAACCCTTGACACGTATCGACGTCTGTCGATATATTCACGTCTGTCGATATGTCGATGCGAGGAGAATCGCGAATGAGCACTACGCTTGAGTGTGTCGCGTGCTGCGCGCCGCTGGCCGCTTCCACGCTCACGGACGAGGAGGCGCTCGCGACGGCGGAGCTCTTCAGGGCGCTCGGCGATCCGGCGCGCGTGCGGCTCGTCAACCTGATCGCGACAAGCGACGAGGCGGTCTGTCAGTGCGATCTGATCGAGCCGCTCGGCCTCTCACAGCCGACGGTCTCGCACCACATGAAGAAGCTTGTCGACGCCGGCCTCGTCGAGCGCGAGCAGCGCGGCAGGTGGGCCTATTTCTCGTTGAAGCGCGATGCCGTCGAGAAGCTCGCGGTCGTCGCCGACCTGAAGGGAGTGTGTTGCTGATGACCACGACGAGCGCCGAGGAGCTGCGGGACGAGGTGCGCCGCCGGTACGCGGAGTCGGCTCGCGCTGTGAGCGAAGGTTCGAGCGCCGGCTGTGGCAGCGGCTCGTGTTGCGACGGGGAGACCGATGCGGTCAACTTCGGCGAGGCGCTCTACGACGCCGAGCAACGCGGTGAGCTGCCTGAGGATGCGGCGCGCGCCTCCCTCGGCTGCGGCAATCCGGTCGTGGTTGCCGACCTGAACGAAGGCGAGACGGTGCTCGACCTCGGTTCCGGCGGCGGCATCGACGTGATCCTCTCTGCGAAGCGCGTCGGCGAGAGCGGGCTTGCCTACGGGCTCGACATGACCGACGAGATGCTCGCCCTCGCGCAGAAGAACGCACAGGAGGCGGGAATCCGCAACGCGATCTTCCTCAAGGGCGCGATCGAGCAGATCCCATTGCCGGCCGACTCGATCGACGTCGTGATCTCGAACTGCGTGATCAACCTCTCGGTCGACAAGCCTGCTGTCCTCACCGAGATCGCCCGGGTGCTCCGGCCGGGTGGGCGGATCGGGATCAGTGACGTCGTCGCCGAGGACCGGCTCTCCCCGGACGAGCGCGCGGAACGCGGCAGCTATGTCGGCTGCATCGCGGGTGCCCTCTCGCGGGGCGAGTACGAGGCGGGCCTCGAGGCGGCCGGGTTCGAGGCGGTCTCCGTCGAGTTCACGCACCAGGTCGCCGACGGGATGCACGGCGCGATCGTCAAGGGCGTGAAGACCTCACAGCCCGAGCGGAAGGGCTTGCCGGTGATCCAGCCGGCCACGAGCGCCGGCTGCTGCTAGCGACGACGCTCCGGGCCGATCTCGTGAAGAGTTAGCGCTTCCGCTTCTTGCGCCCGCTCGTGCCCCGGCGGACCGGCGCAGGAGGAGGTTGCACACCGGCCAGCTTGCGGCGGGCCGCCCGATTCGGCGCTTCAGGTAGCTCGGCCTGCTCGCCGGAGGCCTGCATGTAGGCACGGCGTTCGCCCGGCGTCAGTCGCGCCAGTGCGCGCTGCGCCGCCTCGGGTGTCGTGGGTGTTCCGAACCGTTGCAGCTTGCGGATCGCGCTCGCCAGCTCGGGGTTCTCCCGTTCGAGTGCAGCGTTCGACATGCGCTCGAACAACCGCTTGAGGAACGGCAGCTTCGCCAGGCCGCGCACGATCGGGCGCAGGTAGCGCCCCCCGGCGACGCGACCCAGCAGCATCATCGACCCGAGGAGAACGAGCATGCTGCCAAGCACGATGAGCGGTGTGAAGATCAGCCAGTTCACGGCCGGCGCATGGTATCCCGCCACCTGGCCCGACGAATTCGGCTTGGTTTTCGTGTTGAGCTACGATCCGGCCCACGGGGCGTGGCGCAGCCTGGTTAGCGCGCTAGTCTGGGGGACTAGAGGTCCCGAGTTCGAATCTCGGCGCCCCGATAAACCGCAACGTCCGTTCCTACCCGCCCGCGACCTCGGCGACGAACAGTTCGTCGGATTCGAGTTCGAACCGCAGGCTGCTGAGGGGTTCGCGCGTCAATAGGACGAGGGTCGCCCCGGTACCCCAAACACAGGAGGCCGTTATGGCAATCGCACGAGTCGTGACTTTCGATGGTGTTACCAGCGACCGGATGGCCGAGATGAAAAAGGAGATGGAGGGAAACGGCGAACGGCCGGAGAACGTACCGGCCAAGGAGATCGTCGTTCTCCACGATCCCGACAACGACAAGTCTCTCGTCATCCTCTTCTTCGAGAACGAGGCCGATTACCGGCAAGGCGACGAAGCACTCAGCGCCATGCCGGCCAGCGACACGCCCGGCCAGCGCACGTCAGTCACGAAATACCAGGTCGCGCACCGCATGGCCGACTAGGGACACGGCGGCATGCGTGAGGACGGATGTTCCACCCGTTGTAAGCATTCCGTATGTGCCTATTGTTTCGAACTCATATGAGGGTTACTGTCGGCGCGGCACGGCCAAGGCAAGGGGAGCGCGGCGGCCCGCGCTCCCTTGTTTAGGTCGGACGATCCCGCCTTACCGTTTTCAGGGGGAAGAGGGCGAGGCGGGATCGTCCCAGCGCCGACCGGTGAATGAAGCCAGACGCGACACGGGCGACACCGAATCGCCGCGTGTCAGGGGCCTCTAGGCGACACCAGCCGAGCTAGCGTGCGACGATAACGCGTCGCCTTTACTTTGTAAAGCCCGATCCTGATTGAGCAATAGTCAGTGAACGCGATGCGAAGGAGATGGTTCGGCGATTCTCGACGGAGCCTCCGCGCTCGCCTGTTCGAGCAGCCACTCCAACGCTTCGTTGCGCGAATAGAACACATGCGAGCGAACCTGCGCCGCCGCCGCATGCGCCTCATACATGCGCGAGTACCCGAACGCGAGTGGGCTCGGCACCACAATCGCGACGTTGCTCGGCCCGATCCGCTCATCGAGAGCGAGCACAAGCTGCGCTTGGGCGCGGACGTCGTCAGCGGTGATCATCCTGGCGTCGACCGCCATGTGGTCCACCAGGATCGACATTCCGGGACGAAACCGGGGGTTCGAGACCAACTCTCGGATGAAGTCCAATAGTCCTTCAGCGGTTGCGAGGCCGAACGTCGTGATCGTGACGTCCTGAGGCCCACTCCCGAACTCGATCGTGTACTTCACCGCGAGAGAGAGACATCATCCGTCTGTCGCCGGTAGGACGCAACCCGACCCGCCTTGCCTCCCGCGCATGCATCCGAACTGGCAGAAGATCTGCAACCGTCGTCTGTCTCGCGCGCAGCCGTTGCCAGCAGCGTCCCCAGGCGTTCAGTCCGACCCCGCCTGTCAGACACTAAAACCCTTTCGCCGTAGCTCAATGACGCAGGAGTCGCAGATCGTGTGCGTCGACGCTGGGTGAAGTATCTCGTCCTCTGCGCGCCGGCCTGGCATCCAGTTCCCTCGCACGAGGACTCTGCTGCACCACGCGCACCGACGCGTCATCTCCGCGCGTTCCTCTGCCTGTGGTGGCGACACGAGCTCCTCGCTCTCATTTCGCGCCGGAGTTGGCCTGTTCGCATTGAACGGATCGCACCCCAAGCGCGTTTGCGCAGTGTCGAAGTTACTCATTTACAAAAGGTAAGTCCTTGAAACTCCGTCAGGCGTCGGGGCTGCGTGTTCCCGCGAACGCGCATGCTCGTCCGGCGAGAAGAACTAGAACCCTGCGGGCCACGAGTTGCTGGACGGATTGAGATCGAGCGGCCCGCCGTCGACACAATCGGCGCGCCAGTAGGTTCCACGTGTGGGCACGTACCAGGCGGCGGCGTAGTCCGCGGCAAGCTCTCGGGCGAAGTCCGGGGTGGCGCCAAATTGAATCGCCGTGCGGGCCAGCAGTTGCATTCCGTAGCACTCGGCGATCGACTCTGACGTGATCCCCATCAAGTGCATGGTCTCGTGGGGAAAGGTCTGAAGCGCGAACAGCGTTTCGTGCCAATCGCTGCAGACCGAGTAGACCGGCTCATCGGCGATCTTCACGCGGACGATCCGGTTCACGACGATCCGTTTCTTGGCGCGGACGGGCTTGAGCTTCTTGCCGAACCGCTTCTTCACCGTCGTCCATCGGTATTTCACCTGCTTGACGGACCGACTCTGGTAGATCGGACTGGTGCCTGTCTGACAGTTCTTCGTCGAGGCCTTGTCAGCGGCTGCCCAGAACCTGTCGGCGTACAGGCAGGCCGCCTCCGAGACGTGCGTGTACAAGAGCGGCTCCCAGCGGGTCGGGTCAGTCGCGCGGGTCAGTCGCAAGGGCGATCGCCGCCGGCAGGCCCGGGGTCCTTGCGGACGATCCAGTAGCCGTTTGCCCTCGAGACGACCGTTTCGGTCTCGGGGAAATCGTGACCCGGTCGGGTGATGAAGAGCGTCGGCTCCTCGCGAACGCGCGCGTACTCCTCCCGCGGGATCGTGATCTGATCCAGGCAATTCCGCGTCCCGCATTCGCAGACGACTCTCATCGTGTCGATCTCGGCCGGGAGCGACGCTTTGAGCGTGTTCACCTGCTCGTTGACGTCCCGGAAGATGGCTTCGTTCTCACCGATCCGCCGCTTGCGTTCGTTCAGCATGTCGACCCCCGCCACGCGTCGTTCGAACTCAGTAGAGGAACCAATACAGGTGTGGGCAGGCTCTGGTTCCGGGCAAGAACGCAGCATGAGCACCCAGCGACCAGGACAGTCCCGGGCAGCCGGAGTCCTGCTCGGCGTCGGCATGGGCGGGTTTGTCGACGGGATCGTCCTTCATCAGATCCTGCAGTGGCATCACATGCTCACGAGCGAAGGCGACTATCCGGCGACGACGGTCGCCGGGCTGGAGACCAACACCCTTTGGGACGGGCTCTTTCACGCGTTCACCTGGGCAGCAGTCGGTGCTGGAATCTGGCTCCTGTGGCGAGAGGCCGGCCAGCGTGGGTGGTCGCTCGGCAGTCGCGGGCTCCTGGGCTGGATGCTGATCGGCTGGGGTGCCTTCAATCTCATCGAGGGAGTCGTCGATCATCAGATCCTCGGCATCCACCACGTCAGGGACGACCTGGGTGGGCCACTCAGCTGGGATCTCGCGTTCCTCGCGCTCGGTGTGCTGCTCGTGATCACCGGGTGGATGCTCGCTCGCTCGGCCGACCAGCGAAGGTCAGCACACAGGTGACCAGAGAGCTATCCGACCGGCACGTGGCAGGCCTTCAAGCGGCGTACTACCTCGGGACCGGTGTCTGGCCGCTCCTGCACCGGACGTCGTTCGAGCGCTTCACCGGCAAGAAGACGGACTTCTGGCTCGCTCAGACGGTCGGTGCGACCGTTGTCTCAGTCGGACTGGGGCTGGCCCAGGCGGCGGCTACCCGCCGGCGCGTGGCCCCGGAGTTGCGGACGGTCGCTCTCTCGTCCGCCATTGCGCTCGCGCTGGTAGACGTCGTCTGTGTCACGCGGCGGCGGATCTCCTCGATCTATCTGCTCGACGCCGCGGCGGAGGCGGCTCTGATCGCTGCCTGGAGGATGAGCCGGCCCGACTGAGCAGCGTCAGCGGCTTCGGGATACGGCCAGCTGGCGCCAGTGATCGTCCGCGACCCTGCCGGCGAGCTGCGCGGGCGCCGACGGCGACTGCTGATACGCGATCGTCAGCGCGTGCGTGATCAGCGCTGTCGTCAGCACCATCATCGAGAGCATCAGCGCCGCAAGCGTCCGCATCTCAGAGTGCAACGGCCGGGAGCCTCGCGGCGGTGCGCGAGAAGGGCGATACCGTCTGCGCATGACGCGGGTCGCGATCGCCGGGGTGGCCGCGCTGGGCGTCCTGATCGGAGCCGGAACCGCCCGCGCCGAGCCGGTCGCCGTCATCGTCGTCCCGGCGCAGGAGGTGTGGGCGCAGGCAGGTCGCGGCGCCGCCGGGCTGATCGTGCCCGGCGCGGGGGCGAGCGTGACCCGGGAGCAGGCCCTGCAGTCGCTCACGACCGGCCGGAGCATCTCCGGCCTCGCGGGCAAGGAGGACCGCGAACCGCTGATCGAGATCGCGACCCGACCCGCCGCGCTCACGATCTACGTCGCGCTGCCGCCGCCGGGCCGCCAGCACAACGTCACTCGCTATCCGGTGGCGATCGTGGGCGGCGGCTTCCGCGGGATCCTGCACTCCCCGTCGACGCGGCTGCCGGGGCTCGTCTCGATCGCCGACATCGCGCCGACGGCCGTCGACCTGGAGCAGGGCGGAAAACCGCTGCTCGACTTCCGGTCGGGAAGCCCGCCCACGTTGCGCGAGCTCGACCGGAAGCTCACCCGAGCGCACGACTCGCGGGCCGCAGCAACAGTCGGGCTCGCTGTGCTGCTGACCTGCCTCGCAGCCGCTGCGCTCGCGACGCGCTCCCGCCGGATGGGCCGCATCGCGCTCCTTGCCGCCCCGGCGGCGATCACGATCTCGCTGCTGCTCTCCGCCTCGAGCATCCGGTCGCCGCTTGCCGTCGGCCTCGCTGTCGCCGTGGGAGGCGCCGTGACGGCCTTCGCGGCCGGCACGCGGGACGCTTTCCTGGGGCCGGCCGTCGCGCTCTTCCTCGCGTCGTTCCTCGTCGTTCTGGCCGTCTTCCCGGAGACGAACGCGCTCGCCTCGATCGGGCCTCATCCCGACGGTGGTGTTCGCTTCTTCGGTGTCACCAACCAGGTGGAAACGCTTCTCCTCGCGCCGGTCCTGGCCGCTGCCGCGATGTCACGCCGCGGGCTTGTCGCCGTCGGTCTTCTCGCGCTCGTGACACTCGGCTGGAGTCGCGCGGGAGCGGATGGCGGCGGCGTCCTCGTGCTGCTTGCCGGTCTGGGCGCGCTCGTCGTCCGGGAGGGGGTTCGCCGCCTCGCGGTCGTGCGTGTCGCCTTGGTCGGAGCGGCCGCGCTCGGGATCGCGCTCCTGCTCGTCGCGATCGACGCCCTCCTCGGCGGCTCGAGCCATGTGACGACCTCGGTCGGCGGCGGCCCGTCCGGCCTCGCCGACGACCTCGGCCGGCGCCTCGACGTGACGTGGGCGGGTGCGACGGCGTCGTGGCACGCGATCCTCGTCTGCCTGTTGGGGCTCGCCGTGCTGGTCGCCATTGCTGCGCGTGCGCCGCGCCACCGCGTCACGACCGCGTTCCTGGTCGCGCTCGCCGTGTCGCTCGTCGTCAACGACTCGCCCGTCGACGAGCTCGCGTGGGGTGCGCTCGGCGCGTCCGCGCTTCTAGCGTGGGAGAGCGCTGCTAGTGCGCGCAGATCCTGGTCGACCGTCCCGCAAGCGTCGCCAGAGCCCTCCCGGCTTTCAGCCTGAAGCGCATCGTCACCACGCCCGGGCCGGGCGCGTCGAGCACAGTCATCCCGGCCTCGTCGCGCTCGAGGCAGCCTCGTGATGCCTTCCAGTAGGGCGACCAGCTCGTTGCGATGCGGTAACGGCCGGCGGCGGACACGGTGAACGTGATGCGAGAATGGTCGAAGCTGAGCACGTCCGTGTGGCCCGGACCGGTGACGAGCTTCCGCGGCGCGGGCACTGCGTAGATCGTCGTGTGGGCAGAGCGGAACACGGGGCGCAGGCCGGTGCGGCCGCTCCGCAGCAGTGCGGCTTCGGCCGCGGCGCTGTAGTCGAGCGGGGCGTCCGGCAGTACCACGTAGCGGACGGCCATCTGACGCAGCCAGCGGATCCACACGCGGGCTCCCAGCTCGTCGTCGTAGAGCACCTCGTTGCGAGGGAAGTCCTCCTGCCGGAACCAGCCGCGCGTGATCGGGATTCCCGCTGCAGGCAGGTAGGCGGCGGGCCAGTGGCCCGTCGTGTCGACCGCCTCGACCCGGTACGAGGGCTCGAGATGCTCCTGCAGGAAGCCGATCGCAGGTGCCCAGTACGCCTCCTGAGACGCCGGATCGGACAACCCCTTCGCGTAGCTCGCGGCGAGCGGTGAGACATTCCACGACAGGGCCAGCAGAAACGCGACGGCCGCGAGCGGCATCGGCCGCCACCGGCGCAGCGAGAGCGTCAGGATCGCGAGCGGAACGGCGGCGAAGCGAAGTCGGGCCACGTTCTCGCCGAGGCTTGACGGGATGAGGAACGCGGTGATGCAGACCGGGAGGTAGAGCACGTAGAGCCACCGGAGCACCCGCGCTTCCTGCACCCGCCAGGTGAAGACGATGCCGAGCACGCAGAAGACACAGACCGCCGCCAGCTCCTCGATCGAGAAGGGGAAGCGGCCGCCGGCTGGGAAGAGCCTCCAGAGGACGAGCCAGACGGTCGCGAGAGCCGCCACGGTCACGACTGGGAGGGTGAGCTCGACCCTGGCCGGCACGCGGGCGAGGCCGATCGCCGCCAGTACCAGCACGAGCAACGCGAACGCAAGCGGGCTGGCCGCGAAACAGAGGACGGTCAGCACGGCAAACCGCAGGCGACCGCGAGACTGGAGCGCCCAGAGCGCCAGCAGTGCGAACGTCGCGCCGAGAGCGAAGGGATAGGCGCCCGAGAGGATGACGCCCGCCCAGACAACCGCGAACGACCGGCTCGACCAGCGCGCGGTTGGTCCCCATTCGCGCGCGGCGATCACGGTGAAGGCCAGGGCGGCGGTGGCGATGCTGAGCACCGCCAGCGGCTGGATTCCGACCAGCGAGGCGGCGGGGTAGTAGAGGAGGCTGTACGTGACGAAGCTGTAGCGGCCCTCGTACCAGAAGTTGTTCCAGAGCTGGAAGCCGTGATCGCGGAAGAGCCCGCTCTGGTAGACGTGCGCGGCGAGGTCGCTCCCCGGTGGGCCGAAGACGACGAGCAGCGACGCGACGAGTGCGGCGAGCCCGAAGGCGAACAGCGCCTCCGCCGCAAGGCGCGTCAGAAGTCTTCGAGGCGGCGACTCCATCGGCCTATCTTCACACTTGCATTCGACGGCCGCCGGCCTCGACGTTTCGGCAGCTTTCACTAGATAGCGCCGAATGCCACCACTAAGATCAGCGAGCCTTGGGGTCCCTGCGGCTTGTGCTCGTTCTGCTCACGGTCATCGTCGCCGCGCCTGCCGCCGTGGGGCACCCCGGCACCGGCCACGGCACGACACCGTCGCCGCGGGTCGGGATCTTCTACTACCCGTGGTTTGCAACGCCGCGCATGGACGGTCACTACGCGCACTGGCATCAGGCTGGAGGCTCACCGCCGTCGCGACTCGCCTCGGCCTTCTACCCGGCACGCGGCCCGTACTCGTCGACGGACGCCCTCGTGACGGGTGCGCAGATGCACGAGATCGCCGCGGCCGGGGTCGGGGTCGTCATCACGTCCTGGTGGGGTAGAGGGTCGTTCGAGGACCGGCGGCTCCCACAGGTGATCGCGGCGGCGCGTGCGTACGGGCTGGCCGTCGCTGCCCATCTCGAGCCCTACCGAGGGCGTACGGTCGCGAGCACGGAGGCCGACATCCGCGCACTGCAGGTGCATGGGATCTCGGACTTCTACGTCTGGGCCTCGAGCTCGCTGCCGGATTCAGACTGGGCGGAGCTGAACGACCGGCTCGACGGCGTACGCGTCTTTGCGAATACGAACCTTCCCGGCAAGGCGGCGGCAGGCCGGTTCGACGGGCTCTACACCTATGACGTCCTCCTGTTCGGCGGCACGCTCTTCCCGCGCCTCTGCGAGCAGGCCCGCCGGCTCGACCTACTGTGCGCCCCATCGGTTGGCCCCGGGTACGACGCCCGCCGGGCCACGGGCGACGCCCGCGTTCGCGCACGCCGGAATGGCGCGACTTATGACTCGATGTGGCACGGAGCTGTGCGAGCGCGCGCCGACCTCGTCACGATCACGAGCTACAACGAGTGGCACGAGGGGACGCAGATCGAGCCCGCTCGGGCCGGCCGGCCCGGATACGAGAGCTACGCAGGTGCGTGGGGCCTGTACGGAGGAGCTTCCGAGACGGCGTACCTCGACCGCACCGCCCAGTGGATCGCGAAACTCAAACCCTGAGTCTCGTTCCCTCAAACGAGTGACCGCGTCGCGCAAGCTGCAGACGATGGAGTGATTGTTGTCGAACGCGCGACTGCGCACCGGGGGTCTTGCAACATGAGGGAACGAAAGGGGTTTGCGCTAGCGCTGCGCGTCTGCGTGGCTGGTGCGGTCGCCGTGGCATGTCTCGCTCCAGGCGCCTACGCACGGGCCGACGCGACCCCCGAGCCCGCGCCGACCGCGCGAGCGACGGTCCGCGCCGACCGGCTCGACTCGCAGCTCGAAAGCGTCGTGACGGCAGCACGGAGCCGGGGCGCGCAAGCGGCCCTACGGACTGCCCGGGAGAACGGGCTCGACACGGTGAGCGGTCGGATCAGGGTGGTCGTCGAGGCCACGCCGGCCGATGCCCGCAACGCTGTGGCAGCTCGCGGCGGCATCGTCGAGGCGACAGCCGGTGCGCTAACCGAGGCGCTCGTTCCGCCGGGCTCGATCACTGCTGTCTCCGACGCACGCGGTGTCGAGCAGGTGCGAGCGCCGTACGCGGCGTTCACGCTCGGCATCGACAGCGAAGGAATCGAGTCGATCGAAGCCGATGCCTGGCACGCCGCCGGTGCAACCGGATCGGGTGCCAAGGTCGCGATCGTCGATCTCGGTTTCGCCGGGCTTGCCGGCCGTCAGGCGACCGGCGATCTGCCTGCCGGGTTGACGACCGTCGACTTCTGCGGCTCGATGGGCGCTCCCGAGACGCACGGCACGGCGGTGGCCGAGATCGTCTACGAGATGGCGCCGGGCGCACAGCTCTACGCAATCTGCGTCGACTCCGAGGTCGACCTCGCGAACGCGTCCGCCTACGCGAAGGCTCACGGGATCACGATCGTGAATCATTCGGTGGGTTGGTACAACACTGCCCGCGGCGACGGCACCGGCGCGGCTGGAACGCCCGATGCGATCGTCGCGAGCGCACGGACAGACGGGATCCTCTGGGTCAACTCCGCCGGGAACTCGGGCCAGGAGCACTGGAGCGGCACCTTCACGGATCCGGATGGGAACGACTTTCACAACTTTTCCGGTTCCGACGAGGGCAACTCGATCGTGCTCTTCGCCGGCGAGGAGCTCTGCGGTTTCCTGAAGTGGGACGCGTGGCCGACGACCAGACAGGACTTCGACCTCTATCTGATCGACGACCACGACGGGCAGCTGCTGACTCTCTCCCCCAACGACCAGCAGAACGGCCCGCTGCCGCCGACCGAGTCCATCTGCTTCACCAACCCATTCGGCGCGACGCACGCGTTCTCGTTTGCCATCAACCGCTGGTCGGCGACGACCGCGCCGCGCTTCGACTTCTTCGTCACGATCGGCGACGCGCTTCAGTACACGAACAGCGACGGCAGCGTCGTCGACCCGGCAACCTCCGCGAGCGCGCTCGCAGTCGGCGCCGTCTCGTGGGTCGACAACGCGTTGGAGCCGTACAGCTCCGTCGGGCCGACGATCGACGGCCGGGTCAAGCCGGACCTCGCCGCAGCCGCCGCGGTGACCTCTCCGATCTACGCTCCCTCGACGTTCACCGGCACCTCGGCCGCCGCGCCGCACGTGGCCGGCGCCGCGGCGCTGCTCCGAGCCATGTTCCCGCTGGCGACGCCCGCCGAGTTGCAGGCGTTCCTCGAGGAGGAGGCGCTCGACGTCGGGCCTGCGGGCGCGGACACGCTCTTCGGCGCAGGTGTGCTCCTGTTGCCGGCGTCCCCGCCGGTCGTGACGACGTTCGCACCTGCGGCCGGCCCGACGGCCACAGACGGCCTTGCAGTGTCGGGCTCGCTCTCACCGCGAGGCATGACGACGACCTATCGCTGGGAGTACGGCACCACGACGGCCTACGGCTCGCTGACGGCTCCGATCGCCGTCGCATCGCCCCGCGGCGACCAGGAGGTGGGGGCGACGCTCACCGGCCTGACGCCGGACACCGACTACCACTACCGGCTCGTCGCCACCAATGCCTTCGGCGCCACGCTGGGCGCCGACCGGACGGCCCACACGGCGGCTCCGGCCGCGCCGCTCGCGACGACCTCCGTCGCGGAGACCGTTGGTTCCGCGCAGGCGCGGCTCGCGGGCCGCGTCGCGCCGAACGGCACCGCGTCGACAGCCTGGTTCGAGTGGGGGACGACGACGGCCTACGGAAATGTGACGCCCGACCAGAGTGTCGGCGCGCTCGGCGAGTCCGCCTTCGCGGCCGAGATTGCCGGCCTGGCCGCGACGACCGAGTACCACTACCGGAGCGTCGCGGAGAACGCCTACGGACTGACCTTCGGCACAGATCGAACCTTCACGACGATCAGCGCAACTCTGCCCGTCGCAACCACCGGCACCGCCACCGCGATCGGCACCACCGGCATGACGGTCTACGGGGACGTCACACCAGGAGGGTTGGCGACGACCTACCAGTTCGAGTACCGGCCGGTGGGGTCGACCGTGACCCCGACCAAGACACCACTCGCGCCGGCCAGCGCGGGATACGGAGCGGCTGCGCAGGCGGTCACGGCGACGACGACGAACGTCAACCCGAACTTCGCCTACGAGTACCGGCTCGTGGCGACGAACTCGCTCGGCTCGCACGTGGGGCAATTCAACAGCTTCACGATCTCGCCGCCCGCACCACCCGCGCCGCCTCCGAGCAGCGGGGGCGGGACCAGCAGCTCCGGCGGCTCGCTCAACCTGGGCGTGACCGTCTCCACTGCGAAGGCGACGCTCGTTCCGAACGAGACGGTCGAGATCCGCGTCACAGTTGCGCACAAGGGCGGCACCGCCCTCTCAGCCACCCAGCTTCGAGCCCTGATCGGCCTCCCGGTCGACACGTTCCTCCTCGGCCCGCCGGCCTACGACCGCGGCTCGGGCTGCACCGGCACCACACAGCTCAACTGCAACCTCGACTTCCTGGCGCCCGCCGCGACGACTGTCGTGCGGTTCTCGATCAATGTCGGCGGCGTGGGCAACAAGGTGATCACCGCCCGGCTGCTGCAGCTCCAGACCGACACCGTCCCCGGGGACAACTCGGCCTCCGTAGCGCTCGACGTCCGAGCTCCGGCGGTGCCGGCCCCGGCAGCTCCGCGCACTGGCGCCGGTACGGGCACTGTCAAGACCCTCAACGGAACAAGTCGTGCCAACACGCTCAATGGGACCGCGGGTCGCGACGTTCTCCGTGGGCTGGGCGGGAACGATCGGCTGTTCGGCCGGGGCGGCGTCGATCGACTCTTCGGAGGCCTCGGCAACGACCGCCTGGTCGGCGGCCCGGGAGCGGACACCCTCGAAGGCGGGCCCGGTCGAGACTTGCTCGAGGCACGAGACGGAGCTCGCGACGTGCTGCGCTGCGGCCCTGGGCGTGACACGGTCGTGGCCGACCGGTTGGACTGGGTCGCGCGCGACTGCGAGCTCGTTCGCCGCCGCTAAAGCTTTTATCATTTTGTAGGAATATTTAGTAGCAACCGTCGCGTGCGCGGCCTAGGGTCTGAGCTCTCGTGCGAGTCCTCGGCATCCTTCTCTTCGCGGCCTGTCTCGCGGCCGCGAGCTCGGCCCAGGCAGTCGCCGCAGAGAATCGGCTCGAGGTCCCCGGCGACCTTCGCGTCGTCAGCTACTACCCCGCCGACGCCGGCTGGACCCGCATGTGGGAGCCCTGGCGGCCGCAGCGGATCGCCGCGGACCTCCAACGTCTGCGGAACCTCAACGCCAACGTCGTCCGGATCGTCGTACCCGCGTACTTCGTCGGCTACCCGCAGCCGGAGGCGAGGTATCTGGAGCGCCTGCGCGAGTTCGTGGGGATCGCGGGGCGGAACGGGCTGCACGTCCAGCTGACGCTGTTCGACTGGTGGGGCGCCTACGGGGACGTCGAGGGCTCGAAGCACTGGGCGCGCGCCGTGCTCGAGCCGTTCGTCGGCGACCCCCGAATCGCGTTCGTCGAGCTCAGGAACGAGATCGACACGGCAGACGCGGCCGCGCTCTCGTGGACGCGCGAGCTGATTCCCTGGCTGCGCGGCCTCCTCCGGAAGGAGACCCCGGTGACGGTCTCGGTCGGCGGAATGAGGCCCGTGCGGGACCTGCGAGCGCTGGTCGCGGCGCTTCCCGCCGCCGCGCGACCCGATTTCTTCGACGCACACCACTTCACCGGCGGCGGCGAGCTCGCAGAGCAGGTCTTCTCGAGGCTCCGTGACATCGCCGCGCCGACACCGTTGTGGATCGGTGAGCTCGGCTATCCGACGTCCACGACGCTGAGCGGCCTGCAGGGTGTCCCGCTGACTCCATCCGCCCAGGAAGCGGCTCAGACGCACTACTTCAAGCTCTGCTTCAGAGCGCTCGCCCGGCTCGGGCTGCCCGCGCCCGGCATCTGGATCCTCGACGACTTCTCACCGGACGCGATTCCCAGGTCGGACGTCGCAGGCGTCGAGCCCGAGCATCACTTCGGCCTCTTCCGTGAGGACGGCTCCGCGAAGCCGGCGGCGGCTGCCGTGCGCCGGCTGTTCGCCGGGAGGCTCGAAACGGGATTCAACGGCGGTTTCGAGGCGGCTGCGACTGCGGCGGACGGGCCCTCCGTTCCCGCCGTCTGGGGCTCGACGGGCGAGCTGCGGCTCCTCCACGACCCGACGCTGGCGCGCTCGGGCGCCGCGTCGGCCCGTGTTGTCGGACGCACGGGTGGAAGCGGCACGTTCCTCATCGCTCCGGTGACGACGGCTGTGCAAGGTGGGCGTGCTGAGCTCTCGGCGTGGGTGCGAGGCGCCAACGCGGCACTGCGAGTGGCGATCGTCTGGTTCGACCCTCAGGGCCGTCAAGTGGGGCAGAGGTGGACGTCGGTGCGGGCCGGGCCTCGCTGGCGCCGAGCCGCCGTCTCCGCGAGGCCGCCCGCGCGAGCCGCCTTCGCACGGATCGTCCTTCGCGCACACGGCCTGACGGGGTCCGTGTGGGTCGACGACGTGTCCTTCGCCTGGCGCTAGGGTCAGCCGACGACCACCTCGGCGCCGCAGCTCGAGACGAGCGCGTCGAAGACGTCGCCCGGCGCGACTCCCCGCAGCGAGTGGTGCTCCAGATCGACCTCGATGTCTGGCCACGACTCGAGTCCCAGCGAGCGGCCACCCTCGTCGGCGCCGAAGCAGAGCAGCCGTTCGGTCGAGAAGACGCCGCGGGTGCCGGTCTGGCGCCGGGCGATGCCCTCCAACTCGCGCAGCTCCTCGAACGGGTCGATCCGGACGTTCGAGTCCGAGCCGACGCAGAGCGGAATCCGGCGATGGTCGATCCGCGCCGCCGGCAGGAAGCCGTCGGCAAGATCGGCCTCGGTCGTGGGGCACGCGCAGACGGTCGTGCCGCTACTCGCCAGCAAATCGAGCTCGGCACCGTCGGCATGCGTTGCGTGAACGACGGTGGCGTGCGGCCCGAGGCAGCCGGTGCGCTCGAGGAGCTCGATCGGCCTGCAGCCGTGCTCCGCAAGGCACTCCTCGATCTCCCGCGGCTGCTCGTCGGCGTGAATATGCAGCGGAAGGCGTTCGGCTGCGGCGTAGCGTCCGAGCTCGTCCAGCCACTCGCGCGGACAGGCACGGACGGAGTGGGGGGCAAGCCCGACGCGCACCCCGTCGGCACGCAGCGACTCGAGCTGGCGCAGATAGTCGGCCGGCGAGTCCTGCTGCATCCGCGGCAGACCGCCGCGGGCGTACGCCGCGAGCAGGAGCACGAGCTCGAGCTCTGCTTCGCCGGCCGCCTCCACTGCCGCTCGCGCCTCCTCCAGACCGAGGTAGTGGAACTCGCCGACGGCCGTGTAGCCGGCCGACCGCATCTCGCGGTAGGTCTCGACGTAGAGGGCTCGCACACTCGCCGCGGTCTGCCGCTCGGCCTCCGCCAGCATGAGCTCGCGCCAGGCCCAGAAGTCGCCGCCACCGGCGCGGCCACGCAGCGCGCGCTGGAAGGTGTGGCTGTGGGCGTTGACGAATCCGGGCAGCGTCACGGTCTCGGCCACGCGGCAACACTATCCTTCAGGCGAATGGCCTCCCGCGTCGTCTCCGCACCGCTCGCGCACCTGCCGAACGCGCTGACACTGTTGCGGCTCGCGCTGATCCCGATCTTCATCGTGGTCTACCTCGGCGCCGAGGACGGCTCGAGCTGGGCGGCGGGCTGGATCTTCCTCGTCGCCGGCGTGACCGACCAGGTGGACGGCTTCCTCGCGCGTCGCTGGCACGTCGAGTCTCAGTTCGGAAAGCTCGCCGATCCCCTCGCCGACCGGCTGATGATCGACTCGGCGGCGATCCTGCTGTCGCTCGAGGGCAAGCTTCCCTGGGCGGGAACGGTGATCATCCTCCTGCGTGACGCGCTGCTCGTCGGCGGGTACAAGCTGCTCATGCCACGCGGCTACGAGCTGAACGTCACGATGCTCGGTAAGGTCGCGACCTGGCTCCTTTACCTCTCCGTCGGGATCCTGCTCGTGGTCGGCCATTCGACCGAGTGGCCGCTGTGGCTGTTCTGGTTCGCGCTCGCGCTCGCGCTGGCCGCCGCCGCGCAGTACGTGATCAAGGCCAGGCGTGAGGTAGCGCGGTGAAGGCGGTCGTCATGGCGGGTGGGGAGGGGACGCGCTTGCGCCCGCTCACCTCGAATCAGCCGAAGCCGATGGTCCCGATCGTCGGCAAGCCGTGCATCGAGCACATCCTCGA
This sequence comes from uncultured Gaiellaceae bacterium, assembly GCA_963749515.1. Taxonomy (GTDB): domain Bacteria; phylum Actinomycetota; class Thermoleophilia; order Gaiellales; family Gaiellaceae; genus Gaiellasilicea. The sequence goes on from CAVVMR010000010.1 coordinate 708,485, forward strand.
GCTGCTGCACGGACATGGCTTCGACGACATCGTGATCACGCTGGCGTTCATGCCGCAGGCGATTCGCAGCTACTTCGGCGACGGCGACTCGCTCAACATGAACATCGAGTACTCGGTGGAGGAGTTGCCGCTCGGCACCGCCGGCTCCGTTCGGCTCGCGAGCAGCCTGCTCGACGAGACCTTCCTCGTCATCTCCGGCGATGCGCTCTGCGACGTCGATCTCGGCGCCCTCGTCGAGCGGCACAACGACTCGGGCGCCGCCGTCACGATCGGGCTCAAGGCGGTCGACAACCCGCTCGAGTTCGGAATCGTGGTCACCGACGAGGACGGGAAGGTCGAGCGCTTCCTCGAGAAGCCCTCCTGGGGGCAGGTCTTCTCGGACACGATCAACACCGGCATCTACGTGCTCGAGCCGGAGGTGCTGAAGCACGTTCCGGTCGAAGGGCCGTACGACTTCTCGAAGCAGCTCTTCCCACTCCTGCTCGAGATGGGGCGGCCGATCTACGGGCACGTGATGGATGGCTACTGGCAGGACATCGGCAACCTCGACCAGTACCGGCAGGCGAACTTCGACGCGCTCGACGAGAGGGTGCGCCTGAACGTCGAGGGAGTGCAGTTGCGCGGCAACGTCTGGATCGGCGAAGGCACCGACATCCACGACGTGGAGGAGATCGAGGGGCCTGCGTTCATCGGCAACCACTGCCGGATCGCGCGGGACGCGTCGATCGGCCCCTACACCGTCCTCTCGAACGGCGTCACGCTCCGCGAGCGGGCCCGCACCGTGCGCTCCGTCATCGACGCCTCCACCCACGTCGGCCGGAGCGCGCTGATCGAGGGCGCGGTCGTCGGCCGCTCGTGCGACATCCGCGACCACGTCCGCATCCAGGAAGGCGCCGCGATCGGAGACGAGGTCACGATCGGCTCCGAGGCGAGCATCATGCCGCACGTCCGGATCTACCCCTACAAGGAGGTCGAGACCGGCTCGCAGCTCTACGAGAACCTGATCTGGGAGACGCGCGCCTCGTCACGCCTCTTCGGCAAGGACGGCGTCACCGGTCTCGTCAACGTCGACCTGACGCCGGAGACCGCGGCGCGACTCGCTACCGCGCTCGGGACGGCCCTGAAGCGCGGCGCGCGCGTCGTCGCGAGCCGCGACTCGGCTCCCGGCTGCCGGATGATCAAGCGAGCGATGATCTCCGGGCTGAACGCCGCCGGGATCGACGTCGCCGACCTGCGCGTCTCGCCGCCCGGCGTCAGCCGCCACGTGCTGAAGACGCAAGCGTTCGCTGCGGCCGTCCACGTCGGCTCCAGCCACCTCGATCCCGAGGCGATCTTCATCCGGATCTACGAGCCGGGCGGCATCCTGCTCACGCCCGGTCTGCAGAAGGAGATCGAGAAGAACTTCACCCGCCAGGAGCTGCGGCGGGTTGCGGCCGGCGGCGTCGGCTCCGTCTCCTACCCGGCCCGCGTCCGGGAGAGCTACGCGCAGGACCTGCTCGACTCGCTCGATGCCGAGACGATCCGCGAGCGTCGCTTCCGGATCGTCGTCGACTACGGCTACTCGGCCTCCTCGTTCGTCCTGCCGCTCGTCGTCGGCCCCCTCGGAGTGGAGGCGATCTCGGCGCACGGGTTCTTCGCCGACGAGCTCGCCGACCGCGAGACGCTGGCGCAGGCGATCGGGCACACGAAACGGCTCGTCACTGCGATCGGAGCGGATCTCGGAGCCGTGTTCGACCAGTCCGGCGAGCGCCTCTATCTCGTGGACGAGCAGGGCCACGAGGTGCCCGTCGACCAGACGCTGCTGCTCTTCGTCCGGCTGCTCGCCGAGCGCGGGACGAAGGGCAAGGCGGCGTTCCCGATCACGGTGACGAGCAAGGTCGACGATCTCGCCGGCGACGCGCTCGAGATCATCCGGACGCCGAACTCCCTCAGCGAGCTGACGAGCGCGGCAGCAGGCGACGGCGTCGTCTTCGCGGGCGCGGTCGGCGGCGGCTACGTCTTCCCCGAGTTCCTGCCCGCCTACGACGCGGTCGCGAGCCTCGCGAAGCTGCTGGAGCTCCTCGCGCCGATGCAAAGACCCCTTTCCGAGCTCATCGGGGAGCTTCCCGCGCCGACGCTCATCCACCGGCGGCTCGCCTGTCCGTGGTCGAAGAAGGGCCTGGTGATGAGGCTGCTGAACGAGCGGCTGGCCGGACGCGACCTCGATCTGACGGATGGGATCAAGCTCACTGACGCCCGTGGCTGGTCGCAGGTGCTTCCGGATCCGGACGAGCCGCTGGTGCATCTGTACGCCGAGGGTGAGACGCCAGAAGCGTCCGAGGAGCTCGAACGCGAGGTGCGGGAGCTCGTCGAGGAGATCATGCAGGGAGACCCCGCCGCACCCCGAACCTCGGTAGAAGCCTCAAGCTGAGGTTGACCCCTCGGTGTACGTGCTGCTTTACTGACTCACGAACCTCCACCGAAAGGCGCTGTGCACATGGAAGGCTCGACGGAACCGCTGCCCGACCTCGGCACCCTGTCGGACGACGACCTCAAGTCCCTGATCGACAAGCTGACGCAGGAGGAGAACGACGTCTCCTTCCGCCGCCGGCTTCTCCAGGGCCGAATCGACATCCTCCGAGCCGAGCGCACCGCGCGGCTGAAAGGGAAGGGCGTCACCGACGTCGACGTCGAGAAGCTGACCGACATCCTCTCGTCGCGCAGCGCGCCCGCCTCCGAAGAGGGCGCGTGAGTCACGTTTACTGCCCTGAATGCGGATTCCAGAATCCGGAGTCCTCCAACTTCTGCTCACGCTGCGGCGCGATGCTCAACAAGAGCGAGTCGGACGAGCAGACGATGACCTACACGCCGGAGGAGCACGCCGACGAGCCTGGCGCGGGGTTGCAGGAGCTTCGCGGCAAGGGACCTGCGCTCGTCGTTCGCTCCGGCGGCGGCAGGGCGGGGGAGAGCTTCTTCCCCTCGGCCGAGCGCACGCTGATCGGGCGCTCGCCGGAATGCGACGTCTTTCTCGACGACGTCACCGTCTCGCGCCGCCACGCCGAGCTCGTGCGCGACGGCGAGACGTTCACGATCACCGACCTCGGCAGCCTCAACGGCACCTTCGTGAACCGCAAGCGGATCGAGTCGGCCGCGCTCGACGACGACGACGAGCTCCAGATCGGCAAGTACCGCCTGACCTTCCTACGACGATGAGCACAACGACAGCCACCGAGCGCCGCCCCGAGCAGCGCCTCCACACGATCGGCGCGGTCTGCGCGCGGCTCCAGCCCGAGTACCCGGACATCTCGATCTCGAAGATCCGCTACCTCGAGGATCAGGGGCTGCTGACGCCGAAGCGCACGCGTGGCGGCTACCGGCTCTTCAGCGAGGAGGACGTCGAGCGTCTGGAGACGATCCTGCGCCTGCAGCGCGACGAGTTCCTGCCGCTGCGCGTGATCAGACAGGAGCTCGCAGCGGGTGGGGGAGCGGGTGAGCGTAAGCGTCGCCGGCCGACCGGGCTCGGAGAGCAGGAGGCCGAGCTCGATCTCGCCGAGCTGTGTCACCGAGCCGGCATCGACACGACTCTCGCCCGTGCGCTCGAGGAGTACGGCCTGCTCTCGCCGCGGATCGAGGGCGGAGAGCACCTCTACCGCGAGGGCGACGCCGAGATCGCTGCGGCTTGCGGCCGGCTCGCCCAGTTCGGGATCGACGCTCGGCACCTCCGCACGTTCCGGAACTCGGCCGGTCGCGAGGCGGGGCTGCTCGAGCAGCTCGTGGCGCCTGCGCTCCGCTCCCGCAACCCCGAGCGCAGGAAGACCGGCCTCGACGACCTCCAGTCGCTCGCGGAGACGTCGCAGGAGCTCTCACGGCTCCTCTTCTGGCGCGAGCTACGGCTGCTCGCGGAGCGTTGATGACCTCCGGCGCGACTCTGGACCTGCGGGACCGCGTCCGCGATGTGCCGGACTTCCCCAAGCCCGGGATCATCTTCAAGGACCTGATGCCGCTCGTCGCCGACGCGACGTACTTCCACGAGACGATCGACCGCCTGGAGCAGCTCGCGCGGCCGCTGGAGCCCGACATCATCCTGGGTGCGGAGGCACGCGGGTTCATCTTCGGCGGCGCGCTCGCCGACCGGCTCGGGTGCGGCTTCGTGCCGGCCCGGAAGCCCGGGAAGCTGCCGTGGGAGACCGTGGAGGCGACCTATGCCCTCGAATACGGCACGGACAGCCTCCAGGTGCACGCCGACGCGCTCGGGAAGGGCTCACGTGTCATCGTCCACGACGACGTGCTGGCCACCGGCGGCACGGCGAAGGCGAAGACCGAGCTCGTCGAGCGGCTCGGCGGGGTGGTCGTCGGCCTGCTCTTCGTGATCGAGCTCACGTTCCTGAACGGCCGCGACAAGCTCGAGGGGTACGACCTGCAGTCCCTGATTCGGTACTAGCCGGGCCTACCGCCAAAGGGTGTCTCCGCGGTCGTCCGGTACGTCGATAAGCATGTCGACGATGTACGACGCGCTCACAGCCCGGTACACGTTCGCGTGTCCACGGCGAGAGCAGGCCCACGTGGCGCTCTCGTCCTTCCGGCTGCTCGAGCGGCTCCCCGGTGCGATGCACCCGGCGGTCTACAGCGTTCGCTTCGACTGCGGTTGCGGCGACGAGCACCAGGGCCTGGTCGCCCACGACGATCTGGACTGGGCGCCGCTCGGAGGCCACGCAGGGCCGTTCGTCGATCTCATGACGTCGCGCACCCGGGACGCCGCAGATGAGCTCCTGGAGGCTGCGACGGCGCACCTGCGAGCGGGGGAGTGGCCGTGGAGCTTCTACTGCTACCCGGAAGGCAGGCCGCGTCCGGTCTTTCCGTCGTCATTCGTCGCGGTGGCGCCCGGAGACCGCTGGCTCGGGCTTGCAGTCCGCTGCCCGGCCTGTGACGCGCTGTCGGTCAACCTCGTCACGCACGCGCACGTCGACCTCCCGTTCGCGAACGACGAGCGGGTCGGCGTCGTCGATCATGTGTTCGCCGCCGACGCCCTGAGCTCGATCGAGGAGTTCCACGCGGAGCTCCACTCCTCGCGCTTCGACGAGCGCCGCCTGCACCTGAACTAGCTCTAGTTCCGTTTTTGCTGCACGGGGAAGAACTCCCTGCAGACAACCCTGGAACGGAGGCAGTGATGATCGGAGTGACACGCGGGATCTCGACGCTTGCCGGAGCGGCTGTTGCAGGCGTGCTTCTGTGGTTCGCCACGCAGATCGGCGCCGAGAGCTCCTCGGAGTACTGGGCGACCTACGGTCTGATAGCCGCGGCCGGACTGACGATGGCGTTGTCCCAGATCCTCGGCGGCTGGACGAAGTGGGGGTGGCCACGGTTCTCCCTTGGCGTCTTCGTGCTCGGCTTCCTGCCGGTGCTCGTGGCCGGCCTCTGGGTGCTGCTCGCCCGGCAGCCGGCGGACTGGATGAACACCTCGAACTGGTCGCGTGACCTCGGGATCTTCGGGGCCGTCGCCGACCTCGGCAACATCCTGCCGGCGATCGCGTTTGGAATCGGGCTCGTGTTCGGGCTTTCGTTCGACACTGCAGGCCCGAGCCGGGAGGTCGTGGTCGACGAGGAGCCGCGCGAAAGGGTCGTCCCGGTGACGGAGACGGGCGACACGCGCGCTGTAGACGAGCCGCTCACCGCCGATCGGGGCTCGTACGCCGAGCCGCCGACGGTTCCGGTCGGCGCCGGCGCGATGACCACCACCGACGACGACGACGAGCACACCGTGACGACGAGGGAAGACCGCCGTACGGAGACCTAAATCAAGGGATGTGCGCGGCGGCGCCCCTGGTCGATAAGGGGTGTGATGGACGCCGCCGCCGTCAGCCAGCCAAAACCCGCCGCCTCCGACCTTCTGCTGGAGCACTGCCACGCGCTGGATATCGACAGCCGTAGTCGCCCCACGGCGAAGGACCGCCTCGAGGCCCTGGTGGGCAAGGAGCTCGCCCGCAGGCTCGTTCGAGCTCTCTCCGCGACGACGAGCTAGTCGCCGCGAAGGCGGACGAAGAGAAAGACCGCGCAGCCCGAGAGCAGCGAGAGAATCAGCGCGGTCGCGCCGGAAACGCCGAGCGCCAGCATCCCGAGCCAGAGCACCAGAAAAAAGAAGACGGCCCAGGCAAACGCCTGAACCCCAAGATCGATACTCGGCATGCGCAAGTGCATAGACAACGATCCTAAGCACAACCATGGGTCGGCCGCATCGCTGAGCGAGCCCCGAACCCGACCCACGCAGCTTCAGGGATCTTGGCGCGAAAAGGGATCCGCTCCCGCAGATCCCGTTTCAAGAATGCGCCGCAAAGAAATGAGCGCCGGCTGAGCGAGCCCCGAACCCGACCCACGCAGCTTCAGGGATCTTGGCGCGAAAAGGGATCCGCTCCCGCGGATCCCTTTTCAAGACTGCGCCCAAAAAAAATTCAGAGAGCCGGTGGCGCTTTCGTCCACCGAACCCGCTGACTTTCCGCTTTCGCGTACGGCCCTCGAGCTCGGTCTCGACCTAGTCGCGCTCCGTGCTCTCTGCATGGACGAACCTAACGGCGCTGTCCGGTGCGGGCAAGGGCGCGGCGAGCGCCTTTTTTGCAAATTGCGAGAAGTTCTCGTTGCGACGTCCGACGCTCGCAGCGGTCCGTAGGATGCGGCGGTGAGCCGCGCGACCCTCTGGATCTCCGCGGGCATCTGTCTCCTCGTCGCAGTCGTGTTGACGCTCCTCGGAGTGGGGGACCGGGCGGGCGCGCTGCCGAACTGGCAGGCGCTCGTGCTGGGCCTCGTGCAGGGGGCGACGGAGCTGTTGCCGATCTCCTCGTCGGGCCATCTGATCCTCGTCCCCTGGCTCGGCGACTGGCGCTATCTGAAGGAGCACGACGCTTTCAACCAGACGTTCGACGTCTCGCTGCACCTCGGCACGTTGATCGCCGTCGTCCTGTATTTCCGACAGGACATCGTCCGCCTCGGGGCAGCCTGGTTCGGGACGCTCCGGCGGCGGCGGATCGAGACCGTCGACGAGAGAGTCGCCTGGTACGTGGCGGCGGCGACGGTGCCGGCGGCGATCGTCGGCGCCGTGGGGGAGAACCTGATTGCTGAGAAGCTGGGTGAACCGTGGCAGATCGCGATCCTCCTGGCGCTCTTCGCGGGCCTCCTCTATCTGGCCGACCGGACGCCGGAGACGAAAGACATGGGTCAGATCGGCATCAAGGCGGCCGTCGGCGTCGGGCTTGCGCAGACGCTGTCGCTCATGCCGGGGGTGTCGCGGTCGGGGATCACGATCACCGCGGGACGGTTTCTCGGGCTCGATCGCGATTCCGCAGCCCGGTTCTCCTTTCTCCTGCTCGTGCCGATCACGTTCGGGGCAGTCCTGTACAAGGGGATCGGCGACGTTGTTCTCGCGGATTTGCCACCGGGTATGGCGGGGCCGTTCATCGTGGGGTCGTTCGCCTCGCTTGCCAGCGGTCTCGTGGCAATCTCGACGCTGCTCGGCTACGTACGGCGCCACGACTACTCGATCTTCGTCTGGTACCGCCTGATTGCTGCCGCGTTCGTCCTGCTGCTGATCGCGACGGGCGCTCGCTCAGCCGGCTTCTGAGGTGGGGGAAACACCGGGTCGAGCCGATCTGGGCCAACTTGACATAACGCCGATTCTCGTGCATTCACGAAACGGCGTCGAATCGCGCTACGCGGGCATACTTGATCTTTATGTCTGCCGCGGAAGTCGACCGCTCACTGGAGAAGATCGGCGCCGAGACCTCGGTGTCCCGGCTGCTGAACGTGACGTGCTCGGAGCTCGCTGCGTTGCTCGATGCGTCGCGTTGCTCGGTCTCGCGGATCATCGGCGATCTGCTCGTCGAGCTGAGTGACTTCCATCGCTCGGGCGAGCCGCCGGCCCTCGAGCTCTTCCTGGTCTCCGACTACCCGCTCACGCAGGAAGTGATCGACAGCGGCGAGCCTCGCGTCGTGCTTCGCAACGATCCGTCAGCCGATCCGGCCGAGGCGGCGCTGCTCGAGCGGCTCGGGCTGGACTCGCTGCTGATGCTGCCGCTCCGCTCGCGCGGCCAGAACTGGGGCCTCGTCGAGATCTATGCCGACGATCGCAGCTTCGAGCCGGCCGAGATCGAGCTCGCGATCACGACCGTGGACAGGGTCGGCGAGCTCCTCGCGGCGCTCGAGAGCGGCGCAGCACGCGCCTGATTACACGGCTGGGACTGGACACGCGGGTTTGGGAGCGAGAAGCTCACGGGTAGAAGCAGCTTCCCGGTCATGACCACCGTCGATATCGAACACTTACTGCCGAACGACGAGCTTCAGCAGCTGCTGGAGATCGGAGAGCAGGCCGGGTCGGTGAAGGCTCTCGAGCTCGCCGACGTCGTCGAGACGCTCGAGCTGGACGCGCTCGAGCAGGACGCGCTCTACCGCGAGCTCGACCGCCGCGGAATCGAGATCCTCGAGGAGTCACAGCCCGAGGAGCCGGCACCCGCGCCTCTGCCGGCGCCGTTGCCGCAGGAGACGACGACCGACGCGCTGCAGCTCTTCCTGCGCGAGGCCGGCCGGCACCAGTTGCTGACGGCGCCGCAGGAGGTCGAGCTGGCGAAGAAGATCGAGAGCGGCGACATGCTGGCCAAGCAGCACATGATTCAGTCCAACCTCCGGCTGGTCGTCTCGATCGCCAAGAACTACCGCAACCAGGGACTGCCGTTCCTCGACCTGATCCAAGAGGGCACGCTCGGCCTGATCCGGGCGGTCGAGAAGTTCGACTGGCGCCGCGGCTTCAAGTTCTCGACCTACGCCACCTGGTGGATCCGGCAGGCCGTTGCCCGTGCGCTCGCCGACAAGGCACGCACGATCCGGATGCCCGTCCACATCGTCGAGCGGCTGCAGAAGATGAACCGGGCCGAGCGGACGCTCTGGACGCAACTCGGCCGCGAGCCGACGCTCGAGGAGATCGCCGAGGAGGCCTCCCTCCCGCTCCAGCAGGCACTGGAGGTCCGCGCTGCGGCCCGTGCCTCGACGAGCCTCGACCAGCCCGTGGGTGAAGCCGAGGACGCCGTGTTCGGCGACTTCGTCGCCGGCGAGGGCCCGCTCCCCGAGGAGCAGGTCGAGCTCTCACTTCGCAGCCAGGCGCTGAAGGAGGCGCTGCGAGCGCTCACAGACCGGGAGCGGCAGGTCGTCGTGCTGCGCTACGGGCTCACCGACGCCGAGCCCAAGACGCTCGAGGAGATCGGCCGGCGACTCGGGCTGACGCGCGAGCGCGTGCGGCAGATCGAGCTGGACTCGCTGAAGCGTCTCGCGTCGTTGCGCGAGATGGAGTCCGTCGGCCAGCTCCTTTAAAAACCCCCACCGGGTGGGCCGCGAAGCGGCCCCCTTGGGGATCTTCGCGCTGGTCGGAATCTGCTTCCGCAGGTTCCGATCAGCTGCGCAAATAGAACTCGAGCCCCGGCGCGACCATGCGCAGCTCGCGCAGGGCGCGTGATTCGAGCTGGCGGACTCGCTCGCGCGTGATGCCGAGGCCGGCTCCGACCTCTTCCAGCGTTTGCGGAACCGCACCGTCCAGGCCGAAGCGCTGGGCGAGCACGTGGCGCATGCGCGGATTGAGGCGGTCGAGCGCCGCGGAGAGCTCCGTGGCGCGAAGCCGGTCGGACGTCTCGGCGTCGGGACCGGCGGTCTTCGTGTCCTCGACCATGTCGCCGTAGAGGCTCTCGCCGTCACCGACGGGGGTCTCGAGGCTGACCGGGTCCTGGACGAGCTCGAGCAGCTCCTGCACGCGTTCCGGCGTGAAGCCCGCCTCGACGGCGATCTCGTGCTCGGTCGGGTCGCGGTTCAGCTTCTGGGCGAGGATGCGGCGGCTACGCGTGACGCGGCGAACCTGCTCGGCGACGTGCACGGGCAGGCGGATCGTCCTCCCCTGCTCTGCGAGCGCCCTGGTGACTGACTGGCGGATCCACCACGTGGCGTAGGTCGAGAGCTTGAAGCCCATCTTGTAGTCGAACTTCTCGACGGCGCGGATCAGGCCGAGATTGCCCTCCTGGATCAGGTCGAGAAGCGGGACGCCGGCCTTCGTGTAGTTGCGCGTGATCGACATCACGAGCCGCAGATTGCACTCGATCAGCCGTCGTTTTGCAGCCTCGTCGCCTTCGTCCTTGCGACGGGCGAGCTCGCGCTCCTCGGCGGGCGTCAACAGACGGCCGTCGCCGATCTGGCGCACGTAGAGCTTCAGAGGATCCTGTGTCGCTTCCGCAACAGCCGGAGGTGCGTCGTCGGAGTCGTCGAGTTCCTCCGCCCCGCCTTCCTCGGCATCGTCCTCCCCCTTGGGCTCGTCGAGCGCAGGCAGAAGCTCAAGATGCGGCTCGGATGGCGTCTCGAAGACGGGCTCGGCGGGGTTCGGCTCCATCGGCTCCGATATCGGCTTCCCGGGCGCGCAGCTTGAGGAATCCGTCGCGCAGTGCCGAAACCCGCCCTAACTTCCTCACAATACCCGCCGTCTACCCTACTCAAGTGGGTAGCCACGTCAGCCGATGACCGGAGTAGGATTTAGTAGTTATGTGTGGGATCGCCGGATACAGTCTCAGCCCTGATTCGAGCGTCAACCGGACGCTCGCTGCCCAGGCGCTGCTGGCCGGAATCGCCGAGCGCGGCGCCGATGCCGTCGGCTATGCCCATCGAGGCTCCAGCGCTGCAGTGACGGTGCACAAGCGCCGCTCGGGCGCCAGTGAGCTCCTCGACGAGTTGCACGTCCCAGCCACAGCAACGCAGGTGCTCGTGCACGTGCGCGACTACACGAAGGGCCATCCCACGATCGAGGCGAACAACCATCCGATCCGCCACGGCTCGGTGGTCGGGATCCACAACGGGATCATCGTCAACGACGAGGAGATCTTCGCCCACTACGGCTTCGAGCGGGCCCATCCCGACATGACCGTCGACTCGGAGGCGATCTTCGCGCTCGCCGAGCACGCCGCCGGCAGCCCGGAGGCGCTCGAGGAGCTCCACGGCGCGATGGCCACCGCCTGGCTCGACGAGCGGAACGCATCGACCCTCTTCCTCGCCCGCGCTGCGGGCCGGCCGCTCTGGGTCGGCACCGCCGGCAAGGAGCTGTTCTTCGCCTCCACCCGCGCTGCGCTCGACCTGCTCGAGCAGACGGTTCGGCTCAGCTTGCGCAAGCGTGAGATCGACGAGGGCACGTTGCTCCGCATCGAGGACGGACGCGTTGCCGGCCACGACCGCTTCCAGGCAGACCGCTCGTACGTCGAGGAGACGATCCTGCCGTCGGTTCGCGCCCCGCACGAGGGCGCCTCGTGCCTCCAGCGCCTCGCTGCGATCGCGCTCGCGACCAGCTAGCCGAGCGTGCCGTCGGGCGCGACCTTCGCGCCTTCTTCCCGCAGCCGCTCACGCACGAGGTACTGGAACGCCGCCCACGCCGGCTGCACGTCGATCATCCGGTAGACCTGCCACTCGGTCAGGAGCGAGGCGTCGGCACGGCGGGCGGCCGCCCAGTCGGCCATCTTCGGCAGCCGCCCGAGCTTCCGGGAGAGCTCGGCGCCCTGGACGACTGCGCGCTCGAGCCGCTCCTCCCCGATCGGGACGTCGAAGCCCGCCTCACGCAGCGCCTGCGCGAGCGAGCCGAACGTGTGCCACAGCAGCGACTTCGACGGCATCGCGCCCTTGCGGGCATCGATGTCGCGCGCGGTCGGCGTCCGCCCGAGCTCCTCGCCCAGCGCACGCAGGCGGCCGAGCAGCTCCTCACGCGTTGCGAAGCGGCGCGGGACGAGCCCTGCCTGCCGCTTGGCGGCGTTCCAGCTGCCGAAGTGCTCGATCACGGTTTGCGGATGGACAGTCGTCGCGGGGTCGGCCGCAAACTCCCGCATCGTCGGCGAACGTCCAAGCCGTTCGGCGCTCGCCGTCAGCTGTCCAAGGATCTCCTCGTCCGTGTAGCGCTTGCGAATGCCGGCCTGGAACGCTGCAAGTGCCTCCGGATCGATGCCTGCCACCGCAGGGTGGCGGCGCGACCGTGCCATGCAAACAGTTTAGAGCATTTTCTCCGAACTGCAAGAACGCTAGAACGGACGTGCCCCGCCCGAGAAGCAGGGCCCCCGCACGTCCGTAGCTAGAGCCCTAGGAGACCGCGAGCAGCCTGGCTCGCGGCGACACGTCGTCGGAAAGCACCTCGAGCGGCAGGATCCGCTCCAGTGCCGCGACGCAGCGCGGGCAGAACTGTGTGGGCGCGGCACCGCGAAGCTCGGCGAGCGCCTCGTCGAGCGGGCGCGCGGCCCGATAGATGCGGGTGGTCAGCATCGAGTCGAGCGCGTCGGCGACGTGGATGATCCGAGCGCCGAGCGGGATCTCCTCCCCACGCAGCCGGTCCGGATAGCCGGTGCCGTCGAAGCGCTCGTGGTGGTGCCTGATCGCCGGCACTGCATCGCCGAGGAAGCCGAGCCTGTCGATGATGCGGGCGCCCTCGTCGGCGTGGCGCTGCATCAGCGACCACTCGTCCTCCGTGAGGCTCGCCGGCTTCAACAGGATCGAGTCCGGGATCGCCAGCTTCCCGATGTCATGGAAGAGCGCCGCGTGGCCGAGCAGGTCGAGCTCCACGTGCGAGAGCCCGAGCTCCCGACCGATTGCGAGCGCCAGCTGCTGGACACGCCGTGAGTGGCCGGCGGTGTACGCATCCCGCGCGTCCACGGTGGCCGAGAGGCTCTCCATCGCCGCTGTCGAGCGCTCTTTCAGGAGCCTGTTCGCCTGCTCGAGCGACACGTTCTGGGTGTGGATCGTCTCGGCTGCCTGACGGAGCTTCTGGGCGCTGCGACGGGTATGCGAGAGGTAGGCCTCCTGGGTCTTGCGCATCAGGAGCAGCGGCACTGCGAAGACGGCGAGCGCATAGAGGCCGGCGGCCTCGTAGCCGATGGCGATCACGCTGCCGATGAAGCCGTAGACGAGGTAGTGCGGCGCGAGCCACAGGAAGCGCTCGTGCCAGACGCGCCAGACCTTCTCGCGTCCTTCGAGGGAGAGCGCGACCGCCAGCAGGCCGGTGTTGACGGCGAAATACGCCGCACCGGCGGCAATACCGGCAGCCACGGTCACGAGCTCGCCGAAGCCGCCTTCGACGCCGAGTGTGAAGACGGATGCCGCCACGAGCGAGGAGAGCGTCAGCGTGCCGACGTTGAAGAGCACCTTGTGGATCGGGCCCCGATCGGCGCTCCACTGAACGGCGCAGATGGCCACGGCGACCGCGAGTGCGCCCCGTGGGCCGAAGAGGGCTGCGCCTGCAAGTGCACCGACGGCGCTGACAGAGATCGAGCCGTCGTCGAGCTCGAGCGCGAGGGCCTCCCCCACGCCGACGAGCGCGATCACGGCGAGCAATCCGATGATGTCCGTCGAGGTGCCGAACAGGACACCGAGTGCGCCGGCCAGGACACCCGTGAGCGTCACGAGCGCGACGAGCATCCCCAGGCGGGTCGAAAGCTGGAGGAAACGTGGTCCGCTCGTGGTATGCGCGGTGTGACGGCGCTCCAGCTCCGGCATGGTCTCCGGAACACGCGCCAGCGGCTCGTGGTGGTCGCCCTCCTCGGGGACCGACACGAGCGGAACGCTGCGGTCGGCCGGCATCAGGAGCGGCTCGGAGCTCGCGCTGAGGACGCGGTTGCGGCCCTGCAGCTTCGCGCGGTAGACGGCGAGGTCCGCCTGGTGGATGAGCGCATTCGGATCCTGTGCGTCCTTGGGGAAGCCGGCGACGCCGATCGAGACCGTCGCGCGGATCGGCTCGCTCGAGGTCTCGACGTCGAACAGCCGCTCGGCGATCGCGCGCCGGATCCGCTCAGCGATCTCGAGCGCCTGCTCCGGCGGCGTCTCCGGAAGCAGAATCGAGAACTCCTCGCCTCCGAAGCGGGCGGGCACGTCGTAGTGGCGCAACTCGGCGCGGAAGACCTCCGCGATGCCCTTCAGCACCGCGTCTCCCGCCAGGTGGCCGTAGGTGTTGTTGATCTCGCGCAGCAGGTCGAGGTCGGCCATGATCAACGACAGCGGCCGCTCGAAGCGCTGGGCGCGACCGAGCTCCTCCGTCAGCGCCGACGCGAAGTAACGCGCGTTGAAGAGGCCGGTCTTGGGGTCGACGCGCGCCTCGGCCTGCAGCTGCGGCACCGAGAGCGCCCGGTGAATCAGCAGCAGCGGGGCGATGGCGAAGGGAACGAGCCAGGGGTTCGCCGTCCAGAACGCTGCGAGCACCACGCCGAGCGCGGCGAAGACGAACTCCGTCGAAAGCGTCTGGTACGAGAAGATCAGGCGCATCGGGTGGCCGTTGACGAAGCGGATCATCGGGGCGAGCAGCGCCGAGTTGAGCGCCACGAGCACGACCGAGGCGGCGGTTCCGGCCAGCGCAAAGCGAACGTCGTCGCTTTGAATCAGGCCGTGAGCGCCGAGAATCAGGTGCGCGCTCCCCCACGCCGCCATCGTGGCGATCGTGTAGACGCAGAGGTTGGTCGACTGCACGTACCACTTGCCGCGGCTGCGCAGCCACTCCGGCACGTGCTGGATGAGGGGAATCAGGGCGACGAGCCCCGGCGGCAGGAGGAGCACGGCGGCGATCAGGAAGACGCCGGTCGTGTGGTACGACTTGTTTCCGGGCGTGCGCACGACGAAGAACTGCGCGAACGCGACGCTGGCGGCGAGGATCCCGAACTCGGCCCAGCCTCCGGTGTGCCGGTCGATCTGGCTGAGGAACGGCGTCGTCACCGCAATGGCGCCGCCGACGACGACGAAGAAGTAGAGAAGGGCCTTCGGCGGGAGTTTGGCGCGCGTTTCGCTCGGCGCGCCGCCGCGGGAAATCGCGTCTTCGAGTGGGATTCCGCTCATGGTGCCGCTCCGCACATGCTCTTCATGCCGCTTGGTCTCCTTCGACGCCGCAAATCGAAAGCCTCAAGATGGGGCCGTCTCGAAAGGTATTCCCACTCTCGCGGGCAGACATCCCCCTGTCGGGGTACCCCCGTTCGAGTCCCCCGAAAGGGTGACACGGGCGGGTGACACCGGGTGAAACGTGGCGAAGGGCCGGCCGCTGTCGGCCGGCCCTTCGCCAAGGTGTTACGGGAGCTCGACGCCCGAGCCGGGGATCGGAGCGAGCTCCGGATCCGCCGCCGCCGCCAGCTCCTCTGCAGGAGTCAGCGGGATGCCCGAACCGTCCGGGCTGCCCGTGTCGCCGGCCGCGTCCTCCCAGGAGACGTCGCTCCAGGAGACATCGCTCCAGGAAACGTCCGTCCAGGAGACGTCGCTCCAGGAGACCGCATCCCAGGAGACATCGCTCCAGGAGACGTCCGTCCAGGAGACCGCATCCCACGAGACATCCGACCTGATCGCGTCAGACCAGCTGACCGCGTTGAAGACCGTCTGTCCCGTCGCCGCATCCGTACCGAGGAAGCGGTTGAGTCCAGCATTCGGGTTGGACGACTTCGTCGCGTTCAGCACCGCCCGGACAGCGTTGACCTGGCCGACGCCGCACGAGTTGCGCTCGGCGCGCGGCACGTCGCGGGCCCGCCGCATGACGGCGCCCTTGACCTGATCCGGCGTCATGTCCGGGTTGCGGGCGAGGATCTGAGCCGCGATACCCGAGATCACCGGCGCCGCGAACGACGTCCCGGAGAGCTCGACATAGCCGCTCGTCTTGATCTTGCTCGCCTTCTCGTTCGCGAGGGTCGACGTCATCGGAACGGGGCCGATCATCATCCGGCCGGGAGCACAGATCTCAGGCTTCCAGAAGCCGTCCTGAGTGCGCCCGTACGCCGACCACGGTGCGCGGTCGTCGTCATTCGTCCGGGAGGTGCCACCGATGTCGATCGCGCCGACCGTGATCACGAACGGGTTGTTGCCGGGTGCGAAGAGCACGCCGCTCGGCTTTCCGTCCACGCCGTAGTTGCCTGCCGCTGCGACCACGACGATGCCGGCATGCCACAACTTCGAGACCGCCTTGTTCAGCGGGTCGTTGTAGAAGCGAGCCGTGCCGCCGCCGTGCAGCGAGTAGTTCACGACCTTGATGTCGTCCGCGTCGTGGTTCTTGAAGATCCACTCGGTCGCCGCGATCACGTCACTCGTCCGGCCGGAACCGGAGTCGTCCATGACGTCGAGCGAGATGAGCGGAGCATTCGGGGCCACGCCGGCGTAGTTCTTCGCCGAGCCGGCAGCGATGCCGGCGACGAAGCTGCCGTGACCGCGACCGTCGAGCGCGCCGTTCGACTTGCCCGAGGTGACGAAGTTGACCTGCTTGATCGTCCGCCCGGCAAAGTCGGGCAGGTTCTTGTCGATGCCGGAGTCCACGATCGCGATCGCAGGCATCTGGCGGGGAGTCCCGTACCAGAATGCGCTGACGCCCGACTCGTGGGCCCACAGCTGGTTCGACGAGTAGTTGTACTGGCCGTAGCTCGAACCGGAGTCGAGGAACACGACCTCGACGTCCTCGGTGATGATCAGGCTGGAACCGCGAGCCAGCCGCTCGAGGCGCCGTCCGGACATCTCCAGCGAGACACCGCCGATGAAGTCGAAGCGATCGTCGAGCTCGCCGCGTGCAGCGTTCCGAAGCGCCTTCGCCTCGTCCCGCCTGGCACGCCAGAGCTCACGCTCGGCCGAGGCCTTTGTGCGATTCGCCTTCGTCTTCGCCTTCTCGATGGTCTTCTCAGCCGTCTTCTCGTTCTGCTGAGCCAGCTTCTCTTCGTTCTGAAGCTGCTGGTCGTCCGCCTTCTCCACGGTCTCGAACGCAGTCTCCGCCGCCTTTGCGCCATTCGCGCTCTGGACGATGACGCGGAACATCTGCCTCGGATTCGCCTTCGCCCGCTCGAGCAGGCCTGCCTCTACGACGGTCGCAGTGACCGACGGTGCAGGCTGTGGAGCGTTGCCCTTCGCCGATGCGGCTCCCGCTGCCAGTGACAGCACGAGAACGCCGACGAGCGCGACGATGCTGCCCCGGCCACCCTTGCCCCAGAGGGCATTCGACCGGAACTCGCCACCGCGGTTGCCAGATCCCCAAAGGGCGCTCTGACGAACGTCACCGCAATTGCCGCCTGACTTTCTTGACATCTTTCTCCTTGTCCGCGCTGGGCGCGGGCCGCATGAACTTGGACAGTGGGGCCGGCGAAACCGCAGACCGGGCCTACTGCTAACCGCGCTGACCGTATGCGCGTTTTGCGGACGGTTCCTCACCCTTTCGGGTTAGGCCCGGCGAAGTTCACTCGATCGAGTGATCAGCCGGTACTCTCGCCCGCGGATGAGCGCCCGTCTCGCAGTCGAGTCTCTCGCCGCCCGTGCGGCCGGCAAGCTCTCTCGCCTGGCGGGTACGGGCGGCGGCACGACGCTGCCCGGCAAGCTGCTCTGGAAGCTCGATCCGAGCGCCATCGACGCCCTGGCGGCGCGGCTGCCGCAGGGCGCCGCCGTGGTCTCCGCCACGAACGGCAAGACGACGACCACCGCCATGGCCGCAGAGATCCTCGAAGGGAAGCATCGCCTCGCCTGGAACAGCTCGGGCGCGAACCTCGCTTCCGGCGTGGCATCCACGCTCCTCACGCAGCGGGACGCGGAGCTCGGGCTCTTCGAGGTGGACGAGGGTGCGCTGCCAGAGCTCGCCCGCCGCGTGCGCCCGCGAGCCGTGCTGCTCGGAAACCTCTTCCGCGACCAGCTCGACCGCTACGGCGAGCTCGAGCACATCGCCGCCAACTGGCGGTCGGCGACAGCGGCCCTGCCGAAGGAGACGGTGCTCGTCGTCAACGGAGACGATCCGCAGGTCGGCGACCTCGGCCGCGACCGCGCCGGCACGATCGCCTTCGGCATCGACGACCCCGCGCACGCGCGGCCGACGCTGCAGCATGCGGCCGACTCGCGCTATTGCGTCCGTTGCGGCCGGCCGTACGAGTTCGCCGCCGCCTACGTCGGACACCTGGGCGACTACCACTGCCCCGCCTGCGGCCATGCCCGCCCCCCACTCCAGGTGCGCGCGCGCGCGATCGAGCTCGACGGCCTCGAAGGCGTCTCGTTCGAGCTCGAAACGCCCGCAGGCTCGACGCGCGTCCGCCTGCCCCTTCCGGGGCTCTACAACGTCTACAACGCGCTCGGGGCGGCCGCGCTCGCCCAGACCCTGGGAGCGCCTCTCGACGAGATCCGGGCGGGACTCGAGCGGTTCGGCGCCGCCTTCGGCCGCTTCGAGCGCATCGCTGCAGGCGACAGGTCGATTCTCGTGCTGCTGATCAAGAACCCTGCAGGCGCGAACGAGGTCGTCCACACCCTGGAGCAGGGCGGTCCTCCGTCACTGCTCTTCGTCGCGCTGAACGACGCGATCGCCGACGGGAAGGACGTCTCCTGGATCTGGGACGTCGATTTCGAGCCGCTTCTCGCCCGCGTCGAGCACCTGATCGCGTCCGGCGACCGCGCGGCAGAGCTCGGCGTGCGCTGCGTCTACGGCGGGCTGGACGAGAGCGCGCTCGAGGTCGAGCCGGACCTCTCTCGCGCGCTCGATCGCGGCCTGGCGCTGACGCCGCCCGGCGGGGAGCTCGTCGTGCTGCCGACCTACACGGCAATGCTCGCGCTCCAGCGGATCCTGACCGACCGGGGACACGCGAAGCCGTACTGGGAGCGCTCGTGAAGATCCGGGTCGGCCATCTGTATCCCGAGTACCTGAACATCTACGCCGACCGCGGCAACATCGCGGTCTTCGCGCGGCGTGCGTCACTCCGCGGGCACGAGCTCGATGTGGCGGCGATCTCGGTCGGCGACCAGCTCCGGCAGGGCGAGTACGACCTGCTCTACGTCGGGGGTGGCCAGGACCGCGAGCAGGCGCTGATCGCCCCGGACCTCGTCGAGAAAGGGCCGGCGATCGAGGAGGCGGTCGAGGCCGGCGCAGCGCTGCTGGCGGTGTGCGGCGGGTACCAGCTCCTCGGCCGCGGCTACGTCGACCAGCAGGGCGAATCGCTTCCCGGCGTGGGCCTCTTCCCGCACGCGACGGTCGCCGGCGAGCGGCGGATGATCGGAGACGTCCTGCTCGACTGCGAGCTCGTGCCCGGCGAGCGCCGGACCGTCGCCGGCTTCGAGAACCATGCCGGGCGAACGCGGCTCGATCCGGGCGCAGAGCCGCTCGGCCGTGTGCTCGCCGGGTTCGGGAACGACGGTGAGTCGGGCTACGAGGGCGTACGGGTCGGTCGCGCGATCGGCACCTATCTCCACGGCCCGCTGCTTCCGCGCAACCCGTGGCTCGCAGACTGGATCCTGTCGCAGGCTCTGGCGCATGCCACCGGCGGAGAGCCGCCGGAGCTCGAGCCGCTGCCCGACCGGCTGGAAGCAAGCGCGCATGCCGTCTCGGCGGAACGGGCGCGCCGTCGGGGCGGACGCTTCTAGAAGGTGACCCAGGCGGTCGCCGGCCGGTCGCTCGGACGTCCGAGCGGGTCGGTCGACCAGAGCGCATAGCAATGGCGGCCCGGCTGCGACAGCCGCTCTGAGATCGCCATCTGCTCGCCGATCCCGACGCTCCAGGCATAGCGTCTGGCGCCGGTGAACTCCGTCGGGCAGGCGTTCTGCGCGTGCGCGATCGCCCAGCCGCCGGTGGACCGCGTCAGGGCCGCGAGAAACGGCGGCATCGGCGGCGCGGCAGGCCGCCCGAACCGAAGCGCGACGATCCCGCCGGCCTGACGCTCTACCGAGAGGCGGACCGGCGCCCGAATCGGTGTGTACGCAGCGCAGGAGCCGCGGCCCGTGGTGCTCGTACGGCCTCCGTACATCGCCACGACACCGTTGATGTCATCCGGCTCGAGCAGTCCGCAGCGCCACGTCCACACCGCCTCCTGGCGACAGTGCTGCGCGCCGCTCCAGGTTCCGCGCCCATTCATCAGCGCGCAGCCGCGCTCCTCGTGGCCGAGTCCGAGCACGTGACCGAGCTCGTGCGCGACGGCGTGTGCGCTCGAGTAGCTGTTGCAGAGCTGGGAGCTCTCGTCGATGCGAGGAAGCTCGACGATCGCCTGCCGGACGTATCCCAGTGTCGCCCGCGCGTGACCGACGCAGCGGTTGTGCGCGAAGTGCTTGATCACGAGCTGCGCCGAGGCCCGCGAGCTCGGGACGAAGCGGACGCGGGCGCCGCTGTGGTTCCAGACATAGACGGCGCGGGCCACCGGCCAGGCCTGGTCCGCAGCCTCGTTGTAATAGCGAATCGTGCCGCCCGGCCACGGCTTCCCCTGGACCACGTAGGCCGAAGAGGCGGGGGCAGCTGCACACACGAGCACCGCAGCCGCAGCCGCAACGATCAGCCGGAGGGAGCCCACCTTTCTTCTATCGGTTCTCGCTCGAGGTTCTTGAACGCCCTCAGGATGGCCTCGGCCGATCGTTCGACGTCCTCCGCCGTCGTCCGGAAGCTCGAGACCGAGATCCGCATCGCGGCGCGGCCCTGCCAGTCCGTGGCTCCGAGCCAGCACGTGCCGTCGGCCTGCACGCGGCGAACCACTTCGCGAGTCGCATCGTCGTCGTCATCGAAGCGGACGAGAACCTGATTGAGGGCGACCTCGTTCAGGACCTCGACGCCGGGCTGCGCACCGAGCACCGACGCGAAGGTACGCGCATGGTCGCAGCAGCGGTCGACGAGCTCCACGACGCCGTCGCGGCCGAGGGCGCGCAGCGCCGCCCAAACAGGAAAGCCGCGCGCACGACGCGAAGACTCCGGCACCCAGTCGCCCGGGCTGCGGCCGTCGGCACGCTGGAGATAGCTCGCCGCCACCGCCATCGCATTCGCGTGAGCCTCCGGGTGCCGGCAGAAGACAACGCCCGAGTCATACGGCACGTTCAGCCACTTGTGCGCGTCGGTCGCCCAGGAGTCCGCGCGCTCGACTCCCTCGACCAGGTGCTTGAAACGAGGGCTGACGGCGGCCCACAGGCCGAACGCGCCGTCGACGTGCAGCCAAGCCCCCGCGGCCTCGCACGCTGCCGCGAGCGCGCCAAACGGGTCCGACGCTCCCGTGTTCACGTTCCCGGCTTGAGCACAGACGATCGTCGGCCCCGTCGAGTCGCCGAGTGCCTCGCGGAGCGCATCCGCCCGCATCCGCCCCTGGTCGTCGGTCGCGACGGGCTCGACGGCGGCCGTCCCGAGCCCGAGCAGGCGCAGCGATCGGTCGATCGTCACGTGACGCTCGCCACCGACGAGGATGCGGATCCGCGGCGCGCCGTTCAGGCCGTCGCCCGCGACGTCCCAACCTGCCCGCGCGAGGACGTGGTGGCGCGCGGCGGCGAGCGCCGTCGTGTTCGCTCCCTGGGCGCCGGTGGCAAACCCGCTCGAGACTCCCTCCGGCAGCCCGAGGAGCTCGGCCAGCCAACCCCCCGCGACGTCCTCCACCGCAGCCGCCACCGGGGAGGTGACCACGGAGAACCCGTTCTGATCCCAGATACTCGCCAGCCAGTCGGCGGCGACGGAGGCCGGCAGCGCGCTGCCGATGACGAAGCCGAAATAGCGACCGGTCTGGGTGCCGACGACGCCGGGCTCGGCACCGGCGATCAACTCGGCAAGGACCTGTGCGTCCTCGGTCCCCTCCTCCGGCAGATGTCCGCCGAGAGCCGCGACCAGCTCGTCGACCGACGCCGCCGCCCGCACGGGACGCTCGTCGAGCGAGCTGAGGAACTGCGCCGAATAGTCGGCCACAAGTCGGAGCGGATCCTTCATGGGATCCATAGGGCTCCAAGGTACACAGCAGGGTCCCCCGCCTGCCGGCGCTGGAGGAAGCGCTGGATCGGCGGGTGAAGGACGATCCCGTCGAGCTCGTCGAGCGTGAAGAGGCGGTGGCCGCGAACCGCCTCGTCGGTTGACGCGACTGCCTCGAGCGAGCCTTTGACGTCCCCGGTGAAGATGATGTGCACGACGTGCTTCGTCGTCAGGGTGCGACCCGGTGCGATCGAGTCCACGATCGCGATCGGGCCTTCGAGCGGCGGCGCGGTGATTCCGACCTCTTCCCCGATCTCGCGCTCCAGAGCGGCCATCAGCGTCTCCCCGGAATGAACGCCGCCGCCCGGGAGCAGCCAGACGTCGCGACCGCGCTTGTCGTGCCGGCAGAGCAGAATCCCGTTGCCCCAGCGCAGGACCGCCGAGACGCGGATGCGGGGCTCGACGCCGATCACGGCGTCCTGGCCGCCAGACCCGACGAGCCCAGCCCACCGGTGCCGCGCTCGCTCTCGGAGAGCTCGTCCATCTCGATCAGACGCACGCCGGCGGCCTCGACCAGGACGAGCTGCGCGATCCGCATCCCGGGCTCGACGACGAACGTCTCGCGCCGGTCGGTGTTGAGCATGATCACCTTGAGCTCGCCGCGATACCCCGCGTCGATCAGCCCGGGCGAGTTGACGAGCGTGAGACCGTGCTTCGCGGCAAGGCCGGAGCGCGGAACGACGAGACCCGCCCATCCCTCCGGTACCGCGACCGCCACACCGGTCCCGACCACTCCCCGCTCGCCGGGACCGAGCTCGAGTCGCTCGCAGGCGGCGAGGTCGAGCCCCGCGTCGCCCTCGTAGGCCTGCGACGGCAGGATGGCGTCGTCGCGCAGCCGCGCGACCGGAAGGTCGATCACCCTCGTTCCGCCGCCGAGCCTTCGTGTGCGTCCGCAACGAGGAAGCGGGCGAAGCGCCGCACCTCGCGCTGCGGCAGCCGCGCGCGGATCAGCACCCCATCCGCCAGGTCCTCGCGTTCGAGGATCGGCGCGCCGAGCGCGTAGAGCTCGGCGAGCTTGCCGCCGTCCTCGTACGGGAGCAGCAGCCGGACGTCCTCGTACCGGTCGGCGAATCGAGCAGCGATTCTCGCGCGGAGCTCGTCGAGTCCCTCGCCGGTCACCGCCGAGATCTGCACCGCGCCCGGAAACGCGTTCCCCAGCCGCTTGCGGCCGAGCGGATCGACGCGGTCGATCTTGTTCAGGACGAGCTCGAGCGGCACTTCGTCTGCCCCGATCTCGTGCAGGACGGTGTCCACCGAGGCGATCATCTCCTCCAGCCGGTCGTCCGCCTCCGACGCGTCCACCACGTGCAGGACGAGATCCGAGACGAGCGTCTCCTCCAGCGTCGAGGCGAAGCCCTCGACGAGCTGCGTCGGCAAGCGCCGGATGAACCCGACGGTGTCGGTGACGAGATACCGCTTGCCGTCGTGCTCGAACGCGCGCGTCGTCGGATCCAGTGTCTCGAAGAGACGGTTCTCGACGCTCACGTCGGAGCCCGTGAGAGCGTTCAGGAGCGTTGACTTGCCGACGTTCGTGTAGCCGGCGAGCGCGACGCTGGGCGTGCCGCTCTGCGACCGCTCCTTCCGCCTCACCTTTCGTTGCTTGCCGAGGTCCCGCAACCGGCGGCGCAGGAGTGAGATCTTGCGGCGGGCGATCCGCCGGTCGGTCTCGAGCTGGGACTCTCCCGGCCCTCTCGTCCCGACGCCGGCGCCGAGTGCGCCCGAGCCGCCGCCGAGGCGCTCGAGGTGCTGCCACATGCCACGCATGCGCGGCAGGTTGTACTCGAGCTGAGCGAGCTCGACCTGGAGCTTTCCCTCCGCGCTCGTAGCGTGCTGGGCGAAGATGTCGAGGATCAGCTGCGTCCGGTCGACGACGCGCGCGGTCAGGGCGTTCTCGAGTGCGCGCTGCTGCGACGGCTCGAGCTCGCCGTCGACGAGGAGGACTTCGGCCTTGGCGCTGCCGTAGGCCTCCTTCAGCTCCTCGAGCTTTCCCTTCCCCACGTACGTTCGCACGTCCGGGCTCGCACGCTGTTGGACGAGCTCGCCGATCGGCTCGACGCCCGCAGTGCGTGCGAGCTCGCGGAGCTCGCCGAGCTCCTGGTCGGCGTCCGCGGACTTCGGGAGAACCGCCAGCACGAGCCCGCGCTCGGGCTCGACGCCCGAACTGGTCTGCTGGCGCGTCGTCACTTTGGGGATTGTGCCACGCTTGCGGCCGATGTCCGCCCTCGCCGACCTCCTTGCGGCCCGCACGCTCGAGCTCGTGAACATCCCCTCCGAGAGCCGTAACGAAGCGGAGATCGCCGCCCACGTCCGTTCGCTCGTGCCGTCATCGTTCGCGCTCGAGTACGAAGCCGACGACGCGTTCGTCTGGGCGCGGCCGAGGAAAGCCGGACGGCCACTCGTCATCCTCGCCGGCCACTACGACACCGTCCCCGCCCAGGAGAACGTCCCCGGCCGGATCGAGGACGGCGCCGTGCTCGGCCTTGGAGCGAGCGACATGAAGGGCGGGCTGGCGGTGATGCTCGAGCTCGCCCGGGCGCTCGAGGACGACGGCGTCGAGCCGGCCGTCGACGTGGCCCTGCTCGCGTTCGGCAAGGAGGAGCTGCCGGCCGAGTTCAGCCCCCTGCCCCATCTCTTCGAGCACTCGCGGCTCGTGCACGAAGCAGAGCTGGCGATCCTGCTGGAGCCGACCGACAACACGATCCAGGCCGGCTGCCTCGGCAACATGAACGCCCGAATCACCTTCCACGGTGTCAGCGGGCACTCCGCGAGGCCATGGACGGCCGAGAACGCCATCGACAAGGCCCTGGAGGGCCTCCACGCCTACGCGCAGATCGAGCCGCGGCCGGTCGAGATCGGCGGTCTCACCTTCACGGAGGTTGCGAGCATCACCCAGATCGAAGGCGGGATCGCAAGCAATGTGATACCCGACCGCGTGGAGGCGAACGTCAACTTCAGGTACGCCCCCGATCGCTCGCCGTCGAGCGCCGACGCGTACCTGCGCAGCCTCCTCCCCGAGGGTGCGAGCTACGAGCACGCGGGCGACTCTCCCCCGGCCCGCGTCGTCACCGACTCGCCGCTCGTGCACCGCCTGCGCGCAGCGGGCGATCTCGAGCTCGAGCCCAAGCAGGCCTGGACGAACGTCGCCGACTTCACCTCGCGCGGGATCGACGCGGTCAACTTCGGGCCCGGAGCCACGCGCTACGCGCACCGCCGTGACGAGCAGGTCGAGATCGTGGCGCTGGAGCGGGCCTTCGAGTCGCTCTGGGCCTTCGTCACGGGTACCGTCTGACCGTGCCCGTCTCCCCCATTCTCGAGCGGCAGACCACGTATCCGTTCGTGCGCCTGAACGAGGCTGCTCGGCGCGTCGAGGAGCGCGGGATCGAGGTGATCGACTTCGGCATGGGCGACCCGCAGGAGCCGACCGATCCGCTGATCCGTGAGGCGCTGGTGGCCGGGCTCAGGGAGCGCATGGGCTATCCGGCGGCGGTCGGCTTGCCCGAGCTGCGCGAGGCAATCGCCGCCTGGGCAGCGCGCCGCTTCGGCGTCGAGCTCGATCCGGACGCGGAGGTGATCCCGACGCTCGGCAGCAAGGAGGCGATCTTCAGCTTCGCGCTCGCAGTCGTCGATACGGACGGGGCCCGCGACACGGTCGCGTACACCGACCCCGGCTATCCGGTCTACGAGCGAGGCGCCCTCTTTGCGCACGCTCGGCCGCTGGCCCTCCCACTCCACGAGAGGAACGGCTTCCTCCCTGACCTGGACGCCATCGACGATGAGACCTGGGCTCGGCTCGCGGTCTTCTGGGTCAACTATCCCAACAACCCGACCTGTGCGACGGCGCCGCTCTCCTTCTACGAGCGGCTGGCCGGACTCGCTCGGGAGCACGGGTTCGTCCTCGCTTCCGACGAGGCGTACACCGAGCTGTGGTTCGAGGAGCCGCCCGCCTCGGCCCTGCAGGTCGAGGACCTGACGAACGTGGTCGTCTTCAACACGCTGTCGAAGCGGAGCTCGATGACCGGCTACCGCAGCGGCTTCGCGGCCGGCGACGCGGCCCTGATCGGTGCATTGAAGGCGTTCAGGCCGACCGTCGGCACCGCCCCGCAGGAGTTCGTCCAGCGGGCGTCTGTTGTCGCCTGGGGCAACGAGGAGCACGTCGCGAAGACGCGTGAGCGGTACGGCCGCAAGCGCGCGCTCCTGCTCGGCCTCTTCGAGCGAAAGGGGCTTCGCGTCGCGGGCAGCGAGGCGACGATGTACCTCTGGCTCGCGGTGCCCGAGGGCGAGACATCGGAGGAGTTCGCCCAGCGCCTGCTCGAGCACGGCATTCTCGTCGCCCCCGGCTCCTATCTCGGCGCCGCGGGCGAGGGCTACTTCCGTGTCGCGCTCGTGCCCTCGGAGGCGGAGTGCGAACGTGCGGTCGCGATCCTCGAAGAGGTGCTGTGAACCCCGCCCTGGCCGAGGAGATCGTCGCAGCGCTCGACATCGGCGAGCGGCGCGTGGCGAGCAAGGTCGGCGACGAGTGGATCGTCGACGTGGAGGCGAAGGAGGCGATCCTCGAGTACTTCCGCCTGCGGAAGGTCGAGCCGATGACGGTCGGGCCGTTCTCCTACCAGGACAAGATTCCGCTGAAACAGCACGCACCGGGGGTCCGGATCGTTCCGCCTGGGGTCGCGCGCTACGGCTCGTTCCTGTCGGAGGGCGTGGTGCTGATGCCCGGCTACGTGAACATCGGCGCCTGGGTCGGCCCGCGCACGATGGTCGACACCTGGGCGACCGTAGGCTCGTGCGCGCAGATCGGCGCCGACGTCCACCTCGCGGGCGGCGTCGGCATCGGCGGCGTGCTCGAGCCGCCGAACGCGACGCCGGTGATCGTCGAGGACGGCGCCTTTCTCGGTTCGCGCTGCATCGTCACCGAGGGCGTGCGCATCGGCGCCGGCGCGATCCTCGCAGCGAACGTCTCGCTGACGGCGAGCGTCCCGATCATCGACGTCACCGGCGCCGAGCCGGTCGAGCACCGCGGTGTCGTGCCGCCGCGCGCGGTCGTCGTTCCGGGCACGCGGCCGAAGGAGTTCCCGGCCGGCACGTATCAGATCGACTGCGCGCTGATCATCGGCTGGCGCCAGGAGTCGCACGACGAGCGTCTGAGCCTGAACGCCGTTCTCAGAGAGTTCGAGCTCGCCGTCTAGTCTCGGACGTCGCCGTCGCAGATCTCCTCTGCGGGGCCGATGAGCGTGATCCGGTTCTGGTCGTCCAGCTCGACGCGCAGTTCGCCACCAGGCATGCGGACCGTGACCGGGCTCTCGCACCAGCCGTTCGCGACTGCAGCGGCCGCAGCGGCGACTGCGCTCGATCCGGACGCGCTCGTCTCCCCCGCTCCACGCTCCCAGACGAGCACGGTGAGCTCGTGGTTGCCGTCGACGCCGACGAGCTGAACGTTCGTCCGGTCGGGGAAGCGCTCGTTCATCTCCAGCTGGGGGCCGAGGCGAAGAAGGTCTTCGCGCACCGGGTTGCCACGCACGACCGCATGCGGGTTGCCGACGGACACCGCGGTCAGCTCGACGCGCCCGTTCTCCAGCTCGACGGTCTCGATCTCCCCCACCTCGACGTCTCCGACGCCCATCGCGATCGTCCCGTCGTCGCGAATCGCGGCGGCATACGACCGCCCGGAGACCGCGATCGTCACCTGAGCCACACCGGCCCGCCGGGCGAGCCACGCGGCGGCGATGCGGCTGCCGTTCCCCGAGAACTCGGCCACGGATCCGTCGGGGTTCCAGATCACGATCTCAGCCTCGGGGCCCTGCGCCGACACGACCTCGAGCACGCCGTCGGAACCGACCCCGTACCGGACGTCGCAGAGCCGGCGGGCCGTGTCGGAGTCGAGTGGCAACCCCGATCCGCGCCGCTCGACGAGCAGGTAGCTGTTACCGAGTGCGTGCCACTTCGAGAATCGCATCCGCCACCTCTCCCACCGGCCGGTCGGCGTCGATCATGACGATGCCGGGGATGCGGCGCATCCACTTCCGCTGGTAGGCGGCGAACCGCAGCGTTCCCCGTTCGAGCTCGGCGACCGCGTGCGACCGCGGCAGCCCCCGGACGGCATCGAGGCCGAGCACCTGCGGAACGACGTCGCCGGCGGCCCGCACCTCCTCCTCGACCCCCTGCTCGAACATCACGGCCGTGCGCGCGCAAATGCGCGCCGCCAGGATCTCGCGCGGCACGTCGAGCCCGGCGATGAAAGTCTGCAGGCGCAGGTCGGCGCTCCAGAGACGCGGCTGCTCCGGCACCAGCGTCCCACCGGCCTCCCAGAGCTCGAGCGCCCGCACGACGCGCTTGCGGTCGTTCGGATGCACCTGGCCGGCGGCACGAGGATCGCGAGCCTGCAAGAGGCCGTGCGCGGTCTCCGCGCCGCGGCGGTCGTAGAGCCGCTCCCAGCGGGCCCTCGCGCCGGCGGGCACGTCCGCCGGCAGGCGCACGTCGGTCAATGCCGCCTGGAACCACAGACCGGAGCCGCCGACGACGACGGCGGTGCGGCCCGCGGCGACGATCTCGTCGATCGCCTGGTGTGCGAGCGCCTGGTACTCGCCGACCGTGCCCTGGCGGTCGAGCGCCCAGATGCCGACGAGCCGTGCGCGGGCGTCCTGGTTTGTGAGGATCGGAAGCCCGCCGTAGACCTGCATCGAGTCGGCCGAGACGAGCTCGGCAGGAATTCGCTCGGCAATCGCCTCCGCGACGGCGGACTTGCCCGACGCGGTCGGGCCGAAGATCGCGAGGACGCTAGGAGACGGGAGTTGTCTTCCAGCCGTGCTCGACATCGTCCGGGCTCGTCGCCTCGTGGTCGGCCGTCACGGGGACGTTCTCCTCGGGATGGGCGTCACGGTGGTCGCGGAACCAGGCGACGGCGCGGGAGATCCCCTCGTCGAGCGGCACCTGGGGGTCGTAGCCGAGCAGCTTGCGCGCCTTGCTCAGATCGGCGACATAGTGCGTGACCTCGCCGAGCAGCGACGGCTTGATCGTCATCTCCGGCTCGATGCCGAGCTCGCCGGCGATGCGCTCCGCCACGTGCACGAGCGTGTTGCCCTGCCCGTACGCCAGGTTGATCGTCTGGTTCACGACCCGTCCCTCGGCGAGCGCCTCGACCCCGCGCACGATCCCGTCGACGCAGTCGTCGACGTAGGTGAAGTCGAGCGTCTTCTCGCGGCCGCCGTAGACGGTGATCGGCTCGCCGCGCAGCATCGAGTGGATGAAGAGCGGCATCACCCGCACCATGCGGTGCAGGTCGTTGTCGTAGCGCCCGTAGACGTTGGAGAAGCGGAAGACGAGATAGGGCAGGCCGTAGCAGCGAGCGTACGAGTAGATGAACGCCTCGCCGGCGATCTTCGAGGCCGAGTAGGTGCTCTCCGTGTAGGCGAAGTCCGCGATCGACTCGCCGTACTCCTCGAAGCGGTGCACGTCGCCGTAGACCTCGCGGCTGGAGGAGAAGACGATCGGGATACGCTGCTGCCGCGCGTACTCGAGGACGTTGAACGTCATCACGGCGTTCTCGAGGGCCCGGTGCGGCTGGCGCACGAGCTGGTGCACCTTCGCGTGGGCGGCCAGGTGGACGACGAGATCCGCATCCGGGTACTCGACCCCGTTGATGCCGCCCGGGAAGGACGCGTAGTGGCCCGAAAGGTCCTGGAGCAGGTAGCGGAAGTCGTCGGTCCACGTGTTCTGACGCTTGTCGACGCCGAAGACGTCGTGGCCGTCGGCGATCAGCCGCTGTGCAAGATTGGTGCCGATCTGCCCGGACGACCCGGTCAGCAGGACTCTCATGCCGCGACCGCCGTCCTCTGAGCGCCGCGCAGCGTCGTCGAGGTCGCGCCCGCGATCAGGACGTCGACCAGCTCGCCCGGCACGGCGTCGCCGGTGAAGTTGGCCATCGTGTTGCCGCGGGTGCGTCCGCGCAGCAGGCCGGCGTCGGTCCGGCTCCGCCCCTCCACGAGCACCTCCACGGTCGTGCCGACGCGCTCGGCGTTCCGCTCGGCTGCGATTCGCTGCACGACGTCGACGAGCCGCTCGAGCCGCTCGTGCTTGACCTCGTCCGGCACCTGCTCCGGCAGCGCGGCGGCCTCGGTTCCGTGCCGTGGCGAGTAGATGAAGGTGAAGGCGCTGTCGTAGCGGACGGCCTCGACGACCTCCAGGGTCTCCCGGAAATCGTCCTCCGTCTCGCCGGGGAACCCGACGATGAGGTCGGTACCGAGCGCAACACCGGGGATCGCGTCGCGCAGCTTGGCGACGAGCCGCAGGTAGCGCTCGCGATCGTACGTGCGCCGCATCGCCTTCAGGATGCGGCTCGAACCGGACTGCAGTGGCAGGTGGATGTGCTCGCACACCGAGTCGCACTCGACCATCGCGGCGATCACCGGTTCGCGGAAGTCCTTCGGGTGCGGGCTCGTGAAGCGAATCCGCTCGATCCCGTCGACCGCGTCACAGGCGCGCAGAAGCTCGCCGAACTCGGTCTCCAGCTCGGGGCGAAGGTCACGCCCCCAGGAGTTCACGTTCTGGCCGAGCAGCGTCACTTCCCGCACTCCGTCGGAGGCGAGACGGGTGACCTCGGCCACGATCTCACCCGGTCGCCTGCTCTGCTCCCGGCCGCGCACCGCCGGGACGATGCAGTAGGCGCACTTCGAGTTGCAGCCCATCGAGACCTGCACCCAGGCACTGAACGCGCGCTCGCGGTGCATCGGGAGGTCGCCGGCGAAGTGCTCGTGGGTGCCGAAGCGGCCACGTGGCGCTTCTCCCCCGGTCCCGAGCCACTCGCCGAGGTGCGGGATCGAGCCGGGGCCGAATGCGACGTCGACCTGCGGGTAGAGCTCGAAGATCCGCTCGCGCTGCGCCTCGGCGTAGCAGCCGCCGACGGCGACGACCAGCTCCGGGTTCTCGCGCTTCCGGGCGCCCGCGTCGCCGAGATAGGCGGCGAGCTTCGTGTCCGGCTTCTCGCGAATCGTGCACGTGTTGAAGACGAGAACGTCCGCTTCGGCCTGGGAGGGCGCTTCGCCGAGCCCGATCGATTCGAGCATGCCCTTGATCCGCTCCGAATCGTGAGCGTTCATCTGGCAGCCGAACGTCGTGACGTGGTAACGCTTCATCGACCGCGCCAGTCTAGCCCCGGGCGACTACGGAACAGCCCGTCACTTGGCGACTTCGACGGCCCGGCTCTCCCGGATCACGATCACCTTCACCTGGCCGGGATACTCGAGCTGGTCCTCGATCTCCCGCGCGATCTCGTGCGAGAGAAGGACCGCGGCGTCGTCATCGACCTCGGTCGGCTCGACCATCACACGGATCTCGCGGCCGGCCTGGAGCGCGTAGGCCTTCGCCACGCCGGGTTTCGCGGTCGCGATCTCCTCGAGTGCGCCGAGCCGCTTGATGTAGTGCTCGAGGCTCTCGCCACGCGCTCCGGGCCGCGATGCCGAGATCGCGTCGGCTGCGATCAGGAGCACGGCCTCGACGGTCTGCGGCTGCACCTCGTAGTGGTGGGCTTCGATCGCGTGCACGACGCCCTGGCTCTCGCCGTAGCGCTTCGCGAGCTGCGCGGAGATGATCGCGTGCGAGCCCTCGACCTCGTGGGTCATCGCCTTCCCGATGTCGTGCAGGAGCGCGGCGCGCTTTGCTGTCTTCACGCTCGCGCCGAGCTCGCTCGCCATGATCCCGGCCAGGTGCACGACCTCCAGGGTGTGCTTGAGGACGTGCTGCCCGTAGCTCGTCCGGTACCGCAGCTTGCCGATCACCTTCACGAGCTCCTCGTGGAACTCGCCGCACCGGGCTTC
Organism: uncultured Gaiellaceae bacterium; assembly: GCA_963749515.1. Lineage (GTDB taxonomy): Bacteria > Actinomycetota > Thermoleophilia > Gaiellales > Gaiellaceae > Gaiellasilicea. Next base: position 739,985 of record CAVVMR010000010.1, read on the forward strand.
GAAGACCGCCTGCTCGCCCGCCTGGCGCACGTGATCCTCGAGCTCGGCCTTCGAGAGGTAGTACATCTCCTCGATCCGCGCCGGGTGGATGCGGCCGTCCTCGATCAGCTTCTCGAGCGTCGTCCGCGCCACCTCGCGCCGGAGCCCGTCGAAGGAGGAGAGGACGACGGCCTGCGGCGTGTCGTCGATGATGAAGTCGACGCCCGTCAGGTGCTCGAGCGCCCGGATGTTGCGACCCTCCCGCCCGATGATGCGGCCCTTCATGTCGTCGGAGGGCAGCTCGACGACCGTGACGGTGGTCTCGGCCGTGTGGCTCGCGGCAACGCGCTGAAGCGCGTCGGCGATCAGGGCGCGGGCGCGTCGCCTCGACTCGGTCCGCGCCTCTTCCTCCTGCTGGCGGACGCTGCGGGCCAGCTCGTGCCGGATCAGATCCTCCGACCGCTCGAGCAGGTGGTGCTTCGCCTCGGCGACGGTCAGCCCCGCGACCTTCTCCAGTTGCATGAGCGCATCGTCCTTCGCCGCCTTCAGCTCCTCCTGCAGCTGCTTGACGTGGGTCTCCCTGTCGGCAAGCCCCTGGTCGCGGCGCTCCACCTCGGTCGCCCTGCGCGCGAGCTCGTGCTCGGCTGCGGCGACCAGCTCCTCGGCTCTCGTAGCCTCCGCGCGGCGCTGCTGCACCTCCGTCTCGACCTCGCCCCGCAGCTTGACAGCCATCTCCCGGGCCTCGATCTGCGCCTCGCGGCGGATCGTCTCTGCCTCTCGCTCGGCGACGTGAACCCGCGAACCGCTCCGGAGGATCAGGAGCGCGGAGGCGATGCCGGCCCCGAGAGCGAGTCCGATGAGCGCCGCAAGCGTCGTGAGCATGGCGTCCTGCCTCCAGGGGAGAAGGTCGATTGACCGCGACGAGCTCCGAGGAGCCGGCCGCAGTGCTCACATCCGGCGCTCGGCCTGCGCGGCCGTGCTCCGGTCTAGGCGCGTCAAATCAGGCTGGCGCCGGCGGTTCCTCCTGGTCGCCGGGTAGACGTTTGGTCGGAAGTGGACGAATCAAGGTTTTCAGTGTTTTCGGAAAAGCACGCGCTTGCAGGTAAAACGTCGAATGGAAGCACTTCCAATCCTATCGCTTCTCAGTCCTCCCGCGCAACGATCCCCTCGAGGGCATCCTCTCCGAACCCTTTCGCAGCCAGGTAGCGCGCGGTCTTGTCACTCGCACCACGCAGCTCGATGAGCCGCGCGGCCCGCATGCGCTCCGGCTCGAGTGCGGCAAGCGCGCCCTCGACGATCTCCGCCGCCACTCCACGCCGCTCGAGGTCGTCGCGAATCAGTGCATCGCCTGAGCCGCGTTCGGCGAGCCGCTCCGCCCTGCTGCGGGCGAAGCGCTCGTCGTCCACGTAGCCGATCCGTTCGAGCGTTGCGAGAGCCTGCTCCCGCTCGGCCTCGCCGACACCGCGCTGCTCGAGACGCGCATCGAGCTCCGCCGTCGTACGGTCGCGGACGCGCAGGGCACGCAGCGCGGTCTCGACGGCATCCGGGCGGTCCGCCATCGGTGGCGACGCCGCCCTAGGCTGCGGAAGCGGCTTCCTCCGCTTCCGCCACGCTCTCTGTCTCCTCCACGTCCTCGAGCTCGTCGACGATGGGCGTCACCTGCTCGGCGCCGGCCACGCTCGGCAGCAGTCGCGCCGAGACGGCCTGCTCGGGACCCGCCTGGGCCTGAATCGCCGCGAGGATCTGCTGCACGAGGTCCGGATGCTCGCGCAGGAACGACGCCGCATTCTGGCGGCCCTGCCCGAGCCGTTCGTCGCCGTAGCTGAAGTACGAGCCCGACTTCTGGACGATCTTCCGCTCGATCCCGACATCGAGGACCGTGCTCTCCCACGAGATACCGGTGCCGTAGATGATGTCGAACTCGGCCTGCTTGAAGGGCGGTGCGACCTTGTTCTTGACCACCTTGACCCGGACGCGGTTGCCGTAGGCCTCCGCCCCGTCCTTGAGCGTCTCGATCCGGCGGATATCCAGCCGCACCGAGGCGTAGAACTTGAGCGCGCGGCCGCCCGGCGTGGTCTCGGGACTCCCGAACATGACGCCGATCTTCTCTCGCAGCTGGTTCGTGAAGAGACAGATCGTGTCGGTGCGGTTGAGCGTGCCGGCGAGCTTCCGCAGCGCCTGGCTCATCAGCCGCGCCTGGAGGCCCATGTGGCTGTCGCCCATCTCGCCCTCGATCTCCGCCTTCGGCGTCAGCGCGGCGACGGAGTCGACCGCGACGACGTCGAGCGCTCCGGAGCGCACGAGCAGCTCGGTGATCTCGAGCGCCTGCTCGCCTGTGTCGGGCTGGGAGACCAGGAGGTCGTCGACGTTGACCCCGATCTTGCGCGCGTACTGCGGGTCCATCGAATGCTCGGCGTCGATGAACGCACAGATGCCGCCGCGGCGCTGCGCCTCGGCGATCACGTGGTAGACGAGCGTTGTCTTGCCCGAGCTCTCCGGCCCGTAGAGCTCGATCACGCGACCGCGCGGCAGGCCGCCGATGCCGAGGGCGACGTCGAGCGAGAGCGACCCGGTCGAGATCGCACCGATCTGCACCTGGGCCTGGTCGCTCATCTTCATGACCGAGCCTTTTCCGAACGCACGCTCGATCTGACCGAGGGCGACGTCGAGAGCTTCCTCGCGATTCATCCTTCAACCTCCCCGCTGTTCAGCGATTTCAGTGGAAACGATTCGAGCACCTCGTAGACCGCCCCGGACGGGTGCAGACGGGATAGATAAGCAGCCGCCTCGGACGGCACCACCGGCCCGAGCTCGGGCAGCTGCGGCGAGAGGCGCGGCGGGTCGCGATAGCGGAGCACGGTGACGTGAGGCAGCCAGTCGCGGTTCTCGAGCTTGTAGAGGCCGAGATCGGCGAGCTCGGCCTGCACCCGGCCCGCGAGCCTGGCAGCGGTCGTCCCGGTGGTGTCCCTGAGCTCGAGCATCCCCGCGGCCCGGCGTTCGCGCCAGCGGACGACCTCGAAGCTCGGAGCTGCGGCAGCGCGCGCCGCGTCCTCGAGCACGCGGAGGATGGTGGGCAGCTCCCCGGCCGGGCGAGAGCCGAGGAAAGCGAGCGTGAGGTGGAGATTCCCGGGCGGGACGAGCCGGGCCCGGAGCTCCGGCGTCTGGAGAACCAGCGTCCGGAGAACCCTCGCCTGCCACTCCGCGATCGCGCCGACGACGTCGTCGGGGAGCCGCAGGGCGAGGAAGAGGCGAAGCCGTTCATCTCCGGCCACGCTACCCGGCGAGCTCACACGGAATCGTCACCACTCTGTTCCAACATTCGCCGCACGAGGTGCAGGGAAGCGACGACCGAGCGCCGCCGGATCGAGTCGCGGTCGCCCGGGAAGCTGAAGGACGAGCCGTGGCTGCCCTCCGGTGTCTCGACATGGAAGTAGATGAGCCCCACGGGCTTCTCCTCAGTGCCGCCACCCGGGCCTGCGACGCCTGTGACCGCGAGCGCCACGTCGGCGCCGAGCCGCTCGCGGGCTCCGCGCGCCATCGCCTCGGCGACCTCGGCCGAGACCGCTCCGTGCTCTTCGATCAGCTCGGCCGGAACGCCCAGCTCGGCGATCTTGACCTCGTTCGCGTAGGAGACGATCCCGCCCAGGACCACGTCGGAGGAGCCGGGGATCGCGGTCAGGCCCGCGGCGACGAGGCCGCCGGTGCACGATTCCGCCGTCGCGAGCGTCCAGCCGCGGTCGCGACCGCGGTCGAGCACGATCTCCTCCACCGTGCGGCCGTCGGTGGAGTACAGGAAGCGCCCGAGGCGCTGCTCGAGCCCGGACTGAAGCTCCAGCATCCGGTCCTCCGCGCCCGGGTCCGCCACCAGATCGACGTGGATCTCGAAGTTGCGGGCGCAGATCGTCACCTCGAGGCCGTCGCCGTCACCGCCCGCCTCCTCGAAGGCCTGTGCGACCTGTGACTCGCCCGGCCCGAAGAACCGCAGTGTCCTTCGGAGCGGCGGCTTGCCGCGGTCGAGCACACGCCGGACCGCCTCCGTCTCCAGGGCCCGCGGCCAGAGGCGTTGCAGCTCGGGCGGCGGCCCCGGCAGCACGATGACCGGCGTTCCCAGGGTCTCGACGACGAGCCCGGGCGCGGTCCCTGCCAGCCCGAGCACGTCCGCGCCCTCTGGGATGGTGGCCTGCTTCGTCACGCCCTGCGCGAAGTCCGCATACGGCCTCTTCATCCGTTCTGCGGCCATCCGCGAGACGCCCTCGATCTGGGCCTCGAGCTCCGCGTCGACTCGAAGCGGCCGGCCCGCCACCCTGGCGACGACCTCGACCGTCCGGTCGTCGTGCGTCGGCCCGAGGCCGCCCGAGCACGCAACGAGATCGGCGGACGCAGCGGCGTCGCGCACCGCAGCCTCGAGCTCGGCGGGATCGTCGCCGACGATCTGGATCCGGGCGGGCTCCAGACCCAGCGCGAGCAGCGAGCGGGCGAGGAAGGGCCCGTTGAGGTCGGTCCGCTCGCCGCGCACGAGCTCGCTTCCCGTGACGACGATCACGGCCCGCGGCCGCGCGTGCGCCTGGCTCAACTCGCGTCGGCGGCGAAGATCTTCTTCGCGGTCACGAAGACGCCCTGCGCCTTGACCGCCGGGGCAAGCTGCACGCGGTTGCCGTTCAGCTTCACGAGCACGTTCCGCGGCGTCTCGAGCTGCAGCCAGAGCACCTTGCCGTCGAAGCGCTGGCGCTGGCCCTTCTCGAGCGTCCCCTGGTAGAGGACGTTCCCGAGCGCGCCGCTCGAGCGCACCATCATGTACGAGTCGCCGCGCGTCGCGCGCAGCTCGAGCCGCGCCGAGCCCGACACCTGCTGGACCTTCGGCGCCCTGGGCGTCGTGTTCAGTCCGTTGATGTCCTCGCCCGGGGGCGTTGCCGAAGCGCCAGGCCGCGATCACGAGCGCCGAGACGAGCCCGATCGCGATCAGTCCCAGCAGCACGAAGTTCGACTCCCGCCGGTCCGCCCGTCGGGCCCGAGCCGCAGGCACCCGTCGAGGCGAGCGCACGGGGCCATCCTCCTCGCCGACCACGAAGCGGGAGTTGTACTCGTCGACGTACAGCTGCCCGTCGAGCCCCAGATACTCGGCGTAGGAGCGGAGGAAGCCCTTGATGTAGGTGTGCGAGGGCAGCAGCTCGAAGCGCTCGTCCTCGAGCGCCCGGAGGTACTTGCCGCGGATCTTGGTGCCGTGCTCGGCGTCCGCGAACTCGATGTGGCGGCGGAGACGTGCCTCGCGGAGGCTGTTGCCGATCTCGAACATTCGCCGCATGGTAGCGGCCCTGTCCGCGGTCGCCTAGTCCGCGACGAGAGAGAGCAGGGCGTACACGCCGACCGACCCGGCCGCGGTCAGCGCGAGGACGAATCCGAGCAGTCCCAGGAAGCGGCCGAGGCGGGCGGTCCGACTCCCTCTCGGGTGGCCGAGCGTCGGTGCGAGGCGTGAGCGAGCGCGCCGTGCGAGCGCCCACGCGAGGAGCCCGAGGGCCGCGGCCAGGGGGATCGCAGCGGCGGCGTCCAGGAGCTCGTAGCCCTCCGACCAGCGCGTCGCCACGATCGCCGCGGGCATGGTCGCGACCGAGAGCAGGCCGACGAGGACGGACAGGCGCGCGCTAGCGGGGCGCGGCGGTCCGCCGTTACTGCTTCTTGTAGGGACGGCCAACTGCTGCGGGCGGGATCGAGCGGCCGATCACTCCGGCGACCGCGATCAGGGTGAGGACGTATGGAAGCGCCTGGAAGAGAACGGCGGCCGACTCCGAGTACGCCGGCAGCTTCTGTGCGAGCGCACTCGAGAAGCCGAAGAGAAGCGCCGCCGCCGCCGCTCCCCACGGTCGCCAGTTGCCGAAGATGACCGCGGCGAGCGCGATGTAGCCGCGCCCGGCCGTCATGTTCTGGTTGAAGGAGTTCACGAACCCGATCGAGAGATACGCGCCGCCCAGCGCTGCGAGGACGCCGGAGAGCGTGACCGCCGCGTAGCGGATCTTGTAGACGGAGATCCCGACCGTGTCGGCGGCGCGCGGGTGCTCGCCGACGGCGCGGATCCGCAGCCCGATCGGCGTCTTGAACATCACGATCCACGTGACGAGGATCGTCAGCGCTGCGAGCCAGATCATCAGGTTGAGCTGACCGAGCACGGGCCCGATGAAGTACCAGTCCTTGAGGAAGCCGAGGTGGACGTCAGGGATGCCCGGGACGTCCGGCGGCGTGCCTTCGCCGCCGTAGATGTCGATGAAGAGGTAGCCGGTGATCCCCAGTGCGAGGAAGTTGATCGCAAATCCACCGACGACCTGATCGGCGCGCAGATGGATTGCGAAGAAGGCGTGGACGAGGGCGAATGCGGCGCCGGCCAGGGCCGCGCAGAGAAGGCCGAGCGCCCACGAGTTGAACTTGTCGGCGCCGAGGATCCCGAAGAACGCGCCCGAGAGCATCATCCCCTCGAGGCCGATGTTCACGACGCCGCTCCGCTCGGAGAAGAGGCCGCCCATCGCCGCAAACGCGAGCGGGGTCGCATACCGGAGCATCGCAGCGAAGAGGGCCGACCAGACGATGACCTGGTCGAGGTGCGTGACGCTCGACCGCGTCGCCAGGTAACCGAGCGCGACGCCGAGGATGCCGATCGTCACCGCGCCCCAGGCGATCCGGCGGACGCCGCGCTTGAGGGCGACGACGCCGAGCCCGATCCCGACGAGGCCGATCAGGATCGGCACGATCGGGCTCCTGATCGCGAGTGGCGGCAGCGCGACCCAGAACGCGAGCAGGCCGACCAGGATCCCGAGCCAGGCGACTGCACGGGCTCCGCGCGGCAGCTTGGCGAGAAGACGCTCGATCATGCCGTGACCTCCGCGGCTCGACGCCGCCGTCGCTTGCGAAGCCCGAGTAGCGAGAGGATCAGGACGTCAGCGCCGACGAAGAGCACGACGAGGCCCTGAATCGTGACCGTCAGGTTCGACGCCAGCTCGGGGCGGAAGATCTCCGGGTCGAGGTTGCGAGTCGACGTGCCTGTGGTGAGCGCCGCGAAGAGAAGCGCCGAGAGCATCACGCCGACCGCGGTGTTTCTGCCCAGCAGTGCGACCGCGATCCCGGTGAAGCCGACCGTCGAGAGGAGCACGTCGTTCGTGTTGATCCTGAACTGCCAGCCGACGATGTCGATCGCTCCCGCGAGCCCCGCGAACGTGCCGGAGATCGCCATCGCCAGGAAGTAGTTGCGCGCGACCGAGATGCCGCCGTAGCGCGCCGCCTCGGGGTTGTAGCCCACCGCCCGCACCTCGTAGCCGAGCGTCGTGCGGTTGAGCGTGATCCAGTACACGACAAGAGCGCCGATGGCGAGGAAGAAGCCGACGTGGAGGCCCTGCAGGAGCGGGTCACCCCAGAAGACCTTCAGCTTCGACTCGTCCAGCACGTCGTTCGAGACCGGCACGAACTCCTGCGTGTCGTTCTGGAGCGGCCCGCCCAGACCGAAGAGGAAGACGCCGACCCAGACCGCGACCCAGTTGAGCATGATCGTCGAGATCACCTCGTGGGTGCCGACGAGGGCCTTCAGCAGCCCCGCGATGCCCGCCCAGACCGCGCCGGCGAGCGCTCCCGCCACGATCGCGGCGACGATGTGGATGAAGGCGGGAAGCTGGGGCAGCGACGACCCGACCCAGACGGCCATGATCGAGCCGACCAGGAACTGGCCCTGGCCGCCGATGTTGAACATCCCGCAGCGGAAGGCGAACGCGACCGCGAGGCCGGTGAAGACGAACGTCACCCAGAAGATGAGCGTCTGCTGCAGGTTGAGCGCGGCGAGCGAGTCGAAGTCGTTCGTGTTCCACGGGAACCAGATGTGGGCGTCGGTGAACGGGATCCGGAGCTCGTGGGAGCCCACCTCGAAGAACCAGTTGAAGCCGGCCCCCTCGAAGATCGCCTTGTACGTGTTGAGCGGATTCTTCCCCGTCGTCACGAGGACGACGAGCCCTCCGATCAGGAAGGCAACGACAGTCGTCAGCAACGGCACCACGAGCCCGCCGGCCTTCTGCGCCAGCGCGAGCCGGGTCGCGAAGCTCGCTGAGTCGCCGTCCTCCGGGGGCGGCTGGCGAAGGCCCGGCGCCGGCCCGAGCGGCGACGGATCGGGACCGCTCACGCAGCCGCTTTCACGCCGCCGCCTTCTTGCCGCCGCCGATCATCGCGACGCCGAGCTCTTCCTCGGTGACGCCCGGCGCGAACTCGCCCACGATCTCTCCCTCGAAGATCACGAGGATCCGATCCGAGAGCGAGAGGATCTCCTCGAGCTCGAGCGAGACGAGCAGCACGGCGCGGCCCTCGTCGCGCTCCTCGACGAGACGGCGGTGGACGAACTCGATCGCGCCGACGTCGAGGCCGCGCGTCGGCTGGGCTGCGATCAGCACTTTCGGGTTGCGGTCGATCTCGCGCGCGAGCACCACCTTCTGCTGGTTGCCGCCTGACAGGCCACCAGCGAGCGTCTGCGGGCCGCCGCCGCGTACGTCGAACTCCTGCAACAGCTTGCGAGCCTTCTCGGCCAGGCGCTTCGGATAGAGCCAGCCGAAGCGCGAGGCCGGCTGGTGATCGTAGTCGTGGAGCGCGATGTTCTCCGCGAGCGAGAAGTCGAGCACGAGGCCGCGCAGCTGCCGGTCCTCGGGGATGTGGCCGAGCCCGGCGTCGAGGCAGTCGCGGCAGCCGTCGTCGGTGACGTCCTCGTCGCCGATCACGATTCGCCCGCCCTTCACCTTCCGGAGACCGGCGATGGCGTCGATCAGCTCCGTCTGCCCGTTGCCGTCCACGCCGGCGAGACCCACGATCTCGCCGCCGCGCACCTCGAACGAGACACCCCGGACCTTCTCCAGGCCCCGGTCGTCCTCGACTGTGAGCCCTTCGACCTGAAGCAGCGGTGCGGTGGGCTCCGCCGGCCCTTTCTCGACCCGCAACAGGACTTCACGGCCGACCATCAGCTTCGCAAGGCTTTCCTCGGTCGCTCCGGCGGCGGGCAGCGTCTCGATCTTCTTGCCGCGGCGCAGCACCGTGATCCGGTCGGCGATGTCGGTCACCTCGTTCAGCTTGTGGCTGATGAAGATGATCGACTTCCCCTGCTCGGTCAGGCTCCTCACGATCGCGAAGAGCTCGTGCGCCTCCTGCGGCGTCAGCACCGCCGTCGGCTCGTCGAGCACGAGGATGTCCGCACCGCGGTAGAGCGCCTTCAAGATCTCGACCCGCTGCTGCTGTCCCACGGTGATGTCGCGAACCACCGCGCGCGGGTCGACGGCGAGCCCGAAGCGCGCCGAGATGTCGCGCACGCGCTTCTCCGCCGCCGAGTAGTCGAGGAGGACGCCGTTGTGCACCGGCTCGGTCGCGAGCACGATGTTCTCGGCGACCGTCATCACCGGGATCAGCATGAAGTGCTGGTGCACCATGCCGACCCCGCCTTCGATCGCAGCCTTCGGCGAGCCCAGCTCGGCCGGCTTGCCGTTGATGAAGATCTCGCCCTCGTCGGGCCGGTAGAGGCCGTAGACGACGTTCATCAGCGTCGACTTCCCGGCGCCGTTCTCGCCCAGGAGCGCATGCACCTCGCCCTTGCGGAGATCGAAGTCGACGTTGTCGTTCGCGACGATGCCCGGGAAGCGTTTCGTGATTCCGCGGAGCTCGAGAACGGGCCGCTCGTCCATGGCGGCGATTCTATGGGGCGCGGCCCGGCGCTCCTAACCGTAAGGCGCAGGCAGGGCAGCCGCAGGAGCGGATCCGTACGCGGCAAGACCCCCTGAAGCGGGCCGCTTCGCCGCCTTGGCTCGCCGATTACCCGCGCGTGGGCTTAGCCGACGGTCTCGGGGATGTTCTTGATCTCGCCGGCGGAGAGCTGATCCTGGATGCGGTTGACCTGCGCAACGATGTCGGCCGGGACGTCGGTGGCGACCTTACCGAGCCCCACCCCACCCGAGGCGACGTCGAAGATGGTGTTGTTTCCGGCCGTGAACGACCCATCCTGCACCGCCTGGATCGTCTGATAGACCGCAACGTCGACCTTCTTCAGAGCGCTTGTCAGAACGTGGTCGCCGAGGTACGCCTGGTCGGCGTCTACGCCAATCCCGCGGACGTTCTTCTCCTTGGCGGCGGACAGCGCGCCGAGGCCGCACTGGCCGGCGACCTGGAAGATGACGTGCGCGCCACGCGCGATCTGGTCGAGCGCGAGCTCCTTGCACTTCGCCTGGTCGACGAAGTCCTGGGAGTAGGCGTTCAGCGTCGTGATCCCCGGACTGGCTTTCCTGGCCCCGGCCCGGTAGCCGGCGATGTAGCGGTCGACCGGCGGGATCTTCAGCCCTGCGACCGACCCGACGACCTGCTGCGATCCTCCCTCCTCCTTCGTGAGGAGGCCTGCGAGGTAACCGACCAGGTAGCCGGCCTCCTGCTCCTTGAAGAGGAGCCCACGGACGTTGGGCGGCTTTGACTTCATCGCCTCCTGCGCGAAGTCGATGATCGCGAAGTTCGTGTCCGGAAACTGCTTCGCGACCGTGTCCAGCGCGTCGGCCATCAGGAAGCCGACGGCGATCACGAGGTCGTACTTCGCCTTCGCGAGGCTGGTGAGGTTCGGGACGTAGTCGGCGTTGCTGCGCGAGATGACGACCCTGCCCTGCACGCCGAGCTCGTCCTCGGCCCGCTCGAGCCCGGTGTTCGCGAGGAAGTTGAACGAGCGGTCGTCGAGACCGCCGATGTCCGTCACGAGGCCGATCTTGAGCGCCGGGCCGTTCGATCCTTCCGTGGTCGTCCCGGCGGTCTCGGCCGCCGTCGTGGCGCTCGCCGAATCGTCGTCGTCGCCGCCGCACCCGGCGAGTGCCAGCAGCGCTGCGCACAGCGCGAGCAGTATCCAGAGTGCAGGCCGGCCGCGGCTCATGGTGAAGTCATACCGGAAGGGGCGGGATCGAAACCCCGCCCCTTCCGGTGAACGCGATTCCTTACCCGCTGACCGGGGGCGGAGCCTGCGCCGTGACCTTGATCTTCCCGGAGGCGATCTGCTTCCGGATCGACTCGACGGCCTTCTTCCACGAGGCCTGCGCCCGCGGGGAGAACTTGCCGTAGCCGACACCGCCGTTGACGACGGTGAAGATGGCGTTGAAGTTCGTCTTGAACGCCGCACCCTGCGCCTTGGCGGCCTCGATCGACTTGAACACGGCCACGTCGACCTTCTTCGTGGCGCTCGTCAGGACGTGATTGCCGAGGTAGCCCTGGTCGGCGTCGACGCCGATCCCGAACACGTTGCGCTCCTTCGCGGCCGAGAGCACGCCCAGGCCGCACTGGCCGGCGACCTGGAAGACGACGGTCGCCCCGTTCGCGATGTGGTTGAGCGCAGCTTCCTTGCACTTCGCCTGGTCGACGAAGTCCTGCGAGTAGCTGTGCTCGACCTTCACGGCCGGGAACGCCTTCTTCGCGCCCACGTAGTAGCCGGCGATGAACCGGTCGACCGGCGGAATCTTCAGTCCACCGACCGCTGCGATCACACCCGAGCTGTTCGGGACGTTCTTCGACTGCAGGCCGGCCATGTACCCCACGAGATACCCGGCCTCCTGCTCCTTGAAGAGCAGTCCGCGCACGTTCGTCGGCTTGCCCTTGAGCTCCTTCGAGACGCCCGAGTTGTCGATGATCGCGAACTTCGTCTTCGGGAACCGCTTCGCGACGACCGCCGTCGCATCGCCCATCAGGAACCCGACCGAGATGACGAGGTTGTAGCCACCGCGGGCGGCCCGCTGGAGATTCGGGACGTAGTCGGCGTTCGACTTCGAGATGAAGACCCGGCCCTCGATCTTGAGCTGCTTCTTCGCCTGCTCGAGGCCCTTGTTCGCGAGGAAGTTGAACGAGCGGTCGTCGAGACCGCCGATATCCGTCACGAGCGCGACCTTGAACGGAGCAGGCGCCGCCGTTACGTCTGTTTTCGCGGATCCTGTGCCGGCGCCGATGGCCAGCGTCAGGACCGCAATAAGTGCCGCCGCAACCAGCGGCATAAACGTACGTACCTTCACATACCCTCCTTAGAAGTCATATCCACCGCCAAGCTTGGACGCTTGATTAGACCCTAAGTTGGGGCAAAAGGGAAGTCTTTACGAACCGCTGATGACGAACCGTTCGAGCTCGGCTTCGTCCACGAGCACCCGCCGCGGCTTCGAGCCCTCGTAGCCGGAGATGATTCCGCGCCGCTCGAGCATGTCGATCAGCCTTCCGGCCCTCGTGTAGCCGACCCGCAGGCGGCGCTGCAGCAGCGAGACGGACGCCGTCTGGGTCTGTACGACGATCTCGATCGCCTTCTCGAGCAGCTGATCCTCGTCCGGGTCGAACTCGCCGTCGTGGTCGCCGTCGTCCTCGAGCGCCCCCTCCGGCAGCTCCAGCAGCGTCTCGTCGAGCTCCTGGTCGCGCTGGTGCCGGCACTGCTCGACGACGAGGTTCACCTCGTCCTCGGAGACGTACGCGCCCTGCACGCGCTGGAGGCGTGAGGTGCCGAGCGGCTTGAAGAGCATGTCGCCCTGGCCGAGCAGGCTCTCGGCGCCGGCCGTGTCGAGGATCACGCGCGAGTCCGTCTGGCTCGAGACGGCGAATGCGATCCGGCTCGGGACATTCGCTTTGATCATTCCCGTGATCACGTCCACCGACGGCCTCTGGGTTGCGAGCACGAGGTGGATGCCGACCGCCCGCGACTTCTGCGCGAGGCGGATGACGGCGTCCTCGACCGCCTGCGGGCTGATCATCATCAGGTCGGCGAGCTCGTCGATCACGACGAGCAGGTAGGGCAGCGTGTCCTCGCCGCGGGCCCTGAAGGCACGGTTCGCCTCGGGCAGGTTGCGGGCGCGGACGATCGAGAGGCGCTCGTAGCGGCGCTCCATCTCGGCGACGACGTTGGTGAGAACGGCGCTCGCCTCCTTCGGGCTGGAGACGACCGGGGTCAGCAGGTGCGGGATCGACTCGTAGTAGTTGAGCTCGATCCGCTTCGGATCGATCAGGATCATCCGCACCTCGTCGGGCGTGGAGCGGAGCAGCACCGACGTGAGGATCGTGTTGATGCACCCGGACTTACCGGAGCCCGTGGTGCCTGCGATGAGGATGTGCGGCATCCGCGCGAGGTCGGCCCACACCGCGTTGCCGGAGATGTCCTTGCCGAGCCACACGGCGAGCGGGCTCGCGGTCGCCGGCAGGTCGTCGTAGATGTCGCCGAGCGTGACGATCTTCGGGCTCAGGTTCGGGACCTCGACGCCGACGGCCTGCTTGCCGGGGATCGGCGCCAGGATCCGGATCTCGGTCGTCGCGAGCGCGTAGGAGAGATCGTCCTTCAGCGCGGCGACCTTCGACACCTTGGTGCCGGGCGCGAGCTGGAGCTCGTAGCGGGTGACGCGCGGGCCTGCGATCTGGCCGACGATCGTCGCCTCGACTCCGAAGTGCGCGAGCGCCTGAACGAGCGTGTCCGCGGTGCGCTGGTCGGCGCCGCTCACCCCCTTCGCGACTGCGGGCGACGTCTTGAGCACCCCGCGGTCGGGCAGCACGTATGCCCCCTCGGGACGCGGCGCATCGAAGAGCGTCGTCTGCTCGTCCGTCTCCCCCTCCGGGTCGAGCAGGAGCGGAGACGGCGATGTCTCTGAACTGCCGGACAACCCTTCGGAGATGACGTCCGGGTAGTCGTGGACGACGTCGACTGGCGGCTCGTGCACGGGAGCGAGGAAGCGGTGATGCTCCGCCTCGGCCACCTCCGGGCGATCCGGGCGCTCGAGTGAGCGGCGGGCGGCGCCGTGCGCGCGGCGCATCGCGTGACCGGACCGGCGCAGAATCGCGCCGTACGAGGCGCCTGTCAGCAGGAGGCCGCCGGCGAGCAGCGCCGTCAGGCCGACGAGCAGCGAGCCGGTGCCACCCAGGAGCGCCTCGATCCCGCCTCCGAGCAGATTGCCGACGAATCCTCCCTGGCCCGACCCGAGCGTCGTCATCAGCCCCAGTGACGCCACACCGAGCCCGACACGGAACGGGGTGAAGCTGACGAGCGCGCTCCGGAAGAGCATCAACCCGCCCACGGCGACGAGGGCCGCCGGCGCGGCGTAGGCGGCACTGCCCAGGAAGTCGCGGAGCCCCTGCTCGACCTTCTCGCCGACGAGGCCGCCGGCGAAGCCGAGGTAGAGCAGCGATGCGAGGAAGAGGCCGAGCGAGGCGAGCCCGAGCCCGATCAGCTCGGGGTGCTGGTGTGCCGCTCGGGTGCGGGACTTCTTCGTCCGCTTCTTGACGCGCGAGGGCGTGCGCGGCCGGAGGGGCCGCTTCTTCTTGCGAGCAGGCATGCGGACGCCGTTCGACGCCGCGGACGTCAGCCCTGCCTACTCCTCCGGTTTGGATCGCCGGACGGACCAGAAGAGCAGGACCGCGCCGCCGGCTGCAAGCACGATGCCGAGGAGGTGCCCGTCGATCGTCGCGACCGCTCCGACGCCGAGCGCGAGTGCCCCGGCCGAGGCGACGACGACGTACAGCAGGCCGGGCGGAATCAACCGAGCGCCGCGATGCGCTCGAGCAGGAGGTCGAAGAAGGCATCAGCCTCGATCTCCAGGCCGACGTGCGCGTTCGGGTCGCGGTCGGTGCGATGCCAGCGGTCGACCACAGTCCGGCCGCGGCAGAGATCCGACTCCGTCTCCACCTCCACGTTCAGGTGCTCGGTGTGGACGATGCCAGGGCGCAGCACGTGCGCCATCGCGACTGCATCGTGAATCGGGGCGCCGTCCCAGCCGTACGTCCGAGCGTGGTACTGCTTGAAGAACTCGACGAGCTCCGCGACGAAGGTCCCCACCCGGCCGGCTCGCCCGAAACGCTCGGCCCACGCGGGCGTCAGGAGCGCGCTGTGGGTGATGTCGAGCCCGATCATGGTCACGTCGATCCCGGCGTGAAAGACCCGCTGCGCAGCCTCGGGGTCCGCCCAGATGTTGAACTCCGCGGCCGGCGTCATGTTCCCCTCTCCGATCGCGCCGCCCATCAGGACGATTCGGGCAGGCCGCGCACCCCGGTCGAGCGCGAGCGCGACGTTCGTGAGCGGGCCGACCGGCACGAGCACGGTCTCGGGGGTCACACGCTCGACGAGGAAGTCGACTGCATGCTGGTCGATGGGCTCCGAGGCCCGTTGCGGGAGCTCGGGCCCGTCCATGCCGCTCTCGCCGTGGACGTGCGCGGCGACGTGAGGCTCGCGGACGAGCGGTCGATCCGACCCCCTCGCGACCGGAACGTCCTCCCTGCCCACGAGCGCCAGCACCCGGAGCGCATTGTCCGTCGTCTTCTCGATCGTCTGGTTGCCGTGCACGGTGGTGACGCCCAGGAGGTCGATCTCCGGGCTCGCCAGTGCGAGCAGGAGCGCAATCGCATCGTCGTGCCCCGGATCGCAGTCGATGATGACTGGTGTCACGCGCTCAGTATCTCGTCTACTTCGGCCGCGGTCGGCAGGGACGGTTGCGCGCCGAAGCGAGAGGCGGCTAGAGCACCGGCGGCGCACGCCCGGCGCAGGGCCTCATCGTGCTCTCGTCCCTCGAGGAGCGAGACGAGCAGGCAGGCGGTGAAGGCGTCGCCCGCTGCGGTGCCATCGACTGCGTCGACGTGCGGAGGCTGGGCACGGGCGATCTCCTCACCCTCCTGGAGCAGCACTGCGCCCTCGGCGCCGAGGGTCAGCGCGACGAGGCCGTCGCGGCGCTTCAGCACCTCGAGCTCGTAGCGGTTGACGACCGTCAGGTCGGCGTCGACGTCGATCGGGCGGGCAGGCGCTGCGTTCAGGCAGAAGAGCCCCGACGCCTGCTCCCAGGCTGCGATCACCGCGGCGTCCGGCAGCTCGAGCTGGGTCAGGACCGCATCGGCCGCAGCGAGCTCGAAGGTGCGCAGTTCGGCGTTGGCGCCCGGGGCAACGGCGATCTGGTTCTCGCCCTCGGCGTCGACGAGGATCACGGCGACCCCGGTAGGCGCGGCCACCCGGGCCGCGTCGACGGCCAGCCGCTCCTCCCGCGGCAGCGCCTCGTCCGCGAACAGGTCATCGCCGACCGAGCACACGAGCGTCACGTCGGCGCCCAGCCTGGCGCACGCGACGGCCTGGTTTGCCCCCTTGCCACCCGGAACGCGCCGGAAGACCGCATCCGTGACGGTCTCCCCCGGCCGCGGCAGCCGCTCCACCTGGGCGACGAGGTCGAGGTTCACCGACCCGACGACCGTGATCGAGGGGCTCACGAGACTTTGTGTTCCTGTAACACAAGCCGCCTTTGGACCTCGGATCGATGCGGTTGGAGCTTGTGTTCCTGTAACACAAGCTCAGGCGGCAAGGGCCCGCAGGTCGTCCACGGTCGAGCCGAGCAGGGTGTCGCGGAGGTCGAAGAGACCCGCCCAGAGCGAGGAGGCGTTCGGCGGTGCGTCCAGCCGCGCCGCGTCGGAGAGGCCCTGCAGCGCGCGGACGAGAACGGCCAGCTCGAGGTAGGCGGCGGCGACGCGGATCGGGCTCGCCTGCACGCCGGCGCGCGCAAGCACAGCCTTCCATTCCACGAGCTCACCGGCTCCCGGGCCCGTGTACCACGACCGGCCCTCGGCCTGGTCGGCCTCGAGCTCGAGCAGATAGCGCCCGAGCGGGGCGTCGAGCCCCGCCAGCGCGGTTTCGACACGGTCCGCGGCGTGCCGGAGGGCCGCCTCGCGACCGCCGGCGGTCGGCGGCTGCGCCTCTCCCCTTCCCCAGCGCTCGAGCAGCCGGCAGAACGCCAGCGCAGCGGCCTCGCACGCGCGGAGCTGGCCGATCAGGCGTCTCGCCGTCAGCTCGCTCGCCGCGTGCCCGACGAGAACATCGGGCCAGTCAGTCATACCTCGATCACCACAGGGAGAATCATCGGCCGCCGACGGGTTCTGTCGTAGATCAATTGTCCGACGGCATCGTGCAGATGCTCCTGCAGGAGCTTGATCTCGGTGATGTCGTCGGCCGCCATGCTCTCCAGCACGCGGGCCGCCTCGTCGCGGAGCTCATCGATCAGGTCATCGGAGTCGCCGAAGCCGCGCGCGATCAGCTCGGGCGGCGCGGTCGAGCCGCCGTTCGAGCCCGCGAGCGTCGTGACGATGATCAGCACGCCGTCCTCGGAGAGCCGCCGGCGGTCGCGCAGCGCCACGTCCCGCACGTCTCCCACGCCGAGGCCGTCCACGAACGTGAGGCCGGCCTCGACCCGGTCGATGATCCGCGGTGTCCTCCCCTGCTCGAGCTCGACCACCGATCCGTTCTCGGCGATGATGATCGCCTCCGCCGGCACACCGGACTCCAGCGACAGCTGGCCGTGCGCCGCGAGCATCCGGTACTCGCCGTGCACCGGCATCACCGCGCGGGGGCGAAGGAGCGAGAGCATCGTCCGCATCTCCTCGGAGCAGGCATGGCCGGAGACGTGCACCGGCGCGATCTCCTGGTGCAGCACCTCGGCCCCCGCCTTGGCGAGCCGGTTGATCGAGTCGTGGACACGGAGCTCGTTGCCGGGAACGGGCTTCGCCGAGAGGATCACGGTGTCGCCGCGCTCGATCGAGACGGACGGGTGGTCGTTGTAGGCGATGCGCGTGAGCGCTGACATCGGCTCGCCCTGGCTGCCCGTGCAGAGGATCATCACCTGGCCGGGCGGTAGCTCCATCGCCTCTTGCGGCTTGATCAGAATGTGCTCGGGCACCTCGAGGTAGCCGAGCTGCCGCGCGATGTTCAGGTTCTTCCGCATCGAGCGCCCGACGATCGCGACCTTGCGGCCGACCTGGATGGCGACGTCGATCGCCTGCTGCATCCGGTGGACGTTCGACGCGAACGAGACGACGAGGATCCGGCCCTTGCGAAGCGGGATCAGCGTGCGGAACGCCTCGCCGACGAGCCGCTCAGAGCCGGTCATCCCTGGCCGCTCGGCGTTCGTCGAGTCGCCGAGCATCAGGTCGACGCCGAGGTTCCCAAGCTCCGCGAGCCGGCCGACGTCGGTCTTCAGCCCGTCCACGGGCGTGTGGTCGAGCTTCCAGTCGCCCGTGTGCACGACCCGGCCGGCGGCGGTCTCGAGCACGATCGCGACGCAGTCCGGGATCGAGTGCGCGACGCGGACGAAGTCGAGCGTGAACGAGCCGACCCGGATCTGCTTCCCCGTCTCGGCCTCTTCCAGCTCCGTGGAGGCGGTCAGGCCGTGCTCGTCGAGCTTCGACTTGATCAAGCCGAGCGTCAGCTTCGTCGCGATCACCTTGTCGCAGTCCACCTCGCGGAGGAGATACGGCAGCCCACCGACGTGGTCCTCGTGCCCGTGGGTGAGGACGACGGCGTTCACTCGGCGATCGCGCAGGTAGCCGATGTCCGGCAGGACGAGGTCGACGCCGAGGTGCTCGTCGCGGGGAAATGCGAGGCCCGCGTCGACGACGACGATCTCGTCGCCGTGCTCGTAGACCGTCATGTTCTTCCCGACCTCGCCGAGGCCGCCCAGAGGGATGATCCGCAGACTCACGCGCCGGAGTGTACGCGCGGGTTACGCGACGGCGGGCTGGAGCAGGCCGAGCCGGGAGAGGCAGTCGCGAATGCGGTCGCGTTCGTCGTGGGTGGCCTCGACGAGCGGCAGGCGGTGCCCGCCGACCTCGTGCCCGAGCAGGTTCAGAGCGGCCTTGATCGCGATCGGATTTCCGACGACCCGCAGCAGCTCGATCGAGGGCAGCAGCTCCCGCTCGAGCTCGCGGGCCGCATCGTGCTCGCCCGCCTTCCACAGCCGCACGAGCTCCTTCACCTGCGGCCCGACGACGTGCGTGTGCACGCAGATGCCGCCGACACCTCCGAGCTCGAGGAACGGCAGGATCAAATCGTCGTCGCCGGCGTAGAGGTCGAGGCCGGTCTCCACGATGTGCTTCGCCTGCGGCAGGTCGTCGTAGGCCTGCTTGACCGCGCGGACGTTCTCGATCTCGGCGAGCCGCGTGATCGTCTCGGGCTCGATGTTGATCACGACCCGGCTGGGGATGTTGTAGACGACAACCGGCTTGTCGGTCGCCGCGGCCACCGCCTCGAAGTGGGCGACGATCCCGCGCTGCGGCGGCTTCGAGTAGTACGGCGTCACGACCAGGACGGCGTCGACGCCGAGCTCGTGCGCTTTTTCCGTCAGGTGGATCGAGTGGCGCGTGTCGTAGGTGCCCGTGCCCGCGATCACTGTCGCCTGCTCGCCGACCTCCTCCAGCGCCGCGGCGTAGAGCGCGAGCCGCTCCTCGTCGGCGAGCGTCGGCGCCTCGCCCGTGGTGCCGGTGACGACAAGCCCGTCGGAGCCGTTGTCGACGAGGTGGCGCGAGAGCGCGCGGAAGCTGTCGAGGTCGACCGAGCCGTCCCGCCTGAACGGAGTGACCATCGCCGTCAGCACCTCACCGAGCATGGCTGGATCATACCGGCGCCCATCACCCGTTTCGGGACGCCGACACGCGAAGAGGGGATCTTCGGGCGCGTCCCTCGTGCGGGGGAGAGCGGAAACTCGTATCTGGCCCGAAGGTGACCGTAGTTGGTCATGCGGCCCGCCCGACGGCGGACAACTGAGAGGGTTTCGATGCGGCTCGGTATTCGTCTCACCATTGCTGTTGCGGCACTCGTCCTCCTATCGGCTGGGCCGGCCAACGCGGCGCCGACGGTCCCCGCCTCGCTGCTCGTTCGCATGGCGCAGAATCCGTTCGCTCCGCTGCCCGTGATCGTGCTCGGTGAGCCGGGCAGCTCCTCCGCATCCGTCGGCGACACAGTCACCAAGAGCTCCGGCAAACCGCTGAAGCTGAAGAAGCTCGGTGTGGTCCCGGCGGTCGCCGTACAACTCTCCGCTGCGGACATCATGCGCCTCTCGTTGCAGCCCGGATTGCTTTCGATCACCGAGGACGCACCGATGGTCTCTGCGGGCTACAGCAATGCGCAGCCCTGGTCAGCCGTGTCCGGGATCGCAAAGCTCTGGGCCGACGCCGAAAAGGCCGGTGCCAGGAAGCCGCCGGCGATCGCCGTCATCGACACCGGCGTCGACGCGACTCGCGCCGACTTCGCCGGCCGAGTCGTCTCCCAGGTGACGCTGACCGCGCTGCCCGGTAACTCGGCGGGTGACGGCAGCGGACACGGAACCTTCGTCGCCGCGCTCGCGGCCGGGTCGGGCCCGGGCTACGCGGGCGCCGCTCCGACTGCGGAAATCCTTTCGATCGACGTCGCAGACGACAAGGGCATGTCGATGACGAGCGACGTGATAGCCGCTGTCGACTGGATCCTCGCCAACAAGGACGCCAAGAAGATCGGCGTCGCCAACTTCTCGCTCCACTCGTCGGTCCCCGGCTCGTTCGTCTACGACCCGCTGGCGAAGGCCGTCGAGCGCCTCTGGCTGTCCGGCGTCGTCGTCGTCGCCGCCGCAGGCAACTACGCCGCGAACGGAGGAGCGAGCGGCGTCCGCTACGCGCCTGCGAACAGCCCATTCGTGATCACCGTCGGCGCCGCGGACATCGGCAGCACGACGACGACCGCCGACGACGTTGCCGCCCCCTGGTCGGCGCACGGCTACACGCTCGACGGCTTCGCGAAGCCCGAGCTCGGAGCGCCTGGCCGCTATCTCGTCGCGCCCGTCTCGGCCGGCGCCAGACTGGCGCTCGAACGTGCCGAAAGCATCGTCACTCCCGGTTACATGCGCCTCTCAGGCACCTCCTTCGCCGCACCACTCGTTGCCGGCGCGGCAGCCCAGCTGCTCGCACTTAATCCCGGCTGGACGCCGGATCAGGTCAAGGGCGCGCTGATGGTGTCCGCAGCACGTACGAACGCCGGGCTCGCCCTCGGTGTCGGGGAGCTCGACGCCTTCAAGGCGGCAAGCGTCAAGACCCCGCCAAACCCGAACGCCTCGCTCCTTCGCTTCGTGGCCAACGGAAGCTTCAACTCTGCGGCCTGGACGGTCGCAGTACGCAATGCACCGGCGTGGAACGCAGCCTCCTGGACGAGCGCCTCCTGGAGCTCCGCTTCCTGGAGCTCAGCCTCCTGGTCCTCCGCGTCGTGGAGTTCCGCCTCCTGGTCGTCCGCGTCGTGGACTTCGGCATCGTGGTCGTCAGCCTCGTGGTCGTCGGCATCGTGGAGCTCAGCTTCGTGGACGAGCTCGCTGTCCGAGCTCGACCCATACGTCATCCGCTAGCGCGCTCGAAAACGGCTCGCAGCTCCTCGTGTAGGAACACGAACCGAATCGCTTCGAGATCGCTCTCGAACGGCCGGACCTCCTCGATTGCGATCGGCGCAGCGAGCTCCGGCGGATAGCCGTAGATCCCGCACGAGATCGCGGGGAACGCAACGGTGCGCGCTTCCAGGTCCTTCGCGACCTCGAGTGCGCGCCGGTGCGCTGAGGCGAGCAGCTCTGCTTCGCCCGCTCCTCCGCCCCGCCAGACCGGTCCGACGGCGTGGATCACCCAGCGGGCCGGCAGACGACCTGCGGTCGTCGCCTTCGCATCGCCGGTGTCGCAACCGCCGAGCAGTCGGCACTCGGCGAGGATCTCAGGCCCGCCGGCGCGATGAATCGCCCCGTCCACGCCGCCGCCTCCGAGCAGCGCCGAGCTAGCCGCATTCACAATCGCGTCGACCCGCTGCTCGGTCAGGTCTCCGACCACGAACTCGATCACGACTCGATCTTGACAAAAGTGCCTTGGCGGAGCAGAGTCACGCCGCGCGGCCTACGCACACGACTCGGGCGGAGTCGCAGCGACCACTGCGGCGGTCAGCAGGCGACGGTCGAGCGAGAGCTGGGCCGCGCGCTAGAGCAGCGCGTCGAGACCGACCGTCAGGCCCGGCGGCAGGCCGCGCAGCTTCTCGAGCGCCAGCAGAACCCCAGGCACGAAGGCCTCGCGAGACGTCGTGTCGTGCCGGATCGTCAGCGTCTGCCCCGGCCCGCCGAAGATCACTTCCTGGTGCGCGACGAGGCCCGGCAGGCGGATGGAGTGGATCGGCGTCTCGCCCGGCAGCCGCTCGGCGGTCGCCTTTGCCGTACCCGACGGCGCGTCGAGCTTCGTCTCGTGGTGGAGCTCGACGATCTCGGCGTCCGGGAGGAGCTTTCCCGCCTCCTCCGCGAAACGCATCATCAGCACCGCACCGAGCGCGAAGTTCGGTGCGTAGAAGACCGGCAGGTCGTGCTCGCGTGCGAGCGCGCCGACCCGCTCCTGGTCGAAGCCCGTCGTTCCCACGACGACGGGGATGCCGTCCTCGAGGCAGGCGCGCACGTTTTCCTCGACCGCATCGGGCCGGGTGAAGTCGACGGCGGCGTCGGCTTCCCGGCTCGAGTCGACCAGCTCGTGACCGGCTGCCTCGAGGCCCGGTCCGAGGACGGAACCGACCTTGCCCTGGCGGCCCAGCAGGACGACTTTCATGCCGCCTTGCGCCCGACGAGCGCCGGGTTGACGCGCTGCACCGCGGCCTTGAAGCGCGCCTCGCTCGGGCCGATGCCGGCAGCCGAGAGGCGGTCGAGCCGTAGGAGGTCGGCGGCGAGCTCGGCGACCTCGTCGCCGGTCACCGCATCGACGCGCTCGACGAGCTCCTCGAGCGACAGAAGCTCCGAGCCTGTGATCAGCGACTTTCCGAGCCGGCTCATCCGATTCGAGGTCGATTCCATCGAGAGCAGCATCCGCCCCTTCAGGTTCTCCTTCGCGCGTTCCAGCTCGCCGCTGCGGACGTGCCCCTCGGAAACGTCCGTGAGCTCGCGGGCGACGATCTCCATGCACTCGACGAGGTTCTCCTCGCGCGTGCCGACGTAGAGGCCGATCTGCCCGGCGTCGGAGTACTGGGCAGCGAAGCTGTAGACGGAATACGCCATCCCTCGCTTCTCCCTGATCTCCTGGAAGAGGCGTGAGGAGGCGGAGCCGCCGAGGATCGAATCGAGCAGAGAAGCGGCGAAACGGCGCTCGTCGAGACGCGAGATGCCGGGAGCGCCAAGGCACACGTGGTACTGCTCGGTCGTCTTGCGCTGGAACCGGTAGCCCGCCGCCGGGATGCGCGTGAACGGCTTGCGCGCACGCCGGGTCGGCGTCTGCGTCTTCGGGATCCGGGCCGCGAGCAGATCGCGCACCCGCTCGTGCGTCACGTTCCCGGCAGCCGCGACGACGACGTTGTCGTGCACGTAAACACCGCCATGGTAGGTCGCGAGAGCACGCGCGGAAACGGACGAGATGACCGACGCCCGCCCGATCACGGGCCGGCCGAGTGGGTGGCCTCCGAAAACCGCCTCCGCGACGACGTCGTGGACGAGGTCCTGCGGGTTGTCGTCCACCATCGCGATCTCCTCGAGCACGACCTCCCGCTCGGCGTCGATATCGGCGAACGCCGGGTCGTAGACCATGCCGACGATCACATCGAGCGCCGGCTCGAGCCGGTCATCGGGGACACGGGCGTAGACGAGCGTCGTCTCCCTCGACGTGGCCGCGTTGAGCTCGCCCCCGAGCCCGTCGAAGATCTCGGCGATCTCCTGGGCCGTGTGCGAGCCGGTCCCCTTGAACAGGAGGTGCTCGATGAAGTGCGAGACGCCCGCGCGCGAGTCCGTCTCGTCACGCGAGCCGGTGCCGATCCAGAAGCCGAGCGAGACCGAGCGAACGCTCGGAACGTGCTCGGAGATGAGTCGCTCCCCGGTGGGGAGCGTCGAGAGGTCGTAGCGCTGCACCGGCTGATCGTACTGGCGCTCTCAGTTGGTCACGCAGATCGGATGCCGCAGAAGCGGAATCCGATCGCTCGAAATCCCTAAAGCGAGGGGCGGCTTTCGCCGCCCCTCGGGTCACTCCCTAGTCGCAGCGGCTAGTCGCGGCGCGGGCCGCGGTCCCGGCCACCGCGGCCGCGATCGCCGTCGCGGCGCGGACGCTCCTCCTCCGGAGGCCGCGGCGGGGCGCTCTTCGCCCGCTCGATCAGCTCCTCCGGCTCGACGAGCCGCCCGTCCTCGTGCTTGTGGACGAGCTTGAGGCCGATCCGGCCCCGTGCCTTGTCCACCTCCTGCACGAGCACGTCGACCACGTCGCCACGCGACATCACGTCCTCGATGTGCGCCACGCGGCCAGGGCCGACGTTGGAGACGTGCAACAGCCCGTCGGTGCCCTTCTTCAGCTCGACGAACGCGCCGAACTGGGTCGTCTTCACGACCTTGCCGGTGAAGGTGTCCCCCACCTCGGGCTCCTTGGTCAGCGCCGCGATCGCTGCGATCGCTGCGTCGGCCTTGGTGCCCTCGGTCGCGTAGACGAGGATCGTGCCGTCCTCCTCGATGTCGATCTGGACGTCGTACTCCGACTCGAGCGAGCGGATCGTCTCGCCGCCCTTGCCGATCACCATCCCGATGAAGTCCGGGTTGATCTGGATCGAGGAGATCCGCGGCGCGTGCGGAGCGAGCTCCGTGCGAGCCTCGGGCATCGCTTCCAGCATCCGGTCGAGGATGAACTCGCGTGCCCGCTTCGCCTGCTCGAGCGCGCCGCTCATGATCTCCTGCGTGACGCCGGTGATCTTGATGTCCATCTGGAGCGCGGTGATCCCGTCCCGGGTACCGGCGACCTTGAAGTCCATGTCGCCCAGGTGGTCCTCTGCGCCCTGGATGTCGGTGAGGATGACGTAGTCGTCGCCCTCCTTGACGAGCCCCATCGCGATGCCGGAGACGGGAGCCTTGATCGGCACGCCGGCGTCCATCAGCGCGAGTGTCGAGCCGCACACCGATCCCATCGAGGACGAGCCGTTCGACTCCAGCGTCTCGGAGACGATCCGGATCGTGTACGGGAAGTCCTCGGCAGACGGAATGATCGCCTCGAGCGCCCTCTGTGCGAGCGCGCCGTGGCCGATGTCACGCCGCTTCGGGCCGCGCATGAAGCCCGTCTCCCCGACCGAGTAGGGCGGGAAGTTGTAGTGGTGCATGAAGCGGCGGTCGGTCTCGAGCGAGAGATCGTCGATCCGCTGGCCTTCCTTCGCCGTGCCGAGCGTCAGCAGCGACAGGATCTGCGTCTGGCCACGCTGGAAGAGCCCCGAGCCGTGTGCGCGCGGGCTGACCGTCACCTCGCAGTCGATCGGCCTGATCTCGTCCGCGGCGCGTCCGTCCGGGCGCCGCTTGTCGATCGCGATCTTCTTGCGGACGAGGTCCTTGTAGATCGCCTCGGCCGCCTTCTTGACGTAGCTCTTCGTCACCGAGTCCTTGACGATCGGTGCGTCACCGTCGACGGTCGCCGGCCCCACGGGGAACGGCAGCTGGACGGTCTCGATGATCCGGTCGAAGAGCAGATGGCGCTTCGCCGACTTCAGCTCCTTCGAGTCCTGCTCGGCGTCGGTCAGGGCACGCAGGTCGTTCTCGAACTGCTCCCGCACCGGTCCTTCGACTGCCGCCAGCCGCTGCTTCTCGAGCAGGGCCGCGAGGCTGGAGCGCACCTGCATGCGCCGGTTGATGTCCTCTTCGGTCGAGTCCATCGTCAGGTCCGGGGCCAGCTGGTCCTCGAGCTCGTCGGTCACGGCTGCGCCCTCGCGCAGGCCCTTGGCCTGGATGCTCTCCCACATCGTGTGCCCGTGCGAGGTCTCGAGCTCGGCCGTCAGCTCGGGATCGAGCCACTTGACCTTGCCGACCTGGCGGCGCAGATCCTCCTGCGCCTCGCAGAGCCTGCGGATCTCCTGATGCGCGAGATCGAGCGCCTCGAGGAGAATCTCCTCGGGCACCTCGTCGGCACCGGCCTCGACCATCGTGAGGCCGTCCTTCGTGCCGACGACGATCAGGTCGAGCGCCGACTCCTCGAAGTTCTGCTCGTGCGTCGGGTTGAGCACGAGCTCGCCGTCGATGCGACCGACGCGCACGGCGCCGACCGGGCCGAAGAACGGCAGCGGCGAGATCATCAGGGCGGCTGACGCCCCGTTGATGCAGAGGATGTCGTGCGGGGTGACGAGATCCGCGGAGAGGACGGTGCAGATCACCTGGACCTCGTTGCGGAAGCCCTTCGGCCACAGCGGCCTGATCGGGCGGTCGATCATCCGGGCGGTCAGGGTCGCGCGCTCGGTGGCACGCCCCTCGCGCTTGAAGAAGCCGCCCGGGATCTTCCCGGCGGCATAGGCGCGCTCCTCGACGTCGATCGTGAGCGGGAAGAAGTCCGCGCCTTCGCGCGCCTCCGGCCGGCCCACGGCCGTCGCGAGCACCATCGTGTCGCCGGAGCGCATGACGACGGCGCCGTCAGCCTGCTTGGCGAGCTTGCCTGTTTCGAACGTGATCTCTTTTCCGCCGATCTCGACGGAAACTGAGGCGACCTGCCCCATTACGGTACTCATTCCATTGCCTCCACTCTGCTTGGTGGAGAGTGGAAGTTTGGGTCAGCCCCACTGCCGTTGGGGCTCGCTCAAGCTTCCACTCTCCCTGATTGCTAGCGCCTAAGGCCTAGCTCCTTGATGAGGGCGCGATAGCCCTCGAGGTCGTGCTTCTGCATGTAGGTCAGGAACCGCCGCCGCCGGCCGACGAGCTTCAACAGCCCGCGCCGGGAGTAGTGGTCCTTCTGGTGGGTTCGGAGGTGCTCGGTGAGGTCGTTGATCCGCCTCGTGAGCATCGCAATCTGCACCTCCGGGGAGCCCGTGTCCGCCTCATTGCGGCCGTGCTTCCCGATCAGCTCCTGCTTGACTTCCTTGGTGAGGGCCATGGGCCTCCTTCTCGATGGGTTCTCCGGAGTCCCCGCGCGGCGTGAAGGAAGGCACGCTCGGCCGAGATCTCGGTCGCGACTAGGGTAGCAACCCATGCTCCCAAGCGGTGTCGCAGCGGGTCATCCCGCGACGGTGGAGGCCGGAATCGAGCTTCTCGAAGAGGGCGGATCCGCGGCCGACGCCGCGGTTGCGGCGTGCCTCGCCTCGTGCGTCGCCGAGACGGTGATGACCGGACTCCTCGGTGGCGCCCATGCCATCTACTGGGACGGCCGCGAGGCGTGGAGCCTCGACTGCTTCGTCGATGTGCCGTCTGGCGTGGGTGCGCCTCCGGTCGAGCTGCGGGTCCCGTTCGGCGAGGAGCTCGTCCACTACGCCGTCGGGCCGGGAACATTCGCCGTGCCCGGCCTGCCACGTGGGCTCGGGGCGCTGCATAGGCGATTCGGTCGACTGCCCTGGCCGCGGCTCGTGGAGCCGGCGTTGCGCCTGGCTCGGAGCGGCGTGACCGTGCCTCCCGCCCATGCCGCCTGCCTGGCGATGCTCGCACCGGTGTTCACGCTCAACGACGACGGGCGGCAGATGTATGCGCCGGAAGGGCGGCCGCTGCAGGCAGGCGAGACGCTCCAGCAGCCCGGTCTCGCCGGGGCGCTCGAGCTTCTAGCCCTGGAGGGCGCCGAGAGCGTCTACGAGGGCTCGATCGCGGAGTCGCTTCTCTACGGCGTCGATGGCGTGGCGGTGACGCGCGCCGACCTCGAGGGCTATGAGCACCGCTGGCTCGAGCCGGTCGAGGTGTCGTACGCCGGACGTCGCTTTCTCACGCGCTCCGGGCTCTCCGGCGTACCCGAGACGCTCTCCAGGCTGCAGCCGCTGCAAGGCCTCGACGGCCCGGCGCGCGTCCGTGCGCTGCTGGCCGCCCTCGATGGACCTGCGCTCGACGGGCATACGACCAACCTCGTCACGGCCGCTGCGGACGGGAGCGCCTGCGTGCTCACCTCGAGCCTCGGGCTCGGCACAGGCGACTTCGTGCCGGGGTTCGACCTGCACCTGAACAGCATGCTCGGGGAGGTCGATCTCCTCCGTGCGCCGCTCGCTCCGGGGGAGCGGATGGAGAGCATGATGGCCCCGAGCCTGGCAGTCGACAACGACGGGATCGTCCTGGCCATCGGCTCGGCCGGCGGGACCCGGCTCCGGACCGCGCTCGTCGGCGTCGCCGCCGGGATTCTCGACGAAGGGATCGAGCCCGTCGAAGCGGTCGCCCGGCCGCGGTTCCACCGCGCCGGCGAGGTGCTCAACGCCGAGCCGGGCGTCGACGAGCAGGCGCTCGACGAGCTCGAGCGCTCTGGCCTCCAGGTGCGCCGCTGGCAGGCGCAGCATCATTACTTCGGCGGCGTCAGCCTGCTGTCGCGCGCCGGTGCTGCCGGTGATCCGCGCCGGAGCGGCCACGCTGCGACGCTTCCTGCAGGTCGGTGAGCGACAGCCAGCCCACGTAGCCGCAGCCGGGGCAGCCCGGGTTGCGTGTCAGTGTCCCACCGCCGCTCGGCTTTGCGTAGACAGCGCCGCAAGCGAGGCAGCGGACGGACTGCAGAGAGTCGGATCCCACATCGGGGGAGATGCGAGCGGAGCGCCGATCTTGCGCCATTTGCCACAGATTCGCCCGCAGCCGCGGATCGGTTCGGCTAGGTGAGCAGGAGCTTCTCGACGCGCCGGCTTGCGATCCAGGTGCCGATGAGGCCGAGCACCAGGAGATATGCGACGTTGCCGAGCTGCGCGACGCCGACCGTTCCCGTCGTCAGCGAGCGCAGGAGGTCGACGCCGTGGTAGAGCGGCGTCGCCTGGATCGCGAGCTCGAGCCAGTCCGGGTAGGTCGAGAGCGGAAAGAACGTGGCCGAGAAGAGGAACATCGGCAGGATCGCGAGGTTGAGGATGTCGAAGTCCTGCCAGCTGCGCATGAAGGTGACCGCGGCGACCCCCATCCCCGCGAACGCGAAGCCGACGAAGACCGTCGCCGGCAGCGCGAGCAGCGCCCACCACGACTCGACGAGGCCGAGCGCGGCAATCACGGTGAAGAACCCGATCGCGTACAGCAGGCCGCGGAAGAGCGCCCACCCGGCCTCACCAGTGGCGACGTCCTTCGGCCCGAGCGGCGTCGAGAGGATCGCGTCGTAGAGCTTCTGGTACTTGAGCTTCCAGAAGACGTTGGTCGCGTCGTAGAAGGCTCCGTTCATGGCGGACGCCGCGAGCAGGCCCGGCGCGACGAACGTCGCGTAGTCGATCCGGGCGCCGTCGATGACCACCTCGCCGACGTAGCCCCCGAGCCCGAATCCGAGCGACAGCAGGTAGAAGAGCGGCTCGAAGAAGCCCGACACGATGATCGGCCACATCCGCCGGTAGCTCATCAGGTTGCGCTCGAAGAGCAGCACCCCGCGGCCGCCGGGGCGGTTGAGCGCGCGTGCGACGAGGGTCGTCACCTGAAGAGCCTCGTTCGGTACGCGCGGCGGGCCAGCACGAGGCCGCCGATCGTCCATGCAAGGAGATAGGCGACGTGGCCGAGCGCCGGCAGCGGATCGACCGTGCCCAGCATCAACCCCCGGCAGAGCTCGACGCCGTGCCAGATAGGAGTCACGTAGGCCAGGACCTCGAGTGCGAGCGGCATCTGGGAGACCGGGAAGAACGTCCCGGAGAAGAGGAACATCGGCACGATCACGAAGCGAAAGATCGGCGGAAAGCTCGAGTCCGACTCGGTCTTCGCCGCGTACGCCGCCATCGGCATCGAGAACGCAGTCCCGATCAGGACCGCGACCGGGATCACGAGCAGGCCCAGCCACGAGTGGACCGCTCCGAACGCCGCGACGACGAGCAGGTATGCGGCGCTCCCGGTGAGCACACGCGTGATCACGAACAGCTGGTGGCCGATCAGCACGTCTCGCTCGGAGAGCGGGGTCGCAGTCATCGCGTAGTAGGTCCGCGTCCACTTGATCGCGCCCATCACCGGCCAGCTCGACTCCGTCGCCGCCGTCTGCATCGCCGCCGTGGCGAGCAGGCCGGGTGCGATGAAGTCGAGGTAGGGAACGCCGGAGGGCGCGTTGGGCGACTTGTCGACGATCGTGCCGAGCCCGACGCCCAGGGCCGCCAGGTAGAGCAGCGGGTTGACGAGGCTCGTCCCGATCGTGCCCCGCCAGACGCGCTTGTACTGCGCAAGCCAGTGCTCGTAGGCGCGGAGCGGCTGGAGAATGCCGTCCACGTCAGTCCACCAGCGTCCGGCCGGTCAGGTGGAGGAAGACGTCCTCGAGCGTGCTGCGTCGGATGAGCGTCGAGTGCGGCGGAAGACCGCGCTCCGCGATCGCAGCTGCGGTGGCGTCGCCGTCGTCGGTGTAGACGAGAACGCGGTCCGGCAGCTCCTCGACGCGGTTGCCGACGCCGTTCAGCGCGCCGCTCTCCGCCCGCTCTGCTTCGAAGCGCACCTCGACCACCTCGCGCGTCGAGTACTTCTCGATCAGCTGGCGCGGCGATCCTTCCGCCACGATCCGGCCGTGATCCATGACGACGAGCCGGTCGCAGAGCTGCTCCGCCTCGTCCATGTAGTGCGTGGTCAGCACGAGCGTCACGCCGCGCTGCTTCAGCCGGAACAGACGGTCCCAGACGACGTGGCGCGCCTGCGGGTCGAGCCCGGTCGTCGGCTCGTCGAGGAGCAGCAGCTCGGGATCGTTGACGAGCGATCGGGCGATCGTCAGGCGCCGCTTCATCCCGCCCGAGAGCGGCTCGACCCTGTCGCCCGCCCGCTCGGTCAGCTGGACGAAGTCGAGCAGCTCGTCGATCTTCGGCTTCAGCTCGCGGCGCGAGAGCCCGAAGTAGCGCCCGTAGATCAGCACGTTCTCCCTCACCGTCAGCTCGGTGTCGAGCGTGTCCTGCTGCGGCACGACTCCGAGCCGGGCGCGGATTCCGGGGCCGTCCGCCTCGGGATCGAGGCCGAGGATCCGCAGCGTCCCGCCACTCACCGGGGAGACGCAGCCGATCATCCGCATCGTCGAGCTCTTGCCCGCACCGTTGGGCCCGAGGAAGCCGAACGCCTCACCGCGCCGCACGTCGAGGTCGATTCGGTCCACCGCGACGAGCTCTCCGAACTGCTTCAGGAGCCCGCGTGCATGGATCATTGCGCCGTTCTCGCTCACGGCGCTCAACCTACCTACGCCGGCCGGACTGCCTTTCTCGTCGCGTCGACGTCGCGCGCGATCTGCTCGATCAGCTCTTGCTCGCTCTCGAACACCTGCTCGTCGCGGAGACGCTCCCACAGCTCGACCACGAGCCGGCGTCCATACAGGTCGCCCTCGAAGTCGAGCAGGTGCGGTTCGATCCGCCGCTCCTCGCCGCCGTAGTGCGGGTTCGTCCCGATCGAAACCGCGGCGCGATGGTCGAGTGCGGCACCGGCGTAGATCCCGTACCGGGGCACGAGCAGGCTCGGGTCGACGGCGAGGTTGGCCGTCGGATAGCCGAGCGTGCCGCCGCGCTGGTCGCCGCTGACGACGATTCCGTCCAGCTCCGGCGGCCGTCCGAGCAGGCGTGCAGCCTCCCCCACCTCGCCCACGTGCAGGTGGCGGCGGATCTCGGTCGACGAGATGCCTTCCAGCAGCGGCACGGGCCGCACGTCGAGGCCGAGGCCTTCGAGCAGCTCGAGGTCGCCTCGCCGCCGGCGGCCGAAGCGGAAGTCCTCGCCCGCGACGACGACCGAGGCTCCGGCGAGGTGGACCGCCGCGAACTCCTCCGGCTCCTGCTGGGAGATCTCGAGCGTGAAGTCGAGCACCGTCGTCTCGGTGACGCCGAGCTCGGCCAGCAGCTCGAGCCGCCGCTCGAGGCTCGAGATCAGCTCGACGAGGTTCCCGAGCACCACCCGCGGATGCGGATCGAAGGTCAGCACCCGGACCGGCAGACCCGTCGTCTGCGCCTCGGCGATCACCCGGCGGTGGCCAAGGTGCACGCCGTCGAACGTCCCGATCGCGACCGCGACACTCATGGCAGCAGTGCCAGTGCCTCCTCGGCCGGGATCACACGCTCCTCGTCGGCGTCCTCGACTCGGAACGGGCCGATCTCGAGCCGGCGCAGCGTCACGCAGTGGCCTCCGAGCGCCTCGGCGATTGCCCGGACGTAGGTGCCCGAGCTGACGTGGAGGTCGAGGCGGACGACGCCGTCCGTATACGCGATGACATCGAGCGCGTCGACGCGTGAGCGCCGCAGCGGCATCTCCACGTGAACGCCGCGGCGGTGCAGCTTGTAGGCGCGCTCACCGCCGATCTTGACCGCGGACGCGGCCGGGATCGGCAGCTCGATCTCGCCGCGGAGGTCCGCGAGCCGTTGCTCGAGCTCCTCCGCCGACGGCGCCTCGAGCGATTCCACGACCTCCCCCTCCGGATCGCCCGTGCTCGTACGCGACGTGAGGTCGACGTCCGTGAGATAGCGCTTGTCGAGACCGACGAACGATCCCGCCAATTTTGTCGACCGGCCGGAGAGCAAAAGCAACAATCCAGTCGCGAAAGGGTCAAGAGTTCCCGCATGGCCCATCTTCGTCCCGGTGCGAGACCGGACACGAGCAACGATGGCGAACGACGAGGGCCCGGCCGGCTTGTCGACGAGGATGATCCCGCTCGGCTCGAGGCCCTTCGGCGGCATCAGCCGGCGGCGGGCGCGCCGAGCGCGGCGACGAACTCACGCCTGAGGAAGTCGGTGATCCCGTCGATCGTGTCGTCGCTCGAGAAGCCGGCCGCCTGGCGGTGACCGCCGCCGCCGGAGGCCCTCGCGATCGCAGAGACGTCGATCTCGTCGTGGGAGGCCCGCAACGAGACGCGCCGCGCCGGCGTTCCTCCACGCGGCGGCTCGCGGATCATGGCGGCCATGTCGGCGCCCTCGACCGCGCGCAGGAAGTCGATGATCCCTTCCGAGTACGGCTCGACCGCGCCGACCGCCGCAAAGTCGTCCCGGAGCAGGTAGGAGACGACGAGCCGTCCGCCCTCGTACACCTGGGCGCGCTCGAGCGCCCGGGCGAGGAGCTTCAGCTTCGCGAACTGGACGTTCTCGTAGACGTCCTGGAAGACCTTGTGGACGTCAGCCCCCGCCTCGACGAGCTCCGCCGCGAGTCGCAGCGCCTTGGGCGTCGTATTCGCGTACTGGAAGCGTCCGGTGTCGGTGACGAGCGCCGTGTAGAGCGGCTCGGCGAGCTCCGGCGTGAGCTCGATGGCGAGCTCGCCGAAGATGTCGCGCAGCATCTCTCCCGTTGAGGACGCCGCCGCGTCGACGAGGTTCACGTCGCCGAAGCGCGAGTTGTCGTGGTGGTGGTCGATGTTGAGCGTGAACGGCGCCAGGTGGAGCACGGCGGGATCGGCGCCGATCCGGCTCTCGTTCGCGCAGTCGACCGCGACGAGCGTCCGCTCTGCGGTGTCGGCGGGCAGCTCCCGCTGCAGGTCGCCGAGCTCCAGAAAGCGGTACTCGCCCGGGAGCGGCGCCGGGCCTGCGAGGAACATCACGCTGTCCTTGCCGAGCGCCCGCAGAGCGAGGTGAGCCGCGAGCAGCGAGCCGAGGGCGTCTCCATCCGGATTCTCGTGCGTCGTGACGAGGAACCGCTCGCGGCCGCGGATCGCCTCGACGACCGCCCCGAGGTCAGCTGCTGTCGTCGTCTGGTTCGGGGGCGAGCTCATCGATGAGTTTGGACATCCGAACGCCGTGCTCGACCGCGTGATCGTATTCGAACGAGAGCAGCGGGGTCCGCTTCATCCGGAGCTCCCGTGAGAGCCTGGCCTGGAGCACGCCGTGCGCGGCCACGAGCCCGGTCATGCTCGCGCTCCGCTTCTTCTCGCTGCCGAGCACGCTCACGTAGACCGTCGCCTGCCGCAGGTCCTGCGACGTCTTGACGCCGGTGACGGTCACGAACCCGATACGCGGGTCCTTCAGCTCGAGCAGGGCCTCCGAAAGAACCTGACGGAGCGACTCGTTGACTCTGCGCATCCGCTCGGGCATACGCCCTACGGTAGCGAGCTAGGAGGGTTCGGCGGAACGTCGCTCGTCGCCGGGCTGCGATGCTCGTTCCGAGGCAAGGACGCAGGGAGCGTTCATAGCTGGAAGCTATGGGCGCGACTGAGGACGCCGCATCGGGGCGAGGAGCGCAGCCCGGCGGCTCAGCCGATGTTTCGCCGAACCCTCCTAGTCATCGATGGTGACGAGCTCGCGGTCGACGGCGCCGAGCTCCCACTCGCGCGAAGCCAGGTAGCGCTCGGCGTCGGCCAGAAGCTTCTGTGCCTCACCGTGCTCCCGCGTGACGACCGCGGCCGTGATCCGCGCCCGCTGCCACACGTCGTGATGATCGACCTCGGCAACCGAGGCTCCGAAGCGGTTTCGCAGCTGATCCTTGGCCGACCGGAGCAGCATCCGCTTCTCCTTCAGGGAGTGTGCCTCCGGAAAATAGAGCTCAGCCGAGAGGATCCCGATCCAGCCGCTCGCCATCGGGCCATTGAACCCTCAATCCCGCCAGTCTGCGGCCGAATACGGCGTCGAGATGAACATCTTGCGCTTTGCGGCGGTCTTGCTCGCCTTTGTGGCCTCTGTCTCCGCTGTCGTCTGGATGACCGCGTCCGGCGAGCGGCAAGCGGCCGAGCGGCTCGCTGAGGAGCGCGCTTCCGCAGAAGACATGCTGTCCGCTTTCCTGGCGCGCGAGAGCGCGCTGCGCGGATTCGCCGAGTCTGGACGCCCGAGCTTTCTCGAGGCTTACGAGGAAGCGAGCGCCTCGCTCGGCGACGCAACCGATCGCGCCTATGCCGGCACGGATGGCGACGAAGAGGAGGAGCTCACGCCGATCGACGAGCAGCAACGCCTTGCCGAGCGCTGGGCCGGAGTTGCGAACGACGTCATCATCCGCGTTCGAGGCGGCCGCTCCGTCACGGCGGAGTCGACGTTGATCCGGAACGACCTGGCTGCCCGCTTCGAGCGAGCGAATACGGAGCTGGTCGAATCGGTCGAGGAGGAGAGCGTCGGGGCGTACCGACTGGCCCTCGAGCGCGCGGTGGCGATGATCGTCCTGCTGAGCCTCGCGTTCGCGTGCGCGGGCGGGCTGCTGATGCGCCGCCTCCGCCGTACCGAGGAGACACGCCAGCAGATCGAGTCGACCTACCACGCTTCGCAGCGCGAGTTCGCCGAAACGCTGCAGGTGACCGAGAACGAGGCAGAGGCGCACGCGCTCGTGAAGCGGCATCTCGAGCGATCGCTCGTCGACGCCGAGATCGTCGTGCTGAACCGGAACAACAGCCAGAACCGGCTCGAGGCGGCAACACCGGTCGATCCGAACAGCACGATCGGCTCCAAGCTGATCGACTCCTCGCCGAAGTCGTGCCTCGCGATCCGGCTCGGCCGCATGCACGAGCAGGCCGAAGACGACGAGCCGCTGCTCACGTGCTCCCTCTGCGGAGACGAGAAGCGGACCACCTGCGTCCCCTCCCTGGTGGGCGGCGAGGTGATCGGCTCGGTGCTCGTCACGCACGAGAGCCCGCTCGCGCCTCGTGATCGCAGCCGGATCCAGGAATCCGTCGGACAGGCGGCGCCGGTGCTGGCGAACCTCCGCAACCTCGCAATCGCCGAGGTCCGGGCGGCAACGGACGTGCTCACCGGCCTTCCCAACGCCCGCGCGCTCCGAGACAACCTCATCCGGATGGTCGCGCAGTCCGACCGCTCCGAGCTGCCGCTCACCGCGATCCTCTGCGACCTCGACCACTTCAAGGAGATCAACGACGTCTACGGGCACGAGAAGGGCGACGAAGCCCTCGCTGCCGCGAGCGCGACGCTCCGCGGCGCCGTTCGCGAAAGCGATCTCGTCGGCCGCTTCGGCGGTGAGGAGTTCCTGATCCTGCTCCCCGCCACGCCGCTCGACGGCGCGCTGACGCTCGCCGAGAAGCTGCGCGCGGAGCTCGAGCTCGTCACCGTACCGGGCATCGACCGCAGGATCACGGCGAGCTTCGGCGTCGCCTGCTTCCCGTTCGACGCTCCCGACGGCACGGCGCTCGTCCGTGTCGCCGACCGCGCTCTCTACGCCGCGAAGGCCGCCGGACGGAACTGCATCGTCGGCTCGGCGGACCTGCTCGCCGGCGGCAAAGCCTCGGACTAGGTAGTAGCCGGCGCGCCGGCGGGCTCGTCGAGCGAGGTCCGCTCGACCTGGCGCGTCTCGTACGCCTCGAGCACGTCGCCTTCCTTCACGTCGTTGAAGTCGTTGAGCAGGATGCCGCACTCGAAGCCCTCCGCGACCTCGCGTGCGTCCTCCTTGAAGCGCTTGAGCTGCGAGATCGTGGTGTCGTAGATCACCGTGCCCTCGCGGACGACGCGCACCTGCGAGCTCCGCCGCACGACGCCGGAGGTGACCATGCAGCCGGCGATCGTGCCGAGCCGCGAGACCTTGAAGAGGGCGCGCACCTCGGCTTCGCCGACGATCTCCTCGGTCTGGACGGCGGAGAGCATCCCGACGAGCGCCTGCTCGATGTCCTCGGTGAGCTGGTAGATGACGCGGTAGGTGCGGATGTCGACGCTCTCGCGCTCCGCGAGCTGCCGCGCCTCGGCGTTCGGACGCACGTTGAAGCCGACGACGAGGGCGTTCGACGTCGCGGCGAGCATGATGTCGCCCTCGGTGATCGGGCCGACGCCCTGGTGGATCACGTTGACCCGTACCTCGGGGTGCTCGATCTTGGCCAGCTCTGAGACCGCAGCCTCGACGGAGCCGCCGACATCGCCCTTGAGGATCAGGTTCAGATCCTGGATGGCGCCTTCCTGCAGCTGCGAGAACAGCGACTCGAGCGAGACGCCGCCCGCCTTCGAGCGCTGGGCGAGCTGCTCGGTGCGGAGGCGCTGGCCGCGGCGCTGCGCAAGCTGGCGCGCCTCGCGCTCGTTCTCGACGACACGCGCGAGCTCGCCGGCCGGCGGCGGCACGTCGAACCCGAGGATCTCGACCGGAGTGCCCGGACGGGCCTCGTTGACCTTGTCGCCGCGGTAGTCGTGGAGCGCGCGCACCTTGCCGTGCGCATCGCCGGCCACGATCGCGTCGCCGACGCGAAGCGTGCCGCGGTGCACGAGCATCGTCGCGACCGGGCCGCGGCCGACATCGAGGCGAGACTCGATGATCGGGCCGGAAGCCTCGGTGTTCGGATTGGCGGTCAGCTCGAGCTCGGCGTCCGCGACCAGCAGCACCTTCTCGAGCAGGTCGTCGAGGTTCGTCTTCTGCTTCGCCGAGACGTTCGAGAACTGGACGGTGCCGCCCCAGTCCTCCGGCTGGAGGCCTTCGGCGGCGAGGTCGGCCTTGACGCGGTCCGGGTTGGCGTCCGGCATGTCCATCTTGTTCACGGCGACGACGATCGGGACGCCGGCAGCGCGGGCGTGGGAGATCGACTCCTTGGTCTGCGGCATCACGCTGTCGTCGGCCGCGACGACCAGGACGGCGATGTCCGTCACCTTGGCGCCGCGAGCGCGCATCGCAGTGAACGCCTCGTGGCCCGGCGTGTCGAGGAAGGTGATCTTCCGGCCGTCGATCTCGGCCTGGTAGGCGCCGATGTGCTGCGTGATCCCACCCGCCTCGGTCTCGACGACTGCGGACTCGCGGATCGCATCGAGCAGCGTCGTCTTGCCGTGGTCGACGTGGCCCATGATCGTCACGACGGGCGGACGCGGCGCGAGATCCTCCTCGGCGTCTTCGAACACCTCCGGCAGCTCCTCCTCGTCCGCGGCGTGCTTGATCGTGATCTCTCGGTCGAGCTCGGTCCCGATCAGCTCCACCTCGTCGTCGGAGAGGGACTGGGTGATCTGGACTATCTGGCCGAGCCCCATCATGATCTTGATCAGCTGCGCGGCCGGGACTCCGAGCGCCTGCGAGAGGTCGCGGACGGACACGCCCGACGGAACGGTCGCGGGACCGGTGGGCGGTGCGACCTCCTGCTTCTCACGCTTCGGCATCGCATCGGTGCGGCCGCGGTTGTGACGCGGGTTCGGGCGATTGGTCCCGCCCTCGATCACGACGCGTCGCTTTCGCCCGGGCGCTCCCTGGCGAGGCCGAATTGGGCGGTTTGGCTTGTTCGGTTCGTCGGCCATCAGCGGTCAGTGTAGAGGCGCGAGAGCGCCGGATCGACGACGACGGTCCGCTTCAGGATACGGCTGAACGCGCGACGATCCGCGGCGCGCTCGAAGCAGGAGAGCCTCCGACAGGTGTAGACGCCCCGGCCGGGCTCCGTGCGACCCTCGACCAGGGTTCCCGCGCGTGCCGCGAAGCGGACGAGCTCCGGCTGTGGCGCCTTGCGCCCGCAGCCGGCACACGTACGTTCGGGCACGGTCACGCAGAGGTCTCGTCCTCCCCTGACTGGACGGGGCCCGTCTCGACGGGAGCAGTCTCGACGGCAACCGGCTCCTCGGCTCCTTCAGGCTGCTCTTCGACCTCTTCGATCTCGTCGATCTCCTCGATCTTGACGTCGTCGACCTCGACCTCGGCCACCTCGGCGACAGGCTCCGGCGCCCCGGCTTCGGCGGGCGTCGCCGGCTCCTCGACCTCGGCGGGCACGACGGCCTCCTCCGGCTCGGTGCCGACCATCGCCTGGTGGGCCGGTACGCCGCAGTAGCGGGTGCCGGGGAGCGCCGCGTTCGGACAGCGCTTGCCGTTGGAGAGGATCGCGGCACAACGGCCGGAGTAATCCCCTTCCCCACTCTCACCGTCGCCTGCGAACGCCGCCTCGGCCTCGGCCTGGGCGAACTCCTCGTCGGACTGGATGTCGACCTTCCACCCGGTCAGGCGGGCGGCGAGGCGGGCGTTGAGGCCGTCCTTGCCGATCGCCAGCGCGAGCTGGTCGTTCGGGACGACGACCGTCGCCTCCTTGGTCTCGTCGTCGATGTAGACCTCGCGCACCCGGGCCGGCGAGAGCGCCTTGGCGACGAACCGTGCCGGCTCGGTGTTCCACGGGATGATGTCGATCTTCTCGCCGCGGAGCTCGGACACGACCATGCGGACGCGGGAGCCACGCGGGCCGACGCAGGCACCGACGGGGTCGACGCCCTGGGCGTGCGACTCGACGGCGATCTTCGCGCGGTAGCCCGGCTCACGGGCGACGCCGCGAATCACGACGAGGCCGTCTGCGATCTCGGGTACCTCGAGCTCGAAGAGGGTCTTGATCAGCTCCGGGTCGCGGCGCGAGAGAATCACCTGCGGGCCCTTCGTCCCCGAGCGCACCTCGGTGATCACGGCCTTGATGCGGGAGCCCTGCTCGTACCGCTCGCCGTCGACCTGCTCCGACCGGGGCAGGAGCGCCTCGACCTTGCCGAGGTCGACGAGCACGTTGTTGCGGTCGCCTGCCTGCTGGACGATGCCGGTGACGACCTCGCCCTGGCGGTCGATGTACTCCTCGTACATCATCGCGCGCTCGGCCTCGCGGATGCGCTGCTGGATGACCTGCTTGGCGGTCATCGCAGCGATGCGGCCGAAGTCGTTCGGGGTCACGTCGGCGCGGACGATCAGCTCCTCGGGAACCTGATCCCAGTCGAGCTCCAGCTCGTCCTGGTTGATCAGCGTGTGCTGCTTCTCGCCGGTCTCCTCCTCGAGCCGCTCGAGCTCCTCGATCTTTGCCTCCATGGCCTCGTCGAGAAGCCGTGTCTCGAGGTCGCCGGGAATCTCGATCGAGAAGACGCGGAACTCGCCCTCGTCGTCGAGCTCGACCGCGGCGTGCCGTGACGCGCCCGGAGTCTTCTTGTAGGCGGCGAGGAGCGCGTCCTCGAGCGCACCGACGACGGTGTTCTCCTCGATCCCCTTCTCACGCTCGAGGCCACGGATGTGCTCGATGATCTCCTGGGACATAGTCCTACGCTCCCTTGTCAGAATCGGTGTAGACCAGGTTCCCCCGCACGATCGCGTCATACGGAATCTCGACGTTGTTGTCGCCAGTCTGGACGACGACGGAATTCTCGCCGGCACTCACGATCTCGCCCTTGAGGCGCTTGCGCTCCGGCGTGCGAAGCGTGACCGTGCGGCCGACGGCGTTGCGAAAGTGCTCGGGCCGGCGCAGCGGGCGCTCGATTCCCGGCGATGAGACCTCGATGGCGTACTCGCCCAGGTAGCTGCGCAGCGCATCGGTGACGCGCGCGCAGAGCGCATGGTCGACGCCTTCGGCGTGGTCGACGAAGACGGTGAACCGGTCCGGAGCCGAAAGCTCCACGGCGAGCACCTCGACGCCCGGCAAGGCTGTCGCGAGCTCCCGTCCGATCTGCTTCGTCAGCGTCCGCTCCTTTTCGTGCGTGGCACTCAAAACATGACTCCTTCAACAAAAATGGGCGCTGCGCGCCCATTTCGTCCAGCAGGTGAAAATGGTTCCGGAAGTGTAGCAGCGACCGGCCGCTCCGGCCCTCGCCGTGGCCGGTCAGTCCAGCGTGATCGTGACCGGGCCGTCGTTCACGAGCTCGACCTCCATCCGCGCCCCGAAGACACCCGTCTCGACCGGGACGCCGAGGTCGCGCAGCGCGGCACAGAAGCTCTCGACCAGCGTCTCCGCTTCCTGCGCCGGCGCCGCAGCCGCGAAGCTCGGACGGTTTCCCTTGTGCGTGTCGGCGATCAGCGTGAACTGGCTGACCACGAGCGCTGCTCCGCCGGTGTCGAGGAGCGAACGGTCGAGCCGGCCCTCGTCGTTCTCGAAGACGCGGAGCCGGGCGACCTTGCCCGCCAGGCGCGCTGCGTCGTCCTCGCCGTCGCCTGAGGCGATCCCGAGCAGAGACGAGGATCCCCTCCCCGATCTCGCCCTCGACCCGGCCGCCGACGTGCACCGAAGCGCGCAAAACTCGCTGCAAAACCGCCTTCATCTGAGTGCGATTAGAACTCATGTCGGGCACCGGCGTGGCCGATTACGTGCCCGATATGGAAGCTGCCGCACATCCGTGGCCCGCCCTGGGAGCGCTCTTGCTTCGCGACGGCGCGCTCTCCGTCGAGCAGCTCGAGCAGGCATTGCGCGACAAGGAGACCTCCGGCAAGCGGCTCGGCGAGATTCTCGTCGACCTCGGCTTCGTGACTCCCACCCAGGTCTCGCGGGTGCTCGCCGAGCAGCACGAGCTCCCCTTCATCGACCTGGTGCGCGAGACGATCGACATCGGCGCAGCCGGCCTGCTGGGTGAGACACTCGCGCGCCGCTACTGCGCGATCCCGGTGCGGTTCCTCGCAGACGGTGCGGTTCTCGTCGCGGTCAACGACCCGACGAACGTCGTCGCCGCCGACGACCTGCGGATCGCGCTCGGCGCGACCGTCCGCGTCGGCGTCGCCTCTGCCGAGTCGAT
Source organism: uncultured Gaiellaceae bacterium (assembly GCA_963749515.1). Taxonomy (GTDB): domain Bacteria; phylum Actinomycetota; class Thermoleophilia; order Gaiellales; family Gaiellaceae; genus Gaiellasilicea. The sequence goes on from CAVVMR010000010.1 coordinate 780,897, forward strand.
CGACAGGGCGATCACGCGAATCTACGCCGGCGAGCTCGACTTCGACGAAGAGACGATCGTCGAGGACGAGCCGTCGGGAATGATCATCGACCTGCGCGAGGCAGCCGCGAACGCGCCTGCGATCAAGCAAGTGAACGCGATCCTGAGCCGCGCGATCGACCTCGGCGCCTCGGATGTCCACTTCACTCCGCAGCGCAACCGGCTGCTGGTACGGGCGCGCATCGACGGCGTGATGCGCGAGCTCGCGACGATCACCAAGAACCTGCAGCCCGCAGTCACGAGCCGCCTCAAGGTGATGGCAGAGCTCGACATCGCCGAGAAGCGCGCCCCGCAGGATGGACGGCTGGCGCTCCGCGCCGGCGACCGATCCGTCGACCTCCGCGTCGCGGTGCTGCCGACGACTCACGGCGAGAAGGTGACGCTGCGGATCATGAACTCCGGCGCCGCCGCAATCTCGCTCCAGGATCTTGGCATGAGCGGACCGGCAGCCGACGCCCTGACCCGCGCAGTCGCCCAGCCCTTCGGCGCCGTGATCGTCGTCGGCCCCACAGGCAGCGGCAAGTCCAGCACGCTCCATGCCGCGCTCCTGCAGCTCGACGACGACGAGCGCGTGATCACCACGATCGAGGACCCGGTCGAGTACCAGGTGACGAACGCCGACCAGATCGAGGTCAATCCCCGCGCGGGACTCACGTTCGCATCCGGCCTGCGCACGATCCTCCGCTCCGACCCCGACGTGATCCTCGTCGGCGAGATTCGCGACGACGAGACGGCGGACATCGCCTTCCAGGCAGCGATGACCGGCCACATGGTCCTCAGCTCCCTGCACGCCCAGAACGCCGCGAGCGCGATCGCGCGGCTGAAGGACATGGGCGTCGATCCCGGTCTGATCGCGACCTCGCTCAACTGCATCGTCGCGCAGCGGCTCGCGCGCAAGCTCTGCCAGCACTGCCGCGAGTCGTACCAGCCCGACGAGGCCGAAATCCATGAGCTCGGGCTGGCATCCGACCTCAGCGCCACGTGGCTCTACCGTGCAGCCGGCTGCGAGGCCTGTTCGTTCACGGGCTACAGCGGCCGCGTCGGGCTCTTCGAAGTGATGCCGATCCGCGGTGAGCTCCGCGGGCTGATCGAGGGCTCGACCGAGGAGATCTTCGCCGCCGCGGTCAAGGGCGGCATGACGACGATGCGCCAGGACGGAATTCGCCTCATCCTCTCGGGCGGCACATCGGTCGCCGAGGTTCGCCGGGTCACCGGCGAGCGCATGACCTAGCCGGTCTCTTCTTCTCCTGCCACGTCGTCGCGGTCGAGCTCCATGATCCGCTCGGCGTAGTGCTCGCTGTTCGGGGACAAGGAGCTTGCGAGCTTGTAGTGCCCGTTCGCCTCGGCGTCCCGCCCCTGCTTCTCAAGCGCGCGGCCGAGCGCGTAGTGGGCGTAGTCGTCGGTCGGAGCGAGCTCGAGCACGGCCCGGAACTCCGCCTCGGCCTCTTTCCAGCGCTGGATCCTGAAGTACGCGATCCCGAGCGCCTCGCGGATCGACGCCTTGTCGGGCTCGAGCTTCTTCGCCTTCTCCAGCGCGACGGTTGCCTGCGCGGCCATGCCGTCCTTCAAATGGGCCCGACCCTGCTGGAAGTGGTCGTACGCGTCGGTCACAGGTTCCTCAGGTAGGGGAAGTTCTCCTCGAGGACGTCGAGCGGCGCCGTCAGATCGCGCGCCGGGCCGATCTGGATCCCCGCTACACGCTCTCCCGCGTCGATTGCATGTTGAAACGCTAGCGCGAGCTCGAAGGGAGGCTTGCCGGGGCGCGCCTCGACGTACCCCGCCAGCGCCGGCCCGACCGCCCACAGAGGCGCACCGGCGCGACCCGTTCCGAGCACGCGCTCGACGAGCCCAGCGCGGATCTCGACCGTGCCGGGCCGGTCCTCGACTGCGATCGCGCCCGCGGCACCGGAGTCGGCGAACGCCCTGGCGAACCGGCCCACGTCGCCGCGCGTGAAGAGCTTGTCGGCCCCGAGAACGAGGTACGGCGGCGCCGGAGCCGCAGCGAGCACGGCGTCGGCGGAGCCGTCGGGCGAGGTCTGTCTCGCGTACCGGACGGCGAGCCCGAAGCCGCTGCCGTCGCCGACCAGCCGCTCCACCTGTTCGCCGAGATGGCCGGTGACGACCGTCGCGGTGTCGCAACCCGCCTCGGCGAGCTCGCGCAGTAGCAGCGCGATCACGGGCTTGCCGTCGATCGGCAGCACCGGCTTGGCGTAGCGGTCGGTCAGGGGCCGCAGCCGCGTTCCGAGGCCGGCGGCAATCACCACGGCGTGCGGGGTCACGCGCGCAAAGAGCGGAGCGCGACGAGCCCGCGGAGCCGTGCAGTGCGGCCGAGACCGTGCCGGATCACTCGCAGGAGACCGCGCAGCTCCTTGTGCGCCCGCGCTGCCGCAGCGCCGCTCTTTTCCGGCGGCCCGAAGCGCGCCTCGGCCAGCGCAGCGGCGAACTTCCGCCCGTCGGCGCCGAGCTCCGCGCGCACGAGCTGCTGCAGCTCGGCCGGCGTAGCGCTCGACCGAACCTCGAGCCCCTGGTCGACGAGGAAGTCTGCGAGCTCGCGCCGGGCCGCACCCGCGAGCCGCCTCGGATCGCGCGTCAGATACCGCAGTCGCCGGCGGATGACCTTCGCGGCGCCGATCGCGCCGGCGATGACGAAACCGGACAGGAGCAGCAACCACAACGCAGCCGGCCGGCCGTCGTCGGCGGCTGCTCCGCCCGCGCGCTGCCGCTCCTCGAGTCGCTCTCTCTGGAGGAAGCGCTCGAGCTCGCTTGCACCGCCTCTCGCGCTGGCACCGTCGGGCCCGGCGAAGGCATCGGCAGCGTCGCCGGCGTTGAATCCCGTCGAGGAGGCGCTGTAGTTGCCCGTCAGCGATCCGCGCCCGGGCGTCGGGTCGAAGGCAAGCCAGCCGTAGCCGGGGAACCACGCCTCCACCCAGGCGTGGGCGTTGTGATCGGTTACGACCCAGCTGTCCCCGTCGCGCTTGCCGCTCGTGAACCCGCCCGCGACGCGCGACGGGATGCCGAGGAACCTGAGCATCAGCGCCATCGCGCCGGCGAAGTGCTGGCAGTAGCCGCTCTTGCCTTCGGTGACGAAGTGCGCAAGCGGCGGCAGGCCCCCGGTCGGGGGCGGTGATTCGTCGTAGGAGAAGCCGCCGGTGCTGCGCAGCCAGGTCTCGATCGCGACGACGGCTCCGTACGGTGTCCTCGCGCCGGCGCGCAGCCGCTTGGCCTGGTTCCAGAGCGCCTGGTACGGCCAGATCGCCACGTAGCGCTCGTCGTCGAAGAGCGCCTCCACCCGCTCATCGCGGCCCGCCGTGCCGAACGGCTCGACCCGTGTGCGGCCGATGTCGAAGAACCGTTCCAGCCCGGGCGGGTACTCGGCGTCGACCTGCGCCAGGTCGGCCGGCTCGGGTCGCGGTGAATAGCTGTAGACGGTGTAGCGCTCTCCGCGCGAGAGGCCGCCGGAGACACGCACGAGCCCGCCCGAGAGGTGGAAGACGCCGCCCAGCTGAGGCGCCTCCAGCGCGACCGGCTGTGCGGCGCCGATGATGTGCTGGTCCTGCAGCGCGCCGATCTCCACCTCCTGCTTCACCCAGGTGCTGCGGTTCAAGGATTCCGTCGGCAGAAGCGGGTCGTTCGGCAGCCTCCCGTTCGCGAGCCCGGTCGACAGCGGAACCGGATTGTCGAGCCACCGGTCCGAGTCGAACTGGTCGAGGGTCGTCGCCCGCCAGTAGAGCCCGCGCTTCGGGCCGGTGATCCGGAGCAAGGTTCGTTCCTTCTTCGAGAAGCTGATGCCGCCGTACTGCGCGTCCCAGACGTAGCTGACCGAGACCACCCCGCCGACAGCCCTGCTCGGATTCCAGCTCTCCCACGCGAGCACGCTGTCCTTCGCGACGGCCGACGATGTCGATGCTGCCGCCGCGACGAGAATGAGCGCCGCCCCGGCGAGGAATGCCGTGACCGGCTGGGTCGCGCGGAGGCCGGCGAGTGCCCAGAGAGCGCCGGCGAGGATCACCGCGCCGAAGAGGATGCTCCGCGACGGATACAGGGTTGCCGCCCAGCCCGCGCCGGCGACGACGGCCAGGACCGCAACGAGGGGACGTCGCGCCGCGATCGCGTGCGCGAGCAGGAGGCAGAACCCGAAGATCGCGATCAAGACGACTCCGTGCATCTTCACCCGCTCGATCCCGGAGAACGGCAGCGTGTTGTTGAAGAAGCCGTTCATGCCGTCCGCGAGCCGCTCGGCGACAGGCACGAAGAACCCCCGCTTCTCGTCGGGAGCGGGCGTGTCGAACGCAATCCAGAGGGCCGTGAGCGCCGCCGGCACGGTGAGTGCGAGCCGGAGCGCGAGCGTGGGCGCCAGCGCAGGTGCGAGCGCGAGCGCAAGGATCCACCAGCCGTCGAGGCCTGCAGCCTGCGGACTCTCCAGCCGCAGCCACGAGACGGCAATGAGGGCCGCCGGGAAGGAGTAGACGGCGGCGGTCCTAACCATGTGCGCTCCTCGCAGCGGAGGCTGCCCCGAGCACCGTTGCCAGCGAGTCTCCGTGGCGGACGACCGCGATGGCGACGCCTGCGGCCTGGAGGCGGAGCAGTTCCGGCTCGATCCGCGTCGGACGGCCCACGAAGCTCGGAGCGTCGATCCACACGAGGCTGACACCCTGTCCGGCGAGCGAGCGCTGCACGAGCGTGGTTGCGAGCGCCGCGGAGGCGCTCGCGGTCACGATCACGGTTTCCACGGCACGTGAGGCGGGGCCTCCGTCGCGCGCGAGGAGCTCGACGACCGGCCGCGTCCCGTCCGCCTCCGCAGCCGCGAGCAGGCCGAGTGCGACGAGCCAGTCACCCTCCAGGGAGGAGACCCTGACGTTCGGCCGCGACGCGGAGTTGACGGCCAGCACCGCCCGCCTTCCATGCGACGCATGCGAGCGGAGAATGGAGCCTGCGGCTCTCACCTGCTCGTCGAAGCTTCCCCCGGCGTCCGTGCTCGCCTGCGCGTCGAGGACGACGGCGATTTCGTCGCGCGGAGCGTCTTCGAGCTCCTTCACCATCAGCTGGCCGCGTCGTGCTGTTGTCCGCCAGTGCACCTTGCGCAGCGACTCGCCCTGCTCGTACTCGCGCACCGAGTGGAGGTCGAATCCCGACGGACGCCGCAGCAGCAGCCTCCGGCCGTCCTGCGCGTGCGCCCCACTCTCCGAAAAGAGCCGGTCGAGCGCGACGAGCCGGGGATAGACGAGGAGTGAACCGCCTGCGACGAGATCGACCTCGGCGTGCGCCAGCCCGAAGGGGTCGTCGATCATCGCTTTCGCCTCCTCGACGACGTAGCGGCCGCGAGAGACCTGCTCGAGCACGTAGGTGCCTCGGTACGGGCCGCGCGCACGCTGGAGCGGCGTCTGCCGCTCGCCGAGCTTGGCGATCCGCTCGGTGACCGAGATCGAGGGCAGCGGCACGCGTGCCTCGGGCCTCGCCTCGAGCGTCACCCAGACGTCCTCGCCCTCGAAGAGGTGGCCGCCGCTCGCGCGCCGGCCGAGCAGTCCGCCGCCGATCCGCCGGCGCAGCGCGATCGGCCGGGCAGTCAGCCGGACCCACGTGCGCGCTGCGATCGGGCCCAGCACGAGCCCGGTCGCGACCGGGTAGAGAGCTTTCGCGCCGAAGAGCCAGGCGACCACGTAGATCGCGACGCCGAGGAGAAGCGTCAGAACCCCGCGCCGAGTCATGCGCTAGACCGGGACCGGAGTCTGCTCCACGGCTTCGCCGACGATCTCCTCCGCCGTGAGGCCGGCAGAGCGAGCCTCGGGAGCGAGGATCAGCCGGTGAGCGAGCACCGGCCCGGCGATCGCCTTGACGTCGTCCGGGAGCACGTAGTCACGCCCGTCCGCGAGCGCGCGGGCCTTCGCGACCCGCAGGAGCGCGATCCCCGCGCGCGGGCTCGCTCCGAGCGCCAGCCTGGAGCTCGAGCGGGTGTGACGAAGGAGCGCCACGACGTAGCGGTTGAGGCTCTCTTCGACGAAGAGCGAGCGGGCCTCGTCGATCGCGGCCAGGATCTCCACGATCCCCGCGACAGGCGCCAGGGTCTCGAGCGGCGGCTCGGTCGTCTGCTCGTTCAGCATCCGAGCCTCGTCCGCGAGCTGCGGATAGCCGAGCGAGAGGCGCATCGAGAAGCGGTCGAGCTGCGCTTCGGGGAGCGGATAGGTGCCCTCGTACTCGATCGGGTTCTGCGTCGCCAGCACGATGAAAGGGCGCTCGAGCGGATACGACTCGCCGTCGATCGTCACCTGGTTCTCCTGCATCGCCTCGAGCAGCGCCGCCTGCGTCTTCGGCGAAGCCCGGTTGATCTCGTCGACCAGAAGGACGTTGGCGAAGACCGGTCCGGCTCGGAACTCGAACTCGTTCGTGCGCTGGTTGAAGACGTTGACGCCCGTGACGTCCGACGGAAGCAGGTCGGGCGTGAACTGAATGCGCGAGAAGTCGACGTCGAGCGACCGCGCGAGCGACTTCGCGAGCATCGTCTTCCCCACGCCCGGAAAGTCCTCGATGATCACGTGGCCCTCGGCCAGGAGACCGAGAACGCAGAGCTGAAGCGTGTCGGCGGGCGCGTGCACGACGCGCGCGATGTTCGCCACCAGCTTCTCGACTGTCGCCGCCGAGATCGCCACAGCCGCAGGATCCCTATTCGCCTCCACGGCGCTCCTCCAGCAGACGCTCGACCTCGTCCACGATCCCGGACGCGATCTGGTCCTTCGACGCCCTCTCGAGCTGGCGCTCGCCGGCCTTCGTCACGAGCGTGACCGCGTTGTCCGGTGCGTCGAAGCCGATGCCGGGAGTGGACACGTCGTTGTAGACGACGAGATCGATGTTCTTGTCGGTGAGCATCCTGCGCTTCCGGTCGAGGCCTGCCTCACCCGACTCGGCGCCAAACCCGACGAGGACCTGCCCGTTGCGCTCCTGCTCGCCGAGCTGGGCGAGGACATCTGCGGTCGGTTCGAGCTCGAGATTCCAGACATCCTCGGTCTTTCCCCGCTTTCCCTCGATCGGTTTGGCCGGCCGGTAGTCGGCGACCGCCGCCGCCATCACGACTACGTCGGCAGCGCCGGAACGGTTCCGGGCCTCGCGCTCGAGGTCGGCCGCAGTCGGGGCCTGAACGACCTCCACGCCTGCAGGTGCCGGCACGGACAGGTTCGCCGCCAGCAGCGTCACCTCCGCGCCGCGTCGACGGGCCTCGGCGGCGACCGCCACGCCCATGCGGCCCGAGGAGCGGTTGCCGAGGAAACGCACCGCGTCGACGGGCTCGCGCGTGCCACCGGCACTGACGAGGACGTGTGTGCCTGCGAGCGAACCGGCAGTCGCATCGAGCAGCTCCTCGATCCGGCGAGCGATCACCTCCGGCTCGGTCATCCGGCCGGCGCCGACCTCGCCTTCCGCGAGCTCGCCCGCCTCGGGGCCGATCACCTCGACTCCGCGCGAGCGCAGCGTCGCCGCGTTCGCCTGCGTCGCCTCGTGCTCCCACATGCGGGTATTCATCGCCGGGGCGACGAGCACCGGCCCGCGGTGTGCCAGCGCCGCCTCGGTGAGGACGTCGTCAGCAAGGCCGTGCGCAAGCCTGGCAAGGGTGTTCGCGGTGAGCGGCGCGATCACGAGCAGGTCGGCGCGCTCGAGGTGCGGGTAGGGATCAACGCTCGGCGACTTGCGCGCGAGCGCGAAGAACGTCTCCGCCCGGACGAAGCGGTCGGCAGCAGGCGTCGGCAGCGGCAGCACGTCGTGGCCCGCCTTGACGAGAAGGCGCACGAGCTCGCAGGCTTTGTAGGCCGCGATGCCGCCTGTGATCCCGAGCAGGATGCGCGCCATCGTTCCCATTGTGCCCGCGAAGAGACCTCCACGGTTGCGGACTACCGGATCAGAGGCTCGGAAAAGGCCTAGCGCTTGCCGTAGTCGTACTTGATTTTCCCTTGAGCGATTTCTTCAAGGGACATCGTCAAGTAGTTCTTCGAGCGCGACTCGACGAGCGGCGGCGGAGCTTCCTCGAAGCCCATGCCCTCACCGAGCTGGTGGTGGTAGTTGTTGATCTGCCGGGCGCGCTTCGCAGCGACGATGACCAGCGCATAGCGCGAGTCGACGCCACCGGCTTCGACGTTCAGCAGTTCATCGATACGAGGATGGATCATGGACGGGCCATGGTAGCTGCAAGCACGAGCTCCCGCTCGATCAGGGCGAGGAGCGCCTCCGTTGCCCGCGCGACGTCGTCGTTACGGACCATGTACCGGAAGCGGTAGGCCTGCTCGAGCTGGTGCCTGGCAAGTGCGATCCGATCGCCGATCTCGCCGGAGCTCTCGGTGTCGCGGGCGCGCAGCCGGCGCTCGAGCTCGGGGACGTCGGCGGCGATGAAGAGCGTCACGCTGTGCTCGACCTCCTCCTGCACCTTCAGTGCGCCGTCGGTCTCGAGCTCCAGGATGCAGACGCGACCTTCCGCGGCGATCCGGTCGAGCTCCGACGCCAATGTCCCGTAGCGCCCGCCGACGAAGGTCACGTGCTCGAGGAACGCGCCTTCCTCGATCCTGGCGACGAACTCCTCCTCGCTCAGGAACCAGTACTCACGGCCGCTCTGCTCGCCGGGGCGCTGCGGCCGGGTGGTCGCAGAGATCGCGACCTCGAGCTCGGGCTGGCGCTCGACGAGACGCTTGATCAGCGTCCCCTTGCCTGCCCCACTGGGACCCGTGACGACGAAAACCGGAAGCGGGGTGCCTCGCGTGGTCACGTTACTGCGCCGCCGGCGTTCCCGAAGCGAGCGAGACTAGGACGCAAGAAGTGTCCGTGCTGGTAGCACGGACGCGACTGAGGACGACGGATCGCGATGTCTTCGGGGGCGCCGGCGGCCCGGAGGACGTGGCCGCGCGAGGCACTCAGCGGTTGAAGAGGCCAATCAGCTCGGCGCGCTGGCGCTCGGAGAGCCCGCCCACCGTCTTCGACTGGCTGATCCGGCACTGGTTCAGCAGCCGGGCGGCCTTGACGCGACCGAATTTGGGCACGGCCATGAGCATGTCGAAGACCTTCGCGGTCGACACATACTCCGGCGGATCGAGGAGGATTCCTTCGATCTGAACCCGTCCGTCCTTGAGGTCTTTCTTCAACCGGGCCCGGCGGACGCGGATGTCGTTGGCCCGTTTAAGAGCCTCCATCCGTTGATCGAGCGACCGCAGTGGGGCCTGGGCCTGCGTCTTCGACGACACCATGAGCGCGGGATACTAGCATCCTTCGGAGAACGGTCAAGCAGTCGCTTTTGGGCTGTTTCCAGGCGTTTTTCGTGGGCTGTTGTCAAGATAGGAAACGCCTATTTGCAGGGATTCATGCGCGGTGCGGCGCGCGTCGAGGGGGTGGGCGAGGTCGCGAGCCGCCGCTTCGGCGGCAAGCTCGGACCGGATCCGGACCGGCGCATCGGGGTCGGAGAAGAGAATCGTTCCGAGTGCGACGGCGCTCGCGCCGGCCGCGATCAGCTCGAGCGCGTCGAGCCCGGTGGCCACTCCTCCCATCCCGACGAGCGGCAGATCGACGGCCGCCGAGCAGGCGTAGACCGCCGCCAGGGCGACCGGCTTCAGCGCGGGTCCCGAGTAGCCGCCGGTGCCGCGGCCGAGCGTGGGACGGAGCGTCTGCTCGTCGAGCGCGAGCCCGCGCAGCGTGTTCACGAGCGACAGCCCGTCGGCTCCGGCAGCCTCGACGGCACGAGCAACCTCGGCGATGTCCCACGCTGCCGGCGAGAGCTTGGCGTACAGGGGCAAGGTCGTCGCCGCTCGGCAAGCAGACACGATCTCGGCCGCGCTCTCGGGCGCCTCGTCGACGTTCGGACATGAGAGGTTGAGCTCGATCGCCTCGACGTCCTCGAGCGCAGCGCACGTCTCGGCGTACTCGGCCGCTGAGAAGCCGCCGACCGAGATCCAGAGCGGAACCCCGAGCGTCCGCAGTCGCGGCAGGGTCTCGGCGAGGAAGCGCTCGCGGCCCGGGTTCGCAAGGCCGATCGAGTTGAGCATGCCGGCGTCGGTCTCGGCGATCCGCACCGGTGGGTTGCCCTCGCGCGGCTCGGGCGTGATCGTCTTCGTCACGAAGCCGTCGAGCGACCGCGCCACATCGGGGGCGGTCAGCGCGTCGAGACAGCCAGAGGCGTTAAGCAGCACAGAGCACCGGCCCTTCGACACAGAGGCGCTTCAGCTCCCCATCGATCTCGACGGCGCAGCCGTAACAGGCGCCGTAGCCGCAGGCCATCGGAGCCTCCCACGCGAGCTGTGCGTCGGGAGCGAGCGCGCGGAGTGCTGCGAGCATCGGCTCAGGTCCGCAGGCGAGCACATCGATCGGGCCGTCCGGGAGCAGCTCGGTCACGTACGTCGGCTCGACGCAGACCTCCGCGTTCGGAACGAGAGCGGCCGCCTCTGCGTGCCACTCCGAGCGGAAGCCGAGAATTGCAGGCGGGGAGTCGAGCGCCGCGGAGAGGAACGGCAGCGGCGCTACGCCGATGCCGCCGCCGACGAGGATCGGCCGCGCGACATCGAGGTCGAAGCCGTTCCCAAGTGGGCCGAGCACGTGCAGGTTCTCGCCGCGCTCGAGCGCGCAGAGCGCACGCGTCCCAGGCCCGATCGAATCGATCAGGAACGCGAGCTCTCCGGCGGCGGCCAGGCAGAGGCTCATCGGCCGCGGCAGCACCCGGCCCGGCGCCTCGAGCATGAAGAACTGGCCGGGAACGCCGTTCTCCAGCCCTCCACTCTCGACCCGAAGCAGTGTGTAGGGGCCGATCTGCTCGGTGCCGGTGACGCTAAGCAGCCCGCGTCTCATGCTCGATCCGCTCCTGCAGGGAGCGAGCGATCTCCTCGCTCGCATTGGCGATTGCGTCGACAGCGAACCGGGCGCCGGCGAGGGTCGTGATGCAGGGCACGCGGCCGGAGAGCGCGGCCTGCCGGATCAGTGCGCCGTCGCGCCGGGCGCCGGAGCCCTGCGGCGTGTTGACGACGAGGTCGCAGCGGCCGGCGCGGATCGCATCGACGACGGCCTCGCCCTTCTCGAGCGTGCCGACGTCGAGCCCGGCGGCGGTCAGAACTGACGCCGTGCCGCCGGTCGCCAGCAGCCGGAAGCCGAGCGCTGCGAGCGCCTCGGCCACGGGCACGATCCCATCCTTGTCGGCGTGCCGCACCGAGAGGAACGCGGTACCGGCGGTGGGAAGCGGGCGACCGGCTGCGCGCTCCGCCTTCGCAAACGCCGTCGGCAGATCGGCGGCGCTCGCCATCACCTCGCCCGTGGAGCGCATCTCCGGCCCGAGCGCCGGGTCGGAGCCCGGGAAGCGCGAGAACGGCAGCACAGCCGCCTTGACGCTCACGAGCTCCGGCTTCCTCTCCTCCGGCAGCGCCAGCTCGTGCAGGCGGGCGCCGGCGGCGAGCGCAACGGCCGCGTCGACGAGGTTCACACCGGTCGCCTTGCTCGCGAACGGGACGGTGCGTGAAGCCCGCGGGTTCACCTCGAGCACCGAGATCTCGCCGTCGACGACCGCCAGCTGGACGTTCAGCAGGCCGACGACGCCGAGCGCCGGGCCGAGGCGGCGGACGACACGGCAGACCTCGGCGTACTCCTCATCGCCGAGCGACGGCGCGGGCAGGACGCACGACGAGTCGCCCGAGTGGACACCGGCCTCCTCGACATGCTCCATCACCGCGCCGATGTAGACCGAGACGCCGTCGCAGAGCGCGTCGACGTCGATCTCGAGCGCGCCCTCGAGGAAGCGATCGACGAGTACCGGCCCGGTGACGCCGCCCATCGCCGCCCGCACCTGATCCTCGTCGTAGCAGACCCGCATCGCGCGGCCGCCGAGCACATACGAGGGCCGCACGAGGACGGGGTAGCCGATGCGCTCGGCGATCTCGACCGCCGCAGCGGGCGCGTCGGCGATCCCCCACTCCGGGCAGCGCACACCGAGCTCGTCCAGGAGCCGGCCGAAGCGCTCCCGGTCCTCGGCGAGATCGACCGCCTCGTACGGCGTCCCGAGCACCTTGTAGCCGGCGGCCTCGATCGCGCTCGCGAGCTTCAGCGGCGTCTGGCCGCCGAACTGGATCACGACCCCCTCGGGCTGCTCGCGCTCGCAGACGGCGAGCACCGACTCGATGTCGAGCGGCTCGAAGTAGAGCCGGTCAGAGGTGTCGTAATCGGTCGAGACGGTCTCCGGGTTGCAGTTGACCATCACCGCCTCGTAGCCGAGGGCACGGAAGCTCTGGGCGGCGTGCACGCAGCAGTAGTCGAACTCGATCCCCTGTCCGATCCGGTTCGGGCCGGAGCCCAGGATCACGACCCGCGGCTTGGTCGGCGCGGGCAACGGCTCGTCCGCCTCGCCCCGGGTCGAGTAGTAGTAGTTCGAGTCGGCTGCGACCTCGCCGGCGCACGAGTCGACGCGGCGGTAGGCCCGCGGCCCGGTCGGCGCGCCGTCGCGACGCAACTCGTCCAGCTCGCGGCGAAACCAGGGGTGCAGGTCGTCCGGCAGGTCGTCGAGCGTCGCCCAGGGTGTCACCGCGCCGGCATCGAGCTCCCGGCTGGCGAACGCCTTCGCGAATGCCTCCTGGAAGGTGCGCCCGATCCCCATCGCCTCGCCGACCGACTTCATCTGCGTGCCGAGCGTCGTGTCCGCCCCGGGGAACTTCTCGAATGCGAAGCGCGGGAACTTGACGACGACGTAGTCGAGCGTCGGCTCGAAGCTCGCAGGCGTCGTCTTCGTCAGGTCGTTCGGGATCTCGTCGAGCGTGTAGCCGACGGCGAGCTTGGCTGCGACCTTCGCGATCGGATACCCGGTCGCCTTCGAGGCCAGCGCGGAGGAGCGGGAGACGCGCGGATTCATCTCGATCACCCGCAGGTCGCCGGTGTCCCGGTCGCGTGCGAATTGGATGTTCGAGCCGCCGGTCTCGACTCCGACGGCGCGGATCACTGCGATCGCCGCGTCGCGCAGCTCCTGGTACGCCTCGTCCGGGAGCGTCATCTGCGGGGCGACCGTGACCGAGTCGCCGGTGTGGACGCCCATCGGGTCGAGGTTCTCGATCGAGCAGACGATCACGACGTTGTCGCGCCGGTCGCGGATCACCTCCAGCTCGAACTCGTCCCAGCCGCGCACCGACTCCTCGACCAGCACCTGGCCGATCGGGCTCTCGCGGAGGCCGAGCTCGACCTGCGCGCGCAACTCGGCCCCGGTCGAGACGAAGCCGCCGCCGTGTCCACCGAGGGTGAAGGCCGGCCGCACGACTGCGGGCACCGCCACGCCGCCGAGGTCGTCGACGGAGGTGACGATCCGCGAGCTCGGGACTGTGAGGCCGCAGCTCTGCACGGCGGCGCGGAAGAGCTCGCGATCCTCGGCCCGGCGGATCACGTCCACCTGCGCGCCGAGGAGCTCCACGCCGAGGTCGTCAAGGATGCCTTCGTCGGCGAGCTCGATCGCGAGATTGAGCGCCGTCTGCCCGCCGAGGGTCGGCAGCAGCGCGTCCGGGCGCTCGCGCCCGAGCACATCGGTGACGCCTTCGAGATCGAGCGGCTCGAGATAGGTGGCGTCGGCGAAGCCAGGGTCGGTCATGATCGTCGCCGGGTTCGAGTTGACGACGATCGTCCGGAACCCGTCCTCGCGCAGCACCTTCAGCGCCTGGCAGCCCGCGTAATCGAACTCGCAGGCCTGGCCGATCACGATCGGGCCGGAGCCGATCAGGCAGATCGACCTGATGTCGGTCCTACGCGGCATCGCGAACCTCCTGCACCCAGTGCTCCAGGATCGGCCAGGCATCGTGGGGACCGGGGCCCGCCTCCGGGTGGAACTGCACCGAGCGTGCGCTCAGCTCCGGGAAGTCGAAGCCCTCGACGGTGCCGTCGTAGAGCGAGACGTGGGTGGCCTCGGCGTCGTCCGACGGAGCGACCGCGAAGCCGTGGTTCTGGCTGGTGACGAGCACGCGTCCGTTCGACCGCTCGAGCACCGGATGATTCGCGCCGCGGTGGCCGAAGCGGAGCTTGAACGTCTCGTGACCGGTCGCGAGGCCGAGCAGCTGGTGGCCGAGGCAGATGCCGAGGATCGGCACCCGGCCGAGCAGATCTCGCACCACCTGGACTTCGTAGGTCAGAGGCTCGGGATCGCCCGGGCCGTTCGACAGGAGCACGGCGTCGTAGCGGGCAAGCTCACTCACGTCGACGGTGTGCGGGAAGACGGTCACGCAGACTCCGGCTCCCGCCAGGCGACGCAGAATCGAGTGCTTGCACCCGTAGTCGACGACTGCGACCCGGATCGCGCCTGCGTCGCAGTAGACGTAGGGCTGCGGTGTGGAGACCTGGGCGACGAGCGCTGCGCCCTCCATCGAGGGCCTCGCCCGAACAGCATCCAGCGCCTCGTCCTCCGCGAGCGTGCCGGCGACCGCGGCTGCCCGCATCGCGCCGCCCTCGCGCAGGCGGAGGACGAGCGAGCGGGTGTCGATACCGGTGAGCGCGACGATCCCGCGTTCTTCGAGCCAGTCCGTCCACTCCGGCCCGCGCGCCTCGCGCATCAGCACTGCCGTCGCGTGAGCGCCTGTCGACTCCGCCCGTCCGGCCGCGACGCCGTAGTTGCCGATCATCGGCGCCGTGAAGCAGACGAGCTGCTCGGCGAAGCTCGGGTCGGTGACCGTCTCCTGGTAGCCGGTCATCGCGGTCGTGAACACCGCCTCGCCGAAGGCGACGCCGCTCGCGCCGACCGACCGGCCGCGAAGGATCGTGCCGTCCTCGAGCGCGACGAAGGCACTCATCCGTGGACCACGCGTCCGTCGGCGACCGTCGTCACGACTGCGCCGCGTAACCGTTGGCCGAGGAGCCAGGAGTTGGCCGAGCGGGAACGGAAGCCCCTCTCCTCGACCGTCCACTCCGTCTCGAGGTCGAGCAGGACGAGATTCGCTCGCGCCCCGACCTCGATCCGGGGCTCGGGCAACCCGAGAGAGCGGGCAGGCCCTGCTGACATCCGCTCCAGCAGCGTCTCGAGCGGGAGGAGCCCCGGCTCGACGAGGTTGGTGTAGAGCGCCGCGAATGCCGTCTCGAGCCCGGTGACACCGAACGGCGCCTCCTCGAACGGCGCCTCCTTCTCCTCGCGCGAGTGCGGGGCGTGGTCGGTGGCCACGCAGGCGATCGTGCCGTCGCGAAGCGCCTCGACGAGCGCCTTGCGGTCCTCGCCGGCTCTGAGGGGCGGGTTCATCTTCACGTTCGGGTCGAGCGAGCGAACGGCGTCGTCGGTGAGCACGAGGTGGTGCGGCGTCACCTCGGCCGTGGCGTCGACCCCGCGAGCGTGCGCAGCGCGCAGCGCGTCCACCGACTCCCTCGCCGAGAGGTGCATGAGGTGAAGCGGCCGGTGCTCGTAGCCCGCCAGCGTCAGATCCCGCTCGACCATCGCGCTCTCCGCGACGGACGGGTACGGGGCGAAGCCCAGCTCGGCCGAGACGGGCCCTTCGTGCACCTGGCCGTCGCGGGAGAGCGTCGGCTCCTCGCAGTGGAGGGCGAGCTTGCGGCCCGTGATCGCGCCGTACTGCAGGGCGCGGCGCATCAGGCCGGCGGAGGTGACCGGCCGGCCGTCGTCGGTGAACGCGGCGGCGCCCGCCTCGGCGAGCTCCGCCATCTCGGTCAGCTCCTCGCCGCCGAGCCGCTTGGAGATCGCCGCCATGAAGCCGGTCGGGACGAGTGCTTCGCGACGCGCGGTAGCAACCAGCGAGCCCAGCACCGCGGCCGAGTCGACGACTGGGTCGGTGTTCGGCATCGCCAGGATCGCGCAGTAGCCGCCCGCAGCGGCGGCGGCGGTGCCGCTGGCGATCGTCTCCTCATCCTCACGTCCGGGCGAGCGCAGGTGGACGTGCGGGTCGACGAAGGCCGGGGCGAGCACGCGCCCGGTTGCCGGCGCGGGCTCGATGCTTGCGATCACGCCGTCAACCACGGTCACGGCGACGCACTCGCCGCCGGCGAGGCGTCCGGAGAGGGTCAGGCTGTCGGAGCGGCCGTTCTTGCAGAAGAGGGTCATGCGACCGCCGCGGCTTCCGGTGCGGGCACGTCGGCGGTGAGCAGGTCGTGCAGCACGGCCATCCGCACCGCAAGCCCGGCCCGAACCTGCTGCAGGATCAGCGAGTCCGGCGAGTCGGCGACCCGCCCGTCGATCTCCACGCCCCGGTTGATCGGGCCTGGATGCATGATCTTCTGGCCCGGCCGGACGCGCTCCGGCGTGACTCCCCAGCGCGCCGCGTACTCGTGCAGGCTCGGCACGTAGGCCGATTCCATGCGCTCGCGCTGCATCCGGAGGACGTAGAGCACGTCCGCCGCCTCGGTGTCTCGAATGTCCGTCGATGTCTCGCAGCCGAGCGCCTCGATGCCGCGCGGAAGGAGGGTCGGCGGCCCGACGAGGGTGACGTGCGCCCCGACAAGCGAGAGAGCCTGGATGAGGGAGCGCGCGACCCGGCTGTGGAGGATGTCGCCGACGATCGCCACGTGGAGGCCGTCGAGCCTGCCGAGCGCTTCGCGCATCGCGAAGAGGTCGAGGAGCGCCTGGGTCGGGTGCTGCCGCTTGCCGTCGCCGGCGTTGACGACCGCCGCGTTCGAATGCCGGGCGACGAGCTCCGGCGCGCCGATCTGCGCGTGCCGGATGACGATTGCGTGCGGGTCGTACGCCGCCAGCGTCAGCACCGTGTCCTTGAGCGACTCGCCCTTGTCCAGCGACGAGCCGGCCGCCTTCAGCGACATCACGTCCGCGGAGAGCTTCTTGGCCGCGAGCTCGAAGCTCGATGAGGTGCGCGTCGAGGACTCGAAGAAGAGATTCAGCACCAGCTTGCCCTGCAGGGTCGGCAGCTTCTCGTCGACACCGGCGAACGCGCCTGCGGTCTCGAGAATCCGCTCGACGTCGTCGCGGGCGAGGTCGGAGATGGAGATCAGATGCCTCATGTCTGCTCCTCGGGCGCGCCCACCAGCAGGATCCGGTCGGCTCCGTCGATCTCCTCGAGCTCGACCTGGATCCGCTCGCTGCGCGCGGTTGGGAGGTTCTTGCCAACGTAGTCGGGCCGGATCGGAAGCTCGCGGTGGCCACGGTCGACGAGGACGGCAAGCTGAACGCGTGCCGGCCGGCCGTGCTCGAAGAGCGTCTCGATCGCGGCACGGATCGTGCGGCCGGTGTAGAGGACGTCGTCGACGAGGACGCACGTCGTTCCGCGCAGGTCGAAGTCGAGCGCTGTGGCGTGCACGACGGGCTGCTCGGCGCCGCGAATCGTGTCGTCGCGATGGAACGTGATGTCGACAGCTCCGAGCGCGATCTCCTCCCCGCTCCGCTCCTCGATCAGGGTCGCGAGCCGCTCGGCGAGCGGAACGCCGCGCGTGTGGATGCCGATCAGCGCAAGCCGGCTGAGGTCGTCGTTGCGCTCGATGATCTCGTGCGCGATGCGCGACAGCGTCCGCGCTAGGGCCTCGGAGTCCAGCAGGGTTTTCGCCCCTATCCGGTCGGGGACGTGCGTACTCATCGCGCTCCTTTCCGGCCTCGCAGGACCGGGTTAAAGGGTCGGGCGGGAGTGTAGACGCTCGGGAGGACGGCGTCGGTGTGGAGCAAACGACCTTCCCGCTCCGTGCGTATGTTTTCGAAACGTGCCTGCGACGCAACACGTGACGGGTATGTCGACCCCCCGGCACGCCGCTCCGATTGCACTCGTGCTGCTCACGGCTGTCTCCGCGGGTGTTCGTTTCTGGGCGGCGCGAGGCATGGACCTCCCCTGGATCGCGCCTGACGAGTCGATCTATGCCTTGCTGGGCCGATCGCTCTGGGAGGAGGGATCGCCCTCGCTCCTGGGCGCGCCGGGCGACAACTACTCGTTCGTCTACCCGGCTCTCATCGGCCTGCCGCTGACCTTCGGGAACCTCGCGACCGGCGTCGCAGTGGTGCAGGCCCTCGGAGCGATCCTGATGTCAGCCACCGCCGTTCTCGTCTATCTGTGGGGACGCGGTCCGCTCGGTGCCTGGTGGGCGGTCGCGGCCGCGGGACTGACCCTGGTAATCCCGGATCTTGCGTACTCGGGTCTCGTGATGAGCGAGGTCGCCGTGCTGCCGCTGGCCACGCTCGCGGTGTGGGCGATCGCATCTGCGCTCGCACGGCCCTCGGGCCTACGCCAGGGGCTCGTCGCCGCGGCGATCCTGCTCGCGCTCGCGACGCACGTCCGGCTCGCGGCGCTCATCCCGACGCTGTTCGTGGCCGTCGCACTCCAGTGCGGCTTCGCGCGGTCCCTCGAGCCCGCACGACGCCAGGCGATCCTGCTGGGTGGAACGGCGGCGGTGTGTGTCCTGACATTCGCCGGCTTCGCGGTCACCGGAGGCTGGCGTGACGTCTTCGGTGCGTACTCCGCAGCTGCCGGTGGTTACGAGGTCGGCGCCGTAGCCGTCGACGTGGTCTGGCACTTCGCCGGCATCTTCATCCTCGTCGCCGGCATCCCGCTCGTCGCGCTCGCCGCGATGACGATCCAGTGCGTCCGCGGGCGCGAGACCGAACCGGTGGCGTGCGCTCTCGTCGCGACGACGCTCGCCTGGACGTTGTGCCTCGGGCTCGAGATCGGAACGTTCGCCTCCCGCTGGGTCGAGCACGTTGTGTTGCGGAGCCTGCAGCCTGTCGTGCCGCCGCTGATGCTCGTGTTCGCGCTCTGGCTCGCACGCGGCGCCCCACGACCCCGCCCGTGGATCCAGCTCGCCGCGCTCGCGCTCGCCATCCCAGCCGTGCTCTTGCCTGTAAAGCGCTTCGCCATTCAGGAGTCGGCACTCGATTCGTTCAGCCTGATCCCGCTCTGGCGGCTCGCTGCGGCGACCTCGACGACGACGCTGGAGCTCGCCTACCCACTTGGGGTCGGCGTGCTCGTCGCGCTCGCCGTCTTCCTACCGAGACGGATGCGTGTCGTTCTGCCCGTCGTCGTCGCACTCACGCTTGGCACGCTTTCGATCCTCTCGACGAGGCAGATCGACCGTCTGACGCAGCTCGATCGCACCTGGGTCTTCGACACGGGCGACCGTGGCTGGGTGGACGCGGCCACCTCTCGCCCGGTGACGTATCTCCACGCCAGCGCGTATTCCGCCGGCGTCTGGAAGCACGTGTTCTGGAACCGTCGCATCACCTCGGTTGCGCGGCTGAAGAACACCGAGCCGATCGGCCCCCTCGTGCCGGTGGAGGTGGAGCTCGGGCTCGACGGCCGGGTCAACGCGCTGGACGGACGCTCCTTCCACCCGGAGATCGTGGCCGCCCCGACGGACTTCGAGCTCGCCGGCGAGCGGATCGCACAGGCTCCGCGGTCGACGGAGCTCGCAGGCATCACGCTCTGGCGCATCGAACGGCCGTTCCGGCTCCTCACGTCGCGCACGGGTTTCCACCCGAACGGGGACGTCATCGGGACGGGTCAGATCGCGGTGTACGCGTGCGGCCGCGGACAACTGGAGCTGACGCTGCTCGGCAAGCAGGGCACGCCGATCGAGCTGAGGGTGAACGGGATCACCTGGGCGCGGCCGGAGGTCGCTGCGGGAACGGTGTGGAACGGGACCGTGCCCGCGCCGCCGGATGCCGACGGCCGGTCGATCTGCGTCTTCGAGCTCGTGAGCCCCGGCTTGGTCGGCTCGACGCGGATCGAGTTCGTCCGCGGGTAGAGCTACTGCTCCGTGACCACCTCGTCGGGGTCGGTCGGCGGCTCGATCACGTCCTGCGCCGCCTCGACGGCCTCTTCTGCCACGAACACCTTGAGCGAGCCGGAGTCGTCGTCGGACTGCACGGCCGATTCGATCCCAGCGTCCTCGAGCAGCGCCTGGATCTCCTCGGCTTCGGTGGCGTCCTCGGCGAGCGCGATCTGCACCATGGCACTCATGCGCTGGAGGGTACTTCAGCTCGTGGCAGGCGCGCGCCGCTCTTCACCAGCTCCGGACCACCTCTCTCCTCGAACGGGACATCGATCAGATCGAAGTCGCGCGGAACGACCGTGGCCGGGAAGACGCCTCGAGCCTCTCGCTCGATGTCCCCCGCGCCGTAGCGGCTCGAGAGATGCGTGAGCGCGAGCAGCGAAACGCCGGCGTCGCGGGCGATCCGTGCCGCTTCGAGCGCCGTCGAGTGCTCTGTCTCCTGCGCGCGCTCGGCTTCCTCTTCGCAGAACGTCGCCTCGTGCACCAGCAGGTCGGCTCCGAGCGCAGCCTCGACCACACCGTCCGACGGCGCCGTGTCTCCGGTGAGCACGACCTTCCGGCCGGGCCGCCCCTCGCCGAGCACCTGCTCCGGAGTCACCGTGCGGCCGTCGGGGAGCGTCACGGGCTCGCCCGCCTGCAGCGTCCCGCGTTCGGGGCCGAACGGGATGCCCAGGGCGTCCGCGGCGGCAACGTCGAACCGCCCGGGCCGAGGCTCCTCGACAAGTGCGTAGCCGATCGCGTCGCGCCCGTGGCGCACTGCAAAGGTCCGGAGCTCGTAGCCGTCGCGCGGCAGCACCGCTCCGGCGGCCAGCTCGACCACGTCGACCTCGTAGCTGAGGCGCCCGAAGATTCGCGAGAGCGACCGGAGCAGCTCGTCGAGGCCGCGTGGCCCGTACAGCGTCAGCGGCAGCTCGCGGCCGCGGAGGGCGAACGACTTCAGCATTCCCGGCAGGCCGAGGAAATGGTCGGCGTGGAAGTGCGTGAGGAAGACCTCATGGAGCTCGATCAGGCCGACATCCGAGCGCAGCAGCTGACGCTGCGTGCCCTCGCCGCAGTCGAAGAGCAGCTTCTCGCCGCCGCGCCGGACGAGCGTGGCTGACGGAGCGCGGCGAGCGGTCGGCATCGAGCCGGCCGTGCCGAGGAAGACGACGTCCAGATCCACGCCGCCAGTCTAGGAGCGTTGCTCTACGGCAGGACGAGCACTTGCCCCGGAACCAGCACCGTTCCCTGCAGCTTGTTCCGCCCCTGGATCTCCCAGACGCCCTGACGGGGATCCGAATACCCGTGCGACGCGATCGACCAGAGCGTGTCCTGCGGCTGCACGACATAGCGCCGCTCCGGCCCGGACGCGTCGGACGAGCGGGCGAAAGCGGCCCAGAGAACGACGCCGAGCGTCACAGTCATGATGAGTCGAACGAACATGTGTTCGCCATGATGCACGAACACGTGTTCGCTGTCAAGGCCGTAGAGTGCATCGCGTGACGTTCTGGCAACGGCTCAAGGATTTCGCCCTCCGCGTCCTGCTCCGGCGGACGTCGATGCACGACTGAGCTCAGAGGTGGATCAGATCCGGGTGGATCTCGCCGCGTGCGACTCGGAGCTCGAGCATCGTCCAAGTCGGCGAGCTGCGCCGTTCGGTCGGGCTGCCGGGGTTGAGGATCCAGACGCCTCCGACGCGCTCCACCTGAGGCACGTGCGTGTGCCCGTAGAGGACGGCGTCGCACCCGTGAAATCGCGCTCGTAGCCGCTCCTCCCTCCCCTCTCGCGGCCCCGGCACATGCGTCATCGCGATCCGGACGCTGTCGAGCTCGGCCAGGAGCTCCGCGGGCAACGACTCCCGCAAGGCAGGCTCGTCGGCGTTCCCGTGCACGGCCTGGACGGGCGGGCCGAGCGCGCGGAGCGCCTCGAGCGACTCGACCGAGGAGTGGTCGCCGGTGTGCAGGATCAACTCCGCCTCCCGCAGCCGCCGCAGGCAGTCCGCCGGCAGCGAACGAGAGCCGCGCGGAAGATGCGTGTCCCCGATCACGGCAATCACGCTGACGGTCGGAGGCGGCGTCAGAAGAGGATCGCGACGATCGCGACGAAGACGACCAGCATGGCGACCACGTCCGCCAGCGTCAGCGCGCGCCGGGAGACGAGCTCGTGCGGGTGGCGCAGGATCACGTCCATTGGGTGCCCGGTCGCGCCGGCCCGGAAACCGCCGCCGACACGAAGCTTGGTTCCGGGGGAAACGGGGATGGGCGCTGAATGGACGGCGGTCGACGATCGGAGCGGGCGTTCCGCGGCCTCGCACTCGTCTTCCTGCTGTCGTTCGTGAACCTGGTCGGCGTGATCTTCACCGCAGCCGCGCTCGGGGGGGTCGAGCCGTGGACGCGCTGGCAGTTCGTCGGCGCGTTCGGCGTCCTGGAGGCGGCGTCCGGGCTGGCGAACGTGATCTCGCCCAACATCTGGCGGCTACCGGTCGCCGAGCTGCAGACGAGCGAGCGCACGGACGTGAAACTGGCAGGGTCCGCGCTGCTGCTGCCGCATTGGGGCGGCCTCGCCCGCTTCGGGGCAGGGCTCGTGTGTGTCGTCCTGTCAGCCTGGCAGGACGGGCTCGGACCGGCCTCGTTCGCGCTCGTGCCGTTCGTACTCGCGGTCGCGTGGTTGGTCCTCGCGCTCTCGGCGATCCTCGCGCGAGCCGGGGTCGCCA
Organism: uncultured Gaiellaceae bacterium; assembly: GCA_963749515.1. GTDB lineage: Bacteria > Actinomycetota > Thermoleophilia > Gaiellales > Gaiellaceae > Gaiellasilicea. The sequence goes on from CAVVMR010000010.1 coordinate 803,296, forward strand.
GGCCCGATCTCGACGTCTTCCAGATCGTCGTGCGGTGGGGCGGGCACGAGAAGGAGGCGCCGCCCGTGAGCGTCGGCGCCAGCGTCTTCCAGTTTCTCCTCAGCATCGCGACGATTCCGGCGGTGAAGCTCCTGCCACCGTCGGTGCTGTACCAGCCGGAGCTCGCGCCCTCACTGGACGCAACGCTCGTCGCGCTCGCCCTCTCGGTTGCGCTGCTGGTGATCGTCTGGTGGCTCTGGGCCGGCCGCATCGAGCTCGACGCGCCGGTCGAGCAGCAGCGCGAAGCCGAGAAGCACGCCTAGAAAACAGCGAGGACGGCGTCGAGCAGGCGATCCGGCCCAAACCGAACCGGATCGTCGGCGACGAGGCCTGTCTCCTCGGCCGTCGCGGCCACCGCAGCGCGTGCCTGTTCGTCGTCGAGCTCGCGCGTGTTGAGCGCGATCGCGGCCACCGTCGCCTTGCGCGCGGGCAGCGAGATGTCCTCGTGCAGCGCGATCAGCTCCGGCAGCGAGCGAAGCGGGTGGCCCGGGTAGCCCTCGATCTCGGTCTGCCCGGCGAGGTGGCAGAGCACGAAGGCGTGCGGCGCCGACCCGTGCACGAGTCCGAGCGTCACACCCGAATACGCCGGATGGGTGAGCGCGCCCTGGCCCTCGACCATCAGCAGCTCTCCCCCGCGCTCGTGGCCCTCGACGACAAGGCGCTCGGTGGCGCCCGCGATGAAGTCGGAGACGACGGCGTCGACGGCGATCCCCCAGCCTGCGATCGCGATTCCGGTCTGACCGGTCGGCACGAAACGGGAGGCGAGCCCGCGCGCCTGCGCCGCCCGGTCGAGCTCGAGGGAGACGGTCATCTTCCCGATCGCGCAGTCGGAGCCCACCGTGAGCACGGTCCTGACCGGCAGCTCCATGTTCGCGCCGGTGGGGACGTTCAGGTCTGCGGGCGGCCGCCGCAAGTCGCGCAGCTCGACGCCGTGCCGGGCCGCGAGCCCCATGAGCTCGTCGTCGTCTGCGAGGAACTCGTGCAGGCCGTTCTCGACGTGGAGCCCCTTCGAGATCGTCGTCTTCAGCAGCTCGCGCCAGGCGGGCGGGAAGCGGCCGCCCTGGGTGGCAACCCCGACGAGGGCGGTCGTCGGGTCGAACCCCAGCGCGTCGTCGACCGAGGAGACGACGGGGACGCCGTTCTGCGTCTCGCCCGCACGGGTCGAGTCGAGGAGCGCGACGACGGGGCGCTCGCCGTACGCGAGAACGCCGCGGGCCGTCTTGCCGTAGTGCGGATCGCCGGAGAAGCCCTCGGCCAGAATCAGCAGCCGCTCAGACTGGCTCGACACCGAGACCCGGCTTGTCGGAGGGGACCTGGACGCCGTCGACGAACGCGACGCCTGACCAGGGGTCGTCGGCGATCAGCAGGTTGCCGTCGAGGTCGACGTGGTCGCAGAGCGGTGCCACGGTGCAGCCGGCGGCGATTCCGAGCCCCGACTCGATCATGCAGCCGAGCATCACGCCGAGCCCGAGCCCGCGCGCGGCGTGCGCCATCCGAACCGCCTCGCGGATGCCGCCCGACTTTGCGAGCTTGATGTTGATCCCGTGTGCGATCTCTGCGCAGGCCGCGACGCTGTCCAGCCGGTGACAGTCCTCGTCGACGTAGATCGGGATCGGCGAGCGCTCCTTCAGCGTCGCACCGCCCTCGTCGCCGGCCTTGAGCGGCTGCTCGCAATACCCGACCCCCAGGTCGGCGAGCTGCGGCAGAGCCTCGAGCGCTTCGTCGACGGACCACCACTCGTTCACGTCCACCTGCAGCGGCAGCTCCGTCACTCCGCGCACCGCGCGGACGCGGTCGACGTCGAGACCGTCGCCCCCACCGAGCTTCAGCTTCAGCCGCTTGAAGCGTGGTGCGGCCTTCTCGGCCCGGCGCGCCATGTCGTCCGGATCGCCCAGCCAGACGGTCCAGGAGGTCGGCGGCCCAGTGCGGGGCAGGCCGAGAAGCTTCCACGTGGGTACGCCGAGGAGCTTCCCCTGGAGGTCGTGCAGCGCCCCGTCGAGCGCCGCGCGCGCGGCGTTCTCGCCCGGCGGCAGCCGCGATTCGATCTCCTCCAGCGCGAACGGGTCGTCGCCGAGCAGGGGCGCCGCCGCCTCGAGGTAGGCGAGCGCCGACGCAGCGGACTCGTCGTACCGCTCGATCGGCGCGCCTTCGCCGAAGCCCGAGTGCGCGCCGTGCCGCAGCTCGATCTGGACGACGTCGTCCTCGTCGCTCGTCTCGCGGGCGATGACGAACGTCTCGGCCAGCCTCAGCGTCGCGATCCGGGCGGTCAGCTCCACGCTGAGTACACTAGAGCGTCTCCAGCGCCCGTAGCTCAGGGGATAGAGCGCTCGCCTCCGGAGCGAGAGGTCGGAGGTTCGAATCCTCCCGGGCGCATGCTCTTCCGTCGCATGCCTTGGCATCTGCGAAAGCAGACGCCAAGGCGCGCAAACCCCTAAAGGGTCGCTCCGCTCCCGGGCTCAATCACCTTGGGGAGCGTTCACTGCGGCAAGCGCCGCGAGGAGGCGCTCGACGTCGTCGGGCTCGTTGTACGGGGCGATCGAGACCCGCAGGAGGCTCGTCCCCTCCCACGCGCTGGCGACGACCTCGATCCGGTGCTCGTCGAAAAGCCGGCGCTGCAGCGACTCCGGATCGGCGACAGCGACCTCGGAGGCCCACATCTGCGGCGCCGGCGTCTCGCCGCACGGCGGCAGCCGGTCGTGGAACGAGGCGGCGAGCCGCCGGCAGCGCTCCAGATCGAGCTTCCGGTGCGCCTCGATAGCCGCCGGCACGGCCAGCGCGGCCGCCGGATCCCGCGTGCCCTGCCAGCCATGCCGCTCGGCAAAGCTCGCCTCGGCGCCGTAGCCCCAGGAGATCACGAGGGGCTCGATCCACCGCTGGTGCTCGGGCCTCGCCCAGAGGAAGCCGGCTCCCTTCGGCGCCAACAACCACTTGTGACAGTTGCCCGCGTAGACGTCCGCCCCCAGCCGCTCAAGGTCGAGCGGCACGTGCCCCGGCACGTGCGCGCCGTCGACGATCGAGAGCACTCCGGCGGCGCGCGCGGCGGAGCAGATCTCCTCGACGGGAAGGACGAGCGCGGTCGGCGAGGTGATGTGGCTGACGGAGACGGCTTTCGTCCTCGGGCCGATTGCTGCGGCAAGCTCGCCCGGCTCGACGTAGACGAGCTTCGCCCCCATGAACTCCCAGGTTCGCGTCACGGCGCCGTACTCGTGGCGGGTCGTCAGCACCTCGTCCTCCGGGCCCAAGCGGAGCGAGCGGATGACCGCGTTCAGCCCGGCGGTCGCGTTCGGGACGAAGACCAGATCCTCGGCTCGCGCGCCGACAAAGGCTGCGAGGGCCGCACGAGCCTCGGCCAGCAGATCGTGGAAGCGGCGGCCGAGGAACTGAGACGGGTTCCGTTCGAGCTCGCGCTGCAGCTCCTGGTACCGGTCGAGCACCGGCGCGGGACAGGCGCCGTAGCTTCCGTGGTTGAGGTAGACGACGTCCGGATCGAGCAGAAACTCCATGCGGTTACTGTCTCACGGTGCTGAGCTACCTCCGGAGCCTGAACCCGCAGCTGCCCCGGTCGGTTCAGACCCTCCAGCTCGGGGGGCTGCTGAACGCGATCGGGAACGGTCTGATCCTCCCGTTCACGCTCATCTACCTGCACAACGAGCGCGGGATCGACCTCGGCACCGCAGGCCTCATCCTCGGCACGAACGCGGCGGTCAGCCTGGTCGCAGGCCCGATCGGCGGCGCTCTGATCGATCGCGTCGGCGCCAAGCGGATGCTCGGCATCGCGCTTCTGTTCCTCAGTGTCGGGATCGCCGGCTATTCCCTCATCGAGACCGCCTGGCAGGGATTCCTCGTCGCAGCGATCGTGGGAGTCGGGAACGGCGCCTTCTGGCCGTCCCAGTCGTCGATGCTCGCCGGACTCGCGCCGCGCGAGAAGAGGCCTGCGGTCTTTGCGATGCAGCGTGTGACGATGAATCTCGGGATCGGCATCGGCGGTCTCGCCGGCGGCTTCATCGCCGCTGAGAGCTTCAAGGCTCTCTTCATCATCGACGCGTTCACGTTCGTGGGATACGCGGCGGTCCTCTGGATCTTCGTGCCCGAGCCACGCCAGGCTGTGGAGCGCGCGGGGCGCTCGGGGAGCTACCGGGACGTCTTCCGGCACCGCGTCTTCATGGGCCTGATGGCCGTGAACGCGGCGCTGATCGCCGCCGGCATCGCGCAGCTCGAGGTGCTGCCGGCCTACGCGAAGAACGAGGTCGGCATCGCCGAGACCGGCATCGGCCAGCTCTTCTTCATCAACACGATCGTTGTGGTCCTCCTGCAACTCCCGGTCGCACGGATCGCCCAGGGTCACCGGCGGATGACATTCCTGGCGCTGGTCGGAGTGGGCTGTGCAGCGTCCTGGCTGCTCGTGCCGGTCAGCGGCCTGTGGCTCTCGGGCGCCGCGGCGTTCGCGATCCTCGCCTTCGCGGTCGGCCTCTTCGGCGTCGCCGAGTGCCTGCACGGCGCAGTTCAGCCCCCACTCGTCGTCGACCTCGCAGACCACCGGCTGCTCGGGCGGTACATGGCGATCTCGGCGCTTTCCTGGCAGGTGGGCTTCACGGTCGGACCGCCGGCGGGCGCCGCGCTCCTGGCCGTGTCACCGACGGGCCTCTGGATCGCAGCCGCGGGCGTGTGCCTCGTGGCGGGCGCCGGGGCGCTCCTGCTCGAGCGCAGCCTGCCCGACGACGTCCGCCGCACGCCATATACCGCAGCGGCCGCAGCCGCGCCACCGCCGCTCGCAGTCGTGGACGCCGTGCCGAGCGATTAGAATCGCCGCCATGCCCGTCCTCGAGGACCCGCTCAGTACCGATGCCAAGCCTGCCCCGCATCCGGCGGACACGGCCCGGCTCCGGCGCGGTCCCGGCCGGGACACTCGCTGAGCGTCACCCGCTAGAGCTCTCCGCTCGCGGCCTGACCTGGGTTCATCTCGACCACCCCGACCCGGCGACGGCGAACGCTCTTGCCGAGCGCTTCGGCTGGCACGCCCTCGACGTCGAGGACGTGCTCTCGAAGCGGCAGCGGCCGAAGATCGACGAGTACCCCGACTACCTCTTCGCCGTCCTCCACTTCCCCGTCTACGACAAGGCGATCCAGCGGCTGAACGCGGCCGAGCTCGACCTCTTCCTCGGTGCGGACTACCTGGTCACGCTGCCGAACGTCGAGCTGCTGCCCGTCACGCGCCTCTTCCACCGCTGCGAGGAGGACGCGGAGCTGCGCGAGAGCCTCTTCGTCGAAGGCTCGGGACGGCTCCTCTACGAGGTGCTCGACGATCTCTTCGACTACTGCTTCCCGATCCTCGACAAGATCGGGCACAAGCTGGACTCGGTCGAGGACGACATGTTCGAGCGACGGGCCGAGGACGTCGTCCGCGACCTCTCGAACGTGAAGCAGGAGATCATCTCCTACCGGAAGATCATCAAGCCCGAGCGCACGACGCTCCGGCTGCTCGAGCGGCGCGTCGAGCGGTTCCTGCCGCACGAGCTCGACCTCTACTTCGACGACATCGTCGACGGAGCCGAGCGGATCTGGGACCTGCTCGACAACTACAAGGAGGTCGTCGAGGGCCTCGAGTCGACGAACGAGTCGGTGATCTCCCACCGGCAAAACGACGTCCTCCGCGTGCTCACGGTCTTCAGCGCCATCCTGCTGCCGCTGACACTGCTCGCGAGCGTCTTCGGGATGAACGTCGACTTCCCCGGCTTCGGCACCGCGGTCGCCTTCTGGATCGTCGTGGCCGGGATGGTCGCGGTCGGGGCCGGCCTGCTCGGCTTCTTCCGCTGGAAGCGCTGGCTGTAGAGACACCGCCGCCTTCCGTACCGCAGCCTGAGCCCCAGCCTTCGGCGAGCACCGACCGCGCGGCACTCGTCCTGGTCGCACTTCGGCTCTCGTACTTCACGATCGCCTGGAACGGCGGGATCGGCATCGCCGCCGTTGTCGCATCAATCGTCGACGGGCCTCGCCCTGGCTCGGGCTGCTCAAGCTTCGCGTCGCCTCGCGCCTCGCCAGTCACGCGCTGCGCGGCGACGGTCTGCTCACCGCGGCTTCCGCCGCGCTGGCGGCCGTCGCGCTGGCCGCGCTGCTCGTGAACGCGGGGTTCGCGTGGTGGTGGGCCGATCCGGCCGCTGCGCTGCTGATCGCCGTCGCGCTGGCGGTCGAGGCGACGCGCATCACTGTGCGCCATCGCTTCGGCTAGTACGAAGGCTCTTAGCGCTCGCGGTAGACGATGCGGCCGCGCGTCAGGTCGTACGGGGACAGCTCGATCTTGACCCGGTCGCCCGGGTTCATCCGGATTCTGTAGCGGCGCATCTTGCCCGACGTGTAGCCGAGCGCTTCATGGCCGTTGTCCAGCGCGACGCGGAACATGCCGCCGCCGAACGCTTCCATGATGTCGCCTTCCAGCTCGACTTTTTCTTCCTTGACGCCCATGCGTCTCCCTCGGTAGCTACCGGCCGCGCGGCCACGGGACAGCCCGGTCCAGGACCACGGTACCGCAGATCGGCTCGGCGCGCGCCAAATCGGGGTCTAGGCGAGTCTAGGCGTCGAATTCGCGCGCCGCGCACTGCGGGCAGTAGACGAGCACGCAGGCGTCTTCGTCCACGTATGCCCGCCACCCTCGCGCCGGACCCGACTGGGTCCGACATTCCAGGCAAACGAGCTCGCCCAGCTTGTGCTCCTGCTGCGCCTGTTTCTCCATCACTCCCAGCTTGCCCGACGTCTTCCCGTCCCGCACTCCCCCGTTCGATGCGGATGTCGTACCCCATTTCGGGGATCCTGAGGCCACTCAAGAACCCGCGCGGGACGCCGAACAACGGCTCATGCTCGTACGTCTCAGCAACCGAGTCTCCGCGCTCGCCTTGTTCGCGCTGATCGCACTCTCCGGCCTCTACTGCGTGCGTCTGACGGTGGGTATCCCGATCGAGGCTCTCGACGTCTTCTTCGCGCGCTGGCTGTCCGCGATTGCCTTCACCCTGGCAACGCTCGTCATCGCCGCGCGCGCCTTCGGCACGAAGCAGCTCTCGACCGGGTGGCTGCTGATCGCGGCCGGGCAGGCCTGCTGGGCGTTCGGGATCTCCTACTTCGCGATCGTCCTCTGGAACGCCGATCCGATGCCGTTCCCCTCGGGTGCCGACGCCGGCTGGCTCGCGTTCTACATCCCGACCCTCGCGGGGATCGTTCTGCTCATCCGGGCCCGTACCGCCGGCCGCACGGAGACCGTCACGATGCTCGATGCGGCAATCGGCGCCCTTGCGATCAGCGCTGCGGGCGCCGCACTCGCCTTTGGCGCGATCGTCGATGCGACAGGTGGTTCCTCGCTCGCGATTGCCACCAACCTCGCGTATCCCCTTGGCGACCTCGCACTGGTCGCGATCATGGCCGGCGGCTTGGCGTTGTCCGGCTGGCGGCTCGGCCGCCGCTGGACGCTGCTCATGGCCGGCGGCCTGCTCTTCGCGGTTACGGATACGGCCTATCTCTTCCAGATCGCGAACGAGACGTACCGGGAAGGCACGATACTCGACGCGGGCTGGGTGGTCTCCTCGGCGCTTATCGCGCTTGCCGTCTGGCAGCCTTCGGCGGTCGTCAACGCTCGCGTCCAGGCCTGGAGCGCCTTCGTCTTCCCGGCCAGCTTCGGCGCGATCGGCGTCGCGGTGCTGGTCTACGGCAACTTTGGCGACGTGCACATGCTCGCGCTGGTGCTGGCGACGGCGTGTGTCGTGGCGGTGATCGGGCGGATGTCGCTGATCTTCCAGCAGAACCTGCGCATGATCCGCACCAGCGACCTCGCCGCCTCCACCGACGCGCTCACGGGGCTCCACAACCGCCGGCAACTGCTCGCCGACCTGGCTGCGGTACAGGACTCGGAGGCGACGCTCGTCCTGCTCGACTTGGACGGATTCAAGATCTACAACGACACGTATGGCCATCCGGCGGGAGACGCGCTGCTCGCCCGGCTCGGCCACCGGCTCGCAGCGACGGCCGGCGAAGGTGTCCGCGCCTACAGACTCGGCGGGGACGAGTTCTGCGTCCTCGCCCACGACGCTGACCGCGCCAAGCAGCACGCTGACACCGCCTCCGAGGCACTCTGCGAGCACGGTGACGGCTTCGAGATCACGAGCTCCTACGGGATCGCGACCCTGCCGAACGAAGCCCACGACGTCGGTGAGGCGCTTCGAATCGCGGATCAGCGGATGTACACCCAGAAGCACGGACGAGAGAGCTCGGCCGGCCGCCAGAGCAAAAACGTCCTCCTGAGCGCACTCGTCGAACGCAACCCCGGGCTCGTGCACCACCTCACGGACGTCGCAGAGCTCGCAGTCGACGTCGCCCGCCTCCTCGACCTGCCCGAGCACGAGATCGAACAGGTGCGTCACGCCGCAGAGCTCCACGACGTCGGCAAGGTCGCGATCCCCGACGCGATCCTGCAGAAGCGCGGACCGCTCACCGACGAGGAGTGGCTCTTCGTGCACGAGCACACCCTGATCGGTGCACGAATCATCAGCGCGGCGCCCGCACTCACCCATGTCGCCTCACTTGTCCGGTCCAGCCACGAGCGCTGGGACGGAACCGGGTATCCCGACCGGCTCGCCGCCGAAGAGATCCCGATCGGCTCCCGCATCGTCGCCGCCTGCGACGCGTTCGCGGCGATGGTCACCGACCGCCCCTACCGCGAAGCCGTCGACCTTGCCGCCGCACTCGAGGAACTCGATCGCTGCGCGGGAACCCAGTTCGACCCCACCGTCGTCACCGCCCTCACCGTCGTCCTCACCACCCCCGCCGCGCAGGCAGCCGCCTAGGCATGGTCGTGCGCGCCGGCAACGAGGTCGCCCGTCTCGCGCTGTTCGCGTTGATCGTCCTGTCCTGCCTCTTCATCGCGCAGACGACCGTGGGCGTTCCGATCGAGACGCTCGACAGCTTCCTCTTTCGCTGGATGTCGCCGCTCGCCCCCACCCTCGCCACCATGGTGATCGGCGTTCGCGCGCTTACCTCCGGCCGGCCGTCGCTGGGCTGGCTGCTGATCGCGGCCGGGCAGGCCTTCTGGGCCTTCGGCGCCTTCTACTACGCGATCGCGCTCTGGGAAGCCGACCCGATGCCCTTCCCGTCCGCGGCCGACGCGGGCTGGCTCCTCTTCTACCTTCCCACCCTGGCCGGGATCGTGCTGCTCGTGCGCGAGCGCGCCACGCGCGGTGGCGTGACCGTCTCGCTGCTCGACTCGGCGATCGGGGCGCTCGCGATCAGCGCCGCCGGCGCCGCACTCGCGTTCGGAGCGATCGTCGACGCCACCGGTGGCTCCTCGGTCGCGATCGCCACCAATCTGGCGTATCCGCTCGGCGACCTGGCGCTTGTCGCGATCATGGTCGGCGGCCTGGCGACGACCGGCTGGCGGCTCGGCCGCGGCTGGACGCTGCTGCTGATCGGCTTCCTGCTCTTCGGGATCGCAGACATCTCGTATGTCTTCCAGGTCGCAACCGGCAACTACAGCGACGGCATCATCAACGCCGGCTGGGTGGTCTCGTCGGCAGTCGTCGCACTTGCGATCTGGCAACCGTGGACCGAGGCTCGCGGCCGCACCCAGGACTGGAGCGCGTTCATCTTCCCCGCCACGTTCGGCGCCGTCGGGCTCCTCGTGCTCGTCTACGACCACTTCCGCCCGGTGCACCTGCTCTCGCTCGCGCTCGCGACGGGCTGTGTCGCCGCGGTGATCGCGCGCATGTCGCTGATCTTCCAGCAGAACCTGCGAATGCTCCGCTCGAGCAGGATCGATGCGACGACCGACGCGCTGACGGGGCTCGGCAACCGGCGCAAGCTGCTCACCGACCTGGCGGCCGCGGAGAAGAGCGAGGTGACCCTCGTGCTGCTCGACCTCGACGGCTTCAAGGTCTACAACGACACGTACGGGCATCCGGCGGGAGATGCGCTGCTCGCACTGCTCGGCCGCCGGCTTGCAGCGGTGGCGGGAGAGGGTGTGGCCGCCTACCGGCTCGGCGGCGACGAGTTCTGCGTCCTGGCTCACGGCTCGAACCTGGCCCAGGAGCTCGCGCTCAGCGCAGCCGCGGCTCTCAACGAGCACGGCGACGGCTTCGACGTCACGAGCTCGTTCGGCGTCGCGACGATGCCGAACGATGCGCAGGACTCCACCGAGGCGCTGCGGATCGCCGACCAGCGGATGTACACGCAGAAGCACGGTCGGGAAAGCTCGGCCGGCCGGCAGAGCAAGAACGTCCTGCTCCGTGCGATCGCCGAGCGAAGCCCTGGACTGGTGGATCACGTCACCGACGTGGCAGAGCTCGCCGTCGACGTCGCCCGCCTCCTCGAGCTGCCCGAGCACGAGATCGAGCAGGTCCGCCACGCCGCCGAGCTGCACGACGTCGGCAAAGTGGCGATCCCCGATGCGATCCTGCAGAAGCGAGGTGCCCTGACCGCGGAGGAGTGGCAGTTCGTGCACGAGCACACGCTGATCGGTGCCCGGATCATCAGTGCCGCGCCGGCGCTCTCGCATGTCGCGAAGCTCGTCCGTTCGAGCCACGAGCGCTGGGACGGCGACGGTTACCCCGACCGGCTCGCCGGCGAGGACATCCCGATCGGCGCCCGGATCGTGACCGCATGCGACGCGCTGGCGGCGATGGTCACCGACCGCCCCTACCGCGAGGCCGTCGACCTGCCGGTCGCACTGGAAGAGCTCGAGCGCTGCGCGGGCAGCCAGTTCGATCCCGCCGTCGTCAAGGCCCTGACGGCCGTCCTGACGGCACCGGCCGCGCACGCAGCCGCCTAGCCCTCTCTCCTCGCTCGCTCACGCCTTCAGCAGCGGCCGGGCTCCTACCTGAGCCGTGACCGAAGCGATCTCGAGCGCGCGCCAGGTCATGGATCCGACGATCCCCGCCGGTCAAACCGGGATGAACTGCACTTTTCGGCAGGTGGTTAGGAGATGAGCGAGCGGCGGAGGGCTACCGCGACTGCCTGCGTGCGCGTGGAGACGCCGAGCTTGGCCATTGCCGCGCCGAGCTGTGTCCGCGCGGTGTCGGGCGAGATGAAGAGCTCGCGTCCGATCGATTCGTTCGAGTGGCCGTCGGCCAGCAGGCGAAGAACGTCCCGCTCACGGGCGGTCAGGCCGAGCTCCCGTCCGGGAATCGCCCGGATCACGACGTCGGCAAGCGCGGGGTCGATGTACATCCCGCCGCCGGCAACGGTCTGAAGAGCGCGGACGAGCGCCTCGAGCGGTGCGTCCTTGAGCACGAAGCCGCGAGCGCCGGCATCGAGCGCCTCGTCGAGCAGGGCGGCGTCTCCGAAGCCGGAGTAGACGATGGTTCCGCACTGCGGTGTCGTCCGCGTGACCTGGCGAACGACGCCCGGGCCCGAGAGCCCCGGCATCCGCAGGTCGATCACGGCGAGTGAAGGCCGCGTCGACTCGATGAGTGTGACCGCCTCCTCACCGTTCCGCGCGAGCCCGACGACCCGGTAGCCCTGAGAGCCCAGATATCTGGCGATGCTTTCCAGCACCGGAGGATGGTCGTCGGCGACGACACAGGTGGGCTTTGCCGCAATCGAGCTCACGTCTGTGTCGTCGGCCGGACCGCACCGAAGTTGAGAAGATCGATCGATGCCGAAACCGCTATGGGCGCCGTGGCGCCTGGAATACGTCACCCACGCCGACGAGCAGCCAGGCTGCGTCTTCTGCGCCGAGGCTGCGGGCGAGGTCGAGGAGACACTCGTCGTGAGCCGCGGAGAGCATGCATTCGTCTTTCTGAACAAGTTTCCGTACTCGTCGGGCCATCTCTTGATCGCCCCGTACGGGCATCTCGCCGAGCTCGGAGAGCTGGGCGACGAGACCGCGCTCGAGATCCATCGCCTCGGGCTGCAGGGGATCGAGGCGCTCCGCGCGTCGTACGCGCCTGCGGGCTTCAATCTGGGCTGGAACCTGGGCCGGGCCGCAGGGGCAGGGATTGTCGATCACGTCCACCTCCACGTCGTGCCCCGTTGGGCGGGCGACACGAGCTTCATGCCCGTGCTCGGAGACGTAAAGGTGCTGCCGGAGCATCTGCTCGCCACGCGCGACCGGCTCCGCGCCGTCTGGCCGAGCTGAAATGCTTCATTTTCGCGCCGATCCGACCGATCACCGGTGCGATGGCCCGATTCGACTTCCAGGAGCTCGTGGAGCGCTTGCCGCTCGTCGTCTACGTCGACAAGCTCGACGAGAAGAGCTCGCCGCTGTACGTCAGCCCTCAGATCGCGCAGCTGATGGGCTACTCCCAGGAGGAGTGGCTTGCCGATCCGGAGCTCTTCGTCAGCTCCATCCACCCGGACGATCGCGAGCGAGTGCTCGCCGACCTCCTCAACCGGAACGCCGGGCTGAACGGCTCGGCGACGATGTTCCTCAACTACCGGCTGATCGCGCGCGACGGCCGCGTCGTCTGGATCCGCGACGATGAAATCGTCGTCGAGGACGCCGACGGCCGGCCAGCCGCCGCGCAGGGTTACATGCAGGACGTGACGGCCCGCCGGCAGGACAGCATCCGCCTCGAGCTCCTCGTCGGGATCCTCTCGCTCGCGGCAGACGAGACGCCGCCCGACGAGATCGTCGCCCAGTCGGCCAAGAGGCTGGCGGCGTTGTTCGGCGACGTCGAGGTGAGCTACGTCGAGCGCCGCGACGAAGGCGGCTTCTGGATTCGCTACACGACCGACAGGGGCAAGCCCGAGTTCTGGGACAAGGTCGAGTGGTCGGCCGACTACGTCGAGCGGATCGAGCAAGGGCCGATCGTGATCGAGAACATCGCGGACGAGGCCTGGCTCGACCCGGTTCGCGACCAGCTGATCGCCCGCAATGTCGCCTCGTCCGTCGATGTGCCGCTTCACCGCAACGGTGAGCTGACGGGCGTTCTCTGGTTCAACAGCTCCCGCCCCCGCAAATGGGGCGCGGATGAGGTATCGATTCTCGTCGACGTCGCCGGCCAGCTGGCGATCGTCCTTGCCAGCTCGCGGTCACGTGAGCAGCGGCTCCTTGCGGAGCAAGACCTGCGCAGCCGCGACGCAATCCTCCAGGCTGTCAGCCGCTCCGCAGAGCGCTTTCTCGTACAGCCCAGTCTCGACGAAGGAATGGTCGAGCTGATGCGCGTCCTCGGCGAGGCAACGGGCGTCACCAGCGCATATGTCTTCGAGAACGTCAGATCCGAGGGCCCGTCCACGCACACTCGCCGGCTGGCCGGCTGGGAGTCGGGCCGGAGCAACTCGACCGTCGACGACCCGCGGCTCGCGCACGTTCAGCCCGCCCCCCACTTCCCCCGCTGGGCCGAGATTCTCGGTCGCGGCGATGTGGTCAGCAGTGACGTCCACGACCTCCCCGTGGACGAGAGTGAAGCGCTCGCACTCGCAGGCTCGCTCTCGGTTCTTGCGGTGCCGATCTTCGTCAAGGGCCGCTGGTGGGGCTTCATCGGCTTCGAAGACGCCGAGCATCAGCGCGAATGGAGCGTTGCGGAGACCGAAGCACTGCGAACAGCGGCCGGAATCGTCGCCGCCGCGATCACTCGCGAGTCGGCCGAGGGCGATCTTCGCCGGCGCGACGCCGTGCTCGAAGCCGTCAGCCGCGGCGCGGAACGGCTGGTCGCGGCGCCGAGCTGGCGCGATGCGGCACCCGGATTTCTGCAGGAGCTCGGCGAGGCCTCCGGAGCGAGCCGGTCGTATCTGTTCGAGAACGGCTGCCGCGAAGACGGCCTGCTGATCTCGAGCCAGCGCTTCGAGTGGACCGAGGCGGCGATCGCGCCGCAGCTCGACAACCCACTCATGCAGGACATGTGTTTCGAGGAAGTCGGGCTGGAGCGGGTCGCCGAGCTGGGCGCACGCAACGAGCTGTTCACCGGCAAGGTGCGGGACCTGCCGCCCCAGGAGCGAGCCTTCTTCGAGAAGCAGGCGATCAAGTCTCTGATGACCGTTCCCATCCTCGTTGGTGGCGAGTGGTGGGGCTTCATCGGGTTCGACGATTGCACGACGGAGCGCGAGTGGAGCCCGGCCGAGGTCGACGCTCTGCGGACGACAGCGAGCCTCATCGCGGCCGCGATCGAGCGCGAGCGCTCAGAAGCGGCGCTGCGCGAGCAGGAGGAAAAGCTGCGCGCGGTCTTCGACACGGCGCTCGACGCGATCTTCATCACCGACGACGAACGGCGGTATGTGGATGTCAACCCTGCGGCGTGCGAGTACTACGGCGTCGCACGCGACGATCTGATCGGCCGCAAGCTGGACGATTTCCTGCCGCCGAAGAGCCTCGCGACGCTCGAGGAGGACTGGGCGGAATACCTACGCGGCGGCCCGATCCTCGCCGAATGGGAGACACAGAAGCTCGACGGCACCGTCCAGACCGCCGAAGCCTCTGCGCGACCGAACTTCATGCCGGGCCTGCACATCGCGTTCTTCCGGGACATCACCGACCGAAAGCAGCTCGAGGTGGAGCTCCTGAACGCACAGAAGCTCGAGAGCCTCGGCCGACTCGCCGGAGGCGTCGCACATGACTTCAACAACCTGCTGACCGGCATCACCGGCTATGCCTCGCTCCTCCTCGAGCGCGAGACCGGCGACATCGAGCTCCGCCGCGACCTCGGCGAGATCAAGCGCGCTGCCGATCGCGCCGCCGACCTGACGAAGCAGCTGCTCGCCTTTGGCCGCCGCCAGGTACTGAATCCGCGTCCGCTCGACCTGAATGCCGTCATGGCCGAGGTCGGCGGTCTCCTGCAACGGCTGCTCGGCGACCACGTCGAGCTCAACATCGTCGCCGCGCCGGCGCTCGGCACCGTTCGCGCCGACCCCGGTCAGATCGAGCAGGTGATCGTGAACCTCGTGGTCAACGCCCGCGACGCGATGCCAGACGGCGGCAAGCTCACGATTCGCACTCGCGACGCCGACGACGGGTTCGTCGAGCTGGCCGTTTCCGACACCGGCCTCGGCATGGACGAGCGAACGCGTGCCCAGGTCTTCGAGCCGTTCTTCACGACCCGCGAGCAAGGTGTGGGCCTCGGCCTTGCGTCCGTGTACGGCATCGTCCAACAGAGCGGCGGCGACGTCACGGTCGAGAGCACGCCGGGCATGGGCTCCACCTTCACCGTCCGGCTGCCGCGTGTGTCAGAGACCGCGGAGCCGGCGACTGCCCTGCCCTCGCCAGCCCGCCACCCGGGCTCGGAGACGATCCTCCTCGTCGAGGACGAGGACGTCGTCCGGGACCTGACGCGCAGGGTGCTCGAGCGGCAGGGGTACACGGTGCTCGCGTGTGCAGACGGCATGACGGCGGTCGCGCTCGCCGAGCTGAACGACCGCCCGATCGACCTGCTCCTGACGGACGTGGTGATGCCCGGCATGCGCGGCTACGACGTGGCTAAGAAGGTCGCCGGCACGCGACCCGAGATCAAGATCCTCTACATGTCCGGCTATGCAGAGGAGGCGCTCGTCGGCCAGCCTGCCTTTGCCGCGAACGCGCTGATCGAGAAGCCGTTCGCCGTCGACGCGCTCGCCCTGCGAGTACGCGAGGCGCTCGAGTCCTGACCGCGCTTGTACGCTGGCGAGATGGCGGAGGACACGTCGGCCTTCAGCGACGTCGAGTGCTCGGTCTGCGGCCGGCACAACCGTGAGATTCGGGTCGTCGCGACGGAGAACGGCCTGATTCTCTGCCAGGTCTGCGTCGCGAAGTGCGCGGCGATCTTCGACGACGAGATCGGCCTCACCCCACCGGCCGGCGGCTGGGGCGAACGGTGGCCGCTCAAGAGCGAGAACCGAAGCTAGAATCGCAGCACGCGGGCGTAGCTCAGTTGGTAGAGCATCAGCTTCCCAAGCTGAGGGTCGTGGGTTCGAGCCCCATCGCCCGCTTCCACTGAACAAGCCGAAACCCGCTCAAGGCGGGTTTTGTGCTTCCGGGCGAGCCGCACGGAGGTCATAAGGAATCGACGGCCGGCGGGTTCTCCTTCCACACAACCGGAAGGAGCAGACCATGTCAGCAAGGATCGCAATCCTCAGTGCGACTGTCGCAGCACTCGCCCTCGCGGCGGCCACGGCAGCCGCGCCGCCAGTTCCGGGCCCCGGCGTGATCACCGCCGGCACGGGCTGCTCGGTGCAGTGCGTCGTCAAGGCTCTCGTCACCGCAACAGCCTCCTACGCGAACGTCGCGATCGAGACGTCGGTGCCGACGAAGATTCAGGTCATCGCGTTCCGCGCCGCAGGTCCGGGCGCCGATGCAACGTTCCATTCATCGACTCTCGCAACGCAGCGCTCGGTGTTCCTTCCCGGCCTGAAGCCGGCTACGACGTATCAGATCCTCGTGAAGGCAACCGATGCTCAGGGCCGCAGCGACAAGCGGCAGGGCGTGTTCAAGACCCGCGCGGTCGAGGCCGCCGTCGAAACCGGCAGCGGCAACATCAAGTCGAACGTCGGCTGCTCGGTCCAGTGCGTCCGAAAAGCGCTCTTCACGCATGTCGGTGGCACGGACGCCACGATCGCGGTCGAGACCGCTGAACCGGCGAAGCTCCAGGTGATGCTGAGCCCAGACGCGCCGATTCAGGAGTCCTGGGGCCCGCGCTTCTCCTTCATCGAGCGCTCGGTCTCGTCTCAGGGGCCCGTCACGAAGTGGACCGGTCAGCTCGGCCAGCTCAGGCCGGGTACGAAGTATCACGTCATCGTCAGCGCGACAGATGCCCAGGGGCAGAGCGCCTACCAGGCGGGGACCGTGCAGATGGACGACCGCAAAGTCCGGGTCACATTGCTGAAGATCCAGGTGATCAGCGATGCGGACAAGGGCAGCGCCAACAAGGGCGAGATCATGTTCGAGCACCGGATCGGCGACCGCGTCTTCGCCCACGGCGGCTTCCGCAAGATCGCGTCGGGCTCGACCGTCAACGTCGAGGGCAGCGACGGACGTCCGGGCGTGCTCGCGGTGCTCGTGGCGAATGGAACCGACCCGGAGTTCAAGATGCGTACCCTCGGTGTGGAGTGCGACTGGCAGCTGATGAAGAACTGCGTGCTCGAGAGCGGCTGGATCCCCCAGGGCGGCGGCGGTGAGATCGACGGTGGGTTCGAGAGCAGGGATGGTGATTGGGCCGTTGCCGGCGGCACGTTCCATCTCAACGCACTCCTCGACAGCGCCGCTCTCC
Source organism: uncultured Gaiellaceae bacterium (assembly GCA_963749515.1). Classification (GTDB taxonomy): domain Bacteria; phylum Actinomycetota; class Thermoleophilia; order Gaiellales; family Gaiellaceae; genus Gaiellasilicea. The sequence goes on from CAVVMR010000010.1 coordinate 820,482, forward strand.
CAGGCAAGTTCGGCACGACTCTTCCGGCTGGTCACGATGCGTACTTTGCGTACGACACGACGAGCCACCACCTGAAGTTCCGTGTCTTCGGCTACCTCGATGTGTTCTTCGAGTAGCTCGCCGCGGCTTCGCTAGCCGCCGCTGATCGCCGTGATCACGTCGACCCGCGAGCGTGACTCGAGCTCGGTCTCGAGCCCGGCGCGCTCGCGGTCGACGTACACGTGGATGTGGTGACGCAGAGCAGGGCCCGGCTCGCACAGGCGGTCGCGAAGGCCGGGCCACTGCTCGTCGAGGCGGTCCAGCACCTCGGAGACGGTCGCGGCGTCGACGTCCAGCCGGCGCGGGAGACCGGCGAAGAGCGGCGGCAGCGTGGACGGGAGGTAGAGCTCTGCCATGGCTAGTCGACGATCGCCACTTCGACCGACGTGATCCCGGGCAGATAGCTCGCGATCTCGCTCCAGCTATCGCCCTCGTCGGCGCTCGCGAACAGTTGACCCGTGCTCGTGCCGAAGTAGAGCCCCGGCACGTCATAGGAGTCGATCGCCATCCCCTCCCGCAGCACACCGACGTGCGCGTTCTCCTGAGGCAGGCCGTCGTCGAGCCGTTGCCAGCTCGAGCCGGCGTCCTTCGTGCGCCACACCGCAGCCTTCCCGTCGGGCATGCAGCGTGCATGGCCCGGATCGAGCGGGATGACGTAGAACGTGTCGCGGTCATGCGGGTGCGCCGCAGCGGCGAAGCCGAACTCGGTCGGCAGGCCCTCGGTGATCTCCGTCCAGGAGGCGCCCATGTCGTCGCTGCGGTGCATGCCGACATGGTTCTGCTGATAGAGCCGGTTGCTGTCGACCGGTGACATCACGAGCTTGTGGACGCAGTAGCCGACCTCCGGATTCTCGAGCGGCCAGTCGGCGCGCAGTCCCTTGTTGCGAGGCGTCCACGACGCGCCGTCGTCGGTCGTCTCGAAGATACCGATCCCCTGCACGATTGCCCAGTACCGGGACGAATCGTCGGGGTGCTGAAGGATTGCCGGCACGCCTAGGTGGCCGGGAGGCTGATTCGCGGGGTCGTTCCACGACTCACTTCCCGGCTGGCCCTCGAGCCGGCTCAGGAGCGACCAGGTCTCGCCGCCATCGCGGCTCTCGAACACTCCTGGCATCTCCGCGCCGGCGAACAGCCGGCCGTTGGTTGCCGTGAGACCGGAGACTTTTGAGAGCTTGAGCTCGGGGTCGCCGTAGTTGAGCCCCTCGCTCGACTGCTGCCACGTCTCGCCGAGGTCCGGGCTACGCCAAATGCTGGAGCCATGCCACTCACTCGCGGCGGCCGCGTAGATCACGCCGGTGTCGCCGTGGTGAATTGCGTGGTAGATCGGCCAGCCTTCGCAGAACGGGCCACGCACCTCCCACTCGCGACGACCCTCGTCGCTCTCGAGCAGGAAGCAGCCCTTGCGGGTTCCGACCATCAGAACCGTCTTCGACATCGATGTCACCTCCGGTTGCGACGACGCACGTACGAGTCTCGCTCACTTAGACCCGTGCAGCACGCGAAACTCATCGGTGAGACGAACGGCAAGGTCGAAGATCGACATAGGATTCACAACGTGGCCGTGACAACCGAGATGGGACGGTGGGAAGCGCTCGCCGCGGCGCGCACCCGAGGTGACGTCGGCGAGGGAATCGCTTCGGTCCTGGCGCTCCTCGGCCTGCCCGACCTCATCTCGTTTGCCGGCGGCTTCCCGGATCCGGCCACGTTCCCGCGCGAGCGCGTCGCCGCGCTGCTGCAGGAGTTCGCGGCCGCCGGTGAGGTCAGCGCGTTCCAGTACGCGCCGACACGCGGTCTGGCAGGGCCGCTCGATGCGCTCGCGGACCGGCTCGAGCGGCTGCAGGGCAGCCGCCCCGCCGACGAGGAGCTGCTGATCACGAGCGGCGGCATCGAGGCGCTCGAGCTCGTCTGCAAGTCGTACCTCGATCCGGGCGACCTGGTCATCGTCGAGGGGCCTACCTATCTGGGCGCGATTCAGGCGTTCCGGAGCTTCGAGGCGAAGCTCGTGGCGGTCCCCATGGACGAGCACGGGCTCGAGATCGACGAGTTGGAGCGCCAGCTCGCGGCCGGGCTGCGCCCGAAGCTCCTCTACTCCATTCCCGACCACCAGAATCCGGGAGGCGTGAGCCTCGCCGCCGAGCGGCGCGGGCCGCTGGTCGAGCTCGCACGCCGGTACGGCTTCGTGATCGTCGAGGACGTCGCGTATCGCGAGCTCGGTTTCTCCGACGAGGCGCTTCCGAGCCTCTGGAGCCTCGCTCGGGACGTCGTCGTGCAGGCGGGGACGACGTCGAAGACGATGTTCCCCGGGATCAGGCTCGGTTGGGCAGTAGGCCCCGCTGACATCGCGGCCCAGCTCGTCTCCGCGAAACAGAACACGGATCAGTGTGCCGGGGCGCTCGGGCAGCGTCTCTTCGAGGAGTGCATGCGCCGCGGCTGGGTCGACGAGCAGCTGGCGCTGTCGCGTGCGCTGTACGAGCGCAAGGCTGCGCGCATGCTCGCGGCACTGGAGCAGTGGATGCCGGAAGGCGCACGCTGGACGCGACCGCGGGGCGGCTTCTTCTCCTGGCTGACGCTGCCGCACGGCGCCGACTCCGTCGAGCTGGCGCGGCGGGCGGTGGAGAAGGACGTCGGCATCGTCCCCGGCACGCTCTTCTTCCCGGACGGCCGCGGCACGGACACGGTGCGGCTTTCGTTCAGCCTCGTCGACGAGGCGCAGATCGACGTGGGGATCGAACGGCTGGGATCGCTCCTGTGAGCGGCGACAAGGCGACGCGCTATCGCTGGGACGAGATGCCGAAGGAGGCACTCAAGCCGGACCTTGCACGGCGGCTCATCTCGACCGAGCGGATGATGATCGCGCACGTCTACCTGGACAAGGGTTGCATCGTCCCCCAGCACTCGCACGAGAACGAGCAGCTGACCTACATCCTCGAAGGCACGCTCCGCTTCTGGCTCGGCGAGGACCAGTCCGAGGTCATCGACGTTGCCGCCGGTGAGGTCCTGCACCTCCCCTCCAACCTCCCGCACATGGCCGAGGCGCTCGAGGACACACTGGACGTCGACATCTTCTGCCCGCCGCGGCAGGACTGGCTCGAAGGGTCGGACGCCTACCTCCGTCGCACGTGAACCTCGGGCTTGAAGGGCGCCGGGCGCTCGTCACCGGTGGCTCGAAAGGGATCGGCGCGGCGATCGCACGCGAGCTCGTGACCGAGGGCGTGCGCGTGGCGATCTGCGCACGGAACGAGGACGAGGTCCTCGCCGCGGCCGAAGAGCTCGACGTCGTGTACGCGCAGCGGGCCGACGTCACCGATCCCGAGCAGGTTCGCGAGCTCGTGGCGCGCTCCGCCGAAGAGCTCGGCGGGATCGACTTCCTCGTCAACAACGCCGGCGGCGCCCATCCCGGCACCTTCGAGACGCTGAACGACGAGAACTGGGCCGCCGATCTCGACGTGAAGCTCTTCTCGCTGATCCGCTGCTCCCGCGAGGCGCTCCCGCACATGCGCGCCGCCGGCGGCGGCCGGATCGTCAACATCGGCGCCGTCTACTCGCGCTACCCCGACCCGACGTTCTTCGCGACCTCCGTGAACCGGGCGGCGGGCAACTCGTTCACGAAGACGCTCGCGCTCGAGGTGGCGAAGGACAACATCCTCGTGAACGGCGTCAACATCGGCTTCGTCGTCACGCCGCAGTGGGACAACATCCACCGGCGGCGCGCGCCCGATGTGTCGCGCGAGGAGTTCTTCAACACCTTCGCCGCACAGGAAGTGCCGCTGGGCCGCTTCGGCACCACGGAGGAGGTCTCCGGCCTCGTCGCGTTCCTGCTGAGCGAGCGGGCGAGCTACATCACCGGCGCGTCGATCGATGTCGCGGGCGGCATGGGCAAGTACGTCTAGCGCTCGTCGGGCGAGAGCACGCTGGCACAGGTGAGCAATCTACGGTGTCGCCGCGGCGAGGTGGTCGATCCCTGGCGGGACGCCGCTCGTTAGGCTGGGTCGGCTGCCTCTCCCACACCCGAAACAGGAGGGTCGAATGAGTGGTTACGCGGTGGCGCAGATCGACAAGATTGACGAGATCAATGACGGCCGCGTTCCCTCACGGCCGATCCGGTTCCACTTCGGCATCACGTCCTTCGGGGTCAATGCATTTACGGCGCATCAGGTGGGCGATCGGCTCATCAACGAGCACGACGAGTCGCAGGAGCATGACCTGCAGGAGGAGCTTTATCTCGTCCAGCGCGGGCGCGCGACGTTCGAGCTCGACGGCGAGCGGGTGGACGCACCCGCGGGCACACTCGTCTTCGTTCGCCCCGACGTCAAGCGGACGGCGTTCGCTGAGGAGCCGGGGACGACGATCGTCGCGGTTGGCGGAACTCCGGGTAAGGCGTACGAGGCCCAGGGCGGCGAGATCTGGATGCCGCTCCGCCATCTCTACGCGTCAGGCGAATACGCCGAGGCTGCCGATCGGGGACGCGAGTTGATCGAAGCTCATCCTGAGTACGCAGGGCCGCTCTACAACCTCGCGTGCTGCGAGAGCCTCGCCGGTCGGACAGACGACGCGATCAGGCATCTCCGGCTCGCGATTGACCGCAAGGAATCGTTCCGTTCGGTTGCTGCCGAGGACAGCGACTTTGACCCGATCCGCGACGAAGCCGCTTTCAAGGAACTGGTTCAGGGCAACGCAGCCGAGCCAGCTACGGGGTCATAGACTCGCACCGTCGCTTTCAGGGGACATTCCCG
>CAVVMR010000011.1:0-77594 GCA_963749515.1 uncultured Gaiellaceae bacterium
AGTAGAGCCGAAACCCGCTTGATCAGGCGGGTTTTGGCGTCTCTAGGCGCCCTGGCGGCGAGCCCCCGACGTTCCGCTAAGACTGCCTGGTTCGGCCTCGCACGGGTGGCCACTGCCGCGCAACTGCCGCGTACTCCGACCGCTCAGCAGGATTGCACTTCCCTCGACCAAGCATCACTCTGTGAGCTGCGATGGCTGAGAGACACGGTGATCCAGCCTGGGTCGACTTCTGGGAGAGGGTCGAGCAGGAACGCGAGCGACGTTCCGAGAGCGACGCGCTGATCCGGGCCGGAGGCGTTACGCTCGATTCCGACCTCGGATGGGTTCCGGCTGATGACTTAACCCCAGAGGGAGAAAGCGCGTACCTGCGGTTCACGGCCCACCAGCAAAACAGCACTCGCGAGGGGATTCTTGCTCGACGCCACGAGCGCGAGGTTCGTGAACTGAAGGCGAGATACACGGAGCTGCAGGCGCGCTTTGGCGTACTGCTCGTCGCGTTCGGTCTCATCACCGTGCCGCTTTTCATCGCCTGGAACTGGTAGCGCGTTTGCGAGGAACTGGTAGCGCGTTTGCGAGGCAAGCGGCTCTCAGCCGGTGGCCGAGAAGTGTCAAGATCAGCTCGTGAGTGGCGCTAAACAGCAGACGAAGACCATCCGCGTCGAGTGCCACGTCTGCGGGTCGTCGAGGCGTCTGTCGTAGGCATCGACACTCTCTACAACGATGAGACACGGGAGCCGCAGCAGACAACGCTCGCGAAGTGTCTAAGGTGCCAGCGGCCCGTGCTCGTGCGGCAGTGGTTCTTCGAGGAGTACCTCTACCCGGATGGGCGCACCGAAGGCAGCTTGAGCGAACCCAAGCGCTGTGGCCCGACCCGCGGCCGGTGACGAATTTAGAGGCGGCGCGCTCTCAAACCCGGACCGGAATGTCCACGATAGGCACAAGCGCCTGTAGCTGACTGGAGTACGTTCTCACGACGCGGTCGTACAGGTCCGGTACGCGAGGAGCGCGAAGGGTCACGACGAGCGCATACTTGATCCGGTCGGCATCACGTGCGGCACCGCCTGCTTCGCGTGCGTTGTAGTGAATGTCGAAGACCGGCCGTAGCAACGACGTGGGTCGGAAGCGGTCAGACGCATGAAGCGTCGTCTCCCACTTCTGCGCGTCGTTGCGGGACTCTTGCTCAGTTTTGAACGCTGCACGCCGAAAGAACGGTCTGCTTTTCGGAACCGTCGCCTCATCGCTCGCGAATCGGGAAGCGTGCGGACGGAATACCACTTCGAGGCCGCTCCGTGTGTAGCTACCGGGGTCTTGCGGATCAGTCACCGTCGCGTAGCAGAAGGTCGCGGAGAGCGTGACGAACCCAAGAAGAGGATCGTCTGGGATCGGGATTGGAGCGCGGAGATATTGCGCCGGTGACAACTCCCCTTGGTAGATGACTCGAACCATGCCGTCCTCGCACACGGCGATGTCGCTGACAGTGCCTGCGACGCGACCCCAGCCGACCTCATCGCGGTGGTGTTCCGAGGGATCGCACGAGTGAACCAGCAACGTCTTGAGGGCGAGCGGGCCGAGACGACCGCCGAAGTGCGCCCGCAACCCGGCGGCGAGCCGCAACGCGGACGGAGCGGCGAAGGAGGTACCGCACGTCTGTGCCAGCGCGGGAGCGGACGCCGCGTCGTAAACAAGGAATGGCTCGGTGTCCTCACCCCCAAACTGAAGGAGGTCTGGCTTGACCACGCCGGGGCTTCGCCCCGGGCCCCAAGAGCTGTACGACGCGCGACGCCAGTCCGCGTGAGTCGTGTCCGCCGCGCCAACAGAGAGGCCGTTCACGCAATCAGACGGCACCTGGATGCGCGCATCACCGGACACCCGGTCTTCGAGCCCAGTGTTCCCGATCGCGAGCGACGCGAGGGCATCACCGGAGCTCAGATGCTGATCGAGAATCGCCGTCCAGGCGTGAACCTCATCGTCCTCGACCGACCACGCCGGCCCGATGCTGATGTTGAAGAACTGGTAGTTGCGAGACCGCAGGACGTCATCGATCCGGTGAAGCGCGTCATAAAGTTCGAAGGGATCGCTGTCTGAGTCCGTGTCGAGGACGCGGTAGTGATCGACGACGGCGTACGGTCGTTCGGCCGTCTTGCCTGGCGCAAGCGGCCCGAAGAGGAGGGCGGAGGTCACATCGTGTCCGTGCCTTGCGTACTTGTCGACGGCCGGGCCAATGCCAGGAACGTCGAAGCTGGCGGCCCACCTACCGAAGTTGGCCTCATCCAAGCCGCCGTCGAACACGGCGAGTCGTAGGTCGGGGTCGACGGCGTCACCTTCCGGAAGAGGTGCGTGACGTAGTCGTGGCTGGGGCGTCGAGCGCTCAATCTGCGGCAGCGCGCGCAGCCGTGGCATCGGGCGAGCAACGCGGAGGAATGCGAACTCCGCAAGCTTTTCGACGGCTTCCGCTTTGGCTTCGACCGGCAGGAAGCACAGCCCGCCCGCATGCAGTCTCCGATCGAAGTGAGGCTTCACGCCGAGCCTGCCCGCGTACTCCGAGAAGCCGGAGAGGATGAAGTCGTCCTGCCTGCCTTCGCTCGCATGAAGCACTACCTCGAATAACACCGCAGCGTCGCCGTGCGGGGCAACGTTCCTCAGGCGGTCTTCGGCCGTGGGAACGCGAACAAGCTCGACCTGCCGGATTTGGTTACTAACCCGACTTGGCTGCTCTTGCATCTCGTGCGACCAGCGCCGAAACGACTCTCGCTCGCCTGCCACGTACAACTCAGAGCTCGCGGCAGGCTCTGGTTCAACCTGCCTCGTCCATCGTTCCGGCTGAATTGTCGTGGGTCGGCTACCGATCTGCCGAAGCCCGTATTCCCGTAGCAGTTGGTCAGGGTGGTAGGACTTCGCCAGCCACTGGGGATGAAGCGTCACGACGCCCACCGCTTCGTCCGCCGGGCATGCCTCGTCGGGCAGCGCGTCGAGCTCGCTGACGACATCGCTCATCATCGGCGTGAGCCGAGCGATCGCTTCCTCAAAGGTGTACGCGGGTTCAGAGCCGCCGCCCCCGCCGGGCGGAGGGATCCTGCTGGTCAGGCGCTCGCCGTGCCCGAGGAAGAACCGGGGATCAGCCATTCCACTCCTCCCCTTCTAGGTGGTCGTTCTCGGATGAGTACTTGCGCAGGGTGTCTCGGCTCACGCCGGTGATCTCATTCACTTTGCGTTGCGAGATCCCGCCGCTCCTCATCAGCTCTATGGCGACTTGAACCCGTTCGGGAGTGGCAAGCTCCCGGAACCGCGAACGGGTCATCGCAACCAGGAGCTCGTCAACACCGGCGTCGCGCATCGCGGCTGCTCGCCGCGCCTTCATGATCTCGCGTTCGACGTCGCTGAACGAGGCTCCGCGGTACGCAATCGCGAGCGGCCGGACGATCGCGTCCGCCGCTACGTCATCGTCGAGGAACTCTCGAACCGCGCGAGCAAGCGAGTCATTGTCGGGCAGCGGGAACTCGACGACCAGCTCGAAGCGGCGCCACACGGCCGGGTCGAGGAGCTCGGAGTGATTCGTCGCTGCGATGAGCAACCCGCCCTCTGGCCACATGTCGACTTCTTGCAGGAGCACCGTGACTAGCCGCTTTAGCTCCCCGATCTCAGAGGTGTCGTCACGGCGCTTCGCCACGGCGTCAAGCTCATCGAGCAGAAGGACGCACTGTGTCTGCTTGGCGTAGTCCAGGACTCGCCGCACGTTCTCGCCGGTCCGTCCGAGCAGACTGCTCATGACGGACGCGAGGTCGAGCGTTATCAAGGGGCGATTCAGAGTCCGTGCAAGCCAGCGCGCCGCGAGGGTCTTTCCGACCCCTGGAGCGCCGACGAAAAGCACCGTGCGCGTTGGAGAGAGCCCGGCGTCGATGAGCCGCGAGGGATCCGCGTGCTCATGCGCGAGTTGCTCCAGCACAGCTTCCACTTCCCTTTGCAGAATCGGTTCGTGTTCGAGAACGACCGGATCGTCTTCTCGGACAAGAGGAAGTCGACTCTCCGTATCGACCGGGCGTGCGAGTGTCGCCCCCGCGGCAGCCGCAGACCGCAGGGGCGTCTCCCGAAGAAGGCTGACCAGAGCAGACGCCAACTCTGGATGGATTGTGCGGTACCGTCGTGCAATCCGACGCAGGAACGAAGCTGCCTGTTGATTGCCGCCTGAGAGCGAAATACCTCCGAGCTGGACGAATACCTCGTACAGATCGGAATTCTCGTCCACTGGTTTTTTCTTCTCTGGCGCCATTTCAAGCAGCGTATCACTATGGTCGGACGACATCCAATCGCACGACTAGATACTAGTCCATCTAGATTCCTGAGCCTGCGCTGCGGGCGCTCGTCGTCCTGCCCGTTCTTTCTGTAGAGCCTGTTCTTCCGGGACGCGTTTCGCGACGCGCTGCCGCGCGCCTGCCGCGCATCCCTGAAACCCCGCATGGCTAGAGGAGCGGCGGCACCGTCACGGTCGCCGTAACCAACGCAGCCGAGCAGGCTTTCTCCCGTCCGGCGGGTCGCCGACGTGCGCATCCCGCGAAGTCCGGCGTACGGGCTGAGCGAGGTCGAAGAGATCCGCCGCCCGGCAGGGGCTCGCATTGACGGACACACGACCCCCCCATCCAGGCGGCACGACACGAGGAGGACACGATGACGGGATCACCCCGACCCAAAGAAGCTGCCCGCACCGGAGCTGGCGCGGGCGCATCGTTCGCAACCGCAGCGGCGAGGTCTTCAAGCCGAGCGCGCTCCGCGGCTATCAGGCGTCGTTGACGCCGCGCGTGCTTCCCGACCTCGGCGCGCACAAGCTCGCCGACATCCGACGCGTCGACCTGCAACGTCTGGCCGACGGGCCCCTCGCGGAGGGCCTGGACGCGTCCACCTGCCGGAACGTGTTGATGCCCGTGAGGTCGATCTACCGCCGAGCGCTCAGAGAGGGCGTGGTCATGGTCAACCCGACGACGGGGCTCGACCTGCCCGCCCCTAAGGGCCATCGCGACCGCATCTGCTCGGCGGCCGAGGGCGGCGCTACTTGACGCGTTGCCCGAAGGCGACAGGGCGTTGTGGGCAACCGCGTTCTACGCGGGCTTGCGACTCGGCGAACTGCGCGCGCTGCTGTGGTCGGAGGTCGACCTCCCGGCGGGCGTCATCCGGGTCGAGCGGAGCTGGGATCCAAAGGACGGGCCTGTCGAGCCGAAGAGCCGCGCCGGTCGTCGCGAAGTGCCGATCGTGGCCGCCCTTCGGGCGCTGCTGCTACGACACGCGATGGGCACCGGCCGACGAGAGGGACTCGTCTTCGGCGCACGGCAGAGCGGCCGATCAACCCGAAGTCGATCTACCTTCGGGCTGAGACGGCATGGCGGAGGGCCGAGCTGGCGTCGAGCGGACTGCACGAGGCGCGGCACACATTTGCGTCGATCCTGATCGCGGCAGGTGTGAACGTGAAGGCAGTCAGCACGTATATGGGCCACAGCTCGATCATGATCACCCTCGACCGCTACGGGCGCCTGTTGCCGGGCCACGAGACCGAGGCTATCGAGCGTGTGGACGCGTACCTGGCAGCCGCGACGACTGCCGCGCAGACTGCCGCGCGGAGCGTCTGGATGGCGTGGTTGAGCCGAATGCGGCGGTCTCGAAAACCGTTACGGGTCGTTAGGCTCGTCGAGGGTTCAAATCCCTCCCTCTCCGCCTCAGAAGCCGAATCCCGCGCGGTCGCGCGGGTTCGGCCCACCGTCGGTCAGGGCACGGGTTTGCCGGACGCCGCAGGCGCGCACACAAACCGTATGCGGAGGGATCCAATGCAACCGGGCGAACGAGGCGGCTATGTCCGCGATGCCGTCCGATGAGATCGCGGCCGGTGGCAACGTCGTCCCGCTGCGCACCGGACCGCCGCCCGTAGATCAGAGCCAGCCGGCCTCCGAGCTCGGCCCCATCAGCCCCGAGCTGGCGATGATCGACCCCGAGCTGGCGCAGGCAGCGCGAGAGCTGCTTCCCGACTTCTCTCGGCCGGCTCCCGTCGAGCCGGCGGTGATCGAGCATCCGCGCAGGGTTCTCGAGCCGACCCCCGAGCTCGCACCGCCTCGCCGCCGCAGGCGACTCGGTCTGATCTCGTCTGCGGCCGGCGTGCTCGCGCTCGGCGTGCTGCTCACGCTGGTCGTCGGCCGGGAGGAACCGCTCGCACCACGCACGCTGCGCACTCAGTCGGTCGCAGGTGCTGTGGTGCCCGAACGCCCCGCCCCCGCCTCGGCGACGACTGCGGCCGCCTCAACGGCTCCGGCGACCGCAGCGCCCGCCCACGCGACCTCGGTCCCCGGGGAGACGTTCGTCTGGGCCGCTTCACCGGACGCATCGGCCTACGAGTTCCAGTTGTTCCAGGGCGGCGAGCGCGTCTTCCGAACGCGCGTGGGCGAAGCGCGCCTCGAGCTTCCGGGCCGGTGGCGGCAGGACGGCCGACCGCACGCGCTGCTGCCGGGGAGCTACCGCTGGTACGTCTGGACGATCTCCAAGACCACGAACCGCCAGTCGACGAAGCCGACCGTGAGCGCGAAGCTCGTGGTCGACGACGAACCGCAGTAGGACTCTCGAGACGGCTTGCCGTCACGCTCCTAACCGTTCAGCTAGGTGCGATTCCGTCCCCATTCCGGACTGTCGCGAACCCCGATCCCGACCTACGGTGAGCCCAGGAGTCGGTAGCTGGAGGTACGGCTGCGACTCATCGCCAGGGGGTTACAAGTGGGAGAGGAGTCCATGTTCGGTTCATTGAAACAGCGCAGCGGCACGATCGTCGTCGCGGCCCTGGTCGGAGCTGTTGCCGCAGGCAGCCCGGCGGTCGCGGCAGAGGTTGTGAGCTTCGCAAAGGCGGCCGGTAACGCGAACACCGTCAACAAGATTGGGGCGTCGAAGACGCCTCGCGCAGGCAAGCTCGTCCCGCTCAACGCGAACGGGAAGTTCCCGGCCTCGGTGATTCCGGCGAGCCGTCAGATCGTCGGCCAGGCTGGGCCGGCCGGTCCGCAAGGACCACAGGGTCCGGCAGGCGCGAACGGGGCAACCGGAGCTCAGGGCCCGACCGGCGCCGCGGGCGCCACAGGCGCTCCCGGAGCAGCCGGTCCTCAGGGACCGCAGGGGCCGGCCGGCGCCGACGGAGGTGTCGTGTATCCCGCGCTCATCGACGTCAATCCGGTTCCGCAGGCCACTGACTCGCAAAACTGGGACGCCTTCATCGTCAACGGGCAGTCGTTGAACAACGGCTACCGCTCGTCGCACACCAACGGCGATGCAACGAGCTTCGTCGAATGGCGGCTCCCGCTCGAGGCCGGGAACTGGTCGCTCGAGGTCACGCACGTCAAGGCGGACGACGCCGGCATCATGACGTTCTCGATCGACGGCGCCGACGCAGGATCGGTCGACGGCTACTCGGCCTCGATCGAGCAGAACGCTCGCGAGAGCATCGCGAGCATCACGGTCGGGACCTCCGGCATGCACACGCTCCGCGTGCGCACCGACGCCAGGAACGCCGCGTCCAGCAACTACTTCGGTTACCTCGTCTGGCTGAGGCTCGTGAAGCAGTAGGCCTGCAGCCAGCTCATGGAGGGCGGGCACCACGGGCGGCGAGGTGCCTGCCCCCCACCTGAGCAGCGGACTGCGTCAGCCCTGCGGCGGACATGCGCATCCAAGTCAGTCATCCAGAGCTCGTCCCGAGCCTGATCTCGTTCCTCACCGGACACGTGCACGTGAACGCGGAGCAGGTCGGACCGACAGAGGTCGAGATCTCCCAGCTCGGATCGATGAACGCGCGCGGGCGGCGCATGGAGCTCGATCTCATGCTGCAGGTCTGGCGGGCGTCGAACGCCCACGCCACGGCCTCGATCGTCCCCGAGTCGAGCTGAGAGACGCCAAAGACTCCGGCTGGCGGAGTCTTTGGTGGACGGAGAGGGCGGGATTTGAACCCGCGACACGCCTTTCGACGCGTACGCGATTTCCAGTCGCGCTCCTTCGGCCGCTCGGACACCTCTCCGGGCGGGCACAGGGTATCCGAGGAGAGTTCGTCAGCCCTGAGTGGACTCGACGACGTAGGTCGCGACGTCCTGGATCTGCTTCTCGCTGAGCTGTCCCTTGAACGCCGGCATCACGCCCATGCCGTTCGTGACCCGGTCGACGACGAGCTCGAGGTCGGGCTTCGCCTCGTCGAGGTTCGGCCCCACGCCGCCGCTCGACCCCGCCGCCTCGAGCGTGTGGCAGGAGCCGCAGGCGGCCGATTCGTAGACCGCTTCGCCGGCCGCCGCATCACCGGCCGTCTCACCCGGCTCGGTCGACGGCGGCTCACCCGGCTCGGTCGTCGGCGTCTCACCCGTGCTCGGCGGCGGCTCCTCGCCGGTCTCTGAGCCGTGCGTCTCGGTGGCCTCGGCTCCGTGCTCGCCCTCCTCCTCGACGGCGAAGTAGACGACTCCGAACATCGTCCCCGCGAAGAGCACGACCGAGACGAGAACGAAGAGGCCGAGCCGGTTCCCGGGGAAGTCCGGGTTGCGTCGCGGGAAGTAGAAGGCGCACAGGATCGCGAACGCGATCAGGAGCCCGGCGAGTGCACCGAGCCCGACTTTCCCCGAATTCGTGATCGCCAGCAGCACGCGCCGGAACCTAACAGGACTACACGCGGTCTAGGGGGGCCATCGTCAGGCCTCGGTCCTTGAGCTGCGACCAGTAGTGCTCCGCCTGTTCCTTGTGGCCCGACCAGACGACCGCCCGGCCACCGGAGTGGATCCGGTTCGCGAACGCCATCCCCTGCTCGAAGCCGACTCCGGGCAGCACTGCCGCGAGCGCGTGGGCGACGCCGTCGAAGGTGTTGTGGTCGTCGTTCATGACGATCACCTGCCAGGGGGCGTCGAGGTCCCCACCGGGGTCGTTGATCCCGGGCTTGCGGACGGGCGTTTCGGTGGCGGGGCTCACCGGCCGGACGCTACCAACGCTGCGGGTTAGGCTTGGCGAATGTCACGCGACGACCGGCTCGATCGCTACGCCCGCCTCGCAGTCGAGGTGGGTGCAAACGTCGGCGAGGGCCAGGTCCTCTGGCTCTCGGCGCTGTCGGAGCATGCGCCGCTCGCGCGTGCGATCGCCCGCTGCGCCTACGAGCGTGGCGCACGCTACGTGGACGTCGACTACGCCGACCAGCACGTTCGGCGCGCACGCATCCAGCACGCGCCGGAGGACACCCTCGACTGGACCCCTCCGTGGGTGCTGGAGAAAATGGCCTACATCGCCGCCGAGCAAGGAGCGTTGATCCAGATCGTCGGCGACCCCGAGCCGGAGCTCCTCGCCGACCTGGATGGCACACGCGTCGGCAAGACGCGGATGCGCCAGCTCGCCGAGCGGTATGTCGAGGTCCTCAACCAGCGGCTTCTCAACTGGTCGATCGTGGCCTACCCGAACGAGGGCTGGGCGCAGACCGTTTTCGGAGAGCCGGACGTCGAGCGCCTCTGGGACGCGGTCGCGTCTGCGGTCCGGCTCGACGAGCCCGACCCGGTCGACGCGTGGCGCAACCACATCGAGAAGCTCGTCGAGCGCGCGAGGATCCTGAACGACCGCGGCTTCGACAGCCTTCGCTTCCGCGGACCTGGCACGGACCTCACCGTCGGCCTGATCGCCGGCGCGCAGTGGTGCACGGCCCTCGAGGAGACGGTCGCCGGACGCCGGTATGTGGCGAACATGCCGACGGAAGAGGTCTTCACGAGCCCGGATGGGCGCCGCACCGAGGGAACGGTCCGCTCGACCACGCCGCTCGCACTCGCCGGCACGGTGATCCGCGATCTCGAGATCCGCTTCGAGGGCGGCCGCGCAGTCGAGGCCAACGCCACATCGGGCGCGGACGTCGTGCGGGAGCAGATCCGCTCCGACGACGGTGCGGCGATGCTCGGCGAGGTCGCGCTCGTCGACGGCGACTCACGCGTCGGCCGCTCGGGCCTCACGTTCCTGAACACACTCTTCGACGAGAACGCGACGTGCCACATCGCCTACGGCGCGGGCATCCTGGAGGCGATCCCGAACGGGACCGAGCTCTCGGAGGCCGAGCTCGACGAGCTCGGCTTCAACAACTCGTCGATTCACACCGACTTCATGATCGGCGGGCCGGACGTGGAGGTCGACGGAATCGAGACCGGTGGCGCGGCCGTGCCTATCCTTCGCGGCGACGTCTGGCAGCTGACGTGAGCCGATGAGTGAGCCTTCTTTCCCACTGACCGGAGGTTGCGGCTGCGGTGCGGTTCGCTTCGAGATCCGCGAGCCGTTCGCCTCGGCCGTCTACTGCCACTGCACGCGGTGCCAGCGGCGCACCGGGACGGCAGCATCCGCGAACGGCCGCACGGCGCCGGGCTCGTTCCACCTCGTCGCGGGCGAGGAGCACCTCCGCGCGTGGGCGCCCGAGGACGGCTCGGAGAAGGTCTTCTGCAGTCTGTGCGGCTCGGCGGTCTTCAGCCGCAGCCCGGGCGATCCGCCCGGGATCGGTGTCCGGCTTGGCGCGCTCGACAGCGACCCCGGCATCCGCCCGCAGTGGCACCAGTACGTCGACTACGCCGCGAGCTGGGAAAAGATCCCGGACGACGGCCTGCCCCGCTACCCCGAGGGGAAGACGTAATGCCCGGTCACGCGCTCCGTCTTCGAATGACTTCATCGGGGGGCGCTCGCGTCGCCGGCTCCGGCCGGGCGAGACCGCGGCACCTGAGAGGGAATCCTTAGCGCTGCTTCCTTCCGGACCTGACGCGGTTCGGATGCTCTCAGTGCGCGGAACCCGACCATCGACGCCACGTGCGCGAGACCTGATCCCGTTGAAGCCGCCCTCGGACGGCGTTCGGCCCCGCTGGAGCGGATTTCGGGTTCAAGGAACCGCTAACTCCCCACCTAGCGCGACCGGGCAAACGGAGGGTAGCACCGGCGCTATCCTGTCCTCACTCCCGGGCGCATAGCTCAGCGGGAGAGCGCTCGCTTCACACGCGAGAGGTCCCTGGTTCAATCCCAGGTGCGCCCACTTCCAAAAGATCTGGTAATGCGGTCGATTCGCTCCGCCTCGCGGCCTAAGCGTCGATCGTCGAAGCGCCGATCGTGACTTCACGGAATCGCGGTGCGGGAGGAGTCACCGCTCCCGCAAGGAGACCGACGGCAGCAGTCACGGCAGCGCTGCTCAACAGAATGGGTCGGTACGAATCGAACTGCTCATGGCTGATCGAGATGAGCAGCGGGCCGATCGCCGATGCCCCGACGAGAATGCTTGTCGCGATCCCGCGGATCGCACCGATGTGTGCCGTTCCGAACCAGCGCGGGTAGAGAGCCGAGACGATCGCGCGGACCTGGCCGCTGTGCACGCCGATCGTGAACCCGTAGACGGCGGCGAGCAGACCGGGGCGGGCGACGGTCGCGAGCGCGAGACCGGCGGCCAGTGTCGCGGCTGTGGTGGGCAACAGGACCCGGCTCGACACGCGGTCGGCGAGCCAGCCGAAGAGGAAACCGGCGACCAATACCCCGACCAGTTGGGGCAGAAAGACGACCGCGACCTCAGTCCGCGTCAGGCCACGGGCGCCCAGGATCGAGAATTGGTGGAAGATCAGCCCGGTGACCAGGCAGGCGCTGAGGGCGGAGACTGCGGCGACGGCCCAGAACGCAGGCGTGCGCAGCGCCTCACGCGCCGCCGTCGACTCACCCGCGGCGCGTTCCGTTACGGAGCTCGGCGTCTCGCCATCCGGAAGCTGACCGATGTCGGACGGCCGGTCCACGATCGCAAACCGTGCGATCGGGAGCACCGTTGCCCAGATTACGACCCCGAGCACGACCCATGCCCAGCGCCACCCGACCTCCCCGATCAGCGACGTCAACGCCAACGGCGCGAGCGCCATCAGCCCTGCTGACAGCGTCATCGAGATCCCGATGGCAAGCCCTCGGCGGCGGTCGAACCAGAGCGCGATGCCCGTCTGGCCGATCAGGCTGAGCGCCCCCTGACCGAGCATCCGGATCCCGACGAAGGCCAGCGCCAGCGTCACGATCCCGCGGACTGCACTTGTCGCAACGAGCACGCCGCCGAACGCGATGCCGATCCAGAGCATCGCGCGGCTGACGCCGACTCGGTCGACCCAGCGACCGATCGGCAGCAACGCCACCGCGCCGACGATCGTTCCCACGAGATAGGCGGTTGAGACCGCCGAACGGCTCAAGTCGAGCCCTTCGATGAAGTGGTCGATGAAGACGGCGACCCCAAGCGTCTGGCCGGGCACCGTCAGGCAGATCGCCAATGTGAACCAGACGAGCATCGACCAGCCCCGAAACCGCTGCCGACGTCCATCGGAGAACGGGGGAGCTGCCACATCGATCGGCAACTCGGTCACGGACGGCCACCGTCGAGCTCCCGCAGTCTGCCGTGTATCTGTCCCAGCGTCGTCATCGCTTCAACGTATCCGCAGACGAAACGACGCTACGATCCGTGGAGCGTTCACGCCGGGGCCTGGAAGCTCCGGGGGCGCGCCCCGCAGGGGCGTGTCGTCGGCGATGACGGTGGCGCTCGACCGACCATCGCTTCGTGTCCGCTCCCACCATCCGTCGTCTCAGCCGCCGCAGCTCCTCGCTCGCGCTCGGGCTCGCCTTCGTCGCGATGTTCGCCTCCGCGCCGGGCCAGTCGTTCCTGCTCTCCGTCTTCGTCGACGACCTGCTCGAGGACACGGGCCTCTCACGCACGGTCTTCTCGACCCTGTACGGCCTCGCCACGATCGTCTCGGCCACAGTCAGCCTCATGCTCGGCCGTGCCACGGATCGGATCGGCCTCCGTGTCGCCTGGATCGGGGTTGCAGCCGGCCTTGCCTGCGCGTGTCTGATCACAAGCGCCGCCAGCGGGCTCGTGCTGGCCTTCGTCGGCCTGGCGCTGCTGCGGGCGTTCGGCCAGGGAAGCTTCCCGCTGCTGGGGACGCTGATCGTCAACTACTGGTTCCCCGTCCGCCGCGGCGCGGCGATGGCGGCTGCGAGCTTCGGGATCACAGCCGCGACGATCGCGTTGCCGCCGCTCGTTGCGCTGCTGATCGGCGGCGTTGGCTGGCAGACGGCGTACAGGATCCTGGCTGTGGTTCTGCTGGCCGTCGTGCTCCCGCTCGGATTCGTGCTCCGGCGGCCGCCCGCGGTGACGGCGGTGTCAGCGAGTACGGAGCCGATGACGGCGGCCGAGGTTGCGGCTCCTTCGCCGTCGCGCAGGAGCAGGCGGCTGCGGATCAGGATTCCGAGCCGCGAGGCGGCCCTGCTCCTAGGCGTCTTCGCGGCGCCGCCGCTCGTGATGACCGCCATCACGTTCCACGCCGTCTCCCTCCTCGGCGGCCACGGCCTCAGCGCACCCGCGGCTGCAGTCGCGCTCAGTGTCTTCGGCGCCGCGAGCGCACTCGCCACCGTTGGGATCGGCGCGGTCGCGGACCGGCTTTCGACGCGCGCGCTGCTGGTCGCGATGAGCAGTGCACTGCTCGCGGGGACGCTTGTTCTGCTGGTGGATTCGGCGGCGCCGGCATATGTCGGCTTCGCCTTGATCGGCTCCGCGGGCGGTCTCTTCGGGGTAACGAGTGGGATCGCCTGGGCGCGGACCTATGGGGTCGTCGGCCTGGGCCGTCTCCAGGGTGTCTCGTTCGCCGCGCAGATCGCTGCGGCCGCCGCGGGCCCACTTCCATTGGCGGTCTCGCTCCAAGCGACCGGGAGCTACAGCGCCGGTGTGTTCTTTCTCGCCGCTGTCGCCGCAACGGCGCTCGCCGGCGCTGGCCGCTGGCGCGAGCCGCCGCTTACGTGAACCGATCGGACCGGATACGCGTGCGAGAACGGTGCGAGGTACGAATGGCGTCACGCCGCGATACTCTCCTGCACTTCCAGAGACGATTCCTTGCGAACAGGTGCATTCAGCGTCAGATGGCGCCCGGTGGCGAACGCCGCGCTCGCTTCACACACGAGAGGCCCCTGGTTCGATCCCAGGCGCGCCCATCTTGGGGTCTAGCCCAACGATGAACGGCGAGTCGATGTGGCCGGCGATCGCGGGGCTGCCGCTCGTCATCGAGGCGTGCAAGTACGAGCGCATGCACGCCGTCCTGACCAACGACTTCGATCGCGTCACCACGCACGTGCGCCTCATCGGCGCCGGCACCGACGGGCTCGGCGAGGACATCTCGGCCCACCACGAGGACGGCACGACGCTGCACGAGACCCGGCCGTCGCTGCCGCTCGAGGGCGAGTGGACGCTGGCCGGCTTCTCCGAGCATCTCGCCACGCTGGAGCTGTGGCAGCAGCCGCCGGAGTGGGAAGGGGCGCTGCGCTACCGCAACTGGGCGTTCGAGTCGGCGGCACTCGACCTCGCGCTGCGCCAGGCCGGCCGTTCGCTGCACGATGTGCTCGGGCTGGAGCCGCAGCCGGTGCGCTTCGTCAACTCGCTCGGCCTCGGCAAGGAGCCTTCGATCGAGCCGGTGCTCCGGCGGCTGGCGCGCTCCCCCGGAGTGCGCTTCAAGCTCGACGCCGAGGCGACGTGGGCGCCGGCGCTCGTCGACGAGGTCGCGGCGACAGGCGCAGTCGACACGATCGACTTCAAGGGTCAGTACGGCTTCGAGGTCGACGATCCGGCGGCACTGGGTGCGCTGTACGACCGCGTGCTCGCCGCGTTCCCGGACGCCTACCTGGAGGACCCGCACGACTTGCCCGAGATCGCGGAGCGACTCCAGGATCACATCGAGCGGGTGTCCTACGACGCGCCGATCCACAGCGCCGAGGACATCGGCGCGACGCCACTGGCCGCGCGCGTCGTGAACGTCAAGCCGTCGCGGATCGGAAGCCTGCGCCCGCTGTTCGAGGTATATGGGCGCTGTGCACGCGAGCGGCGGCCGATGTACGGCGGCGGCATGGGCGAGCTCGGCGTGGGCCGTGGGCAGATAGAGCTGCTCGCCGCGCTGTTCCACCCCGACGCGCCGAACGACGTGGCGCCGAGTGCGTACAACGAGGACGACCCGGCGGGCGGCCTGCCTGCCAGCCCCCTGGCGCCGCGCCCCGAGACGACCGGCTTCCGCTGGGCAGCGTAGACGCGTCCCTCGTGCGAGGGATGGCTGTTGGATCGACCACGGACGATCCAAGCCGCGAATGGCCGCGCGTCTCTACGTCTCAGCTCTGCTCTGCGCGATCGTTGCCGCCGGTGCAGCCTCGACGGGGCACAGTGCTCTGTCGCCGCAGAAGGTCGCCTGGAAGCGATTCAACATGTGGACGGTCGCCGTCGCCGTCTACAGGGAGGATCAGGGCACGTACGTGGGCATGACGAAGGCGAAGCTTGCCAAGTGGGACTACGGGATCCTCCCGTACCCGGTGCGGATCGGATGGGCGACGAAGACCCGGTACTGCCTGGAGACGACTGCCTCCGGACGCGTCTTCCATCGTGTGGGCCCGACGGGTTTCACGACGAACCCGAAGATCGCGGCTCCCGCCGGCAAGTGTCCGGCCCGCTAGATCTCGCGTAGCTGGACTTCGAGCACGACGGCGTGGCCCACGACGCGTGGCCCCTCGTGCATCTTGATCTCCATTCCCGGGCGGACGTGCCGCCAGAGCTCCGGCGAGATCGGCAGCAACCGAACGACGGCCTCGCCTCCCGGCGCTACCTGGTCCGCGTCGTCGATCAGAACGGGCGCACCGTTGATTCCACCTTCCGGGCTCGCGATGTCCCAGTCCGGCCGGTAGTCCTGGAAGAACGGCCCGCGGCGACCGCCTTCCGCTTCGGACAGGACCGTCAAGCGAACCTTGACGAAGCCGTCATCGTCGGCGCGCCGCTGCAGCCGCTCTCGAACGGCAGCGGGATCCGGGACAGGCGGCGGCCCTGGATCCCGGTGGGGACGGATGATTCGCCTCAGCCATCCTCGCGACATCGAGCAGGAACGTAGCGCAGCGCGCCCGCCGGTTCGCCCTTCAATCAATTGTCAGCACAAGTGGCAATTGTCGCCTATTGTCCGTGGGTGCCTGAACAGCTAATCGTGATCACGGGCGCCGGCGCCTCGTTCGACTGCACCGGGATCGAACCGCGCGACGGGGGCTGGATCCCTCCGCTCGTGAAGGAGCTCTTCGCCGAGCGGGCAGCGTTCCACCCGATCCTCGGCCTCTATCCCGACGCGCAGACGCTCGCGCCGGATCTCCGGATCGCGACCCGTACCGGCTCGGTGGGCCTGGAGACATACCTGCGTGATCAGGTGCTTCATTCGCCGTCCGCCTATGACCGCCGGCGCTACCGCGCGATCCCGCTCTACCTGCAGCACCTGCTGCACGAGGTGAGCGAGAACTACACCACCCATCCGGTGAACTACGACCGCCTGATCAACGGCGTGCTCCGTTCGGCGGACGAGGTGATCTTCCTCACCCTCAACCAGGACACGATTCTCGACAGCCGCCTCGAGCAGCACGCCCACGTTCGGTCGCTGAGCGACTACATCCGCCCTGATTTCGCCTGGTCTCTGATCAAGCTCCATGGCTCGGTCGACTGGGCGCGCCGGATCGTCGGAGTGAACCATGCCGCCGTCGACCCGACCGACCTCTATCTGAGCGAGTACATCGCCTCGCTCGACGACGTGCCGGAGCTGTCGGACGAAATCGAGCTCCGGAGGACGAGCGTCGAACTGCTGCGCCGCGACCCGCCCCACCTCTACTACCCCGCCCTTTCGGTACCGCTCGGACCTGACGACGAGTTCAACTGCCCCGAGAGCCACCTGGAGTTCATCCGCACCCGCCTCGGCGCCACGGACGGCCTCAACATCCTCTCGGTCGGATACAGCGGGCTCGACTCCGGGCTCCTGCAGCTGCTCGCCAGCTCCGGCAACTCGATCCGCTCGCTCTTCGCCGTCAACCACGAGGGCGTTTCGGCCCTCGAGGCGGCCACCCGGATCGCGACGGCCTTCTCGGACGTCGCCCACCCCGACATGGCCTACGCCGGCACCTTCGAGTCGTTCACGCAGAGTGGCGGCCTGGAGGAGTACCTGACGACGCTCGACTAGGGCTACTGGGGCAGCCAGCCCTGGCGGTACCGCCCCGGCTGCCGCCAGACGAAGCGCGCGTACGCCTCCTTCTCGTCTGTCGTCTCCTGCTCGACTCCCGCACCGTGACGGAGGGCCGCCTCGTCCACGGTGTAGGCACCCCACGCCGCGCCCGTGGAACGGTCACGGGCGCCGACGGCGAGCACCACAGATGTCCCATCTCCCGCCCCGACGATCACGTGGTTCGTGCCGGGCGGACAGTGCACGAAGTCCCACTGTCGCAGCGGCCGCTCGTTGCCCTCGGCGATGAGCAGGGCCTCGCCGGCGAGCACGAGGAAGTCCTCCTGGTCTGCTTCCCAGTGGTACATCGCCATCGGCTCCCCCGGCGCAAGGACGCTGATGCTGAGCCCGAGCTGCGAGAAGTCCGCATGACCCTCGAAGTCGCAGACCGCAGGACGCCCTTCCGCCTGGCGCCAGGAAGCATCGCGCGCGTTGAGGACGAACCAGCCCTCCCCACTCGGAATCAGTCCGTGCTCGGTCGATTCGAGCCGCGCCTCGGGCACCATCGAGGCGATCCTGCCACATCCGCGAAACGCTCCTAGGCGGCGGCCTGCGGGCCCTCCGGTTCAACGTCGGGGCCGCGGGGATCCGCGGCTCGGGCGATCTCGGCGGCCCGGCCGATGTTGCGCGCGATGAGGAAGCCGTCGCCGCTCTCGATCACGTCCTCCACCGTCGCGATTCCGTGTCCGGGTAGCAGGATGAACGTCGTCGGGTCCGCGCGGACACGCTCATAGATCGCGGCGCTCACGTTGACACGCTCCTCGCAAGGCGCCTGCTGCCCGCACTCGCAGAAGAGCTCGATCACCTCCGACATCCGGTCTCCCGCAATTCCTCCTCCAAACTGGTTGTAGACCTCGGCCACGCGCTCGTTCACCTCGCGGTAGAGGTTCTGCGTCTCGGCGTTCTGTTCGATTGCGTCTGCCATGTCGACCTCGACCTTTCGACCCCAGCTAGCGGTCATCGCCGGCGGGACCCTTCCGCCTGCCATGAAGCCCGACCTGTGTCTGAGGGCGGTCGATTCACGCAGCGCCGAATCGCTGAGACGCGCGGCAGACAGGTCTTATCACTATTTGACAAATGTCTCAAGCTGTTCGATCTCCTCCTTCAGCGCGCGCCTGGCACCTCGCAACGGCGCGAAGGGCTCGAGCACGACGCGGCCCTTGTCGAGCTGCCACGTCCCGGCGACGAAGCCGTCGACGAGGATCGTCGCGTGCACGAGCCCGTTGTTCGTGACGATCGCGGTCGGAGGAAGGTCGCCGAGGACTCGCGACCGGTCGGCGTGCGAGAGCACGAGATTGTCGAAGCGCGGAACCAGCCGCACGGGCGCTGGCGTGTCGGCGTCCGGCAACGGCGCACGCGGGACGTCGTAGAGCGTGCGCCCTTCCTCGTCGCGGAACGTTCGTAGCGACTGCCGCTCCAGCGAGGCGGCAATCGGCGCGACGCGCTGGATTCCCGCCCATTGTCCGATGTCGTGCTTCGTCGCCGGGCCGTAGGCGACGAGATAGCTCCGCACGAGCCGGTCGAATGCCTCCTCGGCCGGCGGTGGCCCACCGGCGACCCTTCCCTCGGCAGCCGTGTACACGCCGTGGCCGCCATAGCCCCAGATCCCGGAAGGCGGGACGTGCACGACAGACGCGTGCCCCTGGACGCGTCGCCAGATGAACGTCGCGGAGAGCCCCGGCTTCTCGTAGCGCTCCAGCAGTGCCCGCACTTCCTTGAACGTCAGCTCGACCCCCTCGAGCCGGCCGGCGATCTGGGCCGCAAGCTTCTTCATGCGGACGGTGGGAAGGCGGGCTTCGTACGACGGTGGCCAGAGAATGCCTCCCAGCTCACGCCGCGCGGTCGTGAACGCCCAGTAGTCGGAGGGGCTGACGATGTGCAGCGTCCCTCGCTGGATGATCGCCTTCACGAGCCGGCGTCCCTTCAGCGCGCGGACGAGCTGATCGCGCTCGAATCCTTCGATGCGGGTCCAGAGCGAGAGGTACGGGCTCGTCGTGGATTGCGCCTGCAGGCCGGCAAGCCGCTCGACCGCCTTCACCGGGCTCAGCGCCTTCCGCTCGAGCAGCAGCTGACGCTCGAGCAGGGCGCGATTCAGCTCACGCCGGGTCAGGACCCGTTCGCTAGCCATACGAGATGAACTCGAGCAGGCTCCCGTCGGGGTCGCGGAAGTAGACGCTCGTACCGCTGTCCCCGGCGCCGAACGTCTCTCGCGGCCCGGACTCCACCGTGATGCCCAAGGCCTCGAGGTGCGCGACTGCCGCATCGATCGGGCCGGTCCAGACGAAGCAGACGTCGCTGTTGCCCGGCTGGACGGGGAGCCGCCCGACAAGGCTGCCGACGTCGACTCCGGGCCCGTGCACGTTCAGCTGCGTGTCACCGATGCGGTAGGCAAAGCGGCTCCCGCCGACATCGAGGATCTCGGCGCCGACGACGTCACGGTAGAAGGCGTTCGACGTGTCCCAGTCGGAGACGGCGATCACGCAATGGTCGAGACGGGCAGCTCCGCTCACGACCCAGCACGATAGGACACGGGAAGTGCTTCCGCGCTACGAGCGACAAGAGCCGCGGCGAGGATCGCGCGGCCCCGCCGATTCCTGCTTGAATCGAAGCGTGACTGCGCTCTACCGCAAATACCGGCCGCTGGACTTCGACGATGTCGTCGGGCAGGAGGCGGTCGTGCGGACGCTGCGCAACGCGATCGAGCTCGGCCAGCTCCGCCAGGCCTACCTCTTCGCCGGCCCGCGCGGCACGGGCAAGACCTCGATGGCGCGAATCCTCGCCAAGGCGCTGAACTGCGAGACCGGGCCGACGGCCACACCGGACAAGGTCTGCCACGCCTGTGTCTCGATCGCGGCCGGCACGTCGCTGGACGTCGTCGAGATGGACGCCGCCTCGCAGCGCGGGATCGACGACATCCGCGAGATCCGTGACCGGGTCATCCTCCAGCCTGCGGAGGGCCGGTACAAGGTCTACATCCTCGACGAGGCGCACCAGCTGACCGACGCCGCCTGGAACGCGCTCCTGAAGCTGATCGAGGAGCCGCCTCCCCACCTCGTCTTCGTCTTCTGCACGACCGATCTCGCGAAGGTCCTCCAGACCGTGCGGTCGCGCTGCCAGACGTTCGTCTTCGCGCGGCCGCGTCTGCCGGAGCTCGTGCGGGTGCTGCGGCGCATCGCCGACGCGGAGAAGATCGAGGCGCCCGACGCGGCGCTGGCGCTGATCGCCCGCGGCGCGCGGGGCTCGTTCCGCGACGCGGTCTCGACGCTCGACCAGCTCGCCTCGGCGACCGGAAACACGATCGACGTCCAGTCGGTGCTGCAGCTCCTCGGCGCCGTCGAGGAGGACGCGCTCTTCCGGCTCTGCGACGCGATCGTCGACCGAGACACGGCCGGCGCACTCATCTTCCTCGAGGAGCTCGCCGAGCAGGGACAGGATCTCGGCCGCCTCGTCACCGACCTGCTCGAGCACCTGCGCCATCTCCTCCTCGTCCAGCACATGGGACACGTGCCGGACTCGCTGCCCGTCACCGACGAGACACGCGAGCGGCTGCGGGAGCAGGCGAACCAGCTGCCGTCACCGACGGTGCTGCGGCTGTGCGACCTGCTCGCGGTCGCCGTCGAGGACTCGCGCCAGGGCGCCGATCCACGGCTTCCGCTCGAGCTCGCGCTGGTCAAGGTCACGAACCCGGCCGCCGACCTCTCGCGCGAGTCGCTCGCGTTCCGCGTCGAGCAGCTGGAGCAGCGAGCCTCCGGCGGGCCCGCTCCCGCTCCCGCGGCGCCGCAGCCGCCGGCGACGCCATCGGAGGCCCCGACGCCGGTGGCGCCACAGCCGCCCGAGGACGCCGCCGCCGCCGAGACGCCGCCGCTCGCGCTCGAGCAGCTCCAGGACGCCTGGCAGCGCACGGTCCTTCCCGCCGTTCAGTCACGCTCGATCCCCGTCGCCTCGCTCCTCGGCGAGGCGCGGCCGGCGGCCCTCGAGGCCGAGATGCTGACGCTCGAGTTCCCCGCGAGCGCCGACTTCCACCGGCGCCAGGCGGAGGAGCCGAAGAACGTCGGCGTGATCCGCGACGCCCTGTACGAAGTCACCGGTCACAGGCTGGCCGTCACGCTGGCCCTCGGCGCCGCAGACGACGAGCTTGCCGAGGACGACGACGAGGAACTGACCGAGGACGCCCTGATTTCGATGTTCAAGGACACGTTCGACGCCAAGGAAGTCGAGGAGACGCGATGAGCAAGCTGGACATGAACAAGCTGATGCAGCAGGCCCAGCAGATGCAGACCCAGATGCAGCAGGCGCAGGAGGAGGCGGCGAACGAGATCGTCGAGGCCTCGGCCGGCGGCGGCATGGTCACCGTGAAGGCGACCGGCGGTGGCGAGATCGTCGGAATCACGATCGACCCCAGGGCGATCGACCCGGATGACCCGGAAATGCTCGCCGACCTCGTGCTCGCTGCCGTCAACGAGGCGCTTCGCTCGGCGAGCGCGCTGATGGAGTCCAAGATGCAGGGGATGATCCCCGGCGGGCTCGGCGGGCTGGGATTGCCGGGGCTCTAGAAGGGCCCTAGTCGATGTCGAGGATCCGCGCCTCGGCCGGTGGGTGCAGCCCGCCCCACGCGGCGAGGTAGAGGTTCAGATCGCGCCGCATGATCTTCGTGTCGGAGACGCCCGGCACGACCACGTCGAACACCGCACCGTGGACTCCCGCCGTCTCGCAGCGCGCCCGGCCGAGGAACTCGACGAGGTCCTTGACGAGCGCAGGATTGCTGACCCGCACTTTCATGGCGATACCCCTCTCCCAGAGCGATCACCGTTCGTGTGGACTCACATTGGCTCGGCGCAGGCGCCTGCGTAATGACCGAAAGTCCAGGGTTTTGACGGCGCACTCGCCTTGACTCAGGACCGCCGGGAAATGACGTTGACAGATAGGCGGGGCCGCAAAGCGGCCCCCTTCAGGGGTCTTCGCGCGATGAGCATCCGCTCCCGCGGATGCTCATCTTTGCGCAAAGGTTAAGCGACGCTTGCGAGCGCTTCGTCAGAGGGGAGCGGCCGGGTGCCGAGCAGCTGCTCGAGACGCGCGAAAGCGCTCGTCTCCAGCTGGCGGACACGCTGCCGCGTGACGCCGAGCTCGCGCCCGATCTCCTCGAGGCTGACCGCCTCGCGGCCCGTGAAGCCGAAGCGCATCTCCATCACCTGACGCTCGCGCTCGGGCAGCCGCTCGAGGGCGTCGCGCACGCGCTCCTGCTCGAGCGAGATCTCCACCAGGTCGATCGGCTCCTCGACGGTGCGGTCGGCGAAGAGGTCGCCGAGCTCACCGTCGCCGTCGCCGATCGTCTGGTTGAGCGAGACGGATGCCTCGACCGCGTCGAGAGCTTCCTCGACGTGATGCGGCTTCAGCTCCGTCTCGGCCACGAGCTCCGCGATCGTCGGCGGGCGGCCGTGCGTCGCCTCGAGCTTCTGGCGGGCGCGCTTCAGCTTCAGCCGGCGCTCCTGCACGTGCACCGGGATGCGAATCGTGTCCGACTGATTGGCGACTGCGCGCTGGCAGGACTGGCGGATCCACCACGTCGCGTAGGTCGAGAACTTGAAGCCCTTGCGGTAGTCGAACTTCTCCACTGCGCGGTTCAGTCCGATCGTGCCGTCCTGGATCAGGTCGAGCAGCGGCAGGCCGTGACCCTGGTAGCGCTTGGCGATCGAGACCACCAGGCGCAGGTTCGAGTTGACCATCTTCTCCTTCGCCGCTGCGTCGCCACGCTCGATCCGCTTGGCGAGCGCGACCTCCTCGGCGGCATTCAGAAGCGGATGGCGGCCGATCTGGTTCAGGAAGAGCTGCAGGCTGTCGGTGACCGCGCCGGCCGGGCGCAGGTCGAGATCGCCGGGGGTCTCCGCGGCGTCGACAGCGCCATCGATCTCGACGTCGGCCGAGGCAAGCGCCGCCCGCACCTCGTCGAGGGTGTCGTCGTCCAGCTCGTGCTCGAGCTGCAGTGCCTCGAGCTCGGTAGCTGCGACCACGCCGCGGTCACCGGCCTCCTGCAGGAAGCCGGCCACAGCCGCACTAGTAGTCAGGGCATCGGTGCCCAAAGCAACGTCCGTACTCATCAAAAGTTCCTCTCGAAAGCAGTATTCGCGTCAAAGAGCCGCGCGGTTTCCGCGGCTCAACCATGACAACGTCAAACAGTGACAGGATTCTGCCCAAAATCGACAATCCGTACACAACCCTTACGCGAGTTCACAGAAACGCAACCTCAGGACGTCCGAAACCGACGGGTACGCTCAGTTCGTGCTGAGCCCGTCTGTGGACAACCTCGTTGCGCAGCTGACCCGCTTGCCCGGGATCGGGTCGCGTACGGCGCAGCGCCTGGCATTTCACATTCTATCAGCCGGAAAAGAGGAGGCGAACGCACTCGCCGTGGCGATCACGGAGGTGAAGGAGCGCGTTCGGTTCTGCCGCGATTGCGGCAACCTGACCGAGGAGGAGCTCTGCTCCATCTGCCTCGACAGCCGGCGCGACCGCACCGTGGTCTGTGTCGTCGAGCAGCCCACGGACGTGATCTCGCTCGAGCGCACGCACGAGTACCGCGGCCTCTACCACGTGCTGGGCGGCTCGCTCTCTCCACTCGACGGCGTGGAGCCCGAGCATCTGCGGATCGGTGAGCTGCTGCGCCGGGTCGCGAACGGGGAGATCACGGAGGTCGTCCTGGCGACGAATCCGAACATGACCGGCGAGGCGACTGCTGCCTACCTCGCCGACCGGCTGCGCGACGGCGTCACCGTGACCCGCCTCGCAAGCGGGCTGCCGGTGGGCGGCGACCTGGAGTACGCCGACGAGGTCACGCTCGGCCGAGCGCTCGCCGGGCGCCGCGAGATCTGATTTCGCCGCACTTTGCGAACTTCCGGCCGCGGCGGACTTGCGCCGAAGTCATCGGCGCGATACGTTCTCCGGGCTGAACCGGGGGGCCTTCGGGTCTGCCGGTTCAGCATTTTTCGTGGTCCAACGCACCGCGAGCCGGGAACACGAATTTTCTCGTAAAGAGCGATTTTTCGGCCCGGAGCGTTCTTGACGCCGGCGACCACCGCTTCTACAGTGCCGCCATCTGAACCGACGGGCCTTCGGGTTCGTCGGTTCAGTGTTTTATTGAGGCCCCTTCCGGGGGCCTTTCTCGTTTCAGGAGCCGGTTCCGGGCTCGTGTCTACACTCATCGGCATGGCCGCGACCGAGTACGAAGCCGTTCCGGCAGTCGACGCCGATGCGGAGGCTGCCCACCTCGGCACGGTCGTGATGAAGTTCGGCGGCACCTCCGTCGGCGACCCCGAGAAGCTGAAGCGCGTGGCGGCACGGCTCGTCGCCGCCCGTGAGGAGGGCCACCGCGTCGTCGGCGTGCTCTCGGCGATGGGGCACACGACCGACGAGCTGCTCGACCTCGCCCACCAGATGTCGGACACGCCGCATCCGCGGGAGCTCGACATGCTCGTCTCGGTCGGCGAACGAATCTCCTGCGCGCTCGCCGCGATGGTGATCCACGATCTCGGGCACGAGGCGATCTCGCTCACCGGCTCGCAGGCCGGGATCGTCACGGACACCGTGCACGGGAAGGCCAAGATCGTCGAGGTGCGGGCGCGCCGGATCCACGAGGCTCTCGACGAGGGGACGATCGTCCTCGTCGCAGGCTTCCAGGGCGTCTCGACCGCCTTCGAGGTGACCACGCTCGGCCGGGGCGGCTCCGACACGACTGCGGTCGCCCTCGCTGCGGCCCTCGGCGCCGACCACTGCGAGATCTACACCGACGTCCTCGGCGTCTACTCCGCCGACCCGCGCGTCGTGCCGGACGCCCGCCAGCTGACGCGCGTCAGCTTCGACGAGATGCTCGAGATGGCGTCCTCCGGCGCCGGCGTGATGGCCACCCGCTCGATCGAGGTCGCGCGTAGTCACAATGTGCGCCTCCACGTCCGTTCGTCCTTCGAAGAAGGAGATGGGACGTGGATCCAGCAGGAGGACGAGGCAATGCTCGAAAAGGCACTGATCTCCGGCGTCGTGCACCAGCGCGAGGAGACCGTCTACCGCGTCGAAGGCACCACGGCAGCGCGGCTCTTCGGCGCGCTCGCCGAGGCTTCGGTGAACGTCGACACGATCGTGCAGACCAACGCCGAGATCGTCTTCTCCGCTCCGGTCGAGGACCGTGCCGACGCGTCCCGCACGCTCGACGCGCTCGGCGTCAGCTGGACCTTGCGCGACGACCTCGGCAAGGTGAGCCTCGTCGGCGCGGGAATGAAGAGCCATCCGGGTGTCGCCGCGAAGACATTCGCCACGCTGGAGCAGGCCGGCATCGAGGCGTCGCTCGTCTCCACGTCGCCGATCAAGATCGCCTGCCACGTCCCCTCCAGCGACGTCGACAAGGCCGTCCAGCTCCTGCACGAGGCGTTCGACCTTGCCTAGGCGTCTGCGAGCCCACCGGCGCACCTCCGGATGGGGGCCTGAGCACGTCGCAGCGCGTCCGTCGCGCCGACCACCAAGGCATGCCGGCCTCGGCGATCGTCGCGCCGGCCCCGCCGCTCGGCTCATGCCCTCCCCGAAGGTACGCCGGTGAACTCGCAGACGCCTAAGCCCCGCATCGGCGTCGTCGGCGCCACCGGCGCGGTCGGGACGATCACGCTGGAGCTCCTGCGCGAGCGCGGCTACCGCGACGTGCGCCTGTTCGCCTCCGCACGCTCGGCCGGGAAAGAGCTCGGGGGAATGACGGTGGAGGAGGCGACACCGGAGGTGCTCGAGGCCGGCGACCTCGACCTCTGCCTCTTCTCGGTCGGCACCGCGGCCAGCCGCGAGCTCGTGCCGCACGCCGTTGCCGGCGGGGCGGTCTGCGTGGACAAGTCCGCCGCGTACCGGCTCGAGCCCGGCGTTCCGCTCGTCGTCCCCGAGGTGAACGGCATTCGCGCCGCCGAGCACCAGGGAATCGTCGCGAACCCGAACTGCTGCGCGATCCCGCTCACGTGCGCGCTGAAGCCGCTGCACGATGCCGTCGGCCTGGAGCGCATCCGCGTCGCGACCTACCAGTCGGTCTCCGGAGCCGGCGCGCAGGCGATGGAGCGCCTGCGGGCGCAGACACCGGAGGAGAACGACCTGCGCATGGACTGGTCGTTCGACGGCGTCGAGTTCGACGAGGAGGAGAAGCTGCGCGAGGAGACGCGAAAGATCCTCGAGCTGCCGGTGCTGCCGGTGAGCGCCACATGCGTGCGCGTGCCGATCCTCGTCGGCCACGCCGAAGCGGTGTGGATCGAGACGACGGAGCCGCTCACCGCCGAGCAGGCGACGTCGATCCTCGGCGCCGCGCCCGGTCTCAGGCTCGAGCAGTTCCCCACCCCGGGCGGCGCCGCGGGCGGCGACGACGTCCTCGTCGGCCGCATTCGCAACGACTCGACGATCGAGAACGGGCTCGCACTGTTCATCGTCGGCGACAACCTCCGCAAGGGCGCCGCGCTGAACGCAATCCAGATCGCCGAGCTCCTGCTCGCCCAGCAGCGCGTCGCCGCCTAGGAGGGTTCCTACGTTGCCGGACCCGCTGCCGCACGACCTCCGGGTCGCAAACGAGCGCTATGCAGCGGCGTGGGGTGAAAAGGCCTCGCTGGCGCGCAAGCCGGCACGGCGGCTCGCCGTCCTCACCTGCATGGACGCACGCGTCGATCCGGCGCGCGCGCTCGGGCTCGAGGAGGGCGACGCGCACGTGATCCGGAACGCAGGTGGCGTCGCGACCGACGATGCCCTGCGCTCGCTCGTGATCTCGAACCGCCTGCTCGGCACCGACACGGCGTACGTCGTCGGGCACACGCAGTGCGGGATGATCTCCTTCACCAACGAGGAGCTCTACACGCACCTCGAGCACGACGGCATCGAGGCTCGGTGGCTCGACTTCCTCCCCTTCACGGAGATCGAGGCGAGCATTCGCGCGAGCGTGGTGCGCCTGCGGGAGACGTCGCTGCTGCCCGACGACTACCGGGTCGAAGGCTTTCTCCTCGACCTCGCGACCGGTCGGCTCGAGCCGGTGGAGGACGCCTCGTGACAGCCGTCGCGTCCGTATTCTCGGCGCTCGCGCTGCTCGCGCCGGCTCCAGGCTCGGCGACGCTCGTCGCCGCGGGCGACATCGCCTCGTGCCGGTCGAAGGGCGACGAGGCGACGGCAGCGCTCGTCGCCCGCATCCCCGGCACCGTCGCCGTGCTCGGCGACATCGTCTACGAGCGTGGCACGGCCGCGGAGTACCGGGACTGCTACTCCTGGCGCCGCTTCCGCGCGCGGACGCGGGCCGCGCTCGGAAATCACGAGTACGGCACCGGCAGCGCCGCAGTGTCGATCGCATACTTCCGGCTGCCACGCCGCGGCTACTACTCGTACGAGCTCGGCAAATGGCACGTCGTCGTCCTCAACTCGAACTGCGGCCCGGCCGGCGGCTGCGAGTCCGGGTCGCCGCAGCAACGGTGGCTCGCCGCCGACCTGGCCGCGCACCCGACGGCCTGCACGCTCGCCTACTCGCATCACCCCCGCTTCAGCTCGGGCCTACACGGCTCAGACCGGACGCTGGCGCCACTCTGGCGGACGCTGGCGTCCGGCGGCGTCGACGTCGTCCTCGCCGGGCACGACCACCACTACGAGCGCTTCGCGCCGTACCAGGGGATCCGCTCGTTCGTCGTCGGCACCGGCGGCCGCAGCACCTATCCGGTACTGGGGCGGCTGCGAACGCCACGCAGCGTCGCCGCGAACGACCGCACCTACGGAGTGCTCCGGCTCACGCTCGAACCGGACGCCTACGCATGGCAGTTCGTCCCGGTTGCGGGAGCGAGCTTCCGCGACTCGGGTACCGGCCGCTGCGAGTAGCTCCCCCGCGCTGCCCGTTCACACGGGCGCGCGAGGGAGCGGTCTTGCGTCTAGCCGACCGACGCTCCGGCGAGCTGATCGTTCTTCGGTGACCCCAGCAGACCGTGCAGCTGAGCCCAGCGGCTCGCTTCGGTCCGGTTGGCCACGTCGAGCTTCCGGTACACGTTGGACAGGTGGAACTTCACGGTCTGCTCCGTCACCCACAGCATCTTCGCGAGCTGCGTGTTCGAGTGTCCCTCCGCGACCAGCTGGAGGATCTCCAGCTCGCGCCGCGTCAGATCGGGCAGATCCTCGGTCGCGGCGCGCGACGTCTGCGCCGCAGCCGGCCGGCTGCCCGGCAGGTAGACCGAGTGTGCGAACGCCTGCCGGATGGCGGAGCGAAGGTCATCCGGATGCGCCGTCTTGATCACGTATGCGACTGCGCCCGCCGCTAGGGCCGCGTCGATGTGCTTCGTGTCGTCATACACCGACAGCACGATTGCGCGCAGGGTGGGAACGATCTCGTTCCCCTTGCGCACGAGCTCGATGCCGTCGACATCCCCCTCCGGCATCTGAATGCCGGTGACGAGGACGTCGGGACGATGCTCCGTCACGAGCGCAAGCCCATCGCGCCCGGACGTCGCCGTGCCGACGACCGTCAGGCCGAGATCCGCAACGACCAGACTGACTGCATCTAGCCACAGCGGATGATGATCTACGAGTACTGCCGTACGCCCGTTGTACTGGCTCATTCGAAAGGGCCGCCTTTCGT
Source organism: uncultured Gaiellaceae bacterium (assembly GCA_963749515.1). Taxonomy (GTDB): domain Bacteria; phylum Actinomycetota; class Thermoleophilia; order Gaiellales; family Gaiellaceae; genus Gaiellasilicea. Next base: position 28,669 of record CAVVMR010000011.1, read on the forward strand.
CTCACATGTCTTGCGTGTGGTGCTCCAACCTCCACGCCCGCCTTTACCCTTACCCTGGTGCTCAACCTAGCGCAGATTGTGATGAAAGTGAAGGTTTGTGGGGAATTTTTCTGGAGAAAAGGTGTCTAACTTCTTGCACATCAGAGGTCTGCTCAATCGGCTAGTGGCATTGGCGGCATGCCCCGCGTAACGTCCCTGCTGCGCGTTGTGAGGCCGCTTACGCGCGCAGAAGCGCGGTGGCGCTTCGTCGCCTGCGCTCGAGGGTGAGTTGCCGGAGCTTCCTGGGACCAAGCAGGAAGTCCGGCACTTGCCCTGCAAATCTCCCTTTCGGGGGATGTGTCACTCCCTCACGCAGGGCGATGTTTGGCGTGAGGCGGCGGCACGCCTCCACTTGGTCGGGGGGCGGCCGCCGGCTCACATTCGGATCTCGTACTAGCGCGCGCGGAACGCGATCACGTTCTGCTCGAGCCCACCTTGCCGGGGCGCGATCGTCTCGATCGTGCCGCGGTTCGCACAGGAGAGCTCGAGCGCCTCGGTGACCGCCAGGGCGGTGGACGCCTCGCGCCCGTACTGAATCTCGCTCTGTGAGCGAATCGCGGTGAGGAAGCGCGCGCACGCGATCGGAAGCGAGTTCTCCGCCGGCAGCCGGAAGCTGATCTTGTCGCCCTGCTCGACCGTCAGGTCGTCGAACTCGGCCGAGGTCGGCCCGTTGACGAAGATCGTGAGCTCGTGCTCCGGCTCGGTCGCATCGAGCACCGCAGTCGCCTCGGAGCCGACGACCGAGATGCAGTCCACGGTCTCCCCTTCGAGGCACGAAAGGTGCGCGTAGACGCCGATCCCCGTCGCGAAGTCGAGCTTGGTGAAGATCACGTCCGGCGCCTGACGGCCGAGATAGGAGACACCGCTCGCGTGTACCTCGACCGGCTCGTCGCCGAGCAGGTCGAGCACGGTCGCAATCGTGTCGGCGCCGAGATCCCAGAGCACGTCGACATCCGGCTCGGCGCGCAGGGCGAACCGCCGCGCGTGCACGTAGTAGATCTCGCCGAGGGCGCCGCGATCGATGAGGCGGTGAAGCCTGAGCACGCCGGGGCGCAGCAGCGCCGGCGAATGCGCCATCAGGTGCCGGTTTCGCTTCGCCGCGGCCGCCACGAGCTCGTCAGCCTCGGTCGAGCCGGAGGCGAGGAGGCCGTCGATGAAGACGTGCTTGTCGGCGGCGAGTGCGGCCAGCGCGCGCCCGGATCCCGCCAGCTCGGTGGAGGCGAAGACGACGGCGTCGAGATCCTCGTCCTGCAGCAGCTCGTCGAAGTCGCTCGTCCAGGCGGTCGCCGGGCCGTAGCCCACGCTCGCCGTGCGCGGCGGCTGGTCGCAGATCCAGCGCAAGGTGGCCTGCGGCAGCTCGTCGAACGCCCGGGCGAGCGTCGCTCCGAGGCAGGAGCGGCCGTTCACGACCCCGACGGTGACCGGAGTCCTCACGCGTCCCTCCGTCGATGGACGAGCGCGTAGCCGAGCAGAGGCACCGCAACGGCAGTGCCCAGCGCGAACGCGGTCGAGACGCGGAAGAGCGCCTCGCCCTGGACGAGGGCATATGTGCCGAGGAAGACGGCGGCCGAGACGATCCAGCCGAGCGCTGCGATGCGGCCGCAGTCCAGTGCGAGCAGCGCCTGCGAGAAGGTGGACGTGGCGAGGTAGCAGCCGACGCCGACGCCGAGGAGCGCGAGCTCGAGCCTGCCGGCCGTGTACTCCGAGCCGTAGACCGCCTGCAGCGCCTCGGGGCCGATGGCGGCTGCCGTGACGACGACCACGGCTGCGACGCCGGCGAGGCCGCCCGCGGCGCGAAGCACGGCTCGGCGGAAGCGCGCGCGCTCCGCAGTCGCATGCATTCGCGTCAGGTTCGGCAGCATCGACGTCGCGAGGCCCTGGAAGACGAAGACGGGGATCCGGACGAGCATCGTGGCCGCGAAGACGAGGCCGGCGACCTTGCCGACGTTCTCGCCGCCGCCGAGCATCACGAGCAGGGGCCCACCGTTGACGAGCACCTGGTCCGCAATCGCGATCACGGCCGCCGGCCAGGCGAAGGCGACCGCAGCGCCTACGTGGAACGGCGATCCCTCTCCCCTGCTGACGAGCGGGCCGAGCACGCGGCGTCCTACGAGCACCGGCAGCGCGACGCTTCCGACCGCGGCAGCGACCATCGCCGCCGCAGCGAGATCGCGCGAAGCGACGAAGAGCAGCGGCACGACGACCGCAACGCGGACGGCGCCGTCCGAGACGAGCAGCAGCGCATAGCCGTTGAACCACCCTGCGCCGGCGAACACGCCGCGCATCACGTACGCAACGCCGTATGCGGCGAGACCGACGACGAGCGCGCCGGTGAAGAAGGAGTCGCCGAGGAAGAGCTGGTCGCCGATCAGGCCCCAGCCGACCGCGCCGGCGATCGTGATCAACACGGCGAGAACGAGATAGATCCTGAGCATGGCCCGCAGAACCGAGCGAACCTCGTGGCCCCGGGCGAGCCGGTCGGCGATCGCCCTGGACGTCGTCTGCTCGAGCGGCCGGAAGAGCACCACCACGAGCAGGAACAGCGCCGCCCAGAGAACGGCCACGAGACCGTAGGCCTCCGGGCCGAGCACGCGGGCGGCGAGCACGTGGTAGGCGTAGGCGAAGATCCCGGACGCGACCGTCGCCCCCGACAGGAGCACGGCGCCGTCGAAGCTCCGGGGCGCCCTCCGGGCGCGCTCGGCCGCGACGGGCGTCTTTACCGCCATCTCAGTCATGCCGAACCACCGGCGAACACCGGCTGAACCGGTTTCGATGCGCGTCCTCGCCACACGCCTCGAATCATGCGCTGTGGAGGCCTCCGGGATAAATCCCCTTCGGGTCAGGGTTTGCGCGGACTTTCGGAGACATGTCAGCCCCCCGAAGGGCTAGCTGCCCCCACCCCCGACTGGGATTGCGGCTCTGGCCTGGAAGCCTCGCTGCGCCGCTCCTAGGGTCATTGCAACGGGGGCATGACCGACTTCGACTGGTGGGAGAGCGACGCACGTGAGCACCATTGAGATGACTACAGCGGCGGCGGACGAGGGGACTCAGGCCGAAGACAGGCCACAACTCCTCTTTGTCATCCCTGCGTTCAACGAGGAAGAGAACCTGCCGACGCTCTTCGCCGACCTGGCGCAGACGAGCGAGCTGCTCGGCGTCGGGTCGCGGATCTTCATCGTCGACGATGGCTCGGCCGACGCGACGTCGACGCTCGTCGAGTCGTATGCCGGCCCGCTGCCGGTCGAGCTCGTCCGGCTCGAGGTGAACCAGGGTCCCGGCGCGGCTTTCCGGACGGGCTTCATCTCGGCGCTCGGTTGCGCCGAGCCCGACGCGCTGATCGTCACGCTCGAGGCCGACACGACGAGCGATCTCGGCGCGCTGCCGCAGATGCTCGACGAGGTTCAGCGCGGCGCCGACGTCGTGCTCGCCGACTGGAGGATGGTGGGCGTCAGCGCTCACCGCCGCCTGCTGAGCGCAGCCGCCGGCTGGGTCGTGCGCCACAGCCTCGGGCTGGAGGCGACCACGGTTTCTTCGTTCTTCCGCGTCTACCGCGCGTCGACGCTCCAGGATGCGTCGACCCGCTACGGCGACCGTCTGATCCGTGAGCGCGGCTTTGCCTGCAAGGCCGAGCTGCTCGCGAAGCTCGCCGCGATGAACGCGCGCATCGTCGAGGTGCCCGTCTCGCTCGACTGGAGCAAGCGGAACGGCGAGAGCAAGATGCCGGTCTTCAAGACGATGCTCGCCTACTGGCGGATGCTCTTCCGCGAGCGCGCGGGCGCGCCCGAACCGATTCCGGCTGCACCTGAAGGCGCGCTCGGCGCATGACCCCGAGCGTCGGGATCGTCGGCGGCGGCATCCTCGGGATGACCGCCGCGTATCGCCTCGCGCAGGCAGGCGTGGCCGTCTCGCTGTACGAGCGCGCGCCGGACCTCGGCGGGCTCGTGGGGTCCTTCGACTTCGACGGCACGGCCGCCGATCGCTTCTACCACGTCGTCCTGCCGAGCGACGATCGGGTCGTCGGCCTCGCCGACGAGCTCGGCCTCGGCGACAAGTGGCGCTTCCAGCCGACGAGGGTCGGCTTCTACGGCGACGGACGGCTCTTCTCGATGACCTCGCCGAAGGAGTTCCTCACCTTTCCTTTGCTCCGCCCGCACGAGCGCGTGCGGCTCGCGTCGTTCGTCGCCCGCTGCCAGCTGACCAAGGAGCACGACAAGCTCGATGACGAGCCCCTGCTCGACTGGCTCCAGCGCCACTGCGGCCGCGGCGTGGTCGAGAAGCTGTGGAAGCCGCTCCTCGACTCCAAGTTCGACGGCCAGTTCGACGACCTGCCCGCCACCTACATCTGGGCGCGCACGCGCCGGATGGGCTCCACGCGCGACAAGAGCGGTCGCGAGGTCATGGGCTGGCTCGACGGCGGCTACCAGACGATTATCGATGCCCTCGAGAAGAAGATCGTCGCCCTCGGCGGCGTTGTACACGCAGGGGCGACCGTCGAGCAGATCGCCGCCGAAGGCGGCCGCGCCGTCGGTGTCGTGGTCGACGGTCGCCTCCAGCGTTTCGATCATGTTCTCTGCAGCCTGGCGCCGCCGATGGCGCGCCGGGTCCTCGCGCCCGAGCTTGCCGAGCAGGCGCCGGCCGACCACTGCCGCTACCTCGGCGTCATTTGCCTGCTGCTCCGCGTCAAGCGGAGCGTCAGCCCGTATTACCACCTGAACATCACGGACCGGCGAGTCCCGCTGACGACGGTGGTAGAGACCACGCACGTGGTCGATCCAGAGCGTGTCGGGGGGCACCTGCTCTACGTCTCAAAGTACGTCGACCCGGGACACCCGGATCACGAGGCCTCACCGGAGGAGCTCGAGCGGAAGTACATGACGTACGCCCGCACGATCTTCCCCGACCTGCGCGACGACGAGATCGTCTCGTCGGTCGTGCAGCGGGCGCGCGTGACCGAGCCGGTGCACCTCGTCGGCGGCGCCAAGCGCCTGCCCGAGATGTTCTCGGTGCCGGGGCTCTCGCTCGCATCGACCGCGCACGTCTACCCGGAGATCGTCAGCGGGCAGGCCGTGATCGGCGTCTCGAACCAGGTCGTGCCAGGCATTCTCGAGCGGCTCCCAGCCTTGCGGCAGGTCGCGGCATGACCGTCAACGACTTTTCCAGGCCCGGGAGGGGTTCATGAAGAAAATCGGAGTAACCGGAGCCGCCGGCTTTGTCGGCTCGCACCTGTGCGAGCGGCTGCTTGCGGAGGACTATGAGGTCGTCGGCGTCGACGACATGTCGTACGGCTCGATGGCGAACATGGAGCCGTTCCTGCACCACCGCGGCTTCAAGTTCGAGGTGCTCGACTGCACCCAGCGGCGACCGCTGCGCGCGGCCTTCGACGGCTGCGACGCGATCATGCACCTCGCGGCGAAGAAGATCCCGCGCTACGGCGGCACGCTCGCGACGCTCGAAGTCAACGTCACCGGCGTCAACGCGGCGTGCTCGGTTGCGCTCGCGCTCGACGCGGACGTGATCGTGACGTCGACCTCCGACGTGTACGGCGACGGAACCCCGCCCTACCGCGAGGACGGCCAGCTGGTGATCGGGCCGCCCACGTCGAAGCGCTGGGCCTACGCCGTTTCGAAGATGTACGACGAGCACCACGCGCTGGCGCTCGCCGACGAGCGCGACCTGAAGGTGACGATCCTGCGGCTCTTCAACGTTTACGGCCCCCGCAACCACCTCACCTGGTGGGGCGGACCGACCGTGACCTTCATCGAGTCGCTGCTGAGCGGCGAGGCCGTCGAGATCCACGGCGACGGCATGCAGACGCGGAGCTTCACGTACGTCGAGGACACCGTCGAGGGCTTCATGCGCGCACTCGAGACGCCAGAGTCCCGTGGCGAGGTGGTCAACATCGGCTCGACCGACGCGCTCTCGATCAGGTGCCTGGCGGAGAAGATCCAGGACAAGCTCGAGATCCCGCAGCCGCTTCGCGCAACCTTCATCGGCTACGACGAGATGCCCGGCAACTACCAGGACGTTCGCCACCGCATCCCGGACACGACGAAGGCGGAGACGCTGCTGGGCTTCCAGGCGAAGGTCTCACTCGAGGAGGGGTTGGAGCGCACGATCGACTGGCACCGCGAACAGCGGCTGCTCGACGCGCACGTCTCGGCTGGGGCCTGAGACCTGCGCTCGACGGGGGGCAGGACGTGAGATCGCGCGCGGCAACGATCGGGATCCTGGCGGCCGCACTGGCCGCACTGTCCTGCCTCGCCGTCTGGCCCGCCTTCAACGACCCCGTCGAGTGGACGCCCGACGCGCTCTACTACCAGGCGCGCGTGCTCGAGCTGCGCGGCGAGGACGACGCCCTCGACAAGGTCTTCGAGGGCCCGCTCGCGGCCGAGCTGCGCGAGCGCGACCCGGGACACACCGGCAACGAGGCGTGGGTCGACTACAACGAGCCGTTCTACGAGCGGCGGGTGGCGGTGCCGCTCGCCGCTGCGGCCATCTACCCCGTGACCGAGGAGCGCTCGCTCCTCGACCTCTCGCTGGTGGGCTACATCGCTGCGGTGCTCGCCCTCTTCGGCCTGCTCCTCCTGCGCTACCGGACGGCCCTCGCCGCGGCAGTCGCCGCCGCGGCGGCGCTCCTACCGCCCCTGACCCACCACTCCTCCTTCCCGCTCACCGACAGCTGGGGGCTCGCACTCGAGATCGTCGCGCTCGCCGCGGCAATCCTGGCGCTCGAGCGTGGGCTCGTATGGCTGCCGCTCTGGATCGGCGCGATCGGCCTGCTCGCGTTCACCCGCGACAGCACGTGGATCCCGATCCTCGCCGTCGGCTGGCTCGCCCTGCGCAGCCGCTCGCGGGTGCCGGTGACGCTCTTCGGGACCGGTCTTGCGGCCGCGCTCCCTGCCGTGCTCCTGTTCACGACACCTGTGCGCGACCTGCTCGCGCTGCTCGTGAACGACTCGGAGCCGTCCTCGGACACCTCGTGGGGATTCATCGCCGGCCACTACCCCGGCGCCCTCGTCGAGCTGCTCCGGGCGAACGTCGGCTTCCTTCGCCGCGGCGAGTGGTACACGGCGCTCTTCCTCGTCGGCGGAGTCGTTGCGCTGCTGCTGCTCGTCTGGCGCCGGCGCGAGACGAGAGACGCGCCGACGACGCTCATGACCGCCGGTGCGTTCCTTGCCCTCGGCTACGTGCTCGCGGCGCCCGTCTTCAGCGCCTTCCGGCTGGAGCTCGTCTTCGTCCCGATGGCCGCGTGGGGCGTGGCGCTCGGAGCGGAGCGAGTGGCTGCCCGGCTGGGCGAGCGCGACGGCGCGCTTGTGCGCCGGCTCGCCGGATTCGTCGAACCCCGCCGCATGGATAGGCCGGTCTGAACTTCCGGCCCTTGTCCCTTTTGGCGTCACAAGAGATAACAAAGGTTCCGGCGAGCGGCCGCCGGGCGGACTGACCATGCGGAGAACTGCGACCCATACAAATCGGCTCTGGCGAGGGATGCCCTCGTGGAAGCGCAGCCTGCTCGCGATGCTCGCGGTGCTGGCGGCGCTCGTCCAGCTCGGCGGCTCGAGTGCCGCTCCGGGCGACCCGCCGAACATCAACGGTGACTGGAGCGCCCCGTTCGCGTGGCCCATCGTCGCCGTTCACATGTCGCTGACGTCCACCGGCGAGGTCTTCGCGCTCGACGGCTTCGGCGCCGCCCTGAACTCCGAGCGGGTCTGGAATCCGCAGACCGGCATCTTCACGTCGGTGCCGTACGGGCGCAACCTGTTCTGCGGCGGGCACGTGCAGCTCGCCGACGGCCGGACGCTCATCGTCGGGGGCCACATCGCCGCCTACGAAGGGCTCGCCGACACGACACTCTTCAACGCGAATACGGACACGTACTTCCGCGGCGCGGACATGGAGGAGGCGCGCTGGTACCCGACGGCGACGCAGATGCCCGACGGCAAGGTGCTCGTCTACGCCGGCGACCGGATCGTCCAGAACCGCCCCGGCCAGCCGCACGCCCTCGAGGACGCGTCGGTCAACTCCCTGCCGGAGCTGTACAACCCGGCGAACAACACCTGGACGAGCCTGACGAGCGCGCAGCGTACGACGCCGCTCTACCCGCAGATGTTCGTCCTCTCGGACGGCAGGGTCATCGACGTCGGCCCCGACACGACGACGCGCATCCTGACTCCGGGATCGTGGACGTGGTCGACGCTGAACACGAGCCCGTTCGACGGTCACAGCGCCGTCATGTACCGGCCGAACAAGATCATGAAGTCCGGCACGTGGGCCGACCCCGACTTCGGGGGCCCGCTCGCCTACGACACGAACGGTCGCACGGCCGTGCTCGACATGGACGCTCCGAGCCCGACCTGGCGCGAGACCTCGCCGATGGGGCGCGGTCGCGCGTATCACAACATGACTCTGCTGCCCGACGGGACGGTGCTCGCAAGCGGCGGCAGCTCACGTTCGGACGGCCTCGACCTGTCGAGGTCGGTCCTGCCCGCCGAGATCTGGAACCCGGACACGGAGACGTGGACGGAGGTCGACGCGCTTCAGAACGGACGCCAGTACCACTCGACGGCGCTGCTGCTGCCGGACGGGCGCGTGCTGATGGCGGGCGGCGGCGCGGTGGGCGGCGGCACCGACATCAAGAACGGCGAGATCTACTCGCCGCCGTACCTCTTCAAAGGCCCGCGGCCCCTGATCACGAGCTCGCCGGCCTCGATGTCCTACGGCGCGACCTTCGACGTGAACACGCCGAACGCGGCCCAGATCGCGAAGGTCTCGCTGATCCGCTCCCCGTCGGTGACGCACGCGTTGGACATGAACCAGCGCTTCCAGTTCCTCAACTTCACGCAGAGCTCGGGCAAGGTCACCGTGACGGCGCCGGCGAACTCCAACCTGGCCCCGCCCGGCGACTACCTGCTCTTCCTCGTCGACACGAACGGCGTGCCGTCGATCGGGTCGTTCGTCCGCCAGAACCCGGCTCCGCTCTCCGGTGACACGACGCCCCCGACCGTCTCGGTCACGGCGCCCACGAACGGAGCGACCGTGAGCGGCACGATTCAGGTCACCGCGAACGCCTCCGACAACGACGCGGTCGTCGGCGTCCAGTTCAAGCTCGACGGCGCCGACCTCGGCCCCGAGGACACGTCCGCGCCGTACTCGTTCACCTGGAGCACGACGACCGTGCCCAACGGCTCGCACACGATCACCGCCGTCGCGCGCGATCCCTCCGCGAACGCTGCGACCTCCGCTTCCGTGCCGATCACGGTCACGAACAACAGCCCGCCGCCTGGGATCGTCGCCGCCTACGGCTTCGACACGGGCGCCGGCGCCGCGGTCACCGACGGGTCCGGCAACGGCAACAACGGCACGCTGACGAATGCGACCTGGGCCGGCGCGACCGCGGGACGGTTCGGCAACGCGCTCTCCTTCAACGGGACGAACGCCTCGGTGACGATCCCCGACTCGGCCTCGCTCGACCTCACGTCGGGCATGACGATCGAGGCCTGGATCAACCCGACTGCGCTCGGCAACACCTGGCGCACGGTGGCGATGAAGGAGCAGCCCGGCTACTACGCCTACGGCATGTACGCGAGCACCGGCGCCGGCACCGCCGTCCCGAGCGGCAACGGGATGATCGGCGCCGTCGACCGCGACGTCCGCGGGCCGGCGCAGCTGCCGCTGAACACGTGGACGCATCTGGCGACGACCTACAACGGGAGCGTCCTGGCGCTGTACGTCAACGGCACGCAGGTGGCGACGCTCCTCGCCTCCGGCTCGATCTCGACCTCGGCCGGAGCGCTCAAGTTCGGCGGCAACGCGATCTGGGGCGAGTGGTTCGCCGGCCTGATCGACGAGCTGCGGGTCTACAACCGGGCTCTGACCGTTGCCGAGATCCAGGGAGACATGACGCGGCCGGTGACGGGCGGCGATACGCAGGCGCCGTCGGTGCCGGGTTCGTTGGGGGCGGTGGGTTCGGTGGGGCGGGCGACGTTGTCGTGGTCGGCGTCGTCGGACAACGTTGGTGTGGTGCGCTACAACGTGCATCGGGGCACGAGTGCGGGTTTTGCGGTCTCGGTGGCAAACCGGATTGGGCAGCCTGCGACGCCGGGCTTTGTCGATACGACGGCGCCGGGCAGCTACTTCTACAAGGTGACGGCCGAGGATGCGGCCGGCAACATCAGCGCTGTTTCGAATGAGGCGGCGGCGACGGTGTTGGCGGACACGACGGCGCCCAGCCAGCCGGTGGGGCTTTCCGGCTCGGTTGTCGGCAGCACCGTCAATCTCTCTTGGACTGCTTCTTCGGACAACGTCGGTGTCAGCCGCTACAACCTGCATCGGGCGACGAGCGCCGGCTTCACTCCGACTGCCGGTAACCGGATTGCGCAGCCGACGACGCCCAGCTATGCCGATCCGGGGCTGGCGACGGGCAGCTACTTCTACAAGGTCACCGCCGAGGACGCGGCCGGCAACATCAGCGTCGTCTCGAACGAGGCTTCGGCGACCGTCGCCGATGCCAGCCCGCCCAGCGCGCCCAGCTCGCTCGCTGCCAGCGTCGCCGGCAGCACCGTCAACCTCAGCTGGGCGGCGGCCACAGACAACGTCGGCGTCAGCCGCTACAACCTCCACCGCGGCAGCACCAGCGGCTTTGCCCCCAGCCCCGCCAACCGGATCGCGCAGCCGACCGGGCTCAGCTTCGCCGACATCGGCGTCAGCCCCGGCAGCTACTTCTACAAGCTGACCGCCGAGGACGCGGCCGGCAACATCAGCCCCGTCTCCAACACCGCCAGCGCCACCGTCGCCGACACCAGCGCGCCCAGCACACCGACAAACCTTGCCGCCACAGGCGGCGCCGGCCAGGCCAACCTGACCTGGACCGCCTCCACAGACAACGTCGGCGTCAGCCGCTACAACCTGCACCGGGCAACCAGCGCCGGCTTCACCCCCACCGCCGGCAACCGGATCGCACAACCCACCGGCACCGCCCACACAGACAGCGGCCTCGCCGCCGGCACCTACTACTACCGCGTCACCGCCGAAGACGCCGCCGGCAACCTCAGCCCCGCCTCCAACGAAGCCACCGCCACCACCAGCGCCCCACCGATCACCGGCCTCGTCGCCGCCTACGGCTTCGACACCGGCAGCGGCACCAGCACCCCCGACCAATCCGGCAACACAAACAACGGCACCCTCAGCAACGCCACCTGGACAACCACCAGCAAATTCGGGCAAGCACTCAGCTTCAACGGCAGCAACGCCGCCGTCACCATCCCCGACCACAACACCCTCGACCTCACCACCGGCATGACCCTCGAAGCCTGGGTCCGCCCCACCAACCTCGGCTCGAGCTACCGGACGGTCCTGATGAAGGAGCAGCCCGGGAGCATGTCGTACGGGCTGTACGCCAACACCTCCGGACCGCCCGTCGCGCCGGTCGGAGAGGTGTTCATCAACGGCTACCGGGACGCGAGCGGCACGACACAGCTGCCGTTGAACACGTGGACGCATCTGGCGACGACCTACAACGGCAACGTGCTGGCGCTCTACGTGAACGGCGTCCAGGCCGGTCAGCTCGTCATCGCCGGCTCGATGGTCGCGTCGACAGGACCGCTGAAGATCGGCGGCAACGCGATCTGGGGCGAGTGGTTCCAGGGCGAGATCGACGAGGTCCGCGTCTACAACCGCGCCCTCAGCGCCGGCGAGATAACCGCGGACATGGCGATCTCGATCACGAATCCGGATGCATCGCCGCCGTCTGCTCCGGGCGCGCTGTCCGTCGTGGGTGCGCTGAGCTCCGCGCAGCTGTCGTGGGGCGCGGCGAGCGACAACGTCGGGGTCTCCCGCTACAACGTCCACCGCGGCACCAGCGCCGGCTTCACCCCCAGCGCCGGCAACCGCATCGCACAGCCGACCGGTCTCTCGTACACCGACAACGTGGCGGCCGGGACGTACTTCTACCGGGTCATCGCGGAGGATGCGGCCGGCAACCTCGGGCCGGCCTCGAACGAAGCTTCCGCCACCGTTGGCGATACGCAGGCGCCGTCGGTGCCGGGTTCGTTGGGGGCGGTGGGTTCGGTGGGGCGGGCGACGTTGTCGTGGTCGGCGTCGTCGGACAACGTTGGTGTGGTGCGCTACAACGTGCATCGGGGCACGAGTGCGGGTTTTGCGGTCTCGGTGGCAAACCGGATTGGGCAGCCTGCGACGCCGGGCTTTGTCGATACGACGGCGCCGGGCAGCTACTTCTACAAGGTGACGGCCGAGGATGCGGCCGGCAACATCAGCGCTGTTTCGAATGAGGCGGCGGCGACGGTGTTGGCGGACACGACGGCGCCCAGCCAGCCGGTGGGGCTTTCCGGCTCGGTTGTCGGCAGCACCGTCAATCTCTCTTGGACTGCTTCTTCGGACAACGTCGGTGTCAGCCGCTACAACCTGCATCGGGCGACGAGCGCCGGCTTCACTCCGACTGCCGGTAACCGGATCGCGCAGCCGACGACGCCCAGCTATGCCGATCCGGGGCTGGCGACGGGCAGCTACTTCTACAAGGTCACCGCCGAGGACGCGGCCGGCAACATCAGCGTCGTCTCGAACGAGGCTTCGGCGACCGTCGCCGATGCCAGCCCGCCCAGCGCGCCCAGCTCGCTCGCTGCCAGCGTCGCCGGCAGCACCGTCAACCTCAGCTGGGCGGCGGCCACAGACAACGTCGGCGTCAGCCGCTACAACCTCCACCGCGGCAGCACCAGCGGCTTTGCCCCCAGCCCCGCCAACCGGATCGCGCAGCCGACCGGGCTCAGCTTCGCCGACATCGGCGTCAGCCCCGGCAGCTACTTCTACAAGCTGACCGCCGAGGACGCGGCCGGCAACATCAGCCCCGTCTCCAACACCGCCAGCGCCACCGTCGCCGACACCAGCGCGCCCAGCACACCGACAAACCTTGCCGCCACAGGCGGCGCCGGCCAGGCCAACCTGACCTGGACCGCCTCCACAGACAACGTCGGCGTCAGCCGCTACAACCTGCACCGGGCAACCAGCGCCGGCTTCACCCCCACCGCCGGCAACCGGATCGCACAACCCACCGGCACCGCCCACACAGACAGCGGCCTCGCCGCCGGCACCTACTACTACCGCGTCACCGCCGAAGACGCCGCCGGCAACCTCAGCCCCGCCTCCAACGAAGCCACCGCCACCACCAGCGCCCCACCGATCACCGGCCTCGTCGCCGCCTACGGCTTCGACACCGGCAGCGGCACCAGCACCCCCGACCAATCCGGCAACACAAACAACGGCACCCTCAGCAACGCCACCTGGACAACCACCAGCAAATTCGGGCAAGCACTCAGCTTCAACGGCAGCAACGCCGCCGTCACCATCCCCGACCACAACACCCTCGACCTCACCACCGGCATGACCCTCGAAGCCTGGGTCCGCCCCACCAACCTCGGCAGCAACTGGCGCACGGCGATCCTGAAAGAGGCGACGGGCAGCATGAGCTACGGCCTCTACGCGAACGGCGGCGACGCGGGGACGAAGGTGCCGACGGGCGAGATCGTCAGCGGCGGGTTCCGCATGGCGCCGGGGGCGACGCCGCTGGCCGTCAACACCTGGAGCCACCTCGCGACCACGTACGACGGCACCACGCTGCGCCTGTTCGTGAACGGCGTCCAGGCCGGACAGCTGGCCTTCAGCGGGGCGATCACAACCTCCACGGGCGCTCTGAAGATCGGCGGCAACTCCGTGTGGGGCGAGTGGTTCCAGGGCGAGATCGACGAAGTCCGCATCTACAACCGCGCCCTCACAGCCAGCGAGATCACCGGCGACATGAACACCTCGATCAGCGCGCCCGACACACTGGCGCCGAGCGCGCCGGGGACCCTCACGGCGACCGGCGGGCTGGGGCAGATCGGTCTGAGCTGGGGCGCCGCGACGGACAACGTCGGCGTCTCCCGCTACAACGTCCACCGCGGCACCAGCGCCGGCTTCACCCCCAGCGCCGGCAACCGCATCGCACAGCCGACCGGCACGAGCCACAACGACTCGTCGCTTGCGCCCGGCACCTACTTCTACAAGGTCACCGCCGAGGACCTCGTCGGCAACATCGGACCGGCCGGGAACGAGGCAAACGCAGTGTCCGCAGCCGACACGACGCCGCCGACGGTGACGATCACGGCGCCGGCGGGAGGCGCGACGGTGAGCGGGACGGTGGCGATCAACGCGAACGCAGCCGACAACGGCACGGTTGCAGGCGTCCAGTTCAGGCTCGACGGCGCGAATCTCGGCGCGGAGGACACCAGCGCCCCGTACTCGTTCTCGTGGGACACGTTCTCGGTCGCGAACGGCTCGCACACCCTCAGCGCGATTGCGCGCGACGCTGCCGGCAACACGACACCCGCGACGAACGTCCTCGTCACGGCCTCGAACACCGGCTCGCCCGGCCTCGTGGCTGCGTGGGCGTTCGACGAGACAACCGGGACGACAACGGCTGACCAGTCAGGCAAGGGCAACGTCGGCACGCTCGTCAACGCGACGCGTGTGACGACCGGCAAGTTCAACAACGCGCTCAACTTCAACGGCACGAACGCGTTGGTCAGCGTCGCGGACTCCGCCACGCTCGACCTGACCACCGGCATGACGCTCGAGGCCTGGGTGCGGCCGGCGGTCGCAGGCGGCTGGCGCACGGCGCTCGCCAAGGACCAGCCCGGCAACCTCGCCTACGGCATCTACACCAACACGAACGGCACCTTCCCGGGCGGCGAGATCTCCGTCGGCGGCTCGCAGCGGTCGCTCAACGGCACCTCGACGCTGCCGGTCGGGAGCTGGAGCCACCTCGCAGCCACCTACGACGGCGCGACGCTCCGGATCTTCGTGAACGGAACACAGTCCGCGCAGCTCTCGGTCGCAGGCTCGATCGCCACCTCCAGCTCGGCGCTGCACATCGGCGGCAACAGCGTCTGGGGCGAGTGGTTCAACGGCTCGATCGACGAGGTTCGCGTCTACAACCGCGCCCTGAGCGCCGCCGAGCTCCAGAACGACATGGTCCGCAGCATCACGCCCGACACAGTGGCGCCGACGATCACGGCCCGGACGCCGGCCCCGGGATCGGCGGGAGTCAACGCCGGCACCTCGGCGACGGTGAGGTTCAACGAGCTGATGGCCGCCGGGTCCTTCACCGCCTCGAGCTTCCAGCTCAGGGACGCACTGAGCGCAGTCGTCCCGACGAACGTCACCTACGACCCGGTGACGAGCATCGCGACGCTGACGCCGCAGAACGCGCTTCAGTACGGGGCGAGCTACAACGTCACCGTCAAGGGAGCCGCGGGCGGCGTGACCGACCTCGCGGGGAACCCGCTCGCCGCCGACTCCACCTGGTCGTTCTCGGTCGAGGCTTCACCGCCGCCGATCCTCGTCGTCGGCTCGACCGGGAATCCGTTCGGGGCATACATCGGCGAGATCCTCCGGAACGAAGGACTGCAGGCGTTCACGACGATCGACGTGGCGTTCGTCTCGCCCGCGCTGCTCGCGCAGTTCAACGTCGTCATCCTCGGGAACACGACGCTCAGCCCTGCACAGGTCACGACGCTCACCGGCTGGGTGAACGGCGGCGGCAACCTCGTGACGATGCGGCCGGACAAGCAGCTCGCGAGCCTGCTCGGACTGACGGACTCGGGCACGACGCTCTCGAACGCCTACCTCCAGGTCGCCACCGGCACCGAGCCGGGCGCCGGGATCGTCGGCAGCACGATCCAGTTCCACGGCACCGCCGACCGCTACACGCTGAACGGCGCGACCTCGGTCGCGACGCTCTACTCGAACGCGACGACCGCGACCACGAGCCCCGCGGTGACGCTGCGGTCGGTCGGCGCGAGCGGCGGACAGGCGGCGGCGTTCACGTACGACCTCGCGCGCTCGGTCGTCTACACGCGCCAGGGCAATCCCGCCTGGGCAGGCCAGGAGCGTGACGGCGTGGCCGGGATCCGGCCCGACGACCTCTTCTACGGCGCCAGGGCCGGCGACGTGCAGCCCGACTGGATCGACACGAACAAGATCGGGATCCCACAGGCGGACGAGCAGCAGCGGCTGCTGGTGAACCTGGTCACGGTCATGGCGCGCGACAAGCTTCCGCTCCCGCGCTTCTGGTATCTGCCGCGCGGCGAGAAGGCCGTCGTCGTCCTCGGCGGCGACGACCATTCGCCGAGCCAGGCGCCCGGCGGCACCGCCAGCCACTTCGACCGCTACAAGGCACTGAGCCCGGCCGGCTGCTCGGTCGCCGACTGGGAGTGCGTGCGCTCCACGTCCTACATCTATCCGAACGCGACGCTGACCAACGCTCAGGCGGCGACCTACAACTCCGAGGGCTTCGAGATCGGCGTGCACCCCCTGGTGGCGTCCTGCCCGACCGCGCCGATGACGGAAGCGGAGCTCGGCACGTTCTACGACACGCAGCTCGCCTCGTTCCAGGCGAAGTACACGAGCCTTGCGCCTCAGGTGTCGAGCCGCACCCACTGCGTGTACTGGCCCGACTGGGCGTCGAACGCCAAGGTCGAGCTGGCGCGCGGCATCCGCCTCGACGCGAACTACTACCACTACCCCGGGCCGTGGATCGGGGCCAAGCCGGGCTTCATGAACGGCGGCGGCTTCCCGATGCGCTTCGCAGACCTCGACGGGACGCAGCTCGACATCTACCAGCAGAACACGAACCTGACCGACGAGTCGACCACGTCCTTCTCGACCTCGATCAATGCACTGCTCGACAACGCGATCGGCGCCCCGGGCTACTACGGCGCGTTCGCGGCGAACGTGCACACCGACGCTCCGGCTCCGCACGCGGGCGCGGAGACCATCGTCGCCGCGGCGCAGGCTCGCAGCGTCCCGCTGATCTCCCACCGGCAGCTGTTGCAATGGGTCGACGGCCGGAACGGCTCGACGATCCGGGGCCTCAACTGGAGCGGCGGCACATTCACCTTTGTCACGACGGTCGGCGCGGGCGCAAACGGCCTGCAGACGATGCTGCCGCTGCAGGGTCCTGCGGGCACGCTCACCGGGATTACGCGCGGTGGTACGCCCGTCACGTACTCCGTGCAGACGATCAAGGGCATCCAGTACGCCATGTTCACAGCAGTCACCGCGACGTTCGTGGCGACGTACGCCTGATGGAGCGACCTCATCAGTCGGCTAGGCACACCCTGGACCGACGCGTGTTGTCCCGGCAGACGCCAGGACGGACAATGGGCATCAATGCGGGAGCAGGCACGGCGGCGTGCCGAGCTCCAGGGCAACGGCGGGAGCGGACTGAACTGATGCGTTTCGGACTGGCGATTGTGTTCGGCCTGCTCTGCCTTGCCATGGCTGCTCCTGCCTGGAGCGCCCCCGGTCTCGTCGCGGCGTACTCGTTCGACGAGGGCTCGGGGCCGGCTGCGGTCGACGCATCCGGTAACGGCCACGCGGGCACGGTCGTCGGTGCGGCCTGGACGACCGGCGGCCGCTACGGCGGCGCCCTGTCCTTCGACGGCACGAACGACTACGTCGGCCTCGGCAGCCTCGGCACCTTCTACCAGGGCGGCTTCACGCTTCAGGCCTGGGTGCAGAAGGCGACGACGAAGAACGACGTGGGCGTGCTGGGGACGTGGGCCGGCAGCGGTCCCATGATCTGGATCGACCATCTCGCATCGCGTTACCACCTGACGCTCAACGGCGGCCTCTCGAGCTACCTCGACTCCGGCCACAACCCGGTCCTCGGCACCTGGCAGCATCTCACCGCCAGCTACGACGGCAGCACGGCCCGCTTCTACATCGACGGCGTGGAGGTCGCGAGCCGCGCGGTCGGCGCCGGCGCCGGGACCTCGGACATCTGGCGCATCGGCGCCTACGGCGGCAGCCCGGGCGGCTTCTTCGACGGGCTCATCGACAACGTGCGCGTCTACAACCGCGCGCTCAGCGCCACCGAGATCCAGACCGACATGAACACGCCGGTCACGATCGCGAACGCGGGCGTTCCGACACAGCCGGCGAACCTCGTCGTGACCACGCGGGCGAAGACGTCGCTCGCCGTCCAGTGGTCGCCGTCGACCGACGACATCGGCGTCACGGGCTACAACCTCTATCGCGACGGCAGCCTCGTCGGCAACACCACCGGGACGACGTTCACCTTCGGCACGCTGAGCTGCTCGACGAGCTACGAGCTCGGCGTCGAGGCGCTCGACGGCAACGGGAACGTCTCGAGCAGGCTCGTCAGCGGCGCGTCGACGGCGCTCTGCGCAGGCCCGGTCGGGCTCGTCGCCGCCTACTCGTTCGACGAAGGCTCGGGCGCGAATGCGGTCGACGGCTCCGGCAACGGCCACGCCGGCGCGATCTCGGGCGCTACGTGGACGAGTGCCGGCCGCTACGGCAGCGCGCTCAGCTTCGACGGCGTCAACGACCAGGTCGGGCTCGGCAGCCTGGGCACCTTCTACCAGGGCGCCTTCACGCTCCAGGCCTGGGTGCAGAAGCAGACCGCCACCAAGAACGACGCCGCAATCGTCGGCACCTGGACCGGGACCGGCCCGATGCTCTGGGTCGACCATCTCGCCACGCGCTATCACCTCACGCTCGGCGGCAGCTATTCCGGCTACCTCGACTCCGGTCAGAGCCCCGTGGCTTCGACCTGGCAGCACATCGCCGCCACCTACGACGGCACGACCGCTCGCTACTTCATCGACGGCGTGCAGGTCTCGAGCCGTGCGGCTGCATCGGTCGGCAGCTCCGACACCTGGCGCATCGGCGCGTACGGCGGCAATCCGGGTGGCTTCTTCGACGGCGTCATCGACGACGTCCGCGTCTACAACCGCGCTCTCGGAGCAGCCGAGATCCGCACGGACATGAATCAGCCGGTGCCGGGACCCGATACGACTGCGCCCGGCGCGCCGGGAACGCCGAGCGCATCGAGCCCCGCCCTCGGGCGCGTCGACCTCTCCTGGACGGCCGCCAGCGACAACTGGGTCGTGACCCGGTACAACGTCCATCGCTCGACGAGCTCAGGCTTCACCCCGAGCCTCGCGAACCGCGTCGGCCAGCCGACAGGCACGACCTTCACCGAGACGGGCCTTTCGGCAGGCACTCACTACTACAAGGTCACGGCCGAGGATGCGGCCGGCAACGTCGGGCCGGCCTCCGGCCAGGCGAGCGTCGCCGTCCTGGCGGATACGACGCCGCCGACTGCGTCCCTCACCGCGCCCGCGAACGGCGCGAACCTGAGCGGTGTCGTCGGGCTCGCCGCGACCGCCGCGGACGACCACGCCCTCGTCGGCGTCCAGTTCAAGCTCGACGGCGTCAATCTCGGCATCGAGGACATCGCGCCCCCGTACACCCTCTCCTGGGATACGCGGGCCGAGGTGAACGGTGCACACACGCTGACCGCGGTCGCTCGCGACGGCGCGAACAACACGACCTCCTCGAGCCCGGTGGCCGTCACGGTGACGAACGCCGGCGTCTCGACCACCGGCCTCCGCGCGGCCTACGGCTTCGACGAGACGTCGGGCTCGATCGCGCTGGACTCGTCAGGGAACAGCAAGACCGCGACGGTGATCGCCGGGACGTGGGCAGGCGCGGGACGCTTCGGCGGCGCGGTCTCCCTCAACGGCACCTCGGCGCATGTGAACCCACCCGCGCTCGGCACCTTCTACAAGACGGGCTTCACCTACGAGGCGTGGGTCCGCAAGCAGACCGCGAAGAAGGACGTGGCGCTCCTCGGCACGTGGGTGGGCTTCCAGGGCGGCGGCCCGATGATCTGGGTCGACCACCTCGCCGGCCACTACCGCCTGACCTTCGGCAACAGCTTCGCGAACTTCCTGGACTCCGGCCACTCGCCGCTCGTCGGCGAATGGCAGCACGTCGCGGCCACCTACGACGGCGCGGTGGCCCGCATCTACATCGACGGCGTCCAGACCGCGAGTGCGCCGTTCACCGGCCAGGTCGGCAACTCGACCCAGTGGCGGATCGGGGCCTTCGACGGCTCACCGGCCGGATTCCTCGACGGGCTGGTCGACAACGTCCGCATCTACGACCGCGCACTGAGCGCCGCGGAGATCCAGCTCGACAGGCTTTCGCGGATCCAGCCCGACCTGACGCCTCCGACCGTCGTCTCGACCACGCCTCCCGCCAGCGCGACCGACGTCGGCGTCGGCGAGAAGCTGAGCGTGAAGTTCAACGAGCCGATGCAGCCCGCATCGATCACCTCGACGACGTTCCAGCTGCGCAACGCGTCCAATGCACTCGTGCCGGCGACCGTCGCCTACGACGACACGACGAACACCGCGACGCTGACGCCGCTCGCCGCGCTGTCGTTCTCGTCCGCCTACACCGCCGTGCTGCAGGCCGGCGGCCCGAAGGACCTGCCGGGCAACGGGCTCGCCCAGTACACGTGGTCGTTCACGTCCGAGGACTCCCCGCCCGTCCTCCTGGTCACTTCGACGGCGAACCCGTTCTCTGCGTATCTGGGCGAGATCCTCCTGAACGAGGGCCTGAACGCCTACACGTCACTCGACCTCGCCCATGTCACGCCGGCGCTTCTTGCTCAGTTCGACACCGTCCTCCTGGGCGAGATGCCGCTGACCACCACGCAGGTGTCGACGTTCACGACGTGGGTGAACGCGGGCGGCAACCTGATCGCGATGCGCCCCGACAAGAAGCTTGCGCCGCTCCTCGGCCTCACGGATGCGGGGACGACGCTTTCGAACGCCTACCTGCGCGCGATCACGGAGGCAGGGATCACCACGCAGACCATCCAGTACCACGGCACCGCCGACCGGTACGGACTGAACGGCGCGATCTCGGTTGCGCAGCTCTACAGCAACTCCTCCACCGCCACCGTGAACCCGGCGGTCACCCTGCGCACGGTCGGCTCGAGCGGCGGTGAGGCGGCGTCGTTCACCTTCGACCTCGCCCGCTCGGTGGTCTACACGCGCCAGGGCAACCCGGCCTGGGCCGGACAGGAGCGCGACGGCTCGCTGGGGATCCGCCCGAGCGACATGTTCTTCGGTGCGAAGCCCGGCGACGTCCAGCCGGACTGGATCGACACGAGCAAGATCGCGATCCCTCAGGCGGACGAGCAGCAGCGACTGCTCGCGAACCTGATCACGCACGTCAGCCGCGACCGCGTCCCGGTTCCGCGCTTCTGGTACTTGCCGCGCGGCGAGAAGGCAGTCGTGCTGATGAGCGGCGACGACCACTCCACCACGCAGGCGCCGGGCGGCACGGGGAGCCACTTCGACCGCTTCATCCAGCTGAGCCCGTCCGGCTGCGTCGTCGCGGACTGGGAGTGTGTGCGCGGAACCTCGTACGTGTATCCGCAGGCCAAGATCACGAACGCCGAAGCGGCTTCGTACCTGCTGTCCGGGTTCGAGATCGCGCTGCACCCGGTCGTCCTCTCGTGCCCGACCGCGCCGGTCACCGCCGCAGAGCTGGCGGCGGTCTACGACGCGCAGCTGGCCGACTTCCATGCGAAGTACCCGAGCCAGCCGAACCCGGTCTCGAGTCGCACGCACTGTGTCTTCTGGCCGGACTGGGTCTCGAACGCGAAGGTCGAGCTGGCGCGCGGAATCCGGCTGGATGCGAACTACTACCACTATCCCGGCAGCTGGATCGGGTCGACGCCCGGCTTCATGAACGGCGGCGGCTTCCCGATGCGCTTCGCCGACCTCGACGGCACGCTCGTCGACGTCTACCAGCAGAACACAAACCTCACGGACGAGTCGATCGCGTCCTTCGAGACCGCGACGACGACGCTCCTCGACAACGCTCTCGGCCCGCAGGGCTACTACGGAGCGTTCGGCGCCAACGTGCACACGGACGACCCGGCGCCACAGGCGAGCGCCGAGGCGATCGTCGCCGCCGCCCAGGCACGAGGCGTCCCCGTGATCTCGTACAAGCAGATGCTCAACTGGGTCGACGGGCGCAACGGCTCGACGATCCGCGACGTCGCGTGGAGCTCCGGCACGCTCAGCTTCGGCGTCACAGTCGCCGCCGGGGCGAACGGGCTCCAGTCGATGTTGCCGGTCTCAGGGCCGTCGGGCACGCTGAGCGCGATCACGCGCGGCGGCAGCCCGGTAGCCTTCGCGGTGCAAACGATCAAGGGCGTGCAGTACGGCGTGTTCACCGCAGTCAGCGGCACCTACCAGGCGACGTACTCGTAGAACCTGCCGAAACCTGGCCCCCCGGCCAGTAGGACGGCGTGCGACCGAGTACTAGTTTCAACCGGGTGCGATCACGGCGAGGACACATGAGCGTGTTGCTGCTTGCCCTGGCGGCGGCGACGTTTGTCGTACCGACTGCGCAGCCTGCCGGCGCACCGGGCCTGGTGGCCGCGTTTGCGTTCGAGGAGACGGGCGGCGCGTCCGCTGCGGACAGCTCGGGCAGCGGTAACACGGGAGCGATCAGCGGCGCCGTTTCGTCGGCTTCCGGAAAGTTCGGCCGCGCGCTCTCCTTCGACGGCGTCAACGACATCGTCAGCGTCGCCGACGCCGGCTCGCTCGACCTGACGACGGGCATGACGCTCGAGGCGTGGGTTAACCCGCAGGGCGCGGACTGGCGCACGGTGCTGCTGAAGGAGCGTCCGAGTGGGCTCGCCTACGCGCTCTACTCGAGCACCGACACCGGCCGGCCATCGGCCGAGATCCGAACCTCGTCACCGGCCGAGACGCGGGGCCCGAGCGCACTCCCCTCCGGCTGGTCGCATCTCGCGGCGACCTACGACGGCGCGACGCTGCGGCTCTACGTGAATGGGACACAAGTCTCGAGCCAGGCGCGCTCCGGCTCGATCGAGGTCGGGACCGGCGCCGTCCGGATCGGCGGCAACGCCGTCTGGGGCGAGTACTTCAGCGGACTGGTCGACGAACTCCGCATCTACAACCGGGCTCTCACGGCGGCAGAGATCCAGGCCGACATGAACGCTCCGATCGCGTCCTCCGACACCCAGGCGCCGACCGCACCCGGAAGCCTGACCGCGACCGTCGCCGGCGACGACGTCCAGCTCGCCTGGACCGCGGCCACGGACGACACCGGGGTCACCGGCTACCGCGTCCACCGTTCCGCGACCGCCGGGTTCACGCCGGATGCTGGGACGCTCATCGCGACCGTCGGCGGCGGCGTCACGTCCTACGTGGATCCCGACCGGCTGACCGGGACATGGCACTACCGTGTGATCGCCGTCGACGCCGCGACGAACGCGAGCGTTCCGTCGGGACAGGCCTCCGCCACGATCGGCCCCGACTCGCAGCCGCCGAGCGCGCCCGGAAACCTCACCGCCACGGTCAACGGCGACGACGTACAGCTGAGCTGGAGCGCCTCGAGCGACAACGTCGGCGTCAGCGGCTACCGGGTCTACGAGGCGAAGACCCCCGGCTTCACGCCTGGGGGCAACACCTCGACGCTGCTCGACATCGTGGCCGGCAACGTCATCTCGTTCACGCACGCCAATCAGCCCGTCGGCACCACCAACTACCGCATCGTCGCACTCGACGCTGCCGGCAACAGCAGCGCCTCCTCCGCCGAGGCGGCAGCCACCGTCGCCGGCCCGAATGCGGCCGCACCAACCGCGCCCGCCAATCTCACGGCCACGGCCGACGGCGACGTCGTCCACCTCAGCTGGACACCCTCGACCGACGACGTCGGCGTGGATACCTATCGCGTCTACCGCTCGACGACGCCGGGCTTCTGGCCCTATGCGCCGGGCAACTGGCTGGGCCAGGTGGAAGGGAACGTCACGAGCTTCGACGACGATGTCAACGCGACCACCGGCACCTTCTATTACAAGGTGATCGCGCACGACGCGCTGTTCAACTTCAGCCCGCAGTCGAACGAGGTCGTGGCCACGCTCGATCCGGACACCACCCCGCCGACGGTGTCCATCAACAACGCTTGCGACGGCGCCGTCGCGTACTCGGAGTACTTCGACGTCAACGTGCCCGCCTTCGACGACCGCGGCGGGGTCTACCTGCGGGTGCTCGTCGACGGCGTGGAGATCTGGTCGTCGGGAAGCTTCCCTGTCTCTGGCCAGTTCGTCCGCTTCGAATGGAGCACGCGGAACTCGATCTCGAACGGCCTGCACGAGATGGTCGCGATCGCGCGCGACGGAGCCGGCAACGAGACGACGAGCGCGCCCTGCACCTGGCTGATCCACAACAAGGTCCTGACCGTCCCGATCACCTCGCCGCTGGACGGTTCGACGGTGCGCGGCGTCGTCACCCTCGACGCCGACCCGCGCGCCGACGGTGTTGCATTCACGTCAGGCGTCTCGGGCGTCGCCTTCACCGCAAACGGGGTCGCCGATTGGGCACGACGCAGTGGCCGAGCGGCTTCTCTCTTCCGTGGGACACGAGAACGCTCCCGAACGGCCTCTACACCATCCAGGCCAAGCTCTACTACATCGACTACTCGAACCCGCAGGCGACGACCACGATCCAGGTCACGGTCGACAACACCGTCCCGCAGCCGACCGGGCTGGCTGCCGCGGTTGACGTGGACGACGTCCAGCTGACATGGGATGCCGCCCCGGCCGGGGTGACGGGCTTCCAGCTGCATCGCTCGCTGACGGCCGGATTCACTCCGGGCGGCGGGTCGATGATCGCAGCCCTCAACGGCAGCGTCACCTCGTATCTCGATGCGAACCGCCCCGCGGGCACGTGGTACTACCGCCTCGTGGCCGTGGACGCCGGCGTCCACTCCAGCGCGCCGAGCGCGGAAGTCGCCGCCACGGTCGAGCCGGACACGCAACCACCGACCGCGCCGGCAAGCCTGGCGGCGAGCGTCACGAGCGACGACGTGCAGCTCGCCTGGACCGCCGCTGCGGACGACCGCGCTGTCACCGGGTACCGGATCCACCGCTCGGCAACCGCGGGCTTCACACCCGGCGCGGGAACGCTCGTCGGATCCGTCGACGGCAGCATCACCTCGGCTCCGGACACCAATCGTCCGGTGGGCACCTGGTACTACCGCGTCATCGCGGTCGATGCCGCGGGGAACGCAGGCGCGCCGTCACCCGAGGCGAGCGCCACGATCGTCGCGCCTCCGGCTCCCACCGGGCTGGTCGCCGCCTACGGCTTCGAAGAGGCGTCCGGTACCGCCGCGCTCGACCGCTCGGGCAGCGGCAACACGGGAACCGTCGCCGGACCGACGCGGACGGCGAGCGGCAAGTTCGGCCGCGCGCTCTCCTTCGACGGCCTCAACGACATCGTGAACATCGCCGACTCGAGCACGCTCGACCTGACCACCGGCATGACGCTCGAGGCGTGGGTCCGGCCCAACGCGACCGGCTGGCGCACCGTGCTCCTGAAAGAACGGCCGAGCGGGCTCGCGTACGCGCTCTACGGGAGCACCGACAACAACCGTCCCTCGACCGAGGCCCGAACGTCGGTCACGTTCGAGTCCCGCGGTCCCGCAGCATTGCCGGCTGCGACCTGGTCGCACCTCGCTGCCACCTACGACGGCACAACGCTGAGGCTGTACGTCAACGGCGTTCAGGTTTCGAGCGTTCCCCGCGGCGGCGTCTCTTCGCTCGAGGTCGGTACAGGCGCGCTCAGGATCGGTGGGAACACCGTCTGGGGCGAGTACTTCGGCGGACTGATCGACGAGGTGCGGATCTACAGCCGAGCCCTCAGCGCCGCCGAGATCGCGGTCGACCGGGACACCCCGGTCGGCGCCTAGCCGCTAGCCCGTCTGGCCGCCCCTCACGGAAGGGGCGACGAACCAGTTGAAGCGGGCGTTCAGCCGGCGTACGCCGGGGATGCGGATGAGGATCTTCTTGACCGCTTCGCGCCGGGCCCGCATCGCCTCCCAGCGCTTCCAGAAGTCGTCCTTCTCCTTGGACTCGACCGAGTAGTACGGCCCGCCCGTGTGGTGCACCTCGCAGGTCGGCGAGGACGGCGGCCTGGAAACCCAGCCGCTCGATGTCCGTCGATGTAGGCCTCGTCCTCGAGCCAGAAGATCTCCTTGCGGTGCTGACGGAATCCGCCGGCGCGCTGGTTGAGCTCGCGCGAGGTGATCGCGCAGCCGCCTCCAGTCGGCCCCTTGAGCAGCCGAACGCCGTTCTCTTCGCGACGAGCGTGTACGCGTGCGGCCGCTCGTGGTGGCGGACCTGCGAAGCCACGTCATGCGGATCGTCCTCGAGATCGGCGGCAAGGAACCCGATGTGGGGCAGGCGCTCGAAGGCATCGAGCAGCGTCGCGTCCCAGCCCGGCCGGCGCGTCGACGACGTCGTCGTCGACCTCGACCATGTACGGAGCCTCGGTCTGCTCGAAGGCGCGCGCGTACGCGTTCTGGCCGATGTTCTTCTCGCTCCGGACGACGCGGATCCGCGGGATCGTCGAGCGACGCCAGGTACTCGGCCGTGCCGTCGGTGGAGGCGTTGTCCCAGATCACGATCTCCCGCGTCGCGGGCGACGTCCGGAGCAGAACGTTCTCGACGTTCTTGCGCAGCAGATGCAGGCGATTGTGCGTCAGCACGACCACGGCGATGCCGCCGGCAGGCGTTGAGCTCTCCATTGCACGAATCCTATGAAAGCCGGGCCATTGGGAGCGACGGTCGTCGGACTAGGATTGCCCTGCAAAAGCCACCTAACCGATGTGCCAGACCCGTTCTGGCTGTCCGGTCGTGGTGCCCGAACGGGTGCCGCACTACAGTGTTTCGTGGTGAGTCCGACGCCGTCGAACCGTGCCGATCTGCTCCTCGTCTGCTCGACGGGCGGTCACCTGCTGCAGCTGGTCGCTCTCCGCGACTCCTGGCAGCGCTTCGCGCGCGCCTGGGTGACGTTCGACAAGAGCGACGCCCGTTCTCTGCTCGACGGCGAACGCGTGCACTACGCGCACGGGCCGACGAACCGCAACCTGAAGAACATGCTGCTCAACCTGCTCGTCGCGTGGCGCGTCGTCGCCGAGGTGCGCCCGAAGGTCCTCGTCACGACCGGTGCAGGCGTCGCCGTGCCCTTCGCCTGGGTGGCGAGGTTGCGCGGCGCGCAGGTCGTCTACGTCGAGAGCATGGCCCGGATCGAGGGCCCGTCGCTCACCTACCGGCTGATCGCGCCGATCGCCTCGCGGCGCTATGTGCAGTGGCCCGAGCTCGCCGAAAGGCTCCCGAAGGCGCGCTTCGCCGGCAACGTCTTCTCGGCGGGCGCATGATCTTCGTCAGCGTCGGCACGAACGAAGCGCGCTTCGACCGGCTGCTGCGCGCGGTCGCGGACCTGTCACTCGACGAGGAGCTCGTCGTCCAGCACGGCCACTCGACGCCGATCGAACGCGCCGGGACGCATCTCGTCGACTTCCTCACCTTCGAGGAGATGGCGGAGTCGATCCGCCGGGCCCGCGTCGTCGTCACCCATGCCGGCGTCGGCTCGGTGATGGTCTCGCTCGCGAACGGAAAGCGCCCGGTCGTCGTACCTCGCCTGAAGTCGTTCGCAGAGGCGGTCGACGACCATCAGCTTCAGCTCGGCCGGCGCTTCGCAGCGGCGGGGCTCGTGACGCTCGTCGAGGAGCCCGGCGGACTTGCGGCGGCGCTCGCGGGCGAGCAGCAAGCGGCAGCGATCGTCCCGAGTGCGAGCTCGCTCGCGGCCGACCTCACGAGCTTCCTCGAGGACGCGATCCCGCGTCCGCTGGCAACCGCACCCGCATGACGCCGGACGAGCAGCGCGCGTCGGACGGAATCGGCTCGCGCATCCTGAGCGGCCTCGCGTGGAAGGCCGGCTCCCAGGTCACGCTGCAGATCACGCGGATGACCGTGGCGCTCGTGCTCGCACGCTTGCTCTCGCCGCACGATTGGGGCCTCGCCGCGATGGTGCTCGTCTTCTCCGGATTCGTCGTCGTCTTCACAGACAACGCCCTCGGCACAGCTCTGATCCAGCGCCGCGAGCTGCACCACGGCGATCGCTCGACGGTGTTCTGGGTGAGCGCCGGCGTCGGCCTCGCGCTCGCACTCGTGGGTGTCGCGACCGCCGGGCCGCTGGCGGGCTTCTACGGTGAGCCGGATGTCCGGTGGCTGTTCGTCGCCCTGTCCGCCGGCTTTCTGATCAGCTCGCTCGGCACAACGCAGATGGCGCTGCTCGTCCGCGAGATGGAGTTCCGGAAGCTCGAGCTGAGGCAGATCGCGGCCACGCTCGTCGGCGCGAGCGTCGGGATCGGAATCGCGATCGTCGACCGCAGTGCGTGGGCCATCGTCGGCCAACTGCTCGGCGAGGCGGTCGTCTCGACCGCCCTGCTGTGGGTGCTGACGCCGTGGCGCCCGTCGTTCACGTTCTCGACGGCCAGCCTGCGGCGGCTCGGCGGCTTCGCCGGCAACGTCTTCGCGGAGAACATGCTCTGGCAGGCGGGCAGGACGCTGATCAGCGTCCTGATCGGACGTGTCCTCGGGGCGGCTGCGCTCGGGACGTACGCCCTCGCGACGACCGTCATCCTGATGCCGTTCGCCCGCATCGCGGCGCCGCTGCAGCAGGTGTTCTTCCCGGCCTTCTCCCAGATGAACGACGACCGCGCTCGGATGGCGGACATCTGGATCCGCGCCACCCGGCTCGTCGGAGTGATCTCGATCCCCTCTCTCGTGGGGCTCGTCGTGGTGGCGCCGGACTTCGTCCAGGTCGTGCTCGGCTCCCGGTGGAGCGACGCGACGACCGTGATCCAGGTGCTCGCCGTCGTCGGAATCGTCCAGTCGCTGCACACGCTGAACGGCGAGGTGCTGATGGCACTCGGAAAGGCGGGGACCCTCCTGCGGTACACGATGCTCTGGACTGCCGGCAGCCTCGCGGCGGTCGCCGTGGG
This sequence comes from uncultured Gaiellaceae bacterium, assembly GCA_963749515.1. Classification (GTDB taxonomy): domain Bacteria; phylum Actinomycetota; class Thermoleophilia; order Gaiellales; family Gaiellaceae; genus Gaiellasilicea. The sequence continues at coordinate 57,463 of CAVVMR010000011.1, forward strand.
GCTGCGGGGGGACATCGTGGACGTGGCCGTCTGCTACGCGGTCGCGACGCTGCTGATGGAGCCGTTGCGCGCCTGGGTCACGACGCGGGCGCTCGGGATCCCGCTCTGGCGGTTCGTCCGCTCGCTCTCGGGCATCGCACAGGCGACCGCCGTGATGGCCGGCGCTCTCGTCGTTGCCCGGCTCGGGCTCGTCGAAGCCGGGGCACCAGGCCTGGCTGAGGCTCGTCCTCCTGATCGCGCTCGGCGGCATCGTCTACGTCGCGTGCTGCCTGTGGCGCGCTCCCGAGGTGACGAGCGAGATCAAGGGCGTCATCGGCCGCCGCAAGCGCGGCCCGGCCCCTCGCGTCGACCCCCTCGACACAGGACTCCTGGAGCTCTGATTCCGCCTATTCAAGCCGCCGAGCACCGCGCTCTAGCCGATCGGCTAGGGCCCGGAGCCCAAAACGCTGGCCCAACGGGCGTTGGCGTCGAAGGGCGCCCCTCCTACGATGAAATCGTGATCAACGAAGCTGCTCACCGCGAGGAACGAACCGGCCTTGTCGCGCTCACTCCGCGCGAGCTCGAGGTGCTTCAGATGATCGCGTTCGGGATGACGAACGCGGAGGCGGCCCGCCGCCTGCACCTCTCCGTCCACGCGATCAAGTTCCACCTGGCCGCGATCTATCGCCGGCTGGGCGTGAACAACCGCACCGAGGCCGCCGTGACCTATCTCCGGTCGATGAACGGCAGCCTCGAGCCGAGCCCGCAGAGCGACTGACGTGGACTTCCAGCTCTATGCCCGGGTTCTCTGGCGATTCAAGCTGCTCGTTCTGCTCGGGCTGATGCTCGCGATCGCGCTCGCGACGCTGTCGCTCGTCAGCGTGAGCTCGAAGGGTCTCACCTATCGCCAGACCGAGCTGTGGACGAGCGCAACGCGCGTCCTGATCACACAGCAGGGCTTTCCGACGGGGCGCCTGCTGGCGCTCGATCCGTCGCTCGACCCGTCGAAGGAGGCGGCGCGGCTGGGAATCCCGCTCGCCGATCCGAACCGGCTCAACAACCTGACGATTCTCTACGCCGAGCTCGCCACGAGCGACCCCGTCCTCCGGCAGATGCGCCAGCGACGGGCCGATCCGCGGCAAGATCATCGCGACGCCGGTCGTCGTGCAGGATGGCCGCTACACGCTGCCGCTGATCGATCTCGTCGCCATCGCAGCCACGCCGCTCGAGGCGATGAAACTCTCGCTGCGAAGCGCCACCTCCTTCCAGACCTATCTCACGCAACAGCAGCGGGCCAACAAGGTTCCGAGCACCGACCGCGTGCTCGTCGAGCAGGTGATGCGGCCGCGCGGCGCCGAGATCTTCCAGCCCCGCTCGAAGACGATGCCGATCGTGATCTTCCTGGCCGTGATGTTCGCGACAGTCGGGCTTGCCTTCCTGCTCGAGAACCTGCGCCCGCGTGCCCGCCCGGGCGACCCGGTCGAGCTCGCGCACGACGGCACCGCACGACGCCGAACCGCGTAGCCACATGAGCAGCTTCACCGTTCCGGAGGCGGCGCCGGCCCGGACGATCCTGCCGGCTGCGGCCGTTCTCGCGGCGCTCGCGTTCATGACGGCGTCGGTCGCGAGCGGGTTCTCCTTCCGAGGGGCCTCAGGGGTCGTCGTGCTGGTAACGCTCCTGGCGTGGGTCCGCCCGACCTACGTCGGCTGGCCGCGCCTGCTGGCGGGCCTGATCCTCGTCATCCTCTTCATCCCGATCCGGCGCTACTCGCTGCCCGGGAACCTGCCGTTCGAGCTCGAGCCGTACCGGCTGATCGATCGTGCTGCTGCTCGTCGGGTGGGGCGCGTCGCTGCTCGTCGATCCCCGCATCCGGTTCCGGCGCACCGGCTTCGAGGGCCCGCTGCTGCGTGATCTTCGCCTCGATCGTGGGCTCGATCATCGCGAACCCGGACCGTGTCGCGGAACTCTCGTCCATCGGTCCAAAAGGACCTGACGTTCTTCATCAGCTTCGTGCTCGTCCTCTACATGGTCACCAGCGTGATCCGGCGGCTCGACAACATCGACTACCTGGTGATGACGCTCGTCGGCGGAGGCGCGGTCGTCGCGTTCTTCTCGATCATCGAGGCCCGCACCGGGATCAACGCCTTCAACCACCTCGGCCGCGTGATCCCGATCCTGCAGCCGGGCGCGCGCGGGCGAGCCCGAGGCGTTCCTGAAGTTCGGCTCCGCGAAGCTGCGCGTCTTCGGCTCCGCGCAGCATCCGATCGCGCTCAGCGCCGCCTTCGTCATGCTGGCCCCGCTCGGGCTCTACCTGGCGAGACGGTACGGCCAGCGCCGCTGGTGGCTCTGCGTCACGCTCCTCGTCGCGGGCTGCGCCTCGACCGTCTCCCGCACCGGGATCATGATGTTCGTCATCGTCGCGGGCGTCTTCCTCTGGCTCCGGCCGAAGCGAGACGCGGAAGATGTGGCCCGCCCTGATCCCGGCGCTCATCGTGATCAAGCTCGTGCTGCCCGGGACGCTCGGCGCGATCAAGAACTCCTTCATGCCCGCCGGCGGCCTCGTCGCCGAGCAGCAGTCGATGCCCGGCGCCAGCGGCAGCGGCCGCCTTGCCGACCTCGGCCCTGCGCTGAACGAGTGGAAGCAGAAGCCGCTGGTCGGAGCAGGGCTTCGGCACGCGTGTCGTGGACGCGAACGTGCGCGGCCCTCGCGCCAACATCCTCGACAACGAGTGGCTCGGAACCCTGCTCGAGATCGGCGCGCTGGGCTTCTTCGGCTGGCTGTGGTTCTTCGCCCGGGTCGTGCGCAGGCTCGGCAAGGAGGCGAAGGAGGACGACTCCGAACGTGGCTGGCTGCTGGTCTCGATCGCTGCGAGCGTCGCAGCGTTCGCGGTCGGCATGTTCACCTTCGATGCCTTCTCGTTCATCCAGGTCACGTTCCTGATGTTCGTGCTCGTCGGCCTCGGCGCCTCGCTGACGGCCGAGCGGCCGACGCCGCTCGCGGCGCGGGCCCGAAAGCCCGCGCCGCAGCCGAGCTAGGCGAGAGCGCATTTGGGCCGCGAGGCAGGCCTTCAGGGGTCTTTGCGCGATGAGCATCCGCTTCTGCGGATGCTCATCTTGCGCCGACAATCAGGCGATGCGGCGCCGGCGGCCGATGGCCTCGGCAGCGCGGCTCGGCAGCAGGCGGAGGCTCTGCTGCCGGCGGAGGTACGCCCGGGCGTCGGGGTCTGCGAGCCGCGGCTCACGGTTCAGCGCGGCTTTCAGATAGCCCCAGATCATGGCGAGAGCCGCCGGCTCCTTGCGGGCATTCCAGAGCGCCCGCAGCGCCAGGTACCAGAAGCGGTAGCCGATGTAGCGAGCCGCACGTCCCTGGGCCAGCCGCGCGAGGTGCTTGGCGCCGTCCCGCTCGCCCTCGCGGCGATAGTGGTGGAACGGCAGGTTCTTGAAGGTACGGGTCTTCCAGCCGCGCGCGTTGGCGCGAAACTCGTCCACGCCGTCCCAGCCCATCCGCTGCTCGAGCGGGAGGACATCGGCCAGGCACTCACGCCGGTAGCAGCGCGAGGCGCCCCAGACGGTCGAGCCGGTGACGTGACGCTCGTGCCACGCGCCGTCCTCGAGCTCATGGCAGGTTCCGCTCGCCATCCCGAGCTGCGGGTCGGCGGAGAACTCGGCGAGCAGGCGCGCGAAGTAGCCGGGCTCGAACGACGTGTCCGCGTCCAGCTTGACGATCACGTCGGGCTTCTCGGCGAGGCTCGAGTACCCGAGCTCGAACGCGCGGGCGATCGGGCCACCGCGCGCAAGATCCTGAGCGCCCTCCAGCGTGGCGGTGACGATCCAGGGATGCGCCTGCGCCAGCTCGGCGACGATCTCGTGCGTCTCGTCCGTGGAGCCCGTGTCGACCACGACCCACGCAACGGGGAGATAGCTCCTGGGCGGCGAGCGCGTCTCCGATGCGGCGGATGTTCGCCGCCTCGTTGCGGACCGGCGTCACGACCGCGTAGGTCAGGTCGCGAGCGCTCACGCAGTCAAGCGGGAGGGCTGCGCCGGAGCCGACGTGCCCGCCTGCGCCCGGGGCAGGTACTCCGACAACCAGACCTCGAGCATCAGGACGGAGAGGAGGACGTAGGTGTTGCCGCCCACTCCGTCGGCCTGCCCTCTGACGAGCTTCTCGACCTCGCCGCGGTCGAGCATCTCCGCGTACCGAGGGTTGGGCCCGAGGAGGTAATCGGAGATCGCGCCGCGTGTCTGCGCGCGGAACCAACCGTCGACGGCCGAGTTGAAGAAGCCGATCTTCGGCTTGTCGATGATCCGGTCGGGGACGAGGCCCCGTGCCGCGTGCTTGAGCACGTGCTTCGTCTCGAGGTTGCGCCCCTTGCGATGCACCTTCAGGTTGGCGGGCATCGAGGCGCACAGCGCGACGAAGTGATGATCGAGGAACGGGACCCGCACCTCGAGCGAATGCGCCATCGACGCGCGGTCGAAGTAGTGGAGCATGTCGTCGGCGAGCCCGAGCTGGCCGTCGAGGAAGAGCGTGGCGGGAAGCGGTGCGTCCGGGAAGTCGCCGAGCCGGTAGGAGATCGCACGCAACGCCGCGTTCCCGTCGAGCTCGGCAAGCGGCCCGCGGACGAGCCTCTGCCGCATGTCGCCGGTAAGGGCACCGCTCATCGAGAGCAGCCGCTCCGCAGCGCCGGGAGCCGCGAGCGTGGAGATCGGCCGGCGCATCCGGCTGGGGCCGTGCGTCGCGACGGCGAGAGACGCGCGCCGAACCGGCGAGGGCACTCGCTGCCACAGATCCGCGATCGCGGCGGCACGATGCTTGCGGTAGCCGCCGAGCAGCTCGTCGGCGCCCTGGCCCGAGAGTGCGACGGTGACGTGCTGCGCCGCCAGCTCGGAGAGGGCGATGAAGCCGAGAGAGGAGAGATCGGCCACCGGCTCGTCGAGGTGCCAGACCAGGCGTTCGAGCGAGATCGTCTCTTCGGCGAACGAGAGCTCGAGCTCGTGATGGTTCGCTCCGAGCGTGTCGGCGACGAAGCGGGCGTCGGCGAGCTCGTTGCTCGCACCCGCCTCCTTGAAGCCGACCGCGAAGGTGTCCACCGGCCGGTCCATCTGCTTCGCCATCAGCGCCACGATCAGGCTCGAGTCGAGGCCGCCGCTGAGCATCGCGCCGAGCGGCACGTCGGCCATCAGCCGCATGCGCACCGACTCCTCGAGCTCCGCGATCAGGCGCTCGCTCCACTCCTCGACGCTGCCGCCGCGCTCCAGCGTCGGCTCCGGGTAGCTCCAGAACCGCCGCTCCTCGACGGCGCCGTTCTCGATCACGAGGATGCAGCCGGGCTCGAGCTTCTTCACGGCGGCGAGCGGTGTCGCCGGCGCCGGGAAGAACCCGAGCGAGAGGAACGTGTCGATCGCCTCGTAGTCGAGATCGGTCGGGACGAGACCGCTGGCGAGCAGGCTCTTGAGCTCGGACGCGAACACGAGCGAGTCGCCGCAGACGGCGTAGTAGATCGGCTTGATCCCGAGCCGGTCGCGCGCGATCACACCGCGGCGGCGAACCTTGTCCCAGACGACGACCCCGAACATCCCGCGCAGCTGCTCCGGGAACATCGGCCCGTACTCCTCGTACAGGTGCGGCAGGATCTCGGTGTCGCAGCGGCTCGCGAAAGTGTGGCCGCGGCGCCGCAGGTCGTCACGGATCGAGACGTGGTTGTAGAGCTCGCCGTTCTGGGCCGCCCAGATCGTGCCGTCCTCGTTCGAGAACGGCTGGTGGCCGCCCTCGACGTCGATGATGCTCAGGCGCCGCGCGCCGATCGAGGCACCAGGGGACACGTGCGTCCCTTGGTCGTTCGGGCCGCGGTGCTCCATCGCGTCGTTCATACGTTCGAGGACGTGGTCCGGCACGACCTGCCGGGCCTCGCCGTGGATCTGGATCACTCCGCAAATGCCGCACATAACGTGCTCTCAACCTAGTCGCAGACAGGCATCGCATCGACGCCCGAACGATCAGAGTTGATTTCACCGACCCCTGACCAGACGGCTAGGGTCGGAAGGCAGGGGTGTGAGCGCGACGGCGAGCGAGCGAAGGTGGCCGCGCCGCGCAGGCCAGCCTCCCTTCGAGACGATCGCGTGCGTCGCCGAGCCGAGCGCGACGCCGGCCCGGCCGAGGAGCGCCACGAGCTTGCTGTCGTGCTTGTTGGCGTAGCGGATCCGGCTCGCGGCGAGGATCGGCAGCAGCCCGTGCCTTGGCGCCGAGGCGCCTCCCTCGTGCTCGGCGACGGCCTCCGGCACGTAGCGCACCTCGTAGCCCGCCTTCCAGATCCTCGCGCAGATGTCCATGTCCTCGCTGTAGTGGAAGAAGCTCTCGTCGAGCCCGCCGATCTGATCGAGCACGGTTCGGCGCACGAGGAAGCACGCACCGGAGACCCACTCGATCGCGCCCGGCCGCTCGTAGACGGACGGCTCGCGGATCACCTCGTCGACCCAGGCAGCGTCGGGAAAGAGGCGGTGCAGGAAAAGCGCCTGCGCGTACGTGGAGCGGAGGCGCGGGAAGCGGCGGAGAGAGTAGTCGGGCGAGCCGTCGGGCTCGAAGATCCTGGGGGCTGCCGCGCCGATCCGCTCGTCGGACTCCATGGCGTCGACGAGCTTCTGCACCGCTTCGGGCTCGATCACGGCGTCCGGGTTGAGAAAGAGGACGTAGGGAGAGCTCCCCGCAGCAGCGCCGACGTTGCACCCGTGGGCAAATCCGCCGTTTTCTTCCAGCGCGATCGTTTCCACCTGCAAAGTCGAGAGAACTTCGAGCGTCGAGTCCCCTGAACTGTTGTCAACAACGATAACGCGTACAAAATCTTTACCAACAAATGGCCGGACAGCTCCGCGAACCGTCTCGCCGGTCCTGTACGTTACGACGACAACGTCGACCCCGGCCACAGCGCACGAGCGTACCAGCGTGCTGTTCCTGTCACCCCCGCCCAGAGTGATTCCACCGGCCAGGCGCGTTGTTTCGAAAACCAGATGTTCAGCGGACGACCCCACCGCCACTATTTCCTCGGCCCAATCCTGGCCATCGCACTCGTGTGCACAGCCACGAGCGGCGCTGCAGTAGACCCGCTCGGGACGCAGGCCGACACGCAACCCCCCTCCGTACCGCAGGGCATGGCCTTCGCGGGGAAGACACAGCGGACGGTCTCACTCGTCTGGCGCCACTCGACCGACGACGTGAAGGTCGTCGGCTACCGGCTCTTCAAGAACGACGTGAGAGTCGCTGTGGTGCTCGGCACGAGGCACGTCTACCGCGGTCTTGCTTGCGGCAAGCGGTACCGCTTCGCGCTCGAGGCCGTTGACGCGGCGGGCAACGTTTCCAATCGCGCCGAGGCGACCGGTTGGATCACGACCAGCAAGTGCACCGCCGCGGCGGCACCAAAGCCGAAGCCAAAAGTCACACCGAAGCCGAAGCCGAAGCCCAAGCCCGAAGCCGGCTCCGAAAGCTCCGGCAGCCGGCACGGCCAACCTGTGGGTGGACGTCAACGGCGGCTCGTGTGCCCGCCTGGCGACCCCGGGCGCGTACAACGACATCAGGGCCTGCTCGTGGAACCAGGCGTATCAAGCCTCCCAGACCGGTGACTTCATTCTCATCCGCGGCGGCAACTACGGCAACGTGCGCATCGGCCCGAACAAGGCGTCGATCAGCGCCCCCGGCGTGAGCTTCCGGCCGGCGACGGGCGAGCGGGTGGTCGTCCGCGACCTCGAGAACGGCATCAACGACGGTGCCGACGGCGGCAACAACATCAGATTCCTCGGCCCCGTCACGTCTCGGACATTCCGGTCGGACGACACGAGCAACATCCTCGTCAGCGGCTGGCGCGTCGACTGCGGCGGCTGCGACGGCGAGCAGATCTTCCATCTGGAGGACGCTCAGAACACGACCGTCCGCGATTCCAACATCGGCAACAACAAGAACAACAGCCTGATCTGGATCAGCGGCTCGGGCATCACGTTCGACCACAACGTGATCCACGACGCCGGCCTGCCGGCCGGCTCGAGCGCGCACACGGAGTGCATGTACGCGTGGCGAGTGACGAACCTCACCCTGCGGCGAAATCACTTCTACCACTGCGGGGTGATGGATGTCTTCATCACGGGCGGCGACGTCTCCACCGGCGGTCTCGTCGAGAACAACTTCTTCGAGAAGCCGTGGGAGAACACGGGTCGGATCTCGAACGGCCACGCCTTCCACTTCCGGAACGGCGGCAGCCCGTCACCCGACCCGAGCGGCTGGGAGTTCCGTTACAACACGTTCCTCGGCGGTCTCAGCATCTCGACCGGACGAGAACCCGGTCGGCCCCGGAGGACATGCGTGTGACCGGCAACCTCTTCCTCTCCACGAACCCGTGTGGACTGAGGAACACGGTCTACTCGCACAATGCCTTCGCGGGCGGTGGCTGCGGCACGAACAACATCGTCGGCAGCGCAGCGTCGTTCCTGCTGGGCTTCGTCTCCAGGGCCGACCCAGGCAACTTCGCCCTGCTCTCGACCAGCCTGCTCCGGGACAAGGGCAACCCGGCGAACTATCCCGCCGTCGACCGAAACGGCAACAAGCGGCCCGTCGGCGGAGTGCCCGACATCGGCGCCGTCGAGTTTCGCTGACAACAACTAACGGTATGGAGGCTCGCGTGACGATTGCGAAGGGATCTGGTGCGTATCGGAGACGCGGACTGAATGTCCGCGATGGGGGGTGCCATTCCGGTGCGGTCGTCTGCCGAGATCGACTCCGGCAGCAGCGGCAGCGACGACGGGCCCGGCGGCGTCGTCATCCCGCTGCCGGTCGAGCGCCAGGCTTCTGTTGAACCGTCCGTCGAGCTCTACCCCATCAGCCCCGAGCTCGCGCTCATCGATCCCGAGCTCGCCCGCGCAGCCCGTGCGCTGCTGCCGGATCGACCACGCTTCGCCGCAGTCCCGGTGCCACTCGACGAGGTGGTGTTCGACGAGGTGGCGCTCGTCGAGCGCCTGGACGGCTCCTTCGCAGCCGGTCCGTCGGGGCCGCCTCGGCCGACTCCTCACTCTGGCCGGGCTGCTCGGCCTGGGCGTCGGGCTGACGCTGCTGGTCGGGCCTGCTCCGACTCAGACCCAGGTCTCGCCGCAGACTCGGTCGGCTGCCGGTGCCGAGCGCGCCGCAGCCATACCCAGCACGCCGAGCCGGCCGGCCCAGAGGCCCGCGACGTCTGCGCCCTCCGCGCCCGTTCATGCAGCTCCGCTGCCCGGGCAGACGTTCGTCTGGGTTGCCGCGCCCGGGTCATCCGCCTACGAGTTCCAGCTGTTCCGGAGCGGAGAGCAGATCTATCGAGCACGCGTCGCGCAGCCGAGACTCGTACTTCCGGGCCGCTGGCGGCAGGACGGCCGACCGCACGCGCTCGTGCCGGGCGACTACCGCTGGTACGTGTGGCCCGTCTCGACCCAGACGAAGCGCAAGGCCTCTGCTCGCGACCGTTCAGGCCAAGCTCGTGATCGAAGGACAATCGCGGTGACCCGCCGTCGCGTGCTTCGGCGCCCGACCCTGCTGACTCGGCATGACCGGGCTCGTCGCCGCGCTCCTCGTCTCGGGCGCCGGCACGGCCGAGGGCGCGTGGTTGCCGAAGGGCAAGCTGGCTCTCAAGCGGACGCTGGCGGCCGACCGAGTGGCGCCGACGAAGCCTCGTGCGCTCACGGTGGTCGCAACGACCGCCTCCAGCGTGACCGTCTCCTGGCGGCGCTCCAGCGACCGGACCGGCGTGGCCGGCTACACCGTCTACCGCGGCGGGGTCCGCATCGGCTCCACCTCCGCGACCAGGACACGCTACGTCGTGCCCTCGCTCAGGTGCGGAACCAGCCACCGGATCGCCGTTCAGGCCTACGACCTCGCAGGTAACCGCTCCGCGCGGGCGATGATCGTCGCCGCAACGTCGGCGTGCGTGGATACCCAGGCACCGAGCGTCCCGGCCAACCTCGCCCAGACCGCCGTCACCTCGTCGAGCATCACGGTCTCCTGGGCCGCGTCGAGCGACAACTTCGGCGTCGTCGGGTACGAGGTGCTGAGCGACGGCGCGCTGGCCGGCTCGACGGCAGCCACGCTCTACGCGCTCACGTCGCTTCGCTGCGGAGCGATGTACACGATCGGCGTTCGGGCACTCGACGCCGCCGGCCACCGCTCTGCCGCGGCGAGCATCCTGGTGACGACGGCAGGCTGCCCCGATACGGCAGCTCCGTCGCCGCCGTCCTCGCTCAGGGTGACCTCGGTGAACCAGACCTCCGTCAGCGTGCGCTGGTCTGCGTCCACCGACGACCGAGGCGTAGTCGGGTACGGCGTCTATCGCGGCAGCTCGCCCGCCGGCTCCACCGGCGCGACGTCCTACACGGTCGGGAGCCTCTCGTGCGGCGCCAGCTACGTGATCGGCGTCGATGCCTACGACGCCGGTGGCAACCGTTCCGGGCGGTCGACGATCACGGCCACCACCAGCGCGTGCCCGGCGCCCGGGCCCGCTCCGCCGGGAGACACGACGCCGCCCAGCGTCCCGTCCGGCCTCACCGTGACCGGCGCCACGGCCTCCACCATCTCGCTCGGCTGGACCGCCTCGACCGACAACACGGGCGTCACCGGCTACGGCCTGTACCGGGACAACGCAGGCGCCGGTTCCGTCTCCGTGACGAGCGCCACGTTCTCGGGCCTCGCGTGCGGCCGCAGCTACGACCTCGCGGTCGACGCCTACGACGCGAACGGCAACCGCTCGGCTCGCCGCTCGGTCGTCTCGTCCACCGCGCCGTGCCCCGATACGGCGCCGCCGTCGACTCCGTCCGGGCTGACCCAGACCGGCGTCACCCAATCGTCGGTGGGGCTGACCTGGACCGCCTCGAGCGACAACGTCGGCGTCGCCGGCTACGGGATCTACCTCGCCGGCGTACGGATCGCATCGACGAGCTCGCTCGGCTACACCTTCGCGTCGCTGACCTGCGGCACGACCTACACGGCCGGCGTCGACGCCTACGACGCCGCCGGCAGCCGCTCCGCGGTCGCGACGCTCTTCATCGCCACAGCCGCCTGCAGCGGCGACACCCAGGCTCCATCCGCTCCTCAGAATCAGAGCATCGCCTCCGTCACCGAGAGCTCGTTCACGATGAGCTGGAGCGCAGCGACCGACAACGTGGGCGTCACGGGCTACGCGATGTACCTCAACGGCGCGAAGGTCGGGACGACGACCGCGACGAGCTACGCCTACACCGGCCTCACGTGCGGGACGACGTACACCGTCGGGCTCGAGGCGTTCGACGCGGCGGGCAACACGTCGGACCTGACGCAGGCGACGGGGCCGGCCTCGACGAGCGCCTGTACGCCTGCGCCCGACTCGCAGGCGCCTTCGTCGCCGGGCAACCTCGCTCTCGGCACCGTGTCGCAGACGTCCGTCTCGGTGTCCTGGTCGGCGTCGTCCGACAACGTGGGCGTCACCGGCTACGGCTACTACCGCGACGGCTCGCTCGTGGCGAGCGGCGCGGGCACGAGCTACGTCTTCACGGGGCTCGCGTGTGGCACGGGTTACTCGCTCGCGATCGATGCCTACGACGCGGCAGGCAACCGCTCCGGCAAGACCTCGGTCCCGGCGACGACGAATGCCTGCTCGCCTCCACCTCCTCCCCCGCCGCCTCCGGTTCCCGGCGGCGCGAATCTCTGGGTCGACACGAACGGTGGCTCCTGCGGGCGCCAGGCGTCCCCGGGCGCGTACAACGACAGCCAGGCGTGCTCGTGGAACCAGGCCTACCAGGCTGCCCAGACCGGCGACCTGATCCTCGTCCGCGGCGGCAGCTACGGCAACGTGACGATCGGCCCGAACAAGGCCTCGATCGCCGCGCCCGGCGTCACCTTCCGCACCGCGAGCGGCGAGAGCGTCGTCGTGAACGATCTCGAGAACGGCCACATCGCCGGCTCCGCGGGCGGCAGCAACATCTCCTTCGTCGGCCCCGCGACCGCGCGCACCTTCCGCTCCGACCGGGCCAACAACATCGTCGTCGACGGCTGGAACATCGACTGCAACGGCTGCGCGAGCGTCCAGACCTTCCATCTCGAGGCCGCCAACAACGTCACCGTGCGGAACTCGGAGATCCAGGACAACCTCAACGACAGCCTGATGTGGATCAGCGGCTCGAACCTGACTTTCGAGAACAACAAGATCCACGACGCAGCGCTCGCCCAGGGCTCGGGAGCGCACACCGAATGCCTCTATGCCTGGAGCGTCACGAACCTGACGCTCAAGCGCAACCACTTCTACCACTGCTCGGTGATGGACGTCTTCATCACCGGCAACGACGTGGCGAACGGAGGGCTCGTCGAGAACAACGTGTTCGAGAAGCCGTGGGAGAGCACAGGGCGGATCTCGAACAGCGCCTTCGCCTTCCACTTCCGGAACGGCGGCACACCCCTACTCCCGATCCGAGCAACTGGGACTTCCGTTACAACACATTCGTCGGGCCGCTCAGCATCACTACCGAACGAGAACCCCGTCGGATCCGGTGGGATGCGAGTCACCGGCAACCTCTTCCTCTCCGGAGCACCGTGCGGCCACGCCAACGCGACGTATTCGCACAACGCCTTCGTCTCGGGCGGCTGCGGCTCGAACAACATCGTCAACAGCCTCGCCGTGTACCTGCTCGGGTTCGTCTCCACCCTGGATCCGGGCAACTACTCGCTGCTCCCCGTCAGCGTGCTTCGCGACAAGGGAAATCCGAGCAATTACCCCTCGGTCGACCGCGCCGGCAACAGCCGCCCGGTGGGCGCCGCGCCGGACATCGGCGCGTACGAGTTCCGCTAAAAGCGCCTACCCAAAATACTGCTTGCGGCCAGTATTCATGCCGCTTTGCGCGTGGGCTGCTGGTTACTTTTGTGGCAACTGATCACCCGATCGAGCCATCAGCGATATCCGAGTGCGGCCCGATACCGGATGCGCCAGCCAAAGCCATCTCTAGGAGCACGCAATGTGGAGAGCCGCACTCCCTTGCAGGCACGTCGGTATTGCCCTGCTTGGATCGATCGTCGCCGCCGCACTCGTGGCCGGCGCCTCACCGTCCAGCAGCGCAGCAGCACCGGCGGCACCGGCAGGGCAGGTGTGGGCGCTTGCGTTGCCGAGCTCGGTGAAGTCGGTCCAGCAGAAGCAAATGTCCTGGCTCGCGGCGCGCGGTGTGACGACGATCGTCGCCTTCAAGCGTCCACCCGCGACGCTCAAGCGGCTTGCGGCCTCGGCGAAGAGGTCCGGTCTGGTGGTGATCGCACCGCGGCAGGTCGCGCCCAAGAAGGCTTGTAGGTCGGCCGGCTCACTCGTGATGTGCGCTGTCGTCGTCGCGACGCCGGCAGCTGCGGTCCGCCTCGCCCGCCGCGGTCTCGTCGATTACGTCGTCATCCGCGTCAAGACGCCTCTGCAGCTCCGGATGCTTCGCGGCAGCCACGCCAAGCGCTCGCGCATCCTCGCCCTGCTGCCGCTGAGCCAGAAGGCAGCGGGCCGAAAGGCCTGGCGCTCCGGTGTCGCCTACGCCGCCGCAGATCCGGCGCTCGACCTCGGAGTCAGCTCCGCTCCGAGCGCCGTGACTGCGCTCGGCGGCTATCTCTCCCAGGTCCCGCGCACGAGGACCGCCTCGGCGGCCGGGCAGACCGCACCGACAGCCCTGCTCGTCACCGGCCGCTCGACCTCGAGCGTCACTCTCCGCTGGACCGCAGCGGCCGGTGGCGCGACCGGCTACGGCATCTACACCGACGGAAACTTCGTGCTCAACGTGACCGCGGTGTCCATCACGCTCACCGGTCTCACGTGCGGCCGCACGTACAGCTTCGGCGTCGACGCCTACGACGAGGGCGGCCGGTCGGCCCGGATCTCGACCTCCACGTCGACCGACCCCTGTGCTGGCGGCGGCGGCTCGGCCGACGTGCTCCCACCGTCGGCGCCGCTCGGCCTCGTCAAGGGCACCTCGACGCAGACGAGCATCGCCGTCTCCTGGACGGCCTCGTCGGACAACGTCGGTGTCGCCGGCTACGGCCTCTACCGCAACGGCAGCTCGACCGGCTCCTCGCTGGTCTCCTCCGCCTCCTTCTCCGGCCTGGCCTGCGGAACCACCTACACCCTCGCCGTCGACGCCTACGACGCCGCCGGCAACCGCTCCGGGAAGACGTCCCTCTCCGCTGCCACGAGCGCCTGTTCCGGCGGCGGCGACACGACGGCGCCCTCGACGCCGGGAACGCTGACGAAGACAGGCTCGACGCAGACGTCGATCTCGGTCTCGTGGGGTGCGTCCACGGACAATGTCGGCGTCGCCGGCTACGGCCTCTACCGAAACGGATCCTCGGCGGGGACGAGCGCCTCGACGAGCGCGACGTTCGGCGGCCTCGCCTGCGGGTCGAGCTACACCCTCGCGGTCGACGCCTACGACGCGGCCGGCAACCGCAGCGGCCAGAGGTCGCTGACGACCGCCACGTCTGCCTGCCCACCGTCGGGCGACACTCAGGCGCCGTCGGTGCCGCAGGGCATGGCGTTCTCGGGCGCGACCCAGACCTCGGTGTCGCTGGCGTGGAACGCCTCGACCGACAACGTCGGCGTCGCCGGCTACCGGCTCTTCCGGAACGACGTCAGCGTCGGAACGGTGCCCACGCCCGGCTACACGTTCACCGGCCTGACCTGCGGGACCGACCTACACGTTCGCGATCGAGGCCTACGACGCGGCGGGGAACTCCTCGAACCGCACGATGGCGGCCGGAACGACCTCGACGAGCGCCTGCGGCGGCGGCCCGCCCCCGCCGCCCGGCCCGGCTCCCGGCGACGCCAACCTCTGGGTGGACACGAACGGCGGCTCGTGCGCTCGTCAGGGCACGGCCGGCGCGTGGGTGGACAACCAGGCGTGCTCCTGGAACCAGGCCTATCAGGCTGCCCAGACCGGCGACCTGATCCTCGTCCGCGGCGGCAACTACGGCGACGTGATCGATCGGCCCGAACAAGGCCTCGATCGCCGCGCCCGGCGTCACCTTCCGTACCGCGAGCGGCGAGAGCATCGTCATGAACGACCTCGAGAACGGTCACATCGCCGGCTCCGCGGGCGGCAGCAACATCTCCTTCGTCGGCCCGGCCACGGCGCGCACCTTCCGCTCCGACCAGGCCAGCAACATCGTCGTCGACGGCTGGAACGTCGACTGCAACGGCTGCGACGGCATGCAGATCTTCCACCTCGAGGCCGCGAACAACGTCACCGTCCGCAACTCGGAGATCCAGGACAACCGGAACAACAGCCTGATCTGGATCAGCGGCTCGAACCTGACCTTCGAGAACAACAAGCATCCACGACGCGGGCCTTCCGGGCGGCTCCGGCCGCCCACACGGAATGCCTCTACGCGTGGAGCGTCACGAACCTGACGCTGCAAGCGCAACCACTTCTACCACTGCTGCCGTCATGGACGTCTTCATCACCGGCAATAGCACGGCGAACGGCGGCCTACATCGAGAACAACATCTTCGAGAAGCCCTGGGAGAACACCGGCGTGATCTCCAACACGCGCCTATGCCTTCCACTTCCGCACCGGCGGCAGCCCGCTCCCCCGACCCAGCAACTGGGACTTCCGTTACAACACGTTCGTCGGGCCGCTCAGCATCAACACGGGCGAGAACCCGGTCGGAGCGGGCGGGATGCGGGTGATCGGCAACGTCTTCCTCTCCGGAGTCACCCTGCGGGCACGGCAACACGACCTACTCGTACAACGCGTTCGTCTCCGGGCGCGTGCGGCACAAGCTCGGTGACGAACTCTCTCGCAACCTACCTCGCCGGCTTCACGGGATCGGGCGACCCTGGCGTGTACAGCCTCCTCGCGGGCAGCGTCCTGCGAGACCGGGGCAATCCAGGCAACTACCCGGCCCAGGACCGGACGGGTGCGACGCGCTTCAGCGGCGCCGCACCCGACCTCGGCGCGTATGAGGGAACGTAGAGTCCAACCCCTCATCCGGTGTTTTACAAAGGTAGTTCCCTCGTCTTTAATGAGTGGACGAGGCGGCTCGGGCGAGCCGATCTGCGGCAGAGCAACGGGGGCACAACCGCACGATGGCTGCGAACGAGCAGGTTCGTCGATCAGGGGCGCTGACGCGCGTCGCAGTGCTGGACGCGGCCGAGCGACTGTTTGCTGCGCGCGGCTACCGGGGCACCAGCCTGGAGGAGATCGGCAGGGAGGCCGGTCTCTCGCGCGGCACGCCGGGCTACTTCTTTGGCTCGAAGCAGCGGTTGTACGCCGAGGTCCTCGATCGCATCCTGACGCGTGCGCAGGCGACGCTGGCCTCTGCGAGCGCACGCACCAGGGACGCGACCTTGCCGATGCCGGAGTTCCTCGAGGAGATCGTCACCGCGCACCTCGGTGTGCTCACCGCCGACCCGACGCTGGTGCGGCTGATCCAGTGGGAGACGCTCGAGGGCCACGGACAGATCCTCGGGGCGATCGGCGCGCAGGCGCAGACCTTCGTCGAGCTGATCCAGCGACTTGGGGCGGCAAGCGGGGCCGGCGAGCTCGACGAGAAGACGGCGATGGAGCTGCTCGTCTGCGCGACCGCGATGTGCTGGTTCCCGCTTGCTCATGCGGACGCGCTCGAGCGGACGTTCCAGCGGGACCCGCACTCACCGGAGGCGATCTCCGCGCAGGCAAAGACGATCGTCGAGTTCGTCCTGATGCGACTCGCGACTCTCCGCTCCACGCCTTCCGCCTAGCCGTTTCAACGGCCACAGCGCTCGCCGAACGTCTATCACCCGTATCGGGGATGCCGTCTCACCTCGCGGTTTGGCTGAAGAAGGCCGACGCGTATTCGGGACGAAGCAGTACTTGCTTGACGGTCAGCAAGCTTCCCTGTACGGTGCTGCCCTTTACGGCCCCCAAGAGATATCAACCTCGCTTGCAACGACAGCCGTTGTCGGTTGAAGGAGGACTCGCCTAATGCGCCGCCACCCGCTCCGGCACGCCCGCCGTGCACACGTTCTTCCTGCCGTGCTCATCGCCGCGCTTGCTGCCGCCTGCGTCGCGGGAAGCTCCCCGGCCGCAGCCGTCAGCGGGCTCGTTGGCGCGTACTCGTTCGACGCGGGCTCGGGCAGCACCGCCGCCGACAGCTCCGGCTCCGGCAACAACGGCTCGCTCTCCGGCGCCACCTGGGCCACCGGCAAGACCGGCAAGGCCCTCTCCTTCGACGGGGTCAACGACTGGGTCACGATCGCCGACTCGCCATCCCTCGACCTCTCCAGCGGCATGACCCTCGAGGCGTGGGTGAGGCCGCAGGGCGGAAACTGGCGCACAGTCGCGTTGAAGGAGCGCAGCAACGGGCTCGCGTATGCCCTGTACTCCAACACCAACACCGGCCGCCCGTCGGCCGAAGTGCGGACCTCGGGGACCCATGAGACGCGCGGCCCCGCAGCTCTTCCCACGGGAACGTGGTCGCATCTCGCTGCGACGTACAACGGCTCGACGCTGCGGCTGTACGTGAACGCCGCCCAGGTCTCCAGCAAGTCGGTCAGCGGCGCGCTGGTCAACGGCTCCGGCCCTCTTCGTGTCGGCGGAAACGCCGTCTGGTCCGAGTGGTTCTCCGGCCAGATCGACGATCTGCGCGTCTACAACCGGGCCCTCACGGCGAGTGAGCTCGAGACCGACATGAACACGCCTGTCGGCGGCGCGCCGCCTGCGCCCGACACGCAGGCCCCGACTGCTCCTTCCGGACTGGTGGCCAGCGGCCAGACTCAGACGCAGATCACGCTCGGCTGGAACGCCTCCAGCGACAACGTCGGCGTCACCGGCTACAGCCGCTACCAGAACGGCGCACTCGTCTCGAGCGCCACCGGCACCAGCTTCAACTTCACCGGGCTGACCTGCGGCACCACCTACACGCTCGCCGTCGACGCCTACGACGCCGCAGGCAACCGCTCCACCCGGCCGTCGATCAGCGCCTCGACGAGCGCGTGCTCGCCCGCGCCCGACACGCAGGCCCCGACTGCTCCTTCCGGACTGGTGGCCAGCGGCCAGACTCAGACGCAGATCACGCTCGGCTGGAACGCCTCCAGCGACAACGTCGGCGTCACCGGCTACAGCCGCTACCAGAACGGCGCACTCGTCTCGAGCGCCACCGGCACCAGCTTCAACTTCACCGGGCTGACGTGCGGCACCACCTACACGCTCGCCGTCGACGCCTACGACGCCGCAGGCAACCGCTCCACCCGGCCGTCGATCAGCGCCTCGACCCTCTCCTGCTCCACGGCGACCGGACCGGTCGCCGCCTACTCCTTCGACGCCGCGTCCGGCGCGAGCCTCACCGACAACTCCGGCAGCGGCAACACCGGCTCGATCTCGGGTGCCACGTGGACGACCGCCGGCAGGTCCGGCGGCGCGCTCGCATTCGACGGCGTGAACGACATGGTCACGGTCGCCGACAAGCCGTCGCTCGACCTCTCGACCGGTATGACGCTCGAAGCGTGGATCCGTTCGTCATCGAACAGCACGTGGCGGACCGTCGTCACCAAGGAGACGAGCGGCAACCTGACCTACGGACTCTTCTCGAACTCGGACTCGCCGCAGCCGAGCGGGATCGTCTCGATCGGGAGCAGTCCGATCCAGGACATCACGCGCGGCACGAGCGAGGTCGTCATGTCGACCTGGACGCACCTCGCGTCCACGTATGACGGCACCGTGCTTCGCCTGTACGTCGACGGCGCCCAGGTCTCGACCAGGAACGTGTCCGGAGCAATGGCCAACTCGGCCGGCCCGCTTCAGATCGGTGGCAACAACGTCTGGGCGGAGTGGTTCCAGGGCCAGATCGACGACCTCCGCGTCTACAACCGTGCGCTCACGCCGAGTCAGATCCAGACCGACATGAACACGCCTGTCGCACCGCCGCCCGCCGGCGACACCCAGGCGCCCACGGCTCCGGCCGGCCTGGTCGTCAGCGGCCAGACGCAGACCGCGCTGACGCTGTCCTGGAACGCCTCGACCGACAACGTCGGCGTCACCGGCTACGGCACGTACCGGAATACCGTCTCCGCCGGTTCGACCGCGCCCGCAACGCGCACCTACACCTACACCGGCCTCAGCTGCGGAACCGCCTACTCGCTCGGCGTGGACGCGGTCGACGCTGCCGGAAACCGCTCGTCGCAGGCAACCGCCAGCGGCACGACGAGCGCCTGTACCCCCGCCGGCGACACCCAGGCCCCGTCCACCCCGGCCGGCCTGGTCGTCAGCGGCCAGACGCAGACCGCGGTGACGCTGTCCTGGAACGCCTCGACCGACAACGTCGGCGTCACCGGCTACAGCACCTATCGCAACAGCGCCGCGGTCGGCACCACCGCTGCGGCGACGCGCACCTACACCTACACCGGCCTCAGCTGCGGAACCGCGTACTCACTCGGCGTGGACGCAGTCGACGCCGCCGGGAACCGCTCCGCACGGGCCACCGCCAGCGGCACGACGAGCCCCTGCTCGCCGCCCCCGCCGCCAACTGACACGCAGGCTCCGTCGACTCCGGCCGGTCTCGTGGTCAGCGGCCAGACGCAGACCGCGGTGACACTGTCCTGGAACGCCTCGACCGACAACGTCGGCGTCACCGGCTACAGCACCTATCGCAACAGCGCCGCGGTCGGCACCACCGCTGCGGCGACGCGCACCTACACCTACACCGGCCTCAGCTGCGGAACCGCGTACTCACTTGGCGTGGACGCAGTCGACGCCGCCGGGAACCGCTCCGCACGGGCCACCGCCAGCGGCACGACGAGCCCCTGCTCGCCACCGCCGCCACCACCGCCTCCGCCGACCGGCTCGGCCAACATCTGGGTCGACGTCAACGGCGGCACCTGCAGCCGCCAGGCAACCGCTGGCGCCTACAGCGACTCCCAGGCTTGCTCCTGGAACCAGGCCTATCAGACGGCCTCTACGGGCGACTTGATCCTGGTCAAGGGCGGCAGCTACGGGAACGTCAGCGTCGGCCCGAACCGAACCACGATTTCGGCTCCGGGAGTGACCTTCCGGACCGCAACCGGCGAAACGGTGACCCTCGGCGACTTCCAGAATGGTCACATCGCCGGCAGCGCGGGCGCAAATAACCTGACGCTCGTCGGGCCAGTCACCTCACGCACCTTCCGCTCCGACCGAGCC
>CAVVMR010000012.1:0-93163 GCA_963749515.1 uncultured Gaiellaceae bacterium
GGCCCAGGCGGGTGATGTGGACTGTGGAACTGGTTCTCTCGCGAACCCTCTGCGAAGATGTGGCCGTGGGATGGGAGGCACTCGATCAGTGGGGTGACGACGTCTCTCGGATAGAACCGCTCACTGGCGGAGGCGTCAACGAGGCGTGGAGCGTGCGCGTCAACGGGCAGCTCGCGGTCGGTCGGCTCGGCAGGCGCAGCGACGCCGACCTGGCGTGGGAGACCGAGCTGTTGCGACACCTCGACCGTGAAGGGATGACGGTGCCGGTGCCGATCTCGACCACGGACGGCCGGGACTTCGCCGACGGTCTGGTCGTGATGACCTACGTGGAGGGCGGACCGCCCGAGACGGAGGAGGACTGGCGGCGCGTCGCCGACACATTCCGCCAGCTGCACCGGCTGACGCACGGGTTGGCCGCAACGACCGGGCTGGCGATCGTTGACCGACCTCCTGCACGCGGAAACCGGGACGAAGATCGACCTCGGCGCGATGCCGCCTGAGGGTGTGGTTCGATGTCGAGCAGCGTGGGCGCGGCTTAGCGGACGAGAGCGGTGCGTCGTCCATGGCGACCCCAACCCGGGCAACATCCGCATGACCGCGGATCGGGTAGCGCTGATCGACTGGGACGAATCGCGCGTCGACGTCCCCGACCTCGACCTGGTGTTGCCACACAACGCCGCCGGTCTCGACGGCGACACGCACGACGTTGCCGCACAAGCATGGGCCGCATGGGACGCCGCCCTCTGCTACACCAGCGGGTATCACGAGTTCGCAGCCGAGCGGCTCGCCGAAGTCCGAGCGGCCTGAGCAGCGGCGCCAACGAGTCGCCACGGGCCTCCAGTCAGGCGTCATTCCGAACACTGGCCCAGATGAGCGTGCAAACACGCACGCTACGGGCTCAGGCTCCGGCTACGGTCCCCAGCGTGGCTCATGACATCCCGGCCTGGGAGCAGATCTGCCTCAGCACCGACAGGCTCTGCCTGCGCACGCCGACTCCCCGAGATGCGGAGTGCATCCACGAGCTGTTCGCGGATCCGGTGGTCATGCACGGTTTGAACAGAGAACCCGTTTCCGAGCTTGACGAGACCCGAGCCATGATCGAAGGAGGGATGGACGGTTGGAGAACCGACGGACTCGGTCCGTTCATTCTCGAGACCGCTACTGACGGTCGGATGGTCGGCCAGGCGGGCCTGATGATCTTCGACACGCGCGGCTGGACGCCCTCGACTTGGACAAGCGCGGGAAGGCATGCTCAGCCCGAACTCGGCTGGGCCTTGATACGGGCGCACTGGGGCTTCGGATATGCGACCGAAGCAGCCGCAGCCATCCGTGACTGGGCATACGAGTCACGATCCATCGACCTGCTGGTCTCTTTGATCTCGCCCAACAACGTCCGCTCTCAGCGCGTCGCGGAAAGACTCGGGGCGACACCGACTGAGACCGTCACACCTGCCCACACGAAGCAGAAAACGGTCGTCTGGAGACATCGGCCCGCTGCTTGACGCAGAAGCGAAGCCGGCCCGGCTCGGGTTGCACGCGAAGTCTCCGCTCAGGGGACATTCCGGAACGCTGGCCCAGCCGAGTGTGGGCAAACGGCGAAACGCGAAAGTGCCTCGCGGATGGCCTTGATCAGGGCGTAGAGCCGGGCACGAACTCGCGAACCTCCTGCGCACAACGGCAGGCGACGGCGATCCTGCCGGCCCACTCCAACGCTTCCTCGCGTGAGGGAACATCGACAACCGAGAATCCGCCGACGTACGCCTTGCTCTCAGGGTATGGGCCGTCGGTGACCGTCCCGTCGGTGGCCACAACGCTCACCTCTTCGTAGGAATGCAGCCCGCCGCCGAACACCCAAACGCCGGCGTCCATTGCCTCTCGCACCACCGCATGCGCTGCCTCGGCCACGTCCGGGAGATCCTCCTCGGGAAACGTCATCGCCCCGTCATCGAACGAGATCAGATACCGCGCCATCTCACGACTCCTTCCTCGGCGGCCTGCTCCGGCCGCATCTCACCCTGCTACGACACACGCGCAATGGAGACCGACAAACCACCGAGAACTCATCGGTGCGGCAAGATCAAGCCTCACGTCTTCTAACGCAGCGAAGGGCTACGGACCGGTCTACTCGTCAGCCCACCAGTCGCGCCGGCCATCGACGTCTTCGCGCCGAGCATCCCCGAGACTGGGCGCGCCGATGACGAGGATCTCGAGGCCCTTCGGCCCAGCCTCGTAGCCTCGCCAGGTACCGGGCGGGACGCGCACCGCGTCCCATTCCTTGAGCTCGACGATCTCGTCGTCGAGCTTCATCCGCCCGCTCCCGCGCATGACCACGTACACCTCCTCTTGCGTCTTGTGCGTGTGGCCGTACGGAAAGCGATAGCCGGGCGGGACCCGCTGGTAGCTCAGGCCCGATTTCTCAAGCTCGAGCGCGTCGGTCGCCAGGCGGAATTCCAGGTCTGGCGCGCCGTCGAACCTCGAGCCGAGGTCCTCCAGATCCTCCTTGATGTTCCTGAGCGTGAACGGCACGTCACAATCCTACGGTTGGGAGGCCGAGGATCAGGCGTCGCTCCGTAACGCCGGCCCAGCCCGAGGCCGGGCGCTTGTCGCCGGTTCGCCGCCCAGTCAGTCGGGCTTCGTGTCGAAAATGTGCGCCTGCAAGCGTTCAGCCTCATAGCGTTCCTCGTCATGGTCGGCGGCTTCGTGCTCTCCCGGCCGCTTGGACTCGTGAGCCGGAGACTGGGTGACGGTCTGTCGCTCGTAGCCCACCTGGCGGCGCGGCTCGGGATCATCGTCATCGGCGGCTGGACCGGAGTCCGGGCGATCGGGCACGGAACGCTCGCGTACATCGGTCTCGGCGTGCTGCTCCTCGTGATCGCGGCTTGGGCGGTCGTCATGTCGGCGGTCATCCTCGCCGCGCTGATGCAGACGTTCCGCAGGCAACGACACCCGTAGAATCGCCCAGATGAACGTCTCGCTGAGGCCGCTCGAGGACCGGGATCTCGACACGATCTATCGGCAAGTGACGGATGCGGAGTCGATCCGAATGGCAGCCTTCACAGCCGAGAATCAGACCGATCGCCGCGCGTTTCTCGACCGGACGTCTCGCCTGCGGGCCGACACAAGCGTCTCGCACCGAGTCATCGACGTCGACGGAACTGTCGCTGGAACGATCGGGTTCTTCCGAATCGACGATCAGCCTGAGGTGACCTACTGGGTCGACCGGACGCAATGGGGGAAAGGCATCGCGAGCGCAGCACTGCAGATTGTTCTTGCCGAGACCGCCGAACGTCCGGTGTACGCCCGAGCGGCCTCTGACAACGTCGGTTCGCTTCGAGTGCTGGAGAAAGCTGGGTTCCGACGAGTTGGCGTCGACCGCGCTTTCGCACCCGGTCGCGGTGAGGAGATCGAGGAGACGATCCTGCGCCTCGACTGAGGCACGGCGCCTAGCCCGCCGACGAAGCGGATCTGGCTGCCTGGAGGCGCGCAAGCTCGATGAGACGAGCCACGCGCGGCACACCGGGACGGGCGATCAGCCAGACCGATCGCAACGCCTTCCCGTGCTGCCATTGATAAAGGAGGACATCGAGCTTCGTCCCGTTCGAAAGCATGCGGCCCCGCATCAGGAAGCGAGCTTCCCCGGGCGCGCCGCGAGGGATTGGTAGCCGCGCGCCTTTGCCGAGGTCGAGGTACGTCGCCTCCCAGAACCTCTTGATCGACGCAATGCTCGATGTCCGAAACACGTCGGCGTAGCTGAGGATCCCCTGATGCGAAACGGCAGCATTCCCGTCGAACCCTCGCTGCGCTCCCGCTAGCCACTTCGCCGCAAGCTCGCGGCGAAGCGTTGCTCCCATCGCTTCCGACCTCTCGGCGAGCGTCCAGCGGTGGGTGCCGCTGCGGTTGAGTGAATAGCTCGGGCCGACATCGCGCTTCGTGAGCAGAAGCGCCGTCACGTCACTCCGCGTCACTGCGCGCCCTTCGGCGGCGATTCCACCGAAGACGACAACCAGCGCGAGCACACATGACCAGGAGCGCACGTCGTCATGATCGGCAGCTTCCGCCGCGCCCATTAGCGGTCGGCCGCTAAGCCGTGTCGAGGAACTCGAGCACGCGCTTGGTGAGCAACGCCGCGGCGGCGGCGTCGTACGCAGGGAGCGAGGAGTCGGCGAAGAGGTGCTCCTCCCCTGGGTAGAGGAACAGCTCGGCCCGGTCGGTCGATTGGACGAGGGCGTGCGCGGCCTCGAGGTCTTCGTCGAAGAACGGGTCGGCGTCCTTGCCATGCACCTGCACGGGAACCCCCTCGGGCCACGCGTCCCCGAACTCCGAGACCGGAAGGCACGCGGACATGAGCAACGCCCCACGGGCGCCCGGCCGGGTCTGAGCGAGCTGCTGGGCAACCATGACCCCGAAGGAGAAGCCGGCGTAGACGGCCTCCGGGCCGATCCCGTCGGCGGCGGCCACGCCGCGCTCGACGAGCGCTCCGAACCCCGCTTCGCGTGCGAAGGCCATTCCCTCCTCGATCGTGTCGCACGTGCGACCGTCGAACAGGTCGGGCGTGTGCACGGTGTGTCCCGCCAGCCGTAGCTCGTCGGCGAACGAACGCACTCCCTCGGTCAGCCCCTGGACGTGGTGATACAGCACAACCTCGGTCATCCCCGATCCTCCTGAGTCAATGATCCAATAAGTTGGAACATTCGGCAATGCTAGTCTATTCAGCCATGGTCGGCAACCCGACTGTCCCGGACTACGACCTCGCCGACCGGATCGCGCTCACCAGGCCAGCTCAGGTGAAGGCGATCGGTCATCCCCTCCGCACGACGATCCTGAGCATGCTGCACGAGCGGGCGGCCACGGTGACCGAGCTGGCGATCGCGGTCGAACGGCCGAAGAGCACAGTGGCTCACCACGTCAAGGTGCTCGCCGAGGCGGAACTGGTGCGGGTGGTGAGGACGCGGCGGGTGCGGGCGATCGAGGAGCGGTTCTACGGCCGCACGGCACGGATGTTCTACGTCGGGGTCGAGCGGACCCCGGACGGCGACGATCTGCCTCGGGACTTCAACGACTTCGAAGTCGCCGCCGGGGAGTCGGCCGCAGCGTTCCGGGACGGGAAGCTGTGGGGTTTCATCCGGCACGCCCGCATCTCGGAGCCGCAGGTGTCGGAGTTCTGGGAGCGGATGGCGGAGCTGGTGGCGGAGTTCGACGGGCTTCCGCGGTCGGGCGAGACCGTGTATGGATTCGCGGTCGGCGTCTACCCCACTGACCATCCGACCCTACCGGGCAGCCCCGAGTAGTCTCCGCCCCTGATCGAGCGTCAACTTCGCGCCCGCTCGCGCGTCAAAGAACGTGTGAGCGCGACCCATCGACGAGGCTCGACCGCTGTCTGAATCACACTGGGGAGGAACAGGCCTCAGGCGGCCCTTGCTTGGGGTTCTCGGCGTTATCGCTCTCGTCCTGGGGCTCATCGCACTCTTTGCCTGGAGGCCGTGGAAGGACCCCACGGAGGTCGAGTGGCTGGGCACGTACAGGGCGTGGTCCGACGACATCGGCGCCTCCCTGCAGACAGGCCTGGTCATATCGCGAGCCGATTGCGAGTCGTCGTTCGACGACGACGTGGGAGAGCCGGCGCAGGAGCAGCTCCTGCCGGTGGCGGCGGCCATACGCCGCGGCTGCACGGCATTGAGTCCGGTCGGGTGGCGGAACGGCAAGGCCGACGTCGTGCGTGCGCTGATCGACGCGCACGACGACCTCCTGCCTCCGCGCCGGCGCCGCGACGTCTCCGAGATCGCAGGCTCCAGCGTCGGCGTGAGGCCCGACGTCTACTGCTGGCAGTCCGCCGGCTGGGCGCCGTTCTCCGAGCAGTACGCGATCGTCCGCGGCGGTGAGGAAGCATCGCTCAAGGGCATCACCGACCACGCGAGGAATCGCATCGATCTCGACCCCGGCGTCTGCGCTGGGCTCGGTTCGTATCTGCGCCGGATTCGGCCGACATCGCTGAGCTACGAGAACTTCGAGATCGCGGAAGCCCTGACGGTCCTGACCCACCAGGCCGAGCACTTGAAGGCGCCGAACGCCTCCGAGGTCGAGGTCGAGTGCTATGCCGTCCAGCACGTGCGGCCGCTCATCCGCGCAGCCGGCTGGGGAGCGGAGTACGCGAACGAGCTGGCGCTTCAGGCGTGGGAACTGTCGTACCAGCGGCTGCCCCCGGCGTTCCGCAGTTCCGCGTGTCGCGACGGCGGCCCGCTCGACCGCAATCCCCGCTCGAGCGCCTGGCCGTAGCCCAAGCGACGGCGGCGATGCTTCCCGTTCGCCGCAGTGGGTAGGCAGGTTCGGAGCTCGATCTGCTGGAAGGCTCGGATCCGGCACGCGCTACTGACAAGGAGGAGCGAGATGGGAAAGCTGATTGCGACCACCCAGGCCACGGTCGACGGCGTCGTAGACCCGGTCGGCGAGTGGGTGCAGGCGGACGGAGACCACGGCGACTACTCGTTCGAGCGTCAGGCGAGATCCAGCGGGCTCGTGCTGGGCCGCAAGACCTACGAGGGGCTTTCGGGATACTGGCCGAGCGCATCAGGCAAGTGGGCAGACATGGTCAACCCGATGCCGAAGTACGTCGGCTCCAGCACCCTGACCGGAGAGCTCGAGTGGAACGCGACCCTGCTCGAGGGCGACCTCCGGGACTCGATCCCGAAGCTGAAGGACGAGGTCGACGGTGACCTCTTCATGCACGGAAGCGGCGAGTTCGCGTACGCCCTCGCCGAAAAGGGCCTGATCGACGAGTACGAGGTCTACCTGAACCCCCTCGTCTGGGGCAAGGGGAACGTCCACGTGCTCGGAGACAGGGGAACCGTGCGGATGGAACTCGACGACGTGAAGCGGTTCGACTCGGGAGTCGTACTTCTGACCTACCTCCCGAAGTCTTGACCGCGGCAGGGGACCGCGGTGTCCTTGCCTCTCGACGAGTTATCTGACTAGAGTCAGGTATATGGACCCAGTCGCGACGGAGCATGTCCGACGCTTCAACCGTACGGTGACCCAACGGATCGGCGCTCTTAGCGACGGGTACCTGACGCGAGGCCGTCCGCTCGGCGCATCACGGGTCCTGTGGGAGATCGGAGAAGGCGGTCTCGACATCAAATCGCTGCGTGCGCGACTCGACCTCGACTCCGGATACTTGAGCCGGCTCCTACGGATGCTCGAGGCCGAGGGACTGGTCGTCGTCGAGCCGGGGCACGACGATCGGCGTGCCCGCGTCGCGCGGCTGAGCAAGGCTGGTCGCACCGAGCGCAACCTGCTCGACCGAGGCAGCGACGAGCTCGCCTGGTCCCTGGTCGAACCACTCGACGACGAGCAGCGCGCACGTCTTCTGGAGGCGATGGACGTCGTGGAGCGGCTCCTCACAGCCGGGCTCGTCTCGATCCGGATCGACGAGGCTACGAGTACCGCAGTCCGGTACTGCTTCGAGTCGTACTTCGCCGAGCTCGACGTGCGGTTCGACGCCGGGTTCGACTCGGGGCGCAGCATCTCGGCCGATGCCGACGAGCTCCGCGAGCCCAAAGGGCTGGTCCTGGTCGCCCGGTTGAGGGACGAACCTGTCGGTTGCGGAGCTCTCAAGCTGCACGGCGGCGACCCCGCGGAGATCAAGCGCATGTGGGTCGCACCGACGGCTCGCGGACTCGGCCTCGGGCGGCGGCTCCTGCGTGAGCTCGAGGCGAGCGCCCGACGCCGAGGCGCGACATGTGCCCGCCTCGAGACCAACCGATCCTTGACCGAGGCGATCGGCCTCTACCGATCGGCGGGATACCGCGAGGTCGCAGCGTTCAACGACGAGCCGTACGCCGACCACTGGTTCGAGAAGCGCCTCGACAGCTGACGAGTCACTCCCGAGCACCCGCGCGCCGGCTCAGGCGAGACCTACGCGCCGGTCACCTTCGACCACCAGTCGCTGTCCACGACGAGCGTCTCCACCTCGTCGGCATTGCTTCTGATCTGGGCGGCCACTTCATCCGGCAGCTCGGCCGCACGCGCCCGCATGTGGTCGGCAAAACCCTCGGGCCAGAAGACGCGGTCCGGGTACTCAGTCGACCAGTCGCGGTCCACGTCGAGCGTTTCCACCTCGTCGTAGCGCCGTCTGACATGGGCGAGCACTTCATCCGGCAGCTTGACCGAGTGCTCGCGAACGTAATGAGCCAAGCCCTCGGGCCAGAGGTAGACGCCATCCGTGAACTCAGCCGACCCATTCACCTCGCCGCAAAGTCGGCATCCCGAAAAGCCCATGAAGACCCACGGCTTGAATCCATGCTCGAGGTAGGAGGCAACGCGCTCTCGGTCCTGACTGCTCCATGACTCATCGATCAGATCGCGTGGATCGGGCCATGGGCCATCGCCCTCATCTTCCCCGTTTCGCCAATAGCCGATCAGGCGGACGCGCATCCGACCAGACTGCCAATGACTCGAAGCCGGTGCTGCGGCGACGCGGTCGGGGCCGCATTCGACTCTACCGCCGCAAGGGGTCGGGTCGCGTGACCGCGAGCAGCTCGGTTTCTCAGCCGCTGCGTCGTGCGCTGCGGGCGACGGCGCGCCAGTGCGCGTCCTCGGCAGGGCCCTGCTCCGCCGCGACCGCCAGGGCCTCGCGCTCGGGGCGTGTGAGCTCGCGTACCAGACAGAACTCGTTGCCGAACGGGTCCTGCATCACCGCCCAGTCGATCAGCGGCCGTGCGCCTTCGGACGCGTGCGGCACCGGGTACACCGTCGGCGGGTACTTCAGGCGGCCGCCGATCGTCTCGATCTGCGCGATCGCATCGTCGACGTCCTCGACGCCGATGTCGATGTGCGCGCGATTCGCCGCCGGATCGAGCCGCCGTGACACGTCGACCGGGCCGGAGTCCGACCTCTTCGACGTCGGGACGCGGTGGAGGATGATCTCGTGCTTCCAGGTCGTCTCGTCCTGGTAGCCGAGATAGGCGAAGCGGTCGGGCCAGGCGGACGAGATCCGCGAGATCCCCGTCACCTCGGACCAGAAGGCTGCGCCGACCTCGAGGTCTTCGACGTCGATCACGAAGCAGCGCAGCGTCCCGATCGCCACAGCGCGTGAGATTCTGCCCGATCCGGGGTTACGACGGGGATTGCGTTCCGCTGAGCGCGATCCCGGCCTTGCGAAAGACATCCTCCAGCGCCGAGACCGCATCGGCGTCGATCTCGATCTCGCGGAAGCGCGCGATCCCCAGCTTCCGTTCCTTCTGCAGCGACCGGAGCATGAGCGCCCAGGCATCCTCGGTGGCCGGGTTCTCATCAGGATTGTGGTAGATCGAGACCTCGAGGATCGAGCCGTCCGGACGCTTCGCGTGGGCTTGCCAGCCCCAGTCCTCGTCGAAGAACGAGGCGTCGAGCCCGCGCTCGGCCAGGCCGTCGGTGATGAACGAAGCGACGTCCCGCCCGTAGAAGCGATTGCCGGCATTCGCCTCGGGCGGCAGGTCCGATGAATGGTCGAACCGATCCGAGGTGAACGCGAACCACGCCGCATGCTCTCCGAAGCGCGCCATGCGACGTGAATCTATGCAACACGCGCGCGGACGGTCGCGGGCATCGGGAGCGCTTCAGTAGCATCGCGCCCATGCAGGAGTTGCGTCCCGGTCTCTGGCACTGGCAGGCGCCGCACCCGCAGTGGGAGTCGACCGAGCCGTGGGGCCCGAATGTCTCGTCCTACGCGATCGACGACGACGAACGCCTGCTGCTGTTCGACCCGCTGGGCGTACCGAGCGAGATCGAGGCGCTCGCGGCCGACCGGGAAACCGTGATCGTGCTCACCGCCCCGTGGCACGAGCGCGACGCGGAGAGTCTCGTTCAGCGGTTCGGCGCGCCGGTCTACACGCCCCTGCCCGACTCGGCGCAGTTCCTCATTGACACCTACGGCCTCACCGCCGAGCAGGCCGGCGACGGCAGTCCCGACGTCGTCTGGCTGCTTCGGGAGGGGAAGGGCGAGGCGCACCCGTACGAGGCAGGCGACCGGCTGCCCTTCGGCGCCGACGTGTACGCCGGGCACAAGACGAACGACACGGTGCTCTGGATGGAGAGCAAGCGCGCGGTGATCTCCGGCGACACGCTCGTCGACTTCGGCCGGGGCCTCGAGATCAACGAGAGGTGGCTCCGCCCCGGCGTGACGCGCGAGGAGATCGCCGCGGGGCTGCGCCCGTTGCTCGAACTGCCGGTCGAGCACGTGCTTGCGACGCACGGCGGACCGAACGACCGGGCCGCCCTCGAGCGCGCGTTGTCTCCCTCCTAGACCGCTCGAGCCTCTGCCCAAATGGGGGAGGCGCACCACCCGAGCCACTTCTAAGGTCGCCTCATCTACGTACTGAGGAGGCAGGATGACTTCACGCAAGCTGCTCGCCGTGCTTCTCGGCGCTGCAATTCTGATCGCAGGCGCATTGGGCGCCTGGGCATCGAGCCCGGCAGGAGCCGCGCAGGCACCGGACGCCAACGGCCTGACCGCCGCCCGGTTCGAGGTGACAATCGACGGGCATTCGCTCGCCGTCTTCCAGGAGCTGGTTGGGATCGTCTCGGGAACCGGCGCGTCGGATCTCTCCCTGGTCACGAAGGGCGAGAACACTGTCTTGAGGCTGCCGGGGAAGCGAACGCCGCCCTCGATCACGCTCAGGCGCGGCATGACACGGAACATCGAAATGGCTGCATGGCACGAGCTGGTCGTGCTCGGAGACACCGCAGCCGCGACGAAGAACGTGTCCGTCACCGTCTACAACAGGAAGGGCGATCCGGTCGCGCGGTATCACCTGACGAATGCGTGGCCGTCGAAGGTCGAGATCACGACCGAGAACTCTGCCGCAGGCGGGGTCATGGAAGAGACCGTGACATTCGTGTGCGAGTTCATGCAGCGGGTGTCTGTCTGACTGACTGAGACCGAACGGCCTCCTCGGCGACGAGGAGGCCGTCGCTCTCCGCCGTGGGCAATCGCCAGCCGTCAGCCGAGCAACATCGGGTTGACGGGCTTCTCCATCCGGACGAGCGGAACCGACGTGCCACCGGTGGCGTCCTCCAACCGCTCGAGCGGCTCGAAACCGTACGCGCGATAGAGCGGCTCGCCGGAGAGCGTCGACATCAGCCCGAGCCGCGTGAAGCCCTCGGCCGCCGCAGCGGCCTCGCAGAGCGACAGGATCAGTCGGCCCACGCCCCGCCTCGCGTAGTCCGGATGCGTGTACATCGCCCGTACACGCGCCGGCTCGACCTTCGGATCGAGCAGCTTGCTGTCCCGGCCGGGAGTCTGGTTGCCGCCATAGAGCGTGGCGCGTCGACTCCAGCCGCCGCAGCCGGCAATCTCGCCGTCCGACTCGACGACGAAGTACGTGCCGTCGTCGATCAGCTGCGTATCGATGCCCATGATCGCCCGGCTCGACGCGATCTGCGCGTCGTCGAGAAAGCCGCGCTGCAACTCGGCGATCGCCGCGTCCATCAGCACCGTCAGCGCCGGGACATCGGCAGTGACGGCGATTCGGCTCGTCAACTCCGCCATCTCACGTCCTCACGCTCAGAACGGGCTCCAAACCGAGGAAGGCGCCGATCCGCTCCGCCTCGGCCTCGACGCCGGCCGCCTCGGCGGCGCTCAGCATCCGCGCCGGCTCGACCGTCAGCTCGATCCTCTTCGCGCGCTTCTTGCGCCTCCAGATCCCGGCACAGACGCCGTCGACGAGCAGGAACGGCGTGCCGGCCGGCCCTTCGTAGCGCCCCTTGCCGTGGGCGGCAACCTGCTCCCGCACGGCGGCCGGCACGAGCTCGTCGCGCTCGCGGAAGCCCATCACGTAGACGTCGTACTCCGGGATCAGGCGCACTGACGATGCCCGTGGCGGCGGCTCCTCGTCCTCGAGCAGGTACGCGACGCGACCGTCCACGGCCACCTCGACGAGATCGAGCTCTGCGAACACCGACGCCGCCGCGTCGGCGTCGAAGCTGCGGGAGGTGAACCACTGCCGGAACTCGCGGTGGGTCACGGGCCCGTAGGTGGCGAGGTACCGGCGGGCGACCTCACGGAGCGCGACCTCCGGCTCGAACGAAGGTTGCGCTCCGAGCCAGTCCTCGGGGTGCACGAACGTCACCTTCTGCCCCTGCGGCGGCCCGAAGCAGAGCCGGTCGGCGATCGCCGCATCGCCCAGGAAGTACCCCCAGCCCGAGGCCAGCTGCTCGCGCGGCCCCTCGCCGACCGTCGCCGTGACAGCGTCCGCGAGCTCTTCGCGCGTCCGCCGTTTGCCACTGAGCGCGCCGCCGATCGCGGCGACCACCGCTTCGACGTCCTCGAGCGAGTCGGCTTCGTAGTCGGCAGCCCCGACGACGGCACGCCGTGCCGCGGTCCACAGGCGGAGCTCGTCCGCCGGATGAATGTGGAGCGTGCCACGCAACGTCCACGACTTCGCGAGCTCGCGCCAGATCCAGAGCGCAGTCCGCACGTGCTCCTGGGTGATCCCCGCCACCCGCGCCGCGAGCTGAAGCTCCGCCGAGCCCATCACCTGCGCGTGGATGCCACCGACGTCCCGGACGACGTCGACGAGCCGCTCCAACGGTGCCCGCTCGGCCAGGTGGCTCCGGACGAGCCGACGCCGGCGAACCTCGTCCCAGCTGAGCGCGCGCACCCCCGGAGCGTAAGCTGTGGAGGTGGAGATCACGCCCTCCATCCTCGAACTGCTGACCTGGGTAACGGCGCGCGAGCGCACGTACGAGGACGTGGTCGAGGCGTGGAAGAGCAACTGCCCGCGCTACGCCGTGTGGGACGACGCGGTGACCGCAGGCCTCGTCACCGCAGGTCGCAACGGTGTCGCGCTGACCGAACGCGGCCTCGCTGCCCTGAGTTAGGAGGGCTTGAGCAGGATCTGCTTCAGCGTGTCGCCGCGCAGGCCGAGGCGCAGCGTCTCGAGCGGGATCACTTCCTCCGGCGGGATGTTGCCGAGGTTCACTTCCGGCCCGAACTCCTTCACGAACCACGCCTGGGCAGCCTTGTTCGGGGCCTCGAAGATCACCTTCTCGGTGCCGACCGCCTCTGCGATCTCGCCGATCAGCTCGGTACGCATGCCGCCGCCCGCGTCGAAGATCCCTGCAGTCCCGCCCTCGCGCGCCTCGGTGATCACCTTCCAGGCACCGGCGTCGAGCTCCTCCTGCAACCAGCGCTTCCACTCGTCGGCGCCGTACTCGACGGACGAGTCCTTCGAGCCGACCTCTGAAAGCACGGTGAAGTCGCCGGCGAAGTCGGCGATCAGCTCGAGCTTGCGGTCGCGCGGGATGTCGACCGTCCCGTCCGAGATCTCGACGTGCGTGAGGCCGAGGCCGTTGAGCCAGAGCTTGTACTCCTCGAGCCGGTCCTTGGCATAGACGACCTCGAAGAAGGTGCCGCCGATCACGACCGGCTTCTCTTTCAGGACGGCCAGCTTCCGCTCGAGGCTCTTCGTCACGTAGGACGTGCCCCAGCCGAGCTTGACGATGTCGATCAGATGTCCGGAGACCTCCAGCACGTCTTCCCAGCCGCGCGGGCCGAGGCCCTTGTCGATCACGTGCGTCAACCCGGCTGTGCGCCGCGGCAGGCCGAGATCAAAGCCTGGCAAAGATCTCCTTCAGCTTCTCCTGCGCGCTCTCCTGGACGTCGTGATAGAGCGAGTTGCCGTGCGCGTCGATGCCGACGGTGAGCGGCCCGAAGTCCTTGACCCGGAACTTCCAGAGGCACTCGGGCATCAGCTCCTCCCACATCACCTCTTCGATCTCCTCGATCTGGGTCGTCTCGAGCGCGGCCGCGCCGCCGACGATCGCGAAGTAGACCATCCCGAGCCGCTTCATCGGCTCGATCGCTTCGTCGGGGAAGCCGCCCTTGCCGCAGATCGCCCGCACGCCGTACTGCGAGCCGAGCGGCTCCGTGAAGCGCACCATGCGCGCGCTCGTCGTCGTGCCGATGCAGACCTTCTCGTAACGGCCGTTGTCCAACTTGCGAACGCCGGGAGCGGTGTGGAGAAGGAACGCGCCCGAGAGATCCATCGGCGGCTCGACGCCCTGGTCGAAGATCCGGATCTGTGTCCGGTCGCGGATGCCGATGATGTGGCCCTGGACGGTGACCTCGTCGCCCGCGCGGAGCTTCAGGATCTCCTGCGGATCGGTGATCGGGAAGGTGACGGTGTGCTGGGCCACTAAAACTCTCGATCGAACTCGACGGTGCCGTCGGCCGCGACGTGCACGGATGCACGGCGAGCGGCCCAGCACTGGTAGTTGACGGCGACCGGGTTCAGGGTCATGTGCGTGTCGGCGTGCTCGATATGGCACTGGAGCACGGTCACGTCGCCGCCGAGGCCCATCGGGCCGATACCGGTCTCATTCAGGAGGCCGTAGAGCTCGTCCTCGAGCTCGGCCACGATCGGGTCGGCGTTGCGCGTGCCGACCGGCCTCGTGATCGCCTCCTTGGCGAGGTACATCGCGTAGTCGGCTGTGCCGCCGATGCCGACGCCGACGATCCCGGGCGGGCACGGCTTGCCGCCGGCTTCGACGATCGACTCCAGCACGAACTGCTTGATCCCCTTCACGCCGTCGGCGGGGACGCACATCTTGAGGAAGCTCATGTTCTCCGAGCCGGAGCCCTTCGGGACACACTTGACGTCGAGGCCGTCCCAGTCGTCGACGAACTCCCAGTGCACGATCGGCAGGCGGTAGCCGATGTTCGGGCCGGTGTTCTCACGCGTGATCGTGTGCACGGCGTTCGACCGCAGCGGATGCTCCACGGTGGCGCGTGCCGTGCCGTCGCGCAGCGCCTCGTAGATCCGCGCCGGATGAAGCGGAAAGTGCTCGCCGACGCGACAGGTGTAGACGGCGATGCCGGTGTCCTGGCAGACGAGGTTCTTCTCGTCGTCGGCGATGTTCACGTTCCGGTGGATGGTCTGGAGGACGCGCTGGCCGGTGACCGAGGTCTCACGGTCGAGCGCAGCCGCGAGCGAGTCGCGGAGGTCCTGCGGGATGTCCTTCAGCGCCCAGACGTAGAGGTGTGCAGCGGCATCCTCGACCGCATGCTGGAGATCGGTGATGGTGACAGTGCTCACGCGCTCGCTCTCTCTGCGGCGGCCTTGCCTGCGCGGCGGCCGAAGACACAGCATTCCAGAAGGGAGTTGCCCATCATGCGGTTGCGGCCGTGCGTGCCACCTGCGATCTCGCCGCAGGCGTAGAGGCCCTCGATCGACGTCTGCGAATCCGTGTCGATCGTCAGGCCGCCGTTCTGGTAGTGGAGGACGGGGTACGTGAAGATCTTCTCCTGCAGCGGATCGATGCCGGCGCCGCGGTAGCGCCGCAGCATGTACGGGAGCGACACCTCTGCGTCCGCCTGCGCGATCCGCGTCGTGTCGAGGTAGACGGCCGGCCGGCCGTCCTCGGTCTCGACGCCCTTCCCCTTTGCGACCTCGTCGAAGATCGCCTGGCTGACCACGTCGCGCGGGCCGAGCGAGTCGGTGAACTCCTCGCCGTCGGCATTCAGCAGAACCGCGCCGTACGCACGCGTCGTCTCGGGAATCGAGTAGCCCTGCATCGTCTCGGGCCAGGCGCCGCCGTTCGGGTGGTACTGGAGCTCGTCGAGGTCGCGCGCCTCCGCGCCCACCTCGAGCGCGATTTGCGTCACCTCTCCGGTTGCATTGGGGTGGTTCGTCGAGAGCTCGCCGCGCTCCTGCGCCACCTTGAAGCAGCGCCCGCCGGCGGCCAGGATGACGGTCGCCGCGTCGAGCTCGTGCTCGCCGCAGGTCGCATGCCAGCCGTTGCTCCGTTGCTCGAGCGCGTTGAGCGGGCTGTTCGCGAAGAGCGTGCCGCTGCCGGCCTCGAATGCGTCGCGCAGCCCTTTCGTGATCGCGTGGCCGGTTCGGTCGCCCACCTGGAGCAAGCGCTTGGCGGTCGCACCGCCACAGCGGGCGAGACGATAGCCGCCGTTCTCTCGGGTGAACTCGACCCCGAACTCTTCGAGCCAGTGGATCGCGCTGCGTGCGTCGCCGGTGAGGATCTCGACGAGTCGCATGTCTGCGCTCTCATGGGAGCTCTTGTAGACGTCGGCGGCGTGCTGCTCGGGCGAGTCGTCGTCGCCGAACGAAGCCTGGATGCCGCCTTGTGCCTTGGCCGAGTTGCACGCCTGGATCGAGCCTTTCGTCGCCAGTCCGACCCGAGCGCCGGCGCGTTCGGCGGAGACGGCGGCCGCGAGCCCCGAAGCCCCGCTGCCGATCACGAGCACGTCGAAGGAGTGCGAGCCGGTCACGCCGTCAGGATACCGCAACCGCTAATGCGCTGCATTAGTGGAACTTATTGCTCCTTCTCTCTAGCCAGCGCCTCGGAGTGCCGATAACAACCTGGTGACCCGGGTCTTCGGATTTCTCTCCATCCTCGCCGTCCTGGCCGCCTCCGGCTATGCGTTCCTGGGCAAGTCGGGCCTGGCCGAGCTGAACCCGATCGGCAGGGTCTCGGACGCCGAGGCGCACGCGGAGCTCGCAAGCGCGAAGTACACGCTGGCGACCGTCGCCGGCCAGCTCGCGCAGGTGCACGCGGTCACGGACACGTACGCGGGCACGCTCGACTTCGACCGGACGCTGGTTCACCTCGTGCGCGCCGACTCGCGCTCGTACTGCATCGAGTACAGGAAGACGAAGACGTACTTCCTCGCTGGACCGGGCGGCGCCGTCGCTCTCGGCACCTGCTGATCACCAGATCGAGCTGAGCAGCTCCTCGACGTCCGCAGGCGTCACCGGCCGTGGATTCGCCCTTGCGCCTGGACGCTGCGCGACTGCCTCGGCGAGCTCCGTCGGCGCCTCCGCGGGGATGCCGAGATCGCGCAGCCGCTCGAAGCCACCGAGCCGCGCGAGCTCCTCGACCCGCGCCGGCGGATCGTCGCTTCCGATCGCCTCGCCGAAGCGTGCGATCGCCTCGCCCGCGACCGGCTCGTTGAAGCGAAGCGCGGGCGGCAGCGTGAGTGCGTTCAGCGCCCCGTGCGCGACGCCGTAGCGGCCGCCGAGCCCCTGCGCGAGCGCGTGGCCGAGCGCCAGCATCGAGCCGCCCAGCGCCGCACCGGCGTGACTCGCTCCCCGGAGTAGACCGGTCCGAGCCTCGAGCTCGTGCGGCTCCTCGACGACGCGCGGCAGCCACCGGTTGATCAGCTCGGCGCCGGCCAGGGCGTCACGATCGCTCTCCGGTGTCCGCTCGCCGACGTACAGCGCCTCGGCTGAGTGCGCGAGCGCGTTCAGCGCGGTGCCGACCGTCTCGGCGCGCGGGAGATCGAGCGTGAGCTTCGGCTCGTAGACGATCGCGTGCAGCCGAGCGCCGGCACCGCCGCCGCGCATCCGCCGGGCGGAGTCGCGGACTCCGAAGAACGCCGTCCACTCGGCACCCGAGTACGTCGTCGGGACGGAGACGAGCGGGAAGCCGGTCGCCGCCGATGCCGCCTTGGCGGTGTCGATCGCGCTGCCGCCCCCGACGGCCACGATCGTGTCGACGCCCGGTGGAACCTCGATCCGGTGCGACGGCACCTCCTCCCATCGGCGCGCCGCCTCGAGAACGTGCCGCCACCGAGGGCTCGCGACGACGAGCGGACGCTTCCCCGCCAGCTCCTCGAGCTCCTCGATCCCCCAGCGGATGATCATCCGGCCAGGTGCGCGCGCGCGAACTCGACGAACGTGTCGGCGGCGCGCGTGGCGGTGCGCCCGGCGGCGCGAACCAGCGAGATCTCCCGCTTCGCATCGAGCCCTTCGACCCTCGCCGAGGTCAGCGTCCCCGCAGCCAGCTCGGACTCGACCGCCGAGCGCGAGATGAACGCGACGCCGTAGCCGGCCTGGACGGCACTGCGGACCGACTCCTGCAGGCCGAGCTCGAGGCGCACGTCCAGGTCGCGGAGGCGCATCCCGAGCGCACGCAGCTCGTCCTCGATGATCTGGCGGACGCCCGCGCCTTCCTGCATCACGATCACGTTCTCGCCGCGCAGCTCGTCGATCGAGACCGTCCGCCCGGCGAACGCATGCCCCGGCGGGCACGCGAGGATCACCTCGTCGTCGAAGAACGGCTCGAACCTGGCGGCGCGATGCCGGCGCGCTGCGCCGACGATTCCGAGCTCGAGCTCACGGGCCGCAACGCGCTCCACGACGGACTGCGTGTCCGAGACGGTCAGCGAGATCCTCACGCCCTGATGCGCGCGCTGGAACTCGCAGAGGAGCACCGGGACCACGATCGCGGCGGGACCGGTGGACGCTCCGATCCGGAGCTCGCCGCCGAGCTCGCCCTCACCCTCACCGGCGAGCTCGTCGAGCAGCTGCTCCTCGAACGAGAGCAGCCGCTGGGCGCCGCGGTAGAGCCGCATGCCCGCCTCCGTCGGCTCGACGCGCCGGCCTGAGCGGTCGAGGAGCTGCGTGCCGAGCCGCTTCTCGAGTGCGCGCACCTGGAGCGACACGGCGGGTTGCGTGACGCCGAGGCGCTCGGCTGCCTGCGAGAAGCTGCGACGCTCGACGACTGCGACAAACGCGGCAAGCTGACGCGTATCCATAAGGAGATGTTATAGACGATCGGGCGCTACGCGAGAGTTGCCGCCACGAGCTCGCGCAGGGCGGCGACCGAGCGGGCGTCGTATCTGGCGCCTCCACACCGCTCGAGCTCGGCGAGCGCCACGTCGGCGGGTAGTGCGCCGCGGTACGGGCGGGCCGCTGTCATCGCCTCGAAGACGTCTGCGACCGCCAGGATCCGGGCAGCCATCGACAGCTCATCACCGGCGAGACCGAGCGGATAACCGCTCCCATCGAGCTTCTCGTGATGCGCCGCGGCGTCGTCCGCCAGGTGACGGAACGGCTCGACCCGGGCGAGGAACTCCCGACTGTACGTCGGGTGCTGCTCGATGCTCCGGCGCTCCTCCGGTGTGAGGTGTCCGGGCTTGTCGAGAATCAGGTTCGAGATGCCCAGCTTGCCGATGTCATGGAGCAGGCCAGCGTGCCGGAGGGGGCGCAGAGTGTCAGCCGAGAGGCCAAGCACCACGCCGATTGCGATGGCAATCTCGGCGACGCGCTCCGAGTGCCGAGCAGTGAACGGCGACTTGGCGTCGATCACGCGGGCGAACGCCCCCGCCACTCGGTCGACGGCATCGTCGTCGACCAGTTGAACGAGCTCCGGCGGCTCGAACTCGAGCACGATGTCCGCGACGTCATCCGCGGCGAGCCGCGACCAGAAATCGTCGTCGGCCTCGAATGCGCCGAGCGCATCCACGAGCTCGGGGTCGAACCAGGTTCCGCTCCGATCGGCTGCGGTGCGGTACGCCGCGCCGAATCCTTGGCTAGCTGCGAAGACGTCGACGGTCTGCGCGAGGCACACGATCCGTCCGAGCAGGGGGATCTCCTCGCCCGCGAGGCCGTTCGGGCGGCCACGGCCGTCCCAGTGCTCGTCGAGCGTCCGGATCGCGCCGGCCGTCTCGTCGGAGAAGCCGAGCTCGAGAGCGATCTCGGCGCCTCGTTCGCAGCGAATCTCGAAGATCTCCCTGGCCGTGCCCTGCTTGAGCCCGAGCCGCAGGAGTGCGGCAGCGCGGGCGACGGGCGAGCCCTTCGGCGCGACAGTGCGCACCGCCCAGATCAGGTTGTCGGAGAACTTCGTCCAGTCCACCGTCTTGACGCCCTCCTTCAGACGAAGGTCGTCTGCCTGGAAGAGCGTGCAGATTCGTGCCGCGTTGGAGGAGCAGCCCGCGTCCTTGAGCAGCAGCGCGTAGAAGAGCGACGACCGCGACTCGTCGTCCAGGTCGAGCTCGGCCGCGAGTCGCATCCCGATCACGCAGCTGCGGATCGCGTGGCCCTGCGGCTGGCCCTCGGTCAGATCGAGCGCGAACGAGAGCGCCGAGATCACCTCCGACATGCGGAGCTGCTGCGCGACGACCGCCATCCTCATGGAATCGGCATGTGCCGCATAGGCTTGAGCGTCCATGCAGGTCTGGATCGACATCACCAACTCGCCGCACGTGCTCTTCTTCCGCCCGCTCATCCGTTTGCTGCAGGCCGACGGGCACGAGGTCGAGGTGACGACGCGGGAGTACGCCCAGACGCTCGAGTTGCTCGATCTGCACGGTGTCGCGCACACGGTCGTCGGGCCCAGGCACGGCGGCGCCGGCGTCCTGGGGAAGGCGCGCGCCCTCGTGGGCCGTCTGCCGGCCCTACGACGCTTCGCGAAGACGCACGCTTTCGACCTTGCCCTTGCGCACGGCTCCCACGAGCTGACTCTGGCGGCGCGGAGCCTCGGGATCCGGAGCACGACCGCGCACGACTACGAGTTCGCGACCCTCCAGCACCAGCTCGGGCTGCGTGCGGCGACCCGCGTCGTCTTTCCCGAGGCGATTCCCGCTGAGCGCCTTGCCCGCCTCGGCGCACGCCCGCCGAAGCTCGTACGCTATCCGGGAATCAAGGAGGAGTACTACCTCGCCGACTTCGAGCCCGACTCAGCGGCGATCGAGGGGATCGACCCGGCGAAGGTGCTCGCGGTCGTGCGAACGCCGCCGGACGTCTCGCTCTACCACCGGCGCGGGAATCCGCTCTTCGCAGGTGTGCTCGACCGGCTCGGCCGCGACGAGTCCGTGCACGCGGTCGTGCTGCCCCGTACCGGCGAGCAGCGCGAGTCGATCCGCGGCCTCGGCCTCCCCTCGCTGCACGTGCCGGAGCGGGTCGTGGATGCCCAGAGCCTGATCGCGCTCGCAGACCTCACGGTCTCGGCCGGAGGAACGATGAACCGTGAGGCCGCGGCCCTCGGGACGCCCGCCTACACGACGTTCAGCGGCCGGCTCGGCGCCGTCGACGAGCAGCTGATCCGCGCCGGCAGGCTGCGCCCGGTCACCACTCCGGACGAGATCGACATCCGGAAGCGCGAGACGGACGACGAACGAGTCCGGCGCGATCCCCGGCAGCTCCTCGACCTGCTCCTGGGCTAGCGGTCAGACGTGCTCTGAGGTGGGTGTCGCGGTCATCGCGGCACTCACCTCGGTGACCCCGAGCCGTCGCGGCGCACGCGCGATCGCGGCGAGGCGGCCGACGAGCTCGAGCGTCTCGCCTCCCTCGATCAGCCGCTCCAGCTCCTGCAGCTCCGACTCCAGCCAGGCGGCGTCGATCGACGGACGATCGAGCTGCATGATCGCCGGGTGCTCGCTCGGAGTGACCTGGTCGTCCTCCGTCCAGAGCTCCTCGTGGAGCTTCTCGCCCGGCCGGGCCCCGACCACCTCGATCGCGATGTCCCGGTCCGGCTCCCGGCCGGACAGGCGGATCATCTTCCGCGCCAGCTCGAGGATGGAGACCGGCTCGCCCATGTCGAGCACGAAGACGCGCCCCCGTCCGCCGATGGCGCCGGCCTGCACGACGAGCTGGACTGCCTCTGGGATCGTCATGAAGTAGCGGGTCATCTCCGGATGGGTCAGCGTCAGCGGGCCGCCCTTCGCGATCTGGCGCCGGAAGATCGGGATCACGGAGCCCGAGGATCCGAGCACGTTGCCGAAGCGGACGGCAACGAACCGGGTCGAGACGTCGTTGCGGTGCCCGAACGCCTCGACGATCCACTCGCAGAGCGCCTTCGACTGTCCCATCACGGTCTTCGGGTTGACCGCCTTGTCGGTCGAGATGAGCACGAAGCGGTCGGCGCCGAACTCGACTGCGACCTCGGCGACCGTGCGGGTTGCGAGCGTGTTGTTGCGCACGGCCTCGACGGGGTTCGACTCGATCAGCGGCACGTGCTTGTAGGCCGCGGCGTGGAAGACGACCGAAGGTCGATAG
The DNA here is from genome assembly GCA_963749515.1 of uncultured Gaiellaceae bacterium. Taxonomy (GTDB): domain Bacteria; phylum Actinomycetota; class Thermoleophilia; order Gaiellales; family Gaiellaceae; genus Gaiellasilicea. Next base: position 21,768 of record CAVVMR010000012.1, read on the forward strand.
GCCTCGAAGACCTGGCGCATCTTGGCCCGGTTCTTCACGTCTGCGAGCACGGGCAGGGCGGCAGGGAAGCCTCGCTCGTCCACGAGCTCCCGCTCGATCTCGAAGAGCGCTGGCTCGGAGTGATCGACGAGCACGAGGCGCGCCGGGCCGACGCGCGAGATCTGGCGGCAGAGCTCGGCGCCGATCGAGCCGCCGGCTCCGGTCACGAGCACGGTCTCGCCCGAGAGGTACCCCGCGATCGCGTCGATGTCCACCTCGACCGGCTCGCGTCCGAGGACGTCCTCGACCTCGACCGGGCGGATCTGGCCCGCGAGGTCGAGATCGCCGGCGATCAGCTCGTGCAGGCCCGGAAGCGTCTTCATCACCACGCCCTCGGCGCTGGCGATGTCGACGATCCGCTGGCGGGCTTCGCCGGACGCGGACGGGATGGCGATCAGGAGCTCGTCCGGACGGCGGTCGCGGAGGATGTGCGGCAGCTCGTCGCTCGTCCCGAGCACGCGGATGCCGTGCAGCCGCAGGTTCTTCTTGCGTGGGTCGTCGTCGATCAGGCCGATCGGCGTGTAGCCGAGAGCCGGGGTGCGCAGCATCTCCTTCAGCATCAGCTGAGCGGCGTCACCGGCGCCGACGACGATCACCTCTTTGCCGCGCGCGACGATCGACCGGCCCTGCGGACGCTCGATGATCGTGCGCGCCAGCATGCGGGAACCGGCGACGAGGGCAAGGGTCAGGAGGCCGTCGATGATCCAGACGGTCCGGGGCACTGCCGCCACGTGCACCTCGAAGAAGCTGAAGACGAGGAAGGTGACGAGCGACGCTGCCACGACGCCGCGGGCCGCCCCCCACATGTCACGGGTCGAGACGTACCGCCACCAGCGGTTGTAGAAGCCGAAGAGCGCAAAGATGCCGAGCTTGATCGCCGCGACGAGCCCGAGGACCTGCCAGCTCAGGTACCGCTCGTAGTAGACGGGCAGGTCGGTGTCGAAGCGGAGCCGGAACGCGAGGTACCAGGCCGCGACGACGATCGCCAGGTCCGCCGCGAGCTGCGGAAATCTGTGTCGATTGAAAGGACTTCTCATCGCGCGGACGCCACGCCGACAGCGGCACGGACGACATCCACGACCCGCTCCTGCTGCTCGGCCGTGATGCCGGCCCACAGCGGCACCGAGAAGTTCTCGCGCGAGGCGCGCTCGGTCTCCGGCAGCGCGCCCTCCTCGTAGCCGAGGTAGCTCAGCGCGGGCTGCAGGTGCAGCGGGGGCAGGTAGTACTCGGCGTTGCCGATCTCGGCCTCTGTCAGCGCGGCGCGTATGCGGTCGCGCTCCTGCGAGCGGCAGACGAAGAGGTGGTAGACGTGCCCGGGCTCGTCGACCGGGATCTCGCAGAGCTCACCCAGGCCGAGCTCGGCGTAGCGCGCGGCAGCCTCGCGGCGCGCGGCCGTCCAGCCGTCCAGCTCGCGCAGGAAGATCCGCAGCGCCGCGGCCTGGATCTCGTCGAGGCGGGAGTTGTAGCCGATGTACTCGAACGTCTTCTTCGCCTTCGAGCCGTGAAAGCGGAGCATCCGGATGCGCTCCGCGAGCTCGCTGTCCCGGACGGCCACGAGACCGCCGTCGCCGAGGCCGAAGAGGTTCTTCGTCGGATAGAAGCTGAACGTCGAGGCGACTCCGGTGCCGGCGATGTCGGGCGAGCCGAACGCCTGCGCGGCGTCCTCCACGATCGGCACGCCAAAGCCGGTGAGCTCGTCGAGCGGCGCCGGCCGGCCGAAGAGGTGCACCGGGAGAATCGCCTTCGTGCGCGGCGTGAGCTTCCGCTCCACGTCCGCCGGGTCGAGGTTCAGCGTGACCGGGTCGATGTCGACGAAGACCGGCGTCGCCTCGCGGCGGGCGATCGCCTCGGCGGTCGCGTAGAAGGTGAACGACGGGCAGATCACCTCGTCGCCGCGCCCAATCCCGAGAGCGTCGAGGACGATGACGATCGCATCCGTCCCGTTGGCGACACCGATCGTCTCGGGCACCTCGAGATAGTCCGCAGCCTCGCGCTCGAAGGCCGCAACGTTCGGGCCGAAGACGAACTGCCCGCTCTCGAGCACGTCGGCGAAGGCCTGCTTGAGCTGCGGAATGAGCGGCTCGTACTGAGCCTTGACGTCGACGAGAGCGATCTTCACGGCACGCCAGTCTACCGCGCGTCCCCGGCGGCTCCCCGCCGCCGGTAGAGCTTCCAGCCGAGAAAGCCGACCCCGGCGACGATCGTCGCGACGATCGCGTAGTCGGCGTAGCGGAAGGCGTGGTGAAAGTCCTCCCAACGGCGTCCGAGCGCCCACCCGACCCCCGCGAACGCGAAGCACCAGAGTGCGGACCCGATCAGCGTCAGGACGGTGTAGCGGCGAAAGGGCGCGCGGAAGACACCCGCCGGGATCGAGACGAACGAGCGAATGACAGGCGTGATGCGGCCGAGAAAGACCGCCCAGTCCTCCCAGCGCTCGAACCAGCGCTCCGCCTTGACCAGGTTCGCCTCCTTCAGGTGCAGCCAACGGCCGTGGCGCTCCAGGAACGGACGGCCGCCGTGGACGCCGATCCACCACCCGCCGACCGACCCGACCGTGTACCCGACCGTGCCGGCGACGGCGATCGCGAGGTACGAGGGAAGCCCCGGCTCGAGCTCCCAGCCGAAGAGGACGACGCTCTGGCCGGCGAAGGCGCCGGCAGCGACCGCACCGCCGTAGACCATCACCGCCTCGCTGGCGGCGGGCAGAACCGCGTCGATCGCCATCAGCAAAAAGACCGCGTAGAAGCCGTGGTCGCCGACGACCGAGGTGAGGGAATCTGTGATCCCGCTCAGGATCGAAGCGACGAGCACGAGCCGGGACTCTACCCGGACGAAGCAGGCGGCTTAGGCTTCTTCTTCGGCACCGGCGCCGCGCGGATCACCCGGAAGGCCTGCGTCGTGAGCTCCACGACGCCGAGCTCGTTGGTGGCCCGAAACCGGATTCGGTACAGGCCGCCGTAGACGAAGGAGCGGCCGCCGAGCGTCGTTCCCTTCCAGCGCGCGATGAAGCGGCCCGGCTGCAGGCGCCGGAGGGCGATCGAGGCGACGCGCACGCCGGAGACGGTCTCGACGGTCGCGAGCACGCGTGCGGGCCGCGTCAGCGTCACGCCCGCTTGAATGATCTGCTTGCCGCGGGCGCGCACGACCAGCGACCGGCGCGAGAGCTTCGCGAACCCGAGCGTCGAGTTGACGGCGAACGACTGGGTCGCGGTCGAGGTCTGGCCGAGATCGTCCGTCGCCGTCACATCGAGCCGCCAGCGGCCCTCGGCGGGCGGTGCCGCCGGAAGCGTGGGATCGAGGGGCGCCGGCGGGAAGGCGACGGGATACGTGCCGGGCGGGCGATCGACCGTCTCGGTGGAGACGGGGACGTTGCCCGGGCCGAAGAGCGTCGCCGTCACGTTCGACTGCCGAACGACCTTGTACGAAAGCGCCTTTTGGCGCTCGGCGACGCCGTCGCCGTTCGGCGAGATAAAGGGGTCCGGAGTGGGCGAATAGACGCCGTAGTACATGAGCTGAAGCGCGGTCGACGTCGCCAGCTCACCGCTCGAGGGGCGGCTCAACAGCTTGCCGTTGAAGGCCATCGCCGAGGACCCGCCACCGTCCAACGCCGATGCGCTCACGGCGCCCAGGCGGACGAGAGCCTGCGCCAGCTCGAAGTTCGTCATGCCGACGCTGTAGCCCGGCCGGCGGCCGTCGACGACGACCATCAGGACACGTCCGTCGGCGAGCTGCCCGACGGCGGTTCGCGGGTGGCGCGGCGAAAGCTGGGAGGTCGAAAACGCCTCGTTTGCGCGGAAGACCGGGCCGCCGTTCCGGACGATCACGGGCCCGCCGCCGACGGCGTTGGGAATTCCGGCCCAGTCCGGACGCAGGATCATGCGGATCGTGACGGTCGAGCCGATCGGGGCCTCTGCGACGAGGCGCTCCGCCGCGGTCCCGCGTGCGACGAGCACGGCGCCGTCGCGCGGGATCGGCGTGCCGCCGACGCCGGAGAACGCGACGACCGTTCCCGTCAGATCGGTGTTCGGTGTGGCCGGCGCGAACGGCTGCAGGACGATCTCCGCGACCCCGGCCTGAGCCGGCGTGGTGGCGCCGTAGCTGGGTGTGAAGAGCGAGATGGCGTTCTGCCTCGGCGCCTGGTTCATGTCGGTGAGCGTTCGCCGCTGGCCGAGGCCGCGCCAGGTTCCGAAGAACTCGACCCGGCGGATGTCGATCGCACCCTCGGGCGAGAGCCCGACACTCGAGCGGTCACCGGAAGGTGGGCTGTCGACCACCCCGTCGCGCATCAGAACACCACTCGGCCGGCCCGTGTCGGGGGCGTAGAAGTCGCCGTTGATCCCGACCATCGTCGCCGAGGCCGAGAGCCGCTTCTGCATCGCCGTGACCTTTTCCAGGCCGAGGATCGACTCGTTCGAAAGCGTCGGGCGCAGGGCGTAGAGACCGGTCGGGCGAGGGCCGATCACGACGTGCATCGCGACCGGACCGTGCGGCGTGAACTGGATCGACGGCTCGTACGTCACGCCCGGCATCAGCGTCGTCCTCTGAGCCGCAGCGGGCGCCGCAACGATCAGGGCGAGAAGCCCTCCGATGAAGAATGTGCGCATCACGACCCCGAATGAGGCTAGCCGAAGGCCCGGCGCTCTCCCGAGGATTTACGGAATCCGAACAGCCGGCTAGGAGACGGGGCGAATCCGCCCGGAAAGGGCGAGCGAGCGAGCCGTGCCGGCGTCCGGCGCGTAGACCTCGACGAGGTGTGGAACGCCGGGAAACGCCAGATAGACGCTCGTCGGACGCGTCTTGCTCCAGACGGCGAGGCCGCGGCCGGGTGCAGTGTCCGAGGTCATCTGAGTGCTCTTCGCCCGGGCGGCCGCAGTGGCGTACGCGTTGCGCATCGGATACGTCCCGACCGTGATCGCCCGCTCCGAATCGCCGATCGACGCGCTCAGAGGGAGGTATCTGACGAACGTGCCGGCACTGGTCGACGTCAGCTCGAGCTTGCGTGCCGCCATCGGGCCGACCCAGTAGACCGGTCCGTCGTGCGAGCCGGCGAACGACGCCAGCGCCTGCGCGGAGACCGCGGCCGGAGCACCCGGCTCGATCCGGTCGTCGCCACGCAGGACGAGAAAGCCTGCCGCGGTGGAGCCCGCGGCGAGGATGGTGAGAGCTGACCAGAGGAGCGCGGGCCGGCGGCGGCGACGCGGCTGCGCCGGCGCCTCGGCCGGAGCGGCCTTCTCCGCCGTGACCGGCGGCTTTGGCTTTGCCGGCGCGCGCTTGCGCGGCGCTGCAGGCTTGGCAGCAGGCCTCGTCGGCTTGCGCGTCTGCTCCATGAAACTGGTGTCGGCAATGGCGCTCATCTTCATGAGCCTCGCGGTCATCCGGTCACCGCCTCGCGAGTCACGGTGTCCACCTTGAGCGCGGTGATCTTCGTGATCGTCGCGTTGGCCGGGTCGGTGCTCTGGCAGCGGAGCACGATCGACCCAGTCGCCGCAAAGACCCGCGCGACCTGCATGCTCAGCGTCGTGCGGTGCTCGACGTCGACGTCCGTGTAATCGACCTCGACGTCGAACTCGAACTCGGCGGTGTCGGTGGATCCACCACCCGCATCGAGCACGCACGTGGCGAGCCAGTTGGTGTTGCCCAGAGTGGTGTCGATGACCGTCTTCGCCGAGATCGCGTAGGCGCCCGCCACGACGTTCGTCATCGTGGCAACGGTCGTCCAGGAGGTGCCGAGCACCACGGCGCCGTCCCGATAGGCCTCACGCGCACTCGACACGCCGGCGGGACCGGTCGCGCCCTGTGGCCCTGCCAGGCCCTGCGGCCCGGTCGCGCCGTTGGTGCCGTTCGTGCCAGCCGGGCCCGCGGGTCCGGCCGGTCCAGCCGGTCCGGCGGGTCCGGCGGCGCCTGCAGGCCCGGCCGGACCTGCGGGGCCCTGCGGTCCCGTGAGGCCCTGCGCACCCGCCGGGCCCTGTGCGCCGGTCAGTCCTTGTGGTCCCGCCGGGCCCTGCGGCCCCTGCGGTCCGATTGCTCCCTGCGAGCCGGTCGCGCCCTGCGCTCCGGACGCGCCATCCGTTCCGTCGGCGCCGGCAGCTCCCTGCGCGCCCGTGAGCCCCTGCGGGCCTTGCGGGCCGGCCGGGCCGGCGACTCCGGTCGCACCCTGCGGGCCAACCGCTCCTGTCGCGCCGGTTGCTCCGGTCGCGCCCGTTGCACCCGTCGCGCCCGTTGCTCCAGTCGGCCCCTGAGCTCCGTCCGCTCCTGCGGGACCCTGCGGGCCCGTGAGCCCCTGCGGCCCTGGCCCTGCAAGCCCTGCGGGCCGATGGCGCCGGTCGCGCCGGTCGCGCCGGTCGCGCCGGTTGCACCCTGCGGTCCGTCGATTCCCTGGGGACCGATCAATCCCTGTAGGCCCTGCAGGCCGATGAGGCCCTGCGGGCCGATGGCGCCGGTCGCGCCGGTCGCACCCTGCGCGCCTGTCGCGCCCTGCGGTCCTTGCGAGCCGGTCGCGCCCTGGAGGCCCGTCAGTCCTCTCGGGCCGGTCGGGCCTTCCACGCCGGCTGCGCCGGTCTGCCCGGTGGCGCCCACCGAGCCGTCCGCGCCGGGATCGCCTTTCGCTCCGTCCTCGCCGTCCGAGCCGTCGAGTCCCTTCGGGCCGACGGGACCGGGGACGCCGTCACGTCCAGGTACGCCTTGCTCTCCAGCCGGGCCGGAGGCGCCTGACGGACCGGCCGGGCCGGCCTCGCCGCGCGGACCGCGCTCCCCGGTCGCATCGTGCTTGGGACGCGGGCGCGCCGTGTACTGGTGCGCCTTGACGAGGGCGACGCTCCGTGGAGCGCGCTCTCCGCCTGTACCCGGGCTCGCCGCACCGGCGAGAGTGACTCCACCGATCGCGGACAGAGCCCCCGTGACGAGGAGTGCACGCAGAGCGAGCGAGCCACTGATTTTCGGGAGTGTCATCTGAGACCTCAGCCGCATGTGAGATCTCTCCTGGAACCGCAGTCCAAGAAGAGCTGAGCTCTCAGTCACGAACATGCGGGGGAGGCGCGCATCCCCCTTCTGGGGGCATGTGACACCCCGTAACGTGGATCGCCCTCACCGGCATGAGGGGACATGGCATGCATCGTTTCGGCGAGCCTGCGTGACCCGATGACGACGGCAATCACCCAGACGGGGGGACGTATTCCGGCCGCTCGCGACGATATCCCCCCTGGCGAGTGATTTCGCCTGCGACGCATTACGAATTGGAGACGATGACGTCACGCTCAGATCCAGCCCTGCCCGGAACCCGCGGCAGGTGGCTTCTCCTCGGCCTCGCGTCGCTCTTCGCGGTCTATCTCGTGCTGCTCGTGGTGCAGCCGGGTGGAAGCGCCGACGTCATCCGCTGGCTCTACAACTTCCTGCTCGTCGGCGCAGCCTTCGTCTGCCTGACCTCCCCCCACCAGCGCGGCAGAGAGCGGGCAGCCTGGCGCTGCCTCGGCACGACGCTGCTCCTCTGGGCGGCCGGCGACTTCTACTACACGCTCTTCCTCCTGGACGCGACGGTGTCTCCGCCGACCGTGACAGACGTGCTGTGGCTCATCTCCTATCCCATCTTCTACGCCGGAATCGGCCTTCTCGTTCGGGCGCGGACCGTTCACTTCGAGCGGAGCCTCTGGCTCGATGCGGCGCTCGCGGCGCTCGCGGTGGCCGCTGTCGGAGCCGCGGTCCTCTTCGGCACGGTCGTCGAGAGCACCGGCGGTTCGCCGCTGACGGCGGCGATGAACGTGGCGTATCCGCTTGCCGACGCGCTGCTGCTCGGCATGGTCGTCGCCGTGCTGGCGATCACCGGCTGGCAGCTCGATCGCGTCTGGCTGTGCATCCTCGGAAGCACGGCCGCGCTCACGCTTGCAGACAGCGGCGTCCTCTACCAGGCGGCGCTCGGCTCGGCCGACGGCATCGAGTTGCTCGACGCCGGCTGGCCACTCGCGATGATCCTCCTCGCCGCCGCCTCCTGGCAACCGGCAAGACGGCTCGGTGCCGTCCGCGCCGAGGGTGCCCGGGTGCTGGCGCTGCCTGCGGTCTTCGGCCTGACCTCGCTCGGGATCCTCGTCTACGGACAGTTCGAGCCGCTGAACAAGCCGGCGGCGATCCTCGCGGCGACCTCGATGCTGGCCGTGATCGCCCGGATGGCGTTCACCTTCCGCGAGAAGATGCAGCTCCTCGCGGCGACCCGGATCGAGGCGCAGACCGATGCGCTCACGGGTGTCGGAAACAGGCGCAAGCTGATGCTCGACCTCGGCGCCTCGCTCGACGCGCGCGCCACAGCTGTTCTGATGCTGCTCGACCTCGACGGTTTCAAGGCCTACAACGACACGTTCGGCCATCCCGCAGGGGATGCGCTCCTCGCGAGGATCGCAGAGAAGCTGAGCGCCGCCGTCGCGGGTGAGGGCGAGGTGTACCGCATCGGCGGCGACGAGTTCTGCGTCCTGGCCGGCGTCGGCCCGGAACGCCGCGAAGCGTTCGCGGCCGCAGCGGCGATGTCGCTCGAGGAGCAGGGAGAAGGGTTCAGGATCACGGCCGCCTACGGCACCGTCGCGCTCCCAGAGGAGGCCGCCGGCGTCGCCGAGGCACTCCGGATCGTGGACTCGCGCATGTACGACGAGAAGGACGGCCGGCGCGCTTCGGCGGGCCGCCAGAGCCGCGACGTGCTCCTCCGCGTCCTCTACGAGCGCGACGCCAGGCTGCAGGGCCACCTCAGCGGGCTCGTCGAGCTGGTGCGCGCGGTCGGCGCCGGCATGGGCCTCTCGGATGACGAGCTCGCGGATGTGACGCTGGCCGCCGAGCTGCACGAGGTCGGCAAGCTCGCGATTCCGGACTCGATCCTCCGCAAGCCCGGGCCTCTGAGCGGCGAGGAATGGCAGTTCGTCCGCCGCCACCCGCTGATCGGCGAGCGGATCCTGTCGTCGGCCCCAGCGCTCGCCAAGGTGTCGGGGATCGTCCGCTCGACACACGAGCGAATGGACGGCGAGGGCTATCCCGACGGGCTGGCCGGAGACGACATCCCGCTCGGGGCACGCATCATCGGCACGTGCGCGGCGTTCGTTGCGATGACGTCCGAGTTGCCGTACCGCGCAGCCCGCTCACACGAGCAGGCGATCGAGGAGCTCCGCCGCTGCTCCGGCACGCAGTTCGACGCCGATGTGGTCGAGACGCTCATCGCCGTTCGGGCCGAGCACGCGGTCGATCTCGCCGTCGTCGCCTGAACAGCTGACTACGCTGCGCCGATGACCCGTCGTGCTTGGACGCTGTGCGTGCTCGTCTCGCTCGTCTCGCTCGTCCTCGCCCCCGGTGCGCCGGCGCACGACTCCGGCCCCGCGATCGCCAAGGCGGTCGTCGCCCTCCGCCAGGGTCCGATCTCGTTCAACTCGGCGGCGCCGGTCACCGAGCAGCAGGCCGATGCCGTCAACCAGCGGCTCCATCGCACCACCGGCATCGCGGTGGCGATCCTCCCCGTCGACTTCTCGCTGAGCGCCGTCGCCGCCGCCAAGGAGCTTGCGCTCCACCTCGAGCGCGAGGGGACGATCATCACTGTGCTCGGCGGCGACGTGGGGGCGACGAGCACCGACGTCGACGGCCCCGTCCTCGGAGCACTGGTGCGCGAGAGCCAGCAGGTGTACAACCGCGACGGCACGGTGCCGGCCCTGACCGGCCTCATCGACCGCATCGAGATCGCACGCGACGCTCCGGAGGACGGCGGCGGAGGAGGCGGATGGCTGGCAATCGTGCTCGTGACGGTCGCGGCGCTCGCAGCCGGCAGCGCGCTCGTCCTGTTCGGCATGCGTAGGGCTAGAAGACCCTGACCTCGCGGTAGAGCGTGTCCCGCTGCACGGGGGTCTTGCCGAGCGACCGGATCAGATGCACGAGCTCCTCGGTCGAGGTGCGGTAGGTCGTGCCGGCGGCCGAGACGACGTTCTCCTCGATCATCACCGATCCCATGTCGTCCGCCCCGAAGCCGAGTGCGACCTGGCCGATCTTCAGGCCCTGCGTCACCCACGAGCTCTGGATGTGGTCGACGTTGTCGAGGTAGATGCGCGAGACCGCCTGTGTGAGCAGGTAGTCGAACGAGGTCGGCCGGTCCTCGTCGCGCACCACGTCGTCGAGCCGGTTGCCGTCGCGCTGGAACGTCCAGGAGATGAAGGCGCGGAAGCCGCGGGTCTCGTCCTGCAGCTCGCGGATCCGGCGCATGTGCTCGACCCGCTCCTCGACCGTCTCGACGTGGCCGTACATCATCGTCGCGGTCGTCGACATGCCCAGCTTGTGCGCGTGGCGCATCACGTCGAGCCATTCCGACGACTTGGTCTTCTTCGGCGCGATGATGTCGCGCACGCGGTCGACGAGGATCTCGCCGCCGCCGCCGGGGACCGAGTCGAGGCCGGAGTCGCGCAGCCGCGAGAGCGTCTCCCAGACGGTCAGCTTCGAACGGCGCGCGATGTGCTGGATCTCGGGCGGCGAGAGCGCGTGCAGGTGGATCTTGTAGCGCTGCTTGATCGAGCGGAAGAGATCCTCGTAGTAGTCGACCCCGAGATCCGGGTGGTGGCCGCCTTGCATCAGCACGCCCGTGCCGCCGATCGCGAGCGTCTCTTCGATCTTCTTGAAGATCACCGGCTTCGGCAGGAGATAGCCCTCGTTGCGGTCGCCGGGGCTCCGGTAGAAGGCGCAGAAGTCGCAGTCGGTGACGCAGATGTTCGTGTAGTTCAGGTTCCGGTCGACGATGAACGTGATCTTGTCCGGGTCGACCTTCCGGTTGCGCAGCTCGTCGGCGACGCGCCCGACCGGAACGAGCTCGCGCGAGCGGAGGAGCGCAACGGCTTCCTCGTCCGAGATGCGCTCCCCGTCGAGGGCTCTTTCGAGGATCTCCTCCACGGTGCGGGTCTCGACCGCCGTCATGCTTGGACCGGATCGCGGCGGCCGACGAAACGGAGCTCGGGGACGTGCTCGAGCTCGCCCACGTCGCGGGCCATCTCGAGGAAGGTGTAGAGCCCGGCCCGCTCGCGCGGCCCGAACGAGTAGCGGAGCTTCTCGAAGTAGCGCGCGAGGTAGCCGGCGGGGTAGCCGTAGCGCTCGCTTGCCTCGTAGGCGAGCACATCGGGCTCGGCGCGCGCGAGCCGAACGCTCGCGACGAGCGAGTGCTCGAGCTCGGCGACGCCGTCGGCGACAGGCTCGGGCGCGGCCCAGACGGCGAAGACCATCGGCAGACCAGTGCGCTCGAGCCACAGCCTTCCAAGGTCGTAATGGGGCGTCGGGTCCTCGAACGCGCTCTTCAGCGCCGCGTCGCCGATCAGGAGCTTCGCGTCGGCCGGCTCCTCGAGCGGGACCTGAACGGCGTTCGGGAGCAGCACCTTCGAGAGCACGACGGAGGTAGCGCTCTCCGGCGTCACGGCGATCGAGCGAATCGAGGAGAACGGGATCTTCGAGACGAGCTGGATCGAGTCGACCGCGCCCTCGGAGGAGACGCACATGCGCGGCAGGATCCGCAGAGAGGACGCGTGGCGCGCGTACTCGATCGACGAGATCGGAGCGAGATCGAGCTGGCCGTCGAGCAGCAGGGAGTTCAGCTCGGTCGGTACGCCCTGCACCTCGTCCACCTCGGCGTTCAGCCGGTGGAAGACCGGCGCCATGTTCACGTACGAGATCCGGCCTAGGCGGACCATCGGCGGATCTCCTGGTAGAGCGTGTCGCGCTGGACGGGGATCCGGCCGGCGTCGCGGACGAAGCGTACGAGCTCCTCGATCTTCTGCTCCGTCTCCGTCACCGCGCCGGCCGCGTGGAAGATCTGCTCGCGCACGACCGTGCCCTGGACGTCGTTGGCGCCGAAGTGGAGCGCAACGGCCGCGAGCGGCATGCCCATCATGATCCAGTAGGCCTTGATGTTCGCGACGTTGTCGAGCAGGAGCCGCGAGACGGCGAGCATCTTCAGGTCGTCCGAGCCGGTCGTGTGCCGCCAGCCACGCCGCTCGAAGACCGTGTTCTCGGGATGGAAGGCGAGCGGGATGAAGGCGAGGAAGCCGCCTGTCTCGTCCTGCTGCGCCCGGAGCCGAAGGAGGTGGTCGACCCGCTCCTCGTAGGTCTCGACGTGGCCGTAGAGCATCGTGCAGTGCGTCGGGATCCCCAGCCGGTGCGCGGCGTCGTGGGTGCGGAACCAGAAGTCGGGATGCTCCTTCCCCGGCGCCACGAGCTTGCGCACCCGGTCGGCGAACACCTCTGCCCCACCGCCGGGAAGCGAGCCGAGCCCGGCCGCCTTCAGCTCCGTCAGAACCTGCTCGTGCGTCAGGCCCGAGAGCACCGTCATGTGGTGGATCTCGGAGGCCGTGTACATCTTCAGATGCACGTCCGGAAGCGCCTGCTTCAGCGAGCGCACGGCGTCGACGTAGAACTCGAAGTCGACGTGCGGGTTCTCGCCGTTGACCATGTGGATCTCCGTGAAGCCGGTCAGCTCGCGCTGGCGCACCGCGTCCTCGACGAGCTCCTGCGTGGAGATCGTGTAGGCGTGCTCCTGCTTCTGTGTCGCGGCGAAGGCGCAGAACTTGCACTTCACGCGGCACACGTTCGTCTGGTTCAAGTAGAGGTTCTGGACGAAGTAGACCTCGTCGGTGCCGCCCCGAAGCCGGCGCGCACGGTCGGCGAGCTCGCCGAGCCCGAGCAGGTCGTCGGACTCCAGGAGCGCGAGCCCGTCCTCGAAGTCCAGGCGCTCGCCAGCCTCGATCTTCTCGCGGATCGGCTCGAGCGTGGATGTGCGGGCGAGGATGGCCATCAGCGTTTTCGGTTCACAACGGCGTCCGCAAGCGACTCGAGCTCCTCCCGGTGCGCCCCGCCGTTCAGGGATTCCCGGGCTTCTCTAGCGTAGTCGAGCGCTACCTGCCTGGAGCGTTCGAGCGCGCCGGTCGCGGCGACGCGGACGAGCACGCCCTCGACCGGACCGCCCGCAAGTGCCACGCGGACAACATCGTCCTCTCGGGCCGCCAGCAGGAGCGGGAGCGTCGGCGTCCCCTCGCGCAGGTCGGTGCCCGCGACCTTTCCGGTCTCGATCGTGTCGCCCGAGCAGTCGAGGATGTCGTCGGCGATCTGGAAGGCGATGCCGAGATTGAGGCCGAAACGGCCGAGCGTGCCGCCCGAGCCGAGCGAGCAGGCGGCCTGGAAGAGCTTCCCGGTCTTGAGCGCACACCGCTCGAGGTACGCCTCCACCGTCGTGTCGGGATCGTTGCGCTGACGGCGTTGCATCGCCTCGCCGCGCGCCAGGCAGAGCGACGCCTCGGCGAGGACGGCGACGTCCTTGACGTCCCCCTCGGCCGAAAGCTCCGCGAATGCGCGGGCGAAGAGGTAATCGCCCGTTGCCCGAGCCGCGTCCGCTCCGTGAGCGGCCCACGCCGCTGTCCTGCCGCGGCGCACGGCTGCGCCGTCGATCAGATCGTCGTGGACGAGCGTCGCCATGTGGACGAGCTCGACGGCCACGCCGGCCGCGACGGGAGGCGGCTCGCCCAGCGGCGCCGAGAGAAACGCCAGCAGGGGCCGCAACCGCTTGCCGCCCGCTGCCAGCGCGTCGGCGCCGACCTCGGCGGCGCGGCCTCCGTACGACGCGACGGCCGCCGCGAGGCGCACCTCGATCTCCTCCAGGTACGAGTCGAGGCCCGGCAGCCGGCGGACGTCCTCGAGCGTCGTCACCGTGCCGTCCCCGTGTGCAGGGCGACGATGCCGCCGCCGAGGCGCCGGAACGTGACGTCGGCGAAGCCTGCGGCCGCCATCAACCCGGCCAGCTCGTCGGGGCCGGGAAAGCGGCGGACGCTCGCGGGGAGATACGTGTAGGCCTTGCCACCTGGAAGGATCTTGCCCGCGAGCGGGATGAGCACGTCGAACCAGAGCCGGTAGAAGAGCCGAAGCGGCCCGCGGGGACGCGTGATCTCGAGGATGCCGACCCGGCCGCCGGCGCGCAGCACACGGCGCAGCTCGGCAAGCCCTTGCTCGAGGTCGGCAACGTTGCGGACGCCAAATCCGACCGTGGCCGCATCGAACGACGCAGCCTCGAACGGGAGCTCCAGCAGGTCGCCCTGGATCCACTCGATCGCGGAGTCTTTCCGCCGGGCGCGCTCGAGCATCGGCTCGGAGAAGTCGAGACCCACCACCTCTGCCCCGGCCTTGCGCGCGGCGACCGCGAGATCGCCCGTGCCGCAGCAGGCGTCGAGAACGCGGTCGCCCGGCGCAACCACCGCCCGGACGGTCAACCGCCGCCAGCGCTGGTCGAGCCCGACCGTCATCACGCGGTTCATCAGGTCGTAGACCGGAGCGATCCGGTCGAACATCGACCGGACGCCGTCGGCCGGGAGCGTCCCCGACTCGTGTGTCATTGGCCCCACCGCTTCATCAGCGAGTTGTCCAGCCCGAGCTGGTCGAGGATGCGGGCGACGATGAAGTCGACGAGGTCGTCGATCGTCTCGGCACCGTGGTAGAAGCCTGGCGCAGCGAACAGGATCGTCGCGCCTGCCTGCTGCAGCGTCGCGAGCCCGTTCAGGTGGATGAACGAGAGCGGCGTCTCGCGCGGCACGAGCACGAGCTTCCGGCCCTCCTTCAGCGCGACCGACGCGGCCCGGTGGATCAGATTCGCCATCGCGCCGGCCGCGAGCGTTCCGACGGTCGACATCGAGCACGGGCAGATGACGTAGGCGTCCACCTTCGCCGAGCCGGACGCATACGGGCTCTTGTAGTCGTTGACGCCGAACACGGTGACGCCGTCGGCGCCCGCGGTGAAGCGCTCGAGCACATCGTCCCGCGCAAGGCTCGCGTCACCGTAGAGCTCTGTCGCGATTACCTCGATGCCGGCGGCCGACGCCGCCAGCCCGACCTCGCAGCCCGACTCCGTCAGGGCGCGCAGCAGCCTTGCGGCGTACGGAGCGCCGGACGCGCCCGTCACGCCGAGGAAGACGTTCAACGCTTACTCCTTCGGGCCCTTGGAGACGTCGAGGAAGACCGCGATCTTGCGCAGGTTCTCCTCGCCGAGCGTGGCGAACGGCGGCATCGCCGTGTTTCCGAACTCCGCCGGGTTCGTCACGTAGCGCTGGAAGTAGTCGACGCCCTTGTTCGTCGCGCCGATGTCGCTGAGGTCAGGCGCCCCGAGGTTCGCCGAGCCGGTGCCGAGGTAGATGTGGCATTGCAGGCAGCCGGCGACTGCGAACAGCTCGGCGCCCTCGACCGCCTCGTCGTTGCCGACGAAACCCTGCTTCTCCGACCACTCCGGCACCGCCTCGATCGTCTCGGAGCCGAGGGACTCTCGCGCGGTCGCCCCCTTGTACGTGAGCGTCCCCATTGCCAGCACGACGACGATCGCCGCGACGATCGCGACCGGGCGCCGGGAGAGCCGGCGCTCGCGCCGGATGTCGATGAACGGCAGCGCGATCAGGATCCCGAGCAGGATGTTGGGGATCCCCACCGTGCCCAGGACGACCGTGTCCGGCCACTTGAAGATCCGCAGGAGGTAGAAGAGGAAGTAGAAGTACCAGTCCGGCCGCGGCACGAAGTTCGTCGTGCCCGGGTCGGCCTCCTCGGTGTAGTAGGGGCCGAGCCAGCCGGGATCGTCCGACCCCTCTGCGGTGAAGTACCAGACGCACGCGAGCCCGACGATCACGCCCACGACGATCAGGCTCATCACCGTGTCGTGGAACATGGCGTGCGGGAAGAAGGGCTTCCCGGTCCGCTCGACGTCCTCCTTGTACCGCTTGTGCTGCGCGCGCCGCTCCTCGATCCGGCGGCTAGCCATCCGCAGCTCCTCCGCGCCGGCCCGGCCGGACGAGGCCCTCACGTCCGTTGCTCGGGGCCACCTCCTCGGGCCGCTCGCGGCCGGCAGCCGTGGGCGACCACGGCGGCGAGGTGACGCCGAGCCGGATCACGAGGTACAGGTGGAGGCCGATCAGCGCGAAGATGCCGCCCGGGATCACGAGCATGTGCAGCGAGTAGAACTTGCTGAGCGTGTCCGACCCGATCTCTGTCCCTCCGGCAAGGAACTGGGCGAGGAACGGGCCGATCACCGGCATCGTCCCGTTCAGGTTGATGCCGACGACGGTTGCCCAGTAGGCGGTCTGGTCCCACGGAAGGAGGTAGCCCGTGAAGCCCTCGAGCATCCCCAGCGCGAGCAGGAGCACGCCGATGATCCAGTTCAGCTCGCGGGGGTACTTGTACGACCCGAAGAGGAAGACGCGGGCCATGTGGAGGAACATCAGGATGATGAAGACGCTGGCGCCCCAGCGATGCATGCCGCGGACGAGCCAGCCGAGGGTGAGGTCGTTGGTGATGAACTGGACCGACTGGTACGCCTTGTCGGGGTCGGGCTTGTAGTAGAACGCGAGCACGACGCCGGTGATCGCCTGGACGAGGAACGCGGTCAGCGTCGCGGAGCCGAGCGTGTGGAACCAGCCCGTGTCGCGCGGCACCTTCCGGAAGAGGAAGTACTTGACGCCGCCGACGAGGCCGGAGCGCTCCTCGAGCCAGTCGAGCGGGTAGAGCGCGGCAGCCTCGAGCTGCGCCCGGCGCGCGGACTTCTTCCGTGCCGGGGCGACGGCCATCTAGCGCGGCACCTCGAGCGGGTAGAGCCAGGCTTCGGGGCCGTCGACGTGGACGCCCGGTGGCATGCGGCCGTACTTCTTGATCCGCGCGCGAGCGCCGTTGCCCTCGACGTCGGCCACGCTGTAGAAGCTGCCGATCACGAGGTTGCCCTCCTTGATCGAGAACTCCGCGCGGTCGAGCGCGCGAACGGGCGGACCGGCTGTCCGGTTCCCCTCGGTGTCGTACTGGCCGCCGTGGCACGGGCAGCCGAAGCCGGCGGGCTGGGTCGGCGTCAGCTCGACATGGTCGCCGAACGTCTTCTTCTGGTCGTCGAAGACGGGGCCGTTCGGCTGCACCGGGCAGCCGAGGTGCGCGCAGCGCGAGTAGAGGATCGTGAAGCTCGGCACGCCCTCGAGCTGGCCGTTGTTGCGGATGAACATCGTCCGCCGGCTCACCTCGCCGATCTCGGCGTTCTCGAGGAACGTGGCGATCACGAACTGCCCCTCGGGGAAGTCCTCGATCGGGCCGAGCTCGACGTTCGGCTCGTGCTGGTTCGTGAACGACGGCAGGACGGCGAAGCCGAGCACCGGCAGGGTGATCACGCCGCCGATGACCCCGCCGAGGCCGAGCGTGGCGGCCGAGAGGAAGACGCTGCGCGGATACGTCGCGGGCTCGTCGTCGCTCTCTTCTCCAGGCGGCGCGGCGGACGTGAGCGCAGCCCGCGTCTCGGGCTCGACCGCGGGCGCGGGCGTGCGCACCGGTCGCGTGACGTCGCGGATCCAGAGGAAGCCGAAGACGAGCGCGATCACGGCGCCGACCACGGCGGCGACCGTGCTGACGACGAGCCCGGTGAGCACGACGGCGATGCCGATCGCGAAGCCGATCGGCCAGAGGCTCGGCGGCGGCGTGTGCGGCGTCTCGTTGTCGTGCGAGCTCAAGTCAGATCCCCACCTGATTCAACCGGCATGCGCTCTTGCCTGTCAACGACGTAACAGCTGCCGCAACCCGCGACGAGAGCCATTCTCTACGAGTTGGGCGCCCTCGTGCGCCGGTATGCCGTACTCCTCCCACCGGCGGTCGACCAACTCCCTGATCTCGTCGCTCATCGCGATCTCCTCCGGCCACTCGCGCGTCCCCTCCTCCGGCCCCTTCGCGGTCGCATCGATCCCGAGCTTGCCGCCGATGAACTGGAGCGTCGGCGCGTGGTCGAGATGGTCGAGCGGGCCCTCGGCGATCACGACGTCCCGCTTGGGATCGACGTTGGCGCCGACGTAGAAGAAGACCTCGCCGTAGTCGTGGACGTTCACGTGCGCGTCGACGACGACGACCGACTTCGAGAGGCTGAGCATCCCGAGGCCCCAGATCGCGTGCATCACCTTGTGGGCATGGCCGGGGAAGGACTTGCGGATCGAGACGATCACGCAGTTGTGGAACGCGCCGGCGACGGGCAGGTCGTAGTCCACGATCTCGGGCACCGTCATCTTGATCGCCGGCAGGAAGATCCGCTCCGTCGCCTTCCCGAGCCACGCGTCCTCCTGCACGGGCTTGCCGACGACGATCGACGGATAGACCGCGTCGCGACGCATCGTGATCGCCGAGAGGCGGAAGACGGGGAACGGCTCCGCCGCCGTGTAGTAGCCGGTGTGGTCGCCGAACGGCCCTTCCATGCCGACCTCGCCCTTCTCGATCGTCCCCTCGAGGACGATCTCGGCGTTGGCGGGCACCTCGAGATCGACGGTCTTCGCCTTGACCAGCTCGACGGGCTCGCCGCGGAGGAAGCCGGCGAGCATGAACTCGTCGATGTGCTTCGGCAGCGGCGCGCTGGCGGAGTACGCGGTGACCGGATCGAGCCCGAGCGCGACGGCGACCGGGATCGAGCCGTCGGTGGCGAGGTAGTCGGCGCGGCCGTCCTTGTGGATCTGCCAGTGCATGTAGGTCGAGCGCGCGTCGATCTTCTGCATCCGGTACATGCCGACGTTGCGGACGCCCGTGTGCGGGTCCTTCGTGATCACCGCGGGCAGCGTGATGAAGGGCGCCGGGTCGCGGGGCCAGCAACGCTGGATCGGCAGCAGGTCGAGGTTCACGTCGTCGCCGGTGAGCACGATCTCCTGGCTCGCGCCGCGCGAGACCGTCTTCGGCAGCGAGTCGGCGATCGACTTCAGCTTCTTCAGGCCGCGCACCTTGTCGACGAGCCCCTGCGGCGGCTGCATCTCGAGCACGTCCTCGAGCTTCTCCGCGACGTCGTCGAGCCGCTCGACCCCGAACGCCATGCACATCCGGCGCTCGGTGCCGAACTGGTTGATCAGGAGCGGATGCTTCGACCCTTTCGGCCGCTCGAACAGGAGGGCCGGGCCGCCGGTCTTGACCGTGCGGTCGACGATCTCCGTGATCTCGAGGTCGGGATCGACCTCTGCGGAGATGCGAACGAGCTCACCCTCGTCCTCGAGCAGGCGAATCCACTCGCGCAGGTCGCCGGGAGGGGACATCGAACGCAGTCTACGGCTGCTGTCAGTGCCCGCGGCGGCGGTGGCGCAGCGCGCGCGAGGTCTCGCCGATCGCGATCACCGCCACGAAGACGAGACCGGTGACGAGCATGCCGAGGATCACGTTCCTTCCCTCCTCGGCGGCGTCTGCGAGCAACCAGGCGATCACAGCGCGAGCTTACCCAACCGCGACCTGTGCGTCACGCGTCGTCGGCAAAGCCGTTGCGCAGAGTGGTGACGACCGGGCGCGGCGCGGTGTCGACGGCGAGCCTGAACACGTCCGGCCGGTGGTAGTGCCCCACCGGGTCGAACAGCCGCCGCGCTGAACGCACCTTGGCGAGATCCAACTCGGCGAAGAGGACGGTCTCTTCGCGCCGGGCAGGTCCGGCGATGATCTCGCCGTTCGGGCCGACGATCACCGTGTTGCCGTGCTCCACCCACTCCGGGTCGTCCGGATCCGCCTGCCACACCCGCTCGCGATCGGGGAAGTCGGACGGGATCTGGTCGACGCGTAGGCACGGATTGACGCCGATCACATAGCAGCGGCCCTCACGGGCGATGTGCCGCATGGTCGCCACCCACGCGTCGCCGGGAGCCAGCGTCGGCGCCAGCCACACGTCGATCCCTTGTGAGTAGAGATAGAACCGGGCCAGCGGCATGTAGTTCTCCCAGCAGGTCAGCCCACCGATCCGCCCGAAGGGCGTCGGATAGGTGGCGAGCGTCGAGCCGTCGCCCATCCCCCACACCGTTCGCTCCGAGCCGGTCGGCATCAGCTTGCGGTGCGTGCCGAAGAGGTTGCCCTCGGGATCGAAGTACAGCACCGTGTTGTAGATCGTGCTGCCTGTCGGCTCGCGCTCCTCGACCCCGATCACCAGATAGACGCCGGCCTCCCGAGCCGCGGCTCCGAGCCGATCGGTGGCGTCGCTCGGCACGACGACCGCCTGGTCGGCGAGCATCGCAAACCACTGTTCGTCACCGTCCCAGATCGGCACCGAGTCGATCCAGATCGGCGTGCCCGGCACGAAGACTTCAGGGAAGACGACCAGGTCGGCCGCGCGTACCGCGGAGTCCGCCAGGTACTCCTCCACCTTGGCGAGGGTCGCCTCGCGATCCATCAGCACGTAGGCGGCCTGCACCGCCGCAACCTTCATCGTCGCCATGTCGGCCTCCTCCGACGACGATACAAGGAGTGGATCCTAGCCGCGCTCGGACGAGAAGCGCGACTCGTGCCGCGGGAGCGTCCGCGCCGCGGCGGCGGGCTCGAGGTTGCCGCCGAGCCGAACGACCGCGTCCAGCCACGCCTCGCCGTCGCCGCTCTCGCCGTCGGCACGGAGCGCAGCGCAGGTCGAGATCAGCTCGGCGAGCGTCGCCACCGCGTCGAGGTCGCCGGTGGCTGCGATGCGGACGAGGCCGTGCGCATAGAGGTAGTCGCCGAGCAGGAGCGCCACGTCGCCGTCCACCGGCGCGAAGAGCCGCGGCCGGCCGTAATGGACGAGATAGCCCTCGTAGATCGTCTCCAGCCCGAGCGCAAAGCGCTCCGGTGCGAGCGGCCCGAAGACCCCCTCGCGCTCCGGCTCGGCGCGCAGTTGCTCGCCCCAGAGCGGGCTCTCGGCCGCCGCCTCCCCGGCGATGACGTCGAAGAGCTCAGTCGCCGAAGAAGTCGCCAATGGCCTCGGCAGTACGGTCGATGTCCTCGTCGGAATGCGCGAGCGAGACGAACAGGCACTCGAACTGCGACGGCGCGATGTAGATCCCGCGCTCGAGCAGGTGCCGGAAGAGGGCGCCGTAGCGCTCGCCGTCGCTCGTCTTCGCCTCCTCGAAGTTCCGGATCGGCCCCTCGGCGAGGAAGAGCGTCGCCATCGCGCCGACCCGCTGAACGCGGCCGAAGGGAGCCAGCCCGGACTCGAGCCGCGCTCCCTTCTGCTCCAGCTCCTCGTAGACCGTCGGCTCCCGCAGGCGTCGCAGCACCGAGATCCCTGCCGCCGTCGCGAGCGGGTTCCCCGAGAGCGTCCCCGCCTGGTAGACGTCACCGGCCGGCGCGAGCTTCTCCATCACGTCGGCGCGGCCGCCGAACGCCGCCGCCGGTAAGCCGCCGCCGACGATCTTCCCGAGAACGGTCAGATCCGGGAGCACGCCGTACCGCTCCTGCGCACCGCCGCGCGCGACCCGGAACCCGGTGATCACCTCGTCGAAGATCAGCAGCGCGCCCGAGGCGTCGCAGAGAGCGCGCAGCGCCTCGAGGAAGCCCGGCGCCGCGGGCACGACGCCCATGTTCCCGGCCACCGGCTCGACGATGATCGCCGCCAGGCCCTCGCCGTAGCGCTCCACAGCGGCGGCCGTCGCGTCGAGGTCGTTGTACGTCGTGACGACGGTGTCTCCGGTCGTACCCGTCGGCACGCCCGGGCTGGAGGGGATCCCGAGCGTTGCGAGGCCCGAGCCGGCGCTCGCGAGCAGGCCGTCCGAGTGGCCGTGGTAGCAGCCCGCGAACTTGATGATCCGGTCGCGCCTGGTGAAGCCGCGCGCCAGCCGGATGGCGCTCATGGCCGCCTCGGTCCCCGAGGAGACGAGCCGCACCATCTCGACCGAAGGCACGGCGTCGACGATCTCGGCGGCCAGCTCGACCTCGGCCTCGGTCGGCGCGCCGAAGGTGGTGCCGCGCTGCGCTGCGTCGGCGATCGCCGCGAGCGTCTCCTCGTCGGCGTGGCCGAAGACGAGCGGGCCCCAGCTCATCACCCAGTCGACGTAGCGGTTCCCGTCGACGTCCTCGATCGTCGAGCCGCTGCCGCTGCGAATGAAGAGGGGCTCGTCGAGCCCGACCGACCGCATCGCGCGAACCGGTGAGTTCACGCCGCCCGGAATCAGCCGTTCGGCCCGCCGCGCGAGAGCCGAGAGCTGCCTCAGAGCCATGCTGCGAGCTCTTTCGTCCAGTACGAGAAGACGAGGTCGGCGCCGGCCCGCTTGATCGCGGTCAGCGACTCGAGCGCCGCCGTGCGCTCGTCCAGGTGACCCGACGCCGCGGCCGCCTTCACCATGGCGTACTCGCCCGAGACGTTGTACGCGGCCACCGGGCAGTCGAAGCGCTCGCGCACGGCGCGGATCACGTCGAGGTACGGCAGCGCCGGCTTCACCATCAGCACGTCGGCTCCCTCGGCCAGGTCGAGCTCGCACTCGCGCAGGGCCTCCCGTACGTTGGCGGGATCCATCTGGTAGCCGCGGCGGTCGCCGAAGGCCGGCGCCGACTCGGCGACGTCACGGAACGGGCCGTAGAACGCGGACGCGTACTTCGCCGAGTAGGCCACGAGCGGCGTCTCGGGGAGCACCTCGCGGATCGCGCCGACGCGCCCGTCCATCATGTCGCTCGGGGCGACCGCGTCCGCGCCGGCGTCGACGTGGCTGACCGCGGTCCGCGCGAGCAGCTCGAGCGTCTCGTCGTTTGCGACCTCGCCGTCCCGGATCACGCCGCAGTGGCCGTGTGCCGTGTACTCGCACAGGCACACGTCGGTGACGAGGACGAGCTCGGGATGCTCGGAGCGGAGCGCCCGGAGCGCCTGCTGCACGATTCCGTCCTCGATCCACGCGCCGGAGCCCTCGTCGTCCTTCTCCTCGGGGACGCCGAAGAGGAGGACGGCCTTGCCGCCGAGCGCGACGAGCTCGCCCGCTTCGGCGACCAGATCCTCGACGGAGTAGCGGCTCATGCCCGGCAACTCGTCGTTGAGAACGGTCGAAGGCCCCGCGAAATAGGGCATGACGAAGTCGTCGAGGTCGAGCCGAGTCTCGCGCACGAGGGAACGCAGGGCGTCCGTGCGACGGAGGCGGCGGAGGCGCGTGGCGGGGAAGGCGCTCACGCACACAATCTACGCGGCGGCGTGGGGGATCGCCGCTGCGGAGTGAAACCGGAAGCTACGCGTTCGTCAGTGCAATCCTCGTCTGCAGGGACGCAAACGGAGAGTTGCGGATCTTCGCCTTGAGTTGTGCCGCAGTCATTCTCGTTCCGCCTTTCGGCCGCAGGAACCAGTCGGTTGCAGCATCGGTTGCGTCCGCGAAGACCTGCATCACCCCCATGAGGCATTGCCGCTCGGGCCTGCCGGTCTGTCCAGGCCCGCCCGTAAGGTGAATCGGCTTGAGCAGGAACGCAGTAGCGAGCGAGGACTGGCTGGCCGACGAGCCGGATCCGCCCGACGAGTCGCTCTGGTGGAACCTTGCGGAAGGGTCGGCTATGGTGCCGCCCATGGCTTCGGCCCGAAACCGGCAGACGGTGCGGCCGCGTGCGCCCAGGGAACTTCAGCGCATGCGAGCTCGCCGGCGAAGACCGGAGCGTCACGCCGCTCGTTTTGTCCTGACCGTTCTCTTTTCGGCGGTCCTGCTGCTGACCCTCCTCTTGACTGCATTCGGCACGTGGAGCGCCGATCCCGTGGCGTCCAGCCCCCTCGCCGAGGCAAACGTCCTTCCGGGCGGTCAGCCGCTGCCACAGATCGTCGCCACGGTCGGCACGGTGCAGCTGCAGCTTCCGGTGGCCCAGACGGCGGTGACCGCGATTGGATACCACCACGCGGGCAACGGCTCGCTGACGCTCGATCCGGTCGGGCGCCAGGGGAACGCCGGTCTCTTCGCCCGCATCTGGCACCGCCTCGCGGGAGCAAAGGAGAACCGGCTCGTCTGGTATCAGCTCCGCGGTGATCGCGGCCCCGGCACGTCGGTGCTCGCGGTGGGCGCCGCGCCCGGCACCGACGTCTATGCGCCGGTGGACGGAACGGTCGTCGGAATCACCGACTTCGTGCTCTCGAACCGCACGTACGGCGCTCGGATCGACATCCGGCCGCACGCCGCGCCTTCGGTCGTCGTCTCGCTCTCGCACCTGCGCGCCGACCCGGCGCTGACCGTCGGCTCCGCGGTCACCAAGGCGCGCTCGAAGATGGGCGTCGTCGTCGACCTGACGGCCGTCGAGCGCCAGGCACTCGCCCGCTACACGCAGGACGCGGGCAACAACGTCTCGCTGTCGGTACGTCCGGCCGCCGTGCTCTCGGTTCGCTGAAAATCCTCTTCATCGGCGACGTCGTCGGAGCGCCCGGACGCCGGGCGGTCGAGGAGCGCCTGCGCGGCCTGCGGGAGGAGCTCGGCGCGTCGTTCTGCGTCGTCAACGGCGAAAACCTCGCCGACGGGGTCGGGATCACGCCCAAGCTCGCGACCAGGGTCCTGGCTGCGGGCGCGGACGTGATCACGCTCGGCAACCACACCTGGCGGCGCACCGAGATCAACAGCTACCTCGAGCGCGCGGAGCGGGTGGTCCGGCCCGCGAACTTCTCGAAGTTCGCTCCGGGCCGCGGGTTGACGATCGCTGCGGCCGAGGATGGCACCAAGGTGGCCGTGATCAACGTCATGGGCTCCCTGTTCCTGTCGCCCGCGGTGGCGATGTTCGAGGTGATCGACGAGCTCGTCGAGGAGGCGCGGGCGGAGACGCCGGTGATTCTGGTCGACGTTCACGCCGAGGCGACGAGCGAGAAGGTCGCGCTCTCGCGCTGGCTCGACGGCCGCGTCACCGTGGTCGTCGGCACGCACACGCACGTGCAGACCTCCGACGCGCGCATCCAACCCGGCGGCACGGCCGCGATCACCGACGCCGGCATGACGGGGCCGCACGACTCCGTGATCGGCGTCAAGGGCGATCAGGCGATCTACCGGATGCGCACCGGCTTGCCTGTCCGCTTCGAGACTGCCGAAGGCGGCGTCCGGATCGAGGGTGCGCTGATCGAGTGCGACGCGTCCGGACGAGCTACGGCGATCGAGCCGGTTCGCGTCCCCTATCCCTGAGCAGAACGACGAGCAGGGCGACGAGGACGAGGTCGCGCGCGAGCACGAGCAGGGACGGCAGCAGCTCGAGCTCGCGGACGAGATCCCAGTAGCGCGAGGGAAACCAGAGCTGTGTCAGGACGAGCGCTCCTGCCAGCAGCTTCGACGCGTGCTGCCCACGCAGGCCGGCGACGAGCGGCACGAGGGGCACGAGCCAGATCAGAAACTGCGGCGAGAGCACCTTGCCGAGTGCGACGAACGCGACGAGAGCCGCAGCGCTCCAGCGGACGAGCTCTTCTGCCGTTTCGGGCCGGCGAAGCCAGATCCAGACCAGCGCACCGATCTGGATCAGGCTGAGCAGCACGGCGGCGACGCCGGTTCCGGTCGCGTGCAGGTTCTGCGAGCCGTGCCCCGAGCGCATCTCGACGTCGAGCCCGAGCAGGTGGTGAACGGCAAGGTAGAGCGCCGAACCGAGGCTCTCGATCTGGAGGGGGCGCGAGAGCTGGCGGCCGATGCTGTGCGCAACCCCGTCCGGCGCGACGAGGAGGAACGGGGCGAAGACGAGCGCGACCACGGCTGCCAGCACGCCGAGGCAGAGGACCGCCTCGCGCCGGCCGCGCCGCCGCCAGACGTACGCCACGGCGAGGGGGACGAGCACGGCCGGGTAGAGCTTCACCGCGACCGCAGCGCCGAGCACGCCGAAGCCGAGGCGATGTCGCCCGTGGATCAGAGCGGCGAGCGCGCCGGCGACGAGCGCCGCAGGCCAGAGATCGAAGCGGGTCAGCACGACGGAGCCGAGCAAGAGCGGGAAGGAAGCGACGAGCGCGAGCACGAGCACTGTTCGAGATCTCGTGGCGCGAAGCCCGGCGAGCGCGACGCCGGTGAGCAGCACGACCGCCACCCCGCAGGCCGCCATCAACCACTCGAACGCGTCCCGAAAGCCCTGCTCGTCGTCGCTGACGAGCGCCGGCAGGACGAAGACCGGGAGCGCACCGGGCGGGTACTCGGGACGGATGTCGCGGTACGGCACCTCACCGTCCTCGATCGCATTGCCGTAGGTCAGGTAGACCGGCGTGTCGACGATCTCGCCCTCGTCGTACCACGCCGTGTGCAGGACGCCCCACGAGGCCAGGAAGAGCGCCGCCGCAGCGACCGCCGCGAGCTCAGTGAACCGTCGCGGACTGGTCACGTCGATAGAGAACCGCGAAGGCGACGAAGGGGAAGAACCACGGAATGTAGAGATAGAACCAGTGCGTCAGCACGAGCTCGAACCCGATCAGCACGGCGGCGGTGAGCGCCGCGAGCTGCAGGATCGACTTGCGCCGCGGCACGAACGCGACGAGGACGGCGCCCGCGACCAGGGCCACCTGCAGCACCTGCTGGAGGAGATGGAGGTCGGGAACCCCCTTCGCGCGGTACTGCCCCCAGCCCCAGAGGGAGAACGGTGACTCCCGGTCGAGCTGGAAGCCGAGCGTGCGGTCGATGAACACGCGCGCGGCGTGCAGCGGGTCGGGCTCCAGCAGCAGGACGAGGAAGGCGGCAACCGTGGCGCCGGCGAAGGCGAGCCCGAACCGCTTGGCGGGAACGCGCAAACCACCCGGGTACGACAGCCAGAGCGGCGCGAGCAGCAGCGCGGCGAACTTCGTCCAGCCGGCAAGCGCGACCGCTGCACCCCGCGCCCAGGCGGAGGAGGCGAGCCAGAAGCCCCAGATCAGGAAAGCGGGCATGATCGCGTCGTTCGTGTTCGAGTTGGAGACGTAGAGCGTGAACGGGTAGGCCGCCCAGGCGAACGCCAGCAGAGCCGCCAGCCGCGGCCCCCCGAACCGCCGCCCGACGAGCGCGAGCCCGAGCATGCAAATGGCGTCGAAGAGGAGTGAGGTGGCGTGCGCCGCCCAGAGCTCGTCCCACTTTCCGGTCCAGCCGAAGACGGCATACCCGGGCAGGTAGGCGAGGTAGGACACGGGGCCGTAGGTGTCGCCGCGCGGATTCGACGCCTCGCAGCGCCCGTTCGTCTGGATCCGCTCGCGGATCTCGCCCTCGGCGTCGGCGATGCCGCAGGGCTCCTGGCTCTCCTGTACCGGCATGTGACCGTACGGCATCTCACCGTTCGCGATTCGTTGCGCGCCCACGACACCCGCGAAGCCGACGTCGATGACGCTTCGCTGTGCCTCGACGTTCAGCCCGACCCGGAACCCGGCCAGGAAGACTGCGGCGCCGGCGAGCAGCCAGATCGGCCAGACCGGCCGCCCAGCGCGCGGCGGCCGGTCACGGCGCGCGATCCAGACGCAGCGGACAAGCAGGTAGAGGAGCGGCGGGTAGGCCAGCGGGGCACTCCAGAAGATCTCGCCCTCGTTGAAGAGGCGGAGCGAGATGGAGAACGAGAGCAGGGCGAGGAGGTCGAGGTTCCGCAGCGAGCGAAGCCTGCGGAGGTCGGCGAGCCCGAGGAGAAAGAGGCCGCAGAAGCCGAGCCACAGCCACATGCCGTTGATCGTCTTGCCGCCGAACGCACCCGCACCGCCTCGCGCCATCGTCCACGCGACCTGCGGGCCGGTCCAGGCCTCGATCACTGAGCCCGTGTCGTCGTTCACCTTGCCGAGCACGATCTGCCCCGCGTCTCCCGACCAGGCCTTCACGATCCACTCGTCGGTCGCGGCTCGATACTCGGCGTCGGTCTGCGGCTTCGGCGGGTACCGATCGAGCCACGCGGCGACCTTCGGGTAGCGCAGCAGGATGTCGGTGGCGCTCTTCTCGTTCAGCCGTGCGGCGGCGTCGGATGGCACGAACGGCGTCTGGACCAGACGGCCGTCGTTGTCGTAGACCGGTTCGCTGGGGGCAGGCGCGGCTGCTGCGGGCGCGGCGAGCGCCAGCGCGGCGGCGAAACCCGCTAGTGCCTTTTGAACGACCAGAGCTTGTTCCCCACGAAGTTGAGCGGGGTCACGAGCACGATCGCGAGCGCCTGCGCGGGCAGCTCGCCGACGCCGAACCGGACGAGCCCGTACAGCAGCACGAGGTTCGCCGCGAGCGCGAAGGTCGAGACGACCAGGAAGCGCAGGCCCTGGTAGGCGACGTGCCCGCGCTGTCCCCGGAAGGTCCAGACCCGGTTCCAGGTGTAGTTGTTCGTGACCGCGACCAGGAACGAGCCCGTGGCGGCGAGGAGATAGTGCAGCCCGGCGCCGCGGAGAAGCAGCGCGTACACGGCGAGGTTGACGAGGTAGCCGCTCGCTCCGACGGTGCAGAACTTCGCGAGCTGGTACCAGTTGTGCCGTCGGCCGAGTGCACGCCGTGCGCGCTCGATCGTGCCTTGGTCAGCGAAAGCGGAAGAGCGCTGCATCGACGCGGGCGAGCCTAGCAGCGAAGGTCTACCGGGCCGGGTGCTCGGCGAACCCCGCCTCGCCCACGAGCGGCACGAACCGGCAAGGGACCGACGACCTCTCCTCTCGCCCGTGCGGCCCGCGGGTCACGATCTCGAGCCGCTGGTCGCGCCGGCTTCCGACGGGCACGACCATGCGCCCTCCCGGAGCGAGCTGGGCATAGAGCGCCTCGGGTACGGACGGCGCGGCAGCCGCGACCGCGATCCCGTCGAACGGGGCGCGCTCGGGAACGCCCAGCGTGCCGTCACCCACCCGCACCTCGACCCGCTCGTAGCCCGCAGCCGCGAGGGTCCGGCGCGCTCGCTCCGCGAGCGCCGCGACACGCTCGATCGTGACGACCTCGGCCGCGAGCTCGGCGAGGACCGCCGCCTGATATCCGGACCCCGTCCCGACGTCGAGGACCTGCTCGTCGCCCTCCAGATCGAGCTCGGCGCAGATCGCAGCGACCATGAAGGGCTGCGAGATCGTCTGCCCGTGGCCGATCGGAAGCGCGCGGTCGTCGTAAGCCCGTCGGCGCAGCTCGCTCGGCACGAACAGCTCGCGCCGGACGCGTCCGATCGCCTCCAGCACGCGCGCGTCGCTGATCCCTCGGCGGCGAAGGAGCGCTGCGAGATCCTGGCTCGACCTCACGACCGGACGAGAGCGCGTGCGTACGCGGGAGGCGCGACGCCGAAGTGGTCGAGGACGGCGGGCATCACCTCCACGATCGAGCCGGGGAGCGCATCGATCCCGACCGTGAGCATCGGCACCTCGGAGTCGCCGGCGAGGAGCGAGCCGTGCGAGCCGCCGCCGGCGTGGTGCCGGCCGCCGAGGTCCGCGAACTCCCAGCCGGCTGCGGCCGAGACGATCAGCTCGCCGGCATTCGGGTTCGCCAGCGCCGCCCAGGCCCGCTCGCGCCCCTCCGGATAGTCCAGGATCGCCGCGTCGCCGCTCGAGCCGGTCGGGGTGAAGCGCAGCTCGGCGCCGTCACGACGGGCCACGGCCTCGTCCGCTTCTCGCCAGAGGACGACATCGACGGCCTCGTTTCCATCGAGCCGCCGCGCGAGCGCCGCAGGCTCGCCGTCCGTGTAGACCATGCCCGCGCGGTTCGAGGCGGTCACGAGCTCCTCGGGGAAGACGTCCTGCAGCCGGGCAACCTCGCTCACCGTCGTCTGCCCGTGGTCGGCGCAGAGGATGACGGCGTAGCGCTCGAGGAACTCGTCGGCCCCGCCGGCCGCCTCGATCAGCGTCCCGACGGCGACGTCGCACCGGGCGAGCGCTGCGTGCGCCGCATCGGGCCCCTGCGCGTGCGAGGCGTAGTCGTAGTCCGAGAGGTAGTAGACGAGGAAGTCGAACCCGTCCCGCGTGACGAGCCAGCGGCCGACCGCGACGGTGTACGCGTCGATCGATCCTCGCGGCCGGTTGCGCACCGAGAGCGGCGCACCGGTCGTGTCGGACTCGAACAGGTTGTAGAAGAAGAACCGGCTCGGCCCATGCGCCGGACGTGTCAGGAAGGGAACCGTCGGACGATGCTCGTGCCGGCCGCGGTAGCAGGTGATGTTCACCGCCGCGGCCGTCAGCCCCGCGTCTTCCAGGGCCTCGTAGAAGGTCACCGCGTTCTTGCCGAGGTGACTGTCGTTGAGCCCGTAGATCGTGTCGATCAGCGACTGCTTCGTCCCCGCCGCCCGCACGGCGCCGAAGGAGGAGCCGTATTCGACGAGCCGCTTCTCTCCCCGGTGGTACCAGACGAGGTGCGGGATCTCGTGTACGTCCGGGTGCGCTCCCGTCGCGAGCGCCGAGAGGCAGACGGGCGTCAGCGAGGGGAAGGTCGAGATGGCGCGGCGGTAGCGGCCGTGCTCCGCGAGCAGCGCGAGGGATGGTGCAGCTTGTCGCTCGAGCGTGTCCTCGAACATCGACGGCGTGAGG
Source organism: uncultured Gaiellaceae bacterium (assembly GCA_963749515.1). Lineage (GTDB taxonomy): Bacteria > Actinomycetota > Thermoleophilia > Gaiellales > Gaiellaceae > Gaiellasilicea. The sequence goes on from CAVVMR010000012.1 coordinate 51,910, forward strand.
CCGTCGATGACAACGAGGATCAGCTTCTTCCCGATGGTCAATCCTTGGCGAGCGTGCGCAGGCCGGCGTACCGCTCGGACTGGGTGCGGCGGAGCCGCAGGGCGAGAGTGGGCACCGCAGCGGCCACGAGATAGCCGGCCACCGGTACGAATGCGAGCCCGGCGAGCCCCGCGGCGACCGCGGCGACGATCGCAGCGAGGCCGCCCCGCGTCCCGCCTCGCCGGAGCGCGCCGGCGACGACAATCGCGGCAGCGGCTGCACCGACGAGTCCTCCGATCGCGCCGCCGCCGATCTCCGTCCAGTCTTCGATCACGGCACCCGTCACGGCGCCGGCCGCACCGGCGAGCACGACCGCAGCGGCGCGCCCGAGTGGCGTTGCGGAGAGAAGCCCCGCAAAGAAAACCCCGAGCGCGGTGCCGAGCCCGAGTGCCAGGCCGATCGTGTACCAGTCGCCCATCGGGCCCAGTGTAGTTTCGGCGCGGTGTTTTCTGGATACACAACAGTTGACTGGATCACTCGCACCGCCAGGAGGCACTTTCAGTGACAGAAGTCGATCGGCCCTTGCTCGTGTTCTTCTGGTCCGAACGCTCGGGACCGGCGCGCCGCATGGAGAGCCTGCTCGCACATCTCGAGCGCAAGGAGCGTCACCGTCTGCGCGTCCGTCGCGTGGATGTCGACGCGAATCCCGAGCTTGCGGAACGCTTCAAGGTCGACATCGTGCCCACGCTCGTGCTCGTCAAGGACAAGAAAGCCGTCTCCCGGCTGGACGGTCGAACGAGTGCTCCGCGGATCGAGTCGATGCTCGAGCCGCATCTGCAGCACGAGCTCGCGGTCGCCTAAAACCGGTCCTCCTTCTCCTGCGTAAGGTCGAGATGACGGCTCGAACGGGTCCGTCCAATGACGACCGCTCAAAGGAGGCCGAGTATGGGGAAGCTGGCTGGTAAGGGACTCGTGCTGGCGGTGGTGATCGGTGTGCTCGGGGTGGGCTCGTACGCCATCGCGGGCGGTGGGTCGAAGAGCTTCAAGGGAAGTCCGTTGAACGGCTACGAGGAGAACCCGGACATCTCGACGATCGGAACCGGTTCATTCGAGGCACGGCTCTCGAAGGACGGCACCTCGCTCCACTACAAGCTGAGCTACACAGGGCTCGAAGGCAACGTGCAGCAGGCACACGTCCACTTCGGGAAGCGCGGCATCAACGGCGGCATCTCATACTTCCTGTGCAGCAACCTGCCGTCTCCGCCTGCGGGCACGCCGGCGTGTCCCGGCACAACGTCCGGCACGGTGGAGGGTGACATCGAAGCGGCCGACGTGATCGGGCCGGGGGCGACCGTTGGGCCGCCGCCGACCGCCGGTCAGGGGATCGAGCCGGGCAACCTGCCGGAGATCCTGGCTGCGATGCGGGCCGGACATGCCTACGCAAACGTCCACACCACGAAGTGGCCGGGCGGCGAGATTCGCGCGCAGCTCAACGACCGGAACTTCAAGCGTGGCCACGGCGATCGCAAGCACGGCGACCGCAAGAAGGGGGACGACGACTAGGAGGGGAGGCCGGACTCGAGGCGCGCGATCACGTCCAACGTGAACGCCGCCGCCCGCGCCCCGTCGACGACGCGATGGTCGAACGTGACCGAGATGTTGCCGATGTGGCGGACGACGATCTCACCGTCGATGACGACGGGGCGCGGGGCGATCCGGTGCAGGCCGAGGATGCCGACCTCGGGGTGGTTGACGAGCGGCGTCACGACGATCCCCCCGAGCTTGCCGGCACTCGTGACGGTGAAGGTGCCGTCGCGTAGCTCCTCGGGCTTCAGCGTCCCCGCGCGAGCGGCCTCGGCGAGCCGCGCCACCTCGGCGCCGAGCTCCGCCGGCGAGGCCGTGCCGCAGCCGCGCACGACTGGAACGACGAGCCCCTGCTCGGTCTGCACGGCGACCCCGATGTCGTAGCGGTCCAGATAGACGATCTCGTCTCCTTCGAGGCGGGCATTCAGCTCCGGGAACTCCCGCAGCGAGGCCGCCGTCGCCTGCAGCACGAGCGGCACGAGCTGGGCGAGGTCGACGCCGGTGAAGTCGCATTCCTCGACGAACGTCACCGCCGGCACCTCGCGGTGCGCCCGCGTCAGGTGCTCGACGATCTGCCGCCGCACCCCACGCACGGGCTCGCGCCTGCCCTCCGAGGAGGCGCCGCCTTCGGAGACTTTGTGTTCCTGTAACACGAAGTCCCCGTCCGCCGCATTCCGAACGTCTTTCTCGGTGATCCGCCCGTTCGGGCCGGTCCCGGTCACGGAAGCGAGGTCAACCGCCAGTTCCTGGGCGATCCGGCGCACGATCGGGGTCGCCTGCACGCGACTTTGTGTTACAGGAACACTTTCTCTCGTCGCGGCCGCCCGCGCGGGGTCGGTGGCTTCGACCCGCTCGGGCTCCGGCTCCGGCTCCGGCTCGGTCTCGGCGGCCTCGCCGCCGATCACGACGAGGACCGTCCCGACCGGAACGATCTCGCCCTCGGCGACCAGGATCCTGGTGACGGTGCCCGCGGCAGGGGACGGGATCTCGACGGTCGTCTTGTCGGTCTGGATCTCGACGAGCGGGTCGTCCTCGGCGAGCTCCTGACCTTCGGTGACGAGCCAGCGGGCGATCTCGCCCTCGGTGAGGCCCTCGCCGAGGTCGGGCAGTTTGAACTCGTACGCCATCGGCGGGCCAGCCTACCGGGGGAGTCCGATCCAGGCGTCGGGAGGAGCGAGCAGCACGCGCAGGCCGCCGTCGACCCGCCACAGCGAGACCGCCTGCTCGTCGCCCACGAGCTCCGGAGCGACGGCCGCGGGGACGTAGCCGACCTGGAGCGTGCGCTCGGCGTTCCAGATCCCGACCGCGTTCGGATCGTGCTCGTTCGCCGGCTCCGCGACGAGCTCGAGCCGCCGGCCGGGGTCGAACGACGGATCCTCGAGCGACTCGGGCCGGAAGGTGACGCCGGCCGCTGCGATCACACGGATTCTCGGATCCTCCCAGCGAACTGGCTCGCCGGTCGCCGCGTCCCGCAGGCGATAGCCGCGCTCGGCCCGCTCGAGCCAGAGGCGCAGCCGTTCACTCACTGCAGAGCGTCGTCGCGGAGCACCGCGTGCACACCGAGCACCTGGTTCACCACCTGCGTCACCCTCAGATCGACGACGACCGAGGCGAAGCCGAGCGCGTCCGGCCGCGAGAGGCCCAGCTCGCGCTCCATCAGGTCGAGCATCCCGTCGACGGCGACCCGCGCCGCCAGACCGAGATGCTGGTCGAAGCCGAAGGTGAGCCATGCCCCTTCGATCCGCGCGAATGGCCATTCGACCGCCACGTCGTCGCGCACGTCGAGCGTCAGCGTCGCCTCGACCGGGGTCTCGATCGCCGTCCCGGAGACCTCCCCGTCGCCCTGCGCTCCGTGGCCGTCGCCGGCGGAGAAGCGCGCACCGTCCACCGGGATCGGGAGATAGAGCGTCGTGCCGGCGACGAGCTCCTTGCAGTCGATGTTCCCGCCGCAGCGCCGGGGCGGAATCGTCGAGTGCACTCCCGGCTCGTCGGGCGGCATCCCGAGCACGCCCAGGAACGGGGCCAGCCGGATCGTCTTGCCCGCGCCGCGGCCGACGCCCGCCTCGAGCTCCCAGTCGATCCGGTGCGGCGGCGAAGTGAGTGTTGCTCCCCACGGCCCGGGCACGACCTCGTCGATCGCGACCGCGAGCACCTGGCCGGCCCTGGCGCCCCGGACCTCGATCGGGCCTGCGAGCGCATGACCCGTGTCGACGTCGGGCCGACGGGAGGTCACGACCTCTTCGCGGTCGCGCCGCCAGCCCGAGTTGGGGACCGAGATCCGGACCGAGTCGCCGGGATCGACGATCACGACCGGGTCGAGGTCGCGCGAGAAGTGCCCGTGCAGGTACGCGGGATCGAGAGGAATCTCGTGGGTCGCCATCAGAACTCGAGCAGCTTCCGGGCCGCATCGACGACCCGCGCGACGGACGGCATGTAGCCGTCCTCGATCGTCCAGTACGGGTACGGGACGTCGTATCCCGTCACTCGCAAGATCGGCGCCTGCAGGTCGAGCAGCGCCTTCTCGGCGAGGATCGCGGCCAGCTCGGCTGCGTAGCCGCACGTCCGCGGCGCTTCCTGCACGAGAACGACACGGCCGGTCTTCGCAGCCGAGGCGAGCAGCGCTTCCTCGTCGAGCGGTTTGAGCGATCGCAGGTCGAGCACCTCGACCGACGCGTCGAGCTCCTCGGCCGCGCGCTCGCAGACCGGCACCATCGCGCCGTAGGCGACGAGCGTCAGGTCGCTTCCCTCGCGGGCGAGCCTCGCCTTCCCGAGCGGCACGACATGCTCGCCGTCCGGCACCTCGCCGCGCTCGGTCCGGTAGACGAGCTTCGGCTCGAGGATCACCACCGGGTCGGGGTCGCGAATCGCGGCAGCGAGCAGGCCCTTCGCGTCTGCGGGGGTCGAGGGGATGGCGACCTTGATCCCGGGCGTGTGGACGTAGTACGTCTCGGGCGAGTCGTCGTGCAGCTCTGGCGCACGAACGCCGCCGCCGTACGGCATCCGGATCGTGATCGGAAAGGTCATCTTGCCGCCGGTGCGCCACCGGTAGCGGCCGACATGCGTGATCAGCTGGTCGAGACAGGGGTACGAGAACGCGTCGTACTGCATCTCGCAGACCGGCCGGAAGCCTGCCATGCAGAGCCCCACCGCCGAGCCGAGGATCCCGGCCTCCGCGAGCGGAGTGTCGACGCAGCGGTCGGCGCCGAAGCGGTCGCGAAGGCCGGCGGTGGCGCGGAAGACACCGCCGGATCGGCCGACGTCCTCACCCAGCACCAGCACGTCGGCGTCCCGCTCCATCTCCACGTGCAGCGCGTCGTTGACCGCCTCGACGAGCAGCAGGTCACTCACCGAGAATCCTCCGCAGCTCTGCAAGGTCGTGCGAGAACGACTCCGGTGGGTCGGCGAGCGCGTGCTCGAAGATCAGCCCGACGTCGGCAGGCGGCTCAGCCTCGGCGGCGGCGATCCCGGCGCGCATCGCATCGGCGGCTTCGGCCTTGATTCCCTGCTCGAGCTCGTCCCCGAGCACGCCGAGCCGCCGCAGGTAGCGCTCGTAGCGCCCGAGGCACTCGTTCGCGCGCTCCTCCTCGACGCGCTCGAGATCGATGTACGCCTTCGGATCGTCCGCGGTCGCGTGCGGTGCGGCGCGGTACGTCACCGCCTCGATGAAGCTCGGCCCCTCGCCGGCTCGCCCGCGTGCTACCGCCTCCCGCGTCGCCTCGTAGACGGCGAGCACGTCGCCGCCGTCGACCCGCGTACCCGGGATCCCGTAGCCAACCGCCTTGTCGACGAGCGCCTCCGCACGCGTCTGAGCGGACAACGGCGTCGAGATCGCCCACTGGTTGTTGTTGCAGAGGAGGACGAGCGGCGCCCGCATCACCGCCGCGAAGTTGGCCCCTTCGTGGAACGCACCCTCGGAGGTCGCCCCGTCGCCGAAGAACGTCAACGCGCAGGCGCGCTCACCCCGCAGCCGTTTCCCCCAGGCCAGCCCGGCGGCGTGGGGCACCTGGGTCGCGATGGGAACGCAGATCGACGCGAGGTTGTAGTCGGCCGGGTTCCACCAGCCGGCCGGGTGCCCGCGCCACCACGAGAGGATCGTCGCCGGCGGCATCCCCCGCAGCAGCCCGATCGCCGACTCGCGATAGCTGGGAAAGATCCAGTCGTCTTCCTCGAGCGCGTGCACCGCGCCGGCCTGGATCGCCTCGTGTCCCCAGTAGATCGCGTAGGTGCCGATTCGGCCCTGGCTGTGGTAGACGACCGACCGCTCGTCGTAGGTGCGCAGCAGCACCATCGAGCGGTAGAGGTCGAGCAGATCCTGCTCGCCGACCCCTTGGACCTCCCCGTCGGGTACCGACTCGCCGTCGCCGATCACACGGCGGAGATCGCGCTCCGCGGGGACGGTGCTCGCCATCGCGGCGCGCACTCTATCTCAGGCCGAGCCGCTCACTGACGGGATTTACACGAGAACGGAGACGGCGTCTCGCTCGGCCTCGAACACGACCTCGGTGACGTCGCCAAGGTCCTCCCCGTCGAGTTGGAGCGGCATCGGCACGTCGCCGCGGATCTCGATCCGGTCGGCGTCGTGGAGGTGCACGAGCGGCAGGCGCGTGCGCCCGGTGAGGAGGTAGCTGAGGGCCCCCGGCAGAGAGCGCGCGCGAAAGGAACGCGGTGCGAGCAGATCGAGGCCGCCGTCGATCGCGGCGCCGCGGGGAAGCCGGAGCGGGAGCCGGCCGACGTAGCTGTAGGGATCCGCGTTGGCGACGAGTGCGAACGAGGCGCGTCCTTGTCCCTCGATCGTGAGTACCGGCTCGAAGCGGAGCCGGCTCTCGGCCAGAGTCTTCACGGCCGTCCAGGCGAAGACGAGATCGCCGGGCCGGCGGCCGTTCTCGTCGCGGCCGCGCGCGTCCATCCTCCGCACCAGCTCGGCATCGAGCCCGACCCCGGCTGCGAAGCCGAAGCGGCGTCCGTTCGCGCGGCCGAGCGAGATCCGCCTCGTGTGCCCCGCCGCGAGCCTTCGTGCCGCCTCGACCGGGTCGCGCGGGAGCCCAAGCGCGCGCGGGAGAACGCTCGTCCCGCCGCCCGGGAGGAAGCCGAGCGGGATCCGCCCGTCGCTGCCGTTCAGCGCCTCGTTGAAGCCGCCGTCGCCCGAGAAGACGTAGATCCGGTCGGCGTCCGACGCGGATGCCACGAGCTCGGTGGCGTGGCCGCCACGTTCGGTGCGAAGCACCTCGGAAGCGCCCACGGCATGAGCTATCTGCTCGGTGAGCGTCTCCGTCACCCGGCTCGCCTTCGGGTTGACGATCAGAACGCTGCGCACGAGGGCGAGCGTATGCGTTTACGTCTGCTGTTCGCGCCGGCGCGCTGCGTCCCAGAGCTCGAACCGGCCGCGCGGGGAGTCCAGGTATCTCGCCAGCTGGCCTTCGAGCTCCGCGACCTCGTCCCGAAGCTGGAAGAGCTGGTAGGTCGTCCAGCGCTCCTCGTCACACGCGTGAGGCTCGCGCGCTTCCACCGCGACCGATTCGCCGCATTCTGGGCAAGGCATGTGCCGGGGCTGGGGAAGCGAGGGGAACATGGGAGACGTTCCCTTTTCATCGGCAGATGGGCCTGGGCGCTGGAGGGGCCGGCAGGGCGACCCCTCCGCGAATCTCGCCTCAGGCGGTGGCCAGGACCGGGACGACGCCGAGCTGCTGCAGCAATCCGAGCGTGTCCCAGTTCGTCCAGGTCTCGGCGATCCGGCCGTCCACGATCCGGTCGATCGTGATCCCGCTGACCGTCGCCTGCTTGCCCGTCGCGGGGATTCCCATCAGCTCGCCCTGATGCGTCCCCTTGGCGCTCCAGCGCGTGGCGACTCCCTGGTCGTCCGCGATCTGCCCCTCGAGCGTGATGCGTAGGTCGGGGAACGCAGTGCGATAGGCGCTGATGCTGCCTTTGGCGGCATCCGGGCCGACCATCGCCTTGGGGAGGGCGGCGTCGTGATTGACGAAGTCGGAGGACACCAACTCGTCGATCACGTCGATGTTGCCGGCGTTGAAGGCCTCCTCCAGAAGACGGCGAGACAACGCCTTGTTGCTCTCAGCAGACATTCGGGCTCCCTTCCGTCGATGTCCGCCTGTTCGGTCGAACCTCTACCCGGAAGAGCCTCGAATCAACCTCTGTCAACACTCGCGTAGCCTCGGATGCCGTCCACGAGGATCTGCGCGAACGAGTCCGCCAGGCCATCCGTGTCGCGGCCGGGCGTCAACCAGGTGTACGCCCAGTTGGCCGCGGAGAGGACGAGCAGCGCCGCGGCATTCTCGTCGAGGTCGGTGCGCAGCTCACCGTGCTCGCGGCCGTCGCGGAAGAGTCCGCGTAGCCGCTCCTCGTAGCGGCGCCGCTCGGCAACGATCTGCTCGCGCCGTTCGCCTTCGAGGTAGCGCCATTCGCGGATGAAGACCGTCGCCAGGTCGAGCTGCTCGGCGACGACCCGCAGGTGCGCCCGCAGCGCGAGGCGGATTCGCTCGCTCGCGCCGACGTCGTCCGGGATCGCGTCCAGCCCGGCATGAAAGGTGGCCGCTCCCTCGCGCATGGTCTCGTAGAGCAGCTCCTGCTTCGACTCGGTGAGCGAGTAGAGCGAGCCCTTCTGCACGCCCATCGCCTGGGCGAGGTCGCCCATCGACGTGCCGTGATAGCCCTTCTGCGCGAAGAGGCGGGCGGCCTGTCGTGTGAGCTCATTGCGGCGAGTGGAGATACACTGCATGCTAACGACCGTTCGGCAGGGAGGCGAGAGCGTGAAACCGCGTGAGCAGGAGTTTCTCGAGTACGTCCAGGGCGGCGGCCTCGTCGAGACCGAAGATTGGATGCCCGACGAGTACCGGGCCAGGCTGATCAAGTTCATCGAGATGCACGGCAATTCGGAGCTGATGGGGGTGCTCCCGGAGCGGGACTGGATCCTGCGCGCGCCGACGCTGCAGCGCAAGCTCGCCCTGACGGCGAAGATCCAGGACGAGGTCGGCCACTGCCAGCTGATCTACCGCGTCGTCGAGGATCTCGGCAAGCCGCGTACGCAGTGCCTCGACGACCTGATCTCCGGCAAGTCGAAGTTCCACAACGTCTTCCACTATCCGACGAAGAGCTGGGGCGACGTCGGCGTGATCGCGTGGCTCGTCGACGCGGCGGCGATCATCAGCCAGAAGGCACTGCTGAAGTGCTCGTACGCGCCTTACGCGCGGGTGATGAAGAAGGTCTGCTGGGAGGAGTCGTTCCACATCCTCCACGGCCGCGACACGGTGCTCGCGATGGTGACCGGCACGCCGGAGCAGCGAGAGCTCGTGCAGGAGGCGATCAACCGCTGGTGGGAGCCGCTGATGCACTTCCACGGCACGCCGATCCCGGCCGAGGAGGACCCGATGGTCATCTGGCGGATCAAGAGCCAGGGGAACGAGGACGCGCGCCAGCAGTTCCTCGAGGGCTACGTCCCGCAGATCCTCGAGCTCGGTCTCGAGATCCCCGACCCGAAGCTGCGGAAGAACGGCCAGGACGTCTGGGAGTACACCGAGCCCGACTGGGAGAAGCTGCTCGCGGTCGTCACCGGCCACGGGCCTGCGTCGCAGGAGCGGCTTGCGTTCCGGGCAACCTCGCGCGCCGAGGTGGACTGGGTCTCGAAGGCGATCCTGGCGGAGGCCGCCTAGGTGATCTACGAGGTCTTCCGGCAGGAGCGAAAGGGGCAGCCGTTCGTGCACGGCGGCTCGTTCCACGCACCGAACCAGGAGTTCGCCGACGCGTACGCGCGGGAGTTCTATGCGCGGCGCGGCGAGTCGGTCGGGCTCTGGGTCGTGCCGCGGGACCAGATCGTCGAGATCGGCGAGTTCCCGGACGAGTTCGACCTCAAGTACCGCCGCGTCGACGGCTACTCGATCAAGGCTCGCCTGAAGGAGGCTCGTGAACAAGCGGGTACAGCTGCTCCTTGAGCTCGCCGACGACGAGCTGATCCTCGGCTGGCGGAACTCGGAGTGGACGGGCATCGCGCCGTTCCTCGAGGAGGACGTCGCCTTCTCCTCGATCGCGCAGAACGAGATCGGCCACGCGCGGGCGCTCTACGACCTCGCCGCGCGCGACCTCGGCACCGACGCCGACGCGCTCGCGTTCGACCGGGCGCCCGAGGAGTACCGCTGCGCGCCGCTCGTGCAGCTGCGCCTGGTGCCCGACTGGGCGCGCACGATCGCGCGGCACGTGCTCTACGAGACGGCGGACGCGATCCGGATCGAGCGGCTGAAGGAGCACGAGGACAAAGAGCTCGCAGGAATCGCGGCCAAGATCGAGCGCGAGGAGCTCTACCACCGGCTGCACGCCGAGATGTGGCTCGACCGGCTCCGCGACGAGGACCGGTTTCGCGACGCCTCGGACGAGCTGTGGCCGTACGCGCTGGGCATGCTCGACCCCGAGCTGCGGCCTATGCTCGCGGAGCGCGTGGGCCGACCGGAGGTCGAGGCGGTCGAGCGTTCGGCTCCGGGTGGCGAGTTCGCCGAGCTCTGGAACGAGATGACGATGGTGCGGCGCTCGGCTCCCGTCGGTGCGCAATGGTGACCGCCGACCGCGTCTGGGAGGCGCTCGGCCGGATCCCGGATCCGGAGATCCCGGTCATCTCGCTCGTCGACCTCGGCGTCGTGAAGACGGTCGCTGTCGACGGCGATCGCGTCCGCATCGGCTTCACGCCGACGTTCATGGGCTGTCCCGCACTCGATGCGATGCGCCGCCAGATGGAGGAAGCGGTGACTGCGATGGGAGGCGAGCCGCAGGTCGACGTCCTGCTCGACGACTCGTGGTCGACCGACAAGATCACTCCCGCCGGCCGGGAGAAGCTGCGCGAGGCGGGCTTCGCACCACCGGCGCCGCGAGCCCAGGAAGCACCCACGCTCCTCCAGCTGCAGAAGGCCGTGCACCGCTGTCCGTACTGCAACTCGACCGAGACGCGGCTCGACAACCTCTTCGGCCCCACCCCGTGCCGCTCGGTGCGCTACTGCACGAGCTGCAAGCAGCCGTTCGAGCAGTTCAAGACGATCTGACGCGCCGCCTAGATCTCTAGCGGCTCGACCACGACGACCGGGATCTCGCGCTCGGTGCGGGTCGCGTACGTGTCGTAGTGAGGCCAGATCTCGGCCATCCGGCGCCAGAGCCGCTCCCGCTCGTCGCCCTCGGCGGTGCGCGCCCGCCCGCGGATGACGTCGCCCTTCACCTGCAGCTCGACCTCCGGCTCCTTGCTGAGGTTGCGGTACCAGCCCGGATGCTTGGGAGCGCCGCCCTGCGAGGCGACGATGACGAAGTCGTCTCCGTCACGGCCGAAGATGAGGGGCGTCGTCCTCGGCTCGCCCGTCCGGCGGCCCGTCGTCGTGAGCAGCAGCGTCGGCGCGCCGTTCCACAGATAGCCGACCTCGCCGTCCGTCTCGCGGTAGCGGCGGACGTGTTCCTGGCCGAAGAGCGACCGGTCGATCACGAGCGGAGCGTAGCGCCTCCGCTCAGGGCTTCCAGCCGACGGTCCAGGAGCCCGTCGCGTTGACCGTGTAGGTATGAGGGCCGGCAGCGATTCGCCGCGTGCCCCGGTTGGCCTGGGACTTGATCGGCTTCGCGAACGGGTCGCCGGAGAGCCGGAACAACGCGCCGCCGTTCGTCCAGACGAGGGTGGTGCTGCGACGGAGGGTGAACGGCGGCAGGTCGCGCCCGCCATGGCCGCGGAAGCCGATGCGCCCCTCACCGAGAGGCTTCGGCCGCTCGATTCCGGGAACGATCCGGATCGTCCAGCTGGCGAAGGCCTTCACTCCGAGCCGGTGTGGTCCCGCCGGGAGGTACGTCGCGCCGCTGCGCGCTATGGAGTTGACCGAGCCACCGGTGAGGCTGCTGCTCGGGACGACGATGAAGGCCGGGCTCGTGGTCGTCCAGCGCAGCGTCGAGGGCACCTCGAGCGTGAACGGCGGCAGCGTCTTGTCGGCGCTACCCGAGTACGTGCGCTCCGTCGCCGTGCCTGCGCCTGCGGACCCGAGTCCCAGAGGGATGCAGAGCGAGATGCAGACGGCGATCAGAATCGTGAAACGGAGCAACTGGAACCCCCGATGCTGGCGGCAGGGAGTCGTACTGACGAAGGCTGGTGTCAAAACGCTCAAACGTCAATCACCCGGACGGGCACAATGCGCTCGTGGCGATCGCGGGAGCAGAAACGGCGAACCAACCGCCTCCACTCGAGAGCTACAGCCTCTTTCACGCCGATCCCGCGCTCGTCGAGGGGCTGAAGCGGGAGGGCGGCGCGCCGTGGGAAGCCCAGGTCGCGGAGTTCGGGGAGGCTCTCGGTCGCGAGCCGCTCGAGTGGGGCCGGCTCGCGAACGAGCACCCGCCGAAGCTCCTGACGCACGACCGATACGGCGAGCGGATCGACGAGATCGAGTTCCATCCGGCGTGGGACTCCCTGCTCCGGCTCGGCCTCGGCGCGCAGGTGCAGTCGCTGCCGTGGATCGACGAGCGGCCCGGCGCGCACGTCGCCAGGGCGGCGCTCTTCATGCTGCTGGCGCAGGTCGAGGCAGGCGTCGGCTGCCCGCTCTCGATGACGTTCGCCGCCGTGCCGGCGCTACGCGTGCAGCCCGACCTCGGCGAGGAGTGGATCCCGCGCCTGACGAGCGGCGACGCGCTGTGCGGCATGGCGATGACCGAGCGCCAGGGCGGCTCCGACGTTCGCGCGAACGAGACGACCGCGCGCCCCGACGGAGAGGCCTGGCTCGTGGACGGCCACAAGTGGTTCTGCTCGGCGCCGATGTCCGACGCCTTCCTCGTGCTCGCCCAGGCTCCGGCCGGGCTCTCGTGCTTCCTCGTCGAGCGGCCACAGCCGGGCTTCCGGATCGAGCGGCTGAAGGACAAGCTCGGCAACCGCTCCAACGCCTCGGCGGAGATCGTGCTCGACAGCGCCGCCGCCCGGCTCGTGGGCGCGGAGGGCCGCGGCCTCCACACGATCCTCGAGATGGTCAACCACACGCGGCTCGACTGCGTGCTCGGCTCGACCGCTCTGATGCGCCGCGCCGTTGCCGAGGCGACGCACCACGCAGCGCATCGCTCCGCTTTCGGCCGCGTGCTCACCGAGCAGCCGTTGATGCGGAACGTGCTCGCCGACCTGTGCGTCGAGTCGGAGGCCGCCACCGTCACGGCGCTCCGGCTGGCGCGGGCCTTCGACGAGGAAGATGTCCCGTTCCGGCGCCTCGCCACGGCCGTCGCCAAGTTCTGGATCTGCAAGCGAACGCCGCCGCTCGTGGCCGAGGCGCTGGAGTGCCTGGGCGGCAACGGCTTCGTCGAGGACTCGCAGCTGCCACGTCTCTTCCGCGAGAGCCCGCTCAACTCGATCTGGGAAGGATCCGGCAACGTGAACGCGCTCGACGTCCTGCGCGCGCTCGCACGGGAGCCCGAGACAGCGGACGCATTCCTCGCCGAGGTGCGACTCGCCGAAGGCGCGGACGCGCGCCTGGACGCGGCGGTCGCGCGGCTCGAGCAGGAGCTCGAAGAGCCGGACGAGGAAGGCGCGCGCAGGCTGCTGGAACTGCTCGCGGTCTCGCTACAGGGCTCGCTGCTCGTCCGCCACGGCTCGCCCGAGGTCGCGGAGGCGTTCTGCGCGTCGAGGCTCGACCGGCCGGGAGGCGTGTTCGGCACCCTGCCGCCCTCGCTCGACCTCGGAGCGATCGTCGAGCGGCACCGGCCCCGGCTCTGAGGTTCGCGCCGCCGTCACCCGGGTAAGGTCCTCGGCGTGGCCGTCGAGATCCACTACTGCCCCGTCTGAGGTGGCTACGACCGCCGGGCCGCGAGTCTCGCGGCCGTGCTGAACGCCAACGGGGTAGCCGCCACGATCGTCGAAGGACTGAAGAGCCAGTTCGACGTCCTCGCCGACGGCGAGCTGCTGTTCTCGAAGCAGCGGCAGGGCCGCTTTCCGGAAGAGGACGAGATTCTCGCCCTCGTGAGATGAGCCTGGCCTGAGATGAGTGCAGGGCTCGACGTCGAGCAGCTCCAGTCGACCAAGAGCGAGAAGCTGCTCGCCCTGGTGCTGGCCGTCTTCCTCCTGATCGGCGGTGTCTGGGCCTACCAGGAGATCGACGACAAGGTCCGGTCGGCGATACCGCTGCGCGAGCCCTCGGCATCGGAGCGCCAGGCGATCCGCGCGCTGGAGAGAGCCGAACAGCGCCGCTTCCAGGCGGAGGAGACGGTGCGCCGGACGCGGGACGAGCTCGTGCTGCGGCGGGAGGCGTACCGGACCGCGCTCGACGCCGGCGACCCCGCAGTCGCGCTTCGCGCGCGCTACCGAGCCGCCGACGCGTCGTTCGAGCAGGCGCGGGCCGACCGGCAGCGTGCCCTGCGGACGGAAGTCGCCGCTCGGCCGGCGGCGAACGCCGCGCAGGAGCGGGTGAACCGCGACGTCGAGAAGCGGCGCGACCGGCAGGAGCTCGTGATCTTCCTGCTGCGCGCGGGCGCGGCGGTCGTGTTCGTGCTCCTCGGCTACCTGCTGCTGACGAGGCTGCGCGACAAGGGGTCTCGCTGGTTTCCGCTCTCGGGCTCGGCCATCCTCTTCGCGACCGTCTACGCGTTCGTGGTCGCGGCCGACTACCTGACGGACTACTTCGACCCCTTCGACGCGGGGATCCTGCTGCTCTCGCTGATCGGCGCCGCGGCCACGGTCGTGGCCTTCTGGCTGCTGCAGCGCTACCTCGCACGGCGCCTGCCGTTGCGACGCGTGCGCCGCCGGCAATGTCCGTACTGCGGCTTCCCGGTCGGCGACAACACGCGTTGCGAAGGCTGCGGCCGCGAGGTGCAGGGACCCTGCGCTCATTGCTCCGCGACCCGCCGGCTCGGGGCGCCCTTCTGCGGTGCGTGCGGAAGGGCCTAGACCCTCTAGCTGCCGCTGAAGCGCGGCGGGCGCTTCTCGAGAAACGCCGTTACGCCCTCTTTGAAGTCGGCGGTCCCGGTCGCTTCGCCCTGAAGCTCGGCTTCCAGCTCGAGCTGAGCGTCGAGAGACGCCAGGTACGCGTGATCGAACAACCGCTTCGTCAGTCCGATCCCGCGCGTCGGCAGGGCGGCGTACGTCTCCGCGAACTCTGCGACGCGTTCGGTGAACCGGTCCGCCTCGGTGACCTCGGAGACGAGCCCCCAGGCGTGCGCCTCGGCCGCGGTCAGTCTCCTGTTGGACGTCATCCACTCGAACGCGCGGGCGAAGCCGAGCAGGCGGTGGATGAACCACGAGCCGCCCGAGTCGGGGACGAGCCCGATCCCGATGAAGCCGGGGACGAAGGTCGCGACGTCGGCGGCGATCCGGATGTCGCAGGCGGCGGCGAGCGAGAGGCCGGCGCCGGCGCACGGCCCGTTGACCGCCGCGATCACCGGCTTCTCGAGCCCGCGGATCAAGCGGATGTTGGGGTGGTAGGTCTGCTCGAGCCGGTCGCGAATCGAGCCGGAGATCTCCTGGAACTCCTTCAGATCCTGCCCCGCGCAGAAGCCGCGTCCCGCGCCCGTGATCACGACCGCGCGAATCTCCGGATCGGCGGCTTCCTCGAGAGCCGCGCGTAGCGCCGCGTGCAGCGCTGCGTTGAACGCGTTGAAGACCTCGGGCCGGTTCAGGGTGATCGTGAGGACCGCACCCTCACGCGACGTCAGGACCTCGCTCATTCGCCGAGCCTAACGCTTGCGATCGAGGAAGCGCTTGATCGCGTCCTGCGCCTCGGCGCCGTGCATCGACAGGGCCAGCCAGTCGCGAGCGTGCCCCACGGTCTCGTGCCACGAGATGTCGCGCCACCAGTTCAGCTGCTGCTTCGCGTAGCGCGTCGTCTCGGGCAGCTTGGCAGCGAGCTTCTCGACCAGCTCGTCCACCTTCGCGTCGAGCTCGGCCGCCGGGACAGCCCAGTTGATCAGCCCCCACTCCGCCGCCTGCGCCGCCGGGACCTCGTCGCAGAGCATGATCATCTCCCGAGCCCGCCGGTCGCCGATCATGATCGGCAGCCATTGGGTCGCGCCGCCCGCGGGCACCGAGCCGTGCTCGAGCCCGACGTGGCGGATGAAGGCGTCGTCGACCATGACGGCGAGGTCGCACGCCATCTGGAGCTCGTTGCCGCCGCCGACGGCGATCCCGTTCACCCGGGCGACGGTCGGCTTGCCGATCTCCCGCAGCCGGTTGTGCATGTCCATGAACGCGCCGAACCACTTCCAGTACTCCTTCGAGTTGCCGAGCAGGTCCTCGCCCCAGGCCCGCAGGTCGGCGCCGACGCAGAACGCCCGGCCCGTGCCGGTGACGACGACGACGCGGATCTCGTCGTCCCAGGACGCGTCCTCAAAGGCACGCGCGAGCTCGCGCAGCATCCGGAAGTCGAAGGCATTCAGCACCTCCGGCCGGTTGAGCGTCACGGTGGCGCGCGGAGGCGCCTTCTCGTAGACGATCCGCTCGAAGCCGAGCTCGTCCGGAGGAAGGGGCCGCGGTGCGTCCGGCTCAGTCAATGTCGGCAAAGAGGACGTGGAACCGGACGCCCATCCCCATCGCGTCCTTCCCGGTGGCCGCGAACTCGGGCGTGCGTGCGGCTTCCTTGAAGGCGTCGCGGGACTCGAACTCCCACTCCGCGTAGTACGGGTACTTCGGCTCCCCCATCGGCGAGCCGAACACGCCGCCGTGCCGGAACGTCCCGCCGGGGACTTTGCGGCACAACTCGGCGTGTTGCTCGTAGCGGTCGGGGTCGGGCTGGGACTCGTAGAGAACGAAGGCTCGGACCATTGCTCGGCGGCTCCTTTTGAACTCGAAGTGGCCGGAGCGTATAGCTTCGTCCGACATGGGAGGTGGTACCGCCGCAGCCGCATCGCTTGCCCTCGTGGCCGGTCTGGCGGGCTCGATCCAGGTCGCCGTGATGGGCCGGTTCGGGGAGCGGATCGGCTCCTTCGAGGCGCTGGCCGCGAACCTGATCTTCTCCACGATCATCGCGACCGCCGTGCTCCTCGTCCTGCGGCAGAGCCTGGCCGGCTTCGGCGACGCAATTCGGTCGCCGTGGTGGTACTGGATCGGTGGGGGCGGGATGGGCGTGGTCGTCGTGCTCACGATCACGGTCGTGACGCCGCGGATCGGCGCCGCCGCGACGATCGGCCTGCTGATCGCGGGACAGCTCGCGATGGGAGTCGCGATCGATACCTACGGTCTCTTCGGCGTCGACAAGGTCGCGCTCACCTGGCCGCGCGCGCTCGGCGTGCTGTTGCTGGCTGCAGGCGCCCTGCTCGCTCTGCGGCGCTAGACGCTACGGAGCGTCGCCGGCGACCGGCAGGCAGACCGTGAAGCAGGCGCCCTCGCCGGGCGTCGAGTCCATCCAGATCGCGCCGCCGCTCTGGCTCACGATCCCGTGGACGGTCGAAAGGCCGAGACCCGTTCCCTCACCGACGTTCTTCGTCGTGAAGAAGGGCTCGAAGACCTGCTCGGCGAGGCCGGCGTCCATGCCGACGCCGGTGTCACGCACGGTGAGCGTGACGTACAGGCCGGGAGCGAGGTCGGGATGCGGTAGCTCGTCGTCCTCGCGGAGCTCCAACCGCTTCGTGTGCAGCATCAGGCTCCCGCCCTTCGGCATCGCGTCGCGGGCGTTGAGCGCAAGGTTGAGGACGACCTGCTCCAGCTGCGTGGGGTCGGCGAGCGTCGGGCCGAGCTCCGGGTCGAGCCCGGTCGAGAGGACGACGTCCTCGCCCAGCATGCGCTTGAGCATCGTTGCCATTCCCTCGACGATCTCGTTGAGGTCGATGAGCTGCGGGCGCAGCACCTGCTTGCGGCTGAACGCGAGCAGCTGGCCCGTCAGAGACGCGGCCCGATCGGCCGCGCGTGCGATCTGCTCGGCACAGTCGCGTCCCGGCTCCGAGCCCGAGTCGAAGTCGATCAGCATCAGCTCGGCGTAGCCCCTGATCGCCGTGAGCAGGTTGTTGAAGTCGTGTGCGATGCCGCCCGCGAGCCGGCCGACCGATTCCATCTTCTGTGCCTGGCGCAGCTGTTCCTCGAGGCGCTGGCTCTCAGTCACGTCGCGGCCGGTGGCGAGGATGTGCTGCGGCTTGCCGTCCGGACCGACGATGACGCTCGCGATCGCATCGAGAAGCACCCAGCTGCCGTCGGCGTGACGGACGCGGACGGTGGTTGTCGCCAGCGTGCCGTCGATCGCCTTGGCGAACATCTCCTCCGCGCCGGCAAGGTCGTCGGCGTGGACGAGCCCTGCGAAATATGTGCCGACCATCTCCTGCGCCTCGATGCCGAGTGTTTCGAGGGCCGAAGGCGACATGACGACGATCGTGCCCTCGAGGTCGACGACGCTGATCAGGTCGGTCGAGCAGTCGACGATCTGGCGGTGCAGCTCTTCGCTCTGCTGGAGGGCGCCATAGAGCCGCGCGTTCTCGAGCGCGATCGACGCAAGCTGCGCAAACCGCTCGAGCAGCTCGACCTCCGCGCGATCGAACGGCCTCGGCTCGTGACGCACGATCCCGATCACGCCGGCGATCTTGCCCCCCGCGCGCAGCGGCACGCCGATGACAGCGTTGAGACCGAGCTCGGCGTACTCCGGGAGGCGGTGGGGCCAGGTGCTGTAGTCGTCGACGACGACGGTCTCACCGGTCAGCAGAACCTGGCCGGAGGCGCCCTTCGTGTTCACGATCGCGCGACCGACGTACGGCTCGAAGATGCCACGACCCACCTGCAGGCGGAGTGATTCCCCGTCCGGATCGGCGAGATAGAGATAGGCGTCGGGCGTGTTGACGAGCCCGCGCGCGCTGTCGACGATCGTGTGCAGCATCCGGTCGAGCTCGGTCCGCTCGAGCAATCCCACTGCCGTGTCGTGCAGGGCCGCGAGCTCCTCGTTTCGCAGGTGCAACGTCTCGAAGTCGAGCGTCGCGCGCAGTGCCATCGTCGCCTGGTTGGCGAAGGTTCGGAGCGCCTGGAGGCGCTCGCGCGACGGCAGCATCGAGTCAGTCGGGTCGTCGGCCCAGATGAAGCCGCTCCGCGCGCCATCCCGCTCGATCAGCGGCACGAGCAGCCAGTGGTTCGACCAGGCGCGCGGGCCGGCTCCTCCACGCTGAGACGAGTAGTTGGAGCAGTCACCGACGAGACTCCTCGCGGTCTTGTTGTCGATCAGGTAGCAGCCCCCGATCTCGTACTCCGGCACGAGCAGCAGGTCGAGGTCGGTGTCCTTCAGGCCGAAGTCGAGTCCCGGAGCGTTCGGCTCCCAACCTGCCGTCCCAGCAGGCGAAAAACTGCCGTTCTTCACGAGGCACACGGCGACCTTCTCGAACTCGAGCGCCTCCTGAATGCCGCGTGCCACGTTCTCCAGCACTGAGCCGGCGGTGTCGAGGTCCACGAGCGAGGCGGAGACGTCGAGCAGCCGGCGCAACGCCGCCCGGTCGCGCGCGGCCTCGGCGGCGACCTGGACGCCCTCGAAGGCCACGATCACGTGCTCGGCGAAGGCGACCAGCACGTCGAGCTCCTCGTCCGTCGGCCGGAGCCCGGACCGCGGCTCGTCGACCGACACGACCCCGAGCAGCGTCCCGTCGGCGCCGTGCATCGGGACGATCAGAGCGTCCTCCGGGTGCCAGGCGTCCGGATCCGAGCTCATCGAAAGATCCGGGATGTGCGAGGGAAGGTCGGCCCAGACCGCCTCGTCGTTCGGAATGAAGTAGGCGCCGCGGCGCAGGAAGCGCTCGGCCAGGAGCGGAGTCCACGCATCGCCGGGCCGTGTCGACCCGAGCAAGGCGGCGCGCGCGGACTCGTTCCCGTACACCGTCGTCACCTCGAAGTCCCCTTCGGCGGGCCGGTACAGGTTGATTGCGACCGTGTTCCAGCCGAGCGACTCCGAGATCGTCTCCGCGATTCCGTCGACGAGGCGCGTCAGGTCGCGCTCGTCGCGGACGAGCCGCGTGACCTCGAGCAGGCCCCGGAGTCGGGGGAAGGAAGAGAGGGGCTCGACATCAATTGACATTGCTCGTACGTGATCGGCGCGGCGCCGACCGGGTTGAGCGGCCGGCCCAGGGGATCAGAGCCCGGCGATGTCGTCCGGCCGAACCGGGACGCGCGTCAACTCGCGGCCGGTCGCCGCGCGCAGCGCCGAGACGACGGCCGCAGTCGAGACGACGGTCGGCGGCTCGCCGACGCCCTTCAGGCCGTACGGCGCGTCGGGCTCCGGATCCTCGACGAGCACGGCGTCGACGGGAGGCATGTCGAGTGTGGTCGGGATCAGGTAGTCGGTGAAACTGGCATTCGTGATCAGCCCGTCACTTGTCCGGATCTCCTCCATCAACGCCAGCCCGAGCCCCTGCGCGGTGCCGCCCTCGATCTGACCCTCCACCGCCAGCGGGTTGATCGCCTTGCCGACGTCCTGCGCGGTGCCGATCCAGACGACCCGCGAGAGGCCGAGGTCGACGTCGACCTCCGCCACGACGCGCATCGCGGCGACGGCGAAGGAGACATGTGCGCGCTCGCCGGTGATCTGCCCGGTCTCCGGGTCGAGCGGCGTCGTGCGCAGGTGGCGGTAGACGCGCTCCACATCCACCTCTCCGCCGGCACGCTTCTGCTCCTCGAGAGCGGCGCGGCACGCGTCGCGGACCGCCCCCGCGGCCATCCAGGTCATGCGCGAGGCCGATGCCGAGCCGGCGGACGCGACGTGCGCCGTCCCCGGCGGCGCGAGCGCGACGTTGTCGGTTCCGAGCTCGGTGCGCGCGACCTGGAGGATCACGTCGGTGACCCCCTGCCCGACTTCGGCTGCGGCGCAGTGAATCTCCGCCGACCCGTCGGCGCGAAGGATTACGCGGGCAGCGGCGTAGTCGTCGAAGCCTTCCGAGTAGCAGATGTTCTTGTAGCCCACTGCGAAGCCGACCCCGCGTTGCACGCCCTCGCCGCGGGTCGTGTTCCCTGCTCCCCCCGGAAGGCGGATCGCTTCGCGTGGCAGCTGCTCGGGCGGAGGAACCGGCAGCTCGGCCGCGCGGCGGATGACCTCGGCCACCGGCAGGGAGCCTTCGATCGGCTGCCCCGTCGGCAGAACGTCTCCGGGGCCGAGCGCGTTCAGGAGCCGCAGCTCGACCGGGTCGATGGCGAGCTCGGCCGCCAGCTTGTCCATCTGTGCCTCGGCCGCGAAGCACGTCTGCACGGCGCCGAAGCCGCGCATTGCGCCGCACGGCGGGTTGTTGGTGTAGACACAGGTGGACTCGATCGAGGCGTTGGCGACCCGGTAGGGGCCGATGGCGAAGGAAGCCGCGTTGGAGGTGACGGCGGTCGAGCTCGACGCGTAGGCACCGCCGTCGAGCAGGATCTTCATCCGCACGTTCACGAGCTCGCCCGCCCGTGTCGCGCGGTGCTCGCACCAGATCCGGGCCGGGTGGCGGTGCACGTGGCCGAAGAACGACTCCTCGCGGTTGTAGACGATCTTCACCGGCCGCTTCGTGTGCAGCGCGAGCATCGCCCCGTGGATCTGCATCGAGAGGTCCTCGCGGCCGCCGAACGCGCCGCCGACCCCGGCGAGGTGGATCCGCACCATCTCCGGACTGAGCCCGAGGCACGGTGCGACCTGATCGCGATCGACGTGCAGCCACTGGGTCGCGACGTGGATGTCGACGCCACCCTCGCCGTCGGGCACGGCGAGCCCCGACTCGGGGCCGAGGAACGCCTGGTCCTGGATGCCGATGTCGTAGACCCCGCTCACGGTGACGTCACCCTCGGCCTCCGGATCGCCGTGACGGATGATCATGTGGCGGACGACGTTCGGCCGTGGGTCGTCGCGGTAGCCGTGGGCCATCGTCGGGCGCTCCGGATGGAGTGGGGGCTGCTCGGTCGCGCGCTCCATGTCCGTGACCGCCTCGAGCACCTCGTACTCGACGCGAACGGCGGCGGCGGCACGCCGAGCCTGCTCCGGCTCCTCGGCTGCGACGAGCGCCACCGGCTCGCCGTAGTAGCGGACACGATCGGCCGCCAGCACCGGCTGGTCGGCGAACTCGAGGCCGTACGTCTTCTGGCCCGGCACGTCGGCGTGCGTGAGCACTGCGTGCACGCCGGCCATCCCCAACGCGGCCGAGATGTCGAGCTCGAGGACCTTCGCGTGCGCATGTGGGCTACGAACGGTGACCCCCCAGAGCATTCCGGCCGCGTGCAGGTCGCTCGAGTACGCGAACTCGCCGGTCACCTTCGGCGTCGCGTCGTGCCGCGTACCTCGGTCGCCGACGCGTGCGCGCTGAAGCTCGGCCTGTTGCTGTTGCGTCGTCGTCATCCGCGGGCCGCCAGGCGGACGGCGTCGAAGATCTTCGCGTAGCCGGTACAGCGGCAGAGGTTTCCCGAGAGCTCCTCGCGGATCACGTCGTCGCTCGGATTCGGGACACGCTCGAGCAGGGCGGCAGTCGCGACGACGAGCCCGGGCGTGCAGAAGCCGCACTGGACGGCGCCCGTCGCGATGAACGCCTGCTGGACGGTGTGGAGCCCCTCCGGCGAGCGCAGGCCCTCGACCGTCGTCACCTCGTGTCCATCCGCCTGGGCGGCGAGGACCAGGCAGGAGCAGACGAGCTCGCCGTCGAGAAGCACCGAGCACGAGCCGCACTCGCCCTGCTCGCACGCGTTCTTCGAGCCGGGCAGGTCGAGCGTGTCGCGCAGCGTCGTCAGCAGGCTCTCGCCGGCCCAGACGTCGGCCTCGCGTGCCTCCCCGTTGACGACGACCCGGATCTTCACGCCAGCACCCGGTCCAGTGCGCGCTTCGTGAGGACGCGCAGAGCATGGCGGCGGTAGGTAGCCGTACCGCGGACGTCGTCGATCGGGCTGGCTGCGTCCGCAACGAGATCGGGGAAGTCGGCACGTGCGTCGAGCGGTGCGGTCACGAGGGCGGGCACAGGTCCCGCCGACCCGTACGCCGCTCTGAGCTCGCCGCGCTCGCGGTCGGCGAGGACGGCCAGCGAGCAGACGGCGATCACCATCGCGTTCCGCGGTCCGACCTTCATGAACGTCTGTGCCTGTCCGCTCGGGTCGATCCGGACCGCCAGCACGAGCTCGTCCTCCGCAAGTGCGTTCCGCTTCGGGCCGAGGAAGAACTCCTTCAGGGGCAGCGTTCGCACGCCTCGGACGCTGCCGATCTCGACGATCGCCTCCTCGACGAGGAGCGGCGGGTGTGCGTCGCCGGCCGGCGAGGCGGTGCCGAGGTTGCCGCCGATCGTGCCGCGGTTCCGGATCTGCGGCGAGCCGACGGTGCGCGAGGCCTCCGCGAGCGCGGGCAGGAACTCTGCGAGAGCGGGCCGCATCGCCTCGGTATAGGTCAGGGCCGCACCGAGGCGCAGGGAGCCGTTCTCCCGCACCCAGCCCTTGAGCTCCGGGACCTCGGCCAGGTTGAGAATCGTCTCCGGGCGCGTGCGGTCGAAGTTGAGCTCGACGAGGAGGTCGGTGCCGCCGGCGATCGGGCGGGCGTCGGGCCGCTCGGACTT
Source organism: uncultured Gaiellaceae bacterium (assembly GCA_963749515.1). GTDB lineage: Bacteria > Actinomycetota > Thermoleophilia > Gaiellales > Gaiellaceae > Gaiellasilicea. The sequence continues at coordinate 74,908 of CAVVMR010000012.1, forward strand.
CAGCCGGAGCGCCTCGTCGAGCGTGCGGGGCGTGATGACCTCCACGCTGGCAACGATACGGTACGAAGGCATGAAGTCCCTGCTCGCCGACGCACACGTCCTCACCGTCGACGACGCCGGCACCGAGCACGCGGACGGCTGGATCCTGATCGAGGACGGCTTCGTCGCTGCGGTGGGCGCCGGTGACGAGCCCGAGGCAGACGAACGGGTGGCCCTCGCCGGCGCCGTCGTCACACCCGGCCTCGTCAACACGCACCACCACCTCTACCAGACGCTCACGCGCGCCCGGGCGCAGCAGGCCACGCTCTTCGAGTGGCTCGTGGAGCTCTATCCGACCTGGGCGAGGGTCGACGCCGAAGCGGAGTACGCCGCGGCGCGCACCGGCCTCGCGGAGCTGATGCTCTCCGGCTGCACCACCGTCTTCGACCATCACTACGTGTTCCCGCGTGGCCGGCCTGGGCTCGTCGAGGCGGAGGTGCAAGCCGCCCGCGAGCTCGGCTGCCGCCTCGTCGCTTCGCGCGGCTCGATGGACCTCGGTGTCTCCGACGGCGGCCTGCCGCCGGACGAGCTGGTCGAGGACGTCGACGCCGTGCTCGCCGACACGGAGCGGCTGGCAGGCGAGCTGCACGAGACCGGCCCCGGCGCTCAGATCCAGGTCGCTGTCGCGCCCTGCTCACCCTTCTCGGTCACCGGGCGCCTGATGACCGAGTCGGCGGAGCTCGCGCGCAGGCTGGGCCTGAAGCTGCACACCCACCTGGCGGAGACGGTCGAGGAAGAGGCGTACTGCAACGAGCTCTACGGCTGCTCTCCCGTCGAGTACCTCGACAGCCTCGGCTGGCTCGACGGCGACGTCTGGTGCGCGCACTGCGTCCATCTCTCCGCCGCCGAGATCGGCCGCTTCGCCGAGACGGGCACGGGAGTCGCCCACTGCCCCACGTCGAACCTGCGACTCGGCGCCGGTGTGGCGCCCGTGCGGGCGATGATCGACGCCGGCGTGCGGGTCGGGCTCGGCGTCGACGGCTCGGCCTCGAACGAGCGCAGCCATCTCTTCAACGACGTCAAGCAGGCGCTCCTCGTGGCGCGCGGGCGCGGCGGGCCGCAGGCGATGACGGCTCGCGAGGCGATCCGCCTGGGAACACGGGGCGGCGCCGACGTGCTCGGACGAAGCGACATCGGCTCGATCGAGCCGGGGAAGTGCGCCGACCTCGCAGTGTGGGCGACGGACGGGCTCGAGCTGGCCGGCGCCGCCGACCCGGTCGCGGGCCTCGTCTTCGCCGGCGCACATCGCGTCGACCGCCTCTATGTCGGCGGCGAGCTCGTCGTCCGCGGTGGGGCGCTCGCGCGCGCCGACGAGGGAGAGATCGCGAGCGCGCACCGCGCGCAGGCGAGGAGATTCGCCCCGTAGTAAGTTCGCCCAGTGATCTCGCTGTCGACCCACGTACTGGACACGGGAGCCGGCCAGCCCGCCGACGGCGTGCTCATCGTCCTGTACCGCGGCGACATGTTCATGGCCGAGACACGCACCGACGACGACGGCCGTGCCCGTCTCGCCGAGAACCTCGACCCCGGCTCCTACAGGCTCGTCTTCCATCCGCCCTCGCCGTTCTTCAAGCGCGTCGAGCTCGAAGTCGAGCTGGCGGAGGGCCACTACCACGTCCCGCTCCTCGTGTCGCCCTACTCGTGCGCGAGCTACCGAGGGAGCTGAGCGTCGACGAGCTGACGCCGCTCTTCTCGGGGCGGACGCGCCTCGTCGAGGAGCTCGCCGCACACGAGAGCCCGCTCGAGGTCGCAGAGGAGGTCGCGCTCGCGCTGCCCGAAGCCGACCAGGTCGCGGCACTCGCGACTCACCCACGGATCGGCGAGCCGTCCGAAGAGCAGCACGGCGCGGAACCGGACGTGCTCGCCGAGCTGGCGGACCTGAACGAGGCCTACGAGGAGCGCTTCGGGTTCGAGTTCGTCGTCTTCGTGAACGGGCGCACGCGCGCCGAGCTCCTGCCGGTGCTGCGCGAGCGGCTCGAGCGGGAGCGGGCGGATGAGCTCGAGACCGGATTGCGCGAGCTCTGCGCGATCGCGAGGGCCAGATGGGAGAAGCAGGGTTGGACGCCGACTACCTGAGAGATCTCGCCGACCTCGTCCTGCGGATGCTGCACGTGGTCGCGGGGATCGCGTGGATCGGCGCGTCGTTCTACTTCATCCGGCTCGACCTCGGCCTCGCGTCTCCGAAGGAGGCGAAGGAGGGAGTCGCCGGCGAGTACTGGGGCGTACACGGGGGCGGCTTCTACCACTCGCAGAAGTACAAGGTTGCTCCGCCGAAGCTTCCCGAGCACCTGCACTGGTTCAAATGGGAGGCGTACACGACGTGGCTCTCCGGCTTCGCGCTCCTCGTCGTCCTCTACTGGCTGGAGGCGGGCGAGCGCCTCGTCGATCCCGCCGTTGCCGACCTGAGCGAGCTGCAGGCGGTGGCGCTCTCGGCCGGCGGGCTCGTGCTGGCCTGGCTCCTCTACGACAGCGCGTGCCGTTTCCTCCGGAGCGACCGGCTCGTGGCGGTCGCAGTCGCCGTGCTTGTGACGTTGTCCGCCTACCTGGCTGGGGAGCTCCTTGCCGCGCGGGCGTCGTTCCTCCAGGTGGGAGCGATGCTCGGGACGATCATGGCGGCGAACGTCTTCTTCGTGATCATCCCGGCCCACTGGGAGCTCGTTCGTGCGAAGCGGGAGGGACGCGAGCCGGACCCGGCACCGGGTATCCGGGCGAAGCAGCGGTCGGTTCACAACAACTACCTGACGCTTCCCGTCGTCTTCACGATGCTGGCGGGCCACTTCCCGCTCGCCTTCGGCCAGGATCGCGCCTGGCTCGTGCTGCTCGCGATCTTCGCCGTCGTCCTTGCGATCCGGCACTTCTTCAATCTCTGGCACACCGGACGGAGGCCGTGGTGGATCCTGGGCGCGGCGACGGCAGGCGCTGTCGTGCTGGCGTTCGTGCTCGCGCCCGACGACACGCCCGCGACCGCGGTTCCCGACGACACGGTCGCGCAGGGCATCGTCACCGAGCGCTGCCAGACCTGCCACTCGGGCGTGTCGGCCCCGGCCGGGGTGCGACTCGAGAGCCTCAGTCAGATGGAGCAGAACGCCGGCCAGATCGAGGTGATGGTCTCGTCGCGCGCCATGCCGCCCGGCAACGCGACAGGAATGACCGACACCGAGCGCGAGCAGCTCGTCGCCTGGGCCGAGGCGCAGGGGTAGGTAGGGTCTGGCCGTGCTCGAGATCACCGCCGCCGGAATGCGCTTCGTCGCGCGCTGGGAGGACGAGCTGGCGCCGATGACAGTCGCAGCCTTCAAGGCGATCCTGCCGCTCGACGACCAGATCATCCACTGCCGCTGGAGCGGCGAGTCGAACTGGATCCCGTGGGGCGACCGCGATCTCGGCATCGGGCCCGAGAACGCAACGAGCTACCCGCATCCCGGCGAGCTGGCGCTCTATCCCGGGGGCCAGAGCGAGACGGAGCTCCTCTTCCCGTACGGCTATTGCTCGTTCGCGAGCAAGGCCGGGCACCTGTGGGCGAACCACTTCGCGACGCTCGTCGAGGGGCAGGCGCAGCTGCGGGAGCTCGGCCGGCTGACGCTGTGGCAGGGCGCGCAGCCGATCTCCTTCCGCGAGGTCTAGGCCACGGCCGTCGAGCTCGTCTACGAGACGCACTCGACCACGCTCGACAACGAGAACGGGATCGCGACAGGCTGGCTGGACGGCGAGCTCTCGGCGCGCGGACGCGAGCAGGCGCGAGAGCTCGGCGAGCGGCGGCGCGACGCGAACGTCGTCTATGCCTCCGATCTCGGCCGGGCAGTCGAGACGGCCGAGCTCGCCTTCGGCGGGACCGCGATTCCCGTCCACCTCGACGCGCGCCTACGCGAGTGCGACTACGGCGAGCTCAACGGCCGCTCCGTCGCGGAGGTGACCGCGGAGCGCTCCCGCCGGGTCGAGATGCCCTTCCCGAACGGAGAGAGCTACCGCGACGTGGTGGTCCGAACGGCGTCGTTGCTCGAGGACATACGCGCGCGCCACGACGGGCAGACCGTCGTCGTGATCGGCCACTCCGCGAACCTCCTGGCGCTCGAGCACCTGCTCGACGGAGCGCCGCTCCAGGAGCTCGTCGACGCGCCGTTCGAGTGGCAGGCGGGCTGGCGATTCCGCCTCGATTCGCCGGTGTAGCCGCCGTTAGGGAAGGGCGTGGAGCACGTACGCGTTCACGAGGTCTTCCTTCCCCTTGATCTTCAATCCGTTTCTGGCCTCCACCAGCGCGCCGGCGGGCAGCTCAGCGTGGGTCTGCGAGCCGATCAGCACCCCGTGTTGACCGTGTCGCCGACCAGCGTGTACGCGACGTGACCGTCTCCGCCGATCTCGCGGACCACCGCCTCGCCGCTGTTCACCCCGATGCGCAGGCGCGGCCAGCCAGGATTCTCGTCCGCGAGCTCCGCCACCGTTCGCTGGAGCGCCAGAGCCGCACGCGAAGCCTGGAGCGCGTGGTCGGGGGGAGGGTCACCGCGTCGGGAACATCGAGCTGCTCGCGCGCAGCGCACGACCGCCTTCACGCCGCCAGTCTCCTCAATGTGCCGGTCAAAGCTTCGACCGCAAGCGCGATGTCCTCCGGCGAGGTGAGCTCGTCCGGGTTGTGGCTGATGCCGCCGTTGAGCGAGCGGACGAAGAGCATCCCGGACGGCACTCCGGCGGTCGCGAGAATGCCGGCATCGTGGCCGGCGCCTGAGGGAAGCTCGAGCACCGGCAGCCCGAGCGCCTCGACCTCGGCGCGGAGGGCGGCGCGGATCTCCCCGGCCATCGGCGACGGCTCGGTGCGGATCGGCTCCTCGACCTCGAGCGCGGCGGCAAGGCGATCGAGCCGCTCCGCGTCGGGCGCGCGGGCATCGACGCTGATGACGACCCGGCCGGGGATGACGTTCGTGCCGCCGGGCTCGACGGTCACCTGGCCGACGGTCGCGACAGCGCCCTCGATCGCGCGGGCGGCATCCCGCGCTCGGAGGACGTACTCGGCCGCCTGCACGAGCGCATCCTCCCGGACCGGCATCGGAGTCGTTCCCGCGTGGCCGGCCACGCCGGTGAAGGTGCGGCGGCCGCGAACGTAGCCGACGATTGCGGTGACGACGCCGAGCGGCACGTCGGCGGCGAGCAGCGTGGGCCCTTGCTCGATGTGCAGCTCGACGTAGGCGTCGGGCAGCGCGGTGCAGCCGCGACTCCCTGCGCACCCTCGCTCCTCGTCCCGGAAGACGACGACCCCGAGTCCCGGCAGGCCGAGCGCTTCGACGGCCTCGAGCCCGGCGACGACGCCGAGCGTTCCGTCGAACCTGCCTGCGCCGGGCACGGTGTCGAGATGCGAACCGGTCCACACCTGTCGGTCGCTTCCGGGGATCCGCCCGATCAGGTTGCCGGCGGCATCGACTTCCACCTCGAGCCCCGCCTCGCGGAACCAGCCGGCGGCCAGGTCGTGCGCGGCGTCCTCCTCGGCCGAGTAACCGATCCGGTCGCCGATCGCGGCGAGCTGCTCCAGGCGCTCCAAGACCCGCATCCGCGGAACGTACTACCGGGAGGGGTGGAGCCTCGCCGCCTTCGGTTGGCGCAGCGCGCGAAGCAAGAGCCAGCCACCGAGCGGGAAGACCGCGGCGAGGCCGTAGGCCAGGCTCCAGGAGCCCGCGGTGACGACGGCGGCAAACGCGAGTGGCGCCGCGACGCCACCGATGGACAGCACCGTTTGCTGGACGCTCAGCGCAGCGCCGCTACGCGCACGGCCTGCGAGCTCCGCGACGGCGGCAAAGGCGACGCCGTTCCAGGCCATCGTCAAGGACCCGGCGACGACGAAGGCCGGAACGAGCAGCACGAGCGGTGCGTTCAGCAGGCCGGTTACGACGGCGAGGGAGATGGTCACCGCGATTCCGATTCGGGCGAGGGGGACGATGCGCGTCCTCATCGTGTCCGACCACCTGCCGGCGGCGATCCGGAGCACGATCGCCCCCACCTGAATGGCGCCGAGGACGGCTGCCGCCTCTCCCTTGCCCAACCCGCGTTCGTCGTGCAGGTAGAGCACCACGAAGCTGAGAATCGCCATCTGCGGCACGACGTAGAGGCCGCCGACAGCCGAGAGACGCCAGAGGCGATGGTCGCGCAACGACCACTCGACGTCCTCGACCTCGAGCGGCAGCGCCGCCGGCTCGCGCAGGAAGATCGCACCGCCCGCGGCTCCGAGCAGGCACAGCGCGCCGAGGAACGCATACGCGTGGTGCACCGAGAAGTGCGGCAGAACGAGAGCGCCCACGAGGCCGCCGACCGGCACCGCCGCCTGCCGGATGCCGAGGGCGAACCCACGTTGCGACGCATCGAACCAGCCCATGACCGCACGCCCGGTGGCGGCGTTGACGCTCGCACCGGCCGCCCCGGCGAGGAAGAGGAGGGCGTAGAGCTGCCAGAACGTCTCCGCCTGCCCGGCCACGACGAGCAGGACGCCGCACCCTCCCATCCCGGCGGCGAGTACGACGCGCTCGCCGATCCGGTCGGTCAGGAGTCCCCACGGAAGCAGGGTGACGAGCGTTCCGAGCCAGTGGCCGGAGAGCACGGCGCCTACCTGGGCGAGGCTCAGGCCGAAGGTGTCTCTGATCGCCGGCGCGATCGCCGGCAGGCCGACGCCGATCGCCGCGAAGCTGCACTGCGCGAGCGTCCCCGCCGCCAGCACCGTCCAACGATAGGGAGACGGCGCTACAGCGAGAAGGGGTTGATCGGCCGCGTGCCGGTGTTCACGGTGACGCTCTTCGTCTCCAGATAGAGATCGAGCGTCTCGACCCCGAGCTCGCGCCCGAAGCCGGACTGCTTGTAGCCGCCGAACGGCAGCCCGGGGAACGCCGTGTACGGGAGGTTGATGCCCACAGTCCCGGCCTTGATCCGGCTCGCGAGGCGATGCCCCCTTGCCGGATCTCCTGTCCACACGGAGGCCATCAGCCCGTACTTGACGTCGTTCGCGATCCGGATCGCGTCCTTCTCGTCCTCGAAGGGGACGATCGTCACGACCGGCCCGAAGACCTCTTCCTGGGCGATCGTCATTGCGTTGTCGATTCCGGCAACAACTGTCGGCGGATAGAACGCATGCTCCCCGGGCTCGCCGCCGAGCACGACCTCGGCGCCTTCGCCGCGCGCGCCCTCGACGAAGGAGTGCACGCGCTCGCGGTGCGCCTGCGAGATCAGCGAGCCCATCTGCGTCTCGGCGTCGAGCGGGTCGCCCATCTTCAGCTGGCCCGCTTTCTCCGAGAAGGCGTTCACGAACTCGTCGTAGATCGACGCCTCGACCAGGACCCGCGAACGGGCCTCGCAGCTCTGGCCGGCCGAGTAGTAGATCGACCAGACCGCGCTCGGGATCGCCGAGTCGAGGTCGGCGTCCGCGAAGACGATGTTCGGGCTCTTGCCGCCGAGCTCCAGCGTCAGCCGCTTGATCGGCTCCGAGCAGAGCCGCATGATCTCGCCGCCGGTCTTCGTGGAGCCGGTGAACGCGACCTTGTCGACACCGGGGTGGCGCACGAGATAGGCGCCGGTGGTGGGGCCGTCACCGGGAACGACGTTGATCGTGCCGGCGGGGAAACCGACCTCGGCGGCGAGCTCGGCAAGCCGGAGCGCGGTCGCGGGCGTCTGCGGATCGGGCTTGAGGACGACGGAGCAGCCGGCCGCGAGCGCGGGCGCGAGCTTCCACGTGGTCATCAGCAGCGGGTAGTTCCAGGGAACGATCTGGCCGGCGACGCCGACCGGCTCCTTCAGGGTGTAGGAGAGGATCGAGCCGCCGATCGGGTTGGAGCGGCCGGCGATCGTGGCGATCGCCGAGGCATAGAAGCGAAAGTGCTCGACCGCGCCGAAGAGCTCCGCCTTGGTCGAGGAGATCGCCTTGCCGACGTTGCGCGCCTCGAGCTCGTTGAGCTCCTTCCGGTTCGCCGCGACCGCATCGGCCAGGGCGTGCAGGAGCCGGGAGCGCTCGTTCCCGGACGTCTTGCCCCAGTCACCGGCGAGTGCTGCGCGCGCGGCCTCGACGGCCTGGTCGATCTCGCCCTCGCCCGCGAGCTGCGCTGTGGCGAACGGCTCGCCCGAGGCAGGCTCGACCAGGTCGCGCGACGACGAGCCTTCCACGGTCTCGCCGTTGATGAAGAGCCCGTACTCGCGTCCGGTCGCAACAGCCATCGCCAGGAATCTAGCGACTACGTGCCACGGAGGTGTACGTTCGCGCCATGCGTCGCCTCGCCTCGGCCCTCGTCGGCGCCGTCCTTCTGCTCGCGGGTTGCGGCGGGGAAAGCGAAGGCGTCGGCGCGCCGGAGGCGCAACGCACCACCGGAGGCCACACGACCTACAAGGTCGCTTCCGCCGGGTTCTCGGTTGCGGTCCCCGAGTCCTGGCGGACGATCAGCGCCGACGAGTTCAGCAAAGGCGGCGGGATGGAGGATGTCCTTCGAGAGACGCCGGCGCTCGAGCCGTACGTCGATGCATTCCAGGGTGCGAACTCGGTGCTGAAGTTCGTCGCGATCGATCCGGAGCTGAGCGAGGAGTTCGCGACGAATCTCAACATCATCGTCGAGGCGATACCGGACGGAATGACCAACGAGAGCTACGAGCAGGGTCTCCTGTCGCAACTGCGGTCGTTCGCCGGCCTCGTCGGGGAGGTCGAAACCACAGATGTCGAGCTTCCCGCCGGTCCGGCGACCAGGTTGGACTACCAGCTCGAGCTCGAGGCGAGCGGTCGGCAGGTGACGACGTCGACGCTGCAGTTCGCCTTCCTGCTCGAGGGAACGGCGCACATCCTCACCTACACCACCACGCCGGATCTCGGCGGCAAATACGAGGACGCGTTCGTCGAGTCGGCGCGGACGTTCCGCCTGACTCAGTAGCCCGCTGGGAGAGTCGCCGGGGCGCCGTAGAGTTGGGCGATGAGCGCCACAGCCCCGGACGGCAGCCCCGTCGGCCTGTATGCCACGCTCGCCCCGCTCGGCGAGCCGCAACTCATCCACGAGACTGTGCCGCCGGGAAGCGAGATCCTCGAGCTCGGCTGTGGCGCCGGCCGGATCACACATGCGCTCCTCGAGCTCGGCCATCCGGTCGTCGCCGTCGACAACTCGCCCGAGATGCTCGCTCACGTGCACGGAGCCGAGACCGTGCTCGCCGACATCGAGACGCTCGAGCTCAGCCGCCGGTTCCCGGTCGTCCTGCTCGCAAGCAACTTCCTGAATGCACCGGACGACCAAGAGCTGGCTGCGGTGCTTGCCGCCTGCGCGCGTCATGTCGCCGGCGACGGACAGGTTCTGCTCGAGCGCATGCCGCCAGAATGGGAGCCCCGCCAGGGAGCATCGGAGGTCGGCGGCGTTCGAATCTCGATGTCCGACGCCGTACGCGACGGCGACCTCGTCTCGGCGGTGATGCGATACGAAGCCGGAACCGAGCAGTGGAGCCACGCCTTCACCGCCAGGCTGATCTCGGATCGCGACGTCGACCACGCCCTCGAACGGGCGGGTCTTCGGCGCGTGCGCTGGCTCGACGAGCGGAGAACCTGGCTCGAGGCACAGCCCGCCTCGCCGGCTCGCTGACCGCCTCAGGCGGACCGTCGGGGGCGCCGGACGAGCTCGCCACCGCAGTTCGGGCAGACACCGTCGAGCTCCGCCGAGCAGGACGGGCAGAACGTGCACTCGTAGCTGCAGATGAACGCCTCCGCACCGGGGGACACCGGGGCATCGCACCGCTCGCAGCTCCCGCGCATCTCCAGCGGCATCTAGGACACGTAGTCCAGGCGGACCGGCTCGGGGAACGCCCCGATTGCGTCGCCGCGGCCGAGGAGCTCCGCGACGGCCTTGCGACCCTCGTCGCCGTAGTCGCAGGTCAGCTCGTTGACGTACATCTCGACGAAGCGATCCGCCGTCGTCACGTCGATGCCCCGACCGAAGCGCATCGCATAGCGCATCGCCTCACGGCGGTTCGCCAGCCCGGCGCGGATCGAATCCAGGAGCACCGCCGAGAGGTCGGGCAGGCGGTCGCCGAGATCGCGGCGCGCCACGTTGACGCCGAGCGGCAGCGGCAAGCCCGTTTCGAGCAGCCACCACTCGCCCAAATCGAGCACCTTGTGCAAGCCCGCGTCCTCATAAGTGAGCTGGCCCTCGTGGATCACCAGACCGACATCGGCGCGGCCTGACGAGACCTCGTCGAGGATCTGGTCGAACGGGAGCTCGCGGTGCGCGAACTCGCCGAGCGCGAGCCGAAGCGTCAGGAACGCGGTCGTCATCCGGCCGGGGACGACGATCTCGGTCGACCCGAGCTGCTCGAAGGCGAGCGGCTCCCGCGCGACGAGGATCGGCCCGTAGCCGGAGCCGATGCTTGCGCCGTGCGGCAGCAGGGCGTAGCGGCCCTGGACGAACGGATACGCGTGGAGCGAGATCGCGGTCACTTCGAGCCGGCCTTCGAGCGCCCACTCGTTCAGCGACTGGATGTCCTGCAGCACCTGCTCGAACTGGAATCCACGGGTGTCGACCGCGCCGGCTGCAATCGCCCAGAACATGAAGGCATCGTCAGGATCCGGACTGTGACCGAGCTTGATCAGCATGCCGCGAGGCTAGCACCGCCCCGGGCAGCGCCTCATACACTGCACGCGTGACCAAGGTCGACCTCAGCGACGCGATCCAGGACTACCTGAAGGAGATCTACAAGCTCGGGATCGAGACGGAGCGCGTCTCGACCTCCAGCCTCGCGCGCCGCCAGCAGGTGTCGCCGGCATCGGCGAGCGCGATGGTCAAGAAGCTCGCGGCGCTGGGGCTCGCGGAGCACACGCCGTACCGCGGCGTCACGCTCACCCACGCCGGCGCTCAGGTTGCGCTGGAGGTGATCCGGCACCACCGGCTGCTCGAGCTCTACCTCGCCGAGACGCTTGGGATCGCCGTCGACGACGTCCACCAGGAGGCGGACCGGCTCGAGCACGCGCTCTCCGAGGAGCTGGAGGCGCGCATCGACAAGGCGCTCGGCTTCCCGACGCACGATCCGCACGGGGAGGCGATCCCCAACGCGAAGCTCGAGTGGCCGAAGGAACCCGCCTAGCGGCGGCCGAAGAAGAAGCGCTCCAGGACGGGAAGCACCTCCTTGCGGGTGAACGGCTTCACGCTCTCCGTTGACCCGTCGTCCTCGAGCACGCGCGCGTCGTCCTCGAGCGCGCCGTTGGCAGCCTCGAGCGCGTCACCGAGCTCGTAGCCCTCGAAGAGGTAGTCGTCGCGGCGTGGCTCGTCGCTGCGCCGGTGCTGCGGGTTGACCGCGCGACCGACCGCCCAGACGCCGCCTTCCTTGCGCTCAACCCAGATCACGACCCGCTCGTCGCGTCCTGCGTCGTCGACTCCGCGGAGCAGCCGCTCCGCGCAGCGACCCTCGGAGGGGTTGCGGCGCATGAAAGGAGGATACAATCGCCCGCGATGGCGTTCCGGAACCTCTTCTCGTTCCTCTTTCAACGCTCGTCGGCGGAGGAGCGTGTCGCCGCTTATGTGATCCGCGAGCACGATCGCGGCCGCAACCTGGCCGAGATCCTCGAGGATCGCTACGTGCAGAATCGCCTCGGCCCGCAGCAGATCGCACGCTTGCTCGACCGGCCCGAGGTGATCAAGGCAATCGGCAACGACACGATCGCCGACGCCCGCCAGACGATCGAGGTTTAGGGTTCGGCGAAAATGTCGGCTGAGCCGCTGGGGTGCGGCGAGCGACATTCCGCCAAACCCTCTTAGACCTCCCGCCCGACGCCGCGCTCGCGCGCTCGCTCGACGACTGCGACGCCGATCGCCACGTCCCAGACGGCGAGCCCGTTCGACTTGAAGACGACGATGTCGGCGTCGTCCTGGCGGCCGGGCAGCTCACCGGCGACGACCTCCTGCAGCTCGTGCACCTCCAGCCAGTCGAGGACGCCGCTCTCCACCGGCTCGATCAGGTCCGCAGACTCGAGCCGCGCCTGCTCGCGTGAGTCGCAGCAGACGAATGTCGCCCGCTCGAGCACGACGTTGTCGAGCTCCCTTGCTCGCGGACGGTTCGCTCCGATCGCGCACACCAGCGCACCCTCTTGCAGCCATTCGCCTCGGAGAACGGGATCGCGCGAGGTCGTGGCCGTGACGACGATGTCCTGCTCACCCGCGTCGCGGTGACTCTCCCCGGGCTCGGCGCCGGTTGTCGAGCAGAACGCACGCAGCTTCTCTGGGGTGCGACAGTATGCGACGACGCGCTCGATCGTGGGTACGGCCGCCCGGATCGCGTCGACCTGGGCCTCCGCCTGCCAGCCGCAGCCGATGATGCCGAGGCTGCGAGCGCCGGGCCGGGCCAGGTGCTTCGCGGCGACGCCACTCGCTGCGCCGGTGCGTCGCTGGCCGAGCGCATCCGCCTCGATCACCGCGACCGGTGTCCCGGTCTCCAGTTCGAAGAGACAGACGAGGAACGACGTCTTCCCGGCAACGGACGCGTACGCCTTCAGGCCCGCGTAGCCGAGCTCGCGGTCGACGGCGGACATGACGGCGAAGGCACCGTCGTCGAGCCCGACCCGGCGCCGCGGCACATTCTCGACCGAGCCCGAGGCCAGCCGCAGAAAGCACGCCTCGATCGCGGGCAGCGCATCGCCGGCCGTGATCAGGCCTTCGACGTCGCTCTCGGTGAGGTAGAGAGGCACGTGCCGAGTCTACGAGGCGGACTTCGGAATGAAGCTGATCCGGCCGTTGGTCTCGAGCACCGCCCAGCGGACATCTTCGAGCGACCCGAGCTGCTCCTGGCGTGCCGCTGCCGCGAGCTCCTCCAACGTGATCCGGTTGCGCCGCAGGTTGCGGTCGATCGGCTTCCCGTCCTCCACGATGATCACGGGCTCGCCGTCGAGGGCCGGCCGCAGACGCGGAAAGAGGAAGCTGACGTACGACACGCCGACCGTGAGCAGCCCGATCGTTCCGCCCACGAGCAGCGCGCCGGTGACGGAGAAGTCGTTCTGCGTCACACCCTGCTGAACGAGATCGCCGATCATCACGAGCATGATCAGGTCGAAGGGCTGCATGGACGAGAGCTCACGCCGTCCGACGACCCTCGTCAGGAGGTAGACGAAGAGGAACGCGACGGCTGCTCGAATGACCAGATCCATCAGGGGAAGATGGTCACCGTGCGGTCGATGTGGAGCAGCCTCGTCTCGCCGTCGTGAAGCTCGACGTCCTGCGAGCGCCGGCCGAACTCGGTCGGGTTGACCTGCGAGTGAAGGAAGAAGACGTGCTTCGTCCCGGCAGGGATCCGTCCCAGGTCGAGAGCGATCTTCCCGTTCCGGTTGGCTTCCCCGACCGGTGAGGGCTCGAGCGAGTTGACGGTGATTCCCTCGAGCCAGCCTGGGTCGAGCACGAGCGTCGCTGCCTCGATCTCCTCGTCGGCGCGGACCGTGAAGCGGGACATGAAGAAGAGCCCGCTGCGCAGACGCTGGGGCGAGTAGACCTCGAGCTCCGCGCCGGCTCCGGACGCCGTGTCCGTGTGCGGCTGCTGGCCGTAGGTGTTCAGCAGGCCGAGGAGGACAAAGAGGCCGAGCAAGGTCAGCAGCGCCCAGCGGACGATCGGACGGTTCTCCCGCTTCTCGAGGTCGCGATGGCGACCAAGGGTGAGTTGATCCGGCACGGACGCCACGGGCGACCTTTCGCCGCTGACGTGCCTCGTCCTACTCCACCCGGGTTCTACCTCACGGGATCGGCGTGCTCAGGTCGCTCTGGATCTCGGCTGGGGTGAGCGCACGGCCGTAGATCCGAACCTCGTCGACGACGCCGTCGAGGCGATCTGCATCGCCGCCGAACTGTCCGATCGTGAGCGGCGCCGAATTCGCCAACGGCGTGATGAGCTGCGACGAGGAGGCACTGAGCGTTCCGTCGACGTACAGCCGCACCGTCGTGCCGTCCCAGGTGCAGGCGACGTGGTAGTAGCGGTTCGACGTCGCCGCGCTCGGTGACTGGAGCGTCCGCTGCGAAGTGCCGTTCCCGAGGATGCAGAGCCAGCGGTTCGCACTGGTGAGCTCGATCGCGTAGTTGTGGCTCGGATCGCTGTTGGCGCTGCCCTTGGCGAGGACGCTCTGCCAGCGGTTGAGCGTGTCGAGCTTCACCCAGGCCTCGACCGTCCCGGTGCTTCCGCGATCGAGCAGCGCGCTGTCCGCGACCCGGACGTGGTCGTTCGCGCCGTCGAAGTTGATCGCGCCTCCGTACTTTCCGGCCGCGATCCACGTCGGCCCATTCACGAGCGTTCCGCCGTTTCCGCTTCCCGAGGCGTCCGCGGTGGTCGTCCCCACGCCCTCACCGAAGCGGTACGCGGCGACGAGCCCGGCGGGTGGTGCTTGCGTTCCGGCGGGGGTCGTAGCGCTCGCCGGCGCCGACCCCGCCGAGCTGTTCCCGGCAGCATCGAATGCGGCGACCGAGTAGGTGTAGGCGGTCTGCGGCGCGAGCCCCGTGTCGCTGTACGTCGTCGACGTGGTGGTCGCGATCACCGTGGCGTTGCGGCTCACGCGGTAGCCCGCGACGCCGACGTTGTCCGTCGCCGCAGTCCAGCTCAGATCGATGCGCGAGGAGGATGCCGCCGACGCCGCGAGGCCGGACGGGACGCTCGGCGCCGTGGTATCCGAGGACGCTGCCTGTGAGATCGGGGAGTTCATCTCGTTCTGAACCTGCGTCTGGGTCAGAGCCTGATTCGAGATCCTCACCTCGTCGATCATGGCGTTGGCGCGGTCGGAGTTGCCGCCGTACTGACCGATGGAGAGCGGCGCGAGGTTGCCCAGAGGCGTGAGCGACTGGAAGCCGCTCGCGTTGAGCGCGCCGTTGACGTACACCTGCAGCTGCGTTCCGGTCCAGACGCACGCGAGGTGGTACATCGTCCCGGCAGCCAGCGTGGTCGACGACTGGACGACGTTCGACGTCGCACCGTTTCCGACCCGGCACTCGACGCGGTTGCCAGAGGTGACCTCGAGCGAATAGTTGTGGGACGCCTCGGAGTTTGCGCTTCCTTTCGCCACGATCCCGTGCCAGCGATTGAGTGTCGCGAGACTCACCCAGGCCTGCACCGCGCCGCTCGAGCCGATGTCCAGCGAGCCGGAGTCCGAGATCGAGACGTACGAGGTCGAGCCGTTGAACCGGAGTCCCTGCCCGTACTTGCCGGGGACCCAGGTCGCGGCCACCACGCTTCCGTTGTTGCCGTTGCCGGAGATGTCCGCCGTGGCTGCGCCCGTGCCCTCGCTGAACGGGTAGAGGCCCGTCGCGCCCTGGGGGGCCGGCGGCCCGTCGTTCGCGACGATCAGCGCCGTCGCGCTCCGCCACAGCGCCAGGAGATAGGCCGGCTGCGCCGTCAGCGTGACGGTGATCGTCTCCTGCGTCTCGGAGGCGGCGTCGGTCAGAGGACGCAACGCGATCACGACGGAGCTGGCGCCGGCCGGGATCGTCGCCGTCCCGGAGAGCGCCTCGTAGTCGGATCCCGGCGTCGCGCCGCCACCGACGGTGTAGGGAACGTTGAGCGGCTGCGAGAGGTCACCGGTGCGGACGACCGTGAACGACCCTGCGTCTCCGGCCTCGGTCAGGCGCGCGTCGGACGGCAGGATCTTCACCGAGCGGGCGAGCGACGAGGGGAACAGCCGGAACGAGAGCAGCTGGTGCTGCGCTGCGGTCGCGTTGACGCTGCCGCCCGAGATGGTCGCATCGCCACGATCCGTCTCGATGTGCGTCACGGACTTGGCGCGCGCGATCGGCTCGTTCAGAGAGATCGAGAACGGCTTCGGCGAGCCGGTGAGGTTCCAGACCCGGGCCATGACGCCTTCGCCGATTCCTTCCTCGGAGGGCTTCAACGACCAGAGCAGGACGTTCGGATCGGAGATCGAGAGGTAGGAGTACGAGGTCGCCGGATAGGCGCTGCCACCAGACACCGTGCCGCCGACCAGTGGGTTCTGGTGCTCGAGCGCGAAGCGCATCGCGCGGGGCTGGTCGTAGGGCCCGTGCGACTGGAGCGCGAAGCGCTGGCGGAGGTACGAGTCGCCGGCCTGGTTGAGGATCGGGTTGGCGGGGCGGAGCGATCCGCCGGCGAGCACGGAGAGCTGCGGCGTCGACGAGTCCAGCGACGTGACGGTGCTGTTGCCGAGCCGCATGAAGTACGCGTCGGCGTTGGAGAGGGTGACGCCCGTCCCGTCGCTTCCGCTCATGTCGGCGAAGTGGTTGAGGGTCAGGTAGTCGTAGCGCGCGTTCCTCGGCGAGTACGCGCCGCCCTGCGTCGTCAGCTTCGCGCGGAGGACGGCGCCGACTTCCTCGTGGTGGACATCGGGGCTCGGCGCGTTGAAGCTGAAGCGCCACTCTCTCGTGCCGCCGAAGTTCTGCGTGATCTCGTTCTGGATCGTCGCGCGGTCCGAGCCCCGCGTGAGCGTGATCCGCGTCGTGTGGGCGAGCGGCGACGCGCTCGTCGCCCGCAACGTCACCGAGACCGGGCCGGCGTTCTCGATCGCCAGCGATCCGGACGCCGCGCCGAGGTCGTTGATCGCGAAGCCGCCCGTGCTCCCGGCGAACTCGCGATTGCTCAGCCGCTTGTCGATGAAGCTCGTGATCGCACCACGCGGCGAGACGGTGAGCCGGTAGGCCTCGTTCTCCATCACGCCGGTGGTCGCACTCGCCGTCGGGCCGCCGGCGAACGTCTGGCCCGCGCCCGACCGGATCTCGAACACCTTGTATCCGACCGACGGAACGTTCGGCGCCTGCACGCGGAGGTACTGGCTGCCGCCGACCACCACGACCTGCGAGGGGACTTCCTGCCCGGTGGCGAGATCGACGACGTGCGCCGGCAGCGCGCCCGTGTAGGCGATGTCGGTGACGTCGGTCCTCGTCCAGCTCAGGGAGTTGAAGACGAAGAAGCGCGGGTTCGTGCCGGTCTTCTGGATCAGCGCTCCCAGGGCGGTTGTCGCATCGGCGGTGAGCTGATTCGCGTAGGCGTCGATCTCGTCCGCCACCTGGCGCTGCCACGCGATCCGAACCGGGCCGGAGACCCTCGGGCCGCCGTTCTCGAAGTCGTGCTCGAAGAAGAGGCCGAGGTTCAGGAAGGCCTGGTCGCGCGCGGCGTCGCGGCCCTCGAGGAAGGACGGATCGCGCAGGGCGACGAGTGTGGCGAGCGCCTCGGCCGAGCGGAGCGCCTCGAGGGAGCGCTTGACGCGGGCCGAGACTTCCGCCATCGAGGCGGGCGTCAGATCCCACTCGTTGCCGAAGCTCGCCGACACGCTCGGGATCAGCTGGCCGAAGAGCGCGTCGAACTCCTCGAAGAAGTCGATCGAGTTCGAGACGATGCACGTCCGGTTCGGGTCGGTGTTGGCCCTGCACGTCTGCTGGATCAGCAGGTTCCTGGTCGAGAGATCGTCCCAGCCCTGACCGAAGACGCCGATCGTGTTGAACGGATAGCGGGCCGCGAAGCCGTTCGCAGCCGCGTTCGAGGTCACGAGGTCGAGCGCGGCGGCCGGCTTGCGCGCCTCCGCATAGCCGCCGATGCTCTCGTTGTCGTTCTGGTTGTGGAGCGAGTTCCACTTCATGAGGATGCGGGAGCCGTCGGGGCCGATCCAGTTGTAGATCTCGCGGTCGCGGTCCTGGAGGAAGGGGATCAGGCTGGGGCAGCCGCACACGCCCTTCCACGAGTACTCCGCGCCCGCGCCGGCCCAGACGGAGCCGAGGCCGTGGGACATGCCTGCGTTCTCCATCGCGACGGCGAGGGGGAAGTCGAGCCCGTGCCGGCGCTCGAGGTGGCCCGGGTAGTACATCGACCGGATCACCGCTTCAGCGGGAACGCCGCCGTACGTGATCACGAGCGGGTTCAGCGGCGCGGAGATGTGCCCGGACTTGAGCGCGTCGACGAGCCGCTGGAAGTCGGCCGGGGTCTTGTTCTTGGCGTACTCCCAGAGCCAGAGGCTCCCGTCGGCCGAGAACCGGCTCTGAAGATGCGACGGCTCGTTCTTCGTCGCGTCGGCCTGGTCGAGGTAGTAGTCGAGCATCTCCGTGAACGCGACGGCGTACTGCTCGGCCGTCGCCGACCAGAGGTAGTCAGTGTGGTCGTCGGGCGCCATGAACACGCGCTTGTGATCGGCCAGCGCGCTGCCGGGGATCGCGATCGCAAACGCGAGCACGACGAGGACGACCTTCGCGCCGCGCCGCAAGCGGGCTCGAACTGTCTCCTGGAGGGGGTCTACTTGAACCGGGGGCCGCACTAG
>CAVVMR010000013.1:0-69653 GCA_963749515.1 uncultured Gaiellaceae bacterium
AGCTCACGGTATGTGCCTCTGAGCCACGCTGTCGCGAACGCGTGTTCGCAGCACTTTGAAAAGGGGTCGGGCCGCACGGCGCGAAGCAAAAGAGGCGCGCGCCCAGCGACCATGCCGCCTCTGCTGCCTTTGCCCAAGGCGCGTGAGGTCGACGTCGTGTTCGAGGACGGCCGCATTCCTCGGGGCGCGCGCATTTCTCGTCGCGCATCGAGTGACGTCTCGTCGGCGCGCTTCTCATAGGCGATACGTTTCCGTCATGGCCAGGAACGTCCTCATCGTCAGCACCGTCGAACATGCTGACGACGTCTTGCGCGCCCATGTAGGAGCGGCCGACACGATCAAGGTCGTGGTGCCGGTCGTACGTCAGGGCGTCCTCGACTGGCTTGCCAACGACGAGCAGGCGTTCGGTCGGGCAGAACACGTCGCCGAACACACGGCCGCGGCGCTTCCCGGCGAGACCGCCGAGGCAATTGCCGGCGAGGCGAACGTCGGTCTCGCGATCCGCGACGCTCTTGCGACGTTTCCGGCGGATGAGATCGTCGTGGCGGTCCGCCCGAACGAGGAAGAAGGCCTCATCGAGTCGCGTGCGACCGAGAACGCACCGCAGCACTCGGTCGAAGGCGTGCCCGTCCGCTATGTCGTGATCCCGAACTAGCTCGACCCGCAGCTGTCTGCGACCGGGCAATTCGCCTGCGGCCACGGCAGTGGATCGGTGATTGAGCACTGCGGATTCGGGTAGGCGTGGAGGGCAACCCACAGAGGAGGGATGTCATGGATGACCGCGAGACCAAGGGCACGCGCCCCGAGGCCATGGTGACCGACATCTGGACGTTCGGGACCGAGCCCTCCCTCACAGGTGCCGAGCTCGTCGGGCTTTCGGTCGAGGCCACGGATGGTGGCATCGGCAAGATCGACGAGGGCACCGAAGAGATGGGGCGCACTCACCTGATCGTCGATACCGGCCCCTGGATCTTCGGCAAGAAGGTCATGCTTCCGGCCGGTGTCGTTGACCGCGTTGACCTGGACACCGAGACGGTGTTCGTCAAGTGCAGCAAGGATCAGATCAAGAACGCGCCCGAGTTCGTCGCGAACGATGAGGCGAACCGCGACCGCATCGGCGGCTACTACAGCGGTCTCTGAGAGCGAGTCTCAGAGGACGAAGGCGGGGGACGGGGCAGCACTGCCGCGTCCCCCGCTCACGTGCGTGGAGGCGCGGCTGACTCAGCGGGCTCGACCTCGGCGAGCCGCTGCCGGCACTCCTCGATCGCGTCCGCAATTGCCTGCCGCACGTCGTTGGACCGCGTGACGGCCAGCACCGACCGTAGCTCGGCAATCCGGGCTGGAATGTCGACCGTCTCCTTCAGGCGGCAGTGACCCCTGGCCGGTAGATGCAGGGTGAGCTCGTTCCTTGCGGCCGGAAATATTGTCGATTTGTAAAGCCTTGCAGGAGGCCGGGCGCCGGTCCCCAAATGGTCCATCCCGTGCGTCTGCGTACCTTGATTCTCGTTGCGATCGCCGCCGCCCTGGTCGCGGCGCCGTCCGCGCTGGCCGCGCCCGATCCCGAGATCGCCAGCCTCCAGGTCGCGCTCCGCTCGAAGGGGATGTACTTCGGCAAGATCGACGGCCTCTCGGGGCCGATGACCGCCAAGGGACTGCGGACGTTCCAGCGTGCGGCGGGACTTCCGGTCAACGGCGAGCTCAGCTCTCGGACGCGTGCCGAGCTCGGCGCGCTCGGCCGGCCCCTTGTCGCACGGCGCGTGCTCGTCCAGGGTGCATACGGGTGGGACGTCTCGGCGCTCCAGTTCCTGCTCGCGCGGGCGGGACATCTCCGGCTGCTGGATGTCGACGGCCACTTCGGCGCGTCGACCAGGGCAGGCCTCACTCGCTTCCAGAAGACTCGGGGCCTCGCATCGGACGGGGTCGCCGGGCCTGCATCGCTGACCGCGTTCGGTAGCAGCCGCCGGGCGCCGGTGCTCACGCGAGCGACCGCTGCGCAGGTCTCGTACGTGGTCAGGCCCGGCGACACGCTCACCGAGATCGCCGTGAAGCACAAGACGACGGTTCGCGCGCTCGCGAAGGTCAACGATCTGAAGTCGATCAACCTCGTCATCGAAGGGGCAAAGCTGCGCCTGCCGGCGGAGGTTGGGAGCGGCCCGACGGAGGAGCTGTCCCGCTCGACCGTTCGCGCGCACATCGACAAGTGGGCGAACCACTACGGCATCCCGGTCAACCTGGCGCGCGCTCTCGCGTGGCAGGAGTCCGGCTTCCAGACGAACGTCACCTCCTCCGTCGGCGCCTGGGGCCCGATGCAGGTGATCCCGGCAGCGTGGGAGTTCGTCGAGACAGTCGTCCTCGGGCGCACCGTCCCGAGAACGGGGGAGGGCGGCGTCGAGGTCGGCATGGCACTTCTGAACCACCTACTCAAGCGCTTCAACGGCGACCAGCGGCTGGCGCTCGCGGCCTGGTACCAGGGTGAGAAGGCGGTGCGCGACGACGGGCTCTACAACGACACGAAGACATTCGTCGCGAACGTCCTGGCCCTCAGCGGCCGCCCGCTCTAGACGTTCACGCTCGCGATCGCGGCGTACGCGCGGCGTGCTGCCTCGTCGACGTCCAGTGACCAGAGGGAATCAGCCTGGGCCGCATCGCCGAAGATCTCGACGTCCCACGTGCCTTGCCAGCCTGCATCCCTCAGGACGCGCATCAGCTCGCCGGTCCGGGAGACGCCCTGCCCAGGGAGCGCGCGGTCGCCCCGGTCGGCCCCGAACCACTCGGCGACGTGCACACCCGTGATGCGGTCCACGTTGTCGGCCAGGTGACGCTCGACATCCTGCGTGTCGCCGAGATGCCAGAGATCGACCATGATCCCGACGTTCGGGAGCCCGGCCTCGTCGAGGAGCTCGAGCGTCTCCGGGATCGAGGTGATCAACGTCAGCGAGTCGCGCTCGGAGGCGTGGATCGGCTCGAGCCCGAGCCGGACACCCGCCTCCTCGGCGGCGCCGGCGATCCGTTGCAGCCCGTCGATTACGAGGCGCCGGGCCTCGTCGTCGCTCCACTTCCCGGCCGGCCCCGTCAGGCAGAGGAGGCAGTCCGGTTCGAACGGTGCGAAACGGTGCATCGAGGCGCAGAGCGAGTCGATGCGCGTCTCGACGTCCTCCGGCCCCTCGATCACCGTGTTCGGAAGGATGGAGGGGACGAGCGGCACGCAGTTGGTCACGCTCAGCCTGCTCGCGCGGACCACTTCGAGGTTGGCCTCGTCGCTCGCGCCGAGCTTCATCTCCCAGATGCCGATCCCGTCGAAGCCGGCTGCGGAATACGCACGGAGATCGTCGCGGAAGCTCGCCGCGACGGTCGAGATCTCGCTGAGCGAGAGCGTCACGGCACGCCCGGTAGCTTTGCGAGCAGCCGCCGGCGGAGCGGTGGCCGCGTGAGGTGCTTCGCGACGATGTAGCCGGAGCCCGCGCCGAGGCCGGGACCGGGGTGGGTGCTCGCTCCGATGTGCCAGAGGCTTTCGACAGGCGTCCCGTGTCCGGGCGAGGCGGGGGTGGGGCGGAAGAGAAGGTTCTGGTCGAGCGCGCACGACCCGGCGTAGATGTCGCCGCCGACCCAGTTCGGGTTCGCGTCCTCCATGTCGGCCGGCGACATCACGACCCGACCGACCGTGGCGGACTCGAGGTTCTCGATGTGACCGCCGATCCGCGCCGCGATGCGGTCGGCGTACGCCTCCCGCAGCTCCTCCGTCCACCCGGCAGACGTGTCGAGTTGCCCCGCCGCGTCGCCCTTCAGCCGCTGCGGCAGCTCCTGGAGCTGCACCCAGAGCACCCACGAGCCCTCCGGCGCGCGCGACGGGTCGAGCGCCATCGGCTGTCCGAGCGCGATCGTCGCCTCGGCCGGAAGGAGGCCGCGATCGGCCTCGTTCACCGCTCGCGAGACCGCGTCGAGTCCGGACGTGAGGTGGAGCAGCGGCGTCCGGGCGAGCCGCTCGTCGCCCTTCCACCGTGGCAGCTCATTCATCGCGATGTGGATCTGCATCTCGCCCCGGCCGTAACGGAAACGGAGCGCGGCGTCGCGCACGTGCTTCGGCGCGTCGCTCTCGCCGAGCAGCCGCCCGTAGAGCTGCGTCGGCGTGACGCAGGCGAGCACGGCACGCGAGGCGGGGATCGACTCGCCGTCCGCGAGCTGGACCGCTGTCGCGCGACCCTCGGAGACGACGATCCGCTCGACATCCGTCTCGGTTCGCAGCTCGCCGCCGGCGTTGCGAATGATGGTCGCGAGACCGTCGACGAGCTTGACGCCGCCGCCCTTCGGCACGGGCATACCGCCGAGTTGCAGCGCGCATGCGATCACCTGCGTCATGAACCCCGCCACCGCCTGGTCAGGCCCGAGGCCCGTGTGCAGCACCCACGGCGCGAGGAGGCCGCGGGTGCGCTCGTCCTCGAACGTGTCGGTCAGCCAGTCACGGGCCGAGAGCAACGTGTGTCCGGCGAACTCGACCAGTCCGCGGCGGCCGTAGTGCCGGTACGCCTTGCGGCCGAACGAGAGCCCGGCGCCGGACCAGAGCTCCGTTCCGAGCACGCCGAAGGCAATGTCCGCGCCGGCCATGAACTGGTCGAACTGCCGTTGCCACGCGTCACCGAGCTCGGCCACGTTCGTGGCGCCGTCCATCGAGAGGAATGCGCTCGAGCCGTCGGGGAACGCAGCGGCGGTCGGCAGGTCCGTGTTCAGGTACTCGAGCCCGAGTGCGTCGAGATCCGGCTTCAGCTCGGCGTAGGCCGGCGACCCGACCCAGAGCGGATGCCAGGAGGAGAAGACCTCGTGTGTGAACCCCGGCGCCGTCAGGCCGTCGACGGTCTTGATCGCGCCGCCCAGCCAGTCGTTTCGCTCCAGCACGCAGACGCGCCAGCCCTCCTTCGCGAGCAGTGCGCCTGCGGCGAGCGAGTTGATGCCGCTCCCGACGAAGACCGCATCGAAGCCTGCCATGCGGGCGACTCTACTTCCTTGACATGTCACGGGGAAATGAGTGTTTAATCCAGGTCATGCTCCTGCGTGAGGTCGAGTACGCGCGGCCGGGATCGGTCGACGAGGCCATCCGCCTGCTGGCGTCGAACGAAGGCGCCCGCGCGCTCGCCGGCGGCCAGACGCTCGTGAACGTGATGAAAGCGCGCGCCGCCTCTCCGGACGTGCTCGTCGACCTGAACCGTCTCGACGACCTGCGCGCGATCACGGTCAGCGGCGACACGCTCCAGCTGGGCGCGATGGCGACCTACACGCAGCTCATGGACTCGTCCGAGGTCGAGGTCTCGCGCCCGATCCTGGCCGAGGTGGCGGCGCAGATCGCCGACGTGCAGGTGCGGAACCGCGGGACGATCGGCGGCAACGTCTGCTCGAACGATCCGACGAACCACCTCCCGCCGCTGCTCGTGGCGGTCGGTGCGTCGATGACGATTCGGGGCGAGGCCGGCGAGCGCACGGTTCCGGCCGAGGAGTTCTTCCTCGGCGTCTACATGACGGTCGTTGGCGAAGGCGAGCTGCTCACCTCAGTGTCCGTGCCCGCTGCCGCCAACGCGGCGGACGGCTTCGCATCGGTCACGATCGGCCGCGACGGCACCTGCATCGCGAATGCGGCCGCGAGCCTGGCAAGCGGATCGCTGCGGCTCGCACTCGGCTGCGTCGACGCCGTGCCCGTGCTGCTGACCCCGAGCGGAACCGACGAGGAGAGCATCCGCAAGGCCGTCGCCGACGCTGCGCTCGATCCCCCGTCCGACGTGCATGCGCCCGCCGACTACCGGCGGCACCTCGCAGAGACCTGCGCCGTGCGCGCAGTCGCACAGGCAGTCGAGCGAGGACGGTGAGCATGGAAGAGCCGTCCATCAGCCGCACGATCTCGGTCGAGGTCAACGGCGACGTGTACGAGCGCGAGGTCGATGCGCGCCGCCTGCTCGTGCACTTCATCCGCGACGACCTCGACTTGACCGGGACGCACATCGGCTGCGACACCGGCAACTGCGGCGCCTGCACGATCCACCTCGACGGCCAGGCGGTGAAGAGCTGCATGCTCCTCGCCGTCCAGGCCGACGGCGCCAAGATCGGGACGGTGGAGGGACTTGCGAACGGTGACGAGCTCAGCCCGCTGCAGCAATCGTTCTCCGCTCACCACGCGCTCCAGTGCGGCTACTGCACTCCGGGGATGCTGATGAGCGCGTCCTCGCTGCTCGCCCAGAATCCGCATCCGAGCGAGGAAGAGGCACGGACGGCGATCCAGGGCAACATCTGCCGCTGCACCGGCTACGTGAACATCGTCGAGGCGATCGTCTCCGCAGGAGCCCAGCAATGAGTAGAGCCATGAGCACCACCGAGACGACCACCGCGCCGGTCGAGCTGCAGAAGGGGCACATCGGCCAGTCGATTCCGCGCAAGGAGGACCGGCGGCTCGTCCAGGGCCAGGGGATCTTCTTCGACGACGTCCGCCGGCACGGCACCGGTTACGTCCACTTCGTCCGCTCGCCGCATGCCCACGCGAAGATCGTCTCCATCGACGTGTCCGCGGCGCTTGAGCTCGACGGCGTCTACGGGACGCTGACGGGCGACGAGGTCGCGATCCAGACCGACCCGTTCTTCGAGATGTCGGTTCCGCCGGGCGCGAACATCAAGGACTACGCCCTCGCCGTCGGCTCGGTGCGATTCATGGGCGAGCCGGTTGCCGCGGTCTGCGCCAGGACACGAGAGCTCGCCCGCGACGCCGCCGAGCTCGTGGAGGTCGAGTACGAGTCGCTCGAGGTGCTCGTCGACGCGCGCGAGGCGGTGAAGGACGAGACCGTGATGCACGAGGAGGCGGGCTCGAACGTCGTCTGGAGCGGTGTCTTCGACTGGGGCGACTGGGAGGGCGCGAAGGCCGAGGCCGACCAGATCGTGAAGATCGACGAGCTTCACTTCCACCGCTTCAGCTCGACCCCGCTCGAGTGCTCGGGGGCACTCGTCGAGTACGAGAAGGGCACCGGCCAGTGGACGTTGCACTGCAACCACCAGATGCCGGGCGTGGGCGCGATCTGGATGGCGCCGGCCCTCCGCACCGGCCTCGACAAGCTGCGCTTCGTCACCCGCGACATCGGCGGCGGCTTCGGCAACAAGATCTGCCTCCACCCGTACTACGTCACGCTCTGCCTGCTCGCGCGGAAGCTGAACCGCCCGGTGAACTGGACCGAGTGGCGCACCGACCAGCACACGGCGAACGCGCACGGGAACGAGCGGTGGTTCCACGACATCGAGGTCGCGGTCAAGTCGGACGGGACGATGCTCGGGTTCAACGTCAAGGCGCTCGACGACTGCGGCGCGTTCCCGCGCTACGAGCCGCTCGGCTGCATCATCTGGGCGCAGGTCACCCCGGGCTGCTACGCCTGGAGGAACATCCGCGTCGACTTCACGCAGGTGACGACCAACAAGTCACCGGTGTCGCCGAACCGCGGCTACTCGCGCATGCAGCACCTCTGGCTGACCGAGCGGATCATCGACATCGTCGCCTCCGAGCTCGACCTGGATCCGGTCGAGATCCGGAAGCGGAACTACGTCAAGACCGAGCAGATGCCGTACGAGACCCCGAACGGCTGCGTCTACGACTCCGGGGACTACGCCCGCTGCCTCGACATCGCGCTCGACCTGATCGGCTACGACACGATCGAGGAGCGGAAGGCGGAGGCCCTCACACGAGGCAAGCTGCTCGGTGTCGGCATCGGCTCGACGCTCGACTCCGGCACGAACAACTTCGGCCAGTCGCAGCTGCTCAACCCGGACCTGCAGTTCTCCGGGAACAACGAGGCGGCGACCGTGAAGCTCGACATCTTCGGTGAGGTCGTCGTGACGCTCGGAACCGTCCCGCAGGGCCAGGGGCACGAGACGACGTCCTCGCAGGTGGTCGCCGACATCATCGGCTGCTCTCCCGACCAGGTGCACGTTCGCTCCGGCCACGACACGTTCTTCAACTCGCACGCGGGCTTCTCGGGGACCTACGCGAGCCAGTTCGCCGTCACGGGGCTCGGCGCCGTGAAGGGCGCCGCCGACCTGCTCCGGGCCGAGATGGTGACGCTCGCGGCCGCCGTCCTCCAGTGCGAGGAGGGGCAGATCGAGCTGGCCGACGGTTTCGCGCGTATCAAGGACGGCCCGCCGGAGGCGGCGCTGCCGTTCATGGCTCTCGGGGCGATCGTCAACGCGAACAACGCATTCCTGCCGCCCGACTTCAACCCGACGCTCAACCACCGCTTCGTCTACCGGCCCTACTTCGGGATGGTCGACGTCGAGAAGAAGATGGGCAAGCTGACGCTGACCTACGCGAGCCAGATCCACGCCTGCGTGGTCGAGGTCGACCAGGAGACCGGCGTGACCGAGATCGTCGACTATGCCGCCGTGGACGACTGCGGCACCCGCATCCATCCGCAGATCGTCGAGGGCCAGGTGCACGGCGCGACCGTGCACGCGATCGGGGCGGCGCTCCACGAGGACTTCGTGTACGACGAGGACGGGCAGCTCCTGACCTCGAACTTCTACGACTACCACGTGCCGCACGCGCTCGACGTGCCGGCGCTGAAGACCAGTGCGATCGAGTCACCTTCGCCTTTCTCGCCGCTCGGCTCCAAGGGCATGGGCGAGGGCGGCGGCGGCGGCATCCACTGCATCGGCTCCGCGATCCAGGACGCCCTCAAGCCCGCGGGCAGGCCGCTCGTGTACACCAGCTGCAATCCCTCCCACCGGGTGTGGTCGATGTTGCAGGACCCGGAGAAGACTCGCGAGAATGTCACGGTGGTGCCGGCGTGAAGGTCGAAGGGACAAAAGAGCTCTCGGCCCCGCGCGACATCGTCTGGAGCGTCCTCAACGACCCGGCGCAGATGGCCAAGCTGATGCCCGGCGTCGAGGGCTTCGAGGTCCGGGACGAGCGCCACTGGCAGGCGAAGGTGAAGATCCCGCTCGGGCTCGGCGGACTGCGGATGACGATCGACTTCGACAAGGTCGACGAGCGCCCGCCGGAGTTCGCGCAGCTGAACGCGAAGGGGAACGGCGTCGGCGCGATCATGAACATGCAGACGCAGTTCCACCTCTCCGAGTCCGGAACGGGCACCTCGATGCGCTGGGAGGCCGACGTCAAGATCGCCGGCCCGGTCGGAGCGATGGGCCAGCGCGTGCTGCAGCCGATCATCAACCAGCAGGTCGGGAACGTCCTCTCCGCGCTCGAGAAGCAGGTCAGCGAGGCGGCTGCGAGCACCGGCGGCGCAGTCGAGGGAGTCCATCCCGGGTCGCCCGAGGCGTACGAGGTCGACCCCGAAGGGCCGACGCACAACACCGAAGACAAGGCCTAGCGGCCGTGGCGGTCCCGTTTCGCATCGGCGTGATGCAGCTCACGATGGAGCCGCTCGACGAGATGCTCGAGTCGGCGCGCGTGATGGATGAGGCCGGGATGGACACCGTCTGGCTGGCCGAGGCGTATCCGTGGTGGCGGAAGCACCAGATGGAGGCGCGCTCGTCGACGGTGGTCTCGGCGCTGATGGCGCGCGAGACGAAGCGGCTGACGATCGGCTGGGGGATCATCTCGCCCTTCACGCGTCATCCGGTGCAGGTCGCGATGGACGCGCGCGTGGTGCAGGAGGCGGCGGGACCGGGTCGGTTCATCCTCGGCTTCGGGACGTCCAAGATCTTCCTCAACAACGCGAAGATGCAGACGAAGAAGACGCTCGGCCCGATGCGGGACGCGGTCGAGATCGTCCGCGGCGTGCTCGGCGGAGACGCGTTCGAGTACGAGGGCGACACGTGGAGCGCGTCGGTGCCGGCGCTCTCGGCCGAGGCTCACACGCCGCGCGATGTTCCGCCCGTGTACGTCGCCGCGACGGCGCCGAAGATGATGGGACTCGCGGCGGAGCTGGCCGACGGGTGCCTGACCCCTTCGATCACGACACCCGCCTTCGTGCGGCACACGCGTGACTTGGTCGGCCAGGAGATCGACGTCGGCTGCACGGTCGTCGCCTCGATCGACGAGGACCGGGACAAGGGCCGTGACGGCGCGCGCGAGATCGCAGGGATGTATCTCGCCAACAAGGTTCAGAACATCCAGGGCTCCGCCGACACGCTGCTCGATCTCGCCGGCCTCGAGCAGGACGAGATCCGGCCGGTCGCGGAGGCGATGGAGCAAGGCGGCCGGCTGGCTGCCAAGGCCAAGGTGACGGACGCGATCCTCGACAAGTGCAGGCCGATCGCCGGCACGCCGGACGACTGCATCGCGGCGATCGAGGAGTATCGCGACGCCGGTTGCACCCATGTCATGCTCGAGCTGTGGGGCGACGACCGGCACGGCCAGATCCGGCTCTTCGGCGAGAAGGTGCTCCCGCATTTCCGCGACTGAGCGCATCCTCGCCGACGCCCGCGGCCGGATCGCGCGGTACGAGCCGCAAGAAGCGCAGGCGCGGGCGCTCAACGGCAGCGTCATCGTGGACCTGCGCTCCCACGACGAGCGGGTTCGGGACGGCGTCATCCCGGGCTCGATCCACGTCCCGAGGTCGGTGCTCGAGTGGCGTGTGGACGCGGACTCCGGCTTCTCGAACGCGCACGTCACCGACCAAGAGCTCGAGCTGATTCTGGTCTGTCACGAGGGGTATTCGTCCAGCCTCGCGGCCTCCTCGCTGATGGATCTGGGCCGGCTGCACGCGGCCGACCTCGTCGGCGGCTTCGAAGCCTGGCGGGACGCCGGCCTGGAGACGATCGCCGCTCCTGCGCCGCCCGCAGGCCTCCCGGGCATGGGAGGGCGGGACCGGTGATCGGCGCGCGGATCGACGCCGACGCGTTCAACGAGTTCGAAGCCGCCGGCTGGGAGAGCGCGGCGGACGAGTACACGGGCTACCTGGCGCAGGTGACGGCGGAATTCGCGGACGCACTTCTCGACGCGGCGGCCGTGGGCGCCGGGACGTCGGTCCTCGACGTCGCCACCGGCCCGGGCGTCGTCGCCGGCGCGGCGGTACGCCGCGGGGCACGCGTCGTGGGCGTCGACATCGCGGACTCGATGGTGCAGCTCGCGTCCGAGCGCCATCCCGAAGCAGAGTTCCGCCGCGGCGATGCGGAGTCGCTGCCGTTCCCGGATGGATCCTTCGACGCCGCCGTCTTCGGCTTCGGGCTCCTGCACGTGGGGCGTCCCGAGCGGGCTGCGGCCGAGCTCGCACGAGTCGTACGGCCCGGTGGCCGTGTCGCGCTGACGGTCTGGAACGTGCCCGCGAGATCCCGGCTCCACGGTGTCGTCTTCGAAGCGCTCGCGGAGGTGGGGGCGGAGCCGCCGGCCGACGCACCGGTTGGGCCACCGCTCTTCCGTTTCGCCGACGACGCCGAGCTCGAGCCGCTCCTCGAGCGTGCCGGATTCGGCGACGTCCAGATCTGTGTCGTCGAGCACGACCACGTGCCGCCGTCGGCAGACGCCCTCTGGGAAGGGATTCTCGGCGGCGCCGTCCGTCTTCGCGCGACGGTCGTCGAGCAGACGCCGGAGTTGCGGGCACGCACCCGCGAGGCGTTCGACCGCGGCTTCGCGCTCGAGGGGGGCTCTGTGAGAGTGTCCGCGAAGCTCGCTTTCGGGGTCCGGTCGTGATCGACCGCGAGCGCCTCGTCGCCGACGCGCTGGCGGCGGTGTCGATCCCGAGCTTCACCGGCTCCGAGCAGGCGATGGCGGCCTGGATGGCCGGGCAGTGCGAGGAGCTCGGCCTCTCCGTCCAGTGGCAGCAGGTCGAGGACGGCCGGGCGAACGTTCTCGCGACGCGGGCGGGCACGGGAGGCGGCCCGACGCTCATGTTCAACGGGCACATGGATACGTCGTACTCGGGCCGCGAGCCGTGGCTGGCAGGGATCCCGGGGTTCCAGCCGGAGGGATTCGAGCGCAACGGTCGCATCTACGGTCTCGGGATCTCGAACATGAAGGGCGCGCTCGTCGCGTATCTGGCGGCGCTGCGCTCGCTCGCCGACACGCCGCTTCGCGGCGACGTGCTGCTCGCCGCTGTCGCGGGTGAGATCGAGAAGACCCAGCAGGGTGACGCGCAGGGCGCCGAGTACCGAGGGTACGCGGCCGGCTCGCGCTATCTCGTCGGCCACGGCGGCGCGGCGGACATGTGCATCCTCGGCGAGCCGACCGAGCAGAAGCTCGTGCTCGCGCATTTCGGGACGCTGTGGCTGCGGCTCTCGACGTCGGGGCCGTTCATCCACACGGCCTTCTCGTCGGGGCGGCTGGAGGAGAACTCCATCGTCCGCATGCGGGAGGTGTTCGACCGGGTGCTGGCGTGGCTTCCGAGCTGGGAGGAGGAGATGAGCTACGGGGACGTGCGCGGAGTTGCGAACGTCGGCGCGATCCAGGGCGGCTTCGGGTGGCGCGTCTCGCGAACGCCGCACCGGACCGACCTCTTCCTCGATCTGCGCGTGCCGCCGGACATCGAGATGGCCGAGGCGCGGCGCAAGGCGCTCGACTTCGCCCGCTCGCTCGACGGGGTGGAGGCGGAGGTCTACGTGACCGCGCCCGGGGCCGAGCTGGACGAGTCGCACCCGCTGGTCGGCGCGCTCGAGGAGTCGCACGCGGAGGTGTTCGGCGAGACGCCCGAGCGCGACGTGACGCGCTGGTTCTCGGATGCCTCCGTGCTCTCACGCTATGGCATCGCGACTGTCAACTACGGCACGTCGTCGGGCCTTCCCGACCCGGAGTACGGCGAGAATCTCGAGATCGACGGCCTCGTCAAGATCGCCGATGTGTACGCGCGCGCCGCGCAGAGGATCTGCGGAGTCGCATGAGCTACGACCCCTACTCACTGCCTGACGAACTGCCCGTGCCCGAGGACGACGGCGCGGCCGCGCACCTGACCGGAATGACTCTGCCCGACCTCGAGCTCGAGTCGTCGCAGGGCACGGTGAACGTGCAGGCTCTCGACGTGCTCTACGTCTACCCGAAGACCGGCCGCCCCGGCATCCCAATGCCGTCCGGCTGGGACGCGACCCCTGGCGCGCGCGGTTGCACTCCGCAGTCCTGCGGCTTCCGCGACGCCCACGGAGAGCTGCGGGCGCTCGGGAAACGGGTTGCCGGTCTCTCGACCCAGCCGGTCGAGGATCAGATCGAGTTCGCAGAGCGAAACGCCATGCCGTTTCCGGTGGTGGCCGATCCCGAACGGAGGCTCGGCGACGCGCTCGGGTTGCCGACGTTCGCCGCCGCGGGTGAGACCCTCTACAAGCGCCTCGCCCTCGTGGCCGAGAATGGGCGCATCGTCAAGGTCTTCTACCCAGTCTTCCCGCCCGACGAGAATGCCGGCGACGTGCTGGCCTGGCTGCGCGCCCGATGAAGCTCGTCACCTTCGACGAAGGGCGGGTGGGCCGGATCGACGGCGAGGAGATCGTCGTCCTCGACGTACCGACGATGCGGGCGTGGTTCGAGCGCGGCGGCGCCGACGAGACCGGCGAGCGGATCCCGCTGTCGGAGGCTCGGCTGCGGGCGCCGATCATCCCGAAGAAGTTCTTCCACACCGCCGGCAACTTCCGGGAGCACGAGGAGGAGTCGAAAGTCGTCGGCTGGACGCACGAGATCGCTCCCTGGATCGTCTTCTTCCAGAACGTGGACGCGATCGTGGGCCCGGACGAGCCGGTCGTCTATCCCGAGCACCTGACCGAGGAGCTGGACTACGAGCTCGAGCTCGCCGTCGTCCTGAAGAAGAGCGGCTCGTGGTTCCCGCCCGAGGAGGCAATGGACTACGTGGGCGGCTACGTGATCTTCAACGACATCACGGCCCGCGACATCCAGCGGCGCGAGATGCGCTCCGGCGTCTTCAGCTTCTGCAAGGCGATCGACACCTTCTGCCCACTCGGGCCGTGGATCGTGACCCCGGACGAGATTCCCGACCCGCACAACCTCGCGATGGTGCTGCGTGTCAACGGTGAGGCCCGGCAGACCTCGCACTCCAGCCGGATGAGCGTCACGATCCCGGAGATCATCAGCCACTACTCGGCGCTCGGGTACTCGGCCGGCGACGTGCTGTCGACCGGGACGGTCTCCGGCGTGGCGGGCTTCTCCGAGGACGCGGCCTCGCTGTACCTGAAGCCGGGCGACGTGATGGAGGCCGAGATCGAGGCGATCGGCGTACTCCGGAACCCGGTCATCGGCTGGCAGGAGGCGCACGGCGAGCCGCCGCCGGAGCGAGTCAGGTGGTAGTCGGCTCCGTCGAGCTCGTGCCGCTCGTCGATGCCGTCGGCGAGCTGGGGGAGCTGGCGGAGCTCTTTCCGGACACGGACGACTGGGGTCCGTATCGCGAGCTCTACCCTGAGATCTTCGCGGAGTCGCGCTGGCGGATCCCGTGTACGTCCTATCTCATCCGCTCGGGCGGCCGCACCGTGCTCGTGGACACGGGCGTCGGGCCGGCGGGGCTCTGGGGCTGGGACGCGGAGTTCGAGGAACGCCTGCTGCCTGCGCTCGACGACGCGGGCTCGGCTCCCGAGGATGTGGACGTCGTCTTCTTCACGCACCTCCACGTCGACCACGTCGGCTGGAACACCCATCGAGACGGTTCGGTCGTCTTTCCGAACGCGCGCTACGTTGCGCATCGCGACGGGATCGCCTTCGCCGGTGCCAGCGGGCGCCCGCACGTCGAGCGGACGATTCTCTCCGTCGAGTTCGAGGAGATCGACGGAGAGACCGAGATCGCGGAGAGCGTCACGGCCTTTCCGCTGCCGGGGCACTTCCCCGGCCACATGGGCCTCCGGATCGAGTCGGAGGGGCAGCGTGCCGTCCTGATCGCGGACGCCGCGGTCAACCCGATGCTGCTCGACGAGCCCGATCACGCCTACGTCTCCGACGGCGATGCGGCGGCCTGCGCGGCGACGCGCCGTGCGCTGCTGCCGGAGCTCGTCGACCAGGACGTGCTCACCCTCTGCGGCCACTATCCGGCCGGCGGCATCGGCCGTGTCGTCACCCGCGGCGGCCGTGTCGTGTGGGAAGCCGCGCGGTGAGGAGGAGCTTGTGTTTCTGAAACACAAGCTGGTTCCACGCCGCTCCGATCCGGATGAGCAAGCCATTCCGCAGCACCAACGCGGTGCTTGTGTTTCAGAAACACAAAGTCTGGACGGGCTGTGAGCTGGGCACGCGATGACGCCAAGCTCGACCGCGTGCGGGCGCTGATGGTCGAGCACGAGCTCGACGCGCTCGTCGTCCGGGCGCCCGACAACGTCCTCTACCTGACGAACTTCTGGGGCATGAAGGGCTACGACGCGGTCGTGTTCCCGCAGGAGGGCGAGCCGGTCCTGATCTGCCTCGAGCCCTCGGAGGCCGACGCGGAGCGGATGAGCTGGACGCCCGACGTGCGCCTGTTCCGGGGCTACGACGAGAGCGACCCGCGGCCGCCGAGCATGCGCGCGCTCGACCTGGCGCGGCAGATCGCGTCCGGCTACGACCGAGTGGGGATCGAGCTCTCGCTCGGAACGCAGGCTGCGGATCGCATGGTCGGCGAGCCGACGACGTACCCGAAGGCGTGGTTCGACGCCTTTCCCGAAGCAGCGGACGCTACGCCGCTGCTCGCAACCGCGCGGGCGATCAAGACCGAGCAGGAGGTCGAACGAATGCGGCTCGCGAACGCGATCGCAGCCGGCGCGATGGAGCATGTCCAGGCCCGGCTTCGGCCCGGGATGCGCGAGAGCGAGGTCGGCGCGATGTGGAACAGCTGGGTGCACGATCACGGCACCGGCTTCGACCACCCGGCCTACGAGGGGATGGTCGAGTTGGCCCACGGCTTTTCGCTCGTCTGGTCCGGCCAGGGGATCCGCTCGTTCACCGCGACCGGGAGCCGGCTCATCGAGGAGCACGCCCCGACTCTCTTCGAGATCTGGGTGTGCGCGGACGGCTACTGGTGCGACCACACGAAGAACCTCGTTCCCGGCGAGCTCGATCCGCGCTACGCGGAGCTCGAGGAGCAGCTGATGCATGTGTACACATGCATCACTTCGTCTCTTTCGGCCGGTGACTCCCTGGCCGACCTGGACAGGGAGTGTCGCGAACTATTGGCTGAGAAGGGCTATCCCGGACAGCCGTCGCATCCGGTCTGCCACGGTGTCGGCGCCCGCGCGCACGAGCCGCCCTATGCCCATCAGGCGGGCGGCGGTACGATCGAGGCCGGAATGGTTCTCGCGATCGAGCCGGGCGTGTACTGGCCCGAGGGCGGCGGCCTCCGCGTCGAGGACAACTTCCTCGTCACCGACGGCGCACCGGAACGACTATGCCGCTTCCCCGACGGAATCGTGCGCGCGCCGTGACCATCGACCGCGATAGCCTCTGGACCGGCGACCTGAATCAGCGCGCGCTCGAGCCGCAGACCCACGACACGGTCGGGCTCTACGACACGACCCTTCGCGACGGGGAGCAGACCGTCGGCGTCGTCCTCTCGCCCGAGGACAAGCTCGCGATCGCCCGGGCGCTCGACGACGCAGGGGTCGACCGGATCGAGGCCGGTTTCGCACGCGTCTCGGAGGAGGATGCCGAGGCGATCAGGCTGATCGCGGACGCGGGTCTCCGGGCCGAGGTGTGGGGCT
Organism: uncultured Gaiellaceae bacterium; assembly: GCA_963749515.1. GTDB lineage: Bacteria > Actinomycetota > Thermoleophilia > Gaiellales > Gaiellaceae > Gaiellasilicea. The sequence continues at coordinate 16,564 of CAVVMR010000013.1, forward strand.
TCGCTCGCGCGGTGCAGGCGGACGTCGAGCAGCTCGCGGGGCTAGGCGTCCGCGCGGCGGTGATCGAGAGCCCGATCTCGGATGCCAAGCTCGCCGCGCTCGGCGTCTCGCACGACGACATGCTCGGCCGGATCCGGAAGGCGGTCTCGTTTGCCGCCGGCGAGGGGATCACGGTCGCGTTCTTCGGCGTCGACGGCTCGCGGTCCGAGCTCGGCTTCTTCCGCCGCGCCTACGAGGCGGCGGTCGAGGCGGGCGCGAAGGAAGCGGCGGTCGTGGACACGATTGGAGTGGCCACGCCGGAGGGCGCCGCCTACCTCGTGGGGCAGGCCGTCGACTGGCTCGACGTGCCGGTGCACTGGCACGGGCACGACGACTTCGGCCTCGCCACCGCAGCTGCCGTCGCCGCTGTCCAGGCCGGCGCCACCTGGGTGCACGGCACGGTGAACGGGATGGGGGAGCGGGCCGGGAACGCCAACCTGCTCGAGGTCGCGCTCGCGCTCGAAGCGCTGTACGGCATCCCGACCCGGCTCGACTTGACGAAGGCGCGCGAGCTCGCCGCGCTCGTCCAGAAGCGCTCCGGTTACCAGCTCGCGCCGTGGGCGCCGATCACCGGCGAGAACCTGTTCACCCGGGAGAGCGGCGCCGTCGCGAGCCAGTTCCACGACCCACCGGCGATCGAGCCGTATGCGGCGACGCTGGTCGGAGCCGACCGCGGAATCGTGCTCGGGAAGAAGAGCGGGCTCGATTCGATCCGCTTGAAAGCCGAGGAGCTCGGGGTGGAGTTGCCCGAGGAGCGCTTTCCGGAGGTCCTGGCTGCCGTGAAACGGCTCGGAACGGAGAAAGGGCGACTTGTCTCCGAGGCCGAGTTCCGCGACCTGATCCAGAAAGGAGCTTCAGATGGCGCATCACCGTGAGCTCGTGAATCCGCCGGAGCTCCATCCGGCGCCGGGCTTCAGCCACGTCGCGATCGCCTCGGGCGCGAAGATCGTCCACCTCGCCGGCCAGGTCGCGCTCGACCAGCAGTTCGGGATCGTCGGCGGCGACGATCTCGGCGAGCAGACGAGAGCGGCGATGCGAAACGTCGAGGTCGCGCTGCGGGCTGCCGGAGCGGGTTGGGACGACATCGTTCGCCGGACGATCTACACCGTGCACCCGACCGAATACGAGACGATCACGGCCGCCATCGACGAGGTGACGGGCGGCGCCGCGCACCCCGCGCAGACGATCGTCGGGATCACGGGCCTGGCAGTGCCGGGCCTCTTGATCGAGATCGAGTGCACTGCGATCGTTGCGGATGATTGATTGACTGACATGACACGGGCGCGGGATACTCGTGTCGGCGCGGCAGACATGTCAGGAAAGGGGTGCACAGCGTGAAGTTCAGCCTCTACTCGGAGATCCAGAGCTGGCCCGGAAAGTCCGCGGAGCAGCTCTACGGCGAAGTGCTGGAGCAGATTCAGAACGCCGACCGGCTCGGCTACGACGCGTACGCCGTGATCGAGCACTTCTTCTTCCCGAAGTTCTCGATCTCGGCCAGCCCGCTGGCGCTCTTCGCCGCGGCGGCGCAACGCACGAAGAACATCAACTTCCGCACGCTTCTGCACTCGATGCCGTACCACAACCCTGTTGTTCTGGCCTCCGAGATCGCCGTCGCCGACATCCTGCTCGAGGGGCGCTACGAGTTCGGGGTCGGCCGTGGGCATGGCTGGATGCCGCCGAAGGCGGGGCTGGCGCTGACACCGGAGTCGCGCGAGCGCTACGAGGAGTCCGTCGAGCTGCTCTTCGAGGCGCTCGAGAACGAGCGCTTCTCGTACGAGGGCAAGCACTTCCAGGTCGGCGACTCGGGAATCGTCCCGCGACCGGGGCCGGACCGGAAGTTCCGCGTCTTCCTCGGCGGCACCTCCGACCGCACGTACGAGCTGGCCGCAGAGCGCGGCTGGGCCGTCGTCGTGCCGCCGCTTCTGCCGTACGCCGCGCTCGCCGAGCAGCTCGATCTCTACCGCGCGAAGTGCGCCGAGCACGGGAACGAGCCGGACATCGTCTGGATTCACGCCTGCTACATCGACGAGGATCGGGAGCTCGCGAAGCGCGAGGCGAAGGACTGGACGGTGAAGTTCCTGCAGGGGAACGCGTCGCCGCTGACCGAGTACACGCCGCCCCCGGCCGAGGAGCTGAACGCGGCCGGCTACGGCTTCTACACGGCCGGGATCCTCGAGAAGCTGGCCGAGACGCCGTACGACGCGATGATCGAGGGTGACATCGTCTGGGTCGGCACCCCGGCGGACGTGATCGAGCGGATCGAGGCGGTGCAGGAGGTCTGCGCCGGCCTGACCGAGATCTCGATCACCGTGAACGCAGGCGGCGCCGATCACTGGCGGGCGATCAAGGCGCAGGAGCTCTTCGCGCACACGGTGATGCCGCACTTCAAGGCGCAGGAGCGGAAGGCGGTGGCCGCCGGCTCGTGATCGAACGCGTCTGCATCGTCGGAGCCGGCGTGATCGGCAGTCTCTACGCGGCTCACCTGAGCCGCGTCGCCGATGTGTGGGTGCTCACGCGCCGGCCCGAGCACGCGCGGGCGCTCGAGGCCGAGGGCCTCGAGGTGAGCGGACGCGCCGAGTTCACCGGCCGGGTGCACGCCACCGCCGATCCGGCCGAGCTGCCGGAGTTCGACGTCGCGATCGTCGCCACGAAGGCGACCGGGCTCGACGAGGCGGCGCGGTCACTCGCCGGGCGGTTCGACGACGCGATGGTCGTCACCGTCCAGAACGGCCTCGGCGCCGAGCAGGTCGTGCGCAGGCACGGCGACTGGCCGCTCGTCTCGGGTGTGACCTTCATGAGCGGCACCCGCCACGACGACACGCACGTGGAGTACATCCTCGACACCGAGACGTGGCTCGGGCCCTACAACGGGATCCCGTACGACCGCGTCGAGGAGCTCGCCGGGCTGATCGAGCGCTCCGGGTTGAAGGCACGCGCGTTCCCCGATCTCCGTCCGGCGCAGTGGTCGAAGCTGATCTTCAATGCGACGATCAATGCGGTTGCCGCTCTGACCGGGCTTCGGCACGACGCGCACTTCGCGGCGGAGGAGCTGCCTTCCGACCTCGGTCACCTCGTGCACGCCCTGATCGACGAGGGGAAGGCCGTCGCCGCCGCGGCCGGGATCGAGCTGTACGAGGACCCCTGGGAGATGAATGTCCTCGCAACCCGGCGCGGAAGCGCGCACTATCCATCCATGCTCGAAGACGTCGACGCACGCCGCCCGACCGAGATCGAGCTGATCACCGGCTCGCTGATCAGGGAAGCGGAGAGGCTGGGCGTGCCGGTCCCGCTGCATCAGACGCTCTACCGCCTGATCCGGGCGAAGGAAGAGTCATGGCTTTGAACCGGGAATCCAAAGGGAGGCAGGAATGACAGCACGGAAGAGATGGGGCACACTCGGTGTGCTGCTCGCTCTGGCGGGGCTCATCGTCGCGACCGTCGGTACGGGCATCGGCGGCTCGACGACGAACGCGCAGGCGCCGATTGTGATCGGCTGGGCGTTCGACAGCAAGGGCAACATGGCGCCGTTCGACGGGCCTGCGCTGGCGGCCGCGAAGGTGCGCATCGGCCAGATCAACGCCAAGGGCGGCGTGATGGGCCGTCCGCTCAGGATCGAGACCTGCGACACGAACAACAACAACCCGGCGAAGGCGAAGTCGTGCGCGGCGAGCCTGCTCGGCAAGGGTGCGCACGTGATGTTCACGACCTGTGACGTCGACTTCGCGACGCCCGTCGTCCAGGAATCGCTCAAGGCCGGCAAGCTGACGATCGCGCCGTGCATCGGCACCGACCAGATGGGGCCGAAGCGCTTCGGCAAGTCGGGCAAGATGGCGTTCAGCTTCGGCAACGTCGCCCAGGACGAGGGCTCGGCCATGGCCGAGTACGCGTTCCGGAAGGGCTGGCGGACGGCGAACCTCGCCACGAACACGCTGCTCGTGTACTTCAAGAACGTCGTCCAGGCGTTCGACAAGCGCTTCACGCAGCTCGGCGGCAAGATCGCAGGGCGTGAGAGCTACGCGACCGGGGCGAACAACGTCAACACGGCCGTCAGCCGCCTCAACGGCCGCCAGGCGGACGTGGTCGTGACCGCGACCGCGTTCGGTGAGCTGCCGGCGCTCGTCTCCGGACTCCGCTCGCTCGGCAACAAGACGCCGATCCTGAACTCCTGGGCCGGCGACGGGACGTACTGGCTGACGAAGAACCCGCAGGTGACCGACTACTACGCGGTGACCTACGCCTCGGCGTTCGGTGACGACCCGAACAAGGCCGTGCGGGCACTCGCGAAGAAGCTGAAGGCCTTCACCGGTGGCTTCGTGACGGGCTCGGCGGCGATCGACGGCGTCGCGACCGCGATCCGGCGTTCCCACGGCTCGACGAACGGCGCGATCCTCGCGGCGACGATGGAGAAGTTCAAGAAGGTGCCGACCCTCTCCGGGCTCGTCAGCTTCTCGCCGCAGTTCCACAGCGTCTTCGGACGCCAGTACCGCGTGATCAAGATCCACAACAACAAGGCGCGCTATGTCGGCGCCGTGACCGCCAAGGTCGTCCCGAAGATCTAGGTCTTCGCACGTCTTGGCGGAAGCAGTCGCAACGGAACCACGCGGGAGGCCCGGAGGAACGCTCCGGGCCTCCTCCGTGTCGCGGTCGTTCGCCGGCGTTCAGGCGCTGGACGACGTCACGCTCGAGCTGCACCGGCACGAGGTCGTGGGCCTGATCGGGCCCAACGGAGCCGGCAAGTCGACGCTCGTCAACGTCCTCACCGGTTTCGACATCCCGACCTCAGGCACGGTCGACCTGGACGACCGGGACGTGACCGGCTGGACCCCGCACCGGCGCGGCCGGGCCGGGATCGCACGCACCTTCCAGCACAGCCGCTCGTTCCGGGGGCTCACCGTTCGCGAGAACATCGAAGTCTCGGCGCTCGGGACCGGAGCCGGCCCACGCGAGGCTCGCACGAGGGCGGGCGAGCTGATCGACAGGCTGGGCCTCGAGCCGGAGGCGATCGCCGGCGAGCTGCCGCACGGCCACGAGCGGCTCCTCGGCGTGGCACGGGCGCTGGCGACAAACCCGGCATTCGTCCTGCTCGACGAGCCGGGTGCGGGACTGCCCGAGTCGGAGGTCCAGGAGTTCGCCGAGTTCGTGCTGGCGATTCGCACGGAGTTCGACGCGGGCGTCCTGCTGATCGACCACAACATGGCGCTCGTCATGAGCGTCTCCGACCGGATCCACGTCCTCGACCGGGGTAAGACGCTCGCGGCGGGCGCACCCGCCGAGATCCGGGGAAACCTCGACGTCACGTCGGCCTACCTCGGCGAGAGCGCGGTGGCCGAATGAGCGCCGTTCTCGAGCTGGAGAGCCTCGATGTCCTGTACGGCTCCGTCCCGGCCGTTCGCGGGCTCACCCTGGAGGTCGGCCGCAGCGAGCTCGTCGGCCTGATCGGGCCGAACGGGGCCGGCAAGTCGACGACGCTGCACGCGATCATGGGAGTCGTGGCGCCTGCAGCCGGCGATGTGCGTCTCGCCGGCAGGTCGGTGCGTGGCCGCTCCCCGGAGGCGATCGCCCGAGCCGGGATCGCGCTCGTCCCCGAGGGCAGGCGCATCTTCGGCGAGCTGTCGGTGGAGGAGAATCTGCGGCTCGGGCTCTCCGCTCGCCGCCAGCGCAACGGTTCCAACCCGCTCGACGCGGCCTACGAGCTCTTCCCGATGCTCGCCGACTTTCGCGAGCGGCAGGCAGGCGCCCTCTCCGGCGGCCAGCAGCAGCAGCTGGCGATCGGTCGCGCTCTCGTCGCGGCGCCCGATGTGCTGCTGCTCGACGAGCCCTCGCTCGGCCTCTCGCCGACGCTCGTCGACACGGTCTTTGCCGCGCTGACGGAGATCCGCGACCGCGGCGTCTCGATCCTGCTCGTCGAGCAGCGCGCCCAGCGCACGGTCGCGCTCGCCGACAGGACGTACGTGCTCGCGAACGGGGAGCTGCGCATGACGCTGACCGCGGCCGATGCAGACGACACCGAGAAGATGATCGCGGCGTATCTCGCATGACGGGCTGGCTCCTCGCCGCCGTCGATGCCCAGACGCTGGTCGACGCGGTCGGCCTCGGCGCGGTCTACGCGCTCATGGCGGTCGGAATCGGTCTCGTCTTCGGCGTGCTGCGGCTCGTCAACTTCGCCTACGGGCAGCTGATCATGGCCGGCGCGTACACCCTCGCGTTCACCTCCGACTGGCCCGCGGCCGGAAGCATTGCGGCGTGCTTCGCGGTCGTGATCGCGCTCTCGCTCGCGATGGAACGCGCTGTCTTCCGCCCGTTGCGGACGCAGTCCCCGGCGGTGATGCTCGTCACCACGTTCGCCGTCGCGTTCCTGCTCCAGAACATCGCCCTGATCCTCGACATCCGCGACGGCACGATCGGCGAGCCGGCCGTCTCGCTCGCGCAGCTCAATCAGGTGGTCACGATCGGCGGAGTCGATGTCCGCAAGGTGACGATCCTCGCGGTGGTCGTGGCGATCGTGGCGCTGGGACTGCTCGCGGTGCTGCTCGGCAAGACGACGGTCGGGCTCCAGATGCGGGCCGCCTCGTCCGATTTCCGCACCGCACGGCTGCTCGGCGTGCGTGCCGACACCGTGATCGGCGTCGCCGTCCTGCTGTCGGGCGTGCTGGCGGCGACCGTGGCAGTGATCCTCACCGTCCAGTCTCCGCTCGTCTCGCCGGACTTCGCGCTCAAGGAGACGATCGTCGTCCTCGTCGGCGTCGTCGTCGGAGGGATCGACCGCCTCTGGACCGCGACGCTCGGGGGCTTCGCGATCGGGTTCGCAACCGGCGTGATCAACGGTGCGCTGCCGACCGACAAGACCGTCTTCCTGCCGTCGGCCGTCTTCGCGCTGGTGATCCTCGTCCTTCTCCTGCGGCCCGCGGGTCTCTTCGCCAGGGGACGCGCAGCGGTGGTGGACCGGGTATGAAGCGCCTCGACACCTGGGTTGCGCTGGCGGCCCCGATGCTGCTCATTGTCGTCGTGGGAGTCGGGGCGTCGCTCGTCTCGCGCGCGAACGAGATCCACTTCCTGAACGCGCTCGCGGCGGTCGCGATCGTCGTCGCGATCTACGTCTTCGTCGGCAGCACGGGCGTCCTCTCGTTCGGGCAGATCAGCTTCGTCGCGCTCGGCGCCTTCGCGGCAGGTGTGATGACCGTTCCACTCGAGTCGAAGGTCGGTGTGCTGCCCGACCTCTACCCGCTGCTGCGCGACCACACGATCGGCAGTACCGCGTCCCTGCTGCTCGCGGCCGCGGTCGGAGGTGTCTTCGCCTTCGTCGTCGGCCTGCCGCTGATGCGGCTCTCGGGTCTCGCAGCCGGGATCGCGACCTTCGCCGTGCTGGAGATCACGCACAACCTTCTGCGCGAGTGGACGAAGATCGGCCCCGGAGCGACGACGCTTTCGCTCGTCCCGGAGACGACCGGCGCCTTCCAGGCCACGCTCGGCGCCCTGCTGGTCGTCCTGGCCGCCTTCGCGTACCAGCGGAGCCCGCTCGGCCGCAAGGCGCGCGCCACACGTGAGGATCCCGCAGCCGCGCAGGCGGTGGGGATCAGCGTCCACCGGCAGCGCCTGTGGGCCTTCACGCTCTCCGGCGCGCTTTGCGGCTTCGCCGGCGGCCTCCTCGTACACATGCTCGGCTCGATCACGACCGAGCAGGTCTATCTCGAGCTGACGTTTCTGACGCTGGCGATGCTCGTCGTCGGCGGCGTCACGAGCCTCTGGGGGGCCGTGGTCGGCGCGCTCGCGGTCAGCGGTCTCGACTCGCTTCTGGGCAACGCCGAGGACGGGATCAGCGTCGGGCTCACGGTCGACCTGCCGGAAGGATCCCGGCTCGTGATACTCGGGGGTCTGATGGCGCTGATGCTGATCCTGCGCCCGTCCGGGATCACCGGCGGTCGCGAGCTGCGGCTGCCGCGTCGGAGGACCGCATGAAAGTGTGCATCGTCGGCTGCGGGGCCGTGGGATCGCTGTTCGCGGCGAACCTCGCGTCGCTCGAGGACATCGAGGTCTGGGCGTACGACCTTGCCCAGGCGCACGTGGACGCGATCAACGAGCGCGGCCTGCGCCTGACGGGCGCCGGGGAGGTGCAGGCCACGGGCATCCGGGCCACGAGCGATGCCTCAGCGCTGCCACCGTGCGACTTCGGGATTGTCGCGACGAAGGCGATGCACACCGAGGCCGCGATCGCCGCCACCGCCCACGCCTTCGCCGACGGAGCGGTCGCCTCCGTCCAGAACGGGGTCGGCAACGAGGAGGCGCTCGCGCCGCACGCCGCGAGGGTGATCCGCGGGACGACGTTCCCCGCGGGAAAGATCCTCGAGCCCGGCGTCGTCCAGTGGGACGTGAAGGGCGACACGACGTTCGGCCCGTTCGAGCCGAGCCCGGCCACGACTGCGGAGATCGAACAGCTCGCAGCTGCCTGCACGCGCGGTGGCATGCCGGCAGTCGCCGTGGCGGACGCGCGTGGCGCGCAGTGGCGCAAGGTGATCTTCAACGCCTCGACGAATCCCGTCGGCGCGCTGACCGGGCTCACGCACGGACGCATCTGCGAGCGGCCCGAGCTCCGTCGCTTCGTCAGCGGGCTCGTGGACGAAGGGAAGGCCGTCGCCGCGGCGCAGGGGATCGAGCTCGATTCCGACCCCGAGGCGCTGATCGACCACGCGGCGAAGCCCGAGGTCGCCTACGACCACAAGGCGAGCATGCTGCAGGACATCGAGGCACGCCGGCCGACCGAGGTCGACTACCTGAACGGCGGCATCGTCCGCTTCGGGCGCGAGAACGGCGTCCCGACCCCACTCAACGAGGCCATCGTGGCCCTGATCAAAGGAATGGAGGCCTCTTGGACTCAGAGTTGACTCGCCGGTACGCCAATGTCCGCGCCGCAATGGCCGAGCACGACCTCGACGCGCTGATCGTCTGCGGGAGCGAGTACAGCGGTTTCGAGGGGTCGGTCACGTACCTCTCCGGCTTCCAGATCGTGCATCGGTACGCGTACGTCGTCGTGCCCGCCGACGGGGAGCCGCAGATCGTGTTTCCGACCGAGGCCCGCTACGTGGGCGAGCACGGTACTGCGCAGCTCGAGCAGGTCTTCCACGACCGGCCGGGTGAGCACATCGCGGCGACGGCGCGCGACCGCGGCTGGGGCCGGATCGGCGTCTACGGGCTCGACTACATCATGACCGTGCGCGACTTCCGGGCGCTCGAGGGGCTGGATCTCGTGCCGTTCGACGCCGAGTTCGACTTGGCGCGCGCCGTGAAGAGCGAGGCCGAGCTCGAATCGGTCCGCGACAGCGTGCGGATCAACGAGGACGGCTTCGAGGCCTTCCACGCCGCCTACGAGCCGGGGAAGACGGCCGCGGAGGCTATGGCGGCAGCGGAGAAGCTCTTCATCGAGCGCGGCTGCGGACGCCTGACGATGAACATGGTGCTCACCGGCCCGGAGTTCGGGATCGCCCGCAAGGAGACGACGCTGGGTGAGTTCGTGCTCCCGTCGCTCGAGGTCGCCGGCCCGGGTATGCACTGGGTCGAGGTCTCACGCGCGATTGGCACGACGCCGCCGGATGTCGAGCCGATGGTCGAGGCCTACGAGGAGTACCACTCGGCAGCCCGTACGGCGATGCGTGACGGCGCCACCGCCCATGAGGTCCATCGGGCGGTCTCGAAGGGCTTCACGGACCGCGGCTACCACCTCGGCCACGTCACCGGCCACTCGATCGGGATGACGATGATCGAGCACCCAAGGGTGGGAGAGGGGCTCGAGACCGTTCTCCGTTCCGGGATGGTGCTCTCGATGCACCCGCACGCGATCGCGTCGGATGGGAAGGCGTGTCTCTACATGCAGGACACGTGGCTCGTCGGACCCGACGGCGGCGAGTCGCTCTCGCGGCTGCCGATGCAGGTGTATCCCGCCAGTGCCGGAGGCTAGGGCCGGTCGCAGCTGCAGATCGCCTGGCCGAGCTCCTGCCGCTCGAAGAGCAGGCCGCAGCGGGCACAATCGGGCGGAATCACGCGCGCTCGCATCAACAGCGTCTTCAGCAGAACGAGCCAGAGAACCGCGTACCCGATCATGAGCTCCATGGTCATACTTGGCATATCGACGCGGGTCGCGAAAACTGATGCCCAGGACGGGTGATCTCGCCCGCCGCCTGGCAGTGGCACGAGGGGACGAGCCGGCCGATCTCGTCGTCCGCGGCGGTCGGGTGCTCTCCGTCTTCACACGGGAGTGGCTCGACGTGGACGTCGCGATCTGCGACGGCGTGATCGCCGGGCTCGGCACGTACGACGGTACGGAGACACTCGACGCCGGCGGCGCGTACGTCGTGCCCGGTTTCATCGACGCGCACCTGCACCTCGAGACGTCGAAGCTGCTTCCCTCCGAGTTCGCGCGCCTCGTGCTTCCACTCGGGACGACGGCGGTTGTCGCCGATCCGCACGAGATCGCCAACGTGCTCGGTACCGACGGCGTCCACTGGCTCGTCGACGTCTGCGAGGACCTGCCGCTGGACATCTTCTTCACCGCATCCTCATGCGTACCGGCGTCCGGCTTCGAGTCGCCGCGCCGACCGTTCACGCCGGGAGACCTCGAAAGCCTGTTGCGCCGCAAGCGGGTGATCGGCCTGGCCGAGATGATGAACTTTCCGGGCGTGATCTCCGGCGCACCGAGTGAGCTCGCCAAGCTCGCGGTCGAAGGCGCCGACCGCGTCGACGGGCATGCGCCGGGTGTGCTCGGACACGCTCTCCAGGCCTACGCCTCGGCCGGGATCGGCTCCGACCACGAGGCGTTCACCGCCGAGGAAGGCCGGGAGCGGCTGCGGGCCGGGATGTGGCTCCTGATCAGAGAAGCCTCAGCCGCTCGGAACCTTCGCGCACTCGTGCCTCTCGTCGCCGAGTTCGGCCCGTCGCGGATGGCGTTCTGCACCGACGACCGCGAGCCGGAGCACATCGCCGAGGACGGTCACATCAACGCGATGGTGCGGGATGCGGTCGCATACGGCGTCGCAGCGGAGGACGCGCTGGTCATGGCTTCGCATCACCCGGCTCTCTGGCACGGGCTCGACGATCTCGGGGCGATCGCGCCCGCCTATCAGGCCGATCTGCTGCTCCTGCCCGACCTGGAGCGCTTCGTACCCGAAATCGTGCTCAAGCGCGGCCAGGCAATCCAGGCGATCGCGCCGACGGAGGTGCCGGAGTGGGTGACGCAGAGCGTGCGGATCCAGCCGGTCGCCGCCGAGGACTTTCAGGTGGCGTGGGAGGGAGGCTGGGCCCGCGTGATCGGCCTCATCCCCGGCCAGATCGTCACGGAGGCGCTCGTCGAGGAGTTGCGGGCCGAGGATGGGCTTGCGGTTGCGGATCCTTCGAACGACCTCGCCAAGATCGCGGTGATCGAGCGCCACCTCGGCACGGGCCGGATCGGGCTCGGATTCGTCCGTGGGTTCGGGCTTCGGCGTGGGGCATTCGCCTCGACCTTCTCGCACGACGCCCACAACCTGGTCGTGGTCGGCGTGGCCGACGACGACATGACGCACGCCGTTGCCCGGCTCGTGGAGCTCGGTGGAGGCCTCGTCGTCGTGGACGACGGCTCGGTGACGGCGGAGCTGCCGCTTCCGGTTGCCGGGCTCGTCTCCGACCTTCCGCTCGAGCGTGTGATCGAGGCCAGTGAGGCCACGGTCGCCGCCGTGCACGCGCTCGGCTCGGAGGTCGCCTCACCATTCCAGTCGCTCGCGTTTCTCGCGCTCTCGGTGATCCCGAGCCTCAAGATCACCGACCACGGTCTCGTCGACGTCGACCGCTTCGAGCTCGTCCCGCTCTCCGCCGCCGAGACCGGCGCGGTCTCGACTAGCGGACGGTGATCTGCTGCACCATCTTCGCCGGGTGCAGTGAGCAGAAGAGACGGTAGGTGCCCGTCTTCGTGAAGCGGTGTGTGAAGACCCCACGCTGCGTCCACGGCGCCGAGAAGCCCTCAGGTCCGCCGATGACGGTCACGTCGTGCTGGAACGCGCCCAGGAACCGCCACGTGAAGGTGGTGCCGCGCTCGAGCACCACCCTCTCCGAGCCGTAGCGAAAGTCGCCGACGAACGTCGACTTCGCCATCGTGACCGGCCCTCGCGGCTCGCGCGGCAGAGGCATCGAGAAGGGTGGCGGCGCCGAGGGCCTGCCTAGATCGATCTCGAGCGCTGGTGTCGGATGGCAGTCCTCGACCGCTCCGGGAGCGAGGAAGAGCAGCATGATCCCCATCGCCCGCGTGTGCGGCGCCTGGTTGTCGTAGACGGCGGCGAGCCGGAGCGTCTGGCCCCTCGCGACCGGGATCCCGGCCGTCGAGCGGAAGGAGGACATCTTCGTGGGGCCTGGTTCGTGCAGCAGCGGCTTGGGTTTCGGCCCGCCCCAGGTCGGGCGGGACTCGAACGGCTTCGAACTGCACGACGCGTTGCGTAACTCGAGCCGCAGGCCACCGCCGTGCAGATGGCCGCCGCCCGCGACGAGCCGGCCGCTCTCCGGCATCGTGAAGTCCGCGGTCTTCGTGAAGGTCGAGAAGCGCTTGCCGCCGCCGGGGACGTCGAAGACCGGATCCGGGCCGCTGCAGTTGCGGATGTCGAGCCAGATCGGCTTCACCGGCGTCAGGGCCTCCCCGGTGATGTACCGAACCGTGTACCGGATGTAGCCGTTCAGGCGCTGCGGCTTGTGGTTCATCAGCATGTACAGAAGTCCCCAACGGTCGGTCGCCCTGTTCGCGTAGCCGAAGCCGCGGGGGAGGGAGAGCGCGAGCCGTTCCTCACCCTCGGCGAAGAAGCGCTGGGCGGCCCGACCGCCGCAGGTGTAGTCCGGGACGCCGAGCTTCACGAAGACGATGTGATGCAGCATCACCCTGTCTCGGCCCTGAACCTTGCCCTTCGCGTCGACGACCTCGGCCTCCATGCCCACGACGTAGCCGTCGACGCTCGGCGACTCGGCCAGCAGCGGCTGCTGGGCAACCCCGTAGGCCGGGACGGAGATCGGCGCGGTGGTGAACGTCAGCGTGCGCTCCTCGGCGTGCGCGAGTGCGGGCACAGCCAGCGTGACGGCGACCGAGGCGAGCAGCAGACGCGCAATTCGGCCCACGCGGCCACTGTAGCCCAGCTTTCCCGAGGGTACACTTGGAGTTGTGAGCTGGCCCTGGATCGTGCTGCTCGCCCTTGGCGTCATCATCGTGATCGGCGCCGAGTGGCAGCGCATGGGCCGCGTCACGGCGAAGCTCGCCGGCGGTGAGGCGCGCAGGGCGCGCGATCGCAAGAAGCGGAAGGCGAGCCTGAAGCTCATCCGCTCCGAAGAGGAGGAGTTCGCCGAGAGCGTGCAGCGCGACCTCGCCGATCTCCCGACGATCGAGGAGAAAGACCGGCGCAGCTGACCCCTACGGGTAGGGGTACGGATCGTCTGTCGTCGTCCCAGTCGTCGTCTGCTGTGTCGTCGTCGGCGTCGGCGGCAACACAGGCGGCTTCTTGGTCTTGGTGATCTGGCCGCGGATCTCGCCGGCGGCGTTTCGCGCCGTGTGGACGTTCACGTACGTGGTCCCGGCGAGGAGCGCGTTGAGCGTCTTCGCATCCACAGTCGCGGAGCCGCGGGCGCCCGTACGACACGGGCCGCACAGCGCAACTCGCACAGCTCCGGCCCGGCCGCGCGCGCCGACGTGGATGTGGGAAGCGGTCGCCTTGCCCGTCAGGCTCACGAAGGTCAGCCGCCAGGAGAGCTTTCCACCGGCGCCGCTTCGCACGACTGTCGCAGTGAACGTTCCCTTCGCGGCGGCTCGAACGCCCTTCGGCTTCGGAATCTCCTGCGCAGCCGCCAGCTGGGCGGTCAGGCCAGTCGTCGTCGCGCGCGCTGCATCCTGCCCGGCTCCGCTCAGACCCGTCCAGATGCCCGCCACGAACACCACCGGCAGCAGTGCTGCGCTTGCAACGACCACTCGCTTGTTCACTCCCGTGCCTCCCTGTCTCGACTCATGGAGCACTTCGGCGCCGCGGCCGCTGCGGTTTGGACTTACGTGACGACGAAGCTCGTCGTCAGGATGCGCGTGTTCGGCAGGATCAGGCCGACGTTCTCCATGTTCCTCGTCTCCTGGTAGTCCGAGACCTGGAAGCGCAGCGTGTGCCTGCCCTTGCGGAGGCCCGCTGTCGGGATGCGAACCGAGCCGCCCGCCAGAGTGGCACGCCGGTCCTGGCCGTCGATCTCGACGACGAGCGACGCCGGGTCGACCCCGGAGGCCCGATCGGTGACGGCGACGACGAGTCGCGTTCCGAGCTTTACGCGCCTTGTCTTCAGGGCGGCCGTCGGTGGCGTCGAGTCGTTGATCCAGAAGCGGAACGCGAACTTCCCCGCGGTCGCCGCCGAGCGGCTGTCGAAGATGACGTCGTAGGAGCCGGCGGCAGGCAGGATCGTCCCGGCCGCGAGCACCAGAGAGCCGAAGGTGCGGAGGTAGGGGTTCAGGTTGAACGGCAGCGCGGCATAGCCGGTCAGCCGGCGCTCGTCGCCTGCGTAGACGATCCTCGGCTCGACCCGCACTCCCTTCGAGCGACTCGTGACGACGACGCCGAAGTTCGCGGCAGGCCGCCCGAGCACGAGCCGGAAGACGCGCTCCGGCCCGGGCAGCTTCGACGAGAAGCCGAGGCCCGAGGGCGACTCGGGGTAGCTGTAGCCCGTGATGCGCGCGGCGCCGCCCTTCGTTGTCGACGAGTACGTCCCCGCGCGCCGGAGCGGAGTTGTCTTCGCGTTCGCGAGCCTGGCGGCGCCGGTCCGGAACCAGTAGGGGATGCGCCGCTTCTCGGCGCCGCGGGTGAGCACGACATATCCCGTCACCTCGGCGTCGGCGGCGCTCGTCGTCGTCACGGTGACCGGAAGAGGACCGGGCACGTTCACGGTCGGCGGCAACGAGACGACGGCCGAAGCAGGCCCTGACTGTGGGGCCAGCGAAACGGCCCACGCGCCGGCGCCGCCACCTGCGTCCGTGAGCTCGACCTGCTGCGTCTGGGTCGCCGTCGGTGCGACGAGACCGAATGAGAGCGCGACGGGAGCGGCGAAGACGAGCGGGTTGTCGGCGCGGGGCAGGTTCACGACGCCGCCACCGGCACGCACGGTCGTCAGCTCCGTGACCCGTCGATCGTCGGTCCAGGCGATGTCGCCGGTGAGTGCGAGCGCGGACTTCACCTGCGCCGGTGTCCAGGTGGGGTGGCGCTGCAGGAGCAGTGCAGCCCCGCCGGCGACGTGCGGCGCTGCCATGCTCGTCCCGGACAGCGTCGAGTACGAGTCGCCGGGCGCGGCGGAGAAGATCGAGAGGCCGGGGGCGCTCACCTCCGGCTTGAGGCGCAGTGAGAGCGGTGTCGGTCCGCTCGACGAGAACGATGCAACGACGTCGACAGGTCCACTCCGCGACGTCGAGACCGCGCCGACGGTGATTGCCTCCGGGGCGGAGCCTGGCGAGCCGACCGAGCCGCGCCCGAAGTCGCCGAAATCGTTGCCGGCGGCGACAACAGAGACCACTCCGGCGCGAGCCGCTGCAGCGAGCGCCTGGACGACGATGTCGCGGGAGGGCTCGATCTCGGGCTCGCCGAGCGACATGTTGATCACGTCCATGCCGTCCGCGACCGCTGCCTCGATCGCAGCTGTGAGCTCCGGCGAGTTCCCGTCCAGGCCGACGTCGGCATCGGTGGGAATCGTCAGCGCCTTGTAGTTGCCGAGGTACGCGCGCGGCGCGACGCCGGAGATGCGCGTTCCCTCGGCGAGCGTATTCGCGTTTCCCGCGGCGATGCCGGCGACGTGAGTCCCGTGCGACGAGTGCTCGGTGTCGAACGGTTTGGCCGCGTTCTTCCAGCGCGGGCGGGCCGGTGGGAACGCCCGCGCGACGATGACCTTCGCCGTCGTGTACGCGGTCTGGCCCTTCGGATATCCCGCGGGCATCGTGAACCCGGCCGGTGAGAAGAACGGGTGCCGCTGGTCGATCCCCTCGTCGATGATCGCGATCTTCATCCCCTGGCCGGCGTTCTCCAGCCCGGCGCCCCAGAGCGTCGGCGCGCCGATCCGCGGCGTGCTGCGGTCGAGCTGCGTCCGGTAGCGGATACTCGGATAGACCTTCGCGACGCCCGGCAGCGACGTGAGCCGTCCGAGCTGCGAGCGAGGCAGGACGACGGCCATCCCGTTCGCGACGAGCTTGTAGCGCCAGCGGATCTGGGCGTCGGGGATCGTCGTCTCGATCTCCGTCTCGAGTGCGCGCTGCGCGGACGCGATCGTGCGGGCGTGGAGGCCGCGGCCCGCAAGCGTCCGGGTGGTGGCAAGCGGCGTCTGCGAGAGGCCGACGACGACCTCCACCAACTCGCCGGACGCCGGTCGCTCACCGGCGCGTGCGGCGCCCGTGGCGAGCGCAAGCAGGCAGAGGAGGAGGATGACGAGCCCTCGGAGCACGGTCGTCATCGTAGGTCAGACGTATGAAAATCGTGTTACGTGCGGTGGCGCCTCGGACGATGCGCGCCGCCTACGACTTTCGAAGCTGCCAGACGCCGGCGCCGATGAGGGCGAAGGCGAAGACGAAGGCTGTGAGCCGGCCTGCGTCGTACGCGCTGGTCGCACTGGGAACCCCGTGCACCAGCATCTTCGCGATGATCAGACTGCCCCAGGCGACGCCGATGATTCCGAGGATGGTGGTCCGCCGTCCCTTTTCTCTCTTCTCCACGTCCACGCTGGTTACGTCGGCACTCGGCGGGGTGCGGGAATCCCCCGGATGGGTGCGGACGCCATGCCCGATTTGGGGTCGAAGTGTGCGGCTAGACTGTCGCTCCGCGCGGATGTGGCGGAATTGGTAGACGCGCACGGTTCAGGTCCGTGTGCCCTTCGGGGCGTGGAGGTTCAAGTCCTCTCATCCGCATCGCAGGCTGCCGGATAGGGTCGCCGGGTGCTCGACCCAGCGATCCCTGTCCCGTCGCGCGGGCGGACATTCTCGGCGCGGCGGCGTGTGCGGCTCGCCGACGTGGATCTGCGCGGCCGCGTGCGGCTCGACGCGCTGGCACGCCTGCTCCAGGACGTCGCGATCGACGACGTGCAGGAGACCGGCTGGGGAACCCCGTCGCACCTGTGGTTCGTGCGGCGGATCCGCATCGACGTCCACCAGCCGTTTCTGCAGGATCGCGAGGTGGAGCTCGTGACGTGGTGCAGCGGCCTAGCGGCGATCGCCGCCGGGCGGCGCTGGTCGGTCACCGGCGACGAAGGCGGGCACGCAGAGGTCGACAGCGTGTGGATCCACCTGGATCCCGACCAGCGGCCGGCCAGGATCGAGGGCTTCGGCATCTACGGCGAGGCGACCGGCGGCAGGAGCGTGTCGACGAAGCTCGAGCTGCCGGACCCTTCGCCCGAGGCTCGCTCGACGCCCTGGCCGCTGCGTGCGACCGACGTCGATCCGCACGGGCACCTGAACAACGCGATCTACTGGCAGGCGGTCGAGCACGCACTCGCGTCGGGCGGCGTCGATGTGGCGCAGCCGCTCGTGGCGGAGCTCGACTACCGCGCGCCGATCGACGCAGGTGACGAGATCGAGCTCGTGAGGGCGGCGGGCGACCGCGAGGTGACCGTGGGCCTGCGCGCGTCCGACGGCGTCAGGGCCGTGGCACGGGTGGCAGGTCGATAGCGTCGCCCCAGGCGGCGCCTCTCGCCTCCTTGTAGATCGTCCCTTGCTTCCGACTCACTGTTCGCGTGCGGATGCCGTCGGCCTCGGACGTGACCAGGTTGACATGACCTGAGCGCACCTGCGGCTGACGGATGATCCGCGCCGGCGCCTTGGCGGCCGGCTCGCGGCTCAGCACCGCGTACGAGAACTTCTCGTCCTCATAGCCGAGCTCGACGCCCTTGGCGCGCCGGTGGAGCTTGGAGCGGGGGAGGCGGACGCCGAAGTGACACCAGTCGTCCGGCGGCAGCGGGCATGGGAGGTCGTGTGGACAGGGTGCGACTGTGAAGCCGCCCGCCTCGATCACTGCCGCCCGCGCCTCCAGGATCTGCCGGTAGCCGGCCGGGGTGCCCGGCTCCACGAACACGATCGTGTCGGCTGACTGCTCCCACAGCAGAGCCGCAACCGGCTTGTCCAGCTCCCCGAGGACGTACGAGGCGAGGACGAGATCGGCGGGACCTCGCGCACGAGAGACGTCCGCCTGTATCCAGTCTGCGTCGGGCGTCAGCTCGCGGCCCGCCGCGATCATCTCCGGTTCCGCTTCGACGAGCGTCAGCTCCTCCAGTGTCGGCCATGCGGCGACGGCGGCCCACGCGGCGACGCCCGGTCCTGCGCCGACGTCGAGCAACGATCGCGGCGCCCAGTCGGGCCGCTGCCGCTGCACCTGGCGGAACACTGCCTCCGCGGCTGCGAACGTCGCCGGCGCGCGGTAGGCGAGATACGCCGCGACCGCCGGTCGGCTGCTTGCAGCACGGGCCCGGTCCTCGCCACGGTAGGCGGCCGACAGCCGCTCGACCTCCGCCTCGACGGAGCCGCCCGCCTGGGCGACGAGCCGCTCGATCGCCTCGGCCAGCTGCTGGGAAAGCACTACGAGGGCAGCGCCGCCAGCACGACGTCGGCGTGAGTGTCCGGCTTCACGCGCCGCAGCTCCTTCGCAACGTTGCCATCCGCGTCGATCACGAAGGTCGAGCGCTCGACGCCCATGTAGGTCTTGCCGCCGTAGTTCTTCTCGACCCAGACGCCGTATTCCTCGGCCGTCCTGTGGTCGGTGTCGGCGAGCAAGCTGAACGGCAGTCCGTACTTCTCCTTGAACTTGAGGTGCGAGCCCTCGTTGTCGGGGCTGACACCGAGCACGACTGCGCCGCGCGACTCGAACTCGCCCCAGGCGTCGCGGATCCCGCAGGCCTGAGCCGTGCACCCGGGCGTGTCGTCCTTGGGATAGAAGTAGAGGACGACGAGCTTGCCGCGCAGATCGGAGAGCTTCACGGTCTCCCCGGACTCGCTCTCGAGCTCGAAGTCCGGCGCCGCTTTCCCTTCCTCGACCACGTGATCTCCTCTCGCTAGGGTGCGACGCGATGCTAACCGCCCACGAGATCCTCGCCTTCATGGTGGTGGGCGTGCCGGCACTCGCGGCGCTTCTCGGCGGTCTCGTCTACTGGCGCCGGCGTGGGGCGGGCCGGCTGCTCGCGAACGTGCTCGCGCTCGCACAGACGCTGCTCGTCGCTCAGATCGGGCTCGGGCTCCTGCTGCTGTCCGACGAACGACGCGCCGCCGACGAGCTTCACTACGTCTACGGCTCGCTCTCGCTCGGCGCGATTCTCGCGCCCTGGATGTACGCCCCGGCGCAAGGCCCAAAGCGGCTCCTCTGGTTTGCCGGCACCTCTTTGCTCGCAGCGGCGCTCGCCGTGCGAGCATTCATGACCGGAGGGTCATGAGACGCTTCTTCTCCGAGCACACGGCGATCCGCGGATTCCTGATCATCGGGCTGATCGCGCTCGTCGTCGTGGTGCTCTCGCTCGAGCCGGTGCTCGCGACCGTCGGCGGCCTCCTGAAGATCGCGTTCTTCCTGGCGATCGCCTTCTTCCTCTTCCTCATGTGGCGCGAGCGGCGGAGTGACATCGAGGCCTGGAACGACCGCAGCCGGAACATCTTCTACGGTGCGATCGTGCTCGCCGTCGTCGACATCGGCGCGTTCATCGGCCTCAGCCCGTCGGGCCCGGACGCGCTCGCGTTCTTCCTCGTGCTCGGCGCCTGCGCCTACGCGTGCTTCCGGATCTGGCGCACCGAGCACACGTACAGCTGAGCAGGATGGAACTTTTGGCGGCCGATCCACGACTCTTGTAGTAATGGCCCCCGCCGGTTCCTCCGCCGACGACCGTCTCGCGCAGCAGTTGCCGCCCGAGCTCGAGGACACAGAGCTCGTTCGCCGCGCGCAGCTCGGGAGCGCCATTGCGTTCGAGCAACTCGTCGTCACCCTCGGGCCGGCCGTGCACCGCTTCCTCGCGCTCCGGCTGCGAAACGACGGTGACGTCCGCGACGCGCTGCAGGAGACCCTGACCGCCGCCTGGCAGGGGCTGCCGCGGCTGGAGGACCCTCGCAAGCTGCGGGCCTGGCTCCTCGGGATCGCCGCACACAAGGCGGCCGACGTCGTTCGGCGCGGCGCACCGCACGCCGACCACGACCTGGAGCTGGAGGGACGCGAGGACGAGAGCGTGTTCGAGCTCCGGGAGGCGATCCTCGCCTTGCCGCAGCGGTTCCGCGATGTGCTTCTGCTCCGCTACCTCCTGCAGCTCTCCGAGGAAGAGGTGGCGGTGGCGCTCGGGATCCGTACCGGCACCGTCAAGTCGAGGACGGCTCGCGCGCGTGCGGCACTGTCGGAGCGCCTGCGATGAGACCTCGGCGCCGCAAGCTCGGTGACGACCGGATCGAGCAGCTGCTCGCGGACCTTGCGAGTCGCGTGCCCGCGCCGACGGAGGAGGAGTTGCGGAACCTGGCGAGGGCGTCACTCGACCGCCCCAGGAGTCAGCCCGTACCGTCCCGCCGCGGACTTCGGCTGCGCTGGGTCGTCGTGGTGGCCGCCGCTGCCCTGCTCGTCGGAGCTTTCGGCTTCGGACTCGGCGCCTGGACCACGCCGACCGGTGCGGCGGGGAGAAACGTCGCCGGCGTCGGATTCCTGCCCGCGAAGGGCTGGACCGTCGTCCAGTCCGGAACGCTCGGCCAGACAGGGGCGCAGCGAGCGATCGCGGCCAACGTCTCACTCGATCCGGACGACGACCTCGCCGACGCGCCGGTCGCGACGCTCGAGTCGCTCCCCGAAGGCGGCGTGCTCATCTCGGCGACGTTCGGCGTGCGCGGCGATCTCGGCCAGGATTCGGCGTTTCCGGTGCGTCAGCTTCCCCTCGAGATCGCTGCGGCGGAGCGGCTCTCCCCGGCCCTCGATCCGGTCCCGCTGACACGGCTGCTGGGCCGATACCGGATCCGGGCCGGAGTGGGCCGGTACAACGTCGATGCCCGGATCTACTTCGGCACGGAGTCACCGTCGGCGGCGCAGCTCTCGGTCGCCCAGAGCCAGCTGAACCGGCTCATGGTGGCATCGGAGCGGGTGACGATCTTCGCGCGGCCCACCGTGCTCGGCCGAAACCAGGTCGCGACTCTCCTGGGCTCGGCGGAAGGTGCGGGCGCCGGCGACATCGTCACGATCGAGACCAAGCCCTGCGGGCAGACCGCTTTCCGCGAGGCTTTCGAGGCGCACGCGCAGGCGGGCGGCGGCTGGACGATGCAAGCCGCTCCGACGATCTCGACGACGCTTCGCGCCGCCTGGAAAGGCGCGAGGAGCGCGACGGTGACAATCCAAACTCGACCCTGGGTGCAGCTCCGCTACCGGCCGCGGTCGTCGAAGGGCTTCGGCTTCGAGGTCGCCGTCACGTCGGTGCTGCAGTTCTGGCGCAGGCACGTCGTCATCCAGCGGTTGGATCGGCGACTGGGCCGCTGGAGCGACATCAAGAAGGTCGTCCTGGCCAAGTCCGGTGCGGCGCCCGGTTCGACCTATGTCTGGTCGTCGGCCGAGTTCAGCACGGCCGTCCCGCGTGGGACCTTCGTTCGCGCCGTCTTCCCGCTGTCGCAGGCGCGGCCCTGCTATCTCGCCGGCTACAGCAACCAGCTCCGTACTTGAGCCAGGCAGCTGGCTTCGAGCGGGCCTCCGCGCTCGCTGCGACGTTGCTCGACAACGTCGAGACGGTGGTGCACGGGAAGCGGGAGGAGGTCAAGCTCGTACTCGCTGCCTTGACGGCGGGCGGGCACGTCCTGCTCGAGGACGTCCCCGGCACGGCGAAGACGGTGCTCGCCCGCGCAATCGCCGGATCGGTCGAGGGCGCGACCACGTCGCGGATCCAGTGCACGCCCGACCTGCAGCCGACCGATGTCACCGGCCTCGCGGTGTACGACCCGCGGGAGCGGGAGTTCGAGTTCCGGCCGGGGCCGATCTTCGCGAACGTGGTGCTCGTGGACGAGATCAATCGTGCGATGCCGAAGACGCAGTCCGCGCTCCTCGAGGCGATGGCCGAGCGTCAGGTCACCGCCGACGGCACGACCCGCTCGCTCCCGGACCCGTTCGTCCTCATCGCGACCGAGAACCCGATCGAGCAGGAGGGCACGTTCCCGCTCCCCGAGGCGCAGCTCGACCGGTTTTTCCTCAAGGCCGCGCTCGGCTACCCGGGCGAGGACGACGAGATCCTGATCCTCGAGGAGCAGGTCGCCCGTCACCCGCTGGCGAGCCTTGCACCCGTGCTGACGCTCCCGGAGGTCGACGAGCTCCGGACCGCCGCGACGCGCGTCTACGTCGATCCGGTGCTGCGGCGCTGGATCGTCGGCCTCGTTCGTGCCACGAGGACGCTCGAGGGGGTCGACGTCGGCGCCTCCGTCCGCGGCAGCCTGGCGCTCGAGCGGGTCGCTCGAGCCTGGGCGCTGCTCGACGGGCGGGGGTACGTCACTCCCAGCGACGTCGAGCACCTGTTCCTGCCCGTCGTCGTCCACCGGATCGTCTTCACGCCGGGATTCGTCGCCGAAGCCCGAGAGGTGCGGTGGGCAGCTGCGATGGAGTCGCTCCGCGACCGCTGTCTCGAGCTGGCTCCGCGTCCGGGAGACGACCTCGACGAGCGAGTCGCCGCCGCGGCCGTCCGTTAGTGCCGCCGCCGCTCACCTTCCCGCTGAAGCCCAAACGGCGGCTGGTCGGCCTGGCGTACGGCTCGATCCACAGCGCGCGCCGAGGGACGGGCTCCGACGTCGCCGGCTCGCGGCCGTACCGTCGCGGCGACGACGTCAAGGCGATCGACTGGCCCGCCTCCGCGAAGCTGTCGCGGGCACGCGGCCTGGACGAGTTCGTCGTTCGCGAGCACTACGCCGACGAGGCGCCCCGCATAGTCGTCCTCTGCGACCGCCGGCCCTCGATGTCGCTCTATCCGCCGGGCTGGCCGTGGCTCGAGAAACCGCGTGCGATCGAGGCCGTCCTGCGCCTGGTCGCCGACAGCGCACGTGCCGTCCAGGGCTACATCGGATATCTCGACCATGGCTCGGGCGAATCGCACTGGCAGCCGCCGCAGAGCCAGCGGACGCTCCAGGAGCTGAACCCGGACCGGCCGTTCCAGGCGCCGCCCGACGCACTCGAGCGTGGGCTCGAGGAGCTGATCCGCCACCGGCGCGACGTGCCCGCAGGCTCGTTCGTGTTCGTCGTCTCGGACTTCCTCACGCCGCCTCGACGCGAGCTCTGGCTGCGCTTGCTGGCGCGCCGGCTCGATGTGATCCCGGTGCTCGTCCAGGATCCGGTGTGGGAGCAGAGCTTCCCCGACGTCGGCGGCATCGTCCTCCCGTTCACCGACCCCGCGACCGGGAGGACCGCCCACGCCGAGCTGACGCCGTCCGAGGCCCGAGAGCGGCGACGTGCGAATGAGGAACGACGCGCGCAGCTCGTCCGGATGCTCCGCGGGCTCGACCTCGAACCGGTGCTCGTCGAGACGACCGAGGTGAGCAGCGTCCACGCCGCGTTTCTCGCCTGGGCCGACCGACGGCGGCGCGCGCGGGGCCGAGCATGATCGGCCGGACGGTGGCGCTGACGTGCTTCGCCGTGTTGCTGCTGGCCCCGACGGCGATCGCGGAGGACGCGCTTCCCGGTGGCCGCGCGCTCGTTGCGAACGCATCGGTCTCGCCGTCGACCCACCTCTTCGGCGACACGGTCGCCGCCCGCCTGGACATCGTGCTCGACGCCGCTCAGTTCGAGCCGGACCGACTCCGGACGCGGCTGCAGTTCGAGCCCTACGAGACCGTCGGTCGCGTCGTCGAGACCCGCCGCGAGGTGGGGAGAGCTCGTCCACCTGCGTTACGAGACGACGCTGCGCTGTCTCCACGAACGGTGCCTCGCACCGCGTCTCGAGACGCCATTGGGCAGGCAGGAGGAGGGGCGCGGCGAGCGTCACACGATCCGGTTGGCGCCGGTCGAGATCCTGTACAGGGAGACCGGCGGCAGCACGACGCTGCTGCTGACCAGGCAATTTCCGGCCCTCCAGGTCGTCTCCCGCATCAACACCGCGCAGTCGCTCGACCCGAATGCGAGGCCGGGACCGCAAGGTGCGTTCGTGGCGAGCACCGAGCCGCCGGCACCGACCTATCGGGTCCGGCCCGCACTGCTCGCCGGCGGGGCCCTCGTCGCGGCGCTGCTCGTCGTGCTCTTCCCCTCGATCCTCCTCTGGCGCTTCGCCCAGATCCGCTGGCGGGCCACCCGCCGGAAGCGGCCGCTTTCCCCGCTCGAACGAGCTCTCGTCCTGGTCGACTGGACCGCCCGCCGCGACGACGACGAGGATCGGCGTAAGGCACTCGAGGCACTCGCCGACGTGCTCGAGCACGAAGGCGCGCGCCCGCTCGCCGAGACCACACGCGCGCTCGCCTGGGCCGAGGAGCCGCCGCCGCCAGAGCTGGCGACCCAGGCCGGCTCCGAGGGCAGGCGCGCCCTCGGTGGAGGCGGTGAGCGGCATGCGTGACCGGCTTCGCCGGCGCGACGCCAGGCTCCCCTACGGCGAGCTGAGCTCGCTCCGGCGCCCGATCGTCCGGACGACGCTGTTTCGTGCCGTGCTCGGCCTTTGCCTCGCCGGTGTGCTCCTCGCGGCGCTCGTCGTCGCGCGGGGCCGGGACGCGCGCCCGGACCCGCTGCTCCCCGTCGGCACGACCGGGATGATCGTCCTCGACCTCTCGGCGAGCGCGGGCCTGCAGCCGGCCTTTGGCGAGCTGCTTCGCCGAGTGGCGGCCGCCGACGAGCCGACCGGCGTTGTCGCCTTCTCGGACGTTGCCTACGAGCTCGTCCCGCCGGGTACGCCCGGACGCGATCTCGCGCCGATGATCCGCCTCTTCTCGGGCAAGGGTCGCGCGAACCCGTGGTCCGCATTCCAGACGGGGACGAACCTCTCCGCCGGGCTCGAAGCCGGACGCGCTGCGCTCGAGCGGGACGGCATCGAAAGGGGCTCGATCCTGCTCGCCAGCGACCTCGAGTTCTTCCCGGACGACGTCCCACGGCTGATCGCGACCTTGACCGAGATGCGCAACGACGGGACCGAGCTGAGGATCCTCGCGCTCGGTGCGAGGGAGGAGCAGCGCCGCTTCTTCGCGCGGATCGTCGGGCCGGACATCTTCGTCGAGCTCGCTGACGCGGCCGAGTCGGCTGTCGCCGCGCAGCCCGAGCGCCGCTTCCGGCTCGCCGAGGAGGACGCTCCCTGGCTCTTCCTGGCGCTCGCTCTCGCGCTGACGCTGCTGCTCGCGGCCAACGAACGGCTCTGCGGCCGGCTGGAGCTGCCCCGCCCGGGAGGGGAGCCTGGGTGAGGCGACGCGCTTTCCTGATCCCCGCATCGGTGCTCGCGCTGGGCGTCGCTGCGCTCCTGACCATCTTCGCGATCGACGTGCTCCGCTGGAGCAGGGCACTCGAGACCCAGGATGTCCACTTCCTCGCAGCGCCGACGCAAGCAAGGTTCTCACCGCCGCCGAGCCTCGTTCCCTTCGGCGTCGCCGAGGACGCGCTCGGGGCCGGCGACGACCTCGCCTTCCGGCGGCAGCTCCAGGGGTTCGCACGGGTTCGGCCCGGTGTCAACTTCACGCAGGAGCTCCGGGCCCTCCGTGCCGAGACCCAGCTCGGGCTCGCCGGGCTGAGCCGCAGCGACCCGGATGCACGTCGGCGGTCACGCGCGGCCAACATGTCCGGCGTCATCGCTCTCAACGAGAACCTCGCTCCGAGGGATGGGGAAGCCCTCGCGAACCTGATCACGGTGGCCATCGGCTCCTTCCGGAACGCGGTCGAGATCGATCCTGCGAACGCCGACGCGAAGGTCAATCTCGAGCTCGCGCTCCGGATCGCCGACGCTGCGAGCCTTAGTGGTGACGCGCCTTCCGGCGGGCGCAATCGGGGCCAGAGCGCGGGCCTCGGGCAGCCCGGCAGCGGCTACTGACGGTGGGCGCGCTCTCCTTCCTGACTCCCGGCGCGGCGCTGGTCGCGCTCGCAGCCTTGCTCCCGGTGGTCGTGTTCGCCGGGCGCGAGCGGCGCGCAAGGCGCGTCAGGACGGCCCTGGGCCTCGCCGAGCCGCCCGCCGGGCCGCGGAGGAGGCTCCTGGCGGCGCTCGTAGCGGTCCCCGTGCTCGTCGGCGTTGCTGCCGCACAGCCCGTGCTCGATCGCTCCACGGCGCAGCAGGCGCGAACCGACGCAGAGATCTTCTTCGTCCTCGACACCTCCCGGTCGATGCTCGCGTCGGCCGCACCGGAGGGTCGGACGAGGCTCGACCGGGCACGGCTCGCGGCGCGCGAGATCCGGAGTCGGTTCGCTCAGGTGCCGGCCGGCATTGCGTCGCTGACGGATCGGACGCTGCCGCATCTCTTTCCCACACTCGACGTGGTGACCTTCCGGTCGACGCTGAACCGCTCGGTCGGGATCGAGCGTCCGCCCCCAGCCGGCTTCGGGACTGTCGCGACGGATCTCGGCTCGCTCGGCGCCGTCGCGCGCCAGAGCTACTTCTCGGCCACCGCGCGCAGGCGGCTGCTCGTCGTCCTGACAGACGGTGAGACACAGCGGGTGCAGTCCGGGCTCGCCGCCGCCCTTCGCACGGCGCGTGTCAGCACCGTCTTCGTCCACGTCTGGCAGGCGCGCGAGTCGGTCTATGTCACGTCCGCGCCGGAGCGTCAGTACCGCTCCGACCCAGCGAGCCGGCAGAAGCTGTCGCAGCTCGCGGCCGCCGTCGACGGCAGGGCCTTCTCCGAGAGTGACGTTCGTGGTGCGATTGCCTACGCCCGAGCCCAGCTCGGCGAGGGCCCGACCCTGCCTCGTCAGCAGCGCGACCTGTTCGCGCTGATGCCCTACGTGACGCTGGCGGCGGCCGTGCCGCTCGGGTTCCTGCTCCGCCGGCGGAATCTCTGAGCGAGGCTAGAGCTGGGCGCGCAGCGCGGCGAGCAGCTGCTCGCCCTCGTAGAGCACCGGCCCACCGGAGGCGGCAAGCGGTGCCGGCGCATCGCCCCAGGTCGCGGCCGGTCCGAAGACGTAGTAGACGTCGTAGACGAAGCCGGAGAAGCCGAGGCCGCCGAGATCGGTCTCGGCGAAATAGGTGCCCGTGATCCCCTCTCCGTCCCAGTACTGGGTCACGCGAGGGTCGGCCAGGATCGACTCGTCGATCTCATCGCGTCCGTCGGTGGCGCGCTGGTTGAGCCAGACCGCGTGGATCCGAAGCTCCTCCGACTGCTCCTTGTCGAGGATGTTCTCCCGCACCCAACGGGCGCCGGCGAGGCAGGTGCCTCAGGTCGGTGAGAAGAGGAGGAGCACGCGCGGCTTGCCGGCATCCGCCTCGAACCCTGCGCGTAGATCCAGGACGTTCGCGAGCTCCCGAACGCCGTCTGCAGGCGCAGCCTCCGGCGGAGCCGTCTCCTCGTCGCCGCCGCAGCCTGCGAGCGCCAGCACGGCGAGCAGCAGGAGTGCCGCGCGCCGCACGGCTAGGCGCGGACGTGCGCGGTGGCGCCGTCGAGGGCGTCGAGCGCGGCGCGGACGGTCATGCCCTCACCGACGAAGATCGGCGTGTCGCGCTCGGTGTACGCAGATGCCTCGCTCTCGCGCAGCGTCTGCATCAGGTGCATGAAGTCGGACGGCTCGTCGCACTCGAACGCCGTCATGAACTCCTGGTCGTCGATCCCGAACGAGTACGTGGTGTGGTTGTGGATCGTCTCGAACTCGCGCCCGATGCGTATGTGCTCGTCCATCGCCCGCTGCCGGTCTTCCAGCGGCAGGGTGTACCACGGCCGGACCTTCACGAACGGGTAGACGACGAGGTACGGGGATCCCTTGGGGATGATCTTGCGGGGCCGTCGTGCCTCTGTGTAGGGCGAGGCCTTCGTCGTCGCGAGGTAGCTGTACGGCGTCTCGAGCCAGCCGGCGAGCGGCGTGCCGTTCAGCGCCGAACCGAGCTCACCCAGGTCGGCGTACCGCTCGGTGATCTTCCAGAAGAAGAAGTCACAGTCCGGCCGGACGCCCGCGGTGGAGTACGCCCGCAGATGCTCGAACCGCTCGCTCCAGCTCTCGATCACGTCCGCGAACGCATCCTTCGTCGCAGCGCGCTCGTCCACCGGCAGGCGGCGCCACGCGGGGTCGAGCTTGTAGAACGAGTACGCGACGTACTGGCCCTGGGAGGGAGTGCTCACAGGCACATGGTACGCACTAGCAGCCAGCGGCCTGGACGGCGTTGCGCACGGGCGCGAGGCTCGCCTTCGGCGTCCCGTCGACGTAGTAGACGCCGGACTGGAAGCCGGTGAGCGCAGGCTCGTCGTGCGAGTGGAAGAGCAGGAGCCCGACGACGTTCTCCTGGCAGGAGGCGAGCTCGATCGCGCGGCGGTAGAAGTCGGCCTGGGTCGCCTCGCCGACGGGCGCGCCCGGCTCCGTGCCCTCGTAGAGCGAGGCCTTCGCGGCGGGAATCGCTGTCTCGACGCCGAGCTCGCTGTAGAGGACCGGCAGTCCGCGGCCGAACGCCTCCGCCAGCAACGGCGCCAGCTTCTCCTCGTAGTCAGCGAGCAGGATCGACGTCGACGCCGGGTCCGTCGGGCGGTCGGGCGGAATGCTCGAGCTTGCCGGGTAGGGGTGGAAGGCGAACCCGTCGAGCGGCGGGTCGCTCCGGCCGCTCGCCCGGTAGGCCGCGCCGAGATCGCGGATGAACGTCGTGGGCGAATGCGTGTCGCGACCGGTGCCGGGCCGGTCGATCCCGCGCGGCCCGAGGGCGCCGCCCCAGATGGTCGCGTCCACGTCGACCTCCTTGGCCGCGTCGTAGGCCTCGGACAGCAGGGCGAAGTACGCCGGCGCAGCCACATCGTTGCCGGCCTCGTCGAACTGCGGCAGCCAGAAGCGGTTCAGATTCGGCTCGTTCCCGACCACGATGTCGCGGATCTCGGGGACGTCCCGCACGATCGCCGCGACATACGAGGCGAACTCCGCCCGCGCCTCCGGCGTCAGCGGCGTCGTCGCCGAGCCCGGGTGGTAGACGCTGAGGAAGATCCGCGTCCCGTCGGCGCGAGCCGCCACATCGCGAAGCACGGCGAGCTCCTCGGGCGGAGGGGCCGAGAGCCCGGGCTGCCAGAAGCTCGTGACCCCGACGGCGCCGAAGCCGGCCTCTCGCAGCTGGTCGAGAGCCGGACCCGGCTGCCGGACTGCATCGTCGACGGCGCCCACGACGAAGCCCTCGGGAGAGGAATCGCCGCCGCAGGCCGCAAGCGAGAGCACGGCGAGAACCGTGATGGTGACCGCACGCACGGGGGCTACGCTAGCTCGCATGGCCGAGCTCGAGCCGAAGCTGAAGCGCCTGCCCGCGAAGCCGGGTGTCTACCTCTTCCGCGACGAGAAGGGCGACGTGCTCTACGTGGGCAAGGCGAAGTCGCTGCGGTCGCGCGTGCGCTCCTACTTCCAGGCGGGGCGTGGCGACACGCGTTCCTCGATCCCGAACCTCGTGGGCCGGATCGCCGATCTCGAGGTGATCGTCACGGCAACGGAGGTCGAGGCACTCCACCTGGAGCAGAATCTCGTCAAGCGCTACCGACCGCCGTTCAACGTCCGGCTGCGCGACGACAAGTCGTTCCCGTACATCGCGGTCACGATCGAGGACGACTACCCGCGCGTGATGTTCACGCGCGAGCGGCACCGGCGAGGCGTCCTCTACTTCGGCCCGTACGCCAACGCGAAGAAGGTGCGCGAGACACTCGACGTGCTCAACCGCGTCTTCCAGTTCCGTCCGTGTGAAGGCCCCAAGCCGGGCCGCCACTCGGGGATCCCGTGCCTCGACTACCACATCGAGCGCTGCCACGCGCCCTGCGTGGACTACGTCTCGAAGGAGGCGTACGGCGAGATCATCGAGGGGGTGATCAACTTCCTCTCGGGCGACACGCGCACGATCGTCCGCGAGCTCCAGCGGCAGATGCGCGATGCGTCGGCCGACGAGCGGTTCGAGGACGCGGCTCGCTACCGGAACCGGCTCTTCGCGATCGAGAACCTGGCGGAGAAGCAGGGCGCCGACCGGCGCGAGACGGGCTCGATCGACGTGATCGGGATCGCCGTCGAGCGCGATCGGGCCGCCGTGCAGGTCTTCCCGCTCCGCGGCGGCAAGATGATCGACCGGCACGGCTTCCACCTCGAGAACGTCGAGGGCCAGGACGTGACCACCGTGCTCGAGGCGTTCTGCCTGGAGTACTACGGGAACGCGCCGTCGATCCCGCCGCAGCTCGTCGTCCCCACGGAGGCGACCGGGCTCGAGGCGCTCGAGCAGTTCCTGAGCGAGCTGCGCGGCTCGCGTGTCGAGGTTCGGGCGCCGGCCCGGGGAGAGAAGCGGCGGCTCGCCGAGCTCGCGGCTCAGAACGCGAAGCTCGCGCTCGACTCCGAGACCCTCGTCTCGGAGCAGAAGCGCCTGCGCCGGGTCTCGGCGCTGGAGGAGCTGCGCGAGGCGCTGAACCTCGAGAGCCTGCCGCTGCGGATCGAGTGCTTCGACATCTCGAACATCCAGGGGCAGGAGATCGTCGGCTCGATGGTCGTCTTCCAGGACGGGATGGCGAAGAAGGCGCACTACCGGAAGTTCGGCGTGCGAGGGCTCGACGGCCAGGACGACTTCGCCGCGATGGCCGAGGTCGTCTCGCGCCGGTTCGCGCGCCTGAACAGCGGGACGGGCGTGGACTACGACGAGGGCTTCGCGACCGCGCCGAACCTCGTCGTCATCGACGGCGGCAAGGGTCAGCTCTCCGCCGCGCTCACGGCAATGCAGGCCTACGAGCTCCCACGGGTTGCGGTGATCGCGCTCGCCAAGCGGGTGGAGGAGGTCTTCGTCCCCGGCAGGTCGGACCCGATCCTGCTCGACCCGCACAGCGCCGGGCTGCAGCTCCTGCAGCGCGTTCGCGACGAGGCGCACCGTTTCGCGCTCGACTTTCACCGCCAGCGCAGGTCGGCTCGCTCGCGGGAGTCGCTCTTCGACACGCTCGAGGGCGTCGGGCCGGTGCGGAGGCGGGCGCTGATCCAGCACTTCGGCTCGACCGAGAGCGTGCTCGCCGCAAGCCAGGAGGAGCTCGAGGGAGTGCCCGGGGTGCCGGCGAAGACCGCACGCTCGATCTACGCGCAGCTGCACAAGACCGGTCGCGGGTAGAAGAGTCGGGGAAATGTCGGCGTAGACTTCGGGTGTGCGTCGCTGGATTCTCGCCGTGGCCTGTCTCTGCCTGGCGCTCGTCGGTTCCGCCGCCGCCGCGTTTCAACAACGCGCTCCCGCGCCGCTCGAGGGAACGGTCACGCTGCAGTGCAACCCGCCTCTCTAGGGCTCCGGAGCGGGCTTCTTCCCGGCGATCGAGCGCCAGTCGGTGTGGCCGAGGGTGAGGAAGAGCGCCGTGAAGCCGAGGATCACGTTGGTGACGATCAGCGTCAGCTTCATGCCGACGCTGAACGCGATCAGCGTCGCGCGTCCGATCCCAGTGCCTGAGAAGACGTAGACGATGAACGCCTGCTCGGTGCCGATCCCGCCGGGTGAGATGGGCACGAGCGTGGCGAGGCTCTGGGTGACCTGAACCAGGAGGACGTTGCGGATCGACTGCGGGATCCCGAACGCGTCGAGGAAGAACCAGATCGCGATGAAGCGGAGCGCCCAGTCGCCTGCCTGCCAGAGCGCGACGCGGCGGAGGTACTCGGTGCGGTCGCGCAGGACGGCGAGGCCCTGCCCGACGTGCGCCTTGAACTCGTCGATATGGATCCGCGCCCAGAAGAACCCGACCGTTCCGAAGATCGCCAGGACGATGAGCAGCACGGCCGAAAACTCCGGATTGGAGACGAAGAAGCCGAAATCGAAGCCGGGGAGCTTGCCCAGGGAGCCGATTCCCGGGAGGACGCCGAGCGTGAGCGCGTAGGCGAAGATCAGGATCGCCATCGCCGAGTCGAAGATGGAGAGGACGAGCAGCGACGAGGCGAGGGTCGTGTAGGTGCTGCCCGCCACCGCACGGTGCGCGATGTAGAGCCGCACGGCGTCGCCCGCGCGGGCCGGGATGATCGCATTGACGCCGACTCCGGACAGGTACGCGGCGTAGATCGAGCGCCAGGGGACCTCCGTGTCGGGGTACGAGGTGGCGAGCGTGTTCCTCCACGCGCGGCTCGTGCACATGGTCTTCAGCACGTGGCAGGCGATCGCCAGCCCGAGCGCGCTGAACTCGACGGCGGCGAGCGACTCGAAGAAAACCCGGATTGCGTGGAGGACGTCGCCCACGCGATCAACCTATCGCGCTCGACCTTGCGTGCTAGGGCCGGTCGGCTCCGTCCGAGCCCATGAACGGGTAGCGGTAGTCCGTCGGCGGCACGAACGTCTCCTTGATCGTGCGGGGGCTGACCCAGCGGATCAGGTTCCACATCGAGCCCGCCTTGTCGTTCGTCCCGGACGCGCGTCCGCCGCCGAACGGCTGCTGCCCGACGACGGCGCCGGTCGGCTTGTCGTTGACGTAGAAGTTGCCGGCGGAGTAGCGGAGTGCCTGGTGCGCCTCTTCGACTGCGTAGCGGTCGTCGGCGAAGACCGCGCCGGTAAGGGCGTAGGGGGCACCCTCGTCGACGAGCTTCAGTGTGTCGTCCCAGCGCTTGTCGTCGTACACGTAGGTCGTGACGACCGGGCCGAAGAGCTCCTCGTGCATCGTTCGATAGCCGGGGTCCTCGGTCTCGATCACAGTCGGGTTCACGAAGAAGCCTTCGCTGTCGTCGTAGTCGCCGCCGACGACGATCTCGGCCTTTCCCGACGCCCGCGCTTCGTCGATGGCCTCCTTCTGCGTCTTGAAGGAGCTGCCGTCGATCACCGCACCCATGAAGTTCGAGAAGTCGGCGACGTCGCCCATCCGCAGCTCCGCGACCTGCTCGGCCAGGCGCTCCTTCAGCGCCGGCCACATGCTCTTCGGCGCGAAGACGCGCGAGGCGGCGGAGCACTTCTGACCCTGGTACTCGAAGGAGCCGCGGACGATCGCGGTTGCGACCTCGTCGACGTCGGCGCTCGAGTGGGCGAGGATGAAGTCCTTGCCGCCGGTCTCGCCGACGATGCGCGGGTAGTTCCGGTAGTTCGCGATGTTCGCGCCGACGGTCTTCCACATGCTCTGAAAGACGGGCGTCGAGCCGGTGAAATGGATTCCGGCAAGCTCAGGGCTCGCGAGCGCGGCGTCGCCGATCGTCGCACCCGAGCCGTAGACGAGGTTGATCACCCCGTCCGGGAGCCCGGCTTCGCGCAGCAGCTGCAGCGTGTAGTGAGCGGAGAGCGCGGCGCTCGAGGCCGGCTTCCAGACGACCGTGTTCCCCATCAGGGCGGGCGAGCCGCTGAGGTTGCCGCCGATTGCGGTGAAGTTGAACGGGCTGACGGCGAAGACGAAGCCTTCGAGCGGCCGGTACTCCAGCCGGTTCCAGACGCCCGGCGAGGACGCCGGCTGCTCGGAGTAGAGCCGGTGCATGAACTCGATGTTGAAGCGCCAGAAGTCCACCAGCTCGGCGGCGGCGTCGATCTCGGCCTGGTGGGCCGTCTTCGACTGGTTGAGCATCGTCGCGGCGACGAGGGTCGAGCGCCAGGGGCCGGCGAGGAGCTCGGCCGCGCGGAGGTACACCGACGCTCGCTCCTCCCACGGCAGTCGCGACCAGTCGGCGTGCGCTTCGCGCGCGGCGTCGATCGCCTGCTGCACGTGCTCGGGGCCGCCCTTGGCGACGTCTGCGAGGACGTGCTCCTTGCGGTGCGGCATGACGGCCTGAGTCGTCTCCTTCGTCTCGACCTCCTTGCCGCCGATCACCATCGGGATCGAGATTCGCTCACTCGCCATCTGCGCGAGGCGGACGATGAGCTCCTCGCGCTCGGGCGATCCCGGCGCATAGGAGCGGACGGGCTCGTTCACGGCAGTCGGAGGTCTGAAGTTTCCGGGTGCGCCCACGGCGCGATTGTAGAGTCGGGTCGATGCGCGTGACGCGGCATCCCTACGAGATCGATGGCTGGGGGGTCGGGGAGCTGTGGATCGGCGACGGGCAGGTGGTGGTAGCCCACGACCCACCGGCGCCCGGCGTCCGGCTGCACGGCGCCCTGTCCGGAAACACACCCCGAACCAGCCCCAGGGGCACCCCGGGTGTCCCTACTGAAACGCTATCGGGAGATCCGCTGCAGGACGGTGACGGCTTCGTGACCGAATTGCTCCAATCGATCCACAGCTACTTCCGGGGCGAGCGCGTCTCGTTTGCAGACGTGCCGCTGGACGGCGACTGGGCGACACCGTTCCAGGAGGCGCTCGCAGAGGCGCTCCGGAATGTCCCGTGGGGCGAGGTCGTCAGCTACGGCGAGCTCTCGGCGCTGGCGGGCCGGCAGCGGGCGGCGCGTGCCGCCGGAACGTTCTGTGCCGAGAACCGCTTCTCGCTCTTCGTCCCGTGCCATCGAGTGGTCAGTGCGAACGGGATCGGCGGCTACGGCTCGCTCGGGGTCGACTACAAGCGCCGGCTGCTCCGCCTGGAGGGGTGGACCTCATGACCCTCTCCGACGACCTCCGGTCGGAGCTCGCCGCGATCGCGCCGAAGCGCGGCTGCTGCCGCCTGGCGGAGATCTCCGCGCTCTTCCACTCGGCCGGAAGCATCCATCTACGCGGCCGCGGCGAGATCTCGCTCCACCTCGACCTGGCGACCGCCGCAATCGCCCGCCGCGGGTTCTCGCTTCTGCGCGAGCTCGGGATCCACTCCGAGATCCGGACGTACAGCCGCCGCTCGTTCGACCGCGCGACCCGCTACCAGCTCCACATCACCGGGGACGAGTCCGCGCTCGCGCTGCTCGTCGAGGCGGGAGTCCTCGATACCCGCCACGCCCCGGTCGAGCGTCCGCCGAAGCGCGTCGTCGGACGTGCCTGCTGCCGCGGCGCCTACCTCCGCGGAGCGCTCCTCGGCGGCGGCTCGCTCTCGGGGCCGAAGAGGCCGCATCTCGAGCTGCGGACGACCTCGCTGGAGGGGGCGGAGTTCCTGCGCACGGTCGCGGCTGCGGGGGAAGCGCAGCTGGGCGTCCTCGACCGCGGCCGCCACGCCGTCGCCTACGCCAAGGGGCTCGACTCGATCGAGGCGGTGTTGAGCGCAGCGGGGGCGGGGGACACCGTCCTCGCGTTCGAGGAGCGCTCGGTGATCGCCGCCGCCCGTAGTGAGGCGAACCGGCTGGCCAACGCCGACCACGCCAATCTCGTCCGCACGAGCCGTGCCGCGCACGAACAGCTCGAGGCGGTGCGCTCGCTCCAGGCAGCGGGCACTCTCGAGCGGTTGCCGGACCGCCTGCACGAGATCGCCCGGCTCCGCCTCCGGCACCCAACCCTGCCGCTGCGCGAGCTGGCCGCCCGCTGCGAGCCGCCGACCACGAAGGCCTCGGCGCACCGCCGGCTCCGAAAGCTTCAGGAGCTTGCAAGCCGCTGAAGCATGCCGTTTCTCACTTGTAACGCCGGTGACTAAAACGACGAATTGTCCTAGTGTTGACAGTGCGGGTCCGTGCTCGTCCGGCGGCGGATTCAGACCCCGTCCGTCCTCGGCACCAGAGCACGGCATGTGGAGGGGGAGGTCGTCCTCGGAGCTCCCCCTCCAGCCCGCGCTGTTCCTTTCCGGGCGCAACCGGGATCGGAATCTGCGGGAGCAGATTCCGATCCGCGCCGAGACCCCTAAAGGGTCGCTTCGCTCCCGGGATCAATGACGAGTACTGCCCATGATCTGTCCCTGTCTAGGTACGGTCTCGTCCGTGGATACCGCGTTCACCGAATTGAAAGAGCGAGTCAACGAGATCGAGGATCTCGACCGCACGTCCTCGCTCCTCGGCTGGGACCAGCAAGTCAAGATGCCGCCCGGAGGCGCCGGGGTGCGCGCCGAGCAGCTGGCGACCATCAACCGGATCTCGCACGAGGCGCTCACCTCCGACGAGATGGGCCGGCTCCTCGACAAGCTGACCGGCTTCGAGGAGTCGCAGCCGTACGACTCGTACGAGGCGAGCCTGATCCGGCTCGTCCGTCGCGACTGGGAGAAGGCACGCCGCGTGCCGGCCGAGTTGCGCGGCGAGATGTCGCGCGCCGCCTCCCTGGCGATGCCCGTCTGGGTCAAGGCGCGTCAGGACTCGGACTTCTCGCACTTTCTGCCGGCGCTCCGCAACAACTTCGACCTGCGCCGCCAGTACGTCGAGTGCTTCGACGACTACGACGAGCCCTACGACGTCCTGCTCGACGACTTCGAGCCGGGCATGAAGACGGCGGAGGTGCGCTCCGTCTTCGCTCGGATCAAGGAAGAGCAAGTTCCGCTGGTCGCCGCCGCCCGCGCGCAGGGAGACCGTCCCGTACGGGACGTCACCTTCCCGATCGAGCGGCAGAAGGAGTACGAGCTGAAGGTGATCGAGCGCTTCGGCTTCGACCCGTCCGAATGGCGCCTCGACACGGCTGTCCACCCGTTCGCCTCCTCGATCGCGATCGGCGACATCCGCCTCACGACCCGCTACTTCGAGGACAACCTCGACGGGCTCTTCGGGACGATGCACGAGTGCGGGCACGGCCTCTACGAGCACGGCGTCGCCCGCGAGCTCGAGCGAACTCCGCTCGCCCACGGCGCCTCACTCGGCCTGCACGAGTCGCAGAGCCGCATGTGGGAGAACATGGTCGGCCGCAGCCTCCCGTTCTGGCGATACTTCTATCCGCAGCTGAAGAGCACGTTCCCGGAAGCGCTCGGCAACGTCGAGCTCGAGGACTGGTACCGCTCCGTCAACTGGGTCGAGCCCTCGCTGATCCGGGTCGAGGCAGACGAGGCCACGTACAACCTCCACATCATCCTCCGCTTCGAGCTCGAGCAGGAGCTGCTCGCGGACACGATCGACCTCAAGGAGCTGCCCGAGATCTGGAATCAGCGGATGAAGGAGTACCTCGGCGTCGAGCCTCCCAACGATGCACTCGGCATCCTCCAGGACATGCACTGGGCAGTCGGAGCGATCGGCTACTTCTCCACCTACGCGCTCGGCAACGTCATCTCGGGTCAGCTGTGGGAGAAGGTGAACGCCGACGTGCCCGACCTGCACGAGCAGTTCGAGCAAGGCGAGTTCGGCGCGCTCGCCGACTGGCTGCGCGAGAGCCTCTGGCAGCACGGCCGCAAGTACACACCGCGCGAGATGGTCGAGCGGATCACCGGCGGGGGGCTCGACCCGGAGCCGTACCTGCGGTATCTGCGCGGGAAATACCCGCTGGCAATCTAGACTCGGCCCCGGCAACCGACACTGCGCAGGAGGAAGAGAGCGAATGGCGATTCGTGTGGGCATCAACGGCTTCGGCCGGATCGGGCGTAACTTCTTCCGGGCGCAGCTCGAGCGCGAGTCCGACATCCAGATCGTCGCCGCGAACGACCTGGGCGACCAGGCGACGATGGCGCACCTGCTCAAGTACGACTCGAATCTCGGGCCGTTCGCCGGCGACGTCGAGCTCGGTGACGGCGTGATTCGGGCCGGCGGCGAAGAGGTCAAGCTCTTCTCCGAGCGCGATCCCGGGGCGATCCCGTGGGGAGACGTCGGTGTCGACGTCGTCCTCGAGTCGACCGGCTTCTTCACGAAGCGCGACGGCGCGCAGAAGCACCTCGACGCCGGCGCGAAGAAGGTCGTCATCTCCGCGCCCGCGACCGAGCCGGACATCACGCTCGTGCTGGGGGTCAACGACGGCGACTACGACAAGGACGCGCACCACATCGTCTCGAACGCCTCCTGCACGACGAACTGCGTGGCGCCGATGGCGAAGGTGCTCCACGACGCGTTCACGGTCGAGCAGGGCTTCATGACCACGATCCACGCGTACACCAACGACCAGCGTGTGCTCGACCTGCCGCACGAGGACATCCGTCGCGCCCGGGCCGCCGCGGTCAACCTGATCCCTACCTCCACCGGCGCCGCGCGGGCGATCGGGCTCGTCCTTCCTGAGCTGAAGGGAAAGGTGGACGGCATGTCGATGCGCGCCCCGGTGCCGACGGGGTCGGTCACCGATCTCGTCGTCCGCGTCGGCCGCGAGACGACCGTCGAGGAGGTCAACGACGCGTTTCGCACGGCGGCCGCCGGCCCGCTCGCGAACTACCTCGAGTACACCCAGGACCCGATCGTCTCGTCCGACATCAAGCGGTCGCCCTACTCGTGCATCTTCGACAGCGAGCTGACGATGGTGAACGGCACGATGGTGAAGGTCTTCGGCTGGTACGACAACGAGTGGGGCTACTCGTGCCGGCTCGTCGATCTGATGGGCAAGCTGCTCTGATGAAGTTCTCGCAGGTCAGGCTGCTCGTCGACGACTTCGGCGCCGCGTTCCGGTTCTATCGCGACGAGCTCGGGCTCGAGGCCGGCTTCGGCGACGAGTCGAGCGGCTATGCGTCGTTCGCCACGGCTGGAGGCACGATCGCGATCTTCGGACGGTCCGAGCAGGGCGAGGTGGTCGACCTGCGCGGCCAAGGGGACTCGACCCTCACCGTGCTCGAGGTGGATGACGTCGACGCTGCGGTCGAGCGCCTGCGCGAGTACGTGGCGCAGGACCCGCAGGACAAGCCGGACTGGGGCGGACGGGTCGCCTACCTCCGTGACCCGTCGGGCAACCTGCTCGAGCTCTTCCAGGAGCTCTCTGCGTCCGAATGAGGCTGCCTCGCTCCGTCCGCGAGGCCGCTGTCGAGGGCAAGGCCGTGCTCGTACGGGCGGATCTGAACGTTCCACTCGATGACGGGAGGGTCGCCGACGACACGCGCATCCGCGCCGCCCTGCCGACGCTCGAGCTGCTGCTCGAGCGCAACGCGACCGAGGTGCGGGTCTGCTCGCACCTCGGGCGGCCGAAGGGCGAGGACCCTGCATTTCGGATCGAGCCCGTGCGCGAGCATCTGCGCTCACTCCTGCCGGACGAGCGGATCGAGGTGCTCGAGAACACGCGCTTTCACCCGGGCGAGACGAAGAACGACCCCGAGCTCGCGCGCGAGCTCGCACAGGGCTGCGATCTCTTCGTCAACGACGCGTTTGGCTCGGCGCACCGTGCGCACGCCTCGACGGTTGGGGTCGCGGAGTTGCTGCCTGCCTACGCCGGCCTCCTGCTCCTCGCCGAGCTCGAGCACCTCGGGCGGCTGCTCGGCGACGTCGAGCGGCCATTCCTGCTGGTCACGGGCGGCGCCAAGGTGGAGGACAAGCTCGGCGTGCTCAAGAACCTCGGCGGCCGCGCAGACGAAGTGCTCGTCGGCGGCAAGATGGCCGAGGAGCTGCGGGAGGAGAACCCGCTGCCGTTCCCGGTCGTGCTCCCGACCGATGTCGTCGCGGCAAGTGCGTTCGAGGCCGACGCGGAGACCCAGGTGGCGCCGTTCGACGCGCTTCCCGCGGGCTGGCTCGGGCTCGACATCGGCCCGGATTCGCGCGCCGATTTCGCCCGCCGGATCCAGGCTGCGAAGACGGTGTTCTGGAACGGCCCCATGGGGGTCTTCGAGTGGGAGCAGTTCGCGGAGGGGACGAAGGTCGTCGCACAGGCCGTCGCGTCGGTCGACGGCTACACGGTCGTCGGCGGTGGCGACTCCGTCCGCGCGGTGAACGAGCTCGATCTCGACGAGCAGGTCTCTTGGGTCTCGACCGGCGGCGGCGCGTCGCTGGAGCTGCTGGAGGGCAGGGATCTCCCCGGCGTGGCCGCAATCCCGGAGAATTGACCCGATGCTGATTGCCGGCAACTGGAAGATGTTCAAAGGCCCGGCCGAGGCGCGCGCCTTTTTCGAGGGCTTCGAGGCTCCCGAGGGCGTCGACGTCGTCTTCTGCCCGCCGTACGTCTCTCTCGGTGCAGCCGTGGAGACCGGACAGACGATCTATGCCCAGAACGTGCACTGGGAGCCGAGCGGCGCCTACACGGGCGAGATCTCGCCCGAGATGCTCGTGGAGCTCGGTGTGCAAGGTGCGCTCGTCGGCCACTCGGAGCGGCGCCAGCTGTTCGGGGAGAGCGACGAGACTGTCGCGCGCCGCGCCCGGACCGCGCTCGAGGCCGGACTCGGCGTGATCGCCTGCGTCGGCGAGACGCTCGAGCAGCGCGAGTCGGGGGACACCGAGCTCGTGCTCAAGATCCAGGTGGAGGCGATCGCCTTCGCGGCCGGCGATCACGAGCGGCTCGTGATCGCCTATGAGCCCGTATGGGCGATTGGCACCGGCAAGACCGCGACACCCGAGCTGGCCGAGGAGGCGCACGCATTCATCAAGGGCCTGCTCGACCGGCCCGTGCTGTACGGCGGCTCGGTCAAGCCGGAGAATGCGGCCGAGCTGATGTCGCAGCCGTCGGTCGACGGCGCCCTCGTCGGCGGCGCCTCGCTCGATCCCGACTCCTTCGCAGCGATTTGCCGGACAGCGTCGACCTCGTAACGCTCGTCATTCTCGACGGCTGGGGCTGTGCGCCGGCGGGACCCGGTAACGCCGTCGAGCTGGCGGAGACTCCCGTCTTCGACCGGCTCTGGCGCGACTTCCCGCACACGACGCTGAAGGCCTCCGGCGAGGCGGTCGGGCTGCCCGAGGGGCAGATGGGCAACTCCGAGGTCGGCCATCTGACGATCGGCTCCGGGCGCGTCCTCTTCCAGGACCTGCAGCGCGTGAACGTTGCGACCCGCGACGGCTCGCTCTTCGAGAACCCGGCGCTGGTCGGTGCGTTCGACCGTGCGCGCGAGCGCGGCGGGGACGTGCACCTGCTGGGGCTCGTCTCGCACGGCGGGGTCCACTCGCATATCGATCACCTACAGGCGCTGCTCGAGCTCGGACGCAGACTCGGTATGGAGGAGCGCACCTGGATCGACGCCTTCACGGACGGGCGCGACGTCTCGCCGACGTCGGCCGTGTCCGATCTCGCGGAGCTGCCGCTCGACCGGATCGCGACGGTCGCCGGCCGCTACTGGGCGATGGACCGCGACAAGCGCGCAGAACGTACGCAAAGAGCGTTCGATGCGATCACCCGGCACATGGGTACACATGTGCCGGCACATAGCTTGTTGCGCAATGTGCAAGCGAGCTACGACGCAGGCGTGACGGATGAGTTCCTCGAGCCGATCATCGTCGACGGCCGGCCCGCCCTCAGGCCAGGCGACGCGGCGATCTTCTTCAACTTCCGGCCGGATCGCGGCCGGCAGCTGGCGACCAAGCTCGTCGAGTCGGGCTTCGACCTGACGACGATGACCCGCTACTCGTCCGAGCTCGACGTGCCCGTCGCATTCGGCGAGCAGGAGGTCCGCTGGACGCTGGCAGAGACGCTCGCCGCCGCGGGAGCCCGTCAACTCCACGTCGCGGAGACCGAGAAGTACGCGCACGTCACCTACTTCTTCAACGGTGGCGTCGAGACCGAGTGGCCGGGCGAGACCCGCATCCTGGTGCCGAGCCCGCGCGACGTGCCGAGTTACGACCACAAGCCGGAGATGTCGGCTCGCGAGGTCGCCGCGCGCTTCGCGGCCGAGATCGGGGACGGCTACCGCTTCGCGGTGATCAACTTCGCGAACCCGGACATGGTCGGCCACACCGGCTCGATCCCGGCCGTCACCAAGGCTGTCGAGGTGACGGACGAGTGCCTCGGGATGGTCGTCGAAGCCACCCAGGCTGCAGGCGGTGTGTGCCTGATTACGGCCGACCACGGCAATGCGGAGAAAATGCTCGAGCCCGACGGCGTCAGCCCCTTCACGGCCCACACCACGAATCCGGTGCCGCTCGTTCTCACGTCCCTCGATTACGCGCTCAAGGAAGGGGGTGAACTCTCCGATCTAGCCCCTACGGCCCTGCGGCTCCTGGGTTTGGACACACCGTCCGAGATAACGGGAGGCAACTTGTGCTCCACGGCGAAATCGGGACCTTCCATTTGACAGTCTCGGCGCTATACTCCGGCCCACTTGTCGCTGCCCCAGCCTGATCTCGGCGTCCTGCGGAAGGCTCAGCGAGGAGATGAGCGTGCGTTCTCGCTCATCGTCCGTGCGTATGAGCTTCCTGTCTACAACTACGTGCTTCGGCTCGTGGGCGATCGCTCGCTCGCCGAAGATCTGACGCAGGAGGTCTTCCTCCGGGTCTACCAGGGCCTGCCGAGCTTCTCACTTCGCTGCCGCTTCACTACGTGGCTCTTCCAGGTGACGAAGAACCGTGTGCTCGACGAGCTGCGCGCCCTCGAGCGCCGGCCGCGGGCGGTCGTCAATCTCGAGGACATCCCGCCGCTCGAGGTCGTCGACGCGCCGTTCGAGCGGATCGAGGCCATCGACGCGGTCTGGCGCGCGGTCGAGCAGCTGAGCGTCGACCTGAAGATGGCGCTTCTCCTCCGGGACGTCGTCGGGCTCTCCTACACCGAGATCGCCGACTCGCTCGAGGTGACGCTCGCCACCGTGAAGTGGCGGATCTACAAGGCGCGCGAGGAAGTCCAGGTCGCGCTCGCCCGCGAGGGCATCACGTTCGCCACCACGGGCGAAGCGCCGGCCGAGCCGGCACTCATCTAGAGCACCGGCCCGGCAGTTCCGAGCGCTTACGCCTCGGCGTTCGCGTCTTCCTTCGCCGCCAGCTTCAGGCTCCCGGCCATTACGTCCTTGAGATGGCGCTTCTGGATCGGGAGATGCGTGCTCACGAGCTTGCGCACGCCCGCGTGCCTGGCCTGCTTGTTCAGCTCCTGCAGCACCGACCAGTGGCCGACCTCGCCGGCCTCGGCCATCGTCAGGAACTCGAAGCCGTCCAGGTCGTCCGAGCCGCGCTCGAGATAGGTCTTCATCATCGTCGCGCCCTTGG
The DNA here is from genome assembly GCA_963749515.1 of uncultured Gaiellaceae bacterium. Classification (GTDB taxonomy): domain Bacteria; phylum Actinomycetota; class Thermoleophilia; order Gaiellales; family Gaiellaceae; genus Gaiellasilicea. The sequence continues at coordinate 59,371 of CAVVMR010000013.1, forward strand.
TCTTGACCGTCCGGGCCTCGGCGAGGATCTTGGCCTTCTTGCCGTTCAGCGAGGCGGCAACGGCCGTGCCGTCCTTCTCCGCTTGCGCCGCCTCCTTCCGCATCCGCTTGAGCTCCCTCACGAGCACGGTGTCGTCGGTCAGCTTCTCGACGCGCTCGGTTGCGGCCTGCGCCGCCATCGCGAGGCCGATCACCTCGCCCAGCTTGGTTTCCAGGTTCGTCAGTTCAGCCATGTCGCCCCTTTTTCCTCGAGGTCGGGCTAGATGCCGTGCGCGAGCCGCGCTGCCAGAACCTCGGGGAGGTCCTGGTCGCGCATCTCGGACTGCGTCCGCTCGACCGGATAGTCCGTACGGCGAAATGTTGCCCGTCCCGACGAGATATCAACCTCGAGCCAAGCCGCGCGCGGGTCGCCGTCGCGGGGCTGGCCGACCGAGCCGGGGTTGAGGAGCCGCCGCGCGGCGGCGAGGTCGAGCGTCGTGCCCGCGGCTGCCTGGCCGCCGCGAACTTCGGCGCCGTCCCCGGCGAGCTCGAGCGCGATGTGGCTGTGGCCGACGAGGACGAGCGGGGCCGTCGTCGCCGCGAAGGTCCACCGCGCCGCGTCCTCGGTGAGCACGTAGTCCCACACCGGGTCGCGCGGGCTGCCGTGGAAGAGCTCCGCGCCTGCCGTGACGGCGCTCGGAGCAAGCGTCATCAGGAACGCGCGCGCATGCTCGTCGAGCACGTCGCGCGTCCACGCCGCTGCCGCGCCCGCCTCGCCGCCGAAGGTCGCGAGCGAGATCTTCCCGAGCACCACGAGATCGTGGTTGCCGGCGAGGCAGATCGCGGTTCGCTCCTGCAGCAGGGCTGCGCACTCGTTGGGCTTCGGCCCGTAGCCGACGACGTCGCCGAGGCACCACAGCTCGTCGAACCCACCCTTGTCCACCTCCGCCAGCACGGCTTCGAGCGCGTGCAGGTTCGCGTGGACGTCCGAGACGACTGCGACTCTCAACGACGCCGGCTAGGAGTTCCGCGGCGGGGCTTCGGGGAGATCCTGGATCCCGCGGACGGTCGCGTACTTCGACCAGGAGTCCTGCATCGCGTCGAGCAGCTCCTTCGCGAACTTCGTCGACATGTTCACCCGGGAGACAACAATGCCGGGAATGTCGCCTTCCGAGACCTCGTGGTCGATGCGGGCGAAGGTGAGCGTGAACTCGTAGTCGGAGAACGAGATGTTCGCGAAGTTCGCATACACCCCGGCGAGATGGTCCTCGGCGATCTGGATGTTGAGCTGTCGCTCCTGGGCGGGGTCGTCCTCTTCCACGCCCGTACGATAACGGCGTGACGACTCCGGAGGAGATCCATGCCCGCTGAGGCGATCGAGCGACTCGAGGCGGCGCTCGGCGAGGCGGCGGGTGCGGAGATCGTGCTCGAGCGTCCAGGCGACCCGACGCACGGCGACTACGCGACCAACGCAGCGATGCGCCTGGCCGGCATGCGCAAGCAGCCGCCGCGAGCGATCGCAGAGCAAATCGTCGAGCTCGCGGCATCGCTCCCGGACGTCGACCGCGCCGAGATCGCCGGTCCCGGCTTCGTCAATCTCTGGCTGACCTCCGCGTGGTACCGCGACGCGCTCGCTGAGGTCCTCGCGGCGGGTGAAGACTACGGCGGCGGCTCGGCAACGGCCCGGGAAAAGGTGCAGGTCGAGATGGTCTCGGCGAATCCGACCGGCCCGATCACCGTCGCCGCGGCACGCAACGGCGCCTACGGCGACTCCGTTGCGCGGTTGCTCGAGTTCGCCGGGCACGAGGTCGATCGGGAGTACTACTACAACGACGCCGGGGCGCAGATGGACCTCTTCCGCGCGTCGGTCGAAGCACGCCGGCGAGGGGAGGAGCCGCCCGAGAACGGCTACCAGGGCGACTATGTCGCCGAGCTCGCGACGCTGCCCGACGACCCCGTCCCGCAGATGCTGCAGCGGATCGAGCAGACGCTGGAGCGCTTTCGAATCCACTTCGACTCGTGGGCCAAGCAGAGCGAGCTCGAGAAGCGGCTCGGCGAGTACCTGCCGCGCCTGGACACGTACGAGAAGGACGGTGCCGTCTGGGCGCGCTCGTCGGCGCACGGGGACGACGACGACCGGGTGCTGATCCGCTCCGAGACAGGCACGCCGACGTACCGCGCTGCGGATGTCGTCTACCTCGCGGACAAGCTCGACCGCGGCCTCGACCGCGCGATCTACGTCCTGGGCGCCGACCATCACGGCACGCGCAACTGGTACGCGGCGGTCGCGCGGATGCTCGGCTACGACCCCGATCGCGTCGAGGTCCTGATCTACCAGCTCGTCCATCTCACCCGTGGCGGCGAGGCCGCGAAGATGTCGAAGCGCCGCGGTGACGTCGTCTTCCTCGACGAGCTCCTCGACGAGGTGGGGGTGGACGCGGCGCGGTGGTACCTCGTCTCGCGTGGGCCGGACCAGACGATCGAGATCGACGTCGACCTGGCGGCGGAGAAGAGCCAGAAGAACCCCGTCTACTACGTGCAGTACGCGCACGCCCGAATCGCCGGGATTCTCCGCAACGCCGGCGATGCGACGCCCTCGGCCGAGCCTCCCGCGGCGCTTGCCGACGAGGAGCGTGACCTGATCAAGCGCCTGGCCGAGTTTCCGGCGATCGTCGCCGAGGCGACCGAGCGGCGGGGGCCGCACGCCGTCCCGACCTACGCGATCCGGCTCGCCGACGACTTTCATCGCTTCTACCACCACCACAAGGTGCTCGGCTCCGACGCGGAGGGCTTCCGGCTCGGGCTCGTGACGGCGACGAAGTCGGTGATCGCGCGGTCACTGGCCTTGATCGGCGTCGACGCACCAGACACCATGTAGTCGAGATGCTCAAGGTCGAGATCATCCTCGGCATCGTCGCGAGCTCGATCGCGATCACCGCCTTCCTCGCGCGGGCGATCGCGAACGTCCGCCAGGGCCGGCGGGCACGGGAGGAATCGCGTCACCGGCGCGAAATCCTTCCTCCTGAATGAGCTATCTGATCATCTCGACAATCGTTCTCCTCGTCGCCGTCGTCGCCGTCGTCAATGGGATCGGGCTCCGTCGCCAGGGCAAGACCGACGAAGGCACGGCCTGGATCCTGGCCTCCACGCTTGCGGTGATCGTCGTCATCGGCGGCTGGGGCGCCTTCCGGTCATTCCACTCGGTCAACGCCGGTCACGTCCTCGTCGTGCGCCAGTTCGGCGAGATCGTCGGGCAGCGCGGTGACGGCTTCCAGACGATCGCGCCGTGGCAGAGCGCCGAAGAGGTCTCGACGCAGGTCGAGAGCCAGCGCTTCCAGATGGACGAGCGCACCGGAGCGAGCGAGGGCACGATTGCGAGCGGCCCGGCGATCAGCGAGGAGACGCAGCCGGTCTACGCCGTCGTCACGCTCAACTACCGCGTCAGCGACAAGGCGGTGCAGGAGCTCTACACCGACGTCGGCTCGACCTACTTCGAGAAGGTCGTCGCGCCGCGAGTCTTCCAGGTGTTCAAGAACGAGACCGTCAAGTTCAAGAGCGTCGCCGTCGCGCCGAACCGCGAGCAGATCCGCCGCGCAGTCCAGAACGAGCTCGACCGGCAGCTCGCCGGTTTCTCGATCGACGTCGTCGACTTCCTGATCAACGACCTCGACTTCCCGCAGGAGTTCACCGAGGCGATCGAGCGCAAGCAGGTCGCGACCCAGGACGCGCTCGCCGCGCAGCAGAAGGTGGAGCAGTCGAAAGCCGAGGCCCAGCAGGAGATCGAGCGGGCACGCGGCCAGGCGCAGGCACAGCGGCTGCGCGCCAGCTCGCTGACCGACCGCAACCTCCAGTTCGAGGCGCTGCAGATTTTGAAGGAAGCGCCGCCGCAGATCGTCTTCCTGCCCGCCGGCCAGGGCAACCTGCTCGACCCCTCGACCTTCCTCAAGTCAGCAACCTCCACTCCCTGATCGACGTGGGCCGCTTGCGGCCCCTTTAGGGGTCTTCGCGCGAGGGGCATCCGCTCTCACGGGTGCCCCTCCTGCGCCGGGTAATAGAGTCCCTGGCGCATTGAGCGCCACGGCCCCCGACAGGAACCTCGCCCTCGAGCTCGTCCGCGTCACCGAAGCCGCGGCGCTCGCCGCATCCGGCTGGGTCGGCCGCGGCGAGAAGGAGAAGGCCGACCAGGCCGCCGTCGACGCGATGCGACTGATGCTCGGCACCGTCGAGATGAACGGCGTCGTGGTGATCGGCGAGGGGGAGAAGGACGAGGCGCCGATGCTCTTCAACGGTGAGGAGATCGGCTCCGGCCACGGCCCCGCGGTGGATGTGGCCGTCGACCCGCTGGAGGGGACACGCCTCACCGCGCTCGGCCAGCCGAATGCCATCGCCGTGATCGCGGTCGCCGAGCGGGGGACGATGTTCGATCCCGGCGCTGCCTTCTACATGGACAAGATCGCGGTCGGGCCCGAGGCCGCCGAGGCGATCGACATCAACGCGACCCCGACCGAGAACGTGCACGCGGTGGCGAAGGCGAAGGGGCTCGACGTCAGCGAGGTGACCGTCGTCGTGCTCGAGCGCGACCGCCACGACGAGCTGATCGGCGAGCTCCGCCAGGCCGGCGCGCGCGTCAACCTGATCCGCGACGGCGACGTCGCCCCCTCGATCGCAGCGGCGCAAGCCTTCGTCGGGGTCGACATGTTGATGGGCGTCGGCGGCACGCCGGAGGGCGTCATCTCCGCCGCGGCGATCAAGTGCCTACGCGGTGCGATCCAGGGCAAGCTCTGGCCGCGAAACGACGAGGAGCGCCAGGCGCTCATCGACTCCGGGTACGACCTCGACCGCGTGCTCACGACCGACGACCTCGTCTCCGGCGACGACGTCTTCGTCGCCGCGACCGGTGTCACGAGCGGCGTCTTCCTGCGCGGTGTGCGCGTCAGCGGCGCCGGTGTCGAGACGGAGTCGATCGTGATGCGCTCCCGCTCGGGGACTGTCCGTAGGATCGCTGCCTACCACCCTTCCGAGAAAGTCAGACGATTGATGAAAGGAGAACGCGATGGCCGCGCATGAGCTGCACGAAACCGCCAAGGCCCTCGTCGCCGACAGCAAGGGGATCCTCGCCGCCGACGAGAGCTCGGGGACGATCGAGAAGCGCTTCGACACGATCTCGCTCGAGTCGACGGAGGAGAACCGGCGCGCCTACCGCGACATGCTGTTCACGACGCCCGATCTTGAGGAGTACGTCAGCGGCGTCATCCTCTACGACGAGACGCTGCGCCAGTCCTCGTCGGACGGAACCCCGTTCGCGAAGCTGCTCGCCGACAAGGGGATCATTCCCGGAATCAAGGTCGACACTGGCGCGAAGGAGCTGGCGTTCGCGCCCGGCGAGAAGGTCACCGAGGGCCTGGACGGCCTGCGCGAGCGACTGGAGGAGTACCGCGGGCTCGGCGCGCGCTTCGCCAAGTGGCGCGCGGTAATCACGATCGGCGAGGGCATCCCGACGGCGTATTGCATCGAGGTCAACGCCCATGCGCTCGCCCGGTACGCGGCGCTCTGCCAGGAGCAGGGGATCGTCCCGATCGTCGAGCCTGAAGTGCTGATGGACGCCGACAACGACATCGAGACGTGCTACCGGGCCACGAAGCGGACGCTGCACAAGGTCTTCGACGAGCTCTACCACCAGCGCGTCGACCTCGAGGGGATCCTGTTGAAGCCGAACATGGTCATCTCGGGCAAGGGCTCCCCGACCCAGGCGAGCGCCGACGAGGTCGCCGACTGGACGCTGAAGTGCTTCCGCGAGACCGTCCCGGCCGCGGTGCCCGGCATCGTCTTCCTCTCCGGCGGCCAGTCCGACGAGCAGGCGAGCGCGAACCTGAACGCGATCAACTCGCGCGGGGCGCAGCCGTGGGTGCTCTCGTTCTCGTACGGCCGCGCGCTGCAGGCGCCGGCGCTGAAGGCGTGGGGCGGAGCCGCGGAGAACGTCGACGCCGGCCAGTCCTTCCTCGCGCTGCGGGCTCGCAACAACAGCGCGGCGGTGGCGGGACGCTACTCGGCGGAGATGGAGGAGCTGGCCCGCTCGAGCTGAGCGGTGTTGGTTGGAGAGAGACGTGGGCCGCCCGGCTGCGGGCGGCCCGCCGTTCCTAGCCGAGCATCCCGCGAGCGGACGCGATGGGGACGATCTCGCCGAAATCGGCTGCGTCGTCCAGCTCGAGCAGTCCGAGCTTGCTCGCCGCGGCAGACGCGGCGGTCCGGTTCGGCACGCCGAGCTTCTTGTAGACGTTCGAGAGGTGGAACTTGATCGTCTGCTCGGTCACCCACAGCAGCTTCGCCATCTGCGAGTTCGAGGAGCCGCTCGCGGCGAGCCGCAGAATCTCGAGCTCCCGCTTCGTGAGGCCGTGGGTGTCGCGCCGTTCGTGCCGGATCGGCCGAAGCTGGCTGACCGGCAACTCGCCGCGGTAGTGGATGCCGCCGTTGCGCGCGTTGATCACGGCGCGAAGCGCCTGAACGAGGTCCTCGGGCTGGACGCTCTTGCCGACGAAGCACACGGCTCCTGCCGCCAGCGCGGCGTGAATGACGCTCTGGTCGTCGGTGGCGGAGACGACCACGATCCGTAGGTGCGGGTAGAGCGCGGACAGCCGCCTGATGCAGGTGACGCCGTCCATCTCGGGCATGCAGAGATCGAGCAGCACTGCATCGGGCTCGCACCGGTCGGCCAGCGCCAGTACCTCGGTGCCCGTGCAGGCGGTCCCGAGAACGTCGATGCCGGCCTCCTCGAGCGCCAGCTCGAGAGCGGAGAGGAAGAGCGGATGATCGTCAGCCAGGATGACTCGCGTCATTCGTGAACCCCTTTTCTGCGGTAGGTGTTCGGTTCCGTTCACACACAGACGGCGAGGGTCACGGATTTCTTCCATTTGACATGTGACTATTTGGTCACGTATTGTGAAGGTATGCCCACCGATGACGATCGTGTCTTCAAGGCACTCGCAGATCCGACGCGACGTTTCCTGCTCGACCGGCTCTTCACGCGTGACGGCCGCACCCTGACCGAGCTGGAGTCGGAGCTGGAGATGACGCGCTTCGGGGTCATGAAGCACCTTCGCGTCCTCGAAGACGCAGGTCTCGTGGTGGCGCGCCGGTCCGGCCGGGAGAAGCTGCACTTCCTGAACCCGGTGCCGATTCGGCTGATCCACGACAGGTGGATCGACAAGTACACGGAGCGCCAGGTATCGGCGCTCGCAGACCTCAAGAACGAACTGGAGGAGACGGCATGAGCACCACGGAACAGAGCACATTGACCACGACCCAGGTCTACCGGATCTACATCCGGGCGACCCCGGAGGCGATCTGGGACGCGATCACGAAACCCGAGTGGAACGAGAAGTACGGCTATCCCGGCCGGGGCGAGTTTGACCTGCAGCCCGGCGGCAAGTACCTCGCGACCGCGGACGAGCAGGCGCAGGCGATGGGCATGCCGGCGGAGCTCGTCGACGGCGAGGTGATCGAGGTCGATCCGCCACGGAAGCTCGTCCAGACGTGGCATGCGCTCTGGCCGGAGCTCGTCGACGAGGCGCCGACGCGCGTCACCTGGGAGATAGACAGCGAGGTCGAGGGCATCTCACGCCTCACGGTCACCCACGAGCTCGAGGGCGCGCCGAAGCACGCGGTGCAGGTCGCCAGCGTGGCGCCGCTCGCCGAGGGTGGCGGTGGCTGGGTGTGGATCCTCAGCGACCTCAAGACGCTGCTCGAGACCGGGAAGTCGTCTCACAGCTAGGACGTCGTGGCGGAGACCCTGCGCGTGCAGGGTCTCCGCCCGGGCTCACCTCGCCCGGCCGGCGGCTGTCGCGTCCGGCACCTCGATGAGCCTTCCCGTCTTCACGTCGTAGACGTATCCGTAGACGGGGATCCGGGCGGGCACCAGAGGATGAGCTCGGATCCGCGTCACATCGTCGACGACGCTCTGATCCCGGTCGGAGATCGTGAGCCAGTCGATGTACCGCGCCTCGCTCGAGCCCGGGCCGCTGCCGACGTCGCGAAACCCGTCAGAGCCGAGCTCGGCAGTCTCGAGGCTCTGTCCGAGTATCTCCCGCATCCGATCGTCGTCGAAGAACTCCATGCCGCACTCGGTGTGGTGGATGACGAACCACTCCTGCGTACCGAGCAGCTTGTACGAGATCACGAGCGAGCGAATCGCGTCGTCGCTGGCGCGGCCGCCGGCGTTGCGGATGACGTGCGCGTCTCCCTCGCTCAGGCCCGCGTACTTGGCGGGATCGAGCCGCGCGTCCATGCAGGTGAGGATCGCGAACCGGCGCGCAGGTGGCAGAGCGAGCTCGCCCGTGGCTCCGAATGATGCGGCGTACTTCTCGTTGGCGGACAGGACCTCGGCGAGAACCGACATTCCCAGACTCCCTTCTGTTGACGTACAGCACTTTACTTGTGAAAGTCTTATCGCTGTCATTAGCTCGGAGCTCTAGCCCGCACCTCGTCTTGTAGCCTCGAGTGGTCGAGCGTTCGTTCGGACAAGGAGGGAGGCGTTCCATGATCGAGGTGCAGCGAGTGGACTACATTCGTGTGCCGGTGACGGACATGGAGCAGGCGAACCACTTCTACGGCGACGTGTTGGGGCTCGAGAGGAATCCGAACTCGCCGTCCAAGGACTGGGTCGAGTACGAGGCAGGAAACGTCACGCTTGCCGTGATGACCCCGCACACCCACGACTACGAATTCACACCGTTGCCGCCCGGAACGCTCGCGCTGCGCGTCCCCGACGTCGCCGCGGCGAAGGCGAAGCTCGAGGCCGCCGGCGTGCAGGTCAACGAGATGTGGGACTCGGGCAAGTGTCATGGAGCGGGGCTCCGCGATCCGGCCGGCAACCCCATCCTCCTGCACCATCGCTACGCGCCCTACGGGCCGCGCTGACGCACTCCGGAGCTAGCCCTCCTGCTCTAGAAGTGCTCTAAGCGGGCTAGTCCGCCCGCAGCGCAGGCACCCCGGAAGCGGTCGGCATCCTTCGCGTCAGGCCGACACTCAAGCCCGACAAGTGGCTCCCCGGGTCGACCCGCAGCGGCATGGCCCGCATCGCGACCGCGCGACGTTCCTGCTCTAGCGTCGGTCACCAACGGCGAGGAGATACTCCTGCTCGAACCGCGCGGCGTCGTCGGTTCCGCGGTTCCACTCGTCGCAGAACGCGTCCAGCGCCTCGTCGAACTCTCCCTCGCGACCCGTCTGGGCGGCGTTCGCTCGGGTGGCGATCGTGGGTCCGTAGAACGCCTTGAAGTTCTCGCCGTAGTCGCGCGGCTGCTCGAACGCGGTGATCTCGAGCACGTCCCGCTCGAGTGTTCGCCATACGACCCGATCGCCCATGAGCTCGCGCAGGTGGTCCTCGCTGCCCCAGAGCGGCGGCGGCTGCGCACCGGGCGGCGGAGGCGCTGCGAACGGCCCCATCGTCCGGAAGAGCGCGCCGAGCATGCCCTCTGGCGTCCAGCTCAGGAGGCCGATCGTCCCGCCCGGGCGACACACGCGTACGAGCTGGTCGGCTACCGCCTCGTGCCGCGGCGCGAACATTGCCCCGATCGACGACATCACGACGTCGAACGACTCATCGTCGAACGGCAAGTTCTCCGCGTCGGCCTCCACCCACTCGAGCTCGACGCCGGCGGCCTCTGCCCGCTCCCGGCCGGCGACGAAAAGCTCTGGCGTCAGGTCACTGGCCACGACGTCCGCCCCCCGTTGCGCCGCCGGAATCGACGCGTTACCGGTACCTGCGGCCACGTCGAGGACGCGCATCCCCGGCCCGATCCGGCACGCCTCGACCAGGCGCGGCCCGAGCGGAAGGAGGAACCTCTCCACCATCGACCCGTAATCGCCGGACGCCCACATAGAGCGATGGCGACTCTTCAGCTCGGCGTCAGAAACGGGAGTCGACACATCTGTCCTTTCGTCGATGTCCGGACAAGCCTACGCGTCCACCGAGAGCCGCGTCACGTGGGAGTCGATGTCCCATCCGCCAGCCGAGCATTGCGTATCTCGCCCGGGCCAGCGTGCGGGAATGTCACCTGAGCGGCGATCTTTGCGCAGCGCAGCGATGGCCTGCCGTGTAACACTCGTTGCGATGAGATCGACAAGGCCACAGAAGCTGATCGCCCTTGGAATCATCGTGCTCGCACTGCTGTTGCTGACGCCACTCGCGGACTTTGTTGTTGGGCTTGCGTTATTCGGTGCCGCCGCGTGGCTCGTTGTTAGGTTCTATCCGCGCCGTCACGCTTGATATTTCTACTCCGCTCGGCGCAGTCGCTCGCCTGGGCCAGCGTT
>CAVVMR010000014.1:0-244914 GCA_963749515.1 uncultured Gaiellaceae bacterium
CTCCTTACCATTCAGGTTCCGGAGAGGGAAGCGCGGACACGCGCGGGTCGCCGCGGGCACGGAAACCACGCAAACGGCGGGAATCTGACGACCAGACGTGACCCGCGCATGGACGCACTCTGTCGCGCTTGTGTTCGCACGACGTTCTCACGCACGAACCCGTAAACGGGGCGTCCGACCACGCAAGCGGTCTGGTTGTTCTTGCGCTGGCGCCAAGCGTCACAGCGCCGCTTGACGTAACGGTAATTTACCTGTACGGTCGTACTAATGAATAGAACGAGATCCTATCGAATGTCGACGAGAGCCGCAGCCGTCGAGGTAACGCGCGAGCGGATCCTGCAGGCAGCGTGTGACGCATTCATGCAAGGCTGGTACGACGAGGTGACGCTGCGCGACGTTGCGTCGGACGCCGGCGTGGCGCTCCAGACGTTGGTCAACCACTTCGGGAGCAAGGAGGCGCTCTTCGGCGCCGCCGCCGAGCGGATCAGCGACGCGATCTCGACGCTCCGCTGGACCGTTGGTGTGGGGGACCTCGAGGGGGCCGCGACCACCCTCGTCGACGACTACGAGCAGACGGGCGACTTCACGCTGCGCACACTCGCGATCGAGGAGCGCGCCCCTGTCGTCCAGCCGTTGATCGCGCGCGGCCGGCGCGGCCACCAGGAGTGGGTCGAGCACGTTTTCGCCGCTGCTCTCGCAGGGTTGCGTGGCGTTGACCGCAAGCGGCGCGTCGCCCAGCTCGTCGTCGCGACCGACGTCTTCACCTGGAAGCTGCTGCGTCGCGACAAGGGGCTCAGCCGCGACCAGACCATCACCGCCATCCGCGAGCTCGTGGAGGCAATCCACACTCAACCTGGAGGAGGTTCCACATGACTCACCTGTTGATGACTACCTGGGACGGCTCGGGGACGACGCCGCCGTTGATGAGCGTGGCGCGCGCACTGGTGGAGCGCGGGTACAGCCTGCGCGTGCTCGCCGACCCGGTGCTGAGACCCGACGTGGAGGCGACGGGCGCCGAGCACGTCAGCTGGACGCGGGCACCACACCGGCTCGAGCGCTCGCCTAGGAGCCATTTCGTTCGCGACTGGGGCGGTCTCGAGCCTGCAGAGGGTTTCGCGCGGATGCGCGATCAGCTGGCGGTAGGCCCCGCGGCCGCGTTCGCCGCGGATGTGCGCGAGGAGCTCGGGCGCCGGCCGGCCGCTGCGGTGCTGACGGAGCTCCTGCTCTTCGGGCCGCAGGTCGCGGCCGAGGCAGCGCAGGTGCCCTGCATCGTCCTGAACCCGACCATCAACGTCGTCCCGGCCCCTGGTGTCCCCCCGTTCGGCGCAGGGTTGATGCCGGCGACCAACGAGGCCGAGCGCCGGCGCGACGAGGAGCTGGCGGCGATCGTGATGGCGGGCTGGGACGAGGCGCTCCCGGCGCTCAACGCAGCGCGCTCCGAGCAGGGCCTCGAACCACTCGAGCATGTCCTCGACCAGGGCCGCAGCGTCGCCCGCGTGCTCGTCATGACGAGCCGCGCGTTCGACTTCATCGGGCCGCTGCCGCCCGTCGTCAAGCACGTCGGGCCGCGCCTGGACGACCCTGTGTGGGCCGGCGAGTGGACGGCTCCCGCCGGCGCTGATCCTCTCGTCCTTGTGGGGCTCAGCGCGGACTTCCAGGATCAGGAAGACCTGCTGAGGCGCATCGTGGCCGCGGTCGGCGAGCTCCCGGTTCGGGCCGTAGTCACGACGGGCCAGGGGATCGATCCGGCCTCGATCGAGGCGCCGGCGAACGTCAAGGTCGTGCGGGCGGCGCCGCACAGCGAGGTCCTTCGCGAGGCGTCGCTGGCGATCACGCATTGCGGTCACGGCGTCACGATCAAGGCGCTCGCCGCCGGTGTCCCGCTCGTGTGCCTGCCGATGGGGCGCGACCAGCTCGACGTCGCCGCGCGCGTGGTTCACGCCGGCGCTGGGAAGCGGCTCGAGCCTTCGTCGGCGTCGGAGGAGATCGCGGTTGCCACCCGCCGCGTCCTGGCCGACGGCTCCTACCGCCACGCCGCCGAGCGCATCGCGGCGGTGATCGCCGAGGAAACGGCGACCGACCTGGCCGTGGCGGAAATCGAGGCAGTCCTGGCGACCGCCCCTCGGCGAGAGGCGGTCACGGCCTAACTCTAGAGACACTCTTCTGGCGCGGACGCCGACGCGCCGGGCTCGACCATCGACCTCTTGAGAGAGAGGTCGTCATGCGAGCCGGGCGCGTCGTGGCTGTGATTCCTCGATCTTGGTTGTCGATCGAGGAGGTATGTCGTGGCGCAGCAGGGTCAGGTATTCGCGATGAAGTCGAACGGACCAACGGGAGCCCTCTTTGGGGGTACCGGTATCGGGCGGGTGGGCGCAGCTCGCGACGGGTGCAGCGCGGCGGGTTCGTCTCGGAGCGTGACGCAACGGAGTCCCTCGAGCGGGCACTGGAGCGGTTACGGCGGACGAACGGCACCGGAAGCACGCTGACACTCGCCGCGCTTGTCGATGAGTACCTGGCCCAGCACGACGCGCAGCCGGAGACGATCGAGAAGCTGCGTTGGCTCTTGTCGAAGGCGGTCCGCGAGTTCGGTGATCAGCGTTTGGGACAGTTGCGTTCGCAGGAGATCGCGGCTTGGCGGATGACGATCCCGGCCGGGCATCGCTTCGAAGCGACGCAGGCGCTTCGGCAGGTGCTGGGTCGCGCTGTCGAGTGGGGGATGATCGACGTCAACCCGGCCAAGCACGGTGTCAATAACCCGCAGCGGCGGCGCACCGAGAAGCGGCCGTTCGAGTCATGGGCGCAACTTGCCGAGGTCGCCTCCCGACTGGGCGAACGTGAGCGCCCCCTCGTGATCTTCGCGGCGGCGACCGGGCTGCGGCCCGGGGAGTGGATCGCGCTTGAGCAGCGTGATATCGACCGGGCCGCCCGTGTTGTCTACGTGCGGCGGGCGTTCCGCAACGGACGGATCAAGTGCCCCAAGACCGAGGGCAGCATCCGCGCCGTGCCGCTCCAGGCCATCGCGCTCGACGCGCTTGAGCAACTTCCAGCAGGGTCGGGCACAGACCCTTTGTTTCCATCGCTGCGCGGGGACTACTTCGATCTCCACAACTTCCGCACTCGCAAATGGAAGCCCGCCCAACTCGCGGCCGGGATCACGCCGATCCGCCGCATCTACGATCTCCGGCACACATTCGCGACCTTCGCATTGCGTGCCGGCATCTCAACCTTCGACCTCTCCCGCTACATGGGCGCTAGCCTGACAATGATCGACCGCCACTACGGCCACCTCGCCCGGGACGGACGCGACCACGCGATCAACCTCCTCGACAGTCACGCGAGCACTGACGAGGCCCGTGTCCACCGCGTGGACATCGCGTGGACACTTCACCAACAAGCCGGCGCCACCGCAGCCAACCGAAACGGCTCATAGCAGGAGAAAACCGGAAGCCCTCTGACGGACTCGAACCGTCGACCCCCTCCTTACCATGGAGGTGCTCTACCAACTGAGCTAAGAGGGCAAGCGGCCGAAGTCTAGCCGCCCTCGCCAAACATGATTAGCGGGCGCTTTTGGGAGCGAAGCGACCCTTCAGGGGTCTTGGGCGCGGTTCGGGATCTGCTCGGTTCCGCCCCGTTGGTCTTGGGAGCGAAGCGACCCTTCAGGGGTCTTGGGCGCGGTTCGGGATCTGCTCCCGCAGATCCCGAACCTGATTGCGCCCCTAAACAGTGCAGGGGGAAGGATTCGAACCTTCGTAGGCTGAGCCGGCGGGTTTACAGCCCGCTCCCTTTGGCCGCTCGGGCACCCCTGCTGGGGTGCGGCATTCTAGCTAGGAGCCGCGTGCGGCTAGCGGAAGCGTTTTGCGCGGCGTACGGACAGGCCGCTCGTCCTGATCACGAGGCCCTTCGACGGGCGCCGGCGGCTCGCCGTCTTCCTGGCGGTGCAGGCGGCGACGGAGCCGTGCTTTTTGGGTGGCGTCACGTCCGGAGGTCTAACGATCGGCCCGGACGGAGCCCGCGCCCTAAAGCGCGGCACCGAACCTGCCGATTCCTGCTGCGACGCCCTTATGGATCTGAATGCCCTCCTCCGGCGCGCCGTTGAACTCGGCGCGAGCGATGTCCACCTGAAGCTGGACCAGCCTCCGATGCTGCGTCGCGACGGCGCGATTGCGCCGCTCGTCGAGTGCCCGCCGCTGAACGAGGGCAATCTGCTCGCCGCGGTCGAGACCGTGACGCGCATCGTTCCCGAGCGCCTCAAGCAGTTCCACGAGACCGGCGACCTCGACATCGCCTACACCGCCGACGGGCTGCCGCGCTTCCGCGTCAACGTCTACAGGCAGCGGGGCGCGATCTCGTTCGCGTTTCGCGTCATCCCGCGCGACGTCCCCAGCTTCGAGCAGCTCGGCCTGCCGCCCGGCGTCCGCCGGCTCGCGAACGAGCACCGCGGCCTGATCCTCGTCACTGGAGCCACCGGCTCCGGTAAGACGACAAGCCTTGCGGCGATGATCGACCACATCAACCGCACGCGTCACGAGCACATCGTGACGATCGAGGATCCGATCGAGATCCTGCATCCCGACCGCCATTGCATCGTCAACCAGCGTGAGGTTGGGCTCGACACCGCCGACTTCGCCCAGGCACTTCGCCGCGTGCTCCGCCAGGACCCGGACACGATCCTGATCGGCGAGCTTCGCGACGCGGAGACAGCACAGACTGCGCTTCAGGCTGCCGAGTCCGGCCACCTCGTCTTCTCGACGCTGCACACCGTCGACGCCGCGGAGACCGTCGGCCGGATGATCGAATTCTTCCCACCCGGCAAGCAGCAGCAGATTCGCTCGGTCCTCGCCGGCGTCCTCAAGGGCGTCGTGAGCCAGCGCCTGCTCCCGCGTCTCGGCGGCGGGCGGATCGCGGCCGTCGAGGTGATGGTGACGAACGCGCGGATCACCGATCTGATCCGCGAGGCGCGCACCGACGAGATCCCCGACGCCGTCGCGGAGGGTGGCTTCTTCGAGATGCAGACCTTCCAGCAGGCACTCATCGGGCACGTTCTCGCGGGGCTCGTCGAGCGCGAGATCGCGGCCAACGCGTCCTCGAATGCACACGACTTCGCCGTCGCCGTCGACCACGCGATGAAGCAACAGACGAACGAGGTGCGCCAGGCCGAGGCCGCACAGGCGTCCCAGGAAAACGAGGCACCCGTGCTCCGCGTCATCCGTCCGGCGGGGGCATGAGACGGGCGATCGCCACGGCTGCATTGTCGGTCGTGCTGGCCCCGATCCTCACCGCTGACACCGCCTCGGCAGACATCTTCGCCGTCGTCTCGGAGGAACCGGCAACCGAGAGTCAGTTCGAGGTCGTCTCGTCGGAGGCGCCCACGAGCGACACCTTCGACGTCGTCTCGCCGGCGCCCGTGAACCTGCCGAGCGCTGAGGTCCCGAACCCGCCGGGCTCGATGCTCTTGCCGACAAACGCGTTCGAGGCTCCGTTCGGCGTGCCGCAGGAGCGCTCGAACGAGGAGCTGGAGGCGCTGTGGCTTCGCGCCGGCGCTGCCTATGCGATCCCGTGGCAGGTCCTCGCGGCGATCAACAAGATCGAGTCCAACTTCGGCCGCAACATGGGGCCGAGCTCGGCCGGTGCTGTCGGCTGGATGCAATTCATGCCGGATACCTGGCTGCGCTGGGGTACCGACGGGGACGGCGACGGCGTCGCCGATCCGTGGGACCCGGAGGACGCGGTCTACGCGGCCGCGCGCTACCTCGCCGCCGCAGGAGGGAGTGCGGACATCTCGCGTGCCGTGTTCGCCTACAACCACGCTCAGTGGTACGTGGACGACGTACTGGGGCTCGCGTCGGTCTTCGGTGGCGGCGTCGACGTGGTCTTCACGCTCGACAAGCTGGCGATCAGGCTCGAGGAAGCCCAGGCGGCCGTTGCGGAAACGAGCGAGGCGCTGCGTGAGGCAGAGGCGGCTGCGGTGGCGCTCCAGGCGCGCGTCACGGCGCTCGACGAGCGTGCCGCGGCCACAGACCTGCTGCTCTCGGACCGGCTGGGGGTCGAGAAAGAGGCATTCGAGATCGACGTGCAAAGCGCCGCCGCCAACGCCGAGGTGGAGCGCCTCCGGGCTCAGCTCGTGACCGCCGAGGGTGTCCTCGAGCTGGCGCGCACGGGCGCCCACGCTGCATCTTTCAACCCGGCTGCGGCCGGTGTTCTGGGAGGCCCCAGCCGCGCTGACGGTTACGTCTTCCCGGTCGGCGGCGGATCTGCCTTCGTCAGCGTCGCACACACGCATCACGATTACCCCGCTGCGGACATTGCCGCTCCGGAGGGCTCCCCGGTCTTCGCGCTCGCGGACGCGATCGTGCTCGACGCAGTCGATGACGACCGCTGCGGGGTCGGGATCCTCCTGCAGACGTCAGACGGGATCCACTGGCTCTACTGCCACCTTTCGCAACGAGACCCCGCCGTGCTGCCGGGGGCGCTCGTCGTTGCCGGACAGTGGGTGGGCCTCGTTGGGTCGACCGGTCACTCCACCGGCCCGCACCTTCATCTCGCCCTGAAGCCCGAGACGAGCTACCCGCAGGAGATGACCTGGTTCCAGGAGTTCGCCGGCACCGCGTTCACCTGGCAGGACGCACCGACCGCTGCGCCGTACCGGACCTCGCCGGTCTTCGCCGTGGCTCCGCCCCTGAGTGTCGAGGACGGCGTGATCGAGTTCACGACTGCCCCTTCAAGGGGTTGAGTTTCATGAGCTACCTGCCGAAAAAGCCACTATGACTGCGGGACTCTTTGCGCGTGCGCCTCGGCTTGCCGTGCTCGTCGCCGTCGCGCTGCTGGCGACCGCGGGGCTCACGTTCGCCGCAAGCTCAACCCTCTCGGCGCAGCCCACCACCACGACTGAGACGACTCTGGAGCTGCCTCCGCTCGTCGTCCCCGATGTCCGTCAGCAGGCGTATGTCTTCGCGAAGGGGATGCTCGAGCAGGGCGGCTTCGCCTGGCGCGTCGAGGGTGCGGTCCACGGTTATTCGGCCAATGTCGTCGCTGCCCAGACGCCCGCGCCGGGCACGAAGCTGGTTGCGAACGGGGCACCAACGATCGTGCTTCGGCTCCAGCGGAACGCGGGTTACGCAGAGCAGGGCGCTCCAGAGGACAAGTCTCCGTACGCCGGCGTCCCGGCCCGAAAGTTCGGTGTCGCCGCGCCCAAGGCCAAGGCGAAAGCGAAGGTCAAGGCGAAGCCGAAGGTCGCCGCTCCTGCTGCGCCGACGGCCAAGAAGACCATTGCGGCCGCGAAGAAGAAGAAGGCTGTCGCAAAGACCCCTTCGGCTACACGCAGGCCTGCGTTCGTCGTGCCCGGCGCGCCTTCCGAGCCGCTGGACGAGATGACGCTCTTCGCGCGGGCGAAGAAGCTCAATGCCTGGGTCTCGGCACATCCGAAGCGCACGCCTGCGGCCGTCGACCACTGGCTCTACCAGCACAACTGGATCGTCTCCGGAGCGAAGTTCGGCTGGTCGCAAGGCGCTGAGGCCCTGAACGCTCTCATCGCCGTCGACAAGCGCGTCCAGACCCTGTGGGGCGTTGGCGGCGAAAGCGAGACCGTGGCCCGGAAAGCCCTCGTCGACGTGAAGGCCTCGTCGCGGTGATGCTCGTCGAGCGTTGGCGCATGCTCCTGGCGGACGAGAGCGGCTTCACGCTGCCCGAGTTGCTGACCTCGATGGCGATCCTCCTGACCATCATGACCGCCTTCACCGGTCTTCTCGTCTCGACGTCCAGGGCGGAGCTCAACATGAACAACCGCTTCCAGGCCCAGACCGAGGCCCAGCTCGGGTTGACCAAGCTGCGCCGCGAGGTGCACTGCGCGAGCCTCGCCGTGGTCGCCGCCGGCCCACCCGGTGCCCAGCGCGCAACGCTCACTCTCAACTCGGCGTGTCCGACTGCGGGCGCCGGCACGACGATCACCTGGTGCACGGTTCAGAACGGGACGAGCCGCTACGGTCTCTGGCGCTATGTCGGCGCCGCCTGCAGCGGCACCGGTGTGAAGGTGGCGGACTACCTGAGCACCGCAAGCCCGTTTACGTACACGGCGCAGACGACGGCGAGCCTCGCAACGCTCGGCGTGCAGTTCGACATCAACCTGACGCCGACCACCCATCCTGAGAGCCGCTTCAGGGTCAAGGACGACCTCGTGCTGCGGAACAGCACACGGACCTAGGAGAGCTCATGAAGTTGTTTCGAAACGAGCGCGGATTTGCGCTGCCCCTCGCACTGCTCGTGCTGGTGACGACGAGCGCCATCCTGGTGACGGCGATCACGACCACCAGCTCGACCGGCCGAACGGCCAACCTCGGCAAGACGGCTGCGAGTGCGGAGGCGCTGGCCGAGGCGGGCCTCGCCAACGGTGTCGCGATCCTGGCCAAGCCCGGCCAGGACATGAACGATCCGAACCTGTTCCCGCACACGCTGGCGACTGCGATCGACTACACCATCGGCGCAGGCACGGCCAAGCTCTGGGGCGTCTACGACAATACGAACAAGGTGTGGACGCTGACGGCGCTCGGGTCGCTTGCGAACCCGACGGGCGGTACGGCTGTCACGAAGACCATCTCGAGAACCGTCCAGGTCAAGGGAATCGCGCGCGGCGCGACCGTGCCGGAGTGGAGCAGGTTCATCCACGACGACGCGAGCACCTGCTTCACGATCGACACCGTGACAATCCCGGGGGCAGTCGCCTCGCGAGGGCCCATGTGCCTCGTCAGGGGCGGCAACGTCGCCACGAACACGACCGGCGCTGCGACCACGGTCGGCGTCGGCACGAACCTCACCGTCCAAGGCCCCGATGTCAACAGCGCCTGGCGCACGGCCCCCACCGTCGCGAACGTCGGATGGTCGAATGCAACGGCGGCGTTCCTGGCGACGACCGACTCCAGCCGGACGACCGACTCCCTCAACACCAACACTCAGAGCGGCAACCTCGACCTCACCGGGTTCTTTGTCGGGGCCAACATTCCGAGCACCGCGTACATCCGCGGCATCCAGGTCGAGATCGTCCGGAGAGCGGACAACTCGAACGTCAACGACGAGGACGTGCTCCTACTCAAGGCGGGGTCGACGACCGGAATCACCGACCACGCGAGCGGGACGAACTGGCCGACCAGCGACGGCACGGCCACCTACGGCGACACGGACGACCTCTGGGGAACCACCTGGACCCCCGCCCAGATCAACGCGTCGAACTTCGGCGTCCGGCTCAGGGTGGACAACGACAGCTCAGGCACGCGCTTGGCCTCGATCAACCGCGTCCGCATCACGGTCACCTACTCGTCCGATCCGGCAGCGGCGATCGGAAGCTCGGGCAGCCCGATCCTGCGAGCCGACATCGGCGGCACCTGCAAGCTGAACAACGGGACTGCCGGGACCCCCTGCACGAGCGCCCACCGCGTCTACGCGACGACGATCGCGGGCGCGCCGCCCACGCTCGTCAAGCCGCAGATCGACCTCCCGTGGTGGTGGAAGAACGCCAAGCCTGGGCCGAAGTACCCGTGCACCGAGGCCGGGAACTCCTTCCCGAACGGCTTCGACAACGACGCGGGGGCGACCTCCACTCCGAACAACAGCATCGGCGGCTCGGCCGAGATCACGCCAATGAACGCCAGCTACACGTGCCAGGTGAAGGAGAACGGCGTGCTCAAGGGCGAGATCTCCTGGAACCACAGCACCCACGTCCTCACGGTCTACGGGACGATCTACATCGACGGCGACATCCGCTTCGACGACAACGGCCAGATCGTCCACTACCAGGGCCGCGCGATCATCTACGCGAGCGACGACACCGAGTTCGACGAGCGCGTCTGCGCGGGCGGGACCGGCATGACGAACTGTGCCGCCAGTGCAGCGACCATGGCTTCGTGGAACCCCTCCACCGATCTCCTGACGATCCTCGCCGGCAACCTCTCGACCTCACAGCCGTGCTGCCCGCTGCAGGAGAACGCGGAGTTCGACCACTCGCTGCAGGGCAGCGACTCGAGCCAGGGCGACGATCCCGCAGCACCGGGTGCGTTCCAGGGGATCGTGTACGCGGCGGGGAACTGCCAGATCCACGAGCAGTTCCTGATCAGCGGGCCGGTGATCTGCAACCGGATCAGCATCTCGGAAGGCGACGAAACCACCTTCCCGGTCTTCTCGGCGTTCCCACCGCTGGGCTCGCTCGTGGACGGATCCATCTATCTCAATCCGGACAACGCCGACACCTTTGCGATGGAGCTCGGGCCCCAGACGGGCTAGCGCCCGCGCAACGTCGATGTCGTTCTCGCTCGCTGCAATCGCCTTCGTTCCTGGACTTGCAGTCGGGAGCTTCCTCAACGTCGTCGCAGCGCGCGTGCCGCGGAAGCGTTCGATCGTGTCGCCGGGATCGGCCTGCATGAGCTGCGGCGCCGAGCTCGCGTGGTACGACAACGTGCCTGTGCTCTCCTATCTCCGGCTCCGCGGACGCTGCCGCGGCTGTGGGACGCCGATCGGCGTGGTCTATCCGGCCGTCGAGCTGCTCGCTGCGCTCCTCGTCGCCGCCAGCTTCCTCGTGTTCGGCACCAGCGGCGATGCATTCGTCGCGTCGTTCTTCTGCCTCGCGCTCGTCACCGTCTCGGCAACGGATCTCTCCCACCGGATCGTGCCGAACATGGTCGTGCTGCCCGCGGCGGTCGTCGTGCTCGTCGCCCAGACCGCGCTCCACCCGAGCGCAGAGTGGGCGCTCGGAGCGTTCGGCGCATCGCTCTTTCTCTTCCTGGCGGCGCTCGCCTACCCCCAGGGAATGGGCATGGGTGACGTGAAGCTTGCGCTCCTGCTCGGGGCGATGGTCGGTCGCAACGTGCCTGTGGCGCTGATGGTGGGGATGATCGCCGCCCTCGTGCCGTCGTTCGTCCTGTTCGTGCAGCACGGCAGCAAGGCGCGGAAAATGGGAATTCCGTTCGCGCCGTTTCTGGCGCTCGGTGGCATCGTCGCCCTGTTCTTCGGCGACGAAGTACTCGATGCATATCTGACGTTCTTCTAGGCAAGCGAATCGCGTAGGAAACGCGCTGCGGCAAGCGCGAGTGCTTTCAGGCCCGGCGTGAGGTCAAGGGACCGGCCAGGCCTGCCGATAACTCGAACGAGGGATATGGACATCGAGCGTCCGTCAAAACTGCGCACGGTCGGCAAGACCGACAAGGACACTGACGCCGCCGGCGCGCAGCGTCTCGGCTCGGGCATCGCGATCAACACGATGGCCGAGCTGGTCGTCGATCTGCTCTCCGCGACCGGCCTGATCTCGCCCGACCAGCTCGCGCTGGTCCGCGGCCGAGCGGGGCACGGGTCCCTTGCGCAGGCGATCGTCGACGAGGGCGTCGCCCCGCCCGAAGGGATCGCCCGCTCGCTCGCCGTCCGCTACCAGGTGGCCCTCGTCGACCTGGCTCTCACCGGCGTCGCGAGGGACGCTGCAGATCAGATTCCGCTGCACGTGCTCGAGCGCGTGGTGGCGATTCCGTACGGGCTCGCGAGCGGCGTGCTGCGCGTCGCCGTCGCCGACCCGGGAAACCTGCACGGGATCGACGAGCTCCGGCTCGCGACCAAGTACCAGCTCGAGCTCGGCGTCGCTTCGAGCGAGGACATCCTCGCCGAGCTGCGCCGCATGGCGCGAGCCTCCGAGGCCTTCGGCGCCCGCGCGGTGCTCGAGGAAGCCGAGGACGAGTTCGAGGAAGGGGAGGACGAGAGCGACGATCTCGAGGCCGAGGACGGCGTCTCCGACGCGCCCCTCGTCCGGCTCGTCAACTCGATCATCTTCCAGGCTGCCGAGGACGGCGCCTCCGACGTCCACTTCGAGCCGCAGGAGGACGCGCTTGTCGTCCGCTTCCGCGTCGACGGCGTTCTCGCCGAGGTGCAGCGGATCCCGCGGCGGATGGCGCCGGGCGTCACAACGCGCCTGAAAGTCCTTGCGAAGCTGGACATCGCCGAGCGGCGGAAGCCGCAGGACGGCCGCATCTCGCTGAACGCCGCCGCCGCCGGACGGATGCTCGACATCCGTGTCGCGACCCTGCCGACCGTCGAAGGCGAGAAGGTCGTGATGCGACTCCTCGACAAGTCGAGGCGGGCGCCGACGCTCGAGGAGCTCGGCCTCGCGGACGAAATGCGTGCGCGGCTTGCAGACATCGTCGCGCGGCCGACCGGCGCGCTGCTCGTCACCGGGCCGACCGGCTCCGGTAAGTCGACGACGCTCTACGCGGCGCTGACGACGATCAACCGGCCCGAGGTCAACATCATCACCGTCGAGGACCCGGTCGAGTACAGACTGGCAGGCGTGAACCAGGTGCAGATCAACGTCCGCGCCGGGCTCACCTTCGCCTCCGCCCTGCGGTCGATCCTGCGCTCCGACCCCGACGTCGTGATGGTCGGCGAGATCCGGGACGGCGAGACGGCGAAGATCTCGATCGAGGCCGCCCTCACCGGTCACTTCGTGCTCTCGACGCTGCACACGAACGACGCGCCGAGCACGATCACCCGCTTGAACGAGATGGGCGTGGAGCCCTTCCTCACGGGCGCAGCCGTCACCGGCGTGCTCGCCCAGCGGCTGGCGCGAAAGCTCTGCCCGCACTGCTGCGAGATGTATCAGCCTTCGGTCGAGGAACTGCTCCAGTCGCGGGTCGCCTCCGACGTGGCGCTCGCCTCCGACGGGATGGCCTTCTACCGCAAGCGCGGGTGTCCGCGCTGCAACCAGAGCGGCTACAAGGGCCGGGTCGGCATCTACCAGCTGCTCACGATGACCGAGTCGATCGCAGCGCTCGCGGTCGCCCGCGCCAGCCGCGAAGAGGTCGAGCGGGCTGCGATGGACGCCGGCATGCGGTCACTGTGGGACGACGGCCTCGCGAAGGTCGCGGGCGGCTTGACGTCGGTCGAAGAGCTCGCGCGCGTCCTCGTCTAGCGCCGAACGACGCCTTGTGTTCCTGTAACACAAGCGAGCCTTTCACCACCCATTCGCGACACTCTCGTGACACCTGCCGCGGCACGCTGAAGAGGTGCGCGCAGCGATCTCCCCGAACGATCCCCGGCTCGTAGCGCTCGTCGGCGCGCTCGACGAGGAGGATCTGCCGGCCGCCGAGACGTGCCGGCGCGTGGGTGCGGCGGCCGAGGAGCTCGGCTTGATGCGGCCGAGCTACGGGCACGTGCGGCGGATCGTTCGGATCGAACGCCGGCGGCGGCGACTGCGTCACGACGCGCGGCAGGTGCTGGCCGGAACGCTGTCCACCTCCGCCGCCGGGCTTGCTCCGAGCGTCCTCCTGGTGCTCGAGCGGCTGCGGGAGCTCCAGCGTGCCGAGGAGCTTGTGTTACAGGAACACAAGGCGTTCGCGCGGCGGGCTGATCCGCTGGGGTAGCGGCGCTGCTACTGGGCCTGGACGTCGCAGCCGAGAACCATCAGAGCCTCGACGGCCTCGGTCACGAACTGCGTCGCCTGGACAGCGTTCGCGAACGTATAGGGCCCGGCCTCGATCATCTCGCCGGGATTGGCGCCGGCGGGGAATACCTCGGTCTCGACGATGCACGAGTCGCCGTGGTCGACGGCGCGGAGCACCGCAACCGACCGGCCGTCCTTGCGTGCGTGGCGGATGAAGAGCTCCCGCTCGGGCTGCGCAGCCGAGCTCACGACGCGGCGTTCGACGCAGCCTGGGCGACCGTCTCGCGGTCCACGAAGCCCTCGAGCGCGAGCACGACCTCGCCCGACCGCTTGAGGACGAGCAGGCTGGGCTGCTCGACGCCGTTCAGCTTGGTCAGGACGGCGTGGGCGACTTTCTCGTTCAGGACGTTGAGCGAGAGATAGCCCGCACCGCCGAGCTTCGCTCCTGCTTTGGCCTCGCCCGCTGCGAGCTCGTCGACGCGTGAGCCTGGAACGAGGAGAGAGACGACGAGGACCTTGTTCTGCGCCAGCGCTCTGTCGACCGCGAGCGGGAAGCCGGTGGGAGGAATCTTGGGAACGACCTTCTTCGGCACGACTTTCTTCGGCACGACCTTCTTCGGCGGGGCCGTGACAGGCGCCTTCGCCTTGGGCGCGACGGTCTTGACCACCGCTGGAGCCTTCGCCTTCGGTACCACCGCCGCCGCGGGGGGTGGCGCGAGCTCGCTTTCGGCGGCCGCACCGCGCCCGGCGGTGTAGATGAAGAGCAGGACGCCGACGAGCGCAAACGCCGCGACGAGCGCGAAGATGCGGACCTGTGGGCTGAGCTTTTCCATCACTCTCTCTATCGGCAGTCGCGGGTTCGACTTGAAGAAGAAGGAGGGGGCGCGGTTCCCCGCGCCCCCTCCTCTCGAGCCGTTGGCCGCAGTCGCGGATCCTAGGCGCAGGGTCCGCTCACGTAGTTACCCGGAGTCGGGCGAACGATGTGCCAGGTCTGGCTGCCCTGGACATCCTGGAGGCAGTAGGACGTGGCGGTGAGCCACGCGCCAGCCGGGACGGTCACGCTCGGCGCGATGCCGGTGTCGATGGCGAGCAGGCCGGCCTTGGTCATCGTCAAGTAGGTGCCGTTGTCGGCGAAGTAGGCCTCCGCTGACGGGATCGCGGCCCGGATGTTCGCCTTGGCGGCCGCATCGTTGGCGCGCGTCTTGAAGCCGAGGTACGACGGCACCGCGATTGCCAGCAGGATGCCGATGATGATGATCACGACGAGAAGCTCGATCAGGGTGAAACCCTTCTCGCTCTTCGCATCGAGACGCTTGCGAATGACTGTAAGCACTGGAGGTGTCTCCCTTCTGTTTCTTGGAGTTGCGGTTGTGGGGGTGGTTGAGCAAAGAGAGGGGGCGCGACGTTCCGCGCCCCCTCCCAATCAGACCGTCCTCTTCACGCTTGTGCTAGGCGCAGGCGCCGGACACGTAGGTGCCGGGGGTCGGGCGGTTGATATGCCAGGTCGAGCTGCCCTGGACGTCCTGGAGGCAGTAGGTCGTGGCGGTGAGCCACGCGCCAGCCGGGACGGTCAGGCTCGGCGCGATGCCGGTGTCGATGGCGAGCAGGCCGGCCTTGGTCATCGTCAAGTAGGTGCCGTTGTCGGCGAAGTAGGCCTCCGCTGACGGGATCGCGGCCCGGATGTTCGCCTTGGCGGCCGCATCGTTGGCGCGCGTCTTGAAGCCGAGGTACGACGGCACCGCGATTGCCAGCAGGATGCCGATGATGATGATCACGACGAGAAGCTCGATCAGGGTGAAACCCTTCTCGCTCTTCGCATCGAGACGCTTGCGAATGACTCTAAGCACTGGAGGTGTCTCCTTCCGAGGGGACGGTCGTTGCGTAGCTGACCGGACATCGGCCTGGGCACCCGGCCGGTAGACCCCTCGAAAGGGGGAACACTCACCCACGGCATCCCCCGCGGTGGGTGACTCGGACCTCGAATCGGCGCGTGTGAGCAGCGCACGGCGAAGGTGCCGATACCTCACTCAAGTTACTACCAGGCCGTGCCGATAGTCCACTGCGTGAACGGGATCACCCCCCTGGCCTCCCCTGCGGTACGCACGATCGACGACCTGCTCGAAGCGATGGTCGCGCTCGGTGCGTCGGACCTGCACCTCACCGTCGGCACCCCGCCGGCGATCCGTGTGCGTGGCGAGCTCGCGCGCCTTGCGGACACCCCCGTGTTGACGCCCGACGTCACCCAGGAGCTGCTCTACCGCGTCCTCTCGACCGCACAGCAGAAGCAGCTCGAGGTCAAGCGGCAGATCGACACCTCGTACGCCATTCCGGGCCTTGCGCGCTTCCGCGTCAACGTCTATTTCCAGCGCGAGGCGCTGGCCGCTGCGTTCCGCGTCATCCCCGAGGAGCTCAAGACTCTCGAGGAGCTCGGTCTACCGGCGTCACTGGCAGAGCTCGCAATGCTGCCACGCGGCCTCGTTCTCGTCACGGGCCCCACGGGCTCCGGCAAGTCGACGACGCTCGCCGCGATGATCGACGAGGTCAATCGCAACCGCACCGATCACATCCTCACGATCGAGGATCCAATCGAGTTCGTGCACCGCCACAAGCGGTGCATCGTCAATCAGCGCGAGATCGGCGTCGACGCCATGAGTTTCGGCGAGGCGCTTCGCGCCGCGCTTCGGCAGGACCCCGACGTGATCCTCGTCGGCGAGATGCGCGACCTGGAGACGATCGGGACCGCGCTCACGGCTGCAGAGACCGGGCATCTCGTGCTCGGCACGCTGCACACGCAGAGCGCTCCCGGCACGGTCGACCGGATCATCGACGTCTTTCCCGCGGAGCAGCAGGAGCAGGTCCGGATCATGCTCGCCGGCTCGCTGCAGGGGATCGTCACCCAGGCGCTCCTGCCGACCGCAGACGGGAACGGCAGGATCGCGGCGCTGGAGATCCTGCTGCCCGACGACGCGACCAGAAACCTGATCCGGCAGGGGAAGGTCGAGCAGATCTACACGATCATGCAGACCGCCACCTCGCGCGGCATGGCCACGATGGAGCAGTCGCTCGCCAAGCTCGTCCTCCGCCGCATGATCACGTTGGAGACGGCGCTCGGCAGCTCGAGCCGCCCCGATCAGCTCGAGGGCCTCCTCGAGCGCGCAGGTTTCGAAGAGCCGACGGCCGAGCCGCACGGCGCCCTGCGGGTCATGGGGTCCTGAGATGAGCGACGACAACACCCCGATCTGGAAGAAGGAGATCTCGTTCCGGCGCAAGTCGGACGAGGGTACGCCCGAGAGTGACACGGGCTCGGCGTCCATCTGGAAGAAGGATCTCTCGCTCGGCAAGAAGGACATGGAGGGTGAGGCCGACGGTGTGCCTGCACACGAGGCCGAGGTCGAAGTCGTGGCCGAGCCGGAAGCGCCGCTCGAGGCCGCTCCGACCGCCGACCTGGACCTGATCGCCAAGTATGCGCCGCTGCCCGACCCCGTTCTGCCGCCTGCCCCGCCGCCGCCCGCGCCGGTCGCGGAGGCTCCGAGCGAGCAGGCGCCGATCGAGCACGACTGGCTGACGAAGCCCCTGGAGGAAGTCTCCGAGCCGCCCGAGGAGCCGCTCGCGCTCGTCCCGGATCTCCCGGAGGCGCCCCCGTCGCCGATCTCGCTCGTTCCCGCCGTCGAGGAGCACGAGCCCGAGCTGGTCTTCCCGCACGAGCCTGTCCTCTCCGACGAACCGGTGCCGCTGCCGGAGCCACCCGCTCCGGTCGAGCTCGCGCCGGCTCCCGAGCTCGACCTCGAGCTCGATCTCGAATTGCCCGTCGCCCCTGAGCTGCCGCCCGCGGTAGCCGCACCCGAGCTGCCACCGGCAGCCGCTGCACCGACGCTGGCCATTGCCGCCTTGCCGCCCCTTCCTCCGGAGGGGGCCGTGGATGCCCCGACGGCCGTCCTGGAACCCGTGAACGAGCCCGCGGACGCCGTCGAGGAGGCGGCGCCGAAGGTGCCGTTCTACAAGAAGGACTTTTCACTCAAGCGCGGTTCGAGCGAGCCCAAGCAGAAGAAGGAGCCCAAGCCCAAGAAGGAGCGGAAGCCGAAGGCGGAACGCAAGCCCAAGAAGGCGCCGAAGCCCGAGAGCGTCGACGCCGAGACCGGCACCCCCGACTCCGGCGGTTCCGAGACCGGTGGCAAGGTCCCGTTCTACAAGCGCGACTTCTCGTTCAAGCGCTCCGCCAAGGAATGGGATGCTGCCGAGCCGGCCGCCTCGACGCCGAAGCTGAAGGCGAAGTCGAGGTCGCTCCGCCTGCCGCGCCCGAAGCCTTCGCTCGCCAAGCCGTCGCGCCCGGGCAGCAGCTCGAAGAAGATCGTGGGCCTCAAGATCGGCGGCTCGCAGATCGCAGCGGCGCGCATTCACAACGGCAGCTCGCCCGAGCTCGTGCAGGCCGTGCGGGAATCGCTCGACCACGGCATCGTCGTCGGCGGAGAGCTTCGCGATCCAGAGGCGCTCGCGGTTGCGCTGCGCGACTTCTTCAAGCGGCACAACCTCCCCAAGCGTGGCATCAGGCTCGGGATCGCGAACAACCGGATCGGCGTCAGGACCTTCGACGTCACCGGCATCGCCGATCCGAGGCAGCTGGCGAACGCGATTCGGTTCCGCGCCCAGGAAGTGCTGCCGATCCCGATCGAGGACGCCGTGCTCGACTACCAGGTGCTCTCGGAGTCGGTCAACGAGGAAGGCCAGCCTGTCAGCCGCGTCCTCCTCGTCGTCGCCTACCGCGAGCTCGTCGATCGCTATGTCTATGCCTGCGAGAAGGCGGGCCTGCAGATCGTCGGCATCGACCTCGAGGCGTTTGCTCTGCTCCGAGCCGTCGCCGAGCCTCACGATCCGGTGCCCGGCGCCGAGCGGGGTGCCGTCGTCGCAGTCTCGGTCGGTCACGACCGATCCACATTCGCTGTCTCGGACGGGCGGATCTGCGAGTTCACGCGCGTGCTCGAGTGGGGTGGCTGGTCGCTGAACGTCGCGATCGCACGCGCGCTGGAGCTCTCGCCCACCGAGGCGGAGCCGATCAAGCGGGCGCTCTCCTTCACCGGGTCGACCGCGACTCCGGACGGCTTCACGGAGGATCAGCTCACGGCCGGGCACGAGGCTGCCAGACGGCAGCTGCAGACGTTTGCGCGGGAGCTCGTCTCCTCGCTCCAGTTCTACCAGAACCAGCCCGGCTCGCTGGGCATCGGGGAGATCGTCCTCACGGGCGGCACCACGCATCTGCCGGGGCTCAGCACGGAGCTCGAGCGCCTCATCGGCGTGCCCGTCCGCGTCGCGGACCCCTTTGGCCGCGTGAAGGTCTCGAAGAAGGTCCGCGAGGGCGATCAGAGCGGCTCATTCGCCATCGCCATCGGTCTCGGGATCGAGGACTAGCCCGATGCGCGCAGTCAACCTTCTCCCTCGCGACGAACAGCCCCGCAGCTTTGCTGCATACCGGGGCGTCGCCTTCGGCGGCGCCGGCGGGGTTGCGTTCGTGACCGTCGCCCTGACCGCGCTGATGCTCGGTGCGGGAGGCGCGATCCAGCAGCAGAACGCCGAGCGCGACTCCCTCAACGCCCAGCTTGCGGCGCTGCCGACCGCGCCTGTCGACCAGGCGGAGACCGAGGCCAACGCAGCGCTTGCCTCGGAGAAGAACGCGCGCATCACCGCTCTGTCGACCGCGCTCTCGACCCGGGTCGCATGGGATCGCGTGCTGAGCCAGATCTCACAGGTCCTGCCCGAGGACGTCTGGCTGACGAGCCTCACCAGTCAGTCCGACCAAGAGGGCGACGCCAGCGCGACAACGGGCGCCGTCGGGCCTCCCGGCGCAAGCGTCACGATGGTCGGGTCAACGTATTCCCAGCGCGGCGTGGCTCGGTTCCTGGGGCGTCTCAGTGTCATCCCGTCGCTTAGCGGAGTCCACTTGCTGTCGAGCGCAAACGTCGAGATGGAGCCTCGAGACCTTGTCCAGTTCACGATTCAGGCGACCGTCAAGGCTCCCGGAGCGTCGCAGTGAAGCGGAAGCTCTCGCCCCGCGCGCTCTTCGCCGCCGTGATCGGCGGTGTGCTCGTCTACGCGCTCGTCTTCTGGTTCGTCCTCGTGAGCCCGAAGCGGGCCGAGGCGTCGGCACTCACGGACGAGGTGGCTGCCTTGGAGGTCACGGTCGCGACCGCCCGCGCCGCAGCAACCCCCAGGAGCAATGAGGACACGAAGCCGATTGCAGTCGCCGACATCTTCCGTCTGGCAAAGGCGATGCCATCCGTGCCGGACATGCCGGGCATCCTGCTCGAGCTCGACCGGATCGCGGAGGAGACCGGCGTCGAGTTCCAGTCGGTTACACCTGCGACCTCTGCTGTCGTCGGCGACTTCCAGACCGTGCCGATCGCCCTGTCCTTCGACGGCAACTTCTACGAGCTCTCGGACTTCCTCTTCCGCGTGCGGACGCTCGTCGGCGTTCGCTCGGGCGAGCTCCGTGCGGCCGGCCGCCTCTTCTCGGTCGACACGATCTCGTTCGCGGAGTCGCCGAAGGGCTTCCCCGACCTTGCGGCCTCGCTCTCCGTCATCGCCTACGTCTACGGCAGCGATGTCCCGGCAAGCGCCGGCGCACCGGCCGAAGCGCCGGCCGACGCGCCGGCCACGCCCGCGCCCGCGCCAGACCCGGATGCCCCGGCACCCGATCCGGCCGCTGCACCCACAGGAGCGGAGGCGAGCCCCTGATGGCGAAGCGTGTCGATCCTCTGAAGGCCAAGCAGGCCAAGCAGAAGAAGCTTGCGATCGTGCTCTGCGTCCTGCTCGCCGGCGTCGTGGCGTTCCAGGGGCCGAAGATGCTGAAGATGATGAAAGGACCGCAGGCGACGCCCGCCGCGGCTCCGGCAACGCCCACTCCGACGCCGGCCGGCACTGCCGATCCCGCTGCGCCTGCGACCCCGGTGGTGCCCGCGCAGGAGGCGGTACTCGCCGACTCCGACCTCGCGCCGGACGCCGAGAGCGGCCAGTTGCGCACGATCGACGGCTTCTCGTCGAAGGATCCCTTCAAGCAGCAGCTCACCGAGGCTGTCCCGAGCGAGACTCCGGCCCCCGTTGACGACGACGCTCCGGATGACGCAGCGCCCGCGGCGGACCCGAGCGGCGCCAGCGAGGTTCCGCCCGGCACGTTCGACCCGCTCGGCTCGAACCCGCAGGACCAGGATCCGAATGCGCCTCCCGTCAGCACTACTCCGACGGAGGAAGCGCCCGCAACCGCGACGGAGACGACGATCTCGATCAACGGCACGACGGAGGCCGTCGCCGCCAAGGCGCAGTTCCCCGCAGCCGACCCCGTGTTCGTCCTAGAGTCGCTCGCCGCCGATGGGAAGTCCGCTCTGATCAGCGTGGCAGGCGGCAGCTATACCGACGGCAAGCAGACGGTCAAGCTGCAGATCGGCAAGCGGCTGACGCTGCAGAACACCTCGGACGGAAGCCGCTACGACCTCGAGCTCCTGACCGTTGCGGGCTTCGTCCCGCCGAAGAAGTAGGGCGGACGATGATCGGACTGCGGCAGCGCCTGCGTGCGGAAGAGGGCTTCGGGCTCGTCGAGCTGATGATCTCGCTGGTCGTGCTGAACGTCGGCATCCTCGCCATCGTGGCCGGGTTCAACGCGGGCTCCCTCGCTCTCCTGCGCGCCTCCGAGACCTCGACGGCAGCCATGCTCGGAGATAGGCAGATCGAGCTCTACCGTGCAATGACGTACCCGGCGATCTCGCTCAACACGACAGCCGTCGACGGCACGTACACCGGTGACACCGCCTATCCCGGAACACGGGTGACAGGGGCCTGCACTGCACCGGTCGCTGCTGCCTGCATTCCGACGCAGACGGTGAACTCGGGCAGCACCCCGCCGAGCCCCGACGGCCGCTCCTACCGGATCGACACCTACATCATTCTCCACACTCCCCCGGCGTCGGGCGGATTCTCGGACGGCCGCCAGCTCAAGCGCGTGACGGTGGTCGTTCGCCGGTCGAGCCCGTTGAAGACGCTCGTCCGCGTGACGTCGAACTTCGACCAGTCGACGGGGTAGTTCAAGTGCTCAGACGACCCTGCCGATAGCCGAGAAATGGCCGCTTATGCCTTCAAAGCGATCAACTCCGCCGGCGTCGAGACGGCCGGCGAGCTCCATGCGCCCGACGATGCGTCGGCGCGGGAGCAGCTGCGTGTTCGCGGCCTTCTTGCCACTCGGCTGAAGGAGCTCGACGCCAGCGGCGAGGCGTCTGCGCGCACCGCGTTCAAGAAGGTCAAGCCGAAGTCGCTCCAGATCTTCTCCCGGCAGTTCGCGACCATGATCGAAGCCGGCCTGAACGTCGTCAGCGCGCTCGTGATCCTCGAGCAGCAGACCGACGACGTCTACCTCGGCTCCGTGATCCGCGAGCTGCGCGCAGATGTCGAAGGCGGAATGCTGCTCTCGCAGTCGATGGCGCGCCATCCCAAGGTGTTCAACCGCCTCTACGTCTCGATGGTCGAGGCCGGCGAGGCGGCGGGAATCCTCGACATCGTGCTCGACCGCGTCGCCTTCCAGATCGAGAAGGAGTCGGCGATCAAGCGCCGCGTCAAGGGCGCGATGATCTATCCGACGATGGTGCTGATCTTCGCCACCCTCGTCCTGAGCGGAATGCTCCTCTTCCTCGTCCCGATCTTCGTGAGCATCTTCGACCAGCTCGGGGGCGACTTGCCGATGCTCACGCAGTGGGTGTTGATGGGATCGAACTTCCTCAAGGCGACCTGGTTCGTCCTCATGCCTGGCGCGATCATCGGCATCTTCGGGCTGAAGAGGTTCCTGAAGACCGACATGGGCCGGCGCCGCTGGGACGCGTTGAAGCTGAAGCTGCCGATGAAGATCGGCGACGTCGTGCTGAAGGTCACGATGGCTCGGTTCTCACGAACGCTCTCGACGCTCGTCGCCGCCGGTGTCGACATCATCAAGGCGCTCGAGATCACCGGCACGACCTCCGGCAACTGGGTGGTCGAGAACGCGCTCGCCGGCGTGCGCCAGAAGGTCGGAGAAGGTGTCCCGATCGCGCAGCCGCTCGTCGAGAACCCGGTCTTCCCGGCGATGGTCAGCCAGATGGTGAAGATCGGTGAGGAGACCGGAGAGCTCGAGAAGATGCTCGGGAAGGTCGCCGACTTCTACGAGGACGAGGTCGATGCCTCGGTGCAGGCGCTGACCTCGATCGTCGAGCCGATCATGATGCTCGGCGTCGGCGTGATGGTCGGCATCGTGATCATCTCCATGTACCTCCCGATGTTCAAGCTCCTCACGCTGATCAAGTAGCTCGTTCTTGGGCGGCCGTCGAGTCTGCGGCCGGCATCACGGGTCGTGCGCCTTGCCGCGTAGAGTCGTCTCTCCCCGAGTTCGAGGAGACTGAGATGCGCGTGACGCTCCATCGCTGCGGAACGCCGTGGAAGTTCGGCCCCTGCTGGAGGGTGCAGAAGGCGCTCGACGACGAAGGCATCCCGTACGAGGTCGTGGCGGGGCCGTGGCGTCCCAAGAACCGCACCACCGTGCTCGAGGGCACCGGCCAGGCGCTCTATCCCGCCATCCGATTCGAGGACGGCAGCTGGTACCGCGACGAGTCGGCGGAGATGGCGCGCACGATCCGCGAGGGCCGGCTGATGGAGGTGAATCGCGATGGAGGCGCCTGACTACGACGTGGTGGTGGTCGGTGGCGGCGCGGCTGGCTTGAACGCGGCTCTCGTGCTCGGCCGGGCCAGGCGCCGGGTGGCGGTGATCGATGCTGGAGCGCCCCGGAACGCTCCCGCCGAGCACATGCAGGGCTTCCTGTCCCGTGACGGGATGTCCCCGGCCGACCTCTTGGCCGCAGGGCGGGCCGAGGTGACCGGATACGGCGTGGAGTTGGTCGACGGTCAGGTGGTTGCGATCGAGGCCGGATTCGTTGTGCGTCTTGCCGGTGGCCGGGAGTTGCGAGCACGGCGGATCATCCTCGCCACTGGTGTCCGCGACGAGCTGCCCGAGATTCCCGGGGTAAAGGAGAGGTGGGGGCGAGATCTGCTGCACTGCCCGTACTGCCACGGATGGGAAGTCCGCGACCAGCCCATCGGCGTTCTCGGCACCGTGCCCGGCTCAGTGGAGCACGCACACCTGGTGCGGCAGTGGTCTGACGACGTGGCCTTCTTCGTCCACACCTACGACCTGACCGCGGACGAACAGGTCCAGCTGGAGGGGCGCGGCGTGCGGATCATTCCGGGCGAGGTTGCACGGCTCGTGGTCGAGGACGACCGGCTGACCGGTCTCGAGCTGACCGACGGCCGCATGATCCCGCGCACGGCGGTCTTCATCCGGCCGCTCAACGTCCCTCATGCCGATGGGCTGCTCTCCGGGCTGGGCTGCGAGGTCGACCAGGCCGGCTTTGTCGGTGTCGATGCCACCGGCCGGACCAGCAACGTCGGTGTCTGGGCTGCCGGAAACGTGGTGGATCCGCGCGCTCAGGTGGTCACTGCGGCCGGCGCCGGCTCGGCGGCGGCGATCGCCGTCAACGCCGATCTGGTCCGAGAGGACGTCGCGCAGGCTACGGACGGCGCGCCCTCGGTGGGGATCGAGTCCTGAGAGCCGGCGCCCGCCCTGCCCGCGCCGGGGTGCGAGCTTTCCTCACAATCCGACTTCGGGCCGCACTCGGCGCCGGCGCCATCGAGTGGCTCCAACCGCTCCCTGCTGAGCCGCCGCTCCTGCGGGAACAGGCGATTCTCGAAGCCTGCGAGGGCCGCCGCGTTGCCCATCTCGGCTTCGTGGACGAGCGCCAGATGGCTGCCAAGAGGTCGGAAGGGCTCTGGCTGCACGACCGGATTGCCACCGTCGCAAGCGAGCTGGTCGGGCTCGACGTCGACGCCGCAGGCGTCGAGCAGGCGCGCGCGCTCGGCTACGAGGCGTATGCGGTCGACGCGCAGGATCCGGAACGCGTCGCCGGCCTGTCGATCGGTATTTTCGAGACGATCGTCGCCGGTGAGATCATCGAGCATCTGGACGCACCCGGCTCGTTCCTCGAGGCCATGCTCGATCTCGCCGCACCAGACTCTTGCCTCGTCCTGACGACGCCGAACGCCTACCGGCTGCAGAACTTTCTCACGCCGGTCTCCGGCAACGAGCTGATCCACCCTGACCACACCGCCTGGCATAGCCCGAGCACCGTCCGAGTGCTGCTCGAGCGCTCCGGCTGGCGAGTCGACCGGATCGCCTTCTACCAGAGCCCGCGCGGCGCGCGGGGATCCGGGTCGCTCGCCCTCGGGCTGAACCTGTTGCGGTCGCTGACGACGTGGCTTGGCAGGCGTTGGCCGTACTGGTCAGACGGCATCATCGTCTTCGCCCGGCCTGCCGCCGGCTCGAGCGTCTGAGCGTTCAGGCGAGGCTGTCCAGATGTCGCGTGAGAATCTCGATCTGCCGCTCGGCGGTCGTCACTTCGGGATCGAGGGTGGCGTGCATTGCGAGGCCGTCGATGAGGCCGTGAAGGCGCTCCGACTCGTAGCCGATGTCGATCCCGGGTCGGGTCTTTCCGTGTGCTCGGAGCGTTTCGAGGGACTCGCGGCACAGAGTGCGCACTCGCGCATGGGTCTGGTTGCGTAGAGGCCGCAAGCTCTCGTCGACGCACGCGCGGGTGGCGAATGCCAGCCAGACGTCGAAGATGGCTCGCGTTTCCGGGTCGAGCGCAAGGAGGGCGTGCAGTCGTTGTTCGACCGTCTTGCGGATCTCCTGTGACTCGTCGACGGCTGCGACCCGAGCGGCGACCTCGTCGGCGATCAGCTGCATGGCGAACGTGAGGAGCTCGGACTGGCTTGGAAAGACGTGTCTGAGCGAGCCTGCCGAGATGCCGGCCTCGGCTGCGACCTTGCGGACCGAAGCAGCTTCGATGCCTTCCCGCACGACGACACGCCACAACGCTTCTCCGAGCTCGCGACGGCGTGCATGAGTGTCGAGCTTGGACAACGTGAACTCCTAATACGGTCGTACTAACCGTACTACGAAACGCAAGCCGGCCGTACCGAACGGCAGCGATGCCACTGCGATCCTGATCTAGCACAGTCGTACTAGAGAAAGGAAGCAGATGAACCCCGATTTTCGGGCCGGTTCGTCCCCGCGGTGGGCGCCCTGGTGGCTCTACGTCGCCGTCATCGCGCCCGCGAACGTGGGCAAGGAGCAGCTCCTTCCCAGCGACGCGGCGTGGTGGCTGCGGGCGAGCCTGACGGCATCGATCCTCGTAGCGGGCGTTGCGGCCATCACGGCGATCTATCGCGCGACCACACCACGAGCGCCGCGCATCTAGAGAGGCCGACAAATGCTGATCGCACTCATCGTCGCGGCGGAGCTCACCTTCTGGCTGACCCTCCTGTCCGGGCTCGCGGCGCGCTACGTCCTCGATCGCCCGCGGCTGGGCATGGCGTTGCTCGTCGCGACACCGTTGGTCGACCTCGTCCTCCTCGCCGCGACGACGTTCGACCTCCGCCGCGGCGGCGAGGCAGCCTTTCCGCACGCGCTCGCGGCTGTCTACATCGGTGTCTCGGTGGCCTGGGGGAAGCGGATCGTCGACTGGACCGACGCACGCTTTGCGCACCGCTTCGCCGGCGGCCCGTCGCCCGAGCCACCTCCGCGCACTGGACGCCAACATGCAGCCCACCAGCGACGCGAGTGGCTGCGCCACCTGGCGGCCTGGAGCACGGGAAACGCGCTCCTCGGGCTCGGCGTGCTGGCAGTCGGCGACCTCGAGCGAACCGAAGCGCTGGTCAATGTCGCGGCGCTCTGGACGCTGGTGCTCGCCATCGACTTCCTCATCTCGCTCAGCTACTCATTCTGGCCGCGACAGCCGAGGAACACGTGAACGGCCATCGGCGCCCAACCCGGCCGGTCGCGGCGACGGCGTTGTACGCGCTCGGCCTGCTGGCTCTGTCGACCGTCTCGCTGTCGCTCGGCGGAGGGGAGACTGAGCCGGCGCGTTGGGCGCTCGTCGGAGTTCCAGTGACGCTGTTCGCCGCGGCGAGCCTCATCGTGCGACGAGCCCGACGGCAGGGCTGAGCGAGGCTCGGGAAGAAATACCGCAGGGGTGGCGTCTTGAGGAGAGTGGAGTTCCGTGTTCTCGAGGGGATACCGCCCGACGACGTACGGGCATTTCTGGCGAAGGCTCGCCGGCGGTCGTTCGAGCGCGACGCGATCGTCTTTCATCACGGAGACGTCGCAGAGACGCTGCACCTGATCACCAAGGGGCGCTTCGCCGTCCGCATCGTGACCCCGTTCGGCCGCTCTGCGATGCTCGCTGTGCGCGGCCCGGGCGAGACGTTCGGCGAGTTCGCCTTGCTCGCGGACGACGTGCGCCGCGCAGTCACGGTGGCGGCGCTCGAGCCCGGTGAGACGCTCTCGATCGGACGCGAGGCGTTCATGGAGCTCGCCCGAGCACACCCACAACTGAAGGACGTGCTCGTCGATCTCCTTGCCGAGCGGTTGCGCGATTCGGACGAGCGGATCGTCGCGGCTCACTTCCTCGACGCAGACGCACGCGTGCGCTGGGCTCTCCTCCAGCTCATCCGAACCTACCGTCGCGGCGACGAGGTCGTCGTGCCGCTGACGCAGGAGACGCTCGCCGAGCTTGCCGGGACGGTCCGCGGCACCGTGAACAGGGTCCTGCGCGAGGAGCAGGGGCGCGGCGCCGTGTCGGTTGAACGCGGCCGGGTCCGGGTTCTCTCGGCCGAGAAGCTAGCCGCCCGCGTGCGTGGGCTTCCAGCTTTCTGACCGGGAAGCGCCGCGACGCCATGCCCAACGGCGCCGCGGCATGCGAGCCGGTGCCGGTTGGTCGCGCGGCAGCCCAGTGGCGGCATCCTCAGTCGGTGGGGTGACGATGCGGGCGGTGATCATCGCGGCGGCGACCTGTCTCATCTCGGCTCCCTCTCGGTTGGCGACCCGTCTTTGACGGTAGGCGCGTGCACCGCTGACGTCTGTCACCGCGAAGACGCTGGAAGTGTCTCGACCGTGACAGTCCGTCGCGTCTGTAGGTTTCGATCTGACCGTGGCACTCGAACGACCGCAGATCGAGAAGCCTGAGGGCGACATCCCCTTCGAGCTCGGCATCGAGGACCTCGCTGTCGGCGAGGGTGACGAGGCGACCAAGGGCAAGAAGATCTCGGTGCACTACGTCGGTGTCGCCTTTTCCACCGGCGACGAGTTCGACGCCTCGTGGAACCGCAACCAGCCGTTCGAGTTCAAGCTCGGCAAGGGGCAGGTCATTCCCGGCTGGGACGCGGGCGTCGAAGGGATGAAGGTCGGAGGGCGGCGCAAGCTCACGATCCCCTCCGCGATGGCCTACGGCGCGCGGGGCGCCGGCGGCGTGATCGCACCGCACGAGCCGCTCGTGTTCGTGGTCGATCTGCTGGCCGTGGACTGACAGCGGGATCACGTTGAGCGGAGAGACCGCCGTCGGGATCCTGATCGTCGCCATCTCGGTTCTTTCGGCGGTGGTCGTCGCCGTGGCGTTCGTCTGGGCGGCGAGGAAGGACGGCGAAGAGGACCGCGCGCTCCAGAAGCGGCTCGGGATCCGGCGCAAGACGCGGCTCGGCCGCTAGCGCCCGTGCGCTACATCGGCCGGGCCAATCTCGCCAAGCGTCTCGCCCCGCTCGAAGGCGTCCCCGGCCGCGCTGTCTACAGCGGCGGCAGCGCGCGGCTCGAGCTGGCCGAGGAGACGCTGACCGTCACGCCACCGTTCGGGCTCGACCATCAGGGCGAGTACGAGCAGGTGGTGGTGGAGCCGCTGCTCGACGCGCTCCGGGGAGATCACCGGGTTGCGGTGCTCCTCGTACGCCTCGGCGGCTACGCGCTCGGAGTCCTCGAGGGCGAGCAGCTCGTCGCGTCGAAGGTCGGGACCCGCTTCGTCAAGGGACGCCACAAGAAGGGCGGCTCGTCGGCGAACAGGTTCCGTCGCCGCCGCGAGGAGCAGGAGCGGGACCTGATCGAGGCCGCTGCGGCAGAGGCGGCGCGAGTTCTCGGCCCCTGGCAGGACAAGGTCGACCACGTGGCGCTCGGCGGTGACCGCACCGCAGTCGGACGGACGCTCGCCGAGCTTCCCGAGCTCGACTGGCTCGCCCCGCTCGCGCTCGAACGCTTCTTCGACGTCCCCGACCCGCGCCGCCGGGTGCTCGAGGAGCTGCCCTACCAGCTGTACGCCGCGAAGGTCGTCGAGGGCTAAGCCCCCAGATGAGCGACCGTGGCGCCGTCCGCCGAGTCGCTCTCGCTGCGGTCGACGAGCGGGTGGCCGTTGAGCTCGTCGCGGACGGCTGCGCGGACGGCTCCGGTGCCGCGGCCGTGGACGACGCGGACCGTGGCGAGGCCCGCGAGCGCGGCGTCGTCGACGAACGACCGAACGGCTTCGCGCGCGTCCTGCGCCCGCTGGCCGCGCACATCGAGCTCGTCGGAGACGTCGCTGCGTGCGGCGGCCACGACGCGCACCGGCGTCTCGGCTTCCTCCCGCTCCCGGCGTGCGGAGGGACGCAGTCGCGCGAGCGGCAGGCGCAGCCGGTGTCCGGCCGGACCGACCACTTCAGCCTCGTCGCCTTCGATCGCGGCGATCGTGCCGTGGACGCCGAGACCCGGCGCCTCCACGGGATCGCCCGCCGCGAGAGGTCCGGTCACCGGCAACGGCTGGTCGAGTGCGCGCAGCGCCTGCTCCGCCTGCGCCGCGCGGGTCGAGGCCGCGCCGAGCCGCCGGTCGCGGTCACGCTCGGCGCGAACCGCCGCGGCCGGTGCCGCGCGCCTCGCCTCGCGGTCGCGCCGCCGGGCAGCGTTGATCTCCTTGCGCAACCCCTGTAGCTCCTCACGCGCCGCAGCAAGGTCTCGCTGCGCCTCGGCGGCCGCCCGCTCACGCTCACCCGCGGCCGACTCGCGCACGGCTGCGATCTCGGACTCGAGTGCCTCCTCGCGCTCGCGCACTCCTGCGGCAAAGCGCTGCGCCTCGGCGCGCTGGCGCGCGGCTGCTTCGAGCTCGGCCGCCGCACCGCGCTCTGCGGACTCCGCCTCGGCGAGCAGCTCCTGGATCCGAAGCCGCTCCGGCTCGACCCGCCCGCGGGCGTCCTCGACGACGTCTGCGTCCAGCCCGAGCCGCTCCGCAATCTGGAGCGCATGCGACGTGCCCGGCCGTCCGAGCGCCACCCGGTAGAGCGGTGCGTGCGTGTCGGGGTCGAACCCCGTCGCCGCGTTGGCGACACCGTCGGTCGAGCTGGCCCATTCCTTCAGCTCCGGGTAGTGCGTCGTGACGATCGTGAGGCGTGCCTGCTCCGCGAAGCGCGTGAGCAGCGCTTGCGCGAGCGCGGAGCCCTCGACGGGATCCGTGCCGGAGGCGAGCTCGTCGACGAGGACGAGCGATCGCTCGCGCGCCGCGCCGAGGATCACGACCAGGTTGGCGACGTGCCCGGAGAAGGTCGAAAGGCTCATCTCGATCGACTGCCGGTCGCCGATGTCGGCGAGGACCTCGTCGAAGACGGGCAGCGCCACCGCTTCGGCGGGTGGTCGGAGGCCGGATTGATGGAGCAGCGCGGCCAGGCCGACCGTCTTCAGGGCCACCGTCTTGCCGCCCGTGTTGGGGCCGCTGATCACGACGGCGCGGAGCTTCTCCAGCTCGAGATCGATCGGAACCGCCACGGCCGGATCGAGCAGCGGGTGTCGGGCTGCCAGCAGCCGCACCTCGTCCGAGACCTCGACGGGCGCACCGCGCCAACCGCGTGAGACGACCCCGCGCGCGAGCGCCAGGTCGATGGCGCCCGCCGCTTCGACGAGGGCGACGATCGCGTCAGCACGATCGCCGACGGCACCCGAGAGCTCCCGCAGGATGCGCTCGACCTCCTCGCGCTCCGCGGCGACCGTCTCCGACTGGCGGTTGTTGAGGTCGACGACCTCGAACGGCTCGACGAAGAGCGTCTGACCGGAGTCGGAGGTGTCGTGGACGATGCCGGGCACGCTGCGGCGGGCGCTCGCCTTCACGGCGAGCACGGGCCGGCCGCCGCGCTGGGTGACGAAGTCCTCCTGCAGGTGCTCGCGGAAGTCGCCAGACCGCACGAGCTGCTCCAGCTTCTCGTTCACGCGCTGGCGGCCGGTTCGCAGGCGCCCGCGGAGCTTGCGGAGCTCCGGCGAGGCCTTGTCCCGCAGATCGGAGCCGTCATCCTCGATTGCGCGGTGGATCGACTCGGCGAGTGGCGCCAGCGCCGGATCGATCTCGCCGGCAAGCTCCCGCAGCAGAGGCGCGTCCTTCTCGGGATCGTCGAGGGCGGCACGCGCGCGGAGCGCTCCGCTGATCGCGTCGGCCGTGTTCCGCAGCGCTGTGGCCGCAAGCACGCCGCCCAGCGCCGCGTGCGCCACGGGCTCTCGAACGTCGTGCAAGCCCTCGAGCGGCGGTTCGTCCGACGCGTCGATCAGGGCAACCGCCTCGGCGGTGAGCGCCTGGCGCCGAGCGACCTCGTCCGGATCGGCGGAGGGCACCAGCACGCGCGCCAACTCCGCGCCGTGAGCGCTCGCGGTCGCGTTTGCGAGCCGCTCCGCGATCGCCGGAAACTCGAGAGTCACGAGCGCGTCGGGATTCACGCGTCGAGTGTAGGCCGCTCCGGCGGGGACGACTTTCGTGACATGTCAGTTACAACGCATAAAAGACGTGAGTTCGGGTACGCGGCACTGCCGGACCTCCGGCACTACTCGAACAAGGAGACCACCGCATGCGACGTTTCCTGTTGGTCCTCGCCCTGCTGATCCTGGGCCTCGTACCGGCTGCGACGGCCGGTCCTGGAGCTCCGCTGGGCTACATCGTCGTCCTCGAGAGCGGCGTGAGCACCTCCGCTGTCGCGACCGACCACGCCCAGGAGCTCGGACTCGACGTCGGCTATGTCTATCGCAACGCCCTTCGCGGCTACTCGGCTCTCGTGCCTCCCGGCGCGGTCGCCGCGCTGAGAGCCGATCCGCGTGTCGCCTACGTCGAGCGCGACTCGATCATGCACGTCGACACGACCCAAACCGGTGCGACGTGGGGAATCGACCGGATCGACCAGCGCGCACTTCCGCTCAGCGGCACCTATACCTATACGGCGACCGGCGCCGGTGTGACCGCGTACGTGATCGACACCGGCATCCGCAAGACGCACTCGGAGTTCGGCGGCCGCGCTGTCCACGGGACGGACACCACGACGCCGATCCCCATCACCTCTGACGATTGCCACGGGCACGGCACGCACGTCGCCGGCACAGTCGGCGGCGCGACGTACGGCGTCGCGAAGAGCGTCCGCCTCGTCGCCGTGCGCGTTCTCACTTGCGCCGGCACCGGTTCCACCTCGGGAGTGATCGCCGGCGTCGACTGGGTGACCGGCAACCACCAGGCCGGCCAGCCCGCGGTCGCGAATATGAGCCTCGGCGGTGGCAAGTCCGCTGCACTCGAGCAGGCGGTCGCGAACTCGATCGCCGACGGTGTCACCTACGGAGTGGCCGCCGGCAACGAGACCGAGGACGCGTGCACCGGTTCGCCCTCCGGCCTTGGTGCGGCGATCACGGTCGGCGCGACCACGAACACGGACGCGCGGGCGAGCTACAGCGACTTCGGCCCGTGCGTGGACTTCTTCGCGCCCGGCTCGAACATCACTTCGGCGTCCTATCTCACGGACACCGGCACGGCGACGATGAGCGGCACGTCGATGGCGACGCCGCACGTCGTGGGTGCCGCGGCGCTCTATCTCCAGGGCGCTCCGGCCTCGACGCCGCAGCAGGTCCGCGACGGGCTCTTCAACCTGACGACGAAGAACATCGTCACGGACGCCCGCAGCACGAACGCGCACCTGCTCTTCTCGAACTTCTAGCGCTCTCGCAGGGATGTCGGAGGCGGGCGAGTGCCCGCCTCCGCCGCCCCGGCGCCCTCAGCCGCGGAAGGTCGCCCGTGCCGAGCACGTCTCGCCGCCCCGGCGAGCCGTCGCCCGGACGACATCGGCGCCGGTCCGATTCGCGAGCACGCGACGCGCTTCGAGCGAGCCGCTCGGAGCACGCGTCACACGCGCCAGTTCGGCGACGCGCCCGCCGTTCCGCGTGAGGACGATGTTCCACCTGACACCGTTTCGGTTCTGGTCGACTTCGAACTCGACTTCGATCCGGCCGTTCTCCTCGCTCAGCTTCAGCTTGGCCGTGCTCGGGCCGGTGCAGGTGCCGCGGACGAGCACGTCGCCGTCCTTCGCGAGGGCGGGCGAGCCGAGCGAGAGCAGCGCCAGCGCCGTCAGCGCGACGATGGTCAGGGCAACGCGTGGTTTGGACATGGTTTCGCTCCTCTTCTTGGTGACAGAGGAAGGATCCCCGCCGGTCTCCCAGCAGCCGGTTAGCCGAGGGTAAGGAGTCGCACAAGCTTCGCCGCACGGACGCGGCAACGTACGCTACGGGTAGTGAGGGGGCGGCGTCAGGCGGTCGAGATCGTCTTCGACCACGCGACTAAGCGTTACCCCGGCCGCGCAGTTCCTGCGGTCGACGATCTCACGCTCTCCATTCCGGCCGGAGACATCTGCTGCCTCGTGGGGCCGTCCGGGGGCGGCAAGACGACCGCCATGAAGCTCGTCAACCGCCTCGTTGAGCTCAGCTCCGGCGACGTTCGGATCGACGGCCAGAGCGTCAACTCCCTCGACGAGACCGAGCTTCGCCGCGGCATCGGCTACGTGATCCAGCAGGTCGGCCTCTTCCCGCACATGACGATCGCCGAGAACGTCGCCACCGTCCCGAAGCTGCTCGGCTGGTCGAAGTCGGAGATCACTGCGCGCGTCGACGAGCTGCTCGACCTTGTCGACCTGCCGGCGAAGGACTACCGCTCGCGCTACGCCTCGCAGATCTCGGGCGGCGAGCGCCAGCGTGTCGGCCTCGCGCGCGCGCTCGCCGCCGACCCGCCGGTGATGCTGATGGACGAGCCGTTCGGCGCTCTCGATCCGATCACCCGCACGCGGCTGCAGAAGGAGCTGCTGCGGATCCAGGACGAGGTGCGGAAGACGATCATCTTCGTCACCCACGACATCGACGAGGCGATTCTGATCGGCAACCGGATCGCGATCCTGCGCGAGGGCGGCGTTCTCGCCCAGTACGACACGCCCGACGAGATCCTCGCCCACCCGGCCGACGACTTCGTCGCGCGCTTCGTGGGCGAGGACCGGGGTCTGAAGCGGCTGTCGCTGATGCGTCTCGCCGACGTCGCGCTCGGACCGGTGAACGGGGTCGTCAGGCCGGTCGCGGACGACACCACCACGCTTCGCGACGCGCTCTCGCTGATGCTGAGCGAGGGCTGCCAGGAGTTGCTCGTCGTCGGCCCGAACCAGGAGCCGCGCGGCGTGCTCACGATCGACCAGTTGACGGAGCTGCTGTCGTGACCAACGAGCCGGTGATCCCGGATTTCGGCGAGGCGAGCACCTGCGTCTCCGAGAACCGCTTCTTCTGCACCGACTGGTTGCGCGACAACTGGGAGCCTGTCCTGCAGCCGCGGCTTGTCGAGCACGTCGAGCTGACCCTGATCGCGGTCGGCATCGGCTTCGTGATCGCGCTCGGCGCAGCGCTGCTCGCGCATCGCCTGCGACACGTCGAGCGGCCGTTCGCTCTGGCCTCGGCGGTGATCTACACGATCCCGAGCCTGGCGCTCTTCCAGCTGCTCGTCCCGGTGACCGGCCTCACGGTCACGACCGTCGAGGTCGCGCTCGTCGGCTACACGCTGCTGATCCTCTTCCGGAACATCCTCGAAGGGTTGCGCTCGGCGCCGCCCGAGGTGCTCGAGGCGGCGCGCGGCATGGGGCTGACGCCGGCGCAGACGCTCTGGCGCATCGAGCTGCCGCTCGCCTTGCCGGCGATCGTGGCCGGCCTGCGCGTCGCGGTCGTCTCCACGATTGCGCTCGCCACCGTCGCCGCGTTCGTCGTCTCCCAGGGGCTCGGCGTGCCGATTCTGGGCGCGCTGCGGGACAATTTCAAGACGGAGATTCTCGCCGCGGGAGCGCTGGCCGTTGGGCTCGCGATCGTCGCCGACGGGCTCCTCGTCCTCGCGCAGCGCGCGGTTACGCCGTGGGCGACCGCCCGGAGGACGGGATGATCGTCGCCGCCCTCGACGTCTTCGGCGGCGCGCTCGAGTTCATCGTCGACGAGCGCGAGCTGATCCTCGAGAAGACCTGGGAGCACGTGCTCC
The DNA here is from genome assembly GCA_963749515.1 of uncultured Gaiellaceae bacterium. Taxonomy (GTDB): domain Bacteria; phylum Actinomycetota; class Thermoleophilia; order Gaiellales; family Gaiellaceae; genus Gaiellasilicea. The sequence goes on from CAVVMR010000014.1 coordinate 34,597, forward strand.
TGTCCGGTGCAGCCCTCGCCGTCTCGATCGCGATCGCCGTCCCCGCCGGCGTGCTGCTCGGCCATCTCCATCGCGGCTCGTTCATCGCGGTGAGCCTGGCGAACGTCGGCCGGGCGCTGCCGACGCTCGTCGTGATCGGCGTGGGCTACACGTTCCTCGGCTTCGGCTTCACGAACGTGATGGTGGCGCTCGTCGTGCTCGCCGTTCCGCCGATCCTCACGAACGCCTACGTCGCGGTGGACGAGGTCGATCCGGACGCGGTCGAAGCGGCGCGCGGCATGGGGATGACTCCGTTCCAGGTGCTCCGGCGCGTGGAGCTTCCGCTCGCGCTGCCGCTCCTCTTCGTCGGCATCCGCACCGGCGCGGTCTTCGTCGTCGCCTCTGCGACGATCGCGGCCATCGCCGGCGGCGGCGGCCTCGGCGAGATCCTGGTGAACCAGGCGGCCTACGACGTCGAAGGACTGGTGGGTGCGGCGCTCTGCGTGTCCCTGCTCGCACTGGCGGCCGACGCGGGACTCGGAGCGGTGCAGCGGGTACTGACTCCGCCAGGACTGAAAAACGAGATTCCGGCGTTCGAACCGGATGTGCGCCCGGTCGTCTAACCGGGTGAACCACGACAGAGGGAGGCTCGGAATGATCAGGAAGCACAATCGCAGGGCCGCCAAGGCGGCCTTCGCGATCGCCCTCGGAGTTGCAATCGTGCTCGGGGGAGCCGCCGCGGCGCCGGCCGCACTCGAGCAGCGGCAGGCGACGCCGATCATCGTCGGTACGAAGAACTTCCCCGAGCAGTACGTGCTCGGCCAGCTCTACAAGCAGGCGCTCGAGAAGCAGGGGTTCAGGGTTCAGTACAAGGACAACATCGGCTCGACCGAGCTGATCGACGCGTCGCTCCGCAGCGGCCGCGTGACGCTGTATCCCGAGTACACGGGGATCATGCTCTCGGTCACGTTCAAGCGGAAGACCCTGCCGAAGTCGGCTCTCGGCACCTACAACACTGCGAAGGCTCTGTACGAGAGACGCGGCCAGACGCTGCTCAAGCAGACACCGTTCCAGGACCGTGACGGAATCGCGGTGCTCCGTTCCACGGCCACGAAGTTCGGGCTGAAGACGGTCGGCGACCTGCGGAAGGTCCCCGATCTGACGCTTGCGGCGTTCCCGGAGTTCGAGACGCGGTGGCTGCCGCAGCTCGCGAGCCGCTACGGCGTCCGGAACGTGGAGTTCACACCGCTGGCCGGGATCAGCTCCTACTCGCTGCTCAGCTCGGGGAAGGTCGAGGCTGCGGGCATCTTCACGACCGATCCGCAGCTGATCTCGACCAAGTACGTCGTGCTCAAGGAGCCGCGCAACATGTTCGGCTTCCAGCACGTCGCTCCCGTCATCTCGAGAAAGCTCGTGGCCGAGAACGGGACGCGACTGACGTCGACGCTGAATCGCGTCACCGCACTCCTGACGGCGAGGGCGATGATCGCCATGAACAAGGCGGTCGGCCTCGACAAGAAGCCGGCCGCGGCCGTCGCTCGCGCCTTCCTGCGGGCGAACGGGCTCGCCTAGCACGTACTCGCGGGGCCGTCCGGACGGGCGGCCCCGCGTTCCCGGTGGACGCGGCTCGGTCGCAGGGGTCAGAATGCCCGCGATGGCGGTGGACTACTTCCTCAAGATCGACGGGATCGAGGGCGAGAGCACCGACAGCAAGCACGCCAAGGAGATCGACGTCGACGCCTGGAGCTGGGGCGAATCGCAGACGGGAGGCTCGGTGCCCGGTGGCGGCGGTGGCGGCGCGGGCAAGGTCTCGATGCAGGACTTCTCCTTCGTGATGAAGTTCAACAAGGCCTCGCCGAAGCTGATGCTGGCCTGCGCGACGGGCAAGCACATCAAGAGTGCGAGGCTGGCCGTTCGCAAGGCGGGTGGTGTCCCGGTGGACTACCTGACGTTCACGTTCCTCGACGTCCTGGTCAGCTCGTATCAGACCGGTGGCGCCGAGTCGTCGGGGCTCGCGCCGCTCGACCAGGTCTCGCTCAGGTACGCCAAGATCGAGGTCGAGTACAAGGCGCAGAAGCCTGACGGCTCATTCGTCGTCGCCGGTCAGTTCAAGTACGACCTGAAGACGAACAAGAGCTACTAGGCCGCGGCGACCGCGATCGCGGCTGTGAGCGGAGACGCGTCCTGGCCGGCCTCGTGGCAGTCGCGGCAGCGCGCCTCGTACTGCTCGTTCGCGCCCACGACGATCGTCGCCCCGGAGTAGGGCGCCGGCCGGCCGTCGACGAGCCGCTGCGTCGTCGTCGCTCCACCGCCGCAGCGATGGCAGACCGCCTGCAGCTTGTCGACGAACTCGGCGTGCGCCAGCAGGTCCGGCATCGGCCCGAACGGGAGCCGCCGGAAGTCCTGGTCGAGCCCCGCGGCGATCACCCGGGCGCCGTCGTCGGCGAGCTCGAGCGCGACCGCGACGATCTCGTCGTCGAAGAACTGCGCCTCGTCGATGCCGACGACCTCGAAGCCGCGAGCCTGCTCGGCAAGCTCCGAGACGCTTCCCACGGGCACCGCGCGCATCCGGATCCCGGCGTGGCTGACGACGTCGGCTGCGTCGTAGCGGTCGTCGATCCGCGGCTTGAAGATCACCGACGTCTGGCCCGCGATCTCGGCGCGCCGGAGCCTGCGAATCATCTCTTCGCTCTTGCCGCTGAACATCGGCCCGCAGACAACCTCGAGCCAGCCACCGCTCTTCGGGTTGATCCTGATCACGCTCGCGATCGTAAATCCCAGCTCGGCTGTCCTCGTGTCCTGACGCGCGAGGCTGCGCCGGAGGCCGGCTCCGCCGGCCGGGAGGCGCAGCCGGTCAGGGCGCGAGGCGATCGGATGCATTGCTGTCCGGTGAAGATCCGGAGAGCAAGCCGTGCGGGACCTTGCGGGCGGTCCTGACTGCTGGCACAAAGAGCTCATGCAGCTCGCGATCATCACCCAGCGCGCCACCGAAACGAACCTTGCGCTCGCCGCCGCCGCACCGCGCGGAGTGAGCTTCTGCCTCTACTCGCCCGAGCAGGCGGTCGCACAGCTCCAGCATGGCGACGCCGCGCTCGGCCGGCTCGACGTCCTGTCGACGCTCGACGGCGTCGAGGACGGCCTGTGGGCGCTCGGCTCGCTCGCGGCCGGCGGCATCCGCACGCTCAACCGCGCGGGGGCGCTGCTGGCCGCTCACGACAAGCTTCTGACCGCCCGGCTCCTGCTTCGCGCCGGGCTTCCGCACCCCCGCACCCGGCTGCTGTCGCCCGGTGGTCCACTCCCGGAGTTGCGGCTTCCCGTCGTGGTGAAGCCGCGCTTCGGGAGTTGGGGTCAGGACGTCGTCCGCTGCATGGACGCGGCGGCCCTGCGCCGCCACGTCCGCGAGCTCGAGCTTCGGCCCTGGTACCGCGCGCACGGTGCACTCGTGCAGGAGCTCATCCCGCCGCAGGGGTCAGATCTCCGCATCATCGTGGCCGGTGGCTCGGTGGTCGGAGCGATCGAGCGTGTTGCGGCGCGGGGCGAGTGGCGCACCAACGTGGCTCTCGGCGCTCTCCGCCGTTCGGTCGAGCCGCCGTCATTCGCGTGCATGCTCGCGGTCGAGGCCGCAGCCGCCGCCGGGGGCGATCTGATCGGCGTCGACCTGCTCCCGGACGGCGAAGGCGGCTGGGTCGTGCTGGAGCTGAACGGTGCCGTCGAGTGGACGCGCGAGTACTCGCTCGATCGCGATCCGTTCGTCGCCGCCGCGTGGGAGTTGGCGCGCGTCGCGCTCGGCTGCCCGCTCGGTCCGGCCGCTCCCGAGACCTGGGCTGCCCGGCCGGCGCGGGTCGCGGAGACGCCCGCACGACTGCCCGCCTGACCCGTACCACCACTGGGATGCTTGCTACACTCTGCGTCCGCGCGGCGGCGTAGCTCAGCTGGTTAGAGCAGCGGAATCATAATCCGCGTGTCGCAGGTTCGAGTCCTGCCGCCGCTATTCCTCACCAGTCTTTTCCCACCGAAACCGAGAGAACACGATCTAGATGGCAGCCGGAGTTCGAGTCGCGATTACGCTCGCCTGCACCGAGTGCAAGCGGCGGAATTACCAGACGAACAAGTCGAAGCGGAACACACCCGACCGCGTCGAGTTCAAGAAGTACTGCCGCTGGTGCGGGCAGCACACGGTGCACCGGGAGACCCGCTAGTGGCGCGCGAGACCCGTCGGCAGCGCCGCGACCAGCGGAAGCGGTCCGGTGCGGCGAAGCCCGTCGCCGCCCAGCGGCCGCGCGCTCAGGCGCCGGTGCGCCCGGGCATGCAGCCCGCCTCGACCCAGACCGGCCGGCGCGAGCCGCGGTCGCGCGGCCGCTTCGTCAAGGAGTCCTGGGGCGAGCTGAAGAAGGTCGAATGGCCCGGCCGCGCCCAGGTGATCCAGGGCACGATCGTCGTGATCATTGCCTGCGCCATCGTCGGCACATACCTTTACGGCGCCGATCAGCTCTTCAAGCCTTTCGTCCGCAACGTTCTACTGGGGCAGTAGCCATGTTTCGCTGGTATGTGATCAACACCTATTCGGGGCACGAGAACAAGGTGAAGGCCAATCTCGAGCACCGGATCGTCTCGATGAACCAGGCTCCCCGCTTCCGGCGCGTCGTCGTCCCGACCGAGCAGGTGATCGAGACCAAGGACGGCCAGAAGGTGCAGATCGAGAAGCGCGTGCTCCCGGGCTACGTGCTCGTGAACATGGACCTGAACGACGAGGCCTGGACGGTCGTGAAGAACACGCCCGGCGTCACCGGCTTCGTCGGGGCCGGCGCCAAGCCCGTTCCGCTCGCGCAGGGCGAGGTCGATCGCATCCTGCACACGGGTGCCGCAGCCGCCGGCGCCGCGCTCCGGTCGCAGGTCGAGTTCACCCTCGGCGAATCGGTGAAGGTAACCTCCGGCCCGCTGTCGGACTTCGACGGCGAGATCGTCGACGTGAACGCCGACCAGCAGAAGCTGAAGGTGCTCGTCGACATCTTCGAGCGCCAGGTGCCGGTGGAGCTCGGGTTCGACCAGGTCAAGAAGCTGGACTGAGACAGGAAGTAATGGCGAAGAAGATCCTCACACTGATCAAGCTGCAGATCCCGGGCGGGCAGGCGAACCCTGCACCGCCGGTCGGCCCTGCGCTCGGCCAGCACGGCGTCAACATCATGGAGTTCTGCAAGGCGTTCAACGCGCAGACGGCGCAGGAGAACGGCCGCATCACGCCGGTCGAGATCACGGTCTACGAGGACCGCTCCTTCACGTTCATCACGAAGACGCCTCCCGCCGCGGTGCTGATCAAGGAGGCGCTCGGGATCGACAAGGGCTCCGCGGAGCCGAACCGGAACAAGGTCGGCCGAATCTCGAAGTCGCAGCTGCGCTCGATCGCGGAGATCAAGCTCGAGGACCTGAACGCGCGAGACGTCGATCAGGCGATGCTGGTCATCGCCGGCACTGCGAGAAGCATGGGCGTCGAGGTGGAACGGTGAACACAGCTTTGATTACCCCCTCGGCGCTCGGCGGGCTCTGCCCGCTGAGCGCTCGGGACAGCGTCGAGGTGGAGCGATGAGCTCGCACGGCAAGCGCTACAACGATGCGCGGTCGAAGATCGACCGCGAGACGCACTACTCGCCCGCCGAGGCGCTCAAGATTCTCAAGGCGCTTCCCGACGCGAAGTTCGACGAGACGATCGAGGCGCACTTCCGCCTGGGCCTGAACGTGCGCCATGCCGACCAGCAGCTCCGCGGCACGCTGATGCTGCCGCACGGCACCGGCAAGAGCGTCCGCGTCGCGGTCTTCGCCGAGGGTGACAAGGCTCGCGAGGCCGAGGAGGCCGGTGCGGACGTCGTCGGCGCCGCCGATCTGGCCGCGAAGATCGAGGGCGGCTTCACCGACTTCGACGTGGCGATCGCGACACCCGACCAGATGGGCAACGTCGGCAAGCTCGGCCGGGTGCTCGGCCCGCGCGGCCTGATGCCGAACCCGAAGACGGGCACGGTCACCTTCGACGTCGGCAAGGCGGTCTCGGATGCCAAGGCCGGCAAGCTCGAGTACCGGACCGACCGCGGCGCGAACGTTCACGTCTCGATCGGGAAGAAGAGCTTCGGCGAGAAGGACCTGCTCGAGAACTACGCCGCGCTGATCGAGGAGATCGTCCGCGCGAAGCCGGCGTCCGCCAAGGGCCGGTACATCCACCAGATCACGCTCGCGACCACGATGGGCCCCGGCGTGCGCGTCGACCCGGCCCGCGTGCGCGGGATCGTCGAGGAATTCGAGCAGGAGGCCGTTCCGGCCTAGGTTTCCCGTCCACAGCCCGTCGCCGAAGAAAGGAAGCAGCCGCAAGGCAGAGGACTTCCCGAGGTGGCGCTTGGAAAGGTGACGTTCACCTCTCTCCGAGCCCGCCTCCGTGCGGGCTCGACCGTTTCAAGGAGGTGAGAGATGCACAAGAGTGAGAAAGAGCGAGTCGTCGCGGAGCTGGCCGAGAGGCTGAGGACGTCGGAGACGCTGATCGTCGCCGACTACCGCGGGCTCACCAACTCGGAGATCAACGGGCTTCGCACGAAGCTGCTCGAGCACGGCGCCCGCTTCGCGGTCGTCAAGAACACGCTCACCCGCCGCGCGGCCGAGACCGCCGGGTCGGATGCGCTGCTCGCGCTGCTCGAAGGGCCGTCGGCGATCGCGTTCGTCGAGTCCGGCGGCGATCCAATCGCCGTCGCGAAGGCCCTCGCCGATGCCGCGACGAGCACGAAGGTCCTCGCGATCCGCGGGGGCGTGCTCGAGGGCAAGTCGCTGACGGCCGCCGAGGTCGAGAGCCTCGCCAAGCTGCCGCCCGCCGACGTGATCCGCGCTCAGCTCGTCGGGGCGATCGTCGCGCCGCTCACGACCGTCGTCGCGCTGTTCGCGGCGCCGCTGCGCGATCTCGTCGGGCTGATCGACGCCCGGATCGAGCAGCTGAAGGAGGGGGGCGACACGTCCGAGGCCGAGGCCGAGGCGGCCGCGGCCGCGGAGCCCGAAGTGGCTGCTGAGCCCGATGCGGCCGCTGAGCCCGAAGCTCCGGCCGCTGAGCCGGCCGCAGAAGCGGAGCCCGAGGCGGAGGCGACGGCCGAGCCCGAGACGACCGAAGACACGACCGAAGACACGAACGAAGAAACCACTGAAGAGACCACTGAGACGCAGGAGGAGCAGGAGTAATGGCAACGGATACCGCAAAGGTGCTCGAGACGCTCGGCAAGATGACCGTGCTCGAGCTCGTCGAGCTGAAGAAGGCGATCGAGGAGGAATGGGGCGTCACCGCCGCAGCTCCGGTGGCAGCCGCGGCACCCGCTGCAGCGGGCGGCGGCGGCGACGGCGCGGCGGCCGAGGAGAAGACCTCGTTCGACGTCGTCGTCACCTCGGCGGGCGACAAGAAGATCCAGGTGATCAAGGTCGTCCGCGCCATCACCGGCCTCGGACTCAAGGAGGCCAAGGACCTGGTCGACGGCGCTCCGAACACCGTCAAGGAAGGCGTGAACCAGGAGGAGGCCGACTCCATCAAGGCCCAGCTCGAAGAGGCAGGCGCAGGCGTCGAGCTGAAGTAGGAAATGTTGGTTGCAACCCGTATCCCCACCGGGGGCACGGACGTTGTGTAAACGGGGTCACCGCTGAGGGCGCCATTAGGCGCCCTCAGTCATTTCTTCCCGCGATCTGTATACTCCTTGCAGCATTCGGCTCCCACCGCAGCTCGTGTTGCGGGGAGGGGGCCACTTGCGCTACCCTTCTGGGTTGCGCCGACGTCCGCCAGTTCCGCTCTGCCCATCACTATTTCTTTCTCTCCGCACGCAGTACCAAGGGAGGCTGTAACCACTTGAGCAGCACCGCTGTCGCGCCACGAGCGCGCAAGAGCTTTTCACGCCTGAAGCACGTCCTCGACCTCCCCAACCTGATCGACATCCAGAAGGCCTCGTTCGAATGGTTCAAGAATGAAGGCCTGCGCGAGACGATTGCCGACATCTCGCCGATCGAGGACTACACGGGCACGCTTGCCGTGGAGTTCGGCGATTTCGAGTTCGGCGAGTCCCAGTTCACCATCCAGGAGTGCCGCGAGAAGGACCTGACGTATCAGGCCCCGCTCTCGATGACCGTCCGCTTCGTCAACAAGGAGACGGGCGAGATCCGCGAGCAGCGGGTCTTCATGGGCGACTTCCCGATGATGACCGACTGGGGCACCTTCATCATCAACGGCACCGAGCGCGTGATCGTGACGCAGCTCGTCCGCAGCCCGGGCGCCTACCTGATGGAGCCCAAGGACGCGACGAAGCAGGTCTTCACCGCGAACCTGATGCCGAGCCGCGGCTCGTGGCTCGAGCTGGAGATCGACAAGAAGGGGATCGTCTACGCCCGCATCGACCGGAAGCGCAAGCTGCCGGTGACGACACTGCTCCGCGCGCTCGCGCGTGAGGACTACAACGACGGGCTGGCGCTGGACTCGAACGAGGAACTGCTCAAGCTCTTCGACAACTCCCCGTTCATCCAGAACACGCTGGACAAGGATACGACGACCCGCGAGGAAGAGGCGGTCGTCGAGGTGTTCAAGAAGCAGCGCCCGGGCGAGCCGCCCACGCTCGACAACTCGCGCAACCTCGTCCGCGCCCTCTTCTTCGATCCCAAGCGCTACGACCTGACCAAGGTCGGCCGCTACAAGCTGAACCAGCGGCTCGGCGTCTCCGTCCCGGACGACACGCGCACCCTGACGACGACCGACATCGTCGCGCTCGTGCGCAAGCTGATCGACCTGCCGATGAAGCTGGGCGTCGACCTCGAGACGAAGGACTTCGCCGCCGAGGCGATCCAGCTGAACCGCGACCCGATCCGGGCCGAGCTCGACGAGTACGAGCACTTCGGCAACCGCCGGCTTCGCACCACGGGTGAGCTGATCCAGGAAGCGTTCCGCGTCGGCCTCTACCGGATGGAGCGCGTCGTCCGCGAGCGGATGACGACGGAGGACGTCGACACCATCACGCCGCAGACGATCATCAACATCCGGCCGGTGGTCGCTGCGCTGAAGGAGTTCTTTGGCTCCTCGCAGCTCTCGCAGTTCATGGACCAGACGAACTCGCTCTCTGGGCTCACGCACCGGCGGCGGCTCTCGGCGCTAGGCGCCGGCGGCCTGACGCGCGAGCGCGCGCCGATCGAGGTGCGCGACGTCCATCCGACCCACTACGGGCGCATGTGCCCGATCGAGACGCCTGAAGGCCCGAACATCGGCCTGATGGGCTCGCTCGCGTCGATGGCGACGGTGTCCGAGTTCGGCTTCATCCAGACGCCGTACCGGGTCGTCAAGGGCGGCAAGGTCTCCGACGAGATCGTCTATCTCGACGCCGCCGCGGAGGCGCAGTACACGATCGCGCAGGCCTCCGAGCCCGTCGATCTCAAGACCGGCAAGCTCCTGAACGACGTCGTGCTCTGCCGCTCGAGCCTCGGCGAGGCGGTCACGTCGACCCCGAAGGACGTCGAGTTCATGGACGTCGCCCCGGCGCAGATCGTCTCGGTCGCGACGGCCCTGATCCCGTTCCTCGAGCACAACGACGCGAACCGCGCGCTGATGGGCGCGAACATGCAGCGGCAGGCCGTGCCGCTGATGATCCCGCAGGCGCCGCTCGTCGGCACCGGTCTCGAGTACCGCGCCGCGATCGACACGGGCGACGTCGTCCTCTCGAAGACGGACGGCACCGTGATCGACGTCGACGCCGAGAAGATCGTCGTCGAGGGCAAGGGCTCCCGCGAGGAGTACGCGCTGACGAAGTTCCGGCGCTCGAACCAGGGCACGCTCATCCACCAGAAGCCCGTCGTGGGCCTGAACGAGAAGGTGAAGTCGGGCCAGGTCCTGGCGGACGGCAGCTCGACGGACGGTGGCGAGCTCGCGCTCGGCGCCAACCTGATGGTCGCCTTCATGACCTTCGAGGGCTACAACTTCGAGGACGCGATCGTGCTCAGCGAGCGCCTCGTCAAGGACGACGTGCTCAGCTCGATCCACATTCACGAGTACGAGATCGACGCCCGCTCGACGAAGCTCGGCGACGAAGAGGTCACCCGCGACATTCCGAACCGCTCGGAGGAGTCGCTCGCGAACCTCGACGACCGCGGCGTGATCCGCATCGGCGCCGAGGTCGGCTCCGGCGACCTGCTCGTCGGCAAGGTGACGCCGAAGGGCGAGACCGAGCTGACGGCCGAGGAGAAGCTGATCCGCGCGATCTTCAAGGAGAAGGCGCGCGAGGTCCGCGACACCTCGCTCAAGGTCCCGCACGGCGAGGGCGGCAAGGTGATCGGCGTCAAGACGTTCTCCCGCGACTCGGGCGACGACCTGTCACCGGGCGTCAACGAGCTCGTCCGTGTCTACGTGGCGAAGAAGCGCAAGATCTCGGAGGGCGACAAGCTCGCCGGCCGCCACGGCAACAAGGGCGTCATCTCCAAGATCGTTCCCGAAGAGGACATGCCGTTCCTGGAGGACGGCCGTCCGGTGGACGTGATCTTGAACCCGCTCGGCGTGCCGAGCCGGATGAACATCGGCCAGATCCTCGAGACCCACCTCGGCTGGGCCGCCGCACACGGCGTCTTCGGCGAGGACGGGGACGGCGGCGTCAACCCGAAGGCCCCGATCAACGCGCCGAACCCGCGGCCGGTGGCGACACCGGTGTTCGACGGCGCGAGCGAGGAGGACGTCGACGAGGCGCTCGTCACGTGGTCGGAGCAGAACCCCGACTCGCCGATCAAGTTCAACGTCGACCAGAGCCGCGACACGGGCCGCAAGGTCTCCGGCAAGGTGCGGCTCTTCAACGGCAAGACGGGCGAGCCGTTCGACCAGAAGGTCACGGTTGGCTACATGTACATCCTGAAGCTGCTCCACCTCGTGGACGACAAGATCCACGCGCGCTCAACCGGCCCGTACTCGCTCGTCACCCAGCAGCCGCTGGGCGGCAAGGCGCAGTTCGGCGGCCAGCGCTTCGGCGAGATGGAGGTGTGGGCGCTCGAGGCGTACGGCGCCGCGTACACGCTGCAGGAGATGCTCACGATCAAGTCCGACGACACGATCGGGCGCGTCAAGGCCTACGAGGCGATCGTCAAGGGCGAGAACATCGCCGAGCCGTCGATCCCGGAGTCGTTCAAGGTGCTGCTGAAGGAGATGCAGTCCCTCGCGCTCGACGTCCACGTGCTCTCCGACGAGGGTCGCGAGGTCGAGGTGCGGGAGGAGGACGACGAGCTGCTCCGCGCCGCGGAAGAGCTCGGCATCGACCTCTCCCCGGGCTCGCTCCGCGCCGCCGCGCGGCAGCCCACGGCCGAGGAGGCCGAGGAGGGCCAGGAGCGGATCGACCAGGACGGTGAGCTCGTGATCGCCGCCGACGAGGAGCTCGACGACCTCGCCGACGTCGTCCTCACCCCCGGTGAGGAAGCCGAGGAAGAGGCGCAGGCGCAGGTCGGCCCGGTTGGCGACGAGGTCGCCGATCTCGAGCTCGACGACTGAATGCAGACCAGAGAATCGAAGACTGAAGAACAGAAAGAGGCGCTGATCACTTGATCGACATCAACGATTTCGACGCGATCCGCATCGGGCTTGCCTCGAGCAAGCAGATCCGCGACTGGTCCTCCGGCGAGGTCACCAAGCCGGAGACCATCAACTACCGCACCCTGAAGCCGGAGCGCGACGGCTTGTTCTGCGAGCGCATCTTCGGTCCGACCAAGGACTGGGAGTGCTACTGCGGCAAGTACAAGCGTGTCCGCTACAAGGGGATCATCTGCGAGCGCTGCGGCGTCGAGGTGACCCGCCAGAAGGTCCGCCGCGAGCGGATGGGGCATATCGACCTCGCCGCACCGGTCAGCCACATCTGGTTCTTCAAGGGCGTTCCGAGCCGCATCGGCTACCTGCTCGACATCGCCCCGCGCGAGCTCGAGAAGGTCCTCTACTTCGCGGCCTCGATCGTCACGGCCGTCGACAACGAGGCGCGCGCGAAGGACCTCAACGACCTCGAGGACAAGGTGCGCGCCGAGGGCGAGCAGATCTACGTCGACCGCGACGAGGCGCTCGCTGCGCTCGAGCAGCGGCTCCAGCGACGGCGTGACTACTTCGCCAAGGGCAAGGACAAGGGCTTCGACGAGGACGACGACTTCTGGGCCCGCGGGCTCAACAACTGGGCCGAGGAGGCGGGGCTGCCGACGCTCGAGGAAGTCCGCAAGCTGGGCTCGGGGATCTTCCCGGAGCTCGCAGGCACCGTCTCGACCGAGGATCCGAAGAAGCTGCGCGAGCTCGTGCGGGCGACCGCCACGCGCTCCGACCGCAAGCTCGCTCCGCGCGAGCACGAGCAGGTCGCGACCGCGGCACAGCAGATCCAGGAGGCGCTCGCGCCGCTCCGCGCCGAGCTCGAGCAGGCGTCCGGCTCCAAGAAGGGCGCCCTGACCAAGCACGTCAACAAGCTGATCGACGCACTGCTCACGGGCACCGAGCTCGAGGGCGAGGACGCCGAGCTCGTCGCCGGCATCGACATGAAGAACCTGGACAAGGCGCGCGAGGTCGGCAAGGGCCTGCTCGCCGACGTCGTCGCCGCGGCCGACCCCGCCGGCGACCCCGCCGACGTGCGCGAGCTCGCGTACGACCTCTGCCTCAAGGAGGGCGCGCGCAAGGACGACCTCGACATGGTCGGCCAGTGGGTGCTGAAGGTGCGCGAGATGTACGCCGACATCGAGTCGCGGCGCGAGGACGCCCGCGAGGCGTCGGTCGACTCCGTGCGCCGGCTCGAGGAGACGTGGAAGCTCTTCCGCGAGCTCGAGCCGAAGCTGGTCGTCAACGACGAGCAGATCTTCCGCGAGCTCAAGGACCGCTTCGGCTCTCCGTACGGCTTCGGGGTGTACTTCCGCGGCGGCATGGGCGCGGAGTCGATCCGCGAGCTGCTTCGCGACCTCGATCTGACCGACGAGTCGAAGACGCTGCGCGAGACGATCAAGACGTCGAAGGGGCAGAAGCAGCAGCGCGCGATCAAGCGCCTGAAGGTCGTCTCGGCGTTCGTCACCTCGGAGAACAAGCCCGAGTGGATGATCCTCGAGGCCGTGCCGGTGATTCCGCCGGAGCTGCGCCCGATGGTGCAGCTCGACGGTGGCCGCTTCGCCACGAGCGACCTGAACGATCTCTACCGGCGCGTGATCAACCGGAACAACCGCCTCAAGCGGCTGCTCGACCTGGGCGCGCCCGAGATCATCGTCAACAACGAGAAGCGGATGCTGCAGGAGGCCGTCGACGCGCTGTTCGACAACGGCCGCCGTGGTCGCGCCGTCACCGGCCCGGGCAACCGGCCGCTGAAGTCGCTCTCCGACATGCTCAAGGGCAAGCAGGGGCGCTTCCGCCAGAACCTGCTCGGCAAGCGCGTCGACTACTCCGGCCGGTCGGTGATCGTCTCCGGTCCGTACCTCAAGCTGCACCAGTGCGGCCTGCCGAAGCTGATGGCGCTCGAGCTCTTCAAGCCGTTCATCATGAGCCGGCTCGTCGAGCGCAAGTCGGTTCAGAACATCAAGGCCGCGAAGAAGTACGTCGAGTCGATGACGCCCGAGGTCTGGGACGTGCTCGAAGAGGTCATCGCGGAGCACCCGGTTCTCCTGAACCGCGCTCCGACGCTGCACCGCCTCGGCATCCAGGCGTTCGAGCCCGTGCTCGTCGAGGGCAAGGCGATTCAGGTGCACCCGCTCGTCTGTCACGCGTTCAACGCGGACTTCGACGGCGACCAGATGGCCGTCCACCTGCCGCTCTCAGCGGAGGCGCAGGCCGAGGCCCGCATCCTGATGCTCTCCTCGAACAACATCCTCTCGCCGGCTCACGGGCGCCCGCTCGCGACGCCGACGCAGGACATGGTGCTCGGCTCGTACTTCCTCACCTACTCCAGCCGCGACCTCCTGGCGACGACCTCCGAGGCTCTCGCCAAGGAGCTGAAGCTGAAGGGGATCAAGCGCTTCACGAACGAGGAAGAGGTCGAGTTCGCGGTCGAGTCGAAGCAGATCGAGCTGCAGGCGCCGATCGAGTACCGCTGGCACGGTGAGCTGATCCTCACGACGCCCGGCCGCGTGATCTTCAACAGCGAGGTCGAGCGGTCGCTCGAGGAGGCAGTGGTGGTCGGCGAGGCCGGCCAGCACACCTTCATCAACCGCACGCTCTCGAAGCGCGAGATCGACATCTTCATCGCGGAGCTCGTCGACCGCTACGGCGCCCACGCGATTGCGTCGGTGCTCGACACGATCAAGAGCCTCGCCTTCAAGTACGCCACGCAGGCCGGGATCACGATCTCGAAGAACGACATCGTGGTGCCGCCGGAGAAGGAAGAGCTGCTCTCCGGCTACGAGGCGAAGGTGAAGGTCGTCGAAGGCAACTACGAGCGCGGCCTGATCACCGAGGACGAGCGGCACGAGCAGATCGTCAACATCTGGACGGAGGCGACCGACACGGTTGCCGACGCGATGCAGGCGAACCTGAACGAGCTGAACTCGATCTACATGATGGCCAACTCCGGAGCGCGTGGATCGTTCAAGCAGATCCGCCAGCTCGCCGGCATGCGCGGCCTGATGGCAAACCCGAAGGGCGAGATCATCGAGCGCCCGATCAAGGCCAACTTCATGGAGGGCCTGTCGGTGCTCGAGTACTTCATCTCGACGCACGGCGCCCGCAAGGGCCTCGCCGACACCGCGCTCCGCACGGCCGACTCGGGCTACCTGACGCGCCGCCTGGTCGACGTCTCGCAGGACGTGATCATCCGCGAGGCCGACTGTGGCACCGAGGAGTTCATCGAGCTGCCGATCAACCTGCCGGAGGGGATCAACAAGTCCGTCATGGGCCGGATCCTCGCCGAGGACGTCCACAAGCCGCTCGCTAGCGGAAAGCCGGGCAAGACGATCGTCGCCGAGAAGGGCGAGTCGATCACGGCTCCCCGCCTGCGGGAGATCGCCGAGGCGCTCGAGGACGACGCGGCGAAGCTCCCGGTGCGGTCGGTGCTCAAGTGCCGCGCCGAGACCGGCGTGTGCCAGACGTGCTACGGCACCTTCCTCGCGACGGGCAACGTCTCGGACATCGGCGACGCGGTGGGCATCATCGCCGCGCAGTCCATCGGCGAGCCGGGCACGCAGCTGACGATGCGGACCTTCCACACCGGCGGTGTCGCCGGCGCGGACATCACGCACGGCCTGCCGCGTGTCGTCGAGATCTTCGAGGCTCGGAACCCGAAGGGCGCAGCGACGCTCGCCGAGGTCGCCGGCCACGTGGAGATCGAGGAGGCCGACCGCAACATCAAGGTGACGATCGTCCCCGACGCGCTCGACGAGAACGGCGAGCCGATCCCGTCGAAGGAGTACACGCTCCCGCGGCGCTCGCGCCTGCTCGTCACGCCCGGCCAGGTGGTCGAGCTCGGCGATGCCCTGAACGAGGGCTCACGCGCGCCGTCCGAACTGCTCGACCTGCACGCCAGGGCGGGCAAGGGCTCGACGGAGACCGAGCTGTACCTCGTGGGTGAGGTGCAGAAGGTCTACAAGTCACAGGGCGTCGACATCCACGACAAGCACATCGAGCTGATCGTCCGGCAGATGCTGAAGAAGGTTCGCGTGATGGAGGCCGGGGACACGTCCCTCCTTCCGGGCGAGCTGGCCGACAAGACGAAGCTCGAGCGCGAGAACACGAAACTGAAGAAGAAGGACGAGAAGGCCACGTTCGAGCCGCTGATCCTCGGGATCACGAAGGCTTCGCTCGCGACCGAGTCCTTCCTCTCGGCCGCCTCCTTCCAGGAGACGACGAAGGTGCTGACCGACGCCTCGATCGAGGGGAAGGTCGACCACCTGCTCGGCCTGAAGGAGAACGTGATCATCGGCAAGCTGATCCCGGCCGCGACCGGCCTCAAGCGGTACCGCCAGATCGGCATCGGCCCGTCCGACTCCGTCCCTGCGCACCTGTACGCGCGGCCGGAGACGGAGGCGGAGCTCCTGGCGGCGCTCGAGGAGATCGGCGGCGACGGCGACGGCCTGAACCTGGAGGCCCTCGGCCTCACGTTCGGCGGCACGCCCGGCTCTGACGAGACGAGCTCGCACGACGCGGGCGAGGCGACCGAGACGCCCGAAGTCGATACTCCGCTCGACGAGAGCTAGCGAGACCGGCAGTCAGCGGGTGGGGCGGCGAGAGCCGCCCCACCCACGTTCGTTCTCCTAGCGTTGCTTGGCGAGGCGCAGCGACACGAGCCGCCGCGTCGAGACGCCGCCGTTGATCGGTTCGGCCGCCTTGCGGGCGCGCGTGAAGACCGTCAGGCGGCCGCCGGCGCGAAGCGGCAGCAGCTTGGTCGGCTTCAGGGTCAGGACTGCGAGGCCCTCGCGGTTCGTACGGACCTCCGCAACTGGGCGCACGCGATTCTCCGGCGTGCCGCGGACGAACACGATCGCATCCCGGATGAGGTATCCACGCGTGTCCTTCACGAGCAACTGCACGCGGATCGGCTTCATGCGCGAGCGAACGGTGCTCGGGGTTGAACTTGACGGATGCGATCACCAGGCGCGCCTGCCCGGCGATGACGCGCTCGCCGGGATGGACACGTCCGACTGCGTCGCGACCGCTCCGGCAGGAATGCTGCCGGAGCCGCTGCCGCCACTGCCGGTGCCGCCGCTGCCGCCCGAGCCGCCGCTGCCGCCGCCGGCCGCGTCGCCGGTCGAGAAGCTGATCCCGCGCGTCGTGTTTGCGAGCGGATCGCCGATCTGGGTGGGGGTGAGCGGGAGCCCTGTGACCGAGTCGCTGAGGTCGACGGCGACGGTCTGCGGGCTTCCGTTCGGGTCGGTGAAGCCGAGCGTGAGCACGCCGTCGCCGTCGAGCGGTGCGCTGTTGAGCGTCAGGCGTCCGTTCTGATCGGCCTGCTGCGTCTGACCGTCCACGGTCACCTGGCCGTTGGCAGCCAGGCCGCTGATCGTTCCGCTGGCTGTGCCGTTGATGATCGCGAGCGGGCTGACCGTGACCTCGGACGATGCAGCCTGAGCTCCGATCACGGCCGTGAAGCCTTGCAAGGAGCAGCGCCGCGACGGCGATGCCCCCAATGCGGGCGCGCGAGTGCGCGCGGAATCGGGGAGGGGGACCCGGAGATCCGCGATGCCGGCTCTACGCCCTACGAGCCGGCTGCGGTACCCGGCGCCTGAGTTTCCGGCGCTTGGGTTTCCAGGGTCTCGCGCGGTAGCGTCGGCTGGGTCTCGACGGCCACGACCGTCCCCTTGCCCGCGCCCTTGGCCCGGTAGAGCGCTTCGTCGGCGCGCTCGAAGAGCGCCACGGCGTCGTCCTCCGCCCTCAGCTCCGTGACGCCCGCCGAGAGGTGCAGCCGCCCGGCCTGGCCGACGGCGCGCGCCGAGATGGCCTGGCTCAGCCGCTTGTACAGCTGGTCGGCGTCGGTGACGGACGACTCGGGCAGGATCACCGCGAACTCGTCGCCGCCGACACGGCAGGGGACGTCTGCGGTGCGCACCACGTCGCGGACCCGCTGCGCCGCCTCGGCGAGGACAGCGTCCCCCGCGAGATGACCGATCCGGTCGTTGATCGCCTTGAAGTCGTCGAGGTCGAAGACGACGAGCGCGAGGTTGCGGCTGTACCGCTGTGCCCGCGCGACCTCCCGCTGCAGCGTCTCGTGGAAGTAACGCCGGTTGTGCAATCCCGTCAGCGCGTCGAGATCGGCGAGCTGCCGCGCCTCGCGAAAGCGGCGCGCGTTGTCGATCGCCGGGCCGGCCCGAAGCGCGAGATCCTCGAGCTCGGCCACACTCGCCTCGTCGAACGCCGCTCTGCCGCTGCGCGAGTAGGCGGTCAGATAACCCAGCTGCTCGCCCTCGGAGAGCAGCGGGACGGCGAGAGCGGCGCGGATGGGGTCGCCCTCGAGAGCATCGTCGGAGCCCTCGTAGCCGTATTCGACCACGATCGTCCGTGGCGACCGGCCGTCCGGCGGACCGGAGATCGTCGCCGGCGGCGGCGCCTCCCCGAGTCCGACGGCCGCGACCATCGGCTGGCCGCCCTCGATATCGATCGAGATCACGGCTGCGTCGACCCCTTCGAGCGAGCCGGCTCCGCGGAGCGTTCGCGCCAGCACCTCGTCGAGATCGATCGTGCCGCCGAGGTCGCCGAGCGCGCGGGTGCGCCGGGTTTCGGCCTGCGCGCGCTCCAGCGCAGCGGAGAGATCGCGCACCATGGAAGACATCCGGGTGTCGAGCTCCGAGGTGACCTCGCGGAGCTTGGCCTCCGTCGCCACGCGCGACCTGCGTCCGAGCACGAAGACGGTGACGGCAAGCGCCGTCCCAAGGAGCGCCGCAGCGCAGGCGATGACGATCGTGGTTATGACGATGGGGGATGGTTTCGATGCGTTGTTTTGCCGCGGGCTTACTGTAAGCGGCCCTAGCTGACATAGCTATGGGTTGCAACGGGTAAACCGGCGCTGCGCGCGGGCTCCCAACCCGCTTGTTTTGCCGAGTGGGGCGATGTTCGCTACACTCCGCTGTCCGGTTGGCCGGGCGAAGTACATGCCCCGCCGACCGTTGCTGTGTGAGCACACAGCGCCGCAGACGAGTGTTGCCAAGGATTCGAAGGAGACGCGTGCCGACAACCAATCAGCTTGTCCGCAAGGGCCGTCAGTCGCCGCAGGCGAAGACGAAGACCCCTGCGCTCCGGGGCGCGCCGCAGAAGCGCGGCGTCTGCACGCGCGTCTACACGACCACGCCCAAGAAGCCGAACTCGGCGCTGCGCAAGGTCGCGCGCGTGCGGCTGACAAATGGGATGGAGGTCACGACCTACATCCCGGGTGAGGGCCACAACCTCCAGGAGCACTCGGTGGTGCTGATCCGCGGCGGCCGCGTGAAGGACCTGCCGGGAATTCGCTACAAGGTGATCCGCGCCGCGCTCGACACGGCCGGCGTCCCGGACCGCAAGCAGGGACGCTCGAAGTACGGAGCCAAGAAGAGCTAATGCCCCGCCGCGCAGACATCACGCCGCGCGTCCTCGAGGCCGATCCGGTTCACTCGTCGACCCTCGTCACCCAGTTCATCAACGCGGTGATGCTCGACGGCAAGCGCTCGACGGCCGAGAGGCTCGTCTACGACGCGCTCGCGATCGTGGCCGAGAAGACCGGCAAGCCGCCGGTCGAGGCGCTGGAGTCGGCCGTGAAGACGGTCACCCCGGTGCTCGAGGTCCGCTCCCGCCGCGTCGGCGGTGCGAACTACCAGGTGCCGATCGAGGTGCCGCAGCGCCGTGCACGCACGCTCGCGATCCGCTGGCTCGTCCAGTTCGCGCGGGACCGGCGCGAGAAGGGGATGCAGCAGAAGATCGCCGGCGAGCTGATGGATGCGATCAACCAGCAGGGTGGGGCGTTCAAGAAGAAGGACGACATCTACCGGATGGCGCAGGCCAACAAGGCCTTCGCGCACTACCGCTGGTAAGGGAGACATGAGCACGACCGCCACACGCATCGGGCTGGACCGTGTCCGCAACATCGGGATCATGGCGCACATCGACGCCGGCAAGACGACGACGACGGAGCGGATCCTCTACTACACGGGCCGCACCCACAAGATGGGTGAGGTGCACGAGGGCGCCGCGACCATGGACTGGATGGCGCAGGAGCAGGAGCGCGGGATCACGATCACCTCGGCGGCCACGACGGCGGAGTGGCGCGACCATCGCATCAACATTATCGATACGCCCGGGCACGTGGACTTTACGGTGGAGGTCGAGCGGAGCCTGCGCGTGCTGGACGGCGCAGTGGCTGTTTTCGATGCTGTTGCGGGCGTTCAGCCCCAGTCCGAGACCGTCTGGCGCCAGGCCGACAAGTACAAGGTGCCGCGGATCGCGTTCATCAACAAGATGGACCGCACCGGCGCCGACTTCTTCGCCTCCGTCAAGTCGATGGTCGACAAGCTCGGCGCCAACCCGGTGCCGATCCAGCTGCCGATCGGCCAGGAGGAGCACCACCGCGGCGTCGTCGACCTCGTCGAGATGAACGCGATCGTGTACGAGGACGACCTGGGCGAGAAGTTCACCGTCGGTGAGATCCCGGCCGAGCTCGTCGAGCAGGCGCACGAGTACCACCACCTGCTGATCGACTCGATCGCCGAGCACGACGACGAGCTGACCGAGACCTACCTCACGGACGAGGCGCTCGTGACGCCCGAGATGATCAAGCGCGCGCTCCGCGCCGGCACGCTCGCCGACGCGCTGACGCCGGTGCTGCTCGGCAGCGCCTTCAAGAACAAGGGCGTGCAGCCGCTGCTCGACGGCGTCATCGACTACCTGCCGAGCCCGCTCGACGTGCCTGCGATCCACGGCATCGACCCGAAGACGGAGACCGAGACGTCGCGCGACGCCGATCCGAACGCGCCCTTCTCTGCGCTCGCCTTCAAGGTGATGTCCGACCCGTTCGTCGGCAAGCTGACCTACTTCCGCGTCTACTCCGGCACGCTCAAGGCCGGCGACCGCGTGCTGAACACCACGAACGGCAAGACGGAGCGCATCGGCCGCATCCTCCAGATGCACGCGAACCACCGCGAGGAGCGCGAGGAGATCTGGGCCGGCGAGATCGCCGCCGGTGTCGGGCTCAAGCAGACGACGACCGGCGACACGCTCTCGGTCGAGAACGCCCCGATCGTGCTCGAGCGGATGACGTTCCCGGAGCCCGTGATCTCGGTCGCGATCGAGCCGAAGACGAAGGGCGACCAGGACAAGCTGGGCGCCGGGCTCGCGCGCCTCTCCGAGGAGGACCCCACCTTCCGGGTCACATCAGACGAGGAGACGGGCCAGACGCTGATCGCCGGCATGGGCGAGCTCCACCTGGAGATCATCGTCGACCGCCTGATGCGGGAGTTCAAGGTCGACGCCAACGTCGGCCGCCCGCAGGTCGCCTACCGCGAGACGATCTCCAAGCCGGCGGAGAAGGTCCAGGGCCGGTTCGTCCGCCAGACCGGCGGCTCGGGCCAGTACGGCGACGCCGTCATCAACCTGCTGCCGCAGGAAGCCGGTGCGGGCTACGAGTTCCAGGACAAGATCGTCGGGGGCAAGATCCCGAAGGAGTACATCAAGCCGATCGACGAGGGCATCCAGGAGGCCATGAACTCGGGCGTCCTCGCCGGGTACCCCGTCGTCGATGTCCGGGTCGAGCTGATCGACGGCTCCTACCACGACGTCGACTCGAGCGAGCGGGCCTTCAAGATCGCCGGCTCGATGGCCTTCAAGGAGGCGATGAAGCGCGGGAAGCCAAAGCTGCTCGAGCCGGTGATGGCCGTCGAGGTCGTCACACCCGAGGACTTCCTCGGCGACGTCATGGGCAACCTGAACAGCCGCCGCGGCCGGATCGAGGAGATGACACCGATGGGCAACGCGACCACGATCAAGGCGATCGTGCCGCTGTCGGAGATGTTCGGGTACGCCACGGACGTGCGCTCGATGACCCAGGGGCGCGCAACGTTTTCGATGCAGTTCGACCGTTATGAGGACGTTCCCGGCAACATCGCCGCGGACATCGTCGACACAGAGACAAGTTCGTAGAGAAGAAGGAGAGAGCAAGCAATGGCCAAGCAGAAGTTCGAGCGCACGAAGCCGCACCTCAACGTCGGCACGATCGGTCACATCGACCACGGGAAGACGACGCTCACCGCTGCGATCACCAAGGTGCTCGCCGAGTCCACGGGCGGCACCGCAGTCGCCTTCGACGACATCGACAAGGCGCCCGAGGAGCGGCAGCGCGGGATCACGATCAACACCGCGCACGTCGAGTACGAGACCGCGAACCGGCACTACGCGCACGTCGACTGCCCGGGGCACGCCGACTACATCAAGAACATGATCACGGGTGCCGCGCAGATGGACGGCGCGATCCTGGTCGTGAGCGCCGCCGACGGGCCGATGCCGCAGACACGCGAGCACATCCTGCTCGCGAAGCAGGTCGAGGTGCCGTACATCGTCGTCGCGCTGAACAAGGCCGACATGGTCGACGATCCCGAGCTGCTCGAGCTCGTCGAGATGGAGGTGCGCGAGCTCCTCTCCAAGTACGACTTCCCCGGCGACGACATCCCGATCGTCCACGTCTCGGCGCTGAAGGCGCTCGAGGGCGACCCGGAGTGGACGCCGAAGATCATCGAGCTGATGGAGGCGGTCGACTCCTACATCCCGGAGCCGACGCGCGACATCGACAAGCCGTTCCTGATGCCGATCGAGGACGTCTTCACGATCACCGGCCGCGGCACGGTCGTCACCGGCCGCGTCGAGCAGGGCCAGATCAAGATCGGCGACGAGGTCGAGATCGTCGGCATCCACGAGAAGGTCGAGAAGACGGTCGTCACGGGCGTCGAGATGTTCCAGAAGACGCTCGACGCGGCCCAGGCCGGCGACAACGCCGGTGCGCTCCTCCGCGGCATCAAGCGTGAGGAGATCGAGCGCGGCCAGGTGCTCGCGAAGCCCGGCTCGATCACGCCGCATACCGGCTTCAATGCCGAGATCTACGTGCTCTCGAAGGACGAGGGCGGCCGCCATACGCCGTTCTTCTCCAAGTACCGCCCGCAGTTCTACTTCCGCACGACGGACGTGACGGGCGAGATCACGCTGCCGGAGGGCCAGGAGATGGTCATGCCCGGCGACAACACCCAGATGACGGTGGAGCTCATCCAGCCGATCGCCATGGACGAGGGCCTGCGCTTCGCGGTCCGCGAGGGCGGTCGCACGGTCGGAGCCGGCGTCGTGACGAAGATCACCAAGTAGGAAGAGGAGACGTGGCGCAGCAGAAGATCCGCATCCGGCTCAAGGGCTATGACCATCAGCAGCTCGACCGCTCCGCATCGCAGATCGTGGAGACGGCTCAGCGCACCGGTGCGACGATCACCGGTCCCGTGCCCCTGCCCACCGAGAAGAACGTGTACTGCGTGATCCGCAGTCCCTTCAAGGACAAGGACTCGCGCGAGCACTTCGAGGTGCGCACGCACAAGCGGCTGATCGACATCCACAGCCCGACGCCGAAGACCGTGGACTCGCTGATGCGCCTCGACCTCCCCGCAGGCGTCGACATCGAGATCAAACTCTGATGAAGGGGATCCTCGGCAAGAAGCTGGGCATGACGCAGGTCTTCGATCCGGAGAGCGGCCGGGTCACGGCCGTGACGGTGATCGAGGCCGGCCCGTGCCCGGTGGTCCAGGTGAAGACGAACGAGACCGACGGCTACGAGGCGGTCCAGATCGCGTTCGACGAGGTCGCCGAGCGGAAGATCTCGAAAGGCGAGCTCGGCCATCTCGCGAAGGCGGGTGTGGCGCCGCACCGCCATCTCGTCGAGTTCCGCGGCCAGAGCGAGCTCCAGGTCGGCGAGTCCGTCACCGTCGAGGCGTTCGAGCCCGGCGAGAAGGTGAAGGTCGCGGGGATCTCGATCGGCAAGGGCTTCCAGGGCACGATCAAGCGCCACAACTTCGCGCGCGGGCCGGTCTCGCACGGCTCGCACAACGTGCGCAAGCCCGGCTCGATCGGCGCGTCTGCGACCCCTTCGCGCGTCTTCAAGGGCCAGAAGATGGCCGGCCGGATGGGCGGCGTCCGCGTCACCCAGCCGGGTCTCGTGATCCACGAGATCGACGTCGAGCGCAACCTGCTGCTCGTAAAGGGCCCGGTTCCTGGCCCGAAGAGCGGTCTGGTCGAGATCCGGGTGGTGAGCTGATGGCCGCTCCGAAGGCGAAGCTGATCGGCGGCAAGTCCGCCAAGGACGTCACGCTCGAGGCCGAGATCTTCGGCGCCGAGGTGAAGCCGCACCTCGTGCACGAGACCGTTCGCGCCGAGCTGAACGCCCGTCGTGCAGGTACGCGCGGAGCGAAGACGCGCGGCCTCGTCGCCGGCGGTCGCGCCAAGCCGTGGCGCCAGAAGGGCACGGGCCGCGCCCGCGCCGGCACCATCCGCGCGCCGCAGTTCACAGGCGGCGGTGTCGTCTTCGCGCCCGTGATGCGCAGCTTCGACGTGAAGGTGAACCGCAAGGCCCGGCGCTCCGCGCTCCGCGGCGCCCTGTCGAACCACGCTGCGAACGACACGCTTGCCGTGCTCGACGGTGCGGCCTTCGAGGCGCCCTCGACGAAGCAGGCCAAGAGCCTGGTCGAGTCGTGGGGGAAGGACCTGCCGCTCGTGCTCGTCCTCAACGACGACGAGGAGACGCTGATCAAGTCGTTCCGCAACCTGCCGAAGGTGCTCGTCACCGTCCCGTCCGAGCTCGAGGTCGCCACGGTCGTCTGGGCGAAGAGCCTGCTGATCAGCGAAGCGGCCCTGCCGCTCGTGCAAGGGAGGGCTACGTGAGCCACCCGGCAACAGTTGGCGCGCCTCTGGCGCGCGATGCGCGGCGCATTGCGGCGTCCTCAGTCGCGCCCGGGCCGACCGGCCCGGCCGCTCCCTGCGTCCTTGCACTGCTTGCGCCTCGCACGCCAGAGACGCGGAACCGTCACCGGGAGACTCACTCATGAGCCTGCATCCCAACGAAGTCCTGCTCGCCCCGGTCGTCTCCGAGAAGAGCTACAGCCTGATCGGCGACCGCAAGTACACGTTCAAGGTGCACAAGAACGCCCACAAGACGCAGATCCGGCAGGCCGTCGAGGAGCTCTTCGAGGTCCACGTCGAGAACGTGAACATCCTCAAGGTGCAGGCGAAGCCGAAGCGCCGCGGCGTGTCGAAGGGCATCCGCCCGGGCTGGAAGAAGGCGATCGTCCAGGTGCGCGAGGGCGAAACGATCGAAATCTTCGAGGGGGCACAGGTCTAAGTCATGGCACTCAAGAAGTACAAGCCCACCAGCCCCGGCCGCCGCTTCATGACCGTCTCGAGCTTCGAGGAGGTCACGAAGACGACGCCGGAGAAGAGCCTCACGGAGCCGCTGAAGAAGAAGGGCGGCCGGAACAACATGGGGCGGATCACGACGCGCCACCAGGGCGGAGGCCACAAGCGCCGCTACCGCGTGATCGACTTCAAGCGGACGAAGGACGGCGTGCCCGCGAAGGTCGCCGCGATCGAGTACGACCCCAACCGGTCGGCGCGGATCGCGCTGCTGCACTACCTCGACGGCGCCAAGGCCTACATCATCGCCCCGGCACGCCTGCGCGTCGGCGCGATGGTCGAGTCCGGCCCTACCGCGGACATCAAGCCGGGCAACGCGCTGCCGCTCGAGAACATGCCGACCGGCACGATGGTGCACAACGTCGAGCTGAAGCCCGGGCAGGGAGCCAAGATGGCCCGCTCGGCCGGCGCGAGCGTCCAGCTCGTGGCGAAGGACGACGGCTACGGCGTGCTCCGGCTGCCCTCGGGCGAGATGCGACGCGTGCCGCTAACCTGTCGGGCCACCGTCGGGCAGGTGGGCAACACGGATCACGAGAACCAGTCCGGCGGTAAGGCGGGTCGCAGCCGCTGGAAGGGCATTCGCCCAGGCGTGCGCGGCTCGGCGATGAACCCTGTCGACCACCCGCACGGCGGCGGCGAGGGCAAGTCGAAGGGCGGCCGCCATCCGGTCACCCCGTGGGGCGTGCCGACACTCGGCAAGCGCACACGGCCCAAGCACAAGGAATCGAACAAGCTGATCGTTCGCGGCCGTCGCCGCGGGAAGGACAAGCGCTAAGTGAGCAGATCGTCGAAGAAAGGGCCTTTCGTCGAGGAGCGGCTGATGAGCCGCATCGAGGCGATGAACGCCGTCAATGAGAAGCGGATGATCCGCACCTGGTCGCGCACGTCCACGATCTTCCCCGACATGGTCGGGCACACGATCGCGGTCCACGACGGCCGCAAGCACGTGCCGGTCTTCGTCAGCGAGCAGATGGTCGGGCACAAGCTCGGCGAGTTCGCTCCCACCCGGACGTTCCGGGGCCACTCCGGCGACCGGCAGGCGCAGGTCAAGAAGGCGGCGCCGCGTTAATGGCCGCGAAGGGGACAGAGCAGCAGGTCGTGCGCGCGGAGGCCAAGTGGGTCCGTCTGTCGGCGCGCAAGGCGCGGGTCGTGCTCGCGAACATCCGCGGGCGCAGCGTGCCCGAGGCGCGCACGATCCTCGCGTTCACGCAGCGCGCCGCAGCGATCGAGATCGAGAAGGTGCTCCGCTCCGCCGTCGCCAACGCGGAGACGAACCCGCTTCTGCACTGGAACGGCGACGACCTCGTGATCAGCGCGACCTACGCCGACGAAGGCCCGACTCTCAAGCGCTGGAAGCCCCGCGCCCGTGGCCGCGTCAACCGGATCTTCAAGCGCACCTGCCACATCACGATCGAGCTCACCCAGAACCCGAGGGCCGAGACGAAGCGCACACCGCGCGCGGCCGCGCCCACGACGACCGAGGCCCCGGCACAGACAGCAGGTAGTCAGACCGAGACCGCAGAGAAGCCGAAGCGCGGCAGTGCTGGATCAAAGGCAAAACCGCGGACGAAGAAGAAGGAGGCGGTGGCCTGATGGGCCAGAAGGTGCATCCCGGCGGCCTGCGGGTCGGCGTCATCCACGACTGGAAGTCCAACTGGTACGTCGGGAAGAAGGAGTTCCCGAAGTACATCCTCGAGGACATCCAGATCCGCGATCACATCAACGGCAAGCTCGGCCACGCCGGCCTGTCGGACATCCTGATCCGAAAGGACAAGCAGCGGATCACGGTCGACATCTTCACGGCCCGACCGGGAATCGTGATCGGCAAGTCCGGCGTCGAGGTCGACGCGCTTCGCAAGGAGCTGCACTCGATCACGGGCAAGAACGTGCACATCAACATCAACGAGATCAAGCGGCCCGAGCTGGACGCGAAGCTCGTCGCCCAGTCGATCGCCGAGCAGCTCCAGAACCGGGTCAGCTTCCGCCGGGCCATGAAGCGCTCGCTTGCCTCTGCGATGCGCTCCGGCGCCCAGGGAATCAAGATCCAGTGCGGCGGCCGCCTCGGCGGCGGCGAGATGAGCCGCTCGGAGCGCTACACCGAGGGCCGCATCCCGCTGCACACGATCCGCGCGGACATCGACTACGGCTTCGCCGAGGCGAAGACGACCTACGGCCGCATCGGCGTCAAGGTCTGGATCAACAAGGGCGAGATCATGCCGGAGGGCTTCGAGGGCCTGACGACCGGCAAGGACACCCGCCTCGGCGATCAGGATCAAGCGCGGCGCCGGCGCGGTGGCGCGACGGAAGGTCTCGGCGCCTCGCGCGAGTCGAGCCGCAACCGCTCGCAGGACCGCGAGGGCCTCGGACTCGTCAAGAAGTCACGCCGACCCGGTGGCCGCCCGGGTGGCGGTGCGGGTGCTCCCGGCGGTCGCCCCGGCTCGGCCCAGCCCGGTCGCTCGCGCCCCGGCAGCGCCAGCCGCCGGAGCCGTCAGGGGCAGGAGAACGTCGAGCAGCCGAAGCCGGGCGATGTCGTCGAGCCGACGGTCGAGGAGACGACGCCTGTGGCCGAGTCTCCTGAGGCGACACCGGCCGAGACGCAGACTCCGCCGCCGGCCGAGACCGCCGCGACCCCGGCCGACGAGGGGAGTGAGACGACCTAATGCTGCTCCCGAAGAAGACCAAGTACCGCCGCGTCCATCGCGGACGCCGCCGCGGCGTCTCGCGCGGCCAGACCGAGGTCCAGTTCGGGGACTTCGGGATCAAGGCGCTCGAGAACGGGTGGATCACCAACCGCCAGATCGAGGCGGCCCGAATCGCGATGACACGCAAGATCAAGCGCGGCGGCAAGGTCTGGATCAACGTCTTCCCGGACAAGTCGGTGACGCAGAAGCCTGCCGAGACACGGATGGGCTCGGGCAAGGGCTCCCCGGAGCACTGGGTCGCCGTCGTCAAGCCGGGCCGCGTGATGTTCGAGCTGGCCGGCGTCGCCGAGCCGCTCGCCAAGGAGGCGCTGCGCCTCGCGGGCTCGAAGCTGCCGGTCAAGACCAAGATCGTGAAGAGAGAGGCTGATCTCTTTGAAAGCTAGTCAGCTCCGCGACATGACAGACGACGAGCTTCAGCGGACGCTCGGCGAGCGCCGCCAGGAGCTGTTCAACCTCCGCTTCCAGTCCGCGACCGGCGCGCTCGACAACAGTGCCCGGCTGCGCTCGGCGAAGCGCGAGATCGCACGCATTCTGACCGTCCGCCTCGAGCGGGACCGACTGGGGAACACGTAAATGGCTGAGAAGAAGGCAGCACCAAAGAAAAAGAAGGCTGAGAAGGCGCCCGTCGAGGAGACGGTGGCCGAGGCGACGGAGACCACCGAGGCTGCGACGCCTGCCGCCGACCAGGGAGATCCGGTGGCCTCGACCGAGGCGATCGAGGACGCTGCGACCGAGGAGCCTGTGGTCGAGGAGGCGCCGGCCGAGGAGCCTGCGCACGTCGAGGAGCCGGTCGCCGAGGCGGAGCCCGAGCCTGCGGTCGAGGAGCCCGTCGCCGAGGAAGCACCGGCCGAGGAGCCCGTTGCGGAGGTCGAGCCCGAGCCCGTGGCGGAGGAGCCTGTGGCCGAGGAGACTGTGGCCGAGGAGACTCCGGTCGAGGAGCCTGTCGCGGAGGAGCCGGTTGCGGAGGAGCCGGTGGCCGAAGTGGCCGCCGCGGAGGAGCCCGCCGTCGAGGAGCCTGCTGCCGAAGAGTCTGTCGCCGAGGAGCCGGCAGCCGAAGCTGAAGCAGAGGCGCCGCCGGCCGAGCCGGCCGCGCCCGCCCCGCAGTCCGGTCCCAAGCCGAAGCGCAAGCGCATGCCCCGCGCGCTCCGCCCGAGCACGAAGAAGGGTCGCGTCAAGCGCGAGAAGGCGACCGAGCGTAAGCCGATCGTCCGGATCCCGAAGCCCGAGAGCGAATTCGGCCGGCGCCAGGAGCGCCTCGGCACGGTGGTCTCGGACAAGGGCGACAAGTCGATCGTCGTCAAGGTCGACACGATCAAAGCGCACCGGAAGTACAAGAAGGTCATCCGCCAGTCGAAGCGCTTCCATGCCCACGACGAGCAGAACGCCGCCAAGATCGGCGACGTCGTGAAGATCATCGAGACGCGTCCGATCTCGAAGACGAAGAACTGGCGCCTGGCCGAGATCATCGAGGTCGCACAGTGATTTCGGAGAACCGATGATCCAGCAGGAATCACGCCTTCGCGTCGCCGACAACACCGGCGCGCGCGAGATCCTCTGCATCCGCGTCATGGGCGGCTCGAAGCGGCGCTACGCGCGCGTCGGCGACGTGATCGTAGGTACCGTGAAGTCCGCGACGCCGCAGGGTGCGGTCAAGAAGGGCGAGGTCGTCAGGGCAGTCGTTGTCCGGACGAAGAAGCCCTACGGCCGCGACGACGGCACGCAGATCGCGTTCGACGAGAACGCAGCCGTGATCATCGACGCCGCGCGCAACCCGCGCGGGACGCGCATCTTCGGGCCCGTCGCCCGTGAGCTGCGCGAGAAGAACTTCATGAAGATCGTCAGTCTCGCTCCCGAGGTGCTCTGAACCAGATGACAGTGAAGATGAAGATCAAGAAGGGGGATCTCGTGCAGATCCTCGCGGGCAAGGATCGTGGCAAGCAGGGCCGGATCATCGAGGCGAGCCCGAGCGACGGCCGTGTCCTGGTCGAGAACCTGAACGTGATGACGAAGCACACGCGCCCGCGTCCCCTCCGCGACTCCAACCGCATGGGCGGCACGCAGATGTCCCCCGGCGGCCGGATCGAGAAGGCCGCGCCCGTGGACGTCTCGAACGTGATGCTCGTCTGCCCGGTCTGCAAGCTGCCGACCCGCGTCGGGATCAAGGTCAAGGAGATCAAGGGCGAGACGGTTCGCGTGCGCGTCTGCAAGCGAGACGGCTGCGGCCAGGAAGTGGACAAGTAATGGCCACCGCGACCTACAGCCCGCGCCTCAAGGACCTCTACTCCGAGCTGCGACCGCAGCTGCAGGAGGAGCTCGAGCTGAAGTCGATCATGCAGGTCCCGCGCATCGAGAAGATCACCCTGAACATGGGTGTCGGCGACGCGAAGACCGACGCCAAGGCGCTCGACTCTGCGATCGAGGAGCTGACCACGATCGCCGGCCAGCGCGCGCAGGTGCGCAAGGCGCGGAAGTCGATCGCCAGCTTCAAGCTCCGCGAGGGGATGGCCGTCGGCACGAAGGTGACGCTGCGCGGCGCCCGTATGTACGAGTTCCTCGACCGGCTCGTGTCGGTCGCGCTTCCGCGCATCCGCGACTTCCGCGGCCTCAATCCGGCCTCGTTCGACGGGCGCGGGAACTACTCGCTCGGCGTGCGCGAGCAGATCATCTTCCCGGAGATCGACTACGACTCGGTCGCGTCGATCCGGGGTCTCGACGTGACGATCACAACCTCGGCGAAGACGGACGAGGAGGCCTTCGCGCTGCTGCGCGGCCTGGGGCTCCCGTTCGCGGCCGAAGACAGGAAGGACCAGTAGCGCATGGCCAAGACGTCCCTCGTCGTCAAGCAGAAGCGCCCGCAGAAGTTCAAGACGCGCGCCTACACCCGCTGCAACAAGTGCGGCCGCCCGCGCGCGGTGTTCAAGAAGTTCGGCCTCTGCCGGATCTGCCTGCGGGACCTCGCTCACAACGGCTCTATCCCCGGCATGACCAAGAGCAGCTGGTAGGAGAGAAGAGATGCTGACCGACCCGATCGCAGACATGCTCACGCGGATCCGCAACGCCAACAAGGCGATGCTCGACACCGCCGAGATGCCGACCTCCCGCATCAAGGAGGAGATCGCGCGCGTCCTGCGCGACGAGGGCTACATCAAGGACTTCCGCGTCGTCGAGGTCGAGGGGCAGCCGTTCTCGACACTCGTCGTCGAGCTCAAGTTCGGCAAGAACCGGCAGCGCGTGATCACGGGTGTCAAGCGCGTCTCGCGCCCCGGTCGCCGCGTGTACGCGCGCAAGGACCGCTTGCCGCGCGTGCTCGGCGGTCTCGGCACCGCGATCCTGTCCACGTCAACCGGCCTGATCACCAGCCGCCAGGCCGCCGAGCGCGGCATCGGCGGCGAAGTGATCGCCTTCGTCTGGTAGCAGCATGAGTCGAATCGGCAGACAGCCCATCGAGATTCCGAGCTCCGTCAACATCGCGATCTCCCCTGGGCGCGTTCAGGTCAACGGGCCTCTCGGCGAGCTCGACCAGGTCGTGCCGGCGCGGATGAAGATCGAGCAGGGAGACGGCGAGGTCCTCGTCACCCGCCCGACCGAGCGCGGCGAGGACCGCGCGCTCCACGGGCTCACCCGCACGTTGATCGCGAACATGGTCGAGGGAGTCACGAAGGGCTTCGAGAAGCAGCTCGAGATCCAGGGCGTCGGCTACCGCGCAGCCCTGCGCGGCACCGACCTCGAG
Organism: uncultured Gaiellaceae bacterium; assembly: GCA_963749515.1. Classification (GTDB taxonomy): domain Bacteria; phylum Actinomycetota; class Thermoleophilia; order Gaiellales; family Gaiellaceae; genus Gaiellasilicea. The sequence goes on from CAVVMR010000014.1 coordinate 65,861, forward strand.
CTGAACGTCGGCTACTCGCACTCCGTGATCATGAAGCCACGGCCCGGGATCACCTTCGAGGTCCCCGTTCCGACCCAGGTGATCGTCAAGGGCACGAACAAGCAGCAAGTCGGCCAGACCGCGGCCGAGGTGCGCTCCGTGCGACCGCCCGAGCCCTACAAGGGCAAGGGCATCCGCTACCAGGACGAGGTCGTGCGCAGAAAGGTCGGGAAGCGCGCGTGAGCACCGTCACTACTCGCCAGGCGCGCGAGCGCCGTCATCGTCGCGTTCGCGGCAAGGTCGCGGGCACCGCAGAGCGGCCGCGGCTCGCCGTGTTCCGCTCGAACAAGGGAATCTTCGCCCAGCTGATCGACGACGAGACCGGCCGCACGCTCGCCGGCTCGAGCTGGCTCGGCCTCAAGAAGTCGTTCAAGGGCAACAAGTCGGAGCAGGCAGCCGAGGTCGGCAAGGCGATCGCCGAGGCAGCGAAGAAGGCCGGCATCGAGACCGTCGTGTTCGATCGCGGCGGCTACCTGTACCACGGACGCGTCAAGGCGCTCGCAGACGCCGCGCGTGAGGGAGGACTGAGGTTTTGAGCAGTAGGTGCGTAGGCTTGACGGAGCAGCAAGCGGAGGCGCCGGCTTTGCCGGCGGTGGAGCTATGAGCACAGTCGAGCGTGAAGTCATCGCCCGCGAGGAAGTGCGCGAGCTCAAGGAGCGCGTGATCGAGATCAACCGCGTCGCCAAGGTCGTCAAGGGCGGCCGGCGCTTCTCGTTCACGGCGCTCGTCGTGATCGGCGACGAGGTCGACCGTGTCGGGGTCGGCTACGGCAAGGCGCGCGAGGTTCCGCTCGCGATCTCCAAGGCGGTCGACGACGCGAAGAAGAACCTCTTCACGGTGCCCAAGCACGGCACGACCGTCACCCACGAGATCCTCGGCCGCTTCGACGCCGCACGGGTGTTCATTCGGCCCGCCTCCGAGGGAACCGGCGTCATCGCCGGCGGCGGAGTGCGCGCCGTGCTCGAGCTCGCCGGCATTCGCGACGTGCTCGCCAAGAGCCTCGGCACGACGAACCCGATCAACATGGCGAAGGCGACCGTGGACGGCCTGAAGAAGCTGCGACGCCCGGAGGACGTGGCGAAGATGCGCGGCAAGACGATCGCCGAGGTGCTGCCGTGGCGCGCTCCCACCGAGGCGCCCGCCGAGCCCGAGGCCGTGCCCGCGCCGGAGACGGTCGAGGCCACGACCGAGGTCGAGGAGAGCGCGTCGTGAGCACGGTGAAGGTGACGCAGGTCAAGAGCGGCATCGGCCAGAACCCCCAGAACCGCGGCACGCTGCGGGCGCTCGGGCTCGGGAGGATCGGCAAGTCGAACGAGCTCAAGGAGACACCGGAGCTCGCAGGCATGCTGAGGAAGGTCGCTCACCTCGTGAGCGTCGAGGGCGCGTAATGGCCGAAGAGCTCAATCTCCACACACTCAAGCCGGCGCAGGAGCGGAAGGACCGCAAGCGGGTCGGCCGCGGCCTGGGCTCGGGCAAGGGCCGCTATTCCGGCCGCGGCATCAAGGGACAGAAGTCCCGCTCCGGCTCGAAGAAGATGCCTGCCGGCTTCGAGGGTGGCCAGATGCCGCTCGACATGCGCGCGCCGAAGCTTCGCGGTAACACCTCGGCCGACGCGATGCCGATCGGGCCGTTCCGGACCTACTCGCAGCCGATCAACCTGCGCGACCTCGACCGCGTCTTCGCCGACGGGGACACCGTCAACATCGAGGCGATGGTCGAGAAGGGGTTGCTCAAGAACACGAAGGCCGATGTGAAGGTGCTCGGAACCGGCGAGCTGAAGAAGAAGCTCGCGGTCACTGCCCACAGCTTCTCGGCCAGCGCGCGCGAGAAGATCACGGCCGCAGGCGGCAGCGCGACCGCGCTCAAGGAGCCGAAGGACCCGCGCAAGAAGAAGAGCAAGGCGAAGAAGCCGGTCGCCGAGGAGCCCGAGACCGAGGCCCCCGAGGCGACCGAGGCCGAAGAGCCGGCAGCCGAGGCCGAGGCTCCCGCCGAGGAGGCATGACGTAGGTGTTCAGCTGGCTCGCCAACGCGTGGCGCGTTCCGGAGCTTCGGCGCCGCGTCCTCTTCACGGCGATGATCCTGGCGATCTACCGCCTCGGTTCCTGGGTCCCAGCGCCCGGCGTCGACTCGGAGACGATCAACAACTACTTCGAGGGCCGCGGCGGCACGATTCTCGGCCTCCTCAACCTCTTCTCCGGCGGCGCGCTCTCGCAGTTCTCGATCTTCGCGCTCGGGATCATGCCGTACATCACGGCCTCGATCATCCTCCAGCTGATGACGGTCGTCATCCCGAAGCTGGCAGAGCTGCAGAAGGAAGGTGAGTCGGGCTACGCCAAGATCAACCAGTACACGCGCTACCTGACCGTTGCGCTCGCCGGGGCGCAGGCGACGGGCTACGCCTTCCTCTTCCGGCGCCAGGGCGTGCTCGACGCGAACATCGGCCGGCTGACGCTGATCATCCTGACACTCACCGTCGGCTGCACCCTGCTGATGTGGATGGGCGAGCTGATCACGAAGCGCGGCATCGGCAACGGCATCTCGCTCCTGATCTTCGCCTCGATCCTCGTCGGCGCGCCGATCGGCATCGCCGCCTGGTGGAACGGCGGCCCGATGGAGAAGCTCTTCTTCCCGCTGATCGCCCTGACGATCATCGCCGCCATCGTCTTCATCCAGGAGGGTCAGCGCCGGATTCCGATCCAGTACGCGAAACGCATGGTTGGCCGCCGCATGACCGCGGGTGGCTCGACCTACATGCCGCTGCGCGTGAACATGGCCGGAGTCATCCCGGTCATCTTCGCCGCAGCCGTGATGGCCTTCCCGCCGACGGTCGGCCAGTACTTCCCGCAGACGCAGGAGTTCGTCAACAAGTACTTCCTGCCGACGAACATTCCCTACATGCTCATGCAGGGCGTCCTGATCGTGATCTTCACCTACTTCTACACCGCGGTGCAGTTCAACCCGGTCGACCAGGCCGACAACCTCCGCCGCTACGGCGGCTACATCCCCGGCATCCGCCCGGGGCCGCCGACCGCCCAGTACCTCGACCGCGTTCTCACCCGGCTGACGCTTCCCGGCGCCATCTACCTCGCGCTAGTGGCGACGCTGCCGACGCTCTTCATCCGTTACGGCGGCTTCTCTCAGGCGACCGCCGGCGCACTCGGCGGCACCTCGGTTCTGATCGCAGTCGGTGTCGCGCTGGACACGATGCGCCAGATGGAGTCGCAGATGATGGCGCGCTCCTACGAAGGCTTCCTCAAGTAGGTGCCCCGCCTGGCACCATCCTCCGGGCCGCCGGCGTCCGCAAAGACTTCGCATGGCGTCGTCCTCAGTCGCGTCCATACCCGCTGGGTATGGACGCTCCCTGCGTCCTAGCCCTGCTCGCTTTGCGAACACCAGCGACGCGGCAATGGCACCAGGCGAGGCACCAGTGAACGTGCTCGTACTCGGCCCGCAGGGGTCGGGGAAGGGAACGCAGGCGAAGCGCATCGCGCAGGGTCACGGCATCCCGCATGTCTCGACCGGCGACATGTTCCGCGCGCTCGACGACACGAAGCCGCTCGGGCGCGAGGTGAACGAGATCATGGAGCGCGGCGAGCTCGTCCCCGACGGCATCACGATCCAGATGATCCAGGACCGCCTGGCGCACGACGACGCCCGCGAGGGATTCATCCTCGACGGCTTTCCGCGCAACCTCGCCCAGGCGGAGGCGCTCGACAGGATGCTCGACGAGATCGGCCGCACGCTCGACGTCATCTTCTTCTTCGACCTCGACGACGCGACCGCCAAGAAGCGGGCGCTCGGCCGCGCGCACGAGGAAGGCCGCACCGACGACACGCCGGCGTCGATCGAACGCCGGCTCGCCCTCTATCACGAGCAGACGGAGCCGGTAGTCGAGTACTACCGCACGACCGGGAAGCTCGTGCCCCTGCACGCCAACCTGTCCGTCGAGGATGTGGCCAACGAGATCCAGAGCGCGTTGGATACCGTGGGGGCACGGTGATAATCCGCAAGTCCGCCCAGGAGATCGCCAAGATGGCCGCGGCCGGCCGGGTCGTCGCCGAGACGATCGCGCACGTCGGCGAGCAGCTCGAGCCGGGGATCACGACCGGTGAGCTCGACCGGATCGCCGAGGACGTCATTCGCTCCCACGGCGGGGTCCCGACCTCGCAGGGCTACCGCGGCTTTCCGGCCGCGATCTGCATCTCGCCGAACGCGATGGTCGTGCACGGCATCCCGGGCGCCTACGAAGTGGCCGATGGCGACCTGATCACGATCGACGTCGGCGTCACGCTCGACGGCTACATCGCGGACAGCGCGTACACCTTCGGCGTCGGCGAGGTCAGCGAGATCGGCCAGCGCCTGCTCGAAGCGGGCCGCGACGCGCTGATGGCCGGCATCGCGCAGGCGCGGCCCGGGAACCGCGTGGGCGACATCTCGTCTGCTGTGCAGCAGCACGTCGAGGGGCAGGGCTTCTCGGTCGTCCGCAGCCTCGTCGGCCACGGTGTCGGCCGCTACTACCACGAGGCCCCGCACATCCCGAATTTCGGCGCCCCGGGCCGCGGTCCGCCGCTCTCGGAAGGGATGACGCTCGCAATCGAGCCGATGATCACCGCCGGGCGGCCCGAGGTGTACGTGCACGACGACGAATGGTCGATTTCGACCGAGGATGGCTCCCTCGCAGCGCACTTCGAGCACACCGTCGCGATCACCGCCGAAGGGCCGCAGATCCTGACGGAGAACCGGGTCGCTCTGCTACGATAGGCGGCCGCGCGGCTCTGCGCCGTGCTTTGCTGCGCGTCAAGTTACGTCGTACCACGAGCGAGGTTAATGCCAGTCAAGGAAGAGAAGATCGAGGTCGAGGGCGAGGTCGTCGAAGCACTCCCAAGCACAATGTTCAGGGTCCAGCTCGACGGTGGACACGCCGTTCTCGCAACGATCTCCGGCAAGATGCGCAAGCACTACATCCGCATCGCGCCCGGCGACCGTGTCAAGGTCGAGCTCTCTCCTTACGACCTCACCCGCGGCAGGATCACCTACCGCAACCGCTGAGGAGCACCGTTTCTATGAAGGTCCGTCCGTCCGTGAAACCCATGTGTGAGCGCTGCCGCGTGATCAAGCGGCACGGGCGCACCATGGTGATCTGCACGAATCCGCGTCACAAGCAAAGGCAGGGGTAACCACTTGGCACGAATCGCCGGCGTCAACCTCCCGAACCAGAAGCGTCTGGAGATCGGGTTGACCTATATCTACGGGATCGGGCAGTCGACCGCGCAGAAGATCTGCAAGGCGCTCGAGCTCGACCCGAACGAGAAGGTGAAGGACCTCACCGACGAAGAGGTCAACAAGCTTCGCGGCTACATCGACGGGGAGCTGCAGGTCGAGGGTGACCTCCGCCGCGAGCGCTCCCAGGCGATCAAGCGCCTGTCGGAGATCGGCTGCCTGCGCGGCATCCGGCACCGCCGAGGCCTGCCCGTGCACGGACAGCGGACGAAGACGAACGCTCGCACACGCAAGGGCCCGAAGAAGACCGTCGGCCGCGGGAAGAAGGCGAAGGTCTAGATGGCACCTCCTCGCAAGGCAGCGGCCCGTGGCCGCACGCGTCGCCGTGTCAAGAAGAACATCGCCGTCGGCCAGGCGCACATCAAGACGTCGTTCAACAACACGATCGTCGCTCTGACCGACAAGGACGGGAACGTGATCGCGTGGGAGTCGGCCGGCTCCGCGGGCTTCAAGGGCTCGCGCAAGTCGACACCGTTCGCCGCGCAGGTGACCGCCGACTCGTGCGCCCGCAAGGGCATGGAGCACGGCCTCCAGAAGGTCGAGGTCTTCGTCAAGGGCCCGGGCTCTGGCCGTGAGACGGCGATCCGCTCGCTGCAGGCCGCCGGACTCGAGATCCTCGGCGTCCGCGACGTGACCCCGCAGGCCCACAACGGTGTCCGCCCGCGGAAGCGCAGGCGCGTCTAGTGGCCCTCCTGGCAACAGTTAGTGCGCCTCTGGCGCGCGAGCCGCGGCGCATTGCCGCGTCCTCAGTCGCGTCCATGCCTTCAGGCATGGACGCTCCCTGCGTCCTTGCACTGCTTGCGTCTCGCACGCCAGAGACGCGAAACCGTCACCAGGAGAACCACTAGTGGCCCGCGACCTCGGACCCAAGTGCCGCATCTGCCGCCGCGAGGGCATGAAGCTCTTCCTCAAGGGCGAGCGCTGCCTGACGGAGAAGTGTGCGATCGAGCGCCGCTCCTATCCGCCGGGCGAGCACGGCCGCGGCCGGATCAAGCAGAGCGAGTACCTGCTGCAGCTGCGCGAGAAGCAGAAGGCACGCCGGTACTACGGCCTGCTCGAGAAGCAGTTCCGCAACTACTACGTGAAGGCGACGAGGGGCACCGGTGCTCCCGGTGAAAACCTCCTCCGGATGCTCGAAACGCGCCTCGACAACGTCGTCTACCGGCTCGGCTTCGCGGGCTCACGCGCCCAGGCGCGCCAGCTCGTCCGCCACGGCCACTTCCAGGTCAACGGCCGCCGGGTGAACATCCCGAGCTTCGGCGTCCGCCCGAACGACGTCGTCACGATGAAGGCCGGCAGCCCCGCGGAGCAGACGATCCGCGACGCTACCGATCTCACCGCGTCCGTGGCTCCCTGGCTCCAGGCAGACCACGAGGGCCTCACCGGCAAGGTGTTGAAGTGGCCCGAGCGCGCCGAGATCGACGCACCGGTCCAGGAATCACTGATCGTCGAGCTCTATTCCAAGTAAGCACGCAAGGACACTCTGTTTTCGGAAAAGAAGGGATCGCTTTGGCTACACGTACCAGCCTGATGGACTTCCAGATTCCGCGGATCGTCCACGAGGAGATCAACGAGAATCGCGGCGTCTTCGTGATCGAGCCGCTCGATCGCGGCTTCGGCTACACCTTCGGCAACTCGTTGCGCCGCGTGCTGCTCTCCTCGCTCGAGGGCGCAGCCGTGACCGCCGTCAAGATCGAGGGCGTTGCGCACGAGTTCACCACGCTTCCGGGCGTGCGTGAGGACGTCACCGACATCATCCTCAACCTCAAGAACCTGATCTGCCTGCTCCACGGCGAGTCGCCCGAGGTCGAGGTGCACATCGCCAAGAAGGGTGCCGGCACCGTCACCGCCGCCGACATCCAGGCTCCCGCCGACCTCGAGATCCTGAACGAGGACCTCGAGCTGGCGCAGCTCAGTCGACAAGGGCAAGCTCGAAATGACCCTGACGATCGGCCGCGGTCGCGGCTACGTTCCGGCCGAGCTCAACCGCGGCCCGGAGACGACGATCGGCGTCATCCCGATCGACTCGATCTTCTCGCCCGTCCGGCGCGTCTCGTACGACGTCGAAGCGGCGCGCGTCGGCCAGCGCACCGACTACGACAAGCTCCGCCTCGACGTGACGACGGACGGCTCGATCGAGCCCCGCGACGCGATCGGGCAGGCGGCCGAGATCCTGATCCGCCAGCTCGCGATCTTCACCGATCTCGACCGGATCGAGGGCTTCGCCGAGGCCGCCGCCGAGGCGGCCGGCACCGAGGCTCCGGCGGCGCACGGGATGGAGAACTTCCCGATCGAGGAGCTCGAGCTCGGCGTCCGCTCGTACAACTGCCTCAAGCGCGTCGGCATCGAGACGATCGGCGACCTGGTCTCCAAGTCGGAGAACGAGCTCGCCGCGATCCCGAACTTCGGCAAGAAGTCGATCGAGGAAGTCAAGGAGACGCTCGCCACCCAGGGCTTGTCCCTGAGAGGCGACGAGTAACGAGATGAAGCACGCCCGCGCAGGCAAGAAGCTGGGGCGCGACTCCGCGCACCGGAAGGCGCTCTATTCGAACCTCGCGGGCGCGCTCATCACCCACGGGCGGATCCAGACGACCGAGGCGAAGGCCAAGGCCGTCAAGCCGTTCGCGGAGAAGATGATCACACTCGGCAAGCGCGGCGACCTGCACGCCCGTCGCAAGGCGCTCGCCGAGCTGCGCTCGCAGGACGTGGTGCACAACCTGTTCGCCGAGGTCGCGCCGCGCTTCGCCGAGCGGCCGGGCGGCTACACGCGCATCGTCAAGCTCGGCCAGCGGCAGGGCGACGCGGCCGAAATGGTCTACCTCGAGCTCGTGGACTACGAGCCCGAGACGGCCTTCGCCGTCCCCGGCTAGCCTCCCGCCACGGCCGGCGCCAGCTCGCGGCCGATCAGCTCGACCATCTCGATGTCGGTGTGGTCGAAGTGCTGCAGCATGACCCGCTCGACGCCCGCTTCCTCGAAGGCGCGGAGCCGCTCGGCTGCCTCGTCGACTGTGCCGAGGATCGCCGCTTCGCCTCGGGACGCCTTGTACTCGTCGGGATCGACGTTCTGCCCCGCGCGTCCCAGCCGGCGTTGGATTCGCTCCCGCGCCTCGTCCGGGTCGCGGCCGATCGCACAGGCGGTCATCAGCGACAGCGGGATCGGATCGCGCCCCTCGCACGCCCGCGCGAGCTTCTCGCGGCGTTCGGCGCACTGCGCCGGCGTCGCCATCACCGTGTTGTACTCGTCGGCCCACTTCGCAGCCGGCCCGACCGTGCCTGAAAGGCCGCTGCCGCCGACGATCAGGTGCGGGCGCGGGCCGTCGCCCCAGTAGCCCCTCACCGCCTCGATCTGCTCGTTGAGCATCTTCACGCGCTCGCCCATCGGCGGGAACGGGAAGCCGAACGCCTCGTGCTCCGCCTCCATCCAGCCGGTGCCCATGCCGAGGGAGACTCGGCCGCCGGAGATCTCGTACGCAGTCTTCGACGCGTTCGCCAGCACGGCCGCGGGTCTGAACGTCACCGGCGAGACGAGCGTGCCGAGCTCGATCGCCGACGTCCGCGCCGCCAGCGCCGGGACGACCGCCCAGGCGTCGAGCGCCGCGCGTCCGGGCTCGGTCTGCGAGAGGTAGTGGTCGGAGCGGAACAGGGCCTCCACGCCGTGCTTCTCGCAGGCCTCCGCAAGGGCGAGCCAGTGCTCCCAGGACACGCCCTCCTGACCCTCGATCATCAGCGCCAGGCGCATCCGGGCATCCTATGGCGCAGTGAAGGTCGAGGGACTCGTGTTCGCAGGTGTGGGAACGCACGACAACGGCGGCGTTGCCCGCTTCCTGGGCGACGTGCTCGGCGTCGACGTGGAGACGACCGGCGACGTCCATCGGCTCGTCTTCGAGAACGGGAGCTCGCTCGCGCTCGTCCCACCGGACTACGTCGAGCCGCCCTCCGACACGATCCTCGGCTTCCTCGTCGACGACCTGGAAGCCGCAGCCGCCGAGCTCGCCGCGAAGGGGATCGAGGCTGAGGGCGAGGTGGCCTCCGGCTGGGGCCTTCGGTACCAGCACTTCCGTGCACCGGACGGACGCCGGTTCGAGCTTCTGGACCGGAGAGCCTGATGCTCCTCGTCGTCGCGATCCTGCTTGCGGTCTTCGTTCTCGAAGAGCCGTGGACGTGGGTTGTCGTCCTCGCCGGCGCGACGTTCGAGCTGGGCGAGGCCTGGGCGCTCGTACGCTGGTCCAAGCGGCGAACCGCGGCCGTCGGGACGGAGGCCCTGATCGGGCGTCGCGCACTCGTCTCCACCGAATGCAGGCCCGTCGGCCAGGTGCGGGTGGCGGGCGAGCTCTGGCAGGCCCGCTGCGACGCCGGCGCGGACGTCGGGGACGAAGTGATCGTCAGGGCCGTCGAACGCCTGACGCTCGTCGTAGAGCCGTCCTAGGGCCTACCAGGTCACCGGCAGCGCCGTCACGCGGCGGAATCCTGGCGTCGCACGCCACTCGAGCTGGTCGCGAGGGACTGCAAGCCGCAGCTCCGGGAGGCGCCGGAACAGCGTCTCCAGCGCAACCTCGGCCTCGAGACGGGCGAGCGGCGCCCCGAGGCAGTAGTGGCTGCCCCGGCCGAAGGCGAGGTGCCGTGTGTCCTCCCGTGTCACGTCGAGCCGGTCGGGATCCGCGAAGCGGGCAGAATCGCGGCCGGCGGCACCCAGGATCGGGATCACGAAATCGCCCCTGCGGATCGTCTGACCGCCGAGCTCGACGTCCGTCGCCGCCCAGCGGTTCAGGCTTCGCTCGACGGGGCCTTCGTAGCGCAGGACCTCTTCGATCGCCGGTCCCGGTCGGCCGCAGGGACTCCGAGCAGCTCGGCGATCACGATGATCGGCAACGGGAACGCATAGTCGGCCGACAGATCCATCGCACCGCGCGGCTCGACCGCGTCGATCAGCTCGTCGGCGATGGCCTGGATCCGCGGCCGCAGCTGCTCGACCCGCTTGGGCGTGAACGCCTTCGTCACGAGACGCCGGAGCCGCCGGTGGTCGTCGCCGTCACGGTTGAGCATGTGGTTCTCGATCGCCTCGAGCGCTGGAGGAGGTGCCGCGTCGCGCTCCGCGATCTCCGTGGCGCTCAGCGCGTTGCGCGGGTCGCGCACGAAGCGCTCGTCGTCGACCAGCACCGCCGCGACGTCCTCGTGCCGCGTGATGAACCAGATCGGAGTCTCGCCGTCGAGTCCGGGCTGGCGCAGAACCGGGTCCTGCTCGCGCATCTGCGCGAAGACGCAGGCCGGATCGGCGCGGAACTCCGGGCCGTAGAGGTCGTACTTGCGCTCGGTGGTGTCCATTCCAGCCAGCTTAGACTGCGCGCCCGTGGCCGCAAAGACTCTGAAACTGACGCTCGAGTACGACGGCAGCAGCTTCCGCGGTTGGGCACGGCAGCCGGATGAGCGCACGATCGAGGGCGTCGTGCGCGCTGCGCTCGACGCGGTCTTTCCCGGCTGGGACGGGCTCGAGGTCGCCGGACGAACCGACACCGGCGTCCACGCCACCGGCCAGGTGGCGAGTGTCCGGACGGCGGGCGGACCGCCGCCGGAGAACGCGGCCAAGGCGCTCAACGCGGTTCTGCCGGACGACGTCGCCGTCGTCCACGCCGAGCCGGCGAGCGACGACTTCGGCGCCCGCTACTCGGCACGCTCGCGTGCGTACCGGTACCGGATTCTCCGCCGCCGCGTGCGCTCGCCCTTCGAGGCGCGGCGGGCGCTCTGGTGGCCGAAGCCGATCGACCGGAATGCTCTGGACGCAGCCGCCGCGCTGCTGCCCGGGACGCACGACTTCACCGCCTTCACGCCGACCGACACGGAGCACAGGCGCTTCGAGCGGACGGTCCTCGCTGCCGCGTGGGAGGAGCACGGCGAGGAGCTCCACTTCACGATCGAGGCCGTGAGCTTCCTCCGCCACATGGTTCGGATCCTCGTGGGCACGATGCTCGAGGGCCTCGAGCTCGAGCCGTTGCTCGCGGGCCGTCCGCGCAGCGACGCGGGCAAGACCGCCCCGCCGTGGGGTCTCTATCTGGAGCGGGTCGAGTACTGAACGCATCGCTACGATCGATCGCATGCGCTTCTCTGTCGTTCTCTTCGACTTCGACGGCACCGTGATCGACTCCGGCGCGATCATCATCGCGTCCATGCGGCACGCGACGAAGACCGTGCTCGGCCGCGATATCCCGGACGAGGAGCTGGGGCGCGCCGTGGGGGGCGCCGGCCTGATCGAGCAGATGCGCATGATCGCCCCCGACCACGTCGACGAGCTCGTCGCCTGCTACCGCGACCACAACGAGCCGTTGCACTCCGAGCTCGCCGAGTGTGCGGGGATGACCGACGTCCTGACGGTGCTGAAGGAAGAAGGGCGGACGCTCGGCGTCGTCACCGCCAAGCGGCGCGAGACGGTGAAGCTGGCCTTCTCCTACCTGCCGCTGGAGCGGTTCTTCGACATCGTCGTCAGCTCCGACGACACCGAGCGGCACAAGCCGGATCCCGCGCCGCTCGCGCACGCCCTCGACCTCCTCGGCGCGAAACGGGACGACGCGGTGTACGTCGGCGATTCGCCGTTCGACATCCGCGCCGCGAAGGCAGCGGGAATGCACTCGGTCGCGGTCACCTGGGGTGGCATCCACCCGCGGGAGCGGCTCGAGGCCGAGGAGCCGGATACCGTCGTCGAGACGCCGGAGGAGCTCCTTGCCGCCCTCTAAGGCCGCGCGGGCCAAGGAGCTGCGGGAGCTCCTGCACCACCACAACCACCGCTACCACGTCCTCGACGACCCGGAGGTCGCGGACGCGGAGTACGACCGGCTCTTCGACGAGCTGAAGGAGCTCGAGGAGAAGCATCCGGAGCTCGCCACCGACGACTCCCCGACCCGCAGAGTGGGCGGGCCTCCGTCGGACAAGTTCAAGAAGGTCGAGCACCTCGCGCCGATGGGCTCGCTCGAGAAGGTGACGACGGACGAAGGCCTCCTCAAGTGGGCCGAGGACGTGCGCAAGCGCCTCGACTCCGACGAGCCGGTGGCGTACGTGATCGAGCCGAAGATCGACGGCTCGGCGATCTCCCTCGTCTACGAGGACGGGCAGCTGGTTCGCGGCGCCACCCGCGGCGACGGCCAGCGCGGGGAGGAGGTCACGGTCAACCTGCGCACGATCCGCTCGATTCCGCTCACGCTTCGCGGCGATGCACCGCCGCTGATGGAGGTGCGCGGCGAGGTGTACTTCCCGCTCTCGGGCTTCCGGCGCTTCAACGAAGAGCAGGTGGCCGCCGGCAAGGCGCCCGCACCGAATCCCCGCAACGCCGCCGCTGGCTCGCTGCGGCAGCTCGACTCCCGGATCACCGCGGCGCGGCCGCTGTCGGTCTGGATCTACGGCACCGGCTACCGGGAAGGCGTCGCGCCCGATGCACACTTCGACACGCTCGCCTGGCTGCGCGAACGGGGCTTCCGGACGAACCCGTTCGCCGAGCGGCTCGAGTCGATCGAGGAGGTCGCGAAGGCCTGCGCGGAGTGGGAGCGGCGCCGCGCCGAGCTCGACTACGAGATCGACGGCATCGTCGTCAAGGTCGACTCGTTCGACCAGCAGCAGCGCCTCGGCGCGCTCCACGAGCGACCGCGCTGGGCGCGCGCCTACAAGTGGGCGCCGATGACCGCGGAGACGAAGTTGCTCACGATCGCGATTCGCGTCGGTCGCACGGGCGCCCTCAACCCCTGGGCGATCATGGAGCCGGTCAACGTCGGCGGGGTGATGGTGTCGCGCGCGACCCTCCACAACGAGGAGGACATCAACCGCAAGCAGATCCGCGAAGGCGACCGGGTGATCGTTCAGCGCGCCGGCGACGTGATCCCGCAGATCGTCGGGCCCGCCGGGCCGCACGCGAGGGGCACGAAGGAGTTCAAGATGCCCGAGCGCTGCCCGCTCTGCGACGCCGAGATCGTGAGGCCCGAGGGCGAGGTCATGCACCGCTGCCCGAACCGTGCCTGCCCGTCTCGCGGGCTCGAGACGCTGAACAACTGGGTCATGGCCGCCATGGACATCGAGGGTGTGGGCGAGCAGTTCGTCTGGCGCCTCTGGAACGAAGGCCTGCTCCGCTCGATGCCCGATCTCTACCGGCTGACGGCGGAGCAGCTGATGGAGCTCGAGGGGTACGGCGAGATCTCGGCGCGGAACGCGATCGAGGCGATAGCGCTCTCGAAGGCGCAGCCGTTCTCCCGCGTCCTCTTCGGCCTGAACATCCCGGACGTCGGCTGGGTGACCGCCCGCAACCTCGCACGCCACTTCGGAGACGTCGACAAGCTCCTCGACGCGAGCCAGGAGGAGATCCTCGAGGTGGAGGGGATCGGCCCCGACCGGGCCGAGGCGATCGCGGAGTGGTTCTCGGACGAGCAGAACCGAACGCTCGTCGCGGAGCTGCGCGAGCTCGGGCTGCGCTTCGAGGTCGGGGAGGAGGAGAGGCCGATCGAAGGCCCGCTGACCGGCAGCCAGTACGTGATCACCGGCACGCTCGAGACCTTCTCCCGCGAGGAGGCGAAGAGCGCGCTCGAGGCCCTCGGGGCCAAGGTCTCCGACAGCGTCTCGAAGAAGACGACCGGCGTCTTCGTCGGCGAGAGCCCGGGCTCGAAGGTGGCGAAGGCGCAGAAGGCGGGCGTGGCGATCCTCTCGGAGGAGGATCTGCGCGAGCTCGTGAAGGACGCTCCGTCCGTCACGCCGGCGACCACCTCGGCGCCTCGCCGCCGGCGCTGAAGAGCAGTTGAACGAGTAGCGTCCGCAAGGTACCATGCAACGCATGGAACCGGGTGGAGCAAGGAACTCGCTCTCGCAACTCCGGCGCGGCGCCGTCGAGTACTGCGTCCTCGCGCTCCTGCGCGACGGCGAACGGTACGGCTTCGAGCTCGTGCGAAAGCTCTCCGAGGTCGACGGCCTCGTCACGAGCGAGGGGACGATCTACCCGCTGCTGACGCGCCTCCGTCGCGACAGGCTCGTGACCACATCCTGGCGCGAGTCGGAGTCGGGGCCGCCTCGGCGCTACTACCAGCTCACCGACGCGGGCCGGGATGCCCTCGCCGGGTTCACAAGAGAATGGGCCAGATTCCGCGACGGAGTCGACGGTCTGCTCATGGAGGAGGGAGCACGATGACCACCAGCCACACGAACGAGCTCGTCTCGGCGTATCTGCAGCGGCTCGAGCGAGCTGCCGACTTGTTGCCGCGGGCGCGCCGGGCGGAGCTCGTCGCCGAGATCCGCGAGCACATCGACGACGCGCTCCTCGAGGCCGGCGCGGCCGACGAGGTCGTCGTGCGGAACGTGCTCGAGCGCCTCGGCTCGCCCGACGAGATCGTCGCTGCTGCCGGCCCGGTGCAGAGGCACTCCGGCCGGCTCGAGCTCGCGGCGATGATCGCGCTGGCAATCCCGTTCCTCGGCTGGTTCGTTGGCGTTGTCCTCGTCACCGCCTCTCACGCCTGGACACGCCGAGAAAAGGCGGTCGGGGTCGGGCTGGTGCTGCTCCCTGCTGTCGTGCTCGCTCTCGGCGTCGTCGCCGTCTCCGCAGACGGGTCCGAGGTCACTCAGGTCGGAACAACCCCCGGCGAAGAGGAGGGCAACGGCTCGAGCAGCCTCGGGCCGCTCGAGCTGGCGGTCATTCTCGGCACCTTCTTCGCGGGGCCGCTGTCGGCGGTGTACCTCAACTCCCGCCTGCGGCGGCCTCCTGAGCCCGCGGGGCTGGCGTCAGCCTGACGCGGCCAGAGCAGTCGCGAAGCGATCCTGCGCCACCCTCGCCCAGTAGGTCGAGATCGGGCGGCCGTTCTGGAGGACCGAGAAGGCGTACCGGTCGCGGACGAAGCCGGACAGGGCCGAGGCGATCATCGTCGTCCCGGTCTTCGCGATCACCTGCCCGCGCGCCGGTCTCGACCCGAGCCGGTCCTCGAGCGTCCCGTCCACACCCGCGACGGCGAGCGACTGGAGGAATGCATCGCGCAGGTCGCCCTGCGCAAGGCCCGCTTCCAGGAGCGCGACGACGGCCGTCGCGGTGAGCCGGTCGAGGCTCGAGAGCCCCGAGCCGTCGGCAAGGCGGACACCGGCGAGCGGGATCTCGGCAGCCACGAGGGCGGCCCGCATGACGCGCACGCCCGCTGCAGTCGATCCCTGGCCCGCATAGACCGCGCCGAGTTGCTTCACGAGCATCTCCGCCGTGTAGTTGTCGCTCTCGCGCCCCATGAAGCGGACGATGTCCGCGAGCGGCTCGGAGACGTCGCGGGCGAGTGGCAGTCCGGTCATCGTGAGCACCCCCGCCCTCGTGCGCTCTGCGACCGCGACGCCCACGCTCTCGAGCGCCTCCCGGAGGAGTGACGCAGCCGCGAGGGCCGGGTTCGGAGCAGTGCGTCCACGGTAGCGGCCGCGGTCGACGACGAGCGCCGAGAGCGGTGGCGACTCCTGGATGTAGAAGCGAGGCTTCCAGCCCGGGCCGACTCGGACGGTGTCGAACCACGACTCGTCGGCGACCACGGCTCCGTCGACGCGCCGGATGCCCCAGGCAGCGATCTCCGTCGCGAGCGCGGCGAGATCCTCCGGCTCGAGCGTCGGGTCGCCGTACCCGCGCAGCCAGAGGTCCCCGTGCCAGACGTCGCCCACGAGCGTGCCGGCGCCGACGATCTCCGTGTGAAACCGATAGCCGGGCCCGAGCTGTGCGAGCGCCGCGTAGGCGACCGGCAGCTTCTGGTTCGACGCCGGGACGAGCGCCAGCGCGGGATTACGGGAGTAGACGACGGCACCCGTGCGGAGATCGACGGCGAGCGCCGCCGTGCGCGCCGGGTCGACGTTCGGCACGTCGAGCGCGCGATCGAGCCGGCTGACGAGGGTGGGGTCGGCTCCGTAGGCCGGTGCAGCGAAGACGAGCAGGATCGTCAGGGCCGCGAAACATGGGCCACGGACGCCCCGAAGATAGGCCCGGCGGCCCATGTCGCGAGTTCGTCCGCGGCGGATAATGAAAGTGCTGTGGAAGGCCGCCTCCCCGGAGTCCTGACCGAGATTCGGTCGATTCTCGATGCGCCCGCAGATGCGGAGCAGCTGCCGCGTGCCGTCGTCGAGAACACGCTGACGAACGGCTACGCCCAGGCGCTGGCGATCGAGGGCGAGCGGCTGCGGATCGAGCGTCGGCTGCGCGCGCTCCTGCGTGCGGAGCCCGGCCCGAGTGCGCGCGTCCGCATGGAAGAGATCGCGGAGCTGACGAATCAGCTTGCCGGCGCCGACCGGGAGCTCGCGGGTCTCCGCGCTCTCCTCGCCACGCTCCGCGCGCAGGCTCTCTAGCTTCATCTCCACCTCTTCGGTTGGTACGCCCGCGTTCCTGGCCGGCCAGGGGGCGGGGGGCTAGACGATCCCGGATCGGACGGCGTAGACGGCCGCCTGGATCCGGTTCTCGATCTGGAGCTTCATGAGGATGTTGGAGATGTGGTTCTTGACCGTCTTCGGGCTGATGTGCAGCTCGGCGGCGATCATCCCGTTGTCCTTGCCGTTCGCGATCAGCTTCAGCACCTGGATCTCCCGGTCGGAGAGCTCGGCCCGGATGGTCGCCGCAGCTTCCGGCGCCGCCGTGGTCGCGCGAACGTGCTGGAGCACCTTGCCGGCGATGTGCGGAGAGATCAGCGACTCCCCGACCGCCGCCGAGCGGATGCCGCTCATCAGGTCCTGGATCGACGCGTCCTTGAGCAGATAGCCGCACGCGCCGGCCAGGATCGCATCCATCACGTCCTGCTCCTGGTCGGAGATCGTGAGGACGATCACCCGCGTCAGCGGTGCGTCTCGGCTGATGTGGCGTGTGGCCTCGACGCCTGTCATGCCCGGCATGTTGAGGTCCATGACGACGACGTCGGGCGCCGCGAGGCGAACGTGCTGCAAGGCCTCCGCGCCGGTCGCCGCCTCGGCGACGATCTGGACGCCTTGCTCCTCGAGCAGATTTCGGAGCCCCGTCCGGAAAAGGTCGTGGTCGTCCACGAGCAGCACGCGAATGGTGTGCTCTGTTGCGTCCTCGATCGGTGCAGTCTCGGTCAGCGCTGCCTCCCAGAGCAGTGGCAGAGGGGTGCCAGTTTATCGGTCGTCAGCGGATCGTGATCGTGACCGTCCGCCGGCCCCACGCGCGCGCTTGCTTCAGCGTCGGGAACCAGAGGTCGATCACATTTCCGTGCACCGACCCACCGGTGTCGGCCGCGATGCCCGTCCCGTAGCCCGGGATCGTCAGCCGCGTCCCGAGTGGGATCACCGCTGGATCGACCGCGACGACGCCCACAGACGTCTGCATTCCGGTCGAGGTGCGGCCGTGGATGGAATAGCCGGTCGAGGAGACGGTGATCGTCCGCGGTCCGCTCGCTGCCGTAGAAACGGTCGCGACGGGAGTGGCGGCCGGCTCGGGGGTCGAGATCGCGGCGGTCTGCTGCTCCGCGGTCTGCACCTGTGCCTCGATCGCAGCGATGCGTGCCGCGTTCAGGCCCTGCTGATGCCGGAGTCCCGCGACGAAGCTTCGTCGGGCAGCAGCGCTCGCGGCGAGCTGTCGGGCGCGCTCGTCTGCTGCGGCGGCGAGAGCGTCGAGCTCCTCTGCCTGTTTCGCGAGCCGTGCGTCGAGGGCGGCCAGCTGCGTCCGTGCCTCCCGCGCCTGCTCGATGATCCGGTTGCTCTGGCCGGCGGCGCGGCTGAGGCTGTCGAGCCCGGCGAGCGCCTCGTCGAGCGAGTCCGAGCTCAGCAGGACCGCGAGTGGGTCGCCCTGGTCGGGCCGTTCGTAGAGAGCGCGGACGAGTACTGCGAGCTGCGACTCGGAGACACTGACGGCCTGCTTCGCGATTCCGAGCTGCTTCGCCGCTGCGGCGCGATCCTCCGCGACCTGCGCCCGGCGGGCGGCGAGGGCGCTCAGGTCGCCTTCCGTGCGCCGGAGCTCGCTCTCGAGCGCGTACAGCTCGAGGGTCGCTGCGTTCGCACGCGCATCGAGCGAGCCGGAGCCGGCACGTAGCTGGGCCACTTGTGACTGCGCCGCCTGCGAGCGCGGAGCGGAGGCATTCGCGGCGAGGGCGATCGGAACGGTCGCCAGCAAGGCAAAGCCCGTCAAGACGGCCACGAGGCGCGCCGCGCCCCTCGTTGAATACGTCCCCACGAGGTCGCGGACCGTAGCAAGTTTGGCAACACGACGTCGCGGTTTGTGATTCGCGAACGTGGGGTAGAGCAGACGTTTTTTGGCTCTATTGGGCGTTGCAGGCATCCGAAAGGACTGCTAGGGTGCCCCACTTGTGACGGACCTGGCCCCCACGGGGTGTCTGGCGTGTTCGAGCGAAAGATCGAAGGTCGCGTAATTAGCTCGAGCAGGCGAATGGCGCCGGCGCTCCTTTCGGTTCTCACGGCGATTTTGGTGGCCGTCGCCTTGGCCTGCGTGAAATCCGCAGCAGCCGATCCGATCGACTCGAAGCGCGCCGAAGCGCAGACCGTGCTCGCGCAGATCGAGGAGATCGACGGGCAGCTCGAGGGGGCGGTCGAGGCGTACAACCTCGCAAGCGTCAAGCTCGACCGGATCCAGGGCGAGCTGACTGCGAACTCGCGCCATCTCGTGATCGCGCGCAAGAGCCTGAAGAACGCCCAGACGCACCTCTCCGAGCGCCTCGTCGCGCTGTACGTGGGCGGCGGCGAGGGCAACTCGCTCGAGGTGCTGCTCGGAGCCAAGTCGATCGACGACCTGATGAACCGGCTCGATGCCGCAGAGCGGGTCTCCGCCCAGGACGCGCGCGTGCTTTCCCAGGTGAAGAGCTTCCGGACACAGGTCAAGCAGCGGCGCGTCCGCCTACAGCGGGCAAGGACGGAGCAGGTGCAGGTCGTCGCCGATCGCGCAGCGCAACGGCAGTCGATCGAGGGCCAGCTCTCCGAGCGCAACCGCCTGCTCGCCTCGATCAAGGATCAGATCGCCAGCCTCGAGGCTGCCGAGCGCCTTCGCCAGCAGCGGCTGGCCGCAGAGGCTCGCGCGCGACTTTCGAGGGTGACGCTGCAGGCCCAGGATCAGGCTCTGCAGTCCACCGACGCGCTTCTCGTCCAGGATCCCACCAGTGAGGCGTTCGCACCCGCACCACCGTCCCGGTACGGGGGAGTGGTCGGGATCGCGATGCAGTACCTGGGCGTTCCGTATGTCTGGGGCGGCGCGAGCCCGTCGGGCTTCGACTGCTCCGGCTTCGTCTCGTATGTCTACGCCCAGGTCGGTGTATCGCTGCCGCACCACGCCGCGTCGCAGTACGGCTCGGGCTCGCCCGTCTCGCGCGACGCGCTCGAGTCCGGTGACCTCGTCTTCTTCAACGGGCTCGGCCACGTCGGCATCTACATCGGCGGCGGCCAGTTCGTCCACGCGCCGCACACCGGCGACGTCGTCAAGATCTCCAGCCTGTACGACTCCTGGTACGCCGCCACCTGGGTCGGCGCCAGGAGGATCTAGATCCCGGCTGCCTGATTCAGCGTGTCGCCGGCGTAGAGCTCGTCGAGCTGGCCGCCGAAATGCTTCGTGACCACGCGGCGCTTCAGCTTCAGCGTCGGTGTGAGCTCGTCGTCGTCCATCGTGAAGTCGCGCGGAAGGATCGCGAAGCGCTTGATCTGCTCGTAGCGGGAGCGGTCGGCGTTGACGGCATCGACGACACCCTGGATCAGCTCGCGCACCTGCTCGTCGCCTGCGAGGCGGTCCAGCTCGACGGGGAGCCCGCGCTCGGCGGCCCAGGCGGGCACAGCCTCCGGATCGAGGGTGATCAGCGCGGCGATGTACGGCTGCCGGTCGCCGACGACCATCGCCTGTGAGATGTACTTCGACGTCTTCAGGTCGTTCTCGAGGTTCTGCGGGGCGACGTTCTTGCCTCCGGCCGTGACGATGATGTCCTTCTTGCGGTCGGTGATCTTGATGAAGCCGTCCTCGTCGATCTCGGCGATGTCGCCCGTCCGCAGCCAGCCGTCGGCGCCGAGCACCTCCGCGGTGGCCTCCGGGTCTTTGTAGTAGCCCTGGAAGACCGTCTCGCTGTGCACCAGGAGCTCGCCGTCCTCTGCCAGCTTCACTTCGGTGCCGGGGAGCGCCCGGCCGACGGTGCCGAAGCGATAGGCCTCGTGCGTGTTCGTCGACGCGGCCGTCGTGCACTCGGTCAGTCCGTAGCCCTCGACGAGCAGGATGTCGATGGCGTGGAAGAACTCGGCGATCTCGGCCGACAGCGGCGCGCCGCCGGAGATCGCCAGCCGCAGCCGGCCGCCGAGCCGATCCTTCACCTTGGCGTAGACGAGCCTGTCGGCGAGCTTGTGCTGCGCGGCGAGCCCGCGTGGCACCGGTTCGCCGGCGCGGCGCAGAGCACTCACGCGGCGGCCGACTCCGAGTGCCCAGTCGATCAGCTTCCGCTTCACGCCGGTCTCGGCGTCGAACTTGGCGACCACGGCGCTGTGGACCTTCTCGTAGACGCGCGGCACGCTCGGAAACACGGTCGGTTTCACCGCGGGCAACGCGGCGGCCGCCTTGAGTGGATCGGGAAGGAATGCGATCCCGTACCCGACGTAGGCGCCGGAGAGGTGCATCAGGCGCCCGAAGTTGTGCGCCAGAGGGAGGTAGAGCAGCATCGTGTCCTCG
This sequence comes from uncultured Gaiellaceae bacterium, assembly GCA_963749515.1. GTDB lineage: Bacteria > Actinomycetota > Thermoleophilia > Gaiellales > Gaiellaceae > Gaiellasilicea. The sequence continues at coordinate 86,805 of CAVVMR010000014.1, forward strand.
GGCCCGGTGAAGCTCGGCAGGTCGTCGACGACGGCGACCATCGCGTAGTAGTTGAGGTGGGAGATCATGCAGCCCTTCGGCGGCCCGGTCGTGCCCGAGGTGTAGATGTAGGTGAAGAGGTCGTTCTCCTCGATCGCCTCGCGGGCTTCGCGGAGCGCGTTCGGATGGTCGGCTGCGTAGGTGCGGCCGCGCGCGGCGAGGTCGTCGAGGTCTGAGAACGTCAGTAGATGCTGGAGCCGGGGGATCTCGGCTCGCATCTCCTCGACCTTCGCGCGCTGTGTCTCGTCCTCGCAGAGCACGCCGACCGACTCGGAGTGATCGAGGATGTAGGCCGCGTCCTTGGGTGAGCTGTTGGCGTAGATGCCGACCCCGATCGCCCCGATCGAACCGAGTGCGAAGTCGAAGAGCGCCCACTCGACCCGGCTCGAGGCGAGAATCGAGAACGCGTCGCCCTTGCGCACGCCGAGCGCGAGCAGCCCGTTTGCGTATCCCTCCACGCGCTCGTTCGCCTCAGCCCACGCGAGCGGGTGCCACTCCTCGCCGTCCTGGATCAGGTAGGCCGGCGTCTGGCGACCGGCCGCGATCGCGTCGCGCCACAGGCGCTCGATCGTGCGTTTCTCGCTCACGCCTCGCACTTTATGGAGAAGGAAGCTCTCCGGGAAGGGCGAATCGGTTCGGTCCCTCTATATTTGAAGGTGAAGATGCGCACGACGTGGAACGGCTCGATCAGCTTCGGACTCGTCTCGATCCCGGTGGGCCTGGCCCCCGCGACGAAGCCTGCCGCGCGCTCCTCTGACATCTCCTTCCGGATGCTGCACCGCGAGTGCGGCACGCCGATCAAGCAGAAGCGCTACTGCCCGGTGCACGAGCGCGATCTCGGCCCGGACGAGATCGTCAAGGGCTGGGAGGTCTCGAAGGGCCAGTTCGTGCTCGTCGAGGACGAGGAGCTCGAGGCGCTGACCTCCCACGACGATTCGCGTGCGATCGAGATCGCCCGCTTCGTCGATGCGAGCCAGGTCGACCCGATCTTCTTCGATCGGACGTACTTCCTCGTTCCCGCCCAGGCGCCCGCGGCGCGCCGACCGTACGTGCTGCTGCTGAACGCGATGCGCGAGACCGGCATGGCGGCGATGGGCAAGTTCGTGCAGCAGGGGCGCGAGAAGCTCTGCCTGATCCGGCCGAAGGGGGACGCGCTCGCGCTGGAGACGCTCTTCCTGTCTGCGGACGTGTACTCGCAGGCGGAGATCGAGGAGGCAGTCGAGGAGACGAGCGTGAAGGGGCCGGAGCTCGAGCTCGCCCAGCAGGTGATCGAGAGCCTCTCCGGCGACTTCGACGCCTCGGACCTCCAGAGCGACTACCGGCGCGACCTGAAGGCCCTGCTCGAAGCGAAGCTGGCGGGCGAGGAGATCACGGCTCCCGAGGAGCCGGACGTGGAAGCGCCGGTCATCGACCTCATGGAGGCGCTCCGCCGCAGCGTCGAGGACGCGAAGCAGGCGAAGCAGCCGGCCGCCAAGAAGGCGGCGCCCAAGAAGGCGGCTGCGCGGCGCAAGTCCGCGGCGCGCTAGCGTTCGACACTGAGTTGGTGGCCGCGAAGCGGCCCTTTAGGGGTCTTGAGCGATCGGGATCCGCTTCTGCGGATTCCGATCTGCGAGGCTAGATCAGTGCGCTTGGGGCATAGCGCCCAGCGCTTGGAGCTGGGCCTGGAAGAGCGTCTTGTCGATCTTGCCCTGGTAGATCGGCACGCCTTCCTCGATGCACACCCGGATCACTTCCTGCCGGTCGATGCCCAGCTCCTTCGAGAGCTCGTCCGGCGTCAAATGATTTGCCATGCGTCTTCCTCCCTTGAGATTCGGCAATGAAAAAGCCCGCTGGGCGCATGCAGTTTCGTCTGCACGGTGCGCTCAGGCGGGCTAGGACATCGCTCGCTCGTAGTTAGTCGCGGGAATCAACGGGCCCGCGCCCCCAGGTTCGACATAGTCCTCTGAGGATACTGTGCGCGGATGACGGCCGCAACGGCCTTGGCCGGGCTGGAGCCAAAAGACCTGGTAGTCGCGGGGAGCTCGATCCGCTACTACACGGGCGGCGAGGGCGAACCGCTTCTTCTCGTGCACGGGCTTGCCGGCTCGTCCGGTAACTGGGTCGAGCTGATACCGGATCTCGTTCCGCGCCATCGTGTGATCGCAGTCGACCTGCCGGGGCATGCCGGCTCGGAGCGGGCCCCGCGCGGTGCGAGCATCAACGACTTCGCGGCTGTCGCCGCGGCCGTGCTCGAGGCCGAGGTCGACGCGCAGGCCATCGTCGTCGGGCACTCGTTCGGCGGGCTCGTCTCGCTGCGGCTCGCGCGTTCTCGTCCGGAGCTCGTTCGCGGCCTGCTGCTCATCTCGCCGGCCGGGATCAAGACGACGACGCGCTTCACACAGTCGCTCGTGCTGGCTTCGACGACGGTGCGTCCCGGCCGCTGGGTGGCGCCGTTGCGCCACCGCTACGCGGGCCGTGAGTGGTATCGCCGGGCGGTCTTCCGTCCGTGGTTCGTCTCCGATGCGACGGCGCTCAGCGAGCGCGCGACACACGGGCTGCTCGGCGCACAGCGCGAGCACAGGGACACGAAGACCGCTGCGCGGGCGATGAACGCCGACGATCCGCGCGCCGACCTCGGCGAGGTCGCGTGCCCGGTCGTCATCCTCTGGGGCGCGCGCGACCCGCAGCTGCCGCTCGACGATGCCTTCGAATACACGCGCCGGCTCGGCGCCAAGCTGCGCATCGTTGCCGACTGCGGGCACCTCGTGATCGTCGAGCGGCCGGCCGCATGCCTCGACGCGCTCGCCGAGCTGGCCGGCTGACGTTCGCCCGCCCATTTCGGGTGAACGAGCACGCCGGGATCGGGTGATTGACCATTGTAAGCGCGAGGCGCAGTGTGGGTCGTACTCGATTGCCTGGAGGGCGCGGTCATGGAAGTTGCCTCAATCCTGCTCGTCGCCGCCGTGTGCGTCCCCGGCGCCGTTGTGACTGCCCTGAAGGGCAAGCCATGGTGCCTCGTCGGAGGCCTCTTCACCGGGTGGTTCTGGGTTGTCGGGGCGCTGCGGCTCGCCAAGCCGGACTCGTGGTGGGGCCGGCGGTTCTATGCGGGCACGAAGCTGGCCGAGAGCAAGATCCGCTTCCACGAGGACCGCAGCTTCGACGCCGCGCCTCTCTACGATCCCATGCGGTTCTAGAGCTCCTCGAGCGACCCGTCAGACGGGGTTCTCGACCGCGAGGAACTCCCATTCGAGGCCGAAACGCTCCGCCAGTCGCCGCGAGAGCGCCTGCACGCCGAGCCGCTCGGTCGCGTCGTGGCCGCCTGCGACGAAGTGGATCCCGAGCTCCCGTGAGGTCTGCAGGCTCGGCTCCTCCGGCTCGCCGGTGAGGAAGAGGTCGTACCCTTCGTGTGCGGCGCGGATCACCTCGCCGCCCGCGCCGCCCGAGCAGATCGCGACGCGCAGGATGCGATCCGGGCCATGCGGGAAGACGAGGGGGTCGCGTCCGATCGTCTCGCGCACCCGGCCGGCGAACTCCTCGATGCCGACCCCCTGGGCCAGCCTGCCTCCCTGCCCGACCTCGCCGAACGGCTGCTCGACATTCACGCCGAGCGCATCGGCGAGCAGGGCGTTGTTGCCGATCTCCGGGTGCGCGTCGAGCGCCAGGTGATAGGCGGCCAGGTTCAGATCGGCTGCGAAGAGCGCCTGAAGGCGACCGCGCTGGCGCCGGTCGATCCAGACAGGCTCGTTGCGCCAGAACATGCCGTGATGGACGATCAGAAGCTGGGCGCCCGCTGCCGCCGCCCGCTCGAAGAGCTCGACCGAGGACGAGACGCCGCAAGCGATCTTCGTCACCTCGTCGGCTCCCAGCACCTGGAGGCCGGGCGTGCCGTACTCCGGGAAGCGGTGTACTTCGAGCAGCTCGTTGGCGTAGCTGATGATCTCGTCGCGCTGGGCCACGGGCGCGATTATCGCTACCCTTTGCGCGCTCGGGGTGTGGCGCAGCCTGGTAGCGCGCTCCGTTCGGGTCGGAGAGGTCCGGAGTTCGAATCTCCGCACCCCGATTGAAAAGCCTCGCTTGTGCGGGGCTTTTCTCTATTTGAGGGCGAACGAATGCAGCCGTTTCAGGGGTGCGGGTAGATTGCCGGTAAATTTACTGCTAGGGTGCCCTCGCCACGTTGTCCACGATGAGGAGCCGAAATGTCCCGCAGGCACCCGCTAGCAAGCCTTCGAGTGCGTCATTCGCGCGATTGCCTGAACGCGAACCTGACGCGATCGAGAGCACCAGCAAGACCCGTTCGTGAACGACAAGGGCCGCACGACCAGCGACGGCTGTACGTGTAAGCCGACGTACTACACGCTCCACTCTGACCCGCGCACAGGCGATCCGGTGAAGATCAGCCGGGGCCGTGACCGGAAGGTCTCCAACGCCGCCCTCAGCGAGCTACAGGTTGAGTTGAACCGCGGCACCGACAAGCGCGTTGAGGCGATGCAGTTCTCCGCCTGGGCAGACAAGTGGATGGCCCAGCACAAGCTCGCCGGCGCGACCACACGCTCGTACCAGGCGTCGATCGACTACGCCAACCGTGCGTCGGACGCTTCAACGTCAACGACGTGAGCAAGCAGGACATCATGCGAATGCTCGACATCGTTCGTGACGACAACCAGAAGATAGGCCGCACCGTGTCCGACTCCACGTTGGCGAAGCACTTGAAGACTCTCAGCAGTTGCTTCAACGCCGCGATCGAAGAAGGCATCGCGACCACCAACCCGACCCGCTACCGGCAGCAGAGGCCGAAGGCCGCGAAGACCAACCCCGGCTACTTCACTGACTCGGAACTGGTCGGGCTGTGGAAGTCGTTGGAAGCTCCGAAGTTCGAGCCTGTATACGCGCATGCGATCAAGCTCGCGCTCATGACCGGGCTCCGACAGGGAGAGCTGATCGCCTTGACTTGGGGTGACCTCAACTTGGGCACCTCGGAGCTCTATGTCCGTCACTCGTGGTCGAAAGAGGACGGCCTGAAAGACCCGAAAGATCATGAGGCCCGCACCGTGCATCTCGTTCCGGATGCCGTAACGACGCTCAGTTCATGGACGAGGATCCAAGGGACGCGGCCCTACGACGAGTTGGTATTCCCGGCCCCGCGTGGCCTGTACCTCAACGGACAGTGGTTGCGGAAGAAGCTGTACCAGGCGATGGAATCCGCTGGCATCCCGCAGATCGGTGAGCGCGGAGTCGCACGCACCTTTCACAGCCTGCGCCACACGTTCGCCCGGCTGATCCTCGAAAGCGGGGAGGCACAGATAGACTGGTGCTCCGCAGAGCTTGGACACTCGAGCATCCTCATTACTGTCCAGCGGTATGGGCAGTGGTCGGACAAGGCGCAGCGGAAGCAGGCGGCGAAGATGACCGGCGTGTTCGACGTTGCCAAGCTAGGCGGCGACGCCAAGGCAGCCTGACGACGGCAACGCTGTATTGTGACGTTCGGCTCAACTTCTGAGTCACCGCATGGTCGACGGTTGGGGCGTGCAAATGGCTCTAGATGCCAACAATCCGGAACAGGTCGCAAGCCACAGCGTCATCGATGCAGACCTCGGAATCATGGGCAGGCGTCTTGTTGTCATCTCTGGCATTGCGATCCGGGATTGGAAGATCGACTCAGACCAGGTAGTGACCGGCGAGGTTCGCGTTCTCTTGCGAGTGCCCGCTGAAAACGTCGAGCAATCAACGATTCACGTCGGACTAGCCAGTATCGGCAACGACGACACAGCCTGGGTGTTCGACACCGACACCGCGCGACTCGAGACTTCTGAGTAGAACGAGCTCGTTCTGGTAGTCAACATGGCACTCATGGGAGAGCCGTCCGACCTGCATCGCTTCTCTTACCAGGTCGTCGTGGTCAAACGGATCGTGGTGAGTGAGATCACCGGGACAATCCGCTGGAGCTCCTCACTGTTCGCGCCAGGTCTACGCTTCCCTCAGCAGTCGCTGACAACGTCCAGATCATGGCCCACTTAAGAACGGTCACGCCTGGCAGTGGTCTGTTTGGAGAGGTAGAGCACTTCTAGACAGCAGCTCCTGGCCAAATCATCTCCTTGGCTGTGAATGACGGTGAATATTTTGCAGGGTATGTCATTACAAATCTGCCGAAGGGCTAAGAGTTGAAGATCGTCGTCACCGCCCACGGGTTCAATGTTCAAATAGATGCGGGGCCGTTGCCCGGCGGCGCGTACGGCGACGTGATGACCATTACGCCGGCTCAGCCGACCCGCAACAACGTTGACTTAGAAATCGTATTGGGCGGGGGTCAGAGCTGATGTCCCCCGCCGCTCCTTAAAACCCCCCAGAATTCTGGTTGGAAAACTCTGGATACACAGACCACTTTTAGTAAGACAGGTCTGCATATATTTCCCCTTGGTAGATCCGCAACGAGTTGTGAGAGTTCCGATAGCCGGGCCAGCGCCGTTCAACACTCTCGCCATTGTCCGTTCAATAGGCCCGCTCGGCCCGGGTGGATGGGCTTCGGGAGAGATCGGACGCGTGACGTACGACATCAGAACCGACCTCAAGCTCCTGGGATATAGGCTAGATAGGCCAGAGCAGCAGACTGTTCAACACTAGAGTTCAGCGACCATACGGATGATGTAAGTCAGTGATCTCGGCGATGATACCCGCATCGGTGATGAGAACACCAGGTGGGTGTGGGCCGTAGACAGCGTGCATATCGGTTCCAGGATCTCAGAGGAAGGCCACTGGATAGTCACGATAGACACCGCCAACGCAGTCGATCAGCGCGTGGCTTGCGCGACGTGCGAGATCACAAGCTGGGTGATGTTCTGGGAGGGCGAGTAGCTTCCAAGCGGGCTGGTCTCGACCACCGCGGGCTAGCATCCTCACCGCGGCGGGGGAGACTCTCCTCGGGGACAACGTGGCGTTGAACCTGCGGACCTGCTCCGCCGCCCTTCTGAAAGGACTCGCTGAACATGCTCAGAGTGACTTTGGATTCCAACGTCCTCAAGACGGACTTGGCGAAGATCCGAGCTGCGGCCGGCCGCCAAGAGGTTGAGCTCGCCTACACGACGGTCACCTGCGCGAGGAGGCCCGCGACGAAGGGCAAGACGAGTTCGTAGTTGCAGAGACAGGCGTTTACGACGAGTAGACCTACGACAGCGGCGCTGTATACGCAGAAACGCCGCGCGTCTACGAAACACTAGTCATTGGTGAATAGCGCATCGGCCTGGCGGTCATCGGCAGCGACGCATCGCCCTTCGAAGCGATTCTCGAGATCATCGCTAACGGGAGCTTCCCCAAGTCCGGAAAGCGAGAGAACCTTTCCCGAGGACAGCGAGCGCAACTACGCGACGCCATGATCCTCGAGGCACACACCAGAGACGGCCGCGACATCCTCGTCTCGAACGACGCGACCGCCTACATCGGCAAGGACGGCACGCGGAGACAACTACTCGAGACGGTCTGCCAGACGAAGATCCTCACCGTCAACGAGTTCATCGACTATCTAGAACAACAGACGACATGAGCACTAGAGGCCGCTAGCCAAACAACCACACCCCAACGAGCACCAGACAAGACGGAATCGCCACGATCAGGAAGAGCACAACGAAACAGCCGATCCAGTCCAGCGCGTCCTCCCGATCAGCCTGCGTCGCACTACTACGAAAACCGAAAAGGATCGTCCAGACGCCGATCAGCACCGCAGCCCCAAAGATCGACCAGATCACCACACCAGCCTAAGCCGGACGACCGACAAGCCTTACGACTCAGAGGGAAGGGGACGACAGCAACGCCCCGCAGACGGGCAAAGAACGCCCCACAGCACCAAACACGCATGAAAGCAGAAGACACGAACGATTCCCGCCAAATGCAGGGAAAACAGTCAGAAAGCCCCTAAACAGGCACTCCAACCAGACCCCCGTCCCACACCACCCGGCGCTTTCTGCAGTGAAACCGGAAACTCCGGGCTGTTCGCCGTGATCGAGAGGTAATACCTCGCGGTTAGGGGCGACATGGGCCTGGATCTACGCGCGTGGGTACCCGCACCCCTTCAAGGCAAGCATCATGCACCTGTTCCTGCGGGATTCCTCGAGCTCGGACTGGGTACCAATCGGACTCTCGCCCCTGGGCGGCGACGGTGAGCGGGGCGAAGCCTTTAGGTCGTATTCGTTAGGGGGCAGTTTAAACTCGCTGCTCTCCGGGACCGTCTATTCATAGCCATTCACGGTCGCGTTCCCAACATGTACGGAGGTGGTTTGACTGTCAGCGGCGGCGGGGGAGCGGACACGATCATCGGAGGCGTCTTCGCCGACACCATCGACGGTGGAGTCGACCGCGACTACATCGACGTGCTCGACGGCGGCGCAGACACCGTCAGTTGTGGACTCGGAACAGATGTTGTCCGCCATGACGCGACCGACACGATCGCAGCGGACTGCGAGATCCTCCTCGGCTCAACGCCGTAGCCTTCCGTTACGAAGCAAGATTGCTCTCTCACACGAACGTATGCTAGGGCGATGCGCTGGGAGCTCTCGTGCGGCCATCAGATAGAAGCGTTGGAGCATGACCGGGAGGACGACCTCCCCGACGCTCGCGCATTGTGTCCGACGTGTCAGAAACTCCGGAATGTGGTAGGCACTGTTTAGGTGTTCGCGACTTACTGCCCCGACTGTCCGCGAGTCGGCGCTACGGGGCGCGGAACGAGTCGACGATCTTCCGGCAGACTGCGTTGATTCCGGCGCTGTCGCGCTCGTTGGTCTGGCAATGGACGAGGTACATGAGGTCGCCTCGGAGCGCCCTCACCACATTATCTTCACAAGACTCCCGTCTACGGTAGAGGCGAGGCCGGAGACTTGGGCGGGGTACTCACCGAGCGTCACTGGCTTGGGCCGTTCCGTGACTATCACGCAGGACGTGGCTGCGTAATCGTCGAAGTACTCGTAGACGTCTCTCGAGAGACGGGCCTAGCGGGGGCGATCGCTCACGTAGTACACGCAGAAGAACACAGAGTGAATGCTGCTCGCAGCAGAGTAGTCGGGCGCGACGAGAGCCGCGCCGACGGCTGCGTCAGCGCAGAGTACCGGTCGGTGTGACGAACTGTGCCCAGCTCTTAGGCATCTCGAAGCTGAACTCTCGGTCTCGGAAGACGAGGCAGTGGCGTTCGTCCGATCTCTCCGGCTCGTTGTGGCAGCGTCGCCGTCGATAGCGAGGCGCTGTAGGCTTTCCCGCCTCCACAGCCTGCGAGCGCGAGGGCGGGCAGCGCGCCAAGCACGGCAAGCACGACACGGACTTCATCTGCCATTCGTCAAGCATGCGCCCCTCGGAAACGCAATGCAACGACGGGCCTGCCCGTTTCGGACATCTAGTCAGGCCCGCCGCGCCGTCTTACGCTTCTAGTGGGCCGGGACGTGGGAAAGCACCCCGAAGGATCCCGAGGCGTTTCAGTCCGCCCCCGGCCCGCTTGCTCATACGAGGATCTCCAACTCGCTCGCCAGTCGCAGGCAACGCGTGTTCATGAACGCGTCGACAGGTGGACGAGACGACCTGACTTCCGGGAGCCGTTAGATCGTGTTGCCGGCGGTCGTGTGTGGAGACGTGCCGACGTGATCAAGTGGGCCGACGCGACGCTGCCTCTGCCTCGAGGATGTCCGCGGAAGAACTCACCTCCTCGAAACAATGACGATCGGCGCTGGGCTACGACTCGTCCAAGTCCAGGGAAGATGTCGCCGTTGGCGAATAGCGGTAGTCAACTCCGTCGTGTACGAGACGCTTGGGATCCGGACGGTCACCACCCAGCGGGTTGCCATGAGTATCTCCGGCACGTTGATGCACTACTGCGACAGTGATGCGGTGGTCGTGCGCACGAACGTAACGGACGGTCTGACTGAACCCGCCCGATGGGGCACCCGCAGGAGACGGGCCAACCCTGACGACGAAGCCGAAGAATTCACCCTCCTGGAATCGCTCGAAGTACCGATGCTCGTTGAATAGGAGGCGGATTTCCCCCTTAGTGACATACTTAGGAGTAGAAGCCATGACGACTCTCGAAGCACCCGCGACGACTCTCGAAGCGTCCGTGCGCGATCAGATCGCGCTCTACGTCGAGAAGTACATCTCGGCCGACAAGCTCAACGACGTCCTCCCTGACACGGCTGATCTGGATGCGGCCGACGATGCTCCGTGGGATCTCGTCATGCTCGTAACGGGCCTTCTGGCCGAGTTCCAGAACGGTGACCGGCAGGAAGACTCGCTGCGCGAGGCGTTGCGGCCCTACGCGTCGTGGACGAAGGAACCTGCGCAACTGTCGACTGTCACGCCTCAGGCGGGCTTGGAGCTGCGCGTACACGTTGCCGCTCGTACACAACTTCTAGAGGTACGCGAGTAAGAATCTGGGAGCCCGAAGTTCCGGGCACGATCAGGAGTACGTCAATCCAATGGACGCCCTCCTGCGCTAGCCGCAGCTTGATCTCGGCAACGAGGTTGATGCCGACGTTACCGGGCTTGAGATTGATGTCCGTCTCGGCAACCGTCTCGGTTTTCATGCTCGGTTCGTTCATCACAAGGCGAAGCTGAAAGCGGCCTCGGGCCTTGTCCGGTTTGAGCGAGAGCACCATCGAGAGGTTGTCGATACTTAGCGGCGGCATGGTCTCGGGTGGATCCGTCCCGGATGCGGTCTGCGTGACGCGATCTACGACCCGGATGATGCTGAGCACGCCATCACTCTCGGTAATGACCCGCTCGCACAACAACGCGGCGGCGAGGTGGGGGCCAGTTTCAGGCATGTGACGTGATGATCGCACGATCGCTTCGATGGCCGACGAGTCTCCGTCCTCGGACGGCAGCGCGTCGTCCATATCATTCGCGGATAAGTCCTATGGAGCGAACGTTTCAGTGGTGGGTAGGGATCGCGTTCTACTTGAACTTTGCGGGATCGCGGGAGTGCTCGCGTACGTGGCGCTGACCGTTATCGGTCTTCCGCGCGCTTGGCCGGTGTTCGGTGGGGGAGCCGTAGCAGGTTTCGCCGAAGCGGTCATGCTCCAGAAGCTCTACCGCGACGGCGACTTTCAGGACTCACGCCCCTGACCTGAAAGATCCGCGACTCCCGCGACAAGCGCGACAACGGCTTAAAGAGTGGGGTTGCGTGTCGCGGATTCGGGTGGTGTCGCGGCACGAATCCGCGACACCGGGCAGGTCCTAACCGTCTGAGGCCGGCTTGCTTGTCGGTCGTCAAGTTCGTCCGGATACTTCGCGCCCGTGTTCGACGGACGGATACCGGAGTGGCTCATCCTCGCGGCCTGCGCCGCGCTGATCTTCGACCTCACGCTTCTCGGCCAACTCGTCGAGCAGCTGTGGGCCGCTGTGTGGATGAGCGCGGCGGCTGTCGTCGGCTTCGTTGCTTCGATTCTGCTGCCCGGCCGGCGCAACCGCCGGGGGGCGGCGAGACGAAGTAACGGATAGTTGCCGTTACACGTCTCTTTGCCGTAACGCGCAAGCCCCCTATTCATGCGGGTTGTAACGGCGTAACGGATGCAACGGCATTTCCGGGGACATCGAAAGTTGGTTCCGTCGTATCTCTTTCAAAGAGGTTGAATGACACTGGTCAGAGAAGCCGTGGCGTACGGTGTTGCAGCGGAAGCCCTGTTCGGTAGTGCACTTCGTGGCGTGGCGGGGGTCTAGGCCAGCACCGCTCGACATCCCCTGCGGGTAGATCGCGGGTAAAGAACAGCGGCAATACCTGGTCAAGGGTGGATAACACCGGACAGGGCCAAGGTGCCGCAACCGGTCTGTATACGCGGGATTCCGCTTGGTTGCGGGTTCGCCGGATCAGTGTTGAGGATTAGGAGAGGTCCGGAGTTCGAATCTCCGCACCCCGATTGACGTGGGGGAACCGTCACGGTTCCCCCACGCACTACCGTCCGGCGCACGGAGCAACAGCGTCAGCGTTCGGGAAGCGGGCCGACGAACTCGATGCCGTACTCCTGGCCGGCCTGCTTGATCTGCGATCCGTCAATCGACTCGAGCGGCGGCAAGCCGCCCTCTCGCGAAGGCAGAGTGATCGCGCGATAGAACTGCGCATGGCGGGGCGTGGTGAGAATCAGGTAGCGGGCCGTTTCCGACTCGACTCGAAAGCCGTGAACGGTGCCACCTGGCACGTGCGCGAACGAACCGGCGCCGGCCCGAACCCCCGGCTCCTCGCCGATGAAGAGCGTGACCTCGCCTTCGACCACATAGAAGGACTCCATGTCGTCCGGGTGCTTGTGCAGCGGCACCCTCATCCCGCGCTTAGCCTGCTCGTCGACGAGAGCGAACGCCCCATCCGTTTGCTCCCCCGTGGCCAGAAAGTACGTCGACGTCTCTCCCATCCACCGGAGCTCGCTCTCTTCGGGCAGGTGCAGATACGCATCGGTCGCAGTCCCCACGGAGACCCTCCTCGATCGAAATGTCGGCAGCAGAGCCTACGCGAGTAAGCGAAGAGGCCGCTCGCGCGCCTCTTCGGCTCTAACGACGGTCGATGCGGCGCTGAACGTCAGCCACCTCACCCCGTCGCAGACCGTTTCTTCCAGCTATACGACGTGCTGGTAGTCGTCACCCGGAAGCCCGCGCCGACGTAGAGCGAACGCGCCGCGTCGGTGGCGTAGCTGACCTTCAGGCGGCGTGCCCCGCGCGATGCCAGCCGATCGAGACCCGCAGTCAGCATGGCACGGGCCAGGCCTCGCCGCTGGTACTCGTCCTCGACTCTCATCGGCTCCAACATCCCGACCTGAGTCACAGGATCGAACCAGAAGAGCGCGTAACCGCCGACCTGACCGTCAGCAGTTTCAGCGGCGAGGTCCAGTGCCGGGTCGTAGAGCGAGCACTGACGGAGACGGGCCTCGACCTGTTCGCCGTTTCGATGCCGCATCGGGTGCGGAGTGGTCGTCTCCAGGGCACGGTCGACGAGAACGAATCCCTCCGGCAGAGGGGTGACGTCAGGTCTTTCCTCGGCATCCATCCAGGTGGTCCCGTCCTCTTCGCCGGCCACGAAGCCGGCGCCGGCCAGCAGGCCGGCCAACTCGGCATCGTCGTTGTCGACGAGCACATCGACCGATTGGATGCCCAACCCGTCGATCGCCTCGACTGCGCGCCGCCAGAGAGCCGACAGCGGGACGGTCGTGACACCGGGGACCACGATGAGCTCGCACCCCCAGGCCGAACCCCAGTCGGTAAGGACGACGCCGGCAACAGGGCCTTCGTCGTCGATCCAGAAGAGCTGGTCGATCGCATCCGAGCGGCGCGGCGTACGCCACCACCACTGCAGGTCAGCTGCCTCCCACACCCCCGCCTCCGGCTCCGCCAGGCGAGCGCGCTGCAGCAGTTCCGTCGCCAGAGCCAGATACCCGAGTCCCTTGGCTTGCACTTCATCGATCGCCACCAGCGCGATTCTCCTCGACCCGTCAATTCTTCGGCTAGTGGTGCTGGCGTGCGCCGGCGTCCGGGAATGATGCTGAAAGCATTTAGCGGCAAGTGTCCCCCGGGACTACGGACGATCCGCGCGACCGACTTCGCGGCGCCGTCGACGGATTAGAGTGCCTCGGCCTGTGGCCGAACGAGTCCTCACGCTGCGAGAGCTGAACCGCGCCACACTCGCGCGGCAGCTCCTCCTCCAGCGCACGCGACTCTCGCCGACGACGGTGATCGAGCGCCTCGTCGGGATGCAGGCGCAGTCGCCGCAGGCTCCGTACGTCGGCATCTGGTCGCGTACGACGGGCTTCCGGCGCGGGTCGCTCGAGCGACTGCTCCGGCGGTCCGCGATCGTGAGGGCCACCGCGATGCGGCAGACGCTGCACCTCGTCACCCCGTACGACTTCGCGCTCATCTGGGCGGCGATGAGCGAGACGAACTTCCCCTGGGAGACAGAGCAGGCGAAGCAGCTCGCGCTGTCGGCGCGCGCGCTCGCGGCGGACCGACCCGTGACGTCGACCGAAGCGATCGCCCTACTCGAGAGCGAGTACGGCCTCGCCGGTGTCGATGCGCGGCGCGCCTGGCGGATGGCGCGTGTTGCCGCGCTCATCGTCCACCATCACGAGAGAGCGCTCTGGCAGCCGCGCAACGACCAACGGTTTGTCGCAATCGAGGAGCCGGAGGCGCACGTCCCGGTCGAGGCGCGCGCCGAGATCTTCCGCCGTTATCTCGCGGCCTTCGGCCCTTCGACGCGCCGCGACATCGGGGCCTGGAGCAGGATGCGCGTTGCGGAGATCGACGCGGCGCTGGAGCTGCTCGAGCCGGTGCGCCGCTTCCGCGACGAGCAGGGCCGCGAGCTCCTCGACGTCCCACGAGCGCCGCTGCCGGACGCCGAGACCCAGGCGCCCGTACGCTTCCTGCCGAAGTGGGACAACGTCCTGCTGGCGTGGGCCGACCGCACGCGCGTGCTCCCGGAGGCCTACCGGAAGACGGTGATCAAGGTGAACGGCGACGTCGCGCAGACGTTCCTGGTCGACGGCTTCGTCGCCGGGATCTGGCGCGTCGACGACGGTCGTGTCGTGCTGGAGCCGTTCGAGCCTCTTTCAGCCCCGGTGCGGCGCGAGATCGAGGACGAGGCAGGACGTCTGGAGGCGTTCCTCGCCGAGCCCTAGTCGCGCTCGGCGAGCAGTTGCTGCGTGCGCGCGATCTCGGATTGGATACGTTCGCCGAATCAAGACGTTCAACCTCAACAGCGACGAGTGGGATGGGACGAGGGACCGCGAGGGCTGGCGCGCCAAGGGCGCGCTTGTCGGCCAACACATCGGCGGTGAGCTGATCGGCGCGACCATGTCCGAAGTCGGACCTGGCGACAGGCTCTGGCCCTACCACACGCACTACCTGAACGAGGAATGGGTGATCGTGCTCCGCGGCGAGCCGACCCTGCGCACACCCGAAGGTGAGAGTGTGTTGAAGGAGGGTGACGTCGTCTGCTTTCCGCGCGGGAAGGACGGTGCGCATCAGATCATCAACCGAACAGACTTGCCTATCCGCGTACTCATGCTCTCCTCGATGATCCGCGGCGAGGTCACCCGAGTACCTCGACACCGGGAAGGTCCTCGCGAAGGACGCCGAGGACGAAGACATCATGTTCGCGAGGCCCGGACCCGCGGTCGAGTACTGGGAGGGTGAGGCTAGCTCCGGGCCACGCTCTCGACTAACCGGGCAGCAGAGACTCCGCCGACCCGAGGTCATCCGAGTGGGCGAGCGTGCTCTCGCCCGAGACGGCGGGGCCCCCGGGATCTCGTCCAAGTCTGCGGTCCGTATCCCACCTCCAGTTCTTACCCGGACAGCGGCTCTCGGATCTCGTACCGGTGCACGACGGCGGTGCAGAGATCCTCGACGTAGTCGAGCCCCGCGGCTTCTGCGATCGCCCGCGACTCGTCCGAGACGATCCCGAGCTGCAGCCACAGCGCGCCGGCGCCGGCCTCGACCGCTTCACGAGCGTGCGCCGGCGTGAACTCGGCGCGGCGAAAGACGTCGACCAGGTCGATCGGCCGGTCGATCTCCGCCAGCGTCCGCGCGCAGGCGACACCGAGCACCTCGTCGCAGCCCGCCGGCCGTACCGGGATCACGTCGTAGCCCTGCCGCAGGAGGTAGTGCATGACGCTGTTGCTCGGCCGGTCGGCCTTCGGCGAGGCGCCGACCAAAGCGATTGTCTTTGCGTCTCGCAGGATCTCCGCCGGCGTGCGCATTCCGCGAGCGTATCCTCAGAGAGTGATCCAGTCAGTTCTCTTCGACGTCGACTTCACCCTTGCCCGCCCCGGCCCCGAGCTCGGGCCGGAGGGGTATCGCCGGGCCGGCGAGCGGCACGGGCTGTCGCTCGACCCGGAGCGCTACGAGGCGTCCCGGCAGGCTGCGCTCGCCTCGTTGCGGCGGCATCCCGAGCTCGAGCACGACGACGAGCTCTGGGTCGTCTTCACGGAGGAGATCGTGCGCGGGATGGGAGGCGACGCTGAGGCAGCCCGCGCGTGCGCCGAGGATCTCGTGCGGGCCTGGGAGCTGCACGAGCGCTTCACGCTCTACGACGATGCTCTGCCGGCGCTCGCCGAGCTGCGCGAGCACGGCGTGAAGATCGGGCTGGTGTCGAACGGGAGCCGTGACCTGGAGGAGTTCGTCGTGCACCACGCCCTCGACGTGGACTGCGCGATCGGGTCGCGTGCGTTCGGCCGCACGAAGCCCCACCCAGAGATCTTCCGGCGTGCGCTCGCGCTGCTCGACTCCGCGCCCGAGGAGGCGGCGATGATCGGAGACTCCTACGAGGACGACATCGAGGGCGCCCGCGCGCTGGGCATGCAGGCGTTCCTGCTCGACCGCGACGGGCGCTACCCGGACGAGCCCGACCGGCTCCCCGACCTGCTTGCGCTGCCCGCCGCGCTGGGATTGATTCGCACGCACGGTGTAACTAAGGTCAGCGGGTCGGAGGATGTTCGGCAAGAGGGGGGAGGACGTTGACGAAGCTGTGGAGGTCGGCTGCCGCCGTCGGCCTGGTGCTCGTCACCTCACAGCTTGCAGCTGCCGCGACCGGAGCCTCGAATGGCTCGACGCTCGCGTTCACGAGCCTGCGAGGCGGTAACGCCGCGCTCTACGTGGCCAACCGCGACGGCATCGCCGCGCGACGGCTCACGCTCGACGGAATCGGCGCTTACCAGGGCGACGCGGCCTGGTCTCCCGACGGTACCCGCGTCGTCTTCACGTGCGGAAACTTCGAGCTCTGTGTGGCCTCGGCGGACGGATCGAGCGTTGCCCGCTTGACGAAGTCCACGTGGCCGGGCACCTGGAGCTACGAGTTCGAGCCCGCGTGGTCTCCTGACGGGACGCAGATCGTCTTCAGCGCGAAGCGTGGCGGCCGCAGCAGTGGCCTGTGGCTCGTCGGCGCCGATGGCACCGGGCTCAAGAGGTTCGTTGACAACCCAGGCAACGAAGGATCTCCGGAGTGGTCACCGGACGGGCTCCAGATCGCCTACACGGCGGACACAGGCGAGGGGAGCGATCTCTGGGCCGTCAACTCGGACGGCACGAACGTGCGGCGCCTGACCAGTGGGAGGGCCTTCGAGTCCGATCCCGATTGGTCACCGAACGGCTCGACGATCGCCTACGCGCGGGCAACCGCGGGCTCGTTCAAGAGTGAGATCTGGCTGATGCGCGCGACCGGCGGCGGCCAGCGGCGCCTGACCGCCGGCGGGGAGCCGAGCTGGTCACCGGACGGGTCCTTCCTCTTCCTGTCCGCTCCGCTGGGCAACGACGACGAGCTCTTCAGAGTGCGGCCCAACGGGTCCGGCCGCACCCGGCTGACGAAGCGTGCGGGCGGCGATTACACGCCGCAGCTCCAGCCGGCCGGCGTGACCGTGCTGTTGCCGCCGGTGCCGTCGACTCCGCTCCAGCCAGTTCACCCGGACGCCCGCACCGTGGGGACACTCCTTGCCCGCTACGCGTCCGTGATCCGGGACCTGAGCGGCCTCGACAGCACGAACCGAGCGTCGGCTATCGCGGCGGCTCGGGCACTCGCGCGCGATGCGAAAGCGGGGCGCGCTGCACTGGCGGCGTCGCGTCCCGTGTCGGCGCGCGGAGAGCGGATCAAGGCCGACGGCATCGCGGGATTCACCGCAGCCCAGGCCGTCGCCCGCAACCGGCTGGAGCTGCTGCGGCTGGCCCTGCAAGGAAAGAAGGCCGCGAAGCGCATCGCGGCGCTGAGCAAGTCCTACAAGGCGAACCGGGCCACGATGAGCCGGCGCCTCGGAACCGCGTTCGACGAGACCGGCCTGTAGCGACTAACAGCGATCGGAGCCCTCGCAGGTGCGAAGCGTCTGGACCTGCGGGTTGCCGTTGATCCAGCTGAGGCGGATGCGCAGCGAGGCGTCGTTGTTCGTGTAGTCGATCTCCTCGAGCTGCTGCGTCGGATTCGCGCGGTGGACGAGCACGTAGATTCCCGCCGGGACGCCGCGGAGCTCGAGGTTCTGGCCGTGGAAGTGCGGAGGGTAGAGGTCCGTGAAGCCGATCGAGGTTCCCTGCTCGACGGCGAGCGCCTGCGGGTTCGACGCAGCGCAGTTGCCGAGGAAGCGGGCGCCGGTGAAGCGAACCACGCGCCGTCGCGCCAGGCCGTAGTGGTCGGCGAGGCAGAAGCCGCTCTTCCGGTCCCGCACGATCAGCTGATCGTCGAGCGTGCGGAGCTCGTAGCGCTGGAAGTCGAGCAGGTGCCAGTGGGTGTGGGTGGGCGAGTACGTGTAGCGGAGGCGGCCGGCGTCGTCGTAGGTGCGTTGCGTCCCGTCGGTCAGGCGCACGAGCTGGCGCGCGATCATGGGGCCAGATGCGGCGGGCCGGCTCCCCCGGACCCAGACGGGCCCGTCGCCGACGTTGTCGGTCGCGGAGGCGAAGCCGAGCTTCGTCCCCGCGATCCCGAGCCGGAACGGTGCGCGCTGGTCGAAGTCCGGTAGGAGCTCCCGCGGGCCGGATGGCGGCGTGCCGGCGTCGACGGTCTTCTCGGGAAAGGGCTCCCCCGGCTCGAGCGTCCGGAACAGGATCTTGCCGTCGCTGAAGCTTGGGAACAGCTGCTCGGTCGGCCCACCCGCGACGAGGTTCGGCCCGCCGCCGTCGACCGAGACGACGTAGACGTCGAAGCTTCCGCCCGCAAGTGGGCTCGCTGCGTAGGCGATCCGGCGGCCGTCGCCGCTCCAGGCAGGTGTCGCCACAACCTGAGCGGCGGTCGTCAGCCGCCTGAGGCCACCGCCGTCGCGCCGCACGACGTAGAGGCTCGAGCTGCGCTTGCCCGGCTGCTGGCGGACGAAAGCCACGTTGCGGCGGTCGGGCGACCAGTCGGGCTCGGTGTCGCTCGCCGGGGACGGCGTGAGCAGCCGCTTGCCCACAAAGAGGTCACCGTCGCGCGAGGAGACGGCGAGCTTCGGTAGCCCACGGGCGGCGCCGGCGTCGATGCTCCACGAAAAGGCGGCGAGCACGGGCAGCGGTGCCAGCACCGCTGCGATCAGCGCGAGTCGAGCTCTGCCCTCCATGCGTCCGTATGCTGCCCGATGGCAGCGGACGGCACGGACGTCGTCATCCCGAACGCCGCCGCTCCCTCCGCCAGGGTCGCGACCGGGCCGACGCACACGTCCTCGCCGTCGAAGAGCCGCAGCCACTCCTCGAGCGGCCGAGTCTCGAAGACGGTGGCGAGATCGGCGGCCAGCGCGTCCTGGCCGTCCGGATCGAACTGGCGCGCCGCGAGCTCGGGACGCTCGATCAGCTCGCACAGCCGCGTGAAGAACTTCGGCTCGAGCGCACCTACCGTCAGGTGCCGGGCGTCGCCGGTCGCGTAGATGCGGTAGCAGGCAAGGCCGCCCGTGAGGAGGCGCGGGAGCGGATCGCCGCCGACCCGGTGAGCGACCAGCCGGTGCGAGCCGTGAGTCATCGAGACCGTCAGCCGGGCGCCGTGGCCGGTGCGCGTCCGCTCGAGGAGCGCCGCGAGAACCTCGGTGACCGCGCTGAGCGCACCCGCCGCGAGGTCTGCGGGCTGAACCGGAGGCACGCTCGGCGCCGTGTCTTCGAGCACCCCCGCCCAGCCGAGGTAGTTCAGGTCGTGTCCTGCCCGTCCGACGTGCGTGCCTTCGTTCCCGAACCCCGTGATCGAGCAGTAGACCGCAGTCTCAGGAACGTCATCCGGTCCGACCCCGAGCCGCTCGGCGACGCCGGGCCGGAAGCCCTCGAGGATCACGTCGGCGCGGGCGAGCAGAGCCCGGGCGAACGGCAGGTCCGTCTTCAGGTCGATCGCGACCGACTCCTTGCCGGCATTCAGCGCCTCGTCCCAGGTGCTGGAGATGCCGCGCATCGGGTCGCCGTCGGGTTGCTCGAGCTTGACGACCCGGGCGCCGAGCCGCAGCAGCTCGCGGGAGGCGAACGCACCCGGCAGATAGCGGGTCAGATCGACGACGAGCATCCCTGCGAGAGGTTGCACCCGTGCCGAAAGTAGCACTACAGTGCGAGCGAGTTGACTGACCGTTCAACCAACGGCGGAGCGTCTGCGGACAAGCGTCGCGTGATCCTCGCTGCGGCAGTCCGTGTGTTCGCCACGAAGGGCTACCACACGAGCCGCGTCGGCGACATCGCCGAGGAGGCAGGGATCGCGCACGGCCTCCTCTACCACTACTTCGGGTCGAAGGAAGAGGTGCTCCAGACCGTCTTTCGCGAGAACTGGAGCCAGCTGCTCGAGGTGCTCTCGCGCATCGAGACGTCGGACGAGCCCCCGGTCGAGCAGCTGGAAGCGATCGCGAAGGTGCTCCTTCGCTCCTGGCGCGACCAGCCCGACCTCGTTCGCGTGATGGTGCGCGAGGTTGCACGGAGCCCGCAGCTGCAGGGGCAGGTGGACGAGATTCGCGGCGCCTTCCTCGTCATCCAGCGGGTGATCGAGCGCGGGCAGGCAGACGGCTCGTTCAGGCCGGAGGTCGACGCACGTCTCGCGAGCTGGATCTTCTACGGCGGTCTCGAGGAGCTCCTGACCGGCTGGGTCCTGGGTCAGCTCCCCGACGGCGACGAGGAGGTGGCGCGTGCCGAGCAGACGGTGGTCGAGCTCCTCTGCGGCGGGCTCACTCGAGCCGACGCAGCAGCGCCCGTCTGAACCTCGCTATACGCGTGTCGTCTGGACGCTGGGGCTCGGAGCGTTCGGCCTCGCCTTCTCGCTGACGACGACCGCGGCGTACCTGCCGCCGCTGCTCGGGCAATTCACCACCTCGGCGACGCTGATCGCGCTCGTGCTCGCCTCGGAAGGCCTCTTCGCCGTGGCGCTGCCGCTCGTGATCGGACCGTGGAGCGACACCTTCCACACTCCGCTCGGCCGGCGGCGGCCCTTCATGCTCGTGGCGCTCGGCCCGATCGGGTTCTGCCTCGCCCTGATGGCGTTCATGCCGAGCATCTGGACGACGGCGTTGCTCGTTCTCGCCTTCTTCTTCGCCTACTACGTCTACGAGCCGCCATACCGGGGCCTGTACCCGGATCTGCTCCCGGAGCGGCTCTACGGACGGGCGCAGAGCGCCCAGCACCTGATGCGCGGCGTCGCTCTCGGCACGGCGCTGATCGGCGGCGGCGCGCTCTTCCACGTCTGGGAGCCGTTCCCGTTCCTCGTCGCCGCGGCGGTGGTCACCGCTGCGTGTGCCTCGCCGGTTCTCTTCCTGCGCGAGGACGGCGGCCACGGCCGCGTCTTCGAGGGCGTTCGGGCCTACATCTCGCACAGCTGGCATGTCTTCCGGCGCGAGCCAGAGGTGCGCCACTTTCTGATCGCGAACACGGCGTGGGAGGGTGCGTTCGCCGGCGCGCGCACGTTCGTCGTCCTCTATCTGACGATCGGCCTCGGTCAGCCGCTGGGGACGACGACCGCGGTGCTGGCGGCGGTGGCCGCCGGCTACATCGTCGCCGCGGCGGGAGCCGGCTTCCTCGGCGACCGGTTCGGTCTCAGCCGCGTGATCCTCGCCGCCTCGGTCGTCTACGGCCTGGGCCTCCTGCTCGGCGGCCTCGGCAACGAGTGGCACCGGTGGTACCTGCCGATCATCTTCGTCGTCGCGATCGGCGGCGGGACGGTGCTCACCCTCTCGTGGGGCCTGCTCTTCAAGTTGATGCCCGCAGCCGACCGGGGGGCGATCGCTGGGCTGGCGACGACCACGAAGGGGATCGGGCTCCTGACCGGGCCGCTGCTCGCGGGCGCGGCGATCGACATCCTCTCGCCGTATCTCGACGACACCCGCGGCTACCAGGCGCTCTGGCCGATCCTCGGCGTGCCCGTCCTGCTGGCGATTCCGCTCGTCGCGCGACTAGACGCGGCAGAGCGGAAGTCCGGGCCGGTACAGCCCGAAAGCCCAGAGCCGATCGTCTAGGACGTAGAACGCGGTCGTGGCGGCGCGCCCGGGCAGCACGAGGACGGAGTAGCCGCCGCACTGGCGCCGGACGAGCGCGCCGTAGACGGAGGTGACGCGCGCCTCGGCGTCACCGAGACGGAGGCCCCGGTTCGTGCGCCAGCCCTCCGGGCGGTAGAGCGTGAAGATCGCGGCGACCTTGCCCGCGCGCAGCTCGACGCCGGCGCCGCCCGGCTGGAACGCGTAGTAGTTGAAGTACCAGGTCTCGTGCGGGCAGCCCCTGCAGATTCCATAGGCCCGGCCCCAGCTCCGCTCGAGCGCCGCCTTGGTCATGCCGAGCTCGATCCCGCCGAGGCTGCGGCCCGGCACCAGGACGCCGGCGCCGGGCGGCGCGGCGGAGGCGGCGCCGGCGAGAACGACCGCGCCCGCGATGACGGCGAGGAGACGCACGTGTGGGAGGATAAGCGCGGTGAAGGTGTTCAACGTGTTCGACGGGGAGCTCGACCTCGAGCGCGACCGGCCCGGGTTCTCGTGGCGGCGCGCCATGCTCGGCGAGAAGCTCGGAGCGACGAGGGTCGGCGCGAGCCTGTACGAGCTCGAGCCCGGCGAGAAGACCTTCCCGTACCACTACGAGTACGGCGCCGAGGAGTGGCTGCTCGTCGTCGCGGGGCGGCCGACCCTGCGCGACCCGGAGGGCGAGCACGAGCTGCGGCCCGGAGACGTCGTCTGCTTCCCGGAAGGCCCCGAGGGAGCGCACCAGCTCCGGAACGGGACGGACGAGCCGATCCGCGTGCTGATCTTCTCGACCAAGGGCGAGCCGACCTCGGCCGTCTATCCGGACAGCGGCAAGATCGGGATCTGGACCGGGTTCGACGACGCAGACCCGCCGCGCCTCTTCCGGATCGGCACCGAGCTCGACTACTGGGACGGAGAAGAGGCCTAGGAGGGTTCGGTGGAACGTCGCTCGTCGCTGGGGTGCGATGCTCGTTCCGAGGCAAGGACGCAGGGAGCCCGCGGGCTGGTAGCCCGTGGGCGACTGAGGACGCGGCCTCGGGGCGAGCAGCGCGGCCCGGCGGCTCAGCCGATGTTTCGCCGAACCCTCCTAGAAACACCGACGACCCCCACGGGTGGCGTGGGGGTCGTCAGCTGCGGCGGTGCGTGGCGTTCGTCTGTGCGGCGTTTCGGTTGAACGCGGCCCCGAAGAGCGAGCAGCGTCCTGTCTCAGTCGTCGGCAGCACGCTGCCGGCTTCCATCCCCGATTCCGCGTGGTCGAGCTACCGATTCAGCGAAATGCGTTTTCGCCGGTCAGCGCCTGGCCGACGACGAGCGTGTGCACCTCGTGCGTGCCCTCGTAGGTGAGGACCGACTCGAGGTTGTTCACGTGGCGGATGACCGGGTACTCGAGCGTGACGCCGTTCGCGCCGAGGATCGTGCGGGCCGAGCGGGCGACCTCGATCGCCCCGCGGACGTTGCCCATCTTCCCGAGGCTGACGTGCTCCTGGCGCAGCGTGCCGGCGTCCTTCATCCGGCCGACGTGGAGCGCGACGAGGAGCCCGCGGTTCAGCTCGAGCGCCATCTCGGCCAGCTTCTGCTGCGTCAGCTGGTAGCCGGCGATGGGCTTGTCGAACACGATCCGCTCCTTGGCGTAGTCGAGCGCGCTCTCGAAGCACGCGCGCCCCGCACCCACGGCACCCCAGACGATGCCGTACCGCGCCTCGTTCAGGCACGAGAGCGGGCCGCGGAGCGTGCTGACCTCCGGGAACATGCTCTCGTCCGGTACGCGGACATCCTGGAGCACGAGCTCGGACGTGACCGACGCGCGCAGGGAGAGCTTCTTGTGGATTTCCGGCGCGCTGAACCCGGGCGTCCCCTTCTCGACGAGGAAGCCGCGAATCGCTCCGTCGTCCGTCCTGGCCCAGACGGTGGCCACGTCGGCGATCGTGCCGTTCGTGATCCACATCTTCGCGCCGTTCAGGATCCAGTCGGAGCCGTCGCGGCGAGCGGTGGTGCGCATCGAGGCGGGATCGGAGCCCGCATCGGGCTCGGTCAGGCCGAAGCAGCCGATCGCCTCACCGGAGTGCATCGCGGGCAGCCAGCGCTGCTTCTGCTCCTCGGAGCCCCACTTCCAGATCGAGAACATCGCCAGCGACCCCTGGACGGAGACGGCGCTGCGCACGCCGGAGTCGCCGGCCTCCAGCTCGAGGCAGGTGAGCCCGTACGCCACGGCGCTGGCGCCCGGCAGCCCGTAGCCGTCGAGGTGCATCCCGAACAGGCCGAGCTTGCCGAGCTCAGCGATCAGCTCGCGCGGGAGGATCCCCTGCTCGAACCAGTCGCCGACGTCCGGCAGCACCTTCTCGCGCACGAACGAGCGAACGGTGTCGCGGATCGCGCGCTCCTCGTCGTCCAGCAGCTCGTCGATGGCGAGGAAATCGAGCGGGTCGAGTGAGGTCGGCTTCTCGGTGACGGCCATCGGCGGAAGGCTACCGTGCGCCCACAGGGCCCGTGGACAGCGTGGGTCTCGGCGTGAGAATCTCACGCGCATGGCGAAACGCTCGCCACAGTGGCTGCTCGCGCCGCTGCTCGCCTTCGCGTTCTTCGCGCTGCTGGCCGGGCTGCTGGCGAAGGCCTACGTGCCCGACGCCGGGGAGAGCAGGGGCGGGTACTTCGACCTCTTCTTCTCGGACCCGATCCACATGAAGGCGTGGCTGGCGTCCGTCGCCGCCGCACTCGCGGTCTTCCAGCTCTTCACGGCGGCCTGGATCTTCCGCAAGCTGCCGTGGGACAAGCCCGCCTGGGTGAACCCCGCGCACCGCTGGTCCGGGCGGCTCGCCTTCGTCGCCACCCTGCCCGTCGCCTACCACTGCATCTTCAAGCTCGGCTTTCAGAGCGGCGACAACCGCGTCCTCTGGCACTCGCTGCTCGGCAGCGGCTTCTACGGCGCCTTCGCCGCCAAGGTGACGATCGTCGAGCTGAAGCGCTTCCCGACCGCCGTGCTGCCGGTCGCAGGCGGGCTCCTCTTCGCCGTGCTGATCGGCGTCTGGTACACGAGCGCGGTCTGGTTCTTCCGCCTCGTCGGCGTCGGGCTCTAGCCCACAGTCAGAGTCAGCGGCACCGCGGCGTTCCTGCCCCTGTCGAACGCGCGCGCTTCGAGCGTGTGCGTGCCCGGAGTCTCCTGCGCCGTGTCCCAGCCGAGCGTGAACGGCCGCTGCAGGTCGGTGCCCCGCAGCTTGCCGTCGATCCAGAACTCGACGCGGCTTGCCGCCCCGGTCACGTCGACCCGCCAGACCACGAGCCCGGTCACCTGCTGGCCGTCGGAGAGGCTCTGGCCGGCGATCTCGAGGGCCGGCTCGGGCGCCGGTTTCGGCTTCGGCTTCGGCTTTGGCTCGGGGCGGCTCACGACGAGTGGGATCCGCAGGCGGGCATCGCGACCGTCGACAGACGTCGCGACGACCTGGAGCACGTGCTTGCCGGGCCTCGCGCGCTTCGCGCTCCAGGCGAAGAGGAAGGGCGGGCGCGAGTCGACCTCTCGCTGGTGCCCGTCGACCTGAAAGACGATGCGCTTCGCCTTCGCGCCCCACGGCCGGACGCGCAGCTCGACCGTCCCGCGCACCTTCGTCCAGGGCCGTGCGCCCGCGCTCGTGAGCGCGAACGCCTTGTTGTCGACGACGATCGTCGTTCGGGCGATGTCGTACCGGCCCGGACCGGCGATCCCGTGCACCTGGAGCACGTGCCTGCCGTTGCCGAGGTTCGTCGTGTTCAGACCGCGGCCGCCGGCGAACGCGAACGGCGCGCGCCGGTCGACCCACACGACGCGTCCGTTGACCGAGAACTCGACGCTCGTGATGCCGCCGGTCGCCTTCGCCCGCCACGGGATGACGCCGCGCAGCGTCCCCGTCGGGACCAGCGGCGTCACGCTCAGCCTCTCGAAACCTGCGTATTGCCGCACGAGCTGGAGGTAGCGGCCCCAGTTCCAGCGCGGGCCCGGATCGGTGTGGTGCGACGAGCCGCCGCGGCCGCCACCGGGCGCCGGCACGTCCGCGTGGCCGATGACGTGCTTCCGGTCGATCGGCATCAGCGAGCGGCGGGCGATCCAGGCGGTGAGCCGGGCCGAGGCGTTGTACTGCGCGTCGGTGAAGCCCCCCGGGCCGTACGTGAAGCCCTCGTGCTCGATCCCGACGGAGTGAGAGTTCACCTTCCAGTTGCCGGCGTGCCAGGCGATGTCCGAGAGGTGGACGAGCTGCACGATCCGGCCGTTGCGCGAGACGATGTAGTGCGACGAGGCATGTGCGCGCGGGCTCTTCAGCCACCGAACCGAGCCCCAGAACGCACCCTCGGTGACGTGCACGACGATCTTGTCGATCGACTCCGCGTGCCGGTGCGACTTCGTGAAGTTGCCCTCGCCCTTCAGCCACACGAGTGGCGGGCGCGCGCCGGTCGCCCCGCCGGCCGCGGGGGCGAGAACGGTCGAAGCCGCGACCGCCGCGGCGAGCAATGTCACCCTGCGAAGACCCATGCCAAGCCGCCGCAGCGTATCGCTCGAAAGTGAGACTCGCGTAAAGGCCGAGTCCGCTCTACACTTTGACTGACTAGTCAATCGACGGGCGGAGGATCACGTATGGCCACCATCGAGCAGGGCGTCGGCTCGGGCGTCTCGTTCGCGCTGACCGAGGAGCAGAAGGGTCTTCGCCAGGTCGCGCGCGAGTTCGCCGAGAAGGAGATCCGGCCCAAGGCGGCCGAGTACGACGAGCACCAGACACACCCGGCTGACGTGATCGCCAAGGCGCACGAGCTCGGCCTGATGAACCTGCATGTTCCCGAGCCGCTCGGCGGCCTCGGGCTCTCCACCTTCGACGGGATCCTCGTCGGAGAAGAGCTCAACTGGGGTTGCTCCGGCATCGGAACCTCGATCGGAGCGAACGGGCTCGGCGCGGGCCCCGTGATCATCGCCGGCAGCGAGGAGCAGCAGGCGAAGTGGCTGCCGCCGCTCCTCGACGAGCCGATCCTCTGCTCGTTCGGCCTCTCCGAGCCCGAGGCCGGCTCCGATGTCGCCAACCTGAAGACGAAGGCGGAGCGCCGGGGTGACGAGTACGTCCTGAACGGCTCGAAGACCTTCATCTCGAACGCCGGCCACGCCGCCTGGACCGTCGTCTTCGCCAAGACGGATCCGGCCAAGGGGCACAAGGGAATGTCGGCGTTCATCGTTCCGATGGACACGCCGGGCGTCCAGATGGAGAAGCACCTCGACAAGATGGGCCAGCGCTCGACCGACACCTCGGCATTCGCGCTCACCGATGTCGTCGTCCCGGCTGCGAACCGCCTCGGCGAGGAGGGCGACGGCTTCAAGATCGCAATGCAGACGCTCGACTTCACGCGCCCCGGCACCGCCGCCGGCGCTGTCGGCGTCGCCCAGGCCGCCTACGAGTATGCGGTCGAGTACGCCAAGCAGCGCGTCACCTTCGAGGTGCCGATCGCGATGCACCAGGGCGTCAGCTTCATGATCGCCGACATGGCGACCGAGATCGCCGCTGCGCGGCTACTGGTCTGGCAGGCGGCGTGGATGCACGACCAGGGCGGTCGCGCGACGCTCGAGTCCTCGTTCGCGAAGCGCTTCTCGGCCGACACGGCGATGAAGGTGACGACGGACGCGGTGCAGGTCTTCGGCGGCTACGGCTACATGAAGGAGTACCCGGTCGAGAAGCTGATGCGCGACGCGAAGCTCTTCCAGATCTACGAGGGCACCTCACAGATCCAGCGTCTGGTGATCGCGAAGGAGATCTTCCTGCCGCGAAGCTAGTCCTCTGCCAGTCCGCGCTGGAAGGGCGGCAGGAAGCCGGGTGAGAAGCGCGTCTCGCCGAGCCAGGCGGCGACGCGCTCCGCCTCCGCCTCGACGGCGTCGACGGCGTCGGCGCCGACGTCCTCGAGCAACCGGTAGACGATCTCGCCGTCGCGACGCTGGCTCCAGCCGCCGACGACGCGGCCGTCCCACCAGACCGTCGGACCGGCGTTCCCGTTCGAGTCGAAGAGGGTGGAGGCATGCGGGCCGAGGTACCAGTCGCGCTCCTTCCAGCCCATCGTCGTCGGGTCGAGCGTCGGCAGGAGCACGGCCGACGGCTCGGGCACGGGCGTCGGCTCGAGATCGCCTGCGAGCACGTAGCCGGCTGCGCCGTCGAGGTCGACCTCGACGTGCGGCACGGCGGCGAGCGCCGCGCGGGTCTCACGCGCAGTCCAGCCCGTCCACCAGCGCAGGTCCGTCTCGGTGCCAGGACCGAAGGCGGCGAGCCAGCGACAGAGAAGCTCGGCCTGCGCGGCGGCGACGTCCAGCTGCTTCGATCGGCGCGCCGAGCCAGTCCTCGGTTGTGACCCAGCGGAATTGCGGGCTGATCCAAGAGCCGCGCGGCCGGCCGCGGATCAGCCGCCCCTCCATCGCCATCTGCGGCAGCACGCGTGCCCCGGCGCTCTGCTCCACCGCCCACTTCCCCGAGCCGAAGCGCAGCTTCTTCGCGAGCAGCGGCACGTCGGCGGTCACCTCGGTCGTCATCGCCTCGCCGCGGGCCGCGACCGCAGCGACGGCGGCGTTGCCCGCGCGCGTGATCCAGGCGCCCGGGCGGGCGGAGACGCCGCTGTTGCGAACGAAGCTCTCGAGCCGCTTGCGCTGCGTCGCCGCGACGGCGCGCGTCGCCGCCGCGAAGACGACGGGGAGCAGCTCGCGCGGTACCGTCCAGAGCGTCCGTCGCATCGCGAGGATACGGACGAGTTCCCGGTCGTCGTACAGCGCGCGCTCGACGTCGGCCGGCGAGACGTCGCTGCGCGCCTGGATCGAAAGGAAGACGGTGACTGCGTCGGTCGCGTGCAGGCACACGAGCGAGCGCGCCACCTCGAGCGGGTCGGACGCGTGCGCAGCTGGGTCGAGCCGGTGGCGGGTGAGGAGCCGTGCGCGCCGCTCCTCTACTGCGACTCGTTGCATGGGACGTAGGATCGCACCGTGGCAATCGAGATCGACCTTTCAGGGCGCGTCGCTCTGGTTACCGGCGGGTCGCGCGGTCTCGGCCGCGCCGATGCGCTCGCGCTCGCACGCGCCGGCGCCGACGTGGTGATCGCGGACATCCAGGTCGAGTCGGACGAGTCGACCGAGACCGCGGAGTCCTACGGCGTCCTCGCTCAGGTCGCGAAGGCTCAGGGCATCGTCTACACCGAGGCCACCGCGAAGGAGATCCAGGAGATGGGCCGGCGCGCGGCGGCGATCAAGTGCGACGTCACGGACCGCGAGCAGGTGAAGGAGACAGTCGACCGCGTCGTCGAGGAGTTCGGCTCGGTCGACATCCTGATCAACAACGCGGGCACGCTCGACCACGTCGGCCAGTTCACAGACCAGAACCCGGAGCTGTGGGAACGAGATCTGCGGGTCAACCTGACCGGCGGGTTCAACTGCGCGCAGGCCGTCTGGCCGCATATGAAGGAGCGCGAGTGGGGCCGGATCATCAACATGGCCTCGGTCGCGGGCACCCTCGGCGGCTTCGGACAGGCGAGCTACTCGACCACCAAGGCGGGCATCCTCGGGCTGACGCGCACGCTGGCGATGGAGGGCGGCCGTCACGGGATCACGTGCAATGCGATCGTGCCCGGAATCATCGGCACGGAGGCGTTCCACTTCGCGAATCCGGCGATGAACGAGCGGATCGCCAACCGCACCGTCTTCAAGCGCCCGGGCGACCCGGAGGACATCGCGAACGCGATCTGCTTCCTCTGCTCGGACCTCGCGAACTACATCACCGGCGTGCAGCTGAACGTCAGCGGCGGCGTCGAGTTGTTCGTGTTCTAGACGTGTTCTCGACCGTTGTGTTGAAAGCCACGATTTGGGTATGCTCCCGGCATGATCAAGCGCGCGGTGGTGCTTGGGGTCGTCGGCATTTTCCTTGCCGTGCCCTCGGCGATCGCCAAGAGCTCGTCGAACGTGACGAAGGCTCCGGCCGCGGAGCCCATGGTGACGGAGTTCAAGTCGCACGATGGGCAGTGCCCGTTTGACGCCGGGCAGTCGGCCGACCTCTAGCAACGACGAGCTCCAGGTTGTGCCTCGGTGGCGCGGGTAGCAGCCGCCGGGATCTCGTTCGACCTGACGCCGGAGCAGCGCGAGCTCCGAGACCTCGCCCACGACTTCGCCGAGCGTGAGCTGCGTCCGATCGCCCGCGAGTGGGACGAGCGGGAAGACTGCCCACCCGAGCTCCTCGGCAGAGCGGCGGCGCTCGGCCTCACCTCGCATGCGATTCCCGTCGAGTACGGCGGCGGCGGGGTCTCGGCCGTCACGTCCTCGCTGATCGCGGAGGAGCTCTCGTGGGGCTGCGCCGGACTCTCCGCCCCGATCGGCGCGACGCTGTTCCCGGTCCGGCCGCTGCTCCGCGCCGGGACAGCCGAGCAGAAGGAGCGCTGGCTGACCCGGCTCGCGTCGGAGGAGGGCTGCCTCGCAGCGATCGCCTTCACAGAGCCCGGCGCCGGCTCGGATGTCGCGGCCATCCAGTCCACGGCGCGTCTCGAGGGGGACGAGTACGTCCTCAACGGCGAGAAGTGCTACGTCACGAACGGCGGCATCGCCGAGCTGACGATCGTCTTCGCGAAGCTGGAGGGCGCGATCACGGCGTTCCTGGTCGAGGCGGGCGACGCAGGTGTGTCGGCGGGCCGCAAGGAGCCGAAGCTCGGCCTGCGGGCGTCGTACACCGGCTCGATCGTGTTCGACGAGGCCCGCATCCCGGCCGGCCGCCTGCTCGGGGAGGAGGGCGAGGGCTTCGCGATCGCGATGGACTTCTTCATGCACTCGCGCCCGCAGGTGGCCGCGTCTGCGCTCGGGATCGCGCGCGCCGCGTTCGAGTACGCGACCGACTACGCGAACGAGCGGCGCGCGTTCGGCAAGCCGCTGATAGCCAAACAGGGCGTGTCCTTCAAGCTCGCCGACATGGCGATGCAGGTCGAAGCCGCTCGACTGCTCGTCTGGCGCGCGGCGGCAGCTCTAGACGTCGGTGAGGATGCGGGCCTGCTCGGCTCCTACGCGAAGGCGTTCGCGGCCGATGCGGCGATGAGCATCACGACCGATGCCGTCCAGGTCCTCGGCGGCGCCGGGATCATGCGCGACCATCCGGTCGAGAAGTGGATGCGCGACGCGAAGGTGCTCCAGATCGTCGAGGGCACGTCCGAGATCCAGCGGCACGTGATCGTCCAGTATCTGCGCCGTTAGAGCCCGTGGTTTTACGTGCGCGAAACCTTTGGACGCCGAAGCGGCGGCTACACTGACCGACTTCGTGCGGGTCGAATCGACACTAGTTCGCGCCGGTTCGGCGCCTGGGGAGCGTTCAGCACGGCTGATCGCGCGTTGGATCCTGGTTTCGATTGCTCTCCTCGCTGTCCTGATCGCGCTCGTCGGCCTCGCTTTCGCCGGCTCGACCGCGCGTCTCGCCGACGGTGTTGCGATTGCCGGCGTCGACGTGGGTGGGCTGACGCCGAAGGAGGCGCGCGTGCTCCTGGAGCGGCGCTTCGACCAGGTGGCCCGTGTGCCCGTCGTCTTCACAGCGGGAGGCGAGACCTATCCGATCAAGGCGACGACGCTCGGCGTTGAGGCCGATTGGGCGTCCGCACTCCAATCCGCCGCTCGCGAAGGAGAGGGCTTCGGGCCTGTGCGCGGCTTCCGGCGGCTGCAGGCGCGCTTCTTCGGCGCCGAGGTCATGCCGCCCGTGCAGGCGTACGCGGCCGCACTGGACTACAAGCTCGCGGGCCTTGCCCGCGAGATCGACCAGAGCCACGTCGAGGCGAAGCTCGTGCGGCGCGGGCTCTCGATCGAGCTCATCCCCGGCCGGGCCGGATTGCAGCTCGACCAGAAGGCGGCCGAACGCAGAATCGTGCGGGCGCTCGCACGGCTCGAACGAGGCGGCACGGTGGCGCTTCCCGTCCTGGTCGACCCCGTCGAGGTCGGCGCCGCCGACCTTGCGCCGGCGGCTCGCCAGGCGAAGCTCGCGCTGTCGGCGCCCGTCCGGCTCGAGTACGAGGGCACGCGCTGGCGGATCCCGCGCTGGCGGATCGCCGAGCTCCTCTCGCTGCCCGCCGACGGCAAGACCCAGCTGGCCATCGCGGGTCCCGGAGCCGAAGCGTGGTTCACGAAGCTGCGCGAGTCCGTCGAGCATCCGCCCGTCGACGCGAACTTCGAGGTGCGCGCCGGCGGCGAGGTCGAGATCGTCCCGGACAAGCCCGGGCTCGGCATCGACGTGCCCGAGACCGCTGAGGCGATCCTCGCGGCCGCGACCTCGCCTACCGCGCGGACCGCGACGCTCGCCGCGCGCACTACGGTCGCCGAGCGCACGGCAGCCGAGGCGCAGACGATGGGGATCACCGGCGTCGTCGGCAGCTACTACACGACCTACGGTGGCATCCCGAGCCGCCTGCACAACGTCGCCCTGGTGGCGAAGCTGATCGACGGCGCGCTGATCGGCCCGGGCAAGACGTTCTCGTTCAACGGCACGACCGGCGAGCGCACGGCCGAGAAGGGCTTCCAGGAGGCGCCCGTGATCATCAACGGTGAGCTCCAGACCGGGCTCGGCGGCGGCATCTGCCAGGTTTCGACGACCGTCTTCAACGCGGCCTACGAGGCGGGCCTCGAGATCGACGAGCGCACGAACCACGCGCTCTACATCTCCCACTACCCGCTGGGGCGCGACGCGACGGTCAACTATCCGGACCTCGACCTCAAGTTCACGAACGACACAGACAACTGGCTGCTCCTGCGCACGTTCGTCGGCTCCGGCTCGCTGACAGTGAACCTCTACGGCACGCCTCAGGACCGCCGGGTCGAGTCGAGCGAGCAGCCCCTACGGGTCATCGGCGCGCCGAAGGTGAAGCGTGTTCCCGAGCCGACGTGGCTGAAGGGCAAGAGCGAGGTGCTCGAATACGGCCAGCCCGCGCGCGCGACGAGCGTCAGCCGGAAGGTCTACTCCGCGGAAGGCGCGCTGTTGCACGAGGACAGCTGGTACTCGCAGTACCGGTCCGAGCCGAGGGTCATCCGGGTGGGGACGAAGCCGAAGCCGAAACCGAAGAAGAAGCCGGCCAAGGTCGATCCGGTCGTCCCCGGCGAAGAGGTGCCGCCCGCACCGCCGGCGTCTACGCCTCTTCAGCCCTAGCGATCGCCTCGACGAACCAGCCGGGCACGCGAGTCGGCACGCGGGTGACTGCGTCGACGGTGGCGTGCGAGGTGTGCCCGTCGGCGACCAGGACGCCTTCGCGCTCGATCGCGTACTCGTAGCGGAAGCGCGCTCCACGGAGGTCGACGCAGCGGGCCCAGACCGTCAGACGCTCGTCGAAGTGAGCGGCGCGGTGGTATCGGACCTGCACCTCGGTCGTCAGCGCTTCGATCCCGTGCTCCCGGATGCCCTGATAGCCGCCGGCGTACTCGCTGAGATACGCGACGCGGGCGACCTCGAGCCAGACCACGAACGACGCATGGTGCGCGATCCCCTGCGCATCCGTCTCGGCGAAGCGGACGAGGACGTCGGTCGAGAAGTTGTAGCCGTCCACCGGCTCAACCCTACGATGACGCGGTGACCGCAGCGCGGCTGGCCGATCTGATCCGGAAGCACCAGCCCTGCGTCGTGCTCACCGGCGCCGGCATCAGCACGGAGAGCGGCATCCCCGACTTCCGGTCGCCGGGTGGCATCTGGGCGCAGTACGACCCGCTCGAAGTGGCGAGCATCGACGGCTTCCGCCGGGATCCCGGACGGGTGTGGGAGTTCTACGCGCGCCGTCTCGCGATCCTCGCGGACGCCGCCCCGAACGAAGGCCACCTCGCGCTGGCGCGGCTCGAGCAGCTCGGGCTCGTCGACGCCGTGATCACGCAGAACGTCGACGGCCTGCACCAGCGCGCAGGCTCACGCGAGGTGCTCGAGGTGCACGGGTCGATCCGAAGCGCGGTCTGCCTACGCTGCGGTGCGCAGACGGGCTTCGAGCGGATCCTCGAGCTGCTTCCCCTGCCTCGCTGCGAGTGCGGCGAGATCCTGAAGCCGGGCGTCGTGATGTTCGGCGAGTTTCTGCCTGCCGCCGTGCTCGAGTGGGCCCGCGAGCTCTGCGTCGGTGCGCGGCTGCTCGTCGTCGTCGGCTCCTCGCTCGAGGTCCATCCCGTGGCGGCTCTGCCCTACGAGACGCTGGGATCCGGCGGCGCGCTGGCGCTCGTCAACCGCGACCCAACCCCGCTCGACGACCGCGTCGAGCTACGGCTCAGCGGCAGCGCGGGAACGGCGCTGCGCGAAACGGTGTCGCTGCTGGAATAGATCGACCGCCCGGCCAACCGGCCGGGCCGGAAACGGCTGGCGCGAGCTACGCGGCCGCGCGGCGCACGGTCCGCTCGTCGAGAACCCGCTTGCAGTCGCTGCAGATCTTCTGCTCGACCTCGTAGGGGATCCCGGCGTGCTGGCGCAGTGCGTGCGCGATCACGGACTTGTGCTCGTGCAGCTGACGTGCTCGTCTGCCGAAGTGCTTCGTCATTTCTCTCTCAGGTTAGCCGTGGCTGTTGCCAAAACATGCGCAGAAAGGGTGAAGAAATGGTCAACATTGCGATAGCGCGTTCGCATGGTGTGTTCATACTCCGTGCGTCGGCTGTTGCAGCTTCGAACACAGCTGCGTCGATCCTGCTAGCTCTGACGTCACACGCGAGGAAAAGACAGTTCGCCGTTACATTCGCGTGCGTCGGGGGTACGATCGCGCCATGGCCAAGACACAGCAGAAAGACATCCTCAGCCGCGTCCAGGATCTCGGAGCCGAGGCGTTGCACAGGCTCCAAGACGTGCCCGGCGGATCCAGGCTCGTGGAAGCCGCGAACGAGACAAAGGGGCGGCTCGACGAGATGCAGAAGAAGCTGCGCGGTCTCGACGAGCTGGAGAAGCGCGTCGCGAAGCTCGAGAAGCAGCTGGCGGCGCAGTCGAAGGCGCCCACCCGCACGTCGTCGACGGCCCGAAAGACGGCCACGGGCGGCCGCAAGCGTGCGGCGGCTACGAAGCCGAAGCCGCCTGCCTAGGAGCTAGGCCGGGACGCGTACGCGTAGCGCGCCCGGCACGATCTCGAACCGCGCCGGCGTGTTCCCAGGCTGCTCGCCGTCGAGCTCGACCGGCAGCGGCGCGTCCGCCTCGATCGTCACGACCTTGCCGCGAAGGAGCTCCGCCTTCGGGTGTGGGAGATGGCGCCCACGGTAGGTCTTCGGCAGCGTCATCAGCAGGTCGCCCTTCGTCAGGTCGCCGATGGTCAGCACGTCGAAGAGGCCGTCGTCGGGCTCGGCTTCCGGGCAGATGATCATGCCGCCGCCGAAGGTGCGTCCATTCGCGACGACCACGTCGTGCATCTGGCCCACGCGGCTCTCGTCATCGACCGTCAGGCGCAGCTCGGAGTTCTGCCAGCGCGCGAAGACGGCAATCGTGGCCCAGAGGTAGGAGACCTTGCCGCCGAGCGCCTTCGTCGTGTCGTTCGCGCGCTGGGCGATCGCGCCGCTCATGCCTGCGCTCGCAACGTTGGCGAAGTAGGCCGACGCCTCGGTCCCGTCCCAGGCGCGGTAGGTGGCGCGTCCGAGGTCGATCGTGCGCGGACGCCCGCTGAGCGCAACGTCGAGGGCGCCGTCGAGCTTGTGCGGGATCTTGTAGGTGCGGGCGAAGTCCCAGCCGGTCCCGCGCGGGATGACCGCGATCTCGACGTCCTCGCGGCCGGCGATGCCGTTCGCGACCTCGTTCACCGACCCGTCCCCGCCGACGACGACGAGCAGCTTGGCGCCCTCGTCGGCTGCGGTGCGGGCGAGCTCGCCCAGCTCGCCCGGGGCCTGCGAGAAGAGCGTGTCGCCCTCGAGCCCGCGCGTCGCGGCGCGGTGCGCCATCTCCGCCCAGCGCCGGCCCGTCGACCCGTTCGCCGACGCGGGGTTGACGAGGAAGACGGTGTCGCTAATGACTCGCGGTCGCGGTGGCGAGCGCCACGCGCGTCATCCGGTCGACCGCCGCCTTCATCTCGTCGTCGGTGACGCGCTTGAATTCGCCTTCGACGATGATGTCGCTGACGATCAGGAGGCAGCCCGCATCGACGCCCTTGAGCGCGCCGACGGTGAAGAGGGCCGCGGCCTCCATCTCGACGGCAAGCACGCCGCGTTTCGACCAGCGCTCGTACTGCCCCTCGTCGGGGTTGTAGAAGAGGTCGCTCGAGACGATCGGGCCGACGTGCATCTCCTGGCCCATCTCCTTGGCGGCGTGGACGGCGCCGTGGATGAGCTCCCAGCTCGCGGTCGGGCAGTGCGGCTCGTTGCCGACGAGGTGCATGGCGGTGGAGTCGGCAGGCACGGCGCTGAGCGCGACGATCATGTCGCCCAGCTTGTGATGGGCCTGCAGGCCGCCGCAGGTGCCCACACGGAGGAGCTTCTTGACCCCGAGCTGAATCAGCTCCTCGAAGACGATCGTCGCGCCGGGGCAGCCCATGCCCGTGCCCTGCACGGAGACGGGCTTCCCTTCCCACGTGCCGCTGTAGCCGAGCAGGCCGCGTTCGGAGTTGCGCTGGACGACGTCGTCGAAGTAGGTCTCGGCGATGTACTTGGCTCGTAGCGGGTCGCCGGGCAGCAGGCAGGCCTCGGCGTACTCGCCGGGTTCGGCTCTCACGTGAATCGGCATCCGCGAGACCCTATACCTGGAGATCAGGGGCATGGTGCAGGTGCTTGGAATGACGTGCGTGCCGCTCTAGACTCGTCTCCGGAGGTCTCGTGAGCGCCCCAGCCACTTTGCCGATTCACAAGGAGGCGCAGAACCTCGCCAACGAGGTGCTGTACCGCGCTGAGTGCCACATCACCGCCGAGCGGTTCAACTCGAACGTCCACTTCTTCGTCGGCATGACTGCGGCGGGGCTCGCGGCGGCCGCGGGAGGGACGGCGTTCGCGGGCCAGACAATCGTCGCGGGCGTGGCGGGCGTCGCGGCGGCTGTGCTCTCCGGCTTTCTGACGGTCTACAAGCCCGACGAGCGAACGCAAGCGCATGCGACGGCTGCCCGCGCGCACAAGAAGCTGTACGACAGGATCGACCTTCAGTTCCGGCTGGGCTTGCCACCGACACCTGCTGACGACCTCGACGGCGTGTACGCGGGCTTCCGTACCGAGGCGGCCGAGCTCGACCAGACCTCGTTTCCGGTGTCGCGGCGGCTGTGCACCAAGGCGGAGGCCTTTCGTGCGGCTCGCGACGAGTGGTACCCGCCTGCGGACGACCGCTTCGAAGAGTGGGCCAATCGTCGCTGGACCGTTCACGGCAGCTGGTTCGGGCGCGCCTTCGGCAATCCGGGCAAGGTCGTGAAGTAGCCGCCGTAGAGCCGGTAGGGCTACACACGGCCTCCATAGAGTGTCGGGGCATGGCAACGCCCTTGGTCGAGCCGTCCCTGGACCAGATCCTCGACTATTGCGCCGAGGACCCGGTCGAGCGTGTCTTCCTCGAGGACGTGGCGCGCCGCGGGCTCGGCCGGTTCGCGGGTGTGGTCGAGGAGGGGCGTCTCGTCTCGCTTTGTCACACAGGCGCGAACGTCGTCCCGTCGGGGCGGGGGTGCGGCGTCTACGGCGACGTGACCGTGCGCGCCAGGGCACGGATGCTGATCGGCGAGCAGGGGGCGGTTTCCGAGCTGTGGGATGCGGTCTCGAGCCGCCTGCCGCGCCCGCGTGAAGACCGGCCGGGCCAGCCCGTCTACACCATCTCGTCGGCGCCCGACCCAGGCGGCAGCGGGCTTCGCGCCGCCACGATCGAGGATCTCGACCTGCTCGTACCAGCGTGTGCACGGGCGCACCAGACCGAGCTCGGCATCGATCCTCTGGTGCGCGATGCCGAGGGCTTTCGCTGGCGGACACGGGCCCAGATCGAGGAGGGCCGGTCGTGGATCTGGGAGGAGGACGGCGTCATCCTCTTCAAGTCGGAAGCATCGGCGTGGACGCCCGAGGCTGTCCAGCTGCAGCAGGTCTGGACGGATCCCGTCGCGCGCGGTGCCGGCAACGGCGAGCGCGGGCTCCGCGATCTCGTGCGGCTCTTGCTGGAGCGGGTTCCGCGAGTCTGCCTCTTCGTCCGGGCCGAGAACGAGGCGGCGATCGGTCTCTACGAGAAGGTCGGGATGGACCACGTGCTCGACTACCGCAGCGTGCTCCTGTGAGGGAGCTCGTGCTGGCCCGACACGCGGAGTCGGAGTTCAACGTCCTCGAGCGGCTGAACGGGGACGCCTCGGTGGAGGTCGTGCTGACGGACGCCGGCCGTGCGCAGGCCCGCGCGCTGGGCGCCGAGGCAGGGCCTGTCGACCTCGCCGCGCACACGTCGTTCGGCCGGACGCGCGAGACCGCGGAGCTCGCCTGGCCGGGAGCGCGGCTCCTCGAGCTTCCCGAGCTGGACGAGTTCAGGTTCGGCCGGTTCGAAGGCTCGCGCTGGGCCGATGGCTTCGAGCAGTGGGTCCTGGCTTCGGCACCGGACGAGGGAGCGCCGGGCGGCGGCGAGAGCCGTGTCGACGCCGTGAGCCGCTTCGTTCGCGGCTACCGGACGCTGCTCGCGCGGCCGGAGGAGCGGATCGGTGTGGTCGCGCACGGCGCACCCGTGCGTTACGTCCTGCTCGCGCTCGCAGGCAAGCCGCCGACGCGCGTCCTCGAGGGCGTCGACCCCGGGCGGCCCTTCACGGTCGCGGCTGCCGAGCTCGAACGCGCCGTCCAGCTCCTCGACGCGTGGGCCGCGTCGCCTGCCTTCTAGGGCAAACTAGGTCGATGCTGGAGCGCATCGAGTCGCACATCCGCGACCACGGCTTGATCGAGCCGGGGGCCGAGGTCACCTGCCTGGTGTCAGGCGGAGCGGACTCGACCTGCCTCTGGCATGTGCTCGGCGAGCTCGGCTACCGGGTCTCGGCGCTGCACGTCGCGCACGGGCTGCGCGGCGCCGAGTCCGACGAGGACGCCCGTTTCTGCCGCGACGCCTTCGGCGCCGAGATCGTCGAGGCTCCCGGCTCGACGGAAGCGGAGCTCCGCGACCTGCGCTACTCGTTCGCGACCGACCGGCTGCGGGCCACCGGCCACACCGCGTCGGACCAGGTCGAGTCGGTGCTGCTCGGCCTCGTCGCCTCCGGCTCACCGCAGCGGATCAAGGCCCGGCGCGAGGACGGGATCGTCCGGCCGCTGCTCGGTGTCTGGCGTGAGGAGGTGCGCGCCTGGTGCGACGAGCGCGGCCTGCCGTACCGCGAGGACACGTCGAATCCGGGCACGAAGCGAGGCCTGATCCGGGACGAGATCTTGCCGCTGCTGGAGCGGCTCGATCCGCGGGCGCGCGTGTCGCTGCTTGCGCTGGCCGACGACCGTCCACGGCTCCCCCGGGGTCTCGAGCGCACCCTCGCCGAGCTGCTCGCCGATCGTGAGGGCTCGCGGGCGGCCGATCTGGGCGGTGGCGTCCGCGCCGTGCGTGAGTACGGCACGCTGCGCCTGGAGGGCACCGTGACGTGGGGTCCGTGGACGCTGGAGTCGGATCGTCCCGGTCTCGAGGTGCGCGGTCGCCGCCCGGGGGATCACCTCGCAGGCCGCCGCAAGAAAGTGCAGGATCTCTTCGTGGACGCGAAGGTGCCGAGGTCGGAGCGCGACAGCTGGCCCGTCGTGGTGCACGGCGACGACGTCGTGGCCGTGCCGGGCGTCGCCGAGGCCCCAGGCTGGGAAGGAGCCGTTACATGGACGCGGTGAAAGATGCGGTCGGCGAGATCCTGATCGAGGAGGAGCCGCTGCAGGCCCGGATCCGCGAGCTCGGCGCGGAGATCTCACAGGAGTACGAGGGCCGCGACCTCCTGCTCGTGGGCGTGCTCAAGGGGGCGGTCTTCTTCATGGCCGACCTGATGCGGGAGCTGACGATCCCGTGCGAGATCGACTTCATGGCGATCTCGAGCTACGGCGCGGCGACCGACTCCTCCGGCGTCGTGCGGATCCTGAAGGACCTGGACGCGAACATCGCCGGCCGCGACGTCCTCGTGGTCGAGGACATCATCGACTCCGGGCTGACGCTCTCCTACCTGATGCGCAGCCTCAAGGCGCGCAAGCCCGCGTCGCTCGAGATCTGCGCGTTGCTGACGAAGCCGGAGCGCCGCGAGATCGAGGTTCCCGTGCGCTTCGTCGGCTTCGAGATCCCGAACAAGTTCGTGATCGGCTACGGGCTCGATTTCGCGGAGCGCTACCGCAACCTGCCGTACGTCGCGGTGTTGCATCCAGACCTGATTCCGCCGCATTAAGGGCGTATTGCGACCGCAGATGGGGCGGTCCCGAAAGAGGGTGACTCCTGTAGAGGCTGCTACCCTCCGTTGACCCCGTGAACAGATTCTTCCGCAGCGCGCTGTTCCCCTTGATCGTCATCGTGGCGCTCGTCTACGTGGCGAGTCAGGTGATGCTTCGGAACGACAGCAACCAGACGAAGCGCACGTACTCGCAGCTGCAGACGGAGATCAAGAACGGGAACGTTCAGGAAGTCCTTTTCACACCGAATCGCCAGCAGATCACCGCGACGCTGACCGGCGGCGAGAAGGTGAAGGTCAACTACCCGAGCGACGTCTCCGCGCTCCAGGTGGAGGACCTCCTGAAGGACGAGGGCATCACCTACGACTCGAAGGGCAAGGGGTCGAGCGCGTGGTGGACGATCCTGACCTCGCTGCTCCCGTTCGTGCTCCTCTTCGGCTTCTGGATCTTCCTGATGAACCAGGTGCAGGGTGGCGGCTCGAAGGTGATGAGCTTCGGCAAGTCGCGCGCGAAACGCATGACTCCCGACTCGCCCAAGATCGGCTTCAAGGACGTGGCCGGCGCGGACGAGGCGGTTGAGGAGCTGCACGAGATCAAGGAGTTCCTCGAGAACCCGAAGAAGTTCCAGGCACTCGGAGCCCGGATCCCGAAGGGCGTCCTGCTCTACGGGCCTCCCGGCACCGGTAAGACGCTGCTCGCGCGCGCGGTCGCGGGTGAGGCGGGCGTGCCGTTCTTCTCGATCTCGGGCTCGGACTTCGTCGAGATGTTCGT
The DNA here is from genome assembly GCA_963749515.1 of uncultured Gaiellaceae bacterium. GTDB lineage: Bacteria > Actinomycetota > Thermoleophilia > Gaiellales > Gaiellaceae > Gaiellasilicea. Next base: position 127,692 of record CAVVMR010000014.1, read on the forward strand.
CGGCGTCGGCGCCTCACGCGTCCGCGACCTGTTCGAGCAGGCGAAGCAGGCCAGCCCCTGCATCATCTTCATGGACGAGATCGACGCCGTCGGGCGTCATCGCGGCGCCGGCCTCGGCGGCGGTCACGACGAGCGCGAGCAGACGCTGAACCAGCTGCTCGTCGAGATGGACGGCTTCGAGATGAAGGACAACATCATCTTGATCGCCGCCACGAACCGTCCTGACATCCTCGATCCGGCGCTGCTCCGTCCCGGCCGCTTCGACCGCCAGATCGTGGTCGACCGGCCCGACCGGATCGGCCGCCGGAAGATCCTCGAGGTGCACTCCAAGGGCAAGCCGCTCGCGACCGAGGTCGATCTCGACACGCTCGCAGCCGGCACGCCTGGCTTCACGGGCGCCGATCTCGCGAATCTGATCAACGAGGCCGCTCTGCTCTCCGCCCGCTTCGGCAAGAAGGTGATCGGCCAGGAAGAGCTCGAGGAAGGGATCATGCGGGTACTCGCCGGGCCGGAGAAGAAGGCCCGCCTGCTCGGCGAGAAGGAGCGGAAGATCACGGCCTACCACGAGATGGGTCACGCGCTCGTCGGCTACTACCTCGAGAACACGAACCCGATCCACAAGATCACGATCGTCTCCCGCGGCCAGGCGCTCGGCCTCACGATCTCGCTGCCGACCGAGGATCGGTACCTGACGACTCGCTCGGCGCTGATGGACGACCTCGCGATGACTCTCGGAGGCCGCGCCGCGGAGGAGCTCGTCTTCCACGAGGTGACGACCGGCGCCGCGAACGACCTCGAGAAGGTGACCGCGACCTCGAAGGCGATGATCATGCGCTACGGGATGAGCGAGAAACTCGGCCCGCGCGTGCTCGGCCGCGACGCCAGCCAGCCGTTCCTCGGCCGCGAGATGGGTCACGAGCCGGACTACTCGGACGAGATCGCCCGCGAGATCGACGACGAGATCCGCAGGGTGATCGAGGAGGCCCACCAGACCGCGCACCGCGTCCTCCGCGAGCACATGGAGGAGCTGCACAAGCTCTCCGTGATCCTGATCGAGCGCGAGACGATCGACAAGGACCAGTTCGAGCGCCTGCTCGCCGGTGAGGCGGAGGAGACGATCTTCCCGGAGGAAGTCATCGAGCCGGTCGAGGAGCCCGTCGAAGGCCCGGAGCGCAAGCCCGCCCCGAAGCCGAAGCCGCGCCCCGTCCCGGGTGTCTCCATGCAGCCGCCCGAGCCCGACACCGGCTAGTTACCTCACGCGAAGCGGACGTCCCCGCCACCGTCGCGAACAGACATGTCGGGGCCAGGACCCGTCGTGTCCCTAAGGGGCGGTGCGGCGGGCGGCGAGGGCCACCAGGCCGAGCGCGGCGAAAGCCGCCGCTGCGCCGAGGACGTCGACGGCGATGCCACCGGCGTCCACGACCTCGACGAGCGCCAGCATGATCGCGCCGACCCCGACGACGCTGACGACGAGCGTCGCGAGGAGCGCGATCCGGCGAAGATAGGTTCCCGCCTCGTCGACGATCGGCCCCCGGAGCTCGAGCGACCAGTACGCGAGCTCGGCAACGGCGAGCAGTGCTCCTGCGACCACGGGCGCGCGCGTGTCGAGCGCGTCGGCCTCGAAGCCGAGGATCGCGACGTACTCGGCGCCGAGGACCGCGATCGCCGCAGGAACGCTGACCGGGAGGCGGAGGGCGAGGCCCGCGGCGAGCACGAACAGCGCGACGATGGTCGCCACGAGATTCGCGCGGACGAGGTAGCCGTCCTCCGCGATCGCTGTAAACCACGCGCCCGTGCACGCGCCGACGAGCACGGAAGCGGCGCCTGCAGCTACACGCGCGCGAGCGGAGCGTGCCTTCGGAATGCCCTCACCCCCTCGAGGACGGCGTCGAGCGGCTGCTCGTCGCTCCACGTCGCGACGGCGATCCCGAGACGCTCGTAGCGGGCGCGGATCTCCTCCCGCCGCAGGAGCCAGAGCCGGTGGGCGAGCCGGTCGGACTCCCGCTCACCGGGGGTCGCGAAGGCCGCCGGAGACACCTCCACGACGGCGAGGTCGTACCGGCGTGCCCGCAGGTCGGCGAGCGCCTCCACGATGCGGTCGTCGAGCAGCGGCGTGACGGCGACCACCAGGGCCTGCGGCGGCAGGATGCGCGCCGGGATGACCGAGATGTCCTTCCACGCGTAGTTGAAGACGATCTCCGACGCGAGCAGCGCATCGACGATCCGGTAGCGCTGGCCGACGCCCATCCCCGGAGTCAGCCAGCGGAGGACGCCTCCGAACGAGACGAGCCCGACGCGGTCGCGGCGCTCCAGGTAGCGGGAGGCGAGCGTCGCGGTCGCGCGTACCGCCAGATCGAGGGTCGAACGCCCATCGGCCCGCGCGTCGGCGAACGTATCGAGGAAGAGGATCACGTCGGCGTTCCGCTCGGGGTGGCGCTCGTTGACCACGAGCACGTTGCGGCGGGCGCTCGCCCGCCAGTTGATCGAGCGCACGCGGTCGCCGGCGGCGAACTCGCGCAGGTCGGCGAACTCGAGCCCTTCGCCCTTCTGCCGAGCGACCTGGTTGCCGGAGAACGGCTGCGTCGAGACCGGCGCGATGATCCCGCGGAGCGTCTCCGGCAGGGGGTAGACCCGCAGGTTCGTCTTCCGGTCGAGTCGCGTCTCCCAGGTGAACAGGCCGAGCCGGTCCCGCGCCCGCAGGCGGATGTCCCCGAGCTGGTAGTTCCCCCAGCGCCGGCAGCGGAGCCGCAGTTCGATCGTGCGTTCGTCCTCCCAGCCGAGGCGCAGCGAGAGCGCTCGCCCGCCGGAGACAATCTCGAGCCCTTCGGGCAGGTCGAGCAGCAGCTCGAGCCGCTCGATCGGCCGCTCCGAGGCGACGACGAGCTCCAGCTCCAGCTCGTCCTGCTCGAGCGCCGTCGATCGCTCGAGCGTGAGCCAGACCTTCGGCTCCGGCGAGCGGGCGAGTACCAGCCCGAGCGCGGGCAGGAGCGCGAAGGGCGCTGCGACGATCGCCAGCTCGGGCTGCCGGATCGCGAGCGCGGCGAAGAGGAAGATCGCCGCAAGGCCCGCGTACGCCGTCACGCGGGGCGATGCCGAGGGCGTCATTCGGCCGCCGGCGCCGTCTCTTCGGCAGCGGGCGTGGGCACGCTCTCGAGCACCTCGCGGACGATGTCGTCGCCCGAGACCTGCTGCACCCACAGCTCGGGCCTGAGCATCAGCCGGTGCGCGAGAGCGGGCACGGCGACAGCCTTCACGTCGTCGGGAGTGACGAAGTCGCGGCCCGCAAGCGCCGCCTTGCAGCGCGCGAGCTTGAGCACCGCCAGGCTTCCGCGCGGGCTGGCCCCGACCGCGGTCGAGTTGCTGGTGCGCGTCGCCGAGACCAGCTCGACGATGTAGGCGCCGACGGCCTGCCCGACGTGGACCTGCTCGATCGCCGCCTGCAGCTCCAGCAGCGTCGGCCCGTCGATCACCGGGTCGAGCTCGACCTCGTCCTCACGCCGTTCGAGCCGTCGCGACAGCACCTCCCACTCGTCGCCCTTGCTCGGATAGCCGAAGCCGACCCGCAGCAGGAAGCGGTCGAGCTGCGCTTCGGGGAGCGGGTAGGTGCCCTCGTACTCGATCGGGTTCTGAGTCGCGAGGACGAGGAACGGCCGCGCGAGCTGATGGGTGAGGCCCTCGATCGTGACCTGACGCTCCTGCATCGCCTCGAGCAGGGCGGCCTGGGTCTTCGGTGGGGCGCGGTTGATCTCGTCGGCGAGAAGGAGGTTGGTGAAGATCGGCCCGGGCCGGAAGAGGAAGTCGGCATCGCGCTGGTTCCAGATCGACGAGCCCGTGACGTCCGAGGGCATCAGGTCGGGCGTGAACTGGATCCGGTTGAAGCCGATGCTGGTCACCGCCGCAAAGGAGCGCGCCGCAAGCGTCTTCGCGAGCCCCGGGTAGTCCTCGAGCAGAACGTGCCCGTCGGCGAGCAGCCCCATCAGCACGAGCTCGAGCGCATCGCGCTTGCCGACGACTGCGCGCTCGACCTCGTCGAGGATCCGCGCGGCGTGCCCCTGGACCTCGGCGAGCTCCATCAGAGGCTCTCCAGGGCGGACACCGCAAGCCGGAGCGAGCCGATGTCGAGGCCGGCGGCGAAGCGCTCGCGCGGCGGCTCGAGATCGCCGCGGACGATCGCCCAGGCATCCTCGCCGAGTGCGCGGCGTGCCGCGTCCGGGCTCGCGTCCAGATCGATCCCACGCCGCACTGCCAGGAGCTCGGTCGCGACTCGCCGCAACCGCGGTCGCAGCCGGTAGTGGAGGTCGAAGGCCGTGGCGAGTCCGAGTGCGACCTCGCGTTCGAGGCGCTCGAGCTCGGGGATCCGCTGCGCCGGACGCGCGCGTGCTCGCAGTGCGTTGTCGAACGCCGACGGCCGGCGCGGCGGCAGCGCGTTGCGCAGCGCGGCGAGCAGATGGCCGAGCCCGATTGCCGCGAGCGCGAGGGCATAGACGTGAACTGCAAGCTCCGCCCGCCCCGGATCGGAGAGAAGCACGACCGCGAGCACGAACGTGAGGAAGAGCGGGAACCGGCCGATCCGGAAGGCGCGCCGCATCTACGCGGTCCTCTCGCGCCGCGCCGTGAGCGCCGCCGTGCGTTCCTGCTCGGCCAGCGCGCGCGCCACGAGCAGGTCGTCGCGCACCGTCTCCAGCGCCGAGATCGCCTCTTCCTTCATCTCCGCGGCCACCGCATGCTGCGAGAACTTAGCCCTTTCGAACAGGTCGGTCAGGCGCCGGGCCGCCTCCGGGCTGACGGAGAGGTCGTCCAGCATCCGGGCGAGGTACTCGAGCGGCGCCTCGGCAGGCCGCCGCGGCAGCCGGTGAGCGGCCAGAACGCGTTCCAGCCGCGCGTAGGCGGCGATCACCGCCTTGCGCGGATCCGGCTCTGCGCGCAGGTCGTCGAGTGACTCGTCCATCGCGGCGGCCAGGTCCGTTGCCAGCCTGTCTTCCCGTTCGAGCTCGCCGCGCGCCTGTCTCCGGACCCGTCCCGAGTACCACCAGGCGCCGACGGCAAGCACGATCAGCGCGACCGTGACGCCGGCCGCCAGCCAGGAGAACCCGGGCTCGAGCGCCACCGCGTCGGGGCCGCTGGTGGTGGCCTGGACCGGACCGCTGCGGCCGATCGCCTCCTCCACCTCGGGCGGCCTGAGCGGTTGCCGGCCGGAGAGCTTCCGCGCTGCCAGCGAGGCAAGGCCGAGAGCCAGGACGAGGAACAGCAGCTTCTCGAGCGGGCTGCTCCGCCTCGTTGTGCCGTCGGCGCGCGCTTCGATCTGTCGTCTGAGTATGAGGAGGTAGACGAGCAGCACCGCGGAGCAGGCGGTGATCAGCAGGTAGAGCATGAACAGGATGTCCACGAGCGTCTGCGTCGGCCCGCGCGCCCCGCCTTCGCCCGCCGGGATCGACCCGCGTGAGGCGATCGCGACCAACACGAGCGCGACGAGCACACCGAGCGCCGTGAGGAGGGCGTTCCGCCCACGCGAGCTAGTCTCCATCGCAGGGTGAGACGTCCATCGGTGGAGGAACGTTTGCAGCGCCCGGCCGTGATGGGGATCGTGAACGTGACCCCCGACAGCTTTTCGGACGGCGGCGTGCACCTCGACCCGGACGCCGCGGTCGCCGCCGCCCGCCGGATGGTCGCCGAAGGGGCGGCAATCGTGGACGTGGGCGGCGAGTCGACGAGACCCGGCTCCGCTGGAGTCTCGGTCGACGAGGAGCTCCGTCGCGTCGTCCCGGTGCTCGAGCAGCTCGACGGCGTTCCCTTCTCGGTCGACACGGCGAAGAGCGAGGTCGCCCGCCGCGCGCTCGAGCTCGGCGCGGAGCTGGTGAACGACGTCACTGCGTTGCGGGGTGACGCCGACCTCGCAGGCGTGGTTGCAGAGAGCGACGCCTATCTCTGCTTGATGCACATGCAGGGCGAGCCGCGCACGATGCAGGCCGATCCGCGCTACGACGACGTCGTCTCCGACGTGGCTGCGTTCCTCGAACAGCGGCTGGCGTTCGCCGTTGCGGCCGGCATCCCGGAGGAGCGGATCTGCCTCGACCCAGGAATCGGCTTCGGCAAGACGGCGGCGCAGAACTTCGAGCTCGTCCGGCGGCTCGACGTCCTGGTCGCGGTCGGGCGCCCGGTGCTGATCGGGCTCTCGCGCAAGAGCTCGCTCGGGCGTCTCTTCGATCCTGACGCGAGCACCGGCTCGCTCGCCGCGTCGCTCGGTGCCGCGGTCGCCGCGTACGAGCGGGGCGCCTCGATCTTCCGCGTCCACGACGTCCGAGAGCACGTCGAGGCGCTGACGGCGGCGGGCGCGATCGCATGACGATCGAGCTGAAGGGCCTCCTCGTCCACGGCTTCCATGGGGCGCTCGACTGGGAGCGCGAACGTGGACAGAACTTCCTCTTCGACCTCGAGCTCGAGGTGGGCGATGCCGGCAGCTCGGACCGGCTCGAGGACGCCGTCGACTACCGCGACGTCGCGGCGTGCGTGAAGGAGATCTCGGACGGGCGGGCCTACCACCTGCTCGAGGCGCTCGCCACGGCGGTGGCGGACGAGCTGATCGCCCGCTTCCCGGTCGAGCGCGTGTCGGTACGCGTGCGCAAGCCGGACGTCGTGCTCGATCCGCCGGTCACGTTCGCTGCCGTGCGCGTCACGCGCCCGTGACGGTCGCCTACGTCGGGCTGGGAGCGAACCTGGGCGATCGCGAGGGGACGATCCGCGCCGCCGTCGCCGACCTGCCGGACGTCGTCGCCGTCTCGCTCCTGCGCGAGACCGATCCGGTCGGCGTCACCGACCAGCCGCGGTTTCTCAACGGTGTCGCCGCGCTCGAGACCGAGCTCACGCCGCGGGAGCTGCTCGACGTCCTGCTTGCCGTCGAGCGCCGGCTGGGCCGCGAGCGCAGGGAGCGCTGGGGGCCGCGCACGATCGATCTCGACCTGCTCCTCTACGGCGACGAGGTGATCGACGAGGACGGCTTGACCATTCCGCATCCGCGCCTGCACGAGCGCCGGTTCGTCCTGGAGCCTCTCGCCGACCTCGCGCCGAAGGTCGTCGTTCCGGGCCGCGGCCGGGTGGAGGAGCTGCTCTCGAAGCTAGACTGATCGTGTGAGTCACCTGGACGATCTCGACGAATTCGAGGCAGAGCTCGAGCTGACGCTGAAGCGGGAGTACACGGCCGTTTTCGGCCTGTTCCGCTACTGCATCCTCACGGCGGACGCGACCTACCTCTGCAACAAGCTCGACCTGCAGGTCTCGCCCCAGGCGAGCTATCCGTTCTTCCACGTGAAGATGGAGGACGTCTGGGTCTGGGACAAGAACCGGCCGACCCGGATCATCCCGCGCGCCGAGGTCTACACCTCGAGCGACGTCACAGTCGAGGAGCTGCGCGGCGAGAACGACGATCCCAAGCTGACCGCGGAGGCGCTGGCCGAGCGTCTCGGCGAACGCCTCTCGACCGACGACGACACGCCCTAGAGGCGCCATGCTTCTCGCGGTCGACGTCGGCAATACGCAGACGGTGCTCGGCCTGTTCGAGGGCGAGCGGCTGGCCGACAGCTTCCGGCTCGCCACCGACCGCAGCCGCACCGGCGACGAGCTCGGCGTCACGCTCGGCGCGCTCTTCGAGCTGGAGGACGCAGACGGAATCTGCCTCTCGACGACGGTGCCGGCGCTGCAGCGCGAGTGGGAGCGGGTGGCCGAGCGCTGGGCGCACGCACCGCTGCTGACCGTCGGGCCGGGGGTGAAGACGGGCATCCCGATCCGCTACGACGATCCGCGGGAGCTGGGGCCGGACAGGCTCGTCAACGCGGTCGCGGCGAATGCGCGTTACGGCGCGCCCTGCATCGTCGTCGACTTCGGCACCTCGATCAATTTCGACATCCTCTCGACCGAAGGGGAGTTCGTCGGCGGGGTGCTCGCGCCCGGGATCGAGGTCTCGATGGACGCGCTCTTCGCGCGGGCGGCGCGGCTCGTGAAGGTCGACTTCACGGCTCCGGCCACCGTGATCGGAAAGACGACGGTCGCCGCCCTCCAATCAGGGCTCGTGTACGGGTTCGCCGGCCAGGTGGATGGGATCGTCGGACGGATCCGCGAGGAGCTCGGCGTCGAGGCTCAGACCGTCGCGACGGGCGGGCTCGCGGACCTGATCGCCCCGCACGCTCGCACGCTCGACCGGGTCGATCCGCACCTCACGCTCGAAGGGCTGCGAATCGTCTGGCAGCTGAACCGCTGAGCTAGCCCCCGCCGTAGATCGAGATCGGCAGATCCAGCAGAACCTCGTCCCCGCTCGGAAGCTCGTCCTCGAGCAGCTCGAGCAGGGGCAGCGCTCCCGGCGCGGCTGCGATCAGGAGGCGCTCGACCTCCTCGGTCGAGTCGAGCACGACGAGCTCCTGCTTGAACTGGCGCGGGAAACGCCCCCGGCCGAGGTACCAGCCGTAGAACTTCTTCAGGAACCCGCACGCGCGCCGCTCCCCGAGCTCGCGCACGGTCTCGCGGATGAACAGGACGAGTTCGGCGACGACCTCTTCGCGCGTGGGCTCGCCGGCCTCGCCGTCCACGATCTGGCGAATCGCCCACGGGTTCCCCTGGGCGCCGCGGCCGATCATCACCGCATTGGCGCCCGTCGCCGCGAGCACCGACTGGGCCTTCGCGCGCGAGGTGACGTCGCCCGAGGCGATCACCGGGACGTCGACGAGCGAGACGAGCTCGGCGGTGAGCGCGTGGTCGGCGGTGCCGGTGTACATCTGCTGGGCCGAGCGGGGGTGGAGGGTCAGCGTGGCGGCGCCAGCCTCGACGAGTTGCGGGCCGACGTCGAGGCACGTGCGGGATCCGTCCCGCAGCCCCCGGCGCATCTTCACGCTCACCGGCACCTCGACCGCGGTGGCGACGGACTCGACGATGCCGCACGCGCGAGCCGGATCGTCCAGGAGCGTCGCGCCGGCGCCGGTCTTCGTCACCTTGCGGACGGGGCAGCCGAAGTTGATGTCGACGAGGTCGGCGCCCGCGGCGACCACCATCCGCGCAGCCTCGGCCATCGCGCGCGGCTCGGAGCCGAAGATCTGGATCGCGAGCGGATGCTCGTCCGCGGCGACGCGCAGATAGCCGAGCGTCCGCTCGTTCCGGTGCTCGATCCCGGCGCAGCTGACCATCTCCGAGCAGACGAGCCCGGCGCCGAACCGGCGTCCCTGGCGCCGGAACGCCTGCACGCTGACGCCGGCCATCGGTGCGAGGACGACGCGGGTGGGGATCTCGACGTCGCGGATCCACCAGCTTTCCCTGAGCTCGACGAACATTGTTTACGGATGCTACTCGGAGGTATTGACCTCGACCGATCTCATCGCTACCATTCCCGCCCGCGTCGGCGCACGTTCGCCGGCTTTTCATTGGGAGGCAGCAGTTGAAGGAAGTCATTCTCACGCCTGAGGGCTACGAGAAGCTGAAGGTGGAAATCGACACTCTCTCGACCGAAAAACGCCGAGAAGTGGCCGATCGCATCCGCGTTGCACGGGAGTTCGGCGACATCGCCGAGAACGCCGAGTACGACGATGCAAAGAACGAGCAGGCGATGCTCGAGCACAAGATCGCGCAGCTCGAGGAGCGTCTCTCGAACGCGCGTGTGATCCAGACCCGCGACGTCGACCTCAGCGTCGTCTCGATCGGCGCGAAGGTGCGCCTGAAGGACGTCGATGCGAACCAGACGGTCGAGTACATCATCGTCGGCTCCGCCGAGGCGAACCCGTCCGAGCTGAAGCTCTCGAACGAGTCGCCGGTCGGCAAGGCGATCATCGGCAAGAAGAAGGGCGAGACCGTCGAGGTCAGCGCTCCTAGGGGATCTCTGAAGTACAAGATCCTCGACATCAAAGCCGCGTAGCGCGCACCGGCCGGTCGGCTCCCGCCGGGCGGAGCCCGGCTCCGCCGACCTCGCGCCGCTCGCGCCACCCGGCTCTCCGGGTCTGTGCTCGCGCACTATCCCCTCGGCCGTGCGTCGCGAGCGACGCGCCGGAGCACGCTACGCACCGCTGCGAAGAGCGAACTAGAGTCGTGGATCCGATGCTGCCGAAGAGATTCCCCAACCGGGACGAGATCGCTGCGGTCCGTACGCACGCCGAGACGCTCGAGCCGGGCGCCGAGGACGAGGCGCGGCAGTTCCGCCTCGCCGGCCGCGTCATGGCGCGCCGCGAGATGGGCAAGATCACCTTCCTCGACCTCGTCGACCGGAGCGGCCGCATCCAGCTGATCTCCGAGAAGGTGGACGTCGACCTCGGCGACATCGTCGGCGTGCAGGGACATCCCGCGAAGTCACGCCGGGGAGAGCCGTCGCTGAAGGTCGTCGCGTTCGACTTGCTCGGGAAGAACCGCGCACCGCTGCCGGACACCTTCCACGGCCTCACCGACGTCGAGCTGCGCTACCGAAAGCGCTACCTCGACCTGCTGATGAACGAGGAGACCCGCGCGGACTTCCTCCTACGCAGCCGCATCGTCTCGGCGATCAGGCGGAATCTCGACGCCGACGGCTTCGTCGAGGTCGAGACGCCCGTGCTGCAACCGCGCTACGGCGGCGCCTTCGCGGAGCCCTTCGTCACGCACTGGAACTATCTCGAGCAGGACTTCTATCTCCGGATCGCGACCGAGCTCTACCTGAAGCGGCTGATCGTCGGCGGGCTCGAGCGCGTGTACGAGATCGGCAAGGACTTTCGCAACGAGGGCATCTCGTACAAGCACTCGAACGAGTTCACGATGCTCGAGTGGTACGAGGCGTTCGCCGACTACCACGACACGATGGAGCGGATGGAGCGGCTGATCGAGTCGGTCGCGCTCGAGGTGACCGGGACGACGAAGACGACCTTCAAGGGTCACGAGCTCGACCTGAAGGCACCCTGGAAGCGAGTCCGCTTCACGGACGCCCTCGCCGAGCACGGCCTCTGGATCCGCGACGAGGCCGCGCTGCGCAAGGAGTTGAACGCCCGCGAGGTCGACACCGACGCCGACAAGGACTGGGCGCAACTCGTCGACCACGCGTTCAGCCACTACGTGGAGCCGAGCCTGATCGAGCCGACGATCGTCCACGACTACCCGATCGAGATCTCACCCTTCGCGCGCTCCACGGACGACGACGAGACGCTGACCGAGCGCTTCGAGTACTTCGTCGGCGGAATGGAGCTCGGGAACGCGTTCTCGGAGATCAACGACTCGGACGAGCAGCGCGAGCGTTTTCGGCGTCAATCCGAGTTCGTGGAAGGGGAGCAGGAGGATCCGGACTACGTCGAGGCGCTCTCCTACGGCATGCCGCCGACCGGCGGGCTGGGGCTCGGGATCGACCGGCTGGCGATGGTGCTGACCGGCCGCGAGACGATCCGGGACGTGATCCTCTTCCCGGCGCTCCGCTCGTCCTCGTAGTCACGCTAACGAGAACGACACGGCCGTCCGATACCATGGAGCCAGACCTTCGACTCGGGGGGTGGATGAGCTTCTCCCCGGCGATCGGTCGGAAGGAGGGTCGGCAGGGATGTTCGAGCGATTCACAGAACGGGCTCGCCAGGTAGTCGTCCTCGCGCAGGACGAGGCCCGCGCCCTGAAGCACAACTACATCGGTACCGAGCACATTCTCCTCGGCCTCCTTCGTGAGGAGGAAGGCCTCGCTGCGCGCGTGCTCGAGTCGCTCGACATCACGGTCGAGGAAGTGCGCGCCCAGGTTGCACGCATCGTCGGTCAGGGCGACGAGGTCACGACCGGCCAGATTCCCTTCACGCCGCGCGCGAAGAAAGTCCTCGAGCTCGCCCTCCGTGAGGCGCTGTCGCTCGGACACAACTACATCGGCACCGAGCACATCCTGCTCGGCCTGGTGCGCGAGAACGAGGGCGTAGCCGCGCGCATCCTGCTCGACTTCGACGCCGACGCCGAGAAGATTCGCAACGAGATCATCCGCATGCTGTCCGGCCCCGGCCGGCGCCAGCAGGGCTCCGGCGGCGCTGCGGGAGAGAAGGCGAAGAGCTCGAAGCTGCTCGACCAGTTCGGCCGCAATCTCACGAAGGCCGCCACGGACGGGAAGCTCGACCCCGTCGTCGGGCGCCAGACCGAGATCGAGCGCGTGATGCAGATCCTGTCGCGCCGCCAGAAGAACAACCCCGTCCTGATCGGCGAGCCGGGCGTCGGCAAGACCGCCGTCGTCGAAGGGCTCGCCACGCGCATCTCCACCAACCAGGTGCCCGAGCTGCTGAAGAACAAGCAGATCTACACCCTGGATCTCGCCGCCCTCGTCGCCGGCTCCAAGTACCGCGGCGAGTTCGAGGAGCGGCTGAAGAAGGTGATGAAGGAGATCATGCAGCGGGGCGACATCATCCTCTTCATCGACGAGCTCCATAACCTCGTCGGGGCCGGTGCGGCCGAGGGCGCGATCGACGCAGCGTCGATCCTGAAGCCGGCGCTCGCACGCGGCGAGCTGCAGACGATCGGAGCGACGACGCTCGACGAGTACCGCAAGTACCTGGAGCGCGACGCCGCGCTCGAGCGGCGCTTCCAGCAGGTGCGGGTCGAGGAGCCGTCGATCGACGACACCGTTCAGATCCTCCGCGGCCTCCGCGACCGCTACGAGGCTCATCACCGCTGCCAGATCTCCGACGACGCGCTGCGCGCGGCCGCCGTGCTGGCCGATCGCTACATCCAGGACCGGCATCTCCCGGACAAGGCGATCGACCTGATCGACGAGGCCGGCTCGCGTCTCCGCATCAAGACGATGACCGCGCCGCCGCGCTACCGCGAGCTCGAGGACGAGATCGAGCGCGTGCGCACGGAGAAGGAGAACGCGATCGAGTCGCAGGAGTTCGAGAAGGCCGCGTCGCTGCGCGACAAGGAGCGGAAGCTGACGCAGAAGAAGAAGGAGCTCGAGGAGAACTGGCGCACCGAGGAGTCCGAGGAGCAGCCGGAGGTCGGCGAGGACGAGATCGCGGACATCGTCTCCATGTGGACGGGCATCCCCGTCTTCAAGCTCACCGAGGCCGAGTCGCAGAAGCTGATCCGGATGGAGGACGAGCTCCACAAGCGCGTCATCGGCCAGCACCAGGCGATCGTGGCCGCCTCGAAGGCGATCCGCCGCGCCCGCGCGGGGATCAAGGACCCGAAGCGGCCGACCGGCTCGTTCATCTTCCTCGGCCCGTCCGGCGTCGGCAAGACGGAGCTGGCGCGCACCCTCGCCGAGTTCCTCTTCGGCGACGAGGACGCGATGATCCAGGTCGACATGTCGGAGTACATGGAGAAGCACTCCGTGTCCCGGCTCGTCGGCTCCCCGCCCGGCTACGTCGGCTACGACGAGGGCGGCCAGCTCACAGAGGCCGTGCGCCGCAAGCCGTACTCGGTGCTCCTCCTCGACGAGATCGAGAAGGCCCACCCGGACGTCTTCAACATCCTTCTCCAGATCCTGGAAGAGGGGAAGCTCACCGACTCACAGGGCCGGAAGGTCGACTTCCGGAACGCGATCGTGATCATGACGTCGAACATCGGCGCGGGCCAGATCGCGAAGAACCAGACCCTGGGCTTCTCGATCGGCGACGAGCACGGGCTCTCGTACGACGAGATGAAGGGCCGCGTCACCGGCGAGCTGAAGAAGGTCTTCCGGCCGGAGCTCCTGAACCGGATCGACGAGATCATCGTCTTCCACAAGCTCGAGAAGGAAGAGATCCTGACGATCGTCGACCTGCAGCTGAAGCGGCTGCGCGAGCAGATGGCGACGTACGAGGTCGCGATCGAGCTCACCGACGCGGCGAAGGAAGTGCTCGTCGAGCAGGGCTTCGACCCGGCGATGGGGGCCAGGCCGCTGCGCCGCGCGATCCAGCGCTTCATCGAGGATCCGCTCGCCGACTTCGTGCTCGGCCGCAACCTCAATCCGGGCGCCACGATCCTCGTCGACCGGAAGGAAGACGTGACCGGCGAGGAGGGCGAGTCGCTCGTCGACATCAAGATCATCGAGGGCGAGCCGCGCGAGAAGGTGACGGTTCCGGCCGACGAGGCGGAGCCTGAAGAGCCGGCGGTCGTCGAGGAATAGCCTGCCGCAGAGGCCGCCGCGAGGCGGCCTCTGTCGTTCGTCAGCCGGCGAGCTTCGTGCGGGCGCCGGTGCGGGCGTTGACGCGATAGACGGCGCCCGGCTCGATGGCGGTGACGACAAGGCTCCCGTTGGCGAGGACGGCGACGTCGCTGACGTGGAGATCGTCGAGCAGGATCGACAGCTTGCCTCCAGGATCGAGCCGGCGGAGGCTGCCGCCGCTCAGCGTCGACCCGGCGAGATAGAGCGTGCCGTCCTTGCCCACCGCGATCTTGTTCGTGTCGACGCGGTTGGCGACGAGCGTGACTCGACCGGTAGCGGGATCGACGCGGCGCACCCGCCTCGAGTCCTCGGCGACGAGGAGTCGTCCCCTGAGATCGATCGCGATTCCGTGAGGGCGGTCCAGGCCGCCGGGGACCCGGATCCGCGTCACGACCCCTGCAGGTGAGATGCGGGCGAGCGTTCCGTCCATCGTGACCGCATAGACGACCCTCGCCGGAGTCGCTGCCACGGCCGTCACCTCGGTCAGGCGCGCCAGCGTCGTCACGCGACCCGTTGCGCCCACACGTCTGACGAGGCCCGCGTGAAAGTCGGCGACGTAGAGGACGCCTGCGGCCGCCGCGAGGCCCGTTGGCTCGTCGAGCCCGGATGCGTGCACTTGGAGCCGACCTGTGCGCGGGTCGAGTCGCAGGATCCGGCGCGACGCGCCGTCGGCGACGAAGACGCGGTCGCGCGAGTCGACGACGACTGCATAGGGATGCCGAGCGGTTGGCGTCGCGAACCCGGCGCCGAGGAGCGCTGCACATGCGAGGAGAACGGCGCCGACTCGGATCGCGATCATCCACGGCAGCTACACCGCGCGATGCAGCCGGGTTCCCGAGGAGTCGCGCGACGCGTCGACCGCGGCATCGAAGCCGGCACAGAATTGACACAGAGTCGGCACAGAGCCGTCCGGTTTCGCGGCTAGCCTCGCTGCATGGCGAAGGCGGCAGTCCAGTTCGCGTGCACCGAGTGCGGCTATGCAGCCGGGCGGTGGTTCGGGAAGTGCCCGGGCTGCGACGCGTTCGGCTCGCTCGTCGAGGAGGCGCCCGAGACGGCGAAGCTGAACGCTGCCGCCAGGCCGCTTCTGCGCCTCGTCGACGTGAACGCCGAAGAGGCGAAGCGGATCTCGACCGGAGTGCCGGAGCTCGACCGCGTCCTCGGCGGTGGCCTCGTGCCGGCGAGCCTCGTTCTCGTCGGCGGCGAGCCGGGCGTCGGCAAGTCGACGTTGCTCCTGACCGCGCTCGGAGCGATCTCCGCCACCGGCCTGCGCGCACTCCTCGTGACCGGCGAGGAATCGACCGCGCAGGTGAAGCTGCGCGCCGCGCGGCTGGGAGGCACCGACGGGGTCGAGATCCTCGCCGAGACCGAGCTCGACGCCGTCTGCGCGACGCTCGAGCGCGAACGGCCCGACGTCTGCGTGATCGACTCCATCCAGACGCTGTACGCCTCCGACATGAGCTCCGCGCCCGGCTCCGTCGGCCAGGTACGGGAAGCCGCCGGGCGCCTCCTGCGCGTCGCGAAGGAGTTCGGCGTCGCCACGATTCTCGTCGGGCACGTGACGAAGGACGGAGCCGTCGCCGGCCCGCGGGTGCTCGAGCACCTCGTCGACTGCGTGCTCCAGTTCGAGGGCGACCGCTACCACGCCCACCGCGTGCTGCGCGCGACGAAGAACCGCTTCGGTTCCACCAACGAGCTCGGCGTCTTCGAGATGACCGGAGAAGGGCTCGTCGGCGTCCCCGACCCGTCCGAGCTGTTCGGCAAGACGCTTCCGGGCGAGATCGGCTCTGCGGTCGCCTGCGCGCTCGAAGGGACCCGTCCGATCCTGCTCGAGATCCAGTCGCTCGTGGCGCCCACCGATCTCGCGATGCCGCGCCGCGTCGGCACGGGTGTCGATCCCAAGCGCCTCGCGATGATCGTCGCCGTGCTCTCGCGCCATGCCGGCATCGCGCTCGGCTCCGCCGATGTCTTCGTCAACGTCGCGGGCGGACTGCGGATCGACGAGCCGGGCGCCGACCTCGCGATTGCGCTCGCCATTGCGTCGGCGGCACGCGGGGTGCCGGTGCGAGAGGGGATCGCGGCGTTCGGCGAGATCGGGCTCACCGGCCGCCTCCGGCCGGCCGCACAGTCCGAGCGGCGGCTCGAGGAGTGCACGAAGCTCGGCGTCCTGGCCGCGATCGCGCCGGAGGGCACCCGCAGCAGATCCAAGATCCGCGTCTCCGGTTCAGGCACCCTTCGCGATGCGCTCCGCGCGGGGCTCGAAGTGCGCGACGAAAACCCCCGCAAATCGGCCTAATCCCCCAAAAAGTAGCCGTTTCCAGGGATTTCCGCTATACTGGATAAGCATGCCGGTGAGCTCTCGAGCCCGCCGGCTTCTTCGCTGAACAGACTCATTTTCACCAAGGGGAGGCTGGCTTGTTCGAGGTTGGCGACAAAGTGGTGTATCCGCACCACGGCGCAGGCACGGTTGTGAAGAAGGAAAAGCGCGAGATTCTGGGGCAGACGCGCGAATACCTGACGATTCAGATCCTGCACAACGACATGACCGTGAACGTCCCGGTCGAGAACGCCGAGCAGGTCGGCTTGCGAACGGTGATCGACGAGGACCTCGTCAACACCGTCGTCAAGGCCTTGACCGCCGGCGAGTCCGAGATGCCCAAGAACTGGAACCGAAGGTTCAAGCACAACCGGGACAAGATGAAGACCGGCGACATCTTCGAGCTGGCCGAGGTCGTGAAGAACCTCTCCTTGCGCGACCACGAGAAGGGCCTCTCGACGGGCGAGAAGCAGATGTTCGTGAAGGCGAAGAAGATCCTCGCCTCCGAGCTGATGTACGCCAAGGCCGTCGACGAGGAAGAGGCTGCCGAGTGGCTCGAGGGCGTGCTCGCGGGCAACGGCGAGAAGCCGCAGAAGAAGAGCAAGGCCAAGGCCGCCGCCGCCACGGCGTAGGCGCCAGCCTCGCAGCGAAATGAGTGTCTGGGCCCTCCTCGTCGGCGCGGGGGCGGGCGAGCGGCTGGGCGACGAGCGGCCCAAGGCATTCGCGAAGCTCGGTGAGCTGCCGCTGCTCGCGGAGCCGCTGCGACGCCTCGACGAGTCCGGCTGGGTCGATGCGATCGTCGTCGCGGTGCCGGAGGACTGGGAGGAGCCCGCGATACTCCTCGCGGAAGAGCTCTCCGCCAGCAAGGTGGTCGCTGCCGTTCGCGGCGGTGCGACGCGCGCCGAATCGGTCCGCGCAGCGCTGGCCGAGGTCCCGGACGACGCACTCGTCGTGCTCGTGCACGACGCAGCCAGGCCGCTTCTGAGCGAAGACGTGCTCGAGCGCGTCCTTGCGCCCCTCTCCGAGGGCTGGGACGGCGTCGTGCCCGGCCTCCCCGTCGTCGATACCGTCAAGACCGTCTCCGGCGAGGCGATCACCGGGACTCTGACGCGTGAGACGCTGGTCGCCGTGCAGACGCCCCAGGCCTTCCTGGCGTCGAAGCTCCGCGAGGCATACGACGGAGACCTCTCCGGCGCGACCGACTGCTCCTCGCTCGTCGAAGCTCGAGGCGGGCGCGTCAAGTGGGTCGAGGGCGACCCGCGGCTCCTGAAGGTGACGACGAAGGCCGACCTCGACCTGGTCGCAACGTGGCTGTGAAGGCGGTCGTCTTCGACGTCGGGGAGACCCTGATCGACGAGTCGGGGATGTGGGAGCGCGCCGCCGAGGTGCCGGCGTGCCCCGCTTCACGCTGATGGGCGTCATCGGGGGGCTCGCCGCGCGGGGAGAGCATCACGCTCGAGCCTGGGAGATCCTGGACGTCGAGCCGCCGGCGTCGACCTGGAACGAGGACGAGTTCTATCCAGACGCACTTCCGTGCCTCGGGCGGCTGCGCGCGGCGGGCCTGCGTGTCGGCGCCGTCGGCAACACGCCCGCGGCGACCGAGGAGCTGCTGCGTGCGCACGTCGACTTCGTCGGCTCGTCGGGGCGATGGGGGATCGAGAAGCCCTCGGCCGCGTTCTTCGAGCGAGTCGCGGCGGAGGCCGAGGTCGCCCCCGCTCAGATGGCATACGTCGGCGACCGCGTCGACAACGACGTCGAGCCGGCGCTGGCCGCAGGCATGACCGCGATCCACGTACGACGCGGGCCGTGGGCCCATCTGCACGAAGCGCCGGCCGGAGCGATCCGCATTCGCTCGCTCGGCGAGCTGCCGGGAGCGTTCGGTGGCTGACCTTCGGATCGGCCTCGGCGTCGATGCGCACGCCTTCGAGGTAGGCGTGCGGCTCGTTCTGGGCGGGGTCGAGATCGATTTCCCGAGCGGCCTCGCCGGCCACTCCGACGGCGACGTGATCGCTCACGCACTCACGGATGCCGTGCTGGGGGCGGCTGGCCTTGGCGACATCGGCTCGCTCTTCCCTGCGGATGACGAGCGCTGGCACGGCGCGGACTCGCTGCTCCTGCTCCGGAGCGCCTACGAGCAGGTACGCGACGCGGGTTTCCAGCTCGTCAATGCCGACTGCGTCCTGATCGGCGAAGAGCCGCGGATCGCCACCCGCCGAGAGGAGATGCGGCAGCGGCTCGCTGGCGCGCTGGGAGTCCGACCGGAGCAGGTGAACGTGCGCGCGACGACCACCGACCGCCTCGGGTTCACGGGCAAGGGCGAGGGCCTCGCGGCGCAGGCGGTCGCGCTCCTGGAGCGCTCATGAGGCTCTTCTCGCAGGCCGACCGGCCCGAGCTGCTCGAGCGGCGCGGTGAGCTGGGCGATACCTGGCACGAGTTCATGTACCACGACGCCGTTGCGAACGAGCTGTGGAATCGCCAGTACGAGGAGTACCCGGACCTGCAGCTCTGGCTCGTCGACGACGACGACCGGCTGCTCGCCGAGTCGAATGCCGTCGCGATCCCGTTTGGAGCGGACGAGCTGCCGGACGACGGCTGGGACGCCGCCCTCGGGCAGGCGTTCGAAGGCCGGCCGGCGAAGGCGGTCTCGGCGATCGCGATCACGATCGGAGTCGACCACCGCCGGAAGGGACTGAGCAAGACGATGCTCGACGGGATGCGGAAGGCCGTCGCAGCCCGTGGGCTGTCCGATCTCGTCGCTCCCGTGCGGCCGAGCCTGAAGCATCACTACCCGCTCGCGCCGATCGAGCGCTACGTGGAGTGGCGGCGCGAGAACGGAGAGCTGCTCGATCCGTGGCTGCGGGTGCACGAGAACGTGGGGGCGAAGCTGGTCCGCGTCGCGCCCGAGTCGATGCGAATCTCAGGCTCGATCGCAGAGTGGGAGGACTGGACGAAGCTGGCCTTTCCGGAGAGCGGCACGTACGTGGTCCCGGGCGCGCTCGTACCGGTCGAGATCGACCGCGAGCGCGATGAGGGCGTCTACGTCGAGCCGAACGTCTGGATGCACCACCGCGTCTAGACCGGCAGGCGTACCAGCTCGCCCGCCTGCTCGATCAGGCCGTCTCGCAGAAGCGAGTCGACTGCCTCGCGGTCGAGCGTCTCCAACCGCCGCGGTGCGGCGGCGACCTCACGCAGCAGCAGGGCCCGCCGCTGGCGGAACGAGCCCTCGAAGGGCGACTGCTTGCGAAGCGGCTCATAGCGGCGGCCGCGAGACGGGCACCCCTCCGCGAGCGGACAGGACTCGCAGCGCGGCACGCGGGCGAGACACACGGTCGCGCCGAGGTCGAAGAGCGCCTGCAACGCGTTCGGCCTGAAGGTATGCCCGGTGCGCTCCTGGATCCGTGCGACGTTGGTGTCCACCGGGAGGACCGGTTCTCCGAACGCCTGGTTGCGGATCGCCGCCGCGGTGTAGGGGCCGACGCCGGGGAGCTCGGTGAGATCCTCCGGCCAGCCCTGCTCGGCGATCGCGCATGCGGCACGGTGCAGGTTCAGGCCGCGGCGGTTGTACCCGAGCCCTTGCCAGGCCCGGATCACGTCCGCCGGAGTGGCGGCGGCGAGTGCGGCGGGTGTCGGCCAGCGCTCGAGCCACGCGAGATAGCGCGGGATCACCCGTTCCACCTGCGTCTGCTGCAGCATCACCTCGCTGACGAGGATCGCGTAGGGGTCGCTTGTCCGGCGCCAAGGGAGATCGCGTCCGTGCGTCTGGAACCAGGCTAGGAGCAGTGCTTCCACGAGCTCGAGCGTAGTCGAGCCGGCGGCCCGCATCGCCCACTTGACTTCCGTTGCCGAGCTTCGTACGTTCGCTGGCAAGACAACCGATCAGAGGTGAGTGCGATGGAAAAACGCATCATCCTGGCTGCGGGTCACGGCGGACCGTCGCCCGGCGCTCAGGCGCACGGACACAGCGAGGCGGCCGAGTGCATCGACATCGTCAACCGGACCGCCGACAAGCTGCGTGCGGACGGCCGGCTCGAAGTCGTCGTGGTCCCGCATGCGCTCGACCTCAAGGACGAGATCAAGTGGATCAGCGACCGCTTCGGCAAGAACTCCGGCTATGCGGCCGAGGTGCACAAGAATTCGTTCAACCCCCCGACCGCTACCGGGGTCGAGGCGTGGCACCTAACGGGATCGCAGGAGGGAAAACGAAAGGCCGACATCGTCCTCAAGGAGCTCGCGCGGGTCTCTCGCCTCAAGAACCGTGGAGTCAAGAAGGACGAGGACTACAGCGGCGGAAGGCTCGGTTGGGTACGCAAGAACAAGCCCTTGGCGGGCCTCTTCGAGTGCGGGTTCATCACGAAGGACCACTTTCTCAACGACCTCTACGCAGAAGGTCTCTTTCGCGGCTTCCTGGCGTTGTTCGAGATTCCGGACACCGCAGCTCAGCTGTACAGGGTGATCCGGACCAACGGCACCCAGATCGGCGCCTTCCGAGTCCGCGAGAACGCGTTCCGCGCCTGGCGCAGCGTCGACGGAGATGCCGTCATCCGCAACCGCGAAGGCCGGGACGTGACGGCCGAGATCGTCGCCGAGCACGGCTTCGCCGTCCCTGCACCTGTTGGCACGGGCGACGGTGGGGGCGACGCTGCCGCGCCGGTTGACGATGACTTCATCCCCCTGGAGCACCCAGTCGAGGCAGACGAGGAGCCGCCGCAGCTGGAGCCGGTGGACGAGGAGGCCGAGTCGTTCGAGGAAGGGCTGGTGGGCGCACCGCAGTGAGAGTCGGCTAGTCGGCGGCCTCCGCGGGGACGCCGACTTCGCCTCCGTGCGCTTGCGGAGTCTCGACTCGGAGCAGCACTGCGGAGACCACGGCAGCGGCCGTCAGGAAGACGGCGCCGACCACGAACGCGACGTGATAGCCGCCGTTGAGAGCGGCGAGCGGCCCGTGGTCCGACGCGAGCAGGTTCTCGTGCCGTGAGTCCGCGAGGCTCGCGAGGATGGCGAGGCCCACGGCGCCGCCCATCATGAACGCCGTGTTGACGACGCCTGAGGCGAGCCCGGCCTGGTCCGGTGCAACGCCGCTCATCGCGGCGAGGAGGATCGGGTTGAACGCGATTCCGGCGCCGATGCCGACGGCGATCGTCGCGGGGAGGATGTCGATCGCCCAGTTGCCGTCGACCGGCGTCCGTGCGAGCAGAAGGAGTGCGAGCACCATCAAGCTGAGCCCGGTGAGGAGCGGCGGCTTGATTCCGAAGCGCATCACGAGCCTGTCGGACAGCAGGAGCGAGGCGGCCCCCCAGATCACCGTCCCCGGCAGATATGCCAGGCCGACCTCCATCGGGGTGTACTCGAGAACCAGCTGGAGGTAGAGCGCCGAGAAGAAGAAGTAGGCGAACAGGCCGGCGGCCATCAGGATGCCGGCCACGTTCGCGGACGAGACGTTGCGGTTCCGGAAGAGGCCGAGCGGCATCAGCGGCGAGGAGATGCGCGCTTCGATCACGAGGAAGATCGCCAGGAGCGCCGCAGCCGCTGCGAGTAGGCCGAGAGTCTGGCCGGAGCCCCATCCCTGCTCGTTGCCGTTGATGATCGCGTAGACGGCGA
The DNA here is from genome assembly GCA_963749515.1 of uncultured Gaiellaceae bacterium. Classification (GTDB taxonomy): domain Bacteria; phylum Actinomycetota; class Thermoleophilia; order Gaiellales; family Gaiellaceae; genus Gaiellasilicea. The sequence goes on from CAVVMR010000014.1 coordinate 149,696, forward strand.
GCATCAGCGACCCCGTCACCGTGATCGCACCGGCGAAGTCGACGCGGCCGGTGGCGGCAGGCCCGTGCTCGGCCGGCAGCAACCGCAGCGAGAGGATGTAGACCAGCACGCCGACCGGAAGGTTGACGAGGAAGATCCAGTGCCAGTTGAGCAGGTCCGTGAGGACTCCACCGGCGAGGACGCCGATCACGCCGCCGCCCGAGAGGACGAAACCGAAGACCCCCATCGCCTTCGCCCGGTCGGCCTGCTCGGTGAAGAGCGTCATCAGGAGCGAGAGCGCGACAGCAGAGACGACTGCCCCTCCGATTCCCTGCACGGCGCGGGCGCCGATCAGCATTTCTTGCGAGTTCGCGATACCGCAGCCGAGCGACGCGACGGTGAAGAGGGAGACGCCGAGCAGGAACAGCCGCCGGTGCCCGAAGAGATCGCCGAGCCGGCCACCGAGGAGCAGGAAGCCTCCGAAGGTGAGCAGGTACGCGTTCACCACCCAGGCGAGCGACGTCTGTGAGAAGCCGAGGTCGTCGCGGATCGACGGCAGGGCGACGTTCACGATCGTGCCGTCGAGGACGATCATCAGGTCTCCCAGGCACAGCACGTAGAGCGCCAGCCAGCGGGTGCGGCTATCCATCGTCACAGCGAGCTCCTTTCGGGGTTCCGGTCTCGAAGGTTAGACAGGCGCGCGATCCGAGACTCATCGGTACCGGCGCGGCTAGTGGTGGCCGTGCACCACGGCGTGTCCACGGCCTCGCGCGATCAGGTACCGGTTGGCCGGGTACGCGACTACGCCCGCGACCAGGAGCGAGAAGGCGAGGCTGCCCCAGAAGAGGATGCTCGCGAGACCGGCCTCCATTGCCCCCGGGATGACGACGATGATCGTGTTGTCGACGATCTCCATGATCGCGATCGAGATCGTGTCCGCAGTGAGGGCGACGGGAATCGCGGCCGCGAGCGCGACGCCGCCTCGCAGGAGCGGGACCATGGTCAGCGAGTACCCAAAGAAGAACGCCAGAACAACTGCCAGCAGGATGGTCTCCAGGTTGCCCCATCCAAGTGCGGTGCCGATGACGATTCCGAGGACCTCGCCGATCGCGCAGCCGGTGAGGCAGTGGACGGTTGCCGAGAAGGCGAGGCGGTTCAGCGACCGCGCGCCGTGAGGCGACATCAGGACTTGACGAGCCGGCCTACGGCGCCCATCAGCTCGTCGAGCCGGCCGGCCTGGGTGTCGCCCTCGCTCCCGACCACACAGTGGCGCACGTGATCGTCGAGGAGTCTCAGCGCCACGCTCTCCGTCGCGCTCTGCACGGCGTTGATCTGGGTGAGGATGTCGATGCAATAACGGTCGTCCTCGACCATCTTCGCGATTCCCCGCACCTGGCCCTCGATGCGGGCGAGACGCTTGAGCACCGCTTCCTTGTCCTGCGAGTAGCCGGGTGTCTGCGAGTCCATGCTCTGGACTGTAACATACCCCCATGGGGTATCCAACGAGGGGGTCTTCTTGAGCGTCCAGGAGTTGCGCTACACCGTCACCGGCATGAGTTGCGCACACTGCACGGTGGCCGTGACCGAAGAGGTCGAGCAGGTCAGCGGCGTCAGCGCGGTCGAGGTGGATCTGGACACAAAGCTCGTCGTCGTGCATGGCGAGGGTGTCTCCGACGACGCTGTCCGCGAGGCGATCCGCGAGGCGGGGTACGAGGCCGCTTGAGCGAACGCAGAAGCACGATCGTCCGTCTGGCCCTCTTCGCCGTCGGCCTGGCCGCGCTCGCGGCCGCCGCTGCATTCGCCGGCCGCGCGAGCGGGATCGAGATCGAGGAGGCGAGCGGCGACGCGATGGCCCACGAAGCGGAGAGTGGCGGTGAAACCGCGAACGGGCTCTCCGACACGGCGGCCGGCTTCCGGTTCCGGCTCGACGCCGGCGCGCTGCAGGCCGGTGCCCCCGCACGCCTGAACGTCACGCTCGAACGCGACGGCGAGCCGTTCACGCGGCTCGACGCCCATCAGGACGAACCGCCGCTCCACCTGATCTTCGTCCGGCGCGACCTCGCCGGCTACGTCCATGTGCACCCGCGCCCGGAGAGCGGCGGGTTCACGACGGGCGTCACGCTGCCGACTCCTGGTTTCTGGCGTGCCTATGCCGACTTCGAGGTCGACGGCGAGAAGATCGTGCTCGGGCGGGACGTCTTCGTGCCCGGCGAGTTCACGCCACAACGCCTGGCCGCGCCGCGCCGGACCGCGTCGGTGGACGGCTACGAGGTACGGCTGCGGCGCGGAGCCGACCTGACGTTCGAGATCAGGCGCGGCGGCCGCCCCGTGCTCTCGCTGCAGCCGTACCTCGGCGCAGCGGGTCACCTGGTCGCGATCCGCGCGGACGATCTCGCCTATCTGCACGTGCACCCGCGCGACGGCTCACGGCCTGGCACCGTCGCATTCGAGGCCGAGCTCGAGCAGGCGGGCCGTTACGCGCTCTTCTTCCAGTTCAAGCACGGAGACAGCGTCCACACGGTGCCGTTCACGCTGGTGGCGTCGTGAGCGCGACCCTGCCCGAGCGGCTCGAGCTTCCGATCGAAGGGATGACCTGCGCGTCCTGCGCGACGCGGATCGAGAAGCGCCTGAACAAGCTCGACGGCGTCGAGGCGACGGTGAACTATGCAACCGAGAACGCCGCCGTCGACTTCGATCCGCTGCGCGTCTCACCGGAGGATCTGATCGCCGCGGTCGAGGCGGCCGGCTATCACGCGACGCTGACGGAGCCCGAGCCGGCGGCGTCCGAGGACGACCCGAACGCACCGCTGCGGCGACGACTGATCGGCTCGGCCCTGCTGTCGCTGCCGGTGCTGCTGCTCGCGATGATCGAACCGCTGCAGTTCGACAGCTGGCAGTGGCTCTCGCTTCAACTGGCGACGCCGGTCGTGCTCTGGGGCGCCTGGCCCTTCCACCGCGCCGCATGGGTGAACCTGAAGCACGGCGCGGCGACGATGGACACTCTCATCTCGGTCGGCACGCTGGCGGCATGGGGCTGGTCGGTTGTGGCGCTCTTCTTCCTCGATGCCGGCGACCCCGCGATGCGCATGCCGTTCGAGCTGGTCGTCGGCCGGGGCGAGAGCGCGAGCCAGATCTATCTCGAGGTCGCGTCCGTGGTGACCGTGTTCATTCTCGCCGGCCGCTACTTCGAGGCCCGTGCCAAGCGACGCGCCGGCGCGGCGCTGGAGGCGCTGCTGGAGCTCGGCGCGAAGGAGGCGAGCGTCCTCGACGATCAGGGAGTCGAGCGGCGTGTCGCCGCCGGGGATCTCGTGGCCGGCGACAGGTTCGTCGTGCGCCCGGGCGAGAAGCTGCCCACCGACGGTGTCGTCGAGGAGGGGCATTCCGCGATCGACAGGTCGCTGCTCACGGGGGAGAGCGTGCCGGTCGAGGTTGCGCCGGGCGACGCGGTGATCGGGGCGACGGTGAACGTCGGCGGCCGGCTCATCGTCCGCGCGACCAAGGTAGGGGCGGACACCGCTCTCGCGCAGATCGCACGGCTCGTCACCGAGGCGCAGTCCGGCAAGGCTGCCGCTCAACGGCTGGCGGATCGCGTCTCGGGGGTCTTCGTGCCGATCGTGATCGCGATCGCCGTCGCGACGCTCGCCTTCTGGATCGGTGCCGGCGCAGGCGGTGCGTTTGCGTTCGCGGCAGGCGTCGCGGTGCTGATCATCGCCTGCCCCTGCGCACTCGGGCTCGCCACCCCCACCGCTCTCCTGGTCGGCACCGGCCGTGGCGCGCAGCTCGGCATCCTGATCAGAGGCCCCGAGGTGCTCGAGTCGACTCGTCGCGTGAACACGATCCTGCTCGACAAGACGGGCACGGTCACCACCGGGAAGATGACGCTCGCGGACGTTGTCCTTGCCGCTGGCGTCGACCGCGCAGAGGCGTTGCACCTCGTCGGCTCGCTGGAGCACGCCTCCGAGCATCCGGTCGCCCGCGCGATCGCGGACGCCGCGGCCGCTGAAGGCGCGACCCTGTCGCCGCTCGAGAGCTTCAAGAACAGAGAGGGGCTCGGGGTGGAGGGCATCGTCGAGGGCCGCGCGCTGATCGCCGGGCGCCCGGCATTGCTCGAGGAGTGGGGCATCGAGCTTCCCCAGGCGCTGGTCGGGGCGCGTCGCCGCGCCGAAGCAGAGGGTAGGACGGCAGTCGCGGTGGGCTGGGACGGTGCCGCGAAGGCGCTCTTCGTCGTCGCGGACCAGGTGAAGCCGACGAGCCGGGAGGCGATCTCGCGGCTGCAGGCGCTCGGGCTCCGCCCGATCCTGCTCACCGGGGACAACGAGCCGACGGCGAGAACGGTGGCGCACGAGGTGGGGATCGGCGAAGTGATCGCCGAGGTGATGCCGGGTGAGAAAGCCGACGTCGTCAAGCGACTTCAGGCCGAAGGCCGTGTCGTCGCGATGGTCGGCGACGGCGTCAACGACGCGCCGGCGCTCGCGCAGGCCGATCTGGGGCTCGCGATCGGAACCGGAACGGATGCCGCGATCGAGGCGAGCGACCTCACGCTCGTCACGGGCGACCTCCGCGCGGCGCCGGATGCCATTCGCCTCGCCCGCCGGACTCTGGCGACGATCAAGGCCAACCTCTTCTGGGCGTTCGCCTACAACGTCGCGGCGATCCCGCTTGCCGCCGCGGGGCTCCTCAACCCGCTGATCGCCGGCGGGGCGATGGCGCTCTCGAGCGTCTTCGTCGTCTCGAATTCGCTCCGCCTGCGCCGGTTTCGGGCACAGCGGGACTCGTAGACTCAGGAGCATGGCCCGCACCCGCTTCGCCCCGAGCCCCACGGGCTCGCTCCATCTCGGCAGCGCGCTGTCCGCCGTCGCGAACCGGCGGCGCGGCGACTGGTTCCTGCTTCGGATCGACGACACCGACCGTGCGCGCGAGGTCGACGGGGCCGTCGATGCGATCCTCGCCGACCTGGAGTGGATCGGCGTCACGTGGAACGACGGCCCGGCGCGCCAGAGCGAGCGTGCGGAGCGGCACCGAGAGGCGGCAGCGGTGGTGGGGGAGCCGGATGCAGACGGCTCCATCCGCTTCGGCCGCACGACGCTCCTCCGGCCGGACGGGAGCCCGACCTACCACCTCGCGAGCGTCGTCGACGACCACGACTTCGGCATCACGCACGTCATCCGCGGCGCCGATCACCGCGCGAACACCGAGCTCCAGCAGGCGCTGTCCCGCGCACTCGGCTTCGAGCCGCCCGAGTACGTCCACCACGGCCTGCTGCTCGGCCCCGACGGGAAGAAGCTCTCGAAGCGCGCAGGCGCTCCCACGCTCGCCGGCTATCGGGAAGCGGGCGTGCCCGCGGAGGCCGTGCGCGCCTACCTCGAGGAGCTCGGCGAGCCGGCGCACGATGTTCACCTCGACGAGCCGCGGATTCGCCGACTCGCGATCGACGCGATCGAGGCTCTCAGCGACGAGGAGCTTGCGACTCGCGCCGGCGCACCGCCGCAACTCGCGCTGGCACTGCGGGGAGCGCGCGATCTCGTCGAGGCGCGAGCGATGGCCGAGTCGATCCTGGAGCCGCAGCCGGTGACGCTCCCCGAGGCTGCGAGACCGACGTTGGAACGGTTCGCCGAGCTCCGGGCGAACGGGCTCGACGGCAAGGACATCGTGCGCGAGCTGAAGGCCGTCGGCGGCGACCTGAAAGCTCTCCGGCTGGCGCTGACCGGTGTCGAGCGCGGCCCCGAGCTGTGGACCGTGATCGCGGCGCTACCCCAGGAAGAGGCGCTTCGGAGGGTCGATGCGGCTCTATAGCACCCTCGCCCGCGACGTCGTCGACCTGCCCGAGGCGCCAGGGCCGATCGGGATGTACGTCTGCGGCCCGACTGTCTACGCGCGGGCGCACATCGGCAACGCGCGTCCGTATGTCATCGCCGTTTGGTACAAGCGCTGGCTGCGCGAGCGCGGCTACGACGTGACGCTCGTGCACAACATCACGGACGTCAACGACAAGATCTACGAGGCAGCTCCTGGAGCGAGCGCGCAGCGGGCCGAAGAGGCCACGCGCTGGTACGTCGAGGACACCGGCCGCTTCCTGCTCGACGAAGTCGACCACTGGCCCAGGGCGACCGAGACGATCGACGAGATCGTCTCCTTCATCGTCGATCTGATCGAGCGCGGCTACGCGTACGAGGTCGACGGCGACGTCTACTTCCGCGTCTCGCACTGGGACGAATACGGCCGCCTCTCCGGGCAGAAGCCGGACCAGGTCGAAGAGCAAGAGCCGAATCCGCGCAAGGAGGACGCGCGCGACTTCGCACTCTGGAAGGCGAACAAGCCGGAAGAGGACACGTGGTGGGACTCGCCGTGGGGTCGCGGGCGCCCCGGCTGGCACATCGAGTGCTCGGCGATGGCGGAGAAGCTGCTCGGGCCGGTCTTCGAGATCCATGGCGGTGGGCTCGACCTCGTCTTCCCCCACCACGAGAACGAGCTCGCGCAGTCACGGGCGCTCGGTCACGAGTTCGCCAGGATCTGGATGCACAACGGGATGCTGCGATTCACCGGCGAGAAGATGTCGAAGTCGCTCGGCAACGTCGAGACGATCCAGGAGGTTCTCGACGAGTGGGGTCGCGAGAGCGTGCTCCTCTTCTTCCTGACCGCTCACTGGCGCAGTCCGATCGACTTCTCGGAGGAGACGATGGCGGCCGCCCAGGCCCAGTGGCGCAGCTTCCAGCAGGCGGTCTACGAGGATCGAGAGCCCGCCCCTGCTGTCGGCTGGGAGGCCTTCCAGGCGGCGCTCGACGACGACTTCAACACCGCACAGGCTCTCGCCGTGCTCCATGAGTGGCGCGCGGCAAGCCAGCTCGAGCTCCTCCAGCGGGGACTCCACGTCTTCGGGCTCGGCTTCATGCGGATGCCGACCCCGGACGACGTGAGAGCGCTCGTCGCCGAACGCGAGGCGGCGCGCGCCGCGAAGGACTTTGCGGCGTCGGACGACCTGCGCGACAGGATTGGCGAACGTGGGTGGGTCGTGCAGGACACGCCTGCGGGCTCGGTCCTCGTTCCGAAGTGACGCGGGAGCTCGTCTACGGCCGCAGGCCGGTGCGCGAGGCGATTCGCGGTCCGCGGGAGGTGCTCGAGGTGTGGGCCACCGAGCGGGCGCTCAACTCCGAGCCCTGGCTACAGGACGTCCCGCGCGTCCACGTCAAGCCGGATCGCGAGATCGGCGAGGCGGCCGAAACACGAGACCACCAGGGCGTAATCGCCTGGTGTGAGCCGTATCGCTACGCGGATGCGCATGAGCTCGCCGCGGTCGAGCGGCCGCTGCTCGCCTGCCTCGACCAGGTCACCGATCCCCGCAACCTCGGCGCTGTGATCCGGAGCGCGGAGGGAGCGGGTGCGACCGGCGTTGTCGTGCCGGCGCACGGCTCCGCGCGTGTCACCGCGGCGGTCTGCCGTGCCTCGGCCGGCGCTGTCGAGCACCTGCCCGTGGCCGTCGTGCCCAACCTTGCCCGCTACCTGAACGAGATCAAGCGCGGCGACCTCTGGATCTATGCGGCCTCCGCGGAGGCCGAGCAGGACATGTGGAGCGCCGACCTCACCGGCGGCCTCGCGCTGGTCTTCGGCGCCGAGGGCAAGGGCGTGCGGCCGCTCGTGCGCCGCGCCTGCGACGCGGTGGTCTCGATCCCGCTCGCAGGAGAGGTCGAGTCGCTGAACGTCAGCGTCGCGGCGGCGCTCCTCCTGTACGAGGCGCGGCGGAGACGCGGGGATGGCTGAGCCCACTCTCTATCTCTTCGACGGGCACAACCTCTTGCACGCCGGGTCGTTCACCGACCAGCGCGAGCTGACCGACGCGCTCGCGTCGTTCGTCGCGATGCGCGGGGCGCGCGGGGTGGTGGTCTGGGACGGGATCGGTTCGAACACCCAGATCGGCCCGCTCGCGGTTCGCTACGCGCCCCAGGCCGACGCGGTGCTCGAGCGGCTGGCGGCCGAGCATCGAGCCACCGAGGAGGTCTGCCTCGTCTCCTCCGACTTCGCGGTGCGCGGCACCTCGGGACAGGAGGTCCAGAAGCGGTCCTCCCGCTCGTTCCTCGGCGACCTGGACGCACCTCGCCATTCCGAGTCGCACGGGTCAAGGCTCGGCGACACGCTCGACGCCGAAACGCGGGCGAGGCTCGAGCGGCTCCGCCGCGGCGACGACGCCTGACACGAACATACGTTCCTAACAGATTCGGTCCATTGCAAAGCACTTGTAACTTGCGGGGACTGTTGCTATCTTCTGCCTCAACCTAAGGGTGAGAGTTAAGCGTCCGGCACGGCGGCCGCCTCGGCTCTTTCCCGCTCTAATCCAGGAGATCGCGAATGTCCGCTCAGACCGCCACGGTCGCCAAGACGGCGCAGAAGGCTCAACGAGAGCTTGAGGATTTGCAGTTGGTGATGAGGGCGCGGAACGGCAGCGAGGTTGCGCTCGACACGTTGATGCGCCGCTACACGGGCTTCGTACGGCTCAAGGCGAGCTCCTATTTCCTCGCTGGCGGTGACTCCGAGGACCTGATCCAGGAGGGGCTCGTCGGTCTCTACAAGGCCGTGCGGGACTTCCGCGCCGACAAGGAGACGTCGTTCCGCAGCTTCGCCGAGCTCTGCGTGACGCGGCAGATCATCACCGCGATCAAGACGGCGACGCGCTTCAAGCACCAGCCGCTGAACCAGTACATCTCGTTCAGCCATACGCCGGCGGGCCAGGACAACGACGGCGAGTGCACCCTGGGCGACGCGCTCCCGGGCCCGACGACGAACGATCCGTCCGTGTGCGTGATCTCGACCGAGGAGCTGCAGAGCCTCGTCTTCGCGCTCGGCACGGGCCTGTCGCGGCTCGAGGCCGATGCGCTCCGGTGCTATCTCGAGGGCCTCTCCTACGAGGACATGGCGGTCGAGCTGGGATGCGACTGCAAGACGATCGACAACGCGCTCCAGCGGGTCAAGCGGAAGATCCTGGCCCACCAGAAGACGCGCGAGGTTCTGAGCTAGTCGCGAGTACGATTCCGGCACGACGCCGGAGTAGCTCAGCTGGTAGAGCAACTGATTTGTAATCAGTAGGCCGTGGGTTCGAGTCCCGCCTCCGGCTCCAGAACGTCGGAAGCCCCGCCCTCTCCGTTGCAGAGGGCGGGGCTTCGGTCTTTCAGGTCACGAGCCTGCGAGGAGGTTGTCGTCGAAGAAGCCGACGACGCGGCGCTCGTACTCCTGCGGCTGATCCCGGATGCCGCCCACGTGCTTGGCGGTCGGCATCTCCCAGATCTGCTTGGACTCGCTGCCGGCGAGCTCGTAGTACTTCTTGCTCATGTGCTCGATGTTGCCGCCGTTCGGAGCCCAGATCACGAAGAGCGGCGCCTTGATCTTCGGGGCGACGTCGGTGAGGTTCGGCGGCGGCGCCGAGCTGGAGAAGAGGGCCGTTCCAGTGGTGACGAACAGGAAGCCTGGGGCGTTCAGCACCCGCTCGAAGCCCTGGAACTCCTCCAGTTGCTCGCTGAGCTGCCGCGTCCCGGCGCCTTCGGAGACGACCGCTGCGAGCTCGTCGGTCTCGGCTGCGGCCTGGAGCATCAGCTCGCCGCCGACGGAGAGCCCGATCCCGCCGATCCTGCCCGGATCGACGTCGGGCCGGGCCTTGAGGAACTCGATCGCGGCGTGGATGTCCTTGTCGCCGCCCCAGCCGAGCAGGTTGCTGTCGCCTTCGCTCTTGCCTTCGCCGCGACGATCGAAGAGCAGGACGCCGTAGCCGTGGCTGACGAGCATCCGGGTGTGCGCCTGCGAGCCGCTGCGGCCCGGGAAGGCGATCACGGCAGCGCCGTTCTTCGAGGGCACGTACCAGCCCTGGAGCTCGAGGCCGTCGCTCGTCCGGAACGAGACGTTCTCGTGTGCGGCGCCGAGGTTGGCCGCCGGTACGGTCTGCCGCATCACGTGGGTGATGACGTAGCCGAACGCGAGCGGCGCGATCGTCGCGTACGCCAGAACCGGCACGGCGGCGGCGATCAGTGCCCGGCGGGTGTACCGCCACCGGCGGCGATCGTTCAGCTTGCGCGAACGCCAGAGGGTCGCGATCCCGATTCCGACGAGCGCGAGCCCGGCCGGAAGCACGAGGAGGCCGGTGAAGTCGTCGCCCGACGGCCCGACGGTGATCGTCTCGTAGCCGGCCGAAGTCGCTCCGATCACGAGCGCGAAGAGGCCCACTACGAGAGCGATCGTTGCCCCGACGCCGGCGCGGCCACGGCGATACGCAGCCGCTGCGACTCCGAGGACTGCAAGCTGGAGGACCCCGCCCGGAAGGTGGTCGAGAGCCGATGTACCGGGCTCGGGCTGAAGGAACGCGTCGTCGGCGACGTGGAGCCCGACGACTGCCATGGCGGAGAGTGCGACCGCCGACTGCGTGGTCAGGCCGAGGCGGGTCGCCCGCAACCTGTCGAACGGCGACTCGCGGTGGAGCTCCTGCGTCGAGGTGTGCGTGGTGACCTGCATCGTTGGGTCTCCAATTCGAGGTCGAGTGTGCCGGCGGCGCTGCGTTGGTGCTGCAGCGCCGCCGGCGGGAGGGTTGGTTCGTTAACCGGCCGGGGCGGGCGCCGGGGCCTCGGGGGCCTTCGGAGCCGACTCGTGCTCGAGGCGGGGGAGCCACTCGAGCCACTTCGGCAGGTACCAGTTGCGATCGCCGAGGAGCTTCATCGTCGCCGGCAGGAGCACCGCGCGGATCAGCGTGGCGTCGATCAGGACTGCGGCTGCGAGGCCGATGCCCATCTCCTTCATGTCGATCACCGGCAGCAGGGCGAACACCGAGAAGGTGCCGACCATGACGACGGCTGCGCTGGTGACGACGCCGGCTGACGACTTGATGCCGTGGGCGACTGCTTCCTCGTTCGAGAGGCCGCGGTCATAGGCCTCGCGGATGCGGCTCAGGATGAACACGTGGTAGTCCATCGAGAGCCCGAACAGGATCACGAACAGGAACATCGGCAGCCACGGGGTGATGCCGCCGTTCGAGGTGAACCCGAGCAGGTTCTCGGCCCAGCCCCACTGGAAGGCCGCGACGAGGATGCCGTACGCGGCTCCGACGGAGAGCAGGTTCAGGACGATCGCCTTGATCGCGACCACCAGCGAGCGGAACGAGGCCAGCAGGATCAGGAAGGCGAAGATGAGGACGAAGCCGAAGACGAGCGGCGCCGACGTCTTCATCTTGCTTTCCCAGTCCTTGTCGAGGGCGGTCGTGCCGGTGACTGCGTATTCGACGCCGTCGACCTTGCCGACCGTGTTCGGGAGCACCTCGTCGCGCAGGGTCGCGAGGGCGGCCTGTGACGCGGCGTCGGTACCGGAGCCGGCCAGCGTGATGTCGACCGTTGCGACGGTGTTGTCGCGGCTTGCCTCGACCTCGATCGGGCCCTTCAGCTCACCGGTTGCGAGCGCCTCGCGCTTGAGGTCGCTGATGGCGTTCTGGACGGACTCGGCCCGGACGTCATCGGCCTTGATCGCGACGACGGCGGGGTCGTTGCCACCGGGGAAGGCCTCGTCGAACTTCTTCATCGGCTCGATCTCGGCGATCGAGATGTCGTCGAGCCCGGTGGTAGCGGTGTTCAGGGAGAACGCCGGGACCGTCAGCGCGATGAGCACCGCACCGGCCGCGACGGCCGAGACGACCGGGCGCTTGAGGACGCGGGTCAGGATGGCGCCCCAGAAGCGGCTGTCGCCGTCCTTGCGGCTGAGCCGGTGCACGAACGGGATGCGACCCTTCTCGACCTTGTCGCCCAGCCGGCCGAGGAGTGCCGGGAGCACGGTGAGCGAGCCGATCATCGCGATCGCGACGACCATCATCGTCCCGATCGAGAAGGACATGAACGTCTTGTCGCCGGAGAGGAACATGCCGGCCATCGCGATCAGCACGGTGATGCCCGAGATGAGGACGGCGCGGCCGGAAGTGGCTGCGGCGGCCTCCAGGGCAGCGTGCTCGCTACGCCCAGCCGCACGCTCTTCGCGTTCGCGCCTGAGATAGAAGAGCGAGTAGTCGATGCCGACCGCGAGCCCGATCAGCAGGATCACTTCGGCGATCGATTCGTCGACGGCGATGAACTGGCTGGGCAGCGCGATCAGGGCGGTGGTCGCGACGACCGCGGTGATTGCGAGGAGCAGCGGAATGAGCGCGGCAACGGCGGAGCCGAAGACGAGCAGCAGGATCACGAGCGTGAGCGGCAGCGCGACCATTCCGGCCGTCTTGAGCATGCTGTTGAACGCGTCGTCGACAGCCTTGCCGGTGCTGGCGCTACCGAGCTCATCGATCTCGAAGCCCGGGTGCCGGGCGGCGGTCTTGTCGACTGCAGCCTCGATCGTCTCGATGTAGAGGATTGCCTCGTCGTAGGTCCCGGCCGGGCTGAACTGCACCATTGCCGAGTGCCCGTCGGCCGAGATCTGGTCGGCGTGACCGGCCTCGAGCGGCGAGTCGAGCTTGCGCACCTTCGGCATCGCGGCGAGTGTCTTGGTGACGTCCTCGATCGCGGCCTTGAACGCCGGATCGGTCGCCTTCAGGGTCTTGGACTGGATCAGGACGATCTCGCCCTGCTCGTCGGCCGCCTGCGGGAAGCCGGCGTCGATGATCTTCGTCGCGCGGCCGGCCTCGCCGACGGCGAGGTCGTTCTGCTCGAGGTACTTCGTGCCGACCGCGCCGCCGATGAAGACGGACGCGACGATGAATGCGAGCCAGCCGAAGACCGCGGTCTTCCAGTGGTTCGCACTCCAGCGGCCCATCCGAGCCGCGAGATTGTTGCTGTGCTTCAGGGGTGACATGACGGGATGGGTCCTTTCAGGTGTGGGGATCGAGCTCGGTGGATGAAGCTCAGGCTGCCCGGACGTGCGACGGAGAGGAATGCGGCGTCCAGGCCTCTTGCGGTGCGGGGAGCCGCACCGGTGCGGGAAGGGCTGCCGGTGCCGCGAGCCGGGAGGCGACGAGCCATCCGGCCGCGACGACGACTGCACCGGCGACGGCGTCGAAGATGAAGTGGTTGCCGGTCGCGACGATGATCAGCAGCATCGCGGCGGGGTAGGCAGCTCCGAGCCAGCGCAGCCAGCGCCACGCGGCGAGCTGTGCGAGAGCGACGCCGACGATCAGCGAGTAGCCGAAATGCAGGCTGGGGACGGCCGCGATCGGGTTGTAGAGGCTGCCGAGCAGGTCGGAGCTGAGGTTCAGCCCGGTGTGGCTGGTGACCGTGTCCGCGAAGCCGAGGTCGGCAAGGCGCGGAGGCGCGGCCGGATAGAGGACGTAGCCGACGAGTGCCAGCGCGGTGCTGACGATCAGCGTCGTGCGCAGGAACGGGAACGCGTGCGGGCGGCGGCGGTGCACCCAGGTGAGTGCGACCGCCGTGCCCGCGAAGTGCAGGACGACATAGAGGAAGCCGAGCAGTGCCGGCACACCCGGCAGTGCGGACGCCAGGTTCTGGACGTCGCGCTCGACGAAAAGATGGAGGTGGCGCTCCAGCGCGACGATGTCTGCGGTGTGCGCGCGAGCTGCCACCCAGTCCTCGCTACCGAAGCCGCGGACGAGCTCATACGCGCCGTAGAGGGCGGCCAGCGCTGCGAGCTCGATCCGACCCGGGTAGGGCCGGTCGGCGAGTCTGCGGATGCGGTCGAAGGACATATCCGCAGACTCACAGGTCGCAAAGGGCCAAACCATGCGGCGAGCCAGTGTCTTGGGGTGCGGAAAGCCGTACCCGCCGGAGGGGGCGCCGAACTGCGCTCAGAGGAGTGTGGATGCCGGTTGCCATGCTGTCTCCAGCATCGCGACCGGACCTTCGGGGCGGTATCCGGCATCACCCTGAGCCGACCCTGGATTTTCCCCCGCTAGGCCGTGAGGGGAGCCTCAGCCGCGGAGAAGCGCGAGCACCGCGAGGACGCGGCGGTGGTCCTCGGCCGTGGCCGGCAGGCGGAGCTTCACGAAGATGCTCGTGACGTGCTTTTCGACGGCGCGCAGCGTCACGAACATCCGTTCGGCGATCGCCTGGTTCGAGCGGCCCTCGGCCATGAACTCCAGGACCTCCCGCTCGCGCGGCGAGAGATCGCCGAGCGGGTCATCGCGTCGGTGCCTGCCGACGAGCTCGCTGACCACCGTCGGATCGAGCGCCGAGCCTCCTTCTGCAACGCGCCGGACAGCGGCGGCGAACTCCTCGATGTCGGCGACTCGGTCCTTGAGCAGGTAGCCGACGCCCTCGGCGCTCTCGGAGAGCAGGTCCATCGCGTAACCCGGCTCGACGTACTGGGAGAGCACGAGCACTCCCGTCGCCTCGTGGTTCTCGCGGATCTCCTTGGCCGCGCGCAGGCCCTCGTCGGTCTGCGTCGGCGGCATGCGGATGTCGACGACCGCGACGTCGGGCTGGTGCATTGCCACGTGGCGCATCAGATCCTCGGCGTTCCCGGACTGCGCGACGACGTCGAAACCCGCCTCGATGAGCAGTCGTGCGATTCCCTCGCGTAGGAGCACCGAGTCGTCGGCGAGCACGACCCGGACGGGCGTCGCGCCGGGACGGGCGCGCAGAGGCGGAAAGTCGCCGGGGAAGCCGGGCTCGTCGAGTTGGAAGATCCGCTCGGGCTCGGGCATGTCGGGCAGCGACCAGAGACCGAGATCGCGCAGGTCGCGCGCCGGCGCCAGGTCGGTGGCGGCCGTCTCGGAGGTGACGATCTGTCCTCCGTGGCCCGCAGACGCGACCCGGTAGGCGCGGTGGACGTCGACGCCGACATAACCGTCCTCGGCGAGCGCGGCAGTGCCGGTGTGCAGCCCGATCCTGACGCGGACGGGTGCGGGCCAGTTGTGGCCACCGAGCCGTCGTTGCGCGTCGACGGCCGCCTCCGCAGCCTCGGCTGACGCGGCGAAGGCGGCGAAGAGCTCGTCTCCACGCGAGTCGACCTCGTGGCCGTTCGCTCCCGAGACCGCCTCTCGCAGCAGGCGCCGGATGTCGGCGAGAACCGGCTGCCACTGCTCGCCGAGCTCGTGCGCCAGGCGCGTCGAGCCCTCGACGTCGGCGAACAGGAAGGTGACGGTGCCAGTCGGAAGTGAGCTCACTAGCCAATTCTAGGAGCGCACCGTCACCTGAGCTTGAATCTACGCTGCGACGTCCAGCAGTTCCGGGCTCCGCCGAGCCGCATAGGCGAACGGGTGATAGAAGGCGTCGAGGGCGCGTGAGCGCTCGACGACGAGCTCGAACGAGGAATCCGTTGCGAGGTGCACGACCTCGACGGCGACGCTGTTGTCCTCGGGTGACCACCAGAGGATGACGTCAATGCCGTCGCCCCTGCGGTGGGCCAGATCCTGTCTGTGACCGGCGTACATTGCTTCCTCCTTGGCGGTTGTGTTCATGCCGCCACACTTTCATGCGGAGGTTCCCGTTCGAATGCGGGGAGCAGGTGTCCCGGAGTGCGGCTGACCCTACCCTTGCGAGGCGGGTTCCAGCGGGATCTCCACACTCACCCGTGTGCCGCCGCCCGGAGGGCTGTCGACGGTGAGCGTTCCCTCGAGTGCGGCGACCCGGTCAGCGAGCCCGCGCAGGCCGGATCCGCCTGCAGCATCGGCGCCGCCGACGCCGTCGTCGGCCACCTCGATGCGCGCGCAGCCGTTGTCGTGGCTGACGCGGACCGTGACCTCGGACGCGTCCGCGTACTTGCTCACGTTCGCGAGCGACTCTGCGATCACGTAGTAGGCGGCCGCCTCCACCGCGCGCGGAAGCGGCTCATCGGTGGTCTGGACGTCGACGGGCACGGGAGAGCGCGTTGCGAGCGCCTCGACCGCCGCCCCGAGGCCGCGGTCGGTCAGCACAGCAGGATGGATGCCGCGCGCCAGCTCGCGCAGGTCGTCGAGAGCCGCTGCGAGCTCTTCTCTTGCGGCATCCAGCACCTCCTCCGCCCCGGTGGGATCCGAGCTCACCTTGGACTGCGCGAAGCGCAGCGAGAGAGCCAGCGCGACGAGGCGCTGCTGCGCGCCGTCGTGGAGGTTCCGCTCGAGCCGGCGGCGCGCCTCGTCGCCGGCCTCGACGATTCGGGATCGCGACGCCCTGATCTCCTCTTCCTGCTCGCGGCGCTCCGTGACGTCGGCACCCGAGACGAGGACGACCGTACGGCCCTCCATGCCGAGGATCTCGCGTGCGCTCCAGGCGACGATCCGAACGGAGCCGTCCTTGCAGAGCCAGCGCGACTCACGCCGCTCCGAGGGCACGCCGTTCGCGGCGGAGCTGATCGCCATCCCGGCCAGGTACCGGTCGTCCGCATGCACGAACTCCAGCAGGCTACGGCCCGTTACGTCCTCACGGCTCCAGCCGAGCTGATGCTCGAAGGCCGGATTGGGGCCGTACTCGTTCACCGTTGCGTCGTCCCACACGCCGACGAGGAAGATCGGGATCGTGTTCGCGACCGTGCCGGCGAAGTCGCGCTCCACCTCCAGCTCGAGCTCCCGCTGCCGCCGCTCGGTGATGTCGAGCCCGCCGCAGATCACGCTGCGGACGTTGCCCTGGTCGTCGTAGAGCGGCGCCGTCGACCAGGCGACGGTGACCTCCTTGCCGGCTCGGTTCACGAAGGTGTGCTCGAAGTCGGCCGAGGTATGGAAGGGCGCGGCCTCCTCGAACCGGATGCGCGAGTCGTCACGCTCGTCGGGCCCGACGAACACGTCCCAGAACGGCTGCCAGCGCACCTCCTCCTGATCCGAGTACCCGCTCGCACGGGTCGCCGCGAGGTTCAGGTTCGCGATCCGGCCGTCGCGGTCGAGCGAGCAGAGCAGGGAGGGCGACGTGTCGACGGTCGTCTCGAGGAACTCGAGCTGGGCGCGGAGCTTGGCCTGCAGGCGCTCGTTGTCGAGCCAGAGACCCGCCGCGGCGGCGACCGCTTCGACCAGCTCCGGCTCGTCCTCGAGCATCGGATCGTGCAGGATCGCGGCTGTCGGGCGGCCGGCGTGCTCGACGAGGGTGACGGCACGGCCGTCGGTCTCGTCCAAAAGCGGCTTGCCGTCGGCCGAGACGTAGCGGCCGGACTCGGGCAGCCAGTACGCGATCTCGAGTGTCGGGTCGCGCAGCGTCTGAGCGATCGCATCGCGGATCGGAGTTCCCGCGGAGAGTGCGAGGAGGACGCCGCCGACACCCGCTCGCGCGAGCCGGCTGCGCAGGACACCGGCGAGGAATGCCAGCGGCACCATCGCGAACGTGACGAGGAAGACGTAGTAGAGCGGCTCGGCCGCGTCTTCCGAGAAGGCACCGACGATCAGTTGGACGAGGAGGACGAGCATCACGAGCCCGCCGGTGCCGAGCACGGGGCCGAGCGCGCGCCGCAGCGCCCCTCGCGCCCGCACGTAGCGGATCACGACGATCAGGAGGATCGCGACGACGAGCGCGAGCGCCAGCAGGCTGACGGTCGTGCTGACGATCGTCGAGGCGGTGTCGCTGTCGGTGACGGCGATCGTGCTCGTGCAATCCGGGCAGGAGCTGTCGGGCCGCTCCTCGACCAGGAGCTGCGCGAAGGAGCCGACGAAGACGAGGGCGTAGGCGCCGATCACGAGCAGAACGTCTCGCCGTCCGGCGAGCCGGCCGGACGGGAACCCGAGCAGCAGGTGGACGAACGCCCCCAGCGCGAAGCTGTTGAGCAGCACGCCCAGGGTGAAGATCCAGTCGTAATTCGAGAGCGTCAACCCACCGAGGAACCACAGGTAGGCGACGGTGATCAGCAGGACTCCGGTCCGGTTGTCGGGCCGGCGCCACAACGCGATCACACCGGAGACGAGGAACGACAGGCCGACGGTCAGCGCGAGCGACAGGAAGGCGCTCTTGTTTTCCTCGTGGTCGCTCGTGAGGACGAGGGCGGTTCCGACGGCTCCGAGCACGAGCCCGCCGGCGGCGAGCGCGACGAGTACGCGCGTCCTCATCCGAGGAGATCGGACAGCGCGTTACCGCTCAGCTCATCCTTGGGGATGAAGCCGCGGGCACCGCTCTGCTCGATCAGCCCACCGTAGTCGCATGCGTCGCGGCTCGAGACGAGAACGACGGCCGGTGGGCCGCCGTTCAGGTTGAGCGCCCGGCAGACGGCAAAGCCGTCCATGTCCGGGAGCTGCACATCGAGCAGGAGCACGTCCGGAGCGAGGGTGCGAGCCGCCGCGATCGCCGACTCCCCGTCCTCCGCCTCGCCGACCACCTCGAACCCCTCCGACTGGAGGATCGCCCGAGCCGATGCTCGGAAGCTGGGATGGTCGTCGGCGATTACCACGGTCTTGGGCATTGGAGTCATCGTGTCAGAGGCGGTTGTTTCTGTCAGTACGGTTGTCCACACACTTTTCGGGTGATATTTCCCGACAAAACGGCTTAGACATGCGCATCGACGAGCACGTCGCCGCCCTCGCGGGCGCCGAGCGCCTGCTTCGCCTTCACTGCCAGCCAGAGCTCCATCCGCTGCTCGGGATCGTCCGGGTGCCGTCCGATTTGCTTGCGCAACTGCTCCATGCGGTACCGGAGCGTATGCCGGTGCACTCCGAGCCGGTCGGCCGCCTCGCTCCAGCGGCAGCCGCTGTCGAGGAGCGCCGCCAGCGACTCGAGGAGCCAGGCGTTGCCCGCGGCCGGCCCGAGGACGCGGGCGACGAACGCCTCGAGCGCCGCGCTCGGCAGGCTCAGCAGCAGTTCGAGCGAGCCGAGGTCGTGGTACGACGCGACGGAGCCGGTGACCGCGTCCAGCGCCGCGCGCGCCTCGAGCAGGCTGCGTCCGAGCCCCGTTCCCGCCGCCGGCCTGCCGACCCCCACGCGGATGCCGGGCGCTGCGTCGACGAGCTCACGCGCCAGCGCCAGGGCATCGTCCTCCCGGTCGGTCGCCACGAGGAACGCCGCACGGTCGCGGCGCGACGCGGAGAGGTGGCGCACGCTGCGACTGTCGAGCTCGCGCGCGATCGTCGTCCGGACGTCCTCGTTCTCCGGTCCACCGACCGCCAGCAGCGCTGCGTACTGCGCCCGCGGATCGAGCCCGAACGCCGCGATCCGGCGGCCGATCTCGCGCTCGTCGAGGCGGTCGTGCTCGAGGTCCTCGATCACGTCGCCGGCGAGGCGGAGCTCGGCCGCGGAGACGGCGTGGCGACGCGAAAGCTCGAAGGCGAGCGCGGTCTGGCCGTGGTGGAGAACGAGGCGGTCGTACTCGGAGAGCTCCTCATGAGGCTTCCCGGCCCGGAGTGACCACGTTTCGCCGTCCGCGACCACCGAGAGATCGAGCACGTGCTCGCACGTGTCGAGCCGCGCGCCCTGGCGCTCGCCCACGACGCGTCCGGCCTCGTCGACGAGTGCGAGCGAGCAGCCGACGTGCTCGCCGACGATCGCCAGGAGCGAGGGCGCACCTCGCCCTTCGAGCACGGCGTGCGCGAGGCGCTCGTGCACCTCGAGCGCACGCTCCACCCGCGCGAGCTGCTCGTTCGCCAGCTGAGCCGAGATCGCCTTCGTCAAGGCGATGAAGGGCACGTCGTACGGCACCGTGATCAATGGAAAGCCGACCCGCTCAGCCTCGTCGGCGAGCGCCGCGGGCGGTTCCGCCCAGCCGAAGCCGACCCCGAACGCGAGGCCCGCCAGCCCGTGCTCCGCGAGCCGGCGCACGTACTCGCGCTGCGGCCGCGAGAGCTCGCCGATTCCGAGACCGGTCGTGATCAGCAGCTCGCCGCCCTCGAGCCACGGTGTCGGATCGGGCAGCTCCGAGACATGGACCCAGCGAATCGGGTTGTCGCTTCCGTCCGATCCCGCAGCGAGCTCGAGCCCGAGGCCAGGCAGGTCTGCGATGTCCCGGACGGTCAGCATGGGGTCGCCGGCGCCGCTTGGACGCTCGGGCCAAGACGGTACTCCTTGCGAGCGGGAAAAGGCAAGCATTCAGGCCGTGCTCGCCTCCAGCGCGAACGCGGGTTTGCGCCACTTTGTCGAAGGACGTCTTGGGCGCGTCGCCCCGGCGTCCATTGCGCGCAGGGGCGTGGGCGGGGAGAATCGCGGCGTGTCTCTCCGAGAGCGCTCGGCGGTCGACGACGTCCTCGAGGCGCGCGAACGCTACGTCGCACGGGGTGTGTCGACTCCGAGGCTCGTGGTCGTGCGCGCCGAGGGGGCACAGGTCGAGGCCGCGGACGGCACGGTCTACCTCGACTTCGCGGGCGGGATCGCCTGCCAGAACACCGGCCACGGGTTTGCGCCGGTCGTCGCGGCGATCCACGAGCAGGTCGACAAGTTCCTGCACCAGTGCTTCATGGTCGGCACCTACGAGCCCTACGTCGAGGTGTGCCGGCGGCTGGCGGAGCACTCGCCCTGCGCCGGCGAGAGCCAGAAGTCGATCCTCGTGAACTCGGGCGCGGAGGCGATCGAGAATGCGGTCAAGATCGCGCGCGCCGCGACCGGGCGCTCCGGCGTCGTCGTCTTCGAGAACGGCTTCCACGGCCGGACGCTCCTGACGATGGCCATGACGAGCAAGGTGCGCCCCTACAAGGCCGGCTTCGGGCCGTTCCCCTCGGAGATCTACCGGACGGTCGCGCCGTATCCGTACCGCGGCATCGACACGGACGCCGCGATCGCCGCGCTCGAGCAGCTGTTCAAGAGCGAGGTCGACGCCGAGTCCGTGGCATGCATCGTGCTGGAGACCGTCCAGGGCGAGGGAGGCTTCATCCCGATGCCGGCGGACTATCTGCCGAGACTCGCGAAGGTCTGCAACGAGCACGGGATCCTCTATGTCGCCGACGAGGTGCAGTCCGGCGTCGGGCGGACCGGCCCGATGTGGGCGGTCGAGCACTACGAGGGGGTCGAGCCCGATCTCGTCGTGTCGGGCAAGTCGCTGGGCGGCGGGCTGCCGCTCGCAGCGGTCACCGGGCGGGCCGAGATCATGGATGCGCCGGGACCGGGCGGGCTGGGCGGCACGTTCGGCGGCAATCCGGTCGCCTGCGCCGCAGCCGCGGTGGTGCTCGACACCGTTGCGGAGCCGGCCTTCCGCTCTCGCGCCGATGACCTCGGCGAGACGTTGCGACGCCGCCTGGATGAGCTGGCATCCCGCCACGAGCAGATCGGCGAGGTGCGCGGCCTCGGCCCGATGCTGGCGCTCGAGCTCCGCGATCAGAGCCCCGAGCTCGCGGGAAAGATCACGGCCGCCGCCTTCGAGCGCGGGCTGCTTCTCCTCTCCTGCGGCCTGTACGGAAATGTGCTCCGCCTGCTGCCGCCACTGACCGTGACCGACGACGAGCTCGATCGCGGGCTCGAACTGCTCGAGGAGTCGGTGCGTGCCGCCGCAAGCTGAGATCGACGTCCGCGTCGCAGGGTTGCGCAAGCGCTACGGCGACGTGACCGCCGTCGACGGCGTCGACCTGGAGATCGGGCGAGGCGAGTTCTTCACGCTGCTCGGCCCGTCCGGCTCGGGCAAGACGACGACGCTTCGGGTCATCGCGGGCTTCGAGCTCCCCGACGAGGGCAAGGTCGAGCTGGGCGGCAAGGACGTCTCCATGCTGCCGCCGTATGCCCGCGACGTGAACACCGTCTTCCAGGACTATGCGCTCTTTCCGCACATGACCGTCCAGGAGAACGTCGAGTACGGGTTGCGGGTGAAGAAGGTGCCGCGTCCCGAGCGACGGCAGCGCGCCGAAGAGGCGCTGCGGCTCGTCCGGCTGGAGGGGTACGGCAACCGCAAGCCTGCACAGCTCTCGGGCGGCCAGCGGCAGCGTGTCGCACTGGCGCGCGCGATCGTCAACCGGCCCAAGGCGCTGCTCCTCGACGAGCCTCTCGGCGCTCTCGACCTCAAGCTCCGGCAGGAGCTTCAGGTGGAGCTGAAGCGGATCCAGCAGGAGCTCGGCATCACCTTCGTCTACGTCACGCACGACCAGGAGGAGGCGCTCACGATGAGCGACCGCCTCGCGGTGTTCAACCACGGCAGGATCGAGCAGATCGGCGCTCCCGCCGAGGTCTACGAGCACCCGGCCAGCGAGTTCATCGCCGGCTTCGTCGGCGTGTCGAACGTGCTCGAGCGCGGCGGCCGCCGCTTCACGGTCCGGCCGGAGAAGATCCGGACGCTCGGAGAGGGCGAAGAGCCGGAGCCCGGGGTCACGATGGAGGAGGGGACGATCCGCGACGTGGTCTACGTCGGGGCGATCACCCGCTACCACGTGGAGCTCGCCGCCGGCGGCGAGCTGACGGTGGTGAGCCAGAACCTCGAGAGTGGATCGAGCGAGGCGCTGGAGCGACAGGGAAGCCGGGTCCGGCTCGTATGGCGGCCGGAGCACGTTTTCGTAATCGAAAGCTCGAACGGAGGAACGTGACGATGCAGCGGAGAGCAGGACGGTGGGCGGCGGTGGCGCTCGCGACAACGGTGCTGAGCTTCATGGCCGCCGGGTGCGGCGGCGACGACGAGGAGGGCGACGCGGGCAGTGGGACGACGGCTGAGGCCGGCGGCACGCCCGCGGGAATGCTGGAAACGCTCGGCGACGGCGAGGGCCAGGTCAATCTGATCGCGTGGGCAGGCTACGTCGAGGACGGCAGCACGGACCCGAAGGTCGACTGGGTGACGGACTTCGAGTCCGAGACGGGCTGCCAGGTGAACGTCAAGGTCGGGAACACGTCGGACGAGATGGTGACGCTGATGCGCACCGGCCAGTACGACGGTGTCTCCGCGTCGGGCGACGCGAGCCTGCGGCTGATCGCCGCCGGCGACGTGGCTCCGGTGAACATGGAGCTGATCGAGAACTACGCGGGCGTCTTCGAGGGGCTCAAGGATCAGCCGCACAACACGGTGGATGACGTCAACTACGGCGTTCCGCACGGCCGCGGCGCGAACCTGCTCCAGTACCGAACGGACGTCGTCAAGCCGGCGCCGGACTCATGGAGCGTCGTCTGGGACGAGAACTCGCCCTACAAGGGGAAGGTGACCGCCTACGACAGCCCGATCTACATCGCGGACGCTGCCGTCTACCTGATGGCGACTCAGCCGGACCTCGGGATCGAGGATCCGTACGAGCTGGACGACGCGCAGTTCGAGGCCGCCGTCGACCTGCTCAAGAAGCAGCGGGGAGTCATCGGCGAGTACTGGTCGGACTACACGAAGCAGATCGCAGCCTTCACCGGCGGCGAGAGCGTCCTCGGGACGACCTGGCAGGTGATCGTGAACGTGCTCGAGGGCGAGAAGGTGCCCGTCGCCGCCGTCCTGCCGAAGGAGGGCTCGACCGGCTGGTCCGACACCTGGATGATCGCCTCGAAGGCGAAGAATCCGAACTGCATGTACCTGTGGATGAACCACATCATCTCGCCGAAGGCGAACGCGGCCGCGACCGAGTACTTCGGCGAGGCCCCGTCCTCCAAGGAGGCGTGCGCGCTGACGTCCAACAAGGACCACTGCACGCTCTTCCACGCCGACGACGAGGACTACTTCGACCAGATCTACTACTGGAAGACGCCGCAGGCCGACTGCGGCGACGACCGGGGGCAGGTCTGCAAGGACTACTCGGAGTGGACGCAGGCCTGGACGGAGATAAAGGGCTAGCTCATCGCTACGCCTGAAGTAGCGGAGGCGCCGCCCCGGGAGAGTCCGGGGCGGCGCCTTTCTTCGTTCCTCCATCGCCATCCGCGGCTGCGCCTCGGCCTGCTGCTGACACCGCCGCTCTCGTGGCTCCTGCTCGCCTATCTCGGGTCGCTCGCCGTTCTGTTCGTCGCCGCTTTCTGGCGGCTCGACCCCTTCACGTCCCAGGTCGTTCACGACTACGGCTTCCAGAACTTCCGGCAGCTCTGGGAGAGCGACGTCTACCGGGCGATCACGCAGAGGACGGTGCTGATCGCGGCAGCGGTGACGGTGACCGACGCGGTGCTCGCCTTTCCGATCGCCTTCTACATGGCGAAGGTCGCCTCTCCGAGGACGCGCAACCTGCTCGTCGTCGCGATTCTGCTGCCGCTGTGGGCGAGCTACCTGGTGAAGGTCTACGCGTGGCGGATCGTGCTGCAGGAGGAGGGCCTGCTGAACTGGGTGCTCTCGCCGCTCGGGCTCTCCGGCCCCGGGTTCGGCAACGTGGCGACGTGGCTCGTCTTCTCGTATCTCTGGCTGCCGTTCATGATCCTGCCGGTCTACGCGGGCCTCGAGCGGATCCCGACCTCGCTGCTCGAGGCGTCCGCCGACCTCGGTGCGCAGGGAGGGAGGACGCTCCGGCGCGTCGTTCTGCCGCTGGCGCTCCCGGCGGTCGCCGCGGGCTCGATCTTCACGTTCTCGCTGACCCTCGGCGACTACATCACGCCGCAGCTCGTCTCGAGCACGCAGTTCATCGGCAACGTCGTCTACATCAACGTCGGCGTCGCGAACAACCTGCCGTTCGCTGCGGCGTTCGCGACGGTGCCGGTCGCGGTGATGGTCATCTACCTGCTGCTCGCACGGCGGGCGGGAGCCTTCGACAACCTGTGACCTCGCGCACCGGCACCTGGCTCCTGCGCGGCCTGACCGGGCTGACGTTGGCCTTCATCTACGTGCCGCTGCTCGTGATCTGCCTCTACGCGTTCAACGACCGGCGCTCGCTCGTCTGGCCGATCGAAGGGCTGACGACGAGGTGGTTCGGGCGGGCGATCGACAACCCGGGCGTTCGCGACGCGCTCGTCGTCTCGCTGAAGGCCGCCCTCGGCGCGACGGCGATCGCGCTCGTGCTCGGCTCGTTCGCGGCGCTGGCGGTCGCGCGCCACCGCTTCTTCGGGCGCGAAGCGATCTCCTTCCTGGTCATCCTCCCGCTCGCGCTGCCGGGGATCGTGACCGGGATGGCGCTGAACGCGACCTTCCGCAACCTGCCGGAGCCGTTCGGGGTCGACCTCGGCCTCTTCACCATCATGGTCGGGCACGCGACCTTCTGCATCGTCGTCGTCTACAACAACGTCGTCGCCAGGCTGCGGCGGACGGCCGCCTCGCTCGAGGAAGCCTCGGCCGATCTCGGCGCCGACGCGTGGCAGACGTTCCGGTACATCACGTTCCCGCAGCTGAAGACCGCCTTGCTCGCGGGCGGGCTGCTCGCGTTCGCGCTCAGCTTCGACGAGGTGATCGTGACCACGTTCACCGCCGGCGCCGACCAGACGCTCCCGATCTGGATCCTCAACAACCTCTCGCGTCCGAACCAGCTTCCGATCGTGAACGTGGTCGCGGTCTTCGTGATCCTGCTCTCGATGATCCCCGTTTACTTCGCGTCGAAGCTCTCGAGCGAATCCGCAGGCGCGGGCACCACCGGCGTCGCCGGCGGCTCCCGCTAAGCCCCCGTCCGCAGCGGCCATGGCCGGGGTCAGACCCCGTCGTGTCCGCAACGGACGTCATCGCTCGCGCCGCTGCGCCCTTTCTGCGGCAGGCCATGCCACTTCTGGGCGTGTCCGGGGTCAGACCCCGTCGTGTCCGCTGTGGACCCCGCCTAGCTGGACTTCGCCGGTGTCTTGCGCTTCGTCGCGGGCGCTTTCTCGGCCGCGGCGGGGAGCTCGACGACGAAGGTCGATCCCTTGCCGACGGCCGACTCGACCCAGATCTGCCCGTCCATGCGCCGAACGAGCTCGCGGCAGATGTAGAGGCCGAGGCCGGTGCCGCCGATGCCGCGGGTCATGTCCGGATCGAGCCGGTAGAACTTCTCGAAGATCCGGCGGTGCTCGGACCGGGGGATGCCGAGGCCGTTGTCGATCACCGAGAAGCGGATCAGCCCGTCGCCGTTCGCCACCGAGACGGCGACCTGGCCGCCTTCCGGTGAGTACTTGATCGCGTTGTCGACGAGGTTGTTCAGCACCTGGTGCAGCTGGACTGGATCGGCGACGACACGCAGCAGCCGCTCCGGCGCGTTCAGCTGGAGCTCGATCGACTCGGGCAGGTGCGTCCGTGCCGCCTCGACGACCGAGCCGGCGAGCTCCGCCGGGTCGCAGCGCTCGACCGAGATCGGAAGCTGGTCGGCGTCGAGGCTGCCGGCGACGAGGAGGTCGTTGACGATCGTGCCGAGCCGGTCCGACTCCGAGGCGATCACGCCGAGGAGCTGGTTCTGAATCTCGGGGTCGAGGTCGATGTCCGTGCGACGGAGCGTCTGCGCCGAGCCGTAGATCGCGGCAAGCGGCGTCCGCAGCTCGTGCGAGACGGTCGCCACGAACTCCGCCTTGATCTCCTCGAGCGCGCGCTCCTCGGTCAGGTCGCGAAACGCATAGACCGTGCCCTCTTCGAAGCCGACCCCGGAACCGGAGATCCAGAGCTCCCGGCCGCCGAACTCGACCGGTACGGTTTCGGTACGGACGAGCTCGCCCGGCTTGCTCGCGACTGGGATCCGGGGCGAGATCTCGCTCCAGCCCTTGACGACGTCCGCGATCGGGCGGCCGAGCACGTCGGACTCCGGCAGGCCGGTGATCGTCGCCGCGGCGGGGTTCCACAGTCGAATCACGCCTTCGCGGTCGACCAGGACGACCCCGTCGCCGACCGCTTCGAGCGCTCTCGCTGCACGGCCGCGCCGCTCCGCCTCGGCGTAGAGGCGCGCGTTGTCGATCGCGGAGGCAGCGTGGCGTGCGAGCTCCTCTGCGAGGGCGAGATCGCGCTCGTCGTACCTCCGCTCCGACTCGGCCGTGACGAGGCTGATCGAGCCGAACACCTCGCCGCGAGCCAAGAGCGGCACCGTCACGTACGAACGGGGAGCGAGCGAACGCGCGATCTCGAGCTGGCTCGCGTCGAACCCGAACGACGCGAGCGCCTCGTTGTCGATGTCGCGGACGAGCACAGCCTCGCGGGCGCGGATCGCCTCGGCCCCGGCCGAGTCGGCCGCCGCCAGCATCGGGCCCTGCAGCTCGCGCGCCAGCGCCAGCTTGTGCGGATCGACGTGCTCCAGCGCCAACCGCTCGAGCTTGCCGTCGACGAAGATGTCGACGGCACACCAGTCCGCCACGCGCGGCACAGCGAGCCGGGCGACGTCCCCGAGCGTCTGCTCGTAGTCGAGCGAGCTCCCCAGCACCCACCCGGCCTCGGCGAGGAAGCGTTGCCGCTCCTCGGCGAGCCGGCGATCGTGGATGTCGGTCGCCGTGCCGACCCAGCCGGTGATCGCGCTCGCGTCGTCGCGGAGACAGACCGAGCGGCCGAGGTGCCAGCGGTAGACCCCGTCCGCACGACGGAATCGGTACTCGATCTCGAACGGGTCGCCGGTCGGTCGCGACGCCTCCCACCGCTCGAGCATCTCGGGCATGTCGTCGGGATGGACGATCTCCTGCGACGCAGCCTCGTCGCCACGCGCCATCCCGGTGTACTCGTACCACCGCTCGTTGTAGCCGAGGGTCTTCCCGTCGGCGTCCGTCGTCCAGACGATCTGCGGCACGGCGTCGGCCAGCGACTGGTAGCGCGACTCGCTCTCCCGCTCGAGCGCGGCGATCTCCTGGGCCGTGAGCAGCTCGTTCTGCCGCCTGATCTCAACCGTCTTCTGCCAGAGATCGATGAACACGGACACCTTCGCCCGCAGGATGTGCGGGTCGAACGGCTTCATCAGATAGTCGACCGCCCCGGCGCCGTAGCCCTGGAAGACGTTCTCGGCGTCCTTGGAGATCGCGGTCAGGAAGACGATCGGGATGTGCCGCGTGCGCTCGAGCTTCTTGATCAGCTCCGCGGTCTGGAAGCCGTCCATCCCCGGCATCTGCACGTCGAGCAGGATCACGGCGTACTCGTCGTGGAGCAGGCGCCGCAGCGCCTCTTCGCCCGATTGGGCGCGAACGAGCTCATGGCCGAGGGGATCGAGGATCGCCTCCAGCGCGAGGAGGTTCTCGGGTCTGTCGTCGACCAGCAGGATCCGCGCCTTGGTCACGTGTGGCACAACCCGTACAGGAAGGGCCCGATCTCCTCGAGCGGCAGCACGGCATCCACGGCTGAGGCTTCGAGTGCCGCGTCGGGCATCGTCCGCCGGCTCGCCGTCTTCGGGTCCTGGACGATCGAGACACCGCCGTTGCGCTTGATCGCGGCGAGGCCGGCCGCTCCGTCCGCGTTCGCGCCGGTGAGGACGATTCCGATCGCGCGCTCGCGGTAGCCGTCGGCGACCGATTCGAAGAGGACGTCGATCGACGGCCGCGCGTACTGCACGCGTGCCTCGAGGGAAAGCGCGAAGCACCCGCCGTCGACCAGCAGGTGGTAGTCCGGCGGCGCGACGTACACCCGGCCGGGCTCGATCGGCTCCTTGTCGCCAGGCTCGCTCACCGGACGCTCGACATGCCGCTGGAGCAGCGACTCGAGCACGCCGCGACTGGACTCGGGAGAGCGGTGCTGGGCGACCACGATCGCCTGGTCGAGGTCCTGCGGGATCCCCTCGAGCAGCGTGCCCATGGCCTCCAAGCCTCCCCACGATGCGCCGATGGCGATCACTTCGTACATCACCTGACCTTCTTGTAGAGGCGCTCTTCGGCGTCGAGCTCTTCGTAGCAGCTCTCGTACGGCGAGAACCGGATGGTCTCCTTCTGTCCGAGAGCGAGGACTCCGAATGTAGTGAGGCTCTCGTAGAAGAGGCGGTGCACGTGCTCCTGCAAAGGCTGCGCGAAGTAGATCATCACGTTCCGGCACGTGATCACGTGGAATTCGTTGAACGCGGCGTCGGACGCCAGGTTGTGCCCTGCGAAGACAACGCTCTCGACGAGCTCCCGCGCGAACTGCGCGCTGTCGTAGCGCGCCACGTAGTACTCCGAGAACGAGTGGGTGCCGCCGGCCCTGATGTAGTTCTGCGTGTACTCCTGCATCTTGTCGAGCGGGAAGACGCCGAGCCGCGCCGTCTCGATCACCGCTTCGTTGATGTCCGTCGCGTAGATCCGGACGCGGTCGGCGAGCCCCTCCTCGGCCAGCAGGATCGCGAGTGAGTAGACCTCCTCGCCGGTCGAGCAGCCGGCCACCCAGAGGCGTGCGAAGGGATAGGTGCGCAGGGCCGGCACGACCTTCTCGCGGAACGCAAAGAAGAACGAGGGGTCGCGGAACATCGCGGTCACGTTCACCGACAGGTCGAGCAGCAACCGCTCCATCACGGCGGGGTCGTGCAGGATCAGGTTCTGGAGCGCGGAGACGGTGTCGACCTTCTCGCCGTCCATCCGCCGGCGCAGGCGCCGCTTCAGCGACGCCGGCGCGTACTCGCGGAAATCGAAGCCGTAACGGCGGTAGATCCCCTCCAGGAGAAGCTCGATCTCGATCTGCTCGAGCTTGAGCTCCTCCCCTCTCTCTACCGGTAGAGCCACACCCGCATCAGGGAGAGCAGCTGGTCGGTGTCGACGGGCTTCGTGATGTAGTCGGAGGCGCCTGCGGCGATCGACCGCTCGCGGTCGCCCCGCATCGCCTTCGCGGTCAGCGCGATGATCGGCAGCTTCTCGAACTCGGGCAGCTTCCGGATCGCCTGCGTCGTCTCGTACCCGTCCATCTCGGGCATCATCACGTCCATCAGGACGAGATCGACGCCCGCGTTCGTCGCGAGCGCCTCGATCCCCTCACGCCCGTTCTCGGCGAACACCACTTCCATTCCGTTCGCCTCGAGCGCGCTCGCCAGGGCGAAGACGTTCCTCACGTCGTCGTCGACGATCAGGATCTTCTTGCCGAGGAAGAGCGTGTCGGTGTTGTGGAGTTGCTCGAGCATCTTGCGCTTCGACTCGGGCAGCTTCGACTCGACCCGGTGCAGGAAGAGGGACGTCTCGTCGAGGAGCCGCTCCGGCGAGCGCGCATCCTTGACGACGATCGTCGCCGCGTAGCGCTTCAGCTTCGTCTCCTCGCGTCGCGTCAGCTCCTTTCCGGTGTACACGATCACCGGCAGGCCGTGGGAGCTCTCGCTCGTCTTGACCTTCTCGAGCAGGTCGAAGCCGGTCATCTTCGGCAGCTTCAGATCGAGCACCATGCAGTCGAAGGGTGGCCCGGAGTCGAGCGCCGCGAGAGCCTCCTCCGAGGACCCGACCGCCACGATCTCGATGTCGCCGTCCCCTCCGACCAGCTCGATGATCGCAGCGCGCTGGACCTCGTCGTCGTCGACCACGAGGAGCCTGCGAACGGCGCGATCGATGAACGACTCGATCCCGCCGAAGACCGCCTGGAGCACCTCGACCGACGCCGGCTTCTTGACGACAGCCGCAGCTCCCGCCATCAGCGCGGGCTGGGCCTCCTCGACGCCCGAGACGATGTGAACCGGGATGTGACGCGTCGCCGGGTGGCGCTTCAGCCGGTCGAGCACGGTCCAGCCGTCCATCACCGGCAGGCTCATGTCGAGCACGATCGCGTCCGGCTTGAACTCGCGCGCCAGGGCGAGCCCGCTGTCGCCGCGAAGCGCGACGAGTCCCTTGAAGCCGCGCTCGCGGGCGATCTCCAGCTCCGTGCGGGCGAAGTCCGCATCGTCCTCGACGATCAGCACGACGCGGTCGCCGGCCTCGATCGCGTCGCGGTCGTCCTCGACCTCGCTCGGAACGAGCAGCGATGGATCGAAGTCGTCCGCCTCCGGACCGCCGCCGTTCGTCGGGTGTGGCAGCGCGGCCGTGGCCGGCGTCAGCCCCGCGGTGACGGCTGCGAGGAACTCCGTGCCCGTCGCCGCCGGCGCGTGCTCGACGAAGACGTCCGGCAGGAAGAGGGTGAACGTGCTGCCCTCGCCGGGGGTCGACTCGACGTGGATCTCGCCTCCGAGCAGGCGCGCGATCTCGCGGCTGATCGAGAGGCCCAGCCCCGTGCCGCCGTAGCGGCGGCTCGTCGTGCCGTCGGCCTGCTGGAACGCCTCGAAGATCACGCGCAGCTTGTCCGCGGCGATCCCGACTCCGGTGTCCACGACGGAGAACCCGACCACGTGAGCGGCGCCGGCCAGGGTCTCGCTGGCGAACTGACGCCCCGGAGCCGCCTGGGCGACGCGCAGGACCACGCCGCCGGCCTCGGTGAACTTGAACGCGTTCGAGAGCAGGTTCTTCAGAACCTGCTGGAGCCGCTGCCGGTCGGTGACGACGGTCGGAAGCGCGCTCTCCGCGAAGTCGAGCTCGAACGTCAGCCCCTTCTCCGCGGCCACCGGCATGAACGACCGCTCCAGGCTGGCGAGCTCCTCGGCCACCGACACCTGGGCGGCATGCACGTCCATCTTGCCGGCCTCGACCTTCGAGAGATCGAGGATGTCGTTGATCAGCCCGAGCAGCTCGGCGCCGGCGTTGTGGATCGTGTTCGCGAACTCGATCTGCTTGCTGGTCAGGTTCCCGTCGACGTTGTCGCCGAGCAGCTTCGCCAGGATCAGCAGCGAGTTGAGCGGCGTTCGCAGCTCGTGCGACATGTTCGCGAGGAACTCGGACTTGTACTTCGACGAGAGCGCGAGCTGCTCCGCCTTCTCCTCGAGCGCGCTGCGAGCCTCCTCGATCTCGGCGTTCTTGATCTCGATCCGCCGGTTCTGCTCCTCGAGCTGCTGCGAGCGCTCCTCGAGCTCCTCGTTCGTCTGCTGCAGCTCCTCCTGCTGGGTCTGGAGCAGCTCTTCGGAGGCGCGAAGCGTCGCCGTCTGCGCCTCGAGCTCTGCGTTTGACCGCCTCAGCTCGTCCTGCTGCGCCTGCAGCTCCTCCGACTGGCTCTGGAGGTCCTGGGTCAGCGACTGCGACTGGAGCAGCAGCTCCTCGGTGCGCATGTTCGCGTTGATCGTGTTCAGGACGACGCCGATCGACTCCGAGAGCATCTCGAGGAACGTCTGCTGCACCTCGGTGAACGGGACGAACGACGCCAGCTCGATCACCGCCATCACCGTCTCCTCGAAGAGGACGGGGAAGACGATGATGCTCGTCGGAGCGGCTTCGCCGAGGCCGGAGGCGATCTTGATGTAGTCCTCGGGCGCCTGGGTGATGACGATCACCTTCCGCTCGAGCGCCGCCTGCCCGATCAGCGCCTCGCCGACCTTGAAGCGGTTCGCGAGCGACTTGCGCTCCTTGTAGCCGTACGTCGCGATCAGGTGCAGCTCGGTCTCCTCGTCGTCGGCTCCACCGCCAACACCGGAGTCCTCGGCCACGTAGAAGGCGCCGTGGTGCGCGGCGACGAGGGGCGTCACCTCGCTCATCAGGAGCCGGGCGACCGTCTTCTGGTCGCGCTGGCCCTGGAGCATTCCCGAGAAGCGGGCGAGGTTCGAGTTGAGCCAGTCCTGTGCGGCGTTCCGCTCGGTCGTCTCGCGGAGGTTGCCGATCATCTGGTTGATGTTGTCCTTGAGGTCCGAGACCTCACCGGCTGCCTCGACGGTGATCGAGCGCGTCAGGTCGCCCTGCGTCACGGCCGTCGACACGTCGGCGATCGCGCGCAGCTGCGTCGTCAGCGTCTCGGCCAGCTGGTTGACGTTGTCGGTCAGGCCCTTCCACACGCCGGAGACGCCTTCGACCTGCGCCTGGACGCCGAGCTTCCCTTCGGTGCCGACCTCCTGCGCCACGCGCGTCACCTCGGCGGCGAAGGTCGAGAGCTGGTCGACCATCGTGTTGATCGTCCCCGCGAGCTCGGCCACCTCGCCCTTGGCGGCGACGGTGATCTTCTGAGAGAGATCTCCCTTCGCGACCGCAGTCGTCACGTCCGCGATCGCCCGCACCTGGTTGGTGAGGTTGTTCGCGAGCAGGTTCACGTTCTCGGTCAGGTCCTTCCAGGTGCCGGAGACGCCGGCCACTTCGGCCTGGCCGCCCAGGCGGCCCTCGGTGCCGACCTCGCGGGCGACTCGGGTGACCTCGGCTGCGAACGCCGAGAGCTGGTCGACCATCGTGTTGATCGTGTCCTTGAGCTCGAGCACCTCTCCCTTCACGTCCACCGTGACCTTCTTCGAGAGGTCGCCGTTCGCGACCGCGGTGGTCACCGTTGCGATGTTCCGCACCTGTTCCGTGACGGTGAAGACCATGAAGTTGACGTTCTCGGTCAGGTCCTTCCAGGTTCCGGACACGCCTTCGACGGCCGCCTGACCGCCGAGGCGGCCCTCGGTGCCGACCTCGCGCGCCACGCGTGTCACCTCGGAGGCGAACGCGCGCAGCTGCTCGACCATCGTGTTGATCGTGTCCTTGAGCTCGAAGATCTCGCCCTTCGCGTCGACGGTGATCTTCTTCGAGAGGTCGCCGTTCGCGACCGCGGTCGTCACGGTCGCGATGTTCCGCACCTGCTCGGTGAGCGAGCCGGCCATGAAGTTCACGTTGTCGGTCAGGTCGCGCCAGGTCCCCGAGACGCCCTTCACCTGCGCCTGGCCGCCGAGCTTGCCCTCGGTGCCGACCTCGCGGGCGACGCGCGTCACCTCGGCGGCGAACGAGGAGAGCTGGTCGACCATCGTGTTGATCGTCGAAGCGAGCTGGGCGACCTCGCCCTTCGCCTCGACCGTGATCTTGCGAGAGAGGTCGCCCTGGGCGACGGCGGTCGTCACCTCGGCGATGTTCCGCACCTGGTCGGTGAGGTTGTTGGCGAGCGTGTTGACGTTCTCGGTCAGGCCGCGCCAGGTGCCGGAGACGCCTTCGACCTGGGCCTGGCCGCCGAGCTTGCCCTCGGTGCCGACCTCCTTGGCGACGCGCGTGACCTCGGCGGCGAACGCCGACAGCTGATCGACCATCGTGTTGATCGTCTGCTTCAGCTCGAGGATCTCGCCCTTCACGTCGACGGTGACCTTCTTCGAGAGGTCGCCGTTCGCGACGGCGGTCGTCACCTCGGCGATGTTCCGCACCTGCGCGGTCAGCGAGCTCGACATCGTGTTCACGTTCTGCGTCAGGTCGCGCCAGACGCCCGAGACGCCCTTGACCTCGGCCTCGACGCCGAGCTTTCCCTCGGTACCCACCTCGCGGGCGACGCGGGTCACCTCGCCGGCGAAGGCCGAGAGCTGGTCGACCATCGTGTTGATCGTCCCCTTCAGCAGGGCGATCTCGCCCTTGGCGTCGACGGTGATCTTCTGCGAGAGGTCGCCCTTCGCGACCGCCGTGGTCACATCTGCGATTGCGCGCACCTGGCTCGTCAGGTTGTTCGCCAGCAGGTTCACGTTGTCCGTCAGGCCGCGCCAGGTGCCGGAGACGCCTTCCACCGTCGCCTGGCCGCCGAGGATGCCCTCGGTGCCGACCTCGCGGGCGACGCGCGTGACCTCCGCGGCGAACGAGGACAGCTGGTCGACCATCGTGTTGATCGTCGAGGCGAGCTTGGCGATCTCACCCTTCGTCTCGATCGTGATCTTCTGGGTCAGGTCGCCGCGGGCTACCGCCGTCGTCACCTCGGCGATCGAGCGCACCTGGGCCGTGAGGTTGTCGGCCATCAGGTTCACGTTCTCCGTCAGGCCGCGCCAGGTGCCTGAGACGCCTTCGACCTGGGCCTGGCCGCCGAGCTTGCCCTCGGTGCCGACCTCCTTGGCGACGCGGGTGACCTCGGCTGCGAACGCCGAGAGCTGGTCGACCATCGTGTTGATCGTGCTCTTGAGCTCGAGCACCTCGCCGCGAGCGTCGACGGTGATCTTCTTCGAGAGGTCGCCGTTGGCGACGGCGGTCGTGACCTCGGCGATGTTCCGCACCTGGCCGGTGAGGTTGTTGGCGAGCGTGTTGACGTTCTCGGTCAGGCCGCGCCAGGTGCCGGAGACGCCTTCGACCTGGGCCTGGCCGCCGAGCTTGCCCTCGGTGCCCACCTCGCGGGCGACGCGGGTCACCTCGGCGGCGAACGAGGAGAGCTGGTCGACCATCGTGTTGATCGTGTCCTTCAGCTCCTGGATCTCGCCCTTCACGTCGACGGTGATCTTCTTGGAGAGATCGCCGTTCGCCACCGCGGTCGTGACCGCGGCGATGTTCCGGACCTGCGAGGTGAGGTTGCCGGCCAGCGTGTTCACGTTGTCCGTCAGGTCGCGCCAGGTGCCGGAGACGCCTTCGACCTGGGCCTGGCCGCCGAGCTTGCCCTCGGTGCCGACCTCGCGGGCGACACGCGTCACCTCTGCGGCAAAGGCGCGCAGCTGGTCGACCATCGTGTTGACGGTCTCCTTCAGCTCCAGCACCTCGCCGCGGACGTCGACGGTGATCTTCTTCGAGAGGTCGCCGTTCGCGACGGCGGTCGTGACTTCGGCGATGTTCCGCACCTGCCCGGTGAGGTTGTTCGCGAGCGTGTTGACGTTCTCCGTCAGGTCGCGCCACACGCCGGAGACGCCCTCGACCTGGGCCTGGCCGCCGAGCTTGCCCTCGGTGCCGACTTCCTTGGCGACTCGTGTGACCTCTGCGGAGAACGAGCGGAGCTGGTCGACCATCGTGTTGACGGTCTCCTTCAGCTCGAGCACCTCGCCCTTCACGTCCACCGTGATCTTGCGCGAGAGGTCGCCGTTCGCGACCGCGGTCGTGACGGCGGCGATGTTGCGCACCTGTCCCGTCAGGTTGTTCGCGAGCGTGTTGACGTTCTCCGTCAGGTCCTTCCACACGCCGGAGACACCCTTCACCTGGGCCTGGCCGCCGAGCTTGCCGTCGGTGCCGACCTCGCGCGCGACGCGCGTGACCTCGTCGGCGAACAGGGAGAGCTGGTCGACCATCGTGTTGACGGTGTTCTTGAGCTCGAGCACCTCGCCCTTGACGTCCACCGTGACCTTGCGCGAGAGGTCGCCGTTCGCGACGGCGGTCGTCACGTCCGCGATGTTCCGCACCTGTCCCGTCAGGTTGGACGCCATCTGGTTGACCGAGTCGGTCAGGTCCTTCCAGGTGCCGGAGACACCCTTCACCTTCGCCTGTCCGCCGAGGATCCCCTCGGTGCCCACCTCGCGCGCGACGCGCGTCACCTCGGCGGCGAACGAGGAGAGCTGGTCGACCATCGCGTTGACGGTGGTGCCGATCCGGCGGAACTCGCCGCGTACCGGCTGCCCGTCGATCTCGAGCTGGATCCGCTGCGTCAGATCGCCGTCGGCGACGGCGTCGATCACGCGCGCGACCTCGATCGTCGGCCTCGCCAGGTTGTCGACGAGCTCGTTGACCGCGCCGATCTTCTCCGACCACGAGCCCGGCGCCCCCGCGACGCTGGCCCGCTCGTTGATGCGACCCTCTCGACCCACGACCTTGCTGACCCGGATGAGCTCCTTCGTCACGTGCTGGTTGCGCTCGACGAGCTCGTTGAACGCGGACGCAACCTCCGCCAGCGGGCCTTCCGCCCGCAACCGGACCGTGAAGTCTCCGTCGCGTGCGGCTTCGAGTGCCTTGACGAGCTTGTCGAGCTGCGCGTCGGTCAGGCGCCCAGCTCCATTTGTAGGTGGCGAGCTTTCGGTCTTCCGGGTGCGCTTGGCGCGCTCTCCGGCCGTTGGGACTCGGGGCACGGGTTACTCCTTTGTCAGCTGCGGGGGTCGCACAGGAGCTCCTCTAGCTCCTCGCGGGTGTATGCCCATTCGAGGGCGATGTTTAACGGCCTGCAGACCGCGAAAAGCCAAGCGGTTAGGCCTGTTTCAAGGCACCGTCGAGATCGTGCCAGAGCTGATCGGCCGGCTCGAGCCCCACCGAGAGCCGCAGCAGGCCCTCGGGGACACGATCCCCCTCCCAGCGATGGCGTGTCTCGATCGTCGACTGGACACCGCCGAGGCTCGTGGCGTTGACGATCAACGTCGTCGCGGTCTCGACACGGCGGGCGCCTGCGCCGTCTGCGGTGTCGAAGGAGATGAGTGCTCCGAAACCGGGATATCTCACGGTCGTGACCGCTTCGTGCTCGGCCAGGCGCTCGGCGATGATCCTTGCCGTCTGGCTCTGGCGGCTGACCCGGACGTCGAGCGTCTTCAGGCCGCGCACGAGGAGCCAGGCGGCGTCGGGCGCCGCGACGATTCCGGTGCGCGTCCGGAGCTCGAGCAGCCGCGCCGCGTGCTCCGCGCGCTTGCAGACGACGGCGCCGAGGAGCACGTCGTGATGGCCGGCGAGATACTTCGTGGCGGAGTGGAGCACGAGGTCGCAGCCGAGCTCCAGTGGCCGCAGGTTGACCGGCGTCGCCGCCGTCGCATCGCAGACGACGAGACCGGGGTGCGCCGCCGCCGCTTCGAAGTCGGGCATCGTCAGCAGCGGATTCGACGGCGCCTCGATCCAGACGAGGTCGACGCCGGGCGGCGGCGGACCGGTCTGGTCGAAGAGGACGTGCTGGAGGCCCCACCGCTCGAGCTCGCCGAAGAGAACGCCGGTTCCGTAGTAGGCGTCGTCCGCGAGCGCGATCGTCGAGCCGGGCGAGAGCAGCGCCAGAACCAGTGCGGTCTCGGCGCCCATGCCGGACGAGAAGAGGAGCGCGTCTCCGCCCTCGAGCTCGCCGAGCGCGCGCTCGGCCTCGACTCCGACCGGGTGCGCATTCCGTGAGTAGTGGTACGGCCCCGGCTCGCCGTCGACGTACGGCCAGGTGGTCGAGCGGTCGAGCGGCGGCTCCATGCAGGCGATCGTATTAGGCTGGGCGGCCATGGCCGAGACGCACGACACCACCGCCGCCAAGCTGGCCTGGCTGCAGGAGCTCTCCGAGCAGGCGGCGCACGCGGGCAACGAGAAGGCGGTCGCCCGGCAGCGGGAGCGGGGGAAGCTCCTGGCGCGCGAACGAGTCGAGAAGCTGCTCGACCCGGGCTCGTTCGTCGAGCTCGACCGCTACGTCCGCCATCGCAACCCGGACTTCGAGTCGATGGCGAACCGGCCGTACGGCGACGCGGTCGTCACCGGCTACGGCGAGATCCTGGGACGCAAGGTCTTCGTCTTCTCGCAGGACTTCACCGTCTTCGGCGGCTCGCTCTCCGAGGTCTTCGCCGAGAAGATCTGCAAGGTGATGGACATGGCCGTCAAGTACGGCTGCCCGGTGATCGGGATCAACGACTCCGGCGGAGCGCGGATCCAGGAAGGCGTCGTCTCGCTCGCCGGCTACGCCGAGATCTTCTGGCGGAACGTGCAGGCCTCCGGCGTGGTTCCGCAGATCTCGCTCGTGCTCGGCCCGTGCGCCGGCGGGGCCGTCTACTCGCCGGCGATCACCGACTTCGTGCTGATGGCCGACGAGACGTCGTACATGTTCATCACCGGCCCCGATGTGGTGAAGACGGTGACGGGCGAGGAGGTGTCCTTCGAGGAGCTCGGCGGCGCCTCGACGCACGCATCCCGGTCCGGTGTCGCGCACTTCACTGCGGCGGACGAGGAGGCATGCCTCGAGGATGCGCGCTACCTGCTCTCGTTTCTTCCGCAGAACAACCTCGAGCGCGCGCCGTACGCCGCTCCGTCCGATCCGGTCGAGCGGGAGGAGCCGGAGCTGGACACGTTCATTCCCGACGAGGCGACGAAGCCGTACGACATGAAGCAGGTGATCGCGAAGGTCGTCGACGACGGCGAGTTCCTCGAGGTGCAGCCGCGCTTCGCCGAGAACATCGTCTGCGGGTTCGCCCGGCTCGGCGGCCACTCGATCGGAGTCGTGGGCAACCAGCCCGCCGCGCTCGCGGGCGTGCTCGACATCGACGCGTCGGTGAAGGCGGCCCGCTTCGTCCGCACGTGCGACGCGTTCAACGTCCCGCTCGTCACGTTCGTCGACGTCCCGGGCTTCCTGCCGGGAACCGAGCAGGAGTGGGGTGGGATCATCCGGCACGGCGCGAAGCTCCTCTACGCCTATGCCGAGGCGACGGTGCCGAAGCTGACGGTGATCACCCGCAAGGCGTACGGCGGCGCGTACGACGTCATGAGCTCGAAGCACATCCGCGCCGACTTCAACGTCGCCTGGCCGACGGCGGAGGTCGCCGTGATGGGGCCGGACGGGGCGGTCAACATCATCTTCCGCAAGGAGCTCGACGAGGCGGCCGACCCGGAAGCGCGCCGTTCCGAGCTGATCGCCGACTACAAGGAGCGGTTCGCGAACCCCTACCACGCCGCCGAGCGCGGCTACGTCGACGAGGTGATCGAGCCGCGGCGGACGCGGCCGGTCCTGATCTCCGCGCTCGAGGTCTCATTGACAAAACGCGAGCAACGCCCGAAGCGAAAGCACGGAAACATCCCGCTCTGAGCCGCTCGGCCGGGCGGCTCCCGCCGGGCGGAGCCCGGCTCCGCCGCCCTGACGCCGCTCGCGGCGCGCGGCTCTCCGGGTCTGGCCAAACCGGCCTATCCCCTCCGGCCGCGAACCGCGAGCGGCGTCCCGAGCGTCTCAGAGCCAAGGACCGCTGCGAAGTTACGCCAAAAGTTCCGCCGGCCGGACGACGCGCAACGGGACACGTCCGGGGACAGTCCCCAGACGTGTCCCCGGGCGGCATGGCTGTTGCGGGCGCGTCTGGTGGTGCTATTGTCTAGGCAATGCCTAGGCAAGCACTCTCGGCCGCAGAGGCGTCTCGCGCGCTCGGGATCAGCGTCGAGACGCTTCGCCGCTGGGATCGCGACGGGAAGATCCGCGTCGAGCGCGACTCCGCCAACCGCCGCATCGTCGCGGCGTCCGAGATCGAGCGCCTGCGCGGCCCGGTCGGCGACGAGACGCTCTCGGCCCGGAACCGCTTCCGCGGCGTCGTCCGGTCGGTGGAGGTCGACGGGCTGCTGGCGCGGGTCGAGATCGACGTCACCGAACCGTCCCGTGTCGTCGCGATCGTGACGCGCGAGTCGGTCGAGGAGCTCGGGCTTCAGGCCGGCATGAGCGCCGCCGGGATCGTCAAGTCGACGTCGGTGATGGTGGAGCGGTGAAGCGCGGGCTTGCCTTTGGCCTGGTGCTCGCCGCCGCGGTTGCGCTCATTGCCGGCTTCACGTCGACCCGCGCCGAGGGGCCTGCGACCGTCTACGCCGCAGCGTCGCTCACCGACGTCTTCCCCAAGGTCTCGCCCTCGTCCCGCTTTCAGTTCGCGGGCTCGAACCAGCTGGCGCTCCAGATTGCGCGTGGCGCGCCGGCCGACGTCTTCGCCTCGGCGAGCCCGGCCTACACGCAAGACCTGTACCGGAACGGACTGGTCGAGAAGCCACGCGCGTTCGCGAAGAACTCCCTCGTGCTGGCCGTTCCGCGCTCCAACCCGGCGAAGATCCGCAGCGTCTTCGACCTCACGAAGCGGCCGAAGCTGAAGCTCGTCGTCGCGGGCCAGAAGGTGCCGATCGGCCTCTACACGCGCGAGGTGCTGAAGCGGCTCGCGCTTCTCCGTGTCCTGCGCAAGGCGGTCAGCCAGGAGCCGGACGTGAAGGGGATCGTCGGCAAGCTCGCGCTCGGCGAAGCCGACGCAGGGTTCGTCTATGCGACTGACGTCCGGGCTGCATCGTCGCGGCTGATCGCGATCCCGCTGCCGAAGCGTTCGCAGCCGACCGTGCTGTACGAGATCGCGGTCGTGAAGGGAACGGACAATCGCGAAGGCGCGCTCGAGTTCGTCGCCGACCTGCTCAGCACCGACGGCAGGCGCGAGCTGGCGAAGGCCGGCTTCGGGCTTCCGTGAGGAATCCGTTTGCGGCGGCACTCGCAGTCGCGACCGCGCTCGCCCTCTCCTTTCTCATCCTCCCGATCGTCGCGATCTTCCTCCAGATCCCGCCGGGCCGGCTGATCGAGGGAATGACCGCGCCGGCCGCCGTCGACGCGCTCGTCGTGACGCTGAAGACGACGCTGGTCGCGAACGCCCTGATCCTGCTGATCGGCACGCCCGCGGCGTATCTCATCGCGACCCGTCCTTTCCGGGGCCGTGCGCTTCTCGTCACTGCAGTCGAGCTTCCCCTTGTGCTGCCGCCGGCCGTCGCGGGAATCGGCCTCCTGGCCGCGTTCGGGCGGATCGGCATCCTGGGCGGGACGCTCGGCTTCTTCGGGCTCGAGATCGCGTTCACCCAGGTCGCCGTCGTTCTTGCGGTGATGTTCGTCGCGAGCCCGTTCTACCTCCGCGCCGCCATCTCGGCCTTCGAGGCAGTCGACCCCGCGCTGACCGGCGCTGCGCGGACGCTCGGCGCCGGTCCGGGTCGCACGTTCTTCCGGATCGCGCTGCCGCTCGCGGCCGGGGGTCTCGGCGGCGGCTGGGCGCTCGCATTCGCCCGCGGGATCGGCGAGTTCGGCGCGACGATCATGTTCGCCGGCTCGCTCCAGGGCGTGACGCAGACGCTCTCGCTCGCCGTCTACGAGCAGTTCGACGTCGACTTCGACGTCGCGCTCGCGATCGGCGCCGAGCTCGTCGTCGTCAGCGCAGCCATCCTCCTCGCCGTCAAGCTCGTGCCCTCATGGACAAACTCAACCTCCAGGTCGACCACCCTCTCCGCTCCTTCCGCCTCTCGTTAGACATCGAGCTCGGGCGGGAGACGCTCGCGCTCGTCGGACCGTCGGGAGCAGGGAAGTCGAGCGTGCTGCGCTCGATCGCCGGGCTGCTTCGGCCGGAGCGGGGGCGCGTCGCTCTCGGAGCACAGGTCTGGCTCGACACCGACGCCGGGATCGACCTGCCGCCAGAGGGCCGCTCGGTGGGGCTCGTCTTCCAGGAGTACGCGCTCTTCCCGCACCTCGACGTCCGTCGCAATGTGGGCTTCGGCGGCCGGGAGCGCGTCGACGAGCTGCTCGAGCGTTTCCGAATCTCGCATCTGGCGAGCGCCCGCCCCGGCGCCCTGTCCGGCGGCGAGCGTCAACGGGTTGCGCTGGCGCGTGCGCTTGCGCGCGATCCCGCGGTCCTCCTGCTCGACGAGCCGCTCTCGGCGCTCGACACGCACACCCGCGCCGTCGTTCGGAGCGAGCTCACCGAGCTGCTCGCCGAGCTGCAGCTGCCGACGCTGCTCGTCACGCACGACTTCGAGGATGCGGCGGCGCTCGCCGATCGCGTCGGCGTGATCGTCGACGGCCGGGTCCTCCAGCTCGGGCGCGCTGCCGAGCTGCTCGCCGCACCTGCGGACGGATTCGTCGCGAGCTTCACGGGTGCCAACCTCCTCCACGGAACCGCACGGCCGGGTGCGGGAGGCCTGACCGAGGTCGTCCTCGACGCGGGCGGGTCAGCGTTCACGACCGACGCGGGCGAGGGAAGGGTCGGCCTGGCCGTCTACCCCTGGGAGATCTCGTTGGCGCACTCCATTCCGGCTGACTCCGCCGTGAACCACGTCCAGGGCAACGTTCGCTCGCTCGTCGCGCTCGGGAACCGCGTCCGCGTGCGGGTCGGTCCCCTGACGGCGGAGGTCACGACAGCATCTGCCGACCGGCTCGCGCTTGCGGAAGGCGATCCGGTCGTCGCGTCGTTCAAGGCGACCGCCACCCGGCTCGTTTCCCTCTAGATCGGGCCTACGCCGGGACGGCTGCTGCGATCGGCCAGACGGCGCCGATGCCGAGCTCGTCTGCGAGCGCGGTCACGATCTCAGGATCGAACTGGGTGCCCGAGCAGCGTGCGAGCTCGGCGATCGCCTCGTCGTCGGTGAGCCGGCCGCGGTACACGCGGTCGGACGTCATCGCGTCGTAGGCGTCGGCGACGAAGATGATCCTCGCGCCGAGCGGGATGTCGTCGCCGCTGACTCCGTCCGGATAGCCGGAGCCGTCCCAGCGCTCGTGGTGGTGGAGCACCCAGTCGGCGACCGGATCGACGCCGAGGCTCTCGAGCATGCGGAACCCGATCTGCGGATGCCGCTCGAGCACGAGCCGCTCCGTCTCCGAGAGCGGGCCGGGCTTGCGCAGGATCTCTTCCGGGATCGCCAGCTTGCCGAGGTCGTGCAGGCTGCCGGCGAGGCGTGTGAGCTCGACCTGCTCGCGGTCGACTCCGAGTCTGGTCGCGATCCGCGCGGCCAGGTCGGCGACCCGCTCCGAGTGAGAGCCGGTGTAGGCGTCGCGGGCGTCGACCGCCTTGGCGAGGCTCGCGGCGGCGCGGAAGCGCGCGGCGCGGTCGGGCCCGGCGGCGAGTCGCTTCAGCTCGGCGATCTCAACCACGTCGGGGCGGTAGACGCGAACCTGGTTCTTGCCGTATTCCTTTGCCCAGTAGAGGGCGCTGTCCGACCGGCGCACGAGCTCGTCGCGACCCAGCTCGTCCTCGGGCACGGTCGCGATTCCGGCGCTCACCGTCACGAGGCCGGCTGGCTCGAGTTCGA
Organism: uncultured Gaiellaceae bacterium; assembly: GCA_963749515.1. Lineage (GTDB taxonomy): Bacteria > Actinomycetota > Thermoleophilia > Gaiellales > Gaiellaceae > Gaiellasilicea. The sequence continues at coordinate 192,535 of CAVVMR010000014.1, forward strand.
TCAGGGCGATGCGCTCGACGATGGCTTCGGCTGCGATGCGCGCGCCTTCCTCGTCGCGGCCCGGGAGCAGGATCGCGAACTCGTCGCCGCCGAGCCGGAATGCCTCGCCGCCTTGCCGGAGGTTCGTCGCCAGCTGGGCGAGCACCTTGTCTCCGCCCGGGTGTCCGAAGCGGTCGTTGATCCGCTTGAAGTCGTCGATGTCCACGAGGCACAGGCTGAGCGGATAGCCCTGCGCGCGGGAGTCTGCGATCTCGCGCTCCAGCCGGTCGTGGAAGTGGCGGTGGTTCCCGAGCCCGGTGAGCGGGTCGGTGAGCGCGAGCCGCATCGCTCGCAGCTCGCGGAACGTCGAGCGCTGATAGAGCGCAATCGCGAGCAGCGGTCCGACGAGCGCCGCCGACAGGAACGGCGAGCGCTGCCAGAGCACGACGAGCATCAGCGCTGCGGACGACATCAGCGCAAACGGCAGCGCGGTGATCTCGACGCTCGTCCGTGCGACGTCGAGGAACGGCTTGCGCGCGCTGACTCCTACGACGAGGCTGATCAGCAGGAGGTTGACGCCGAAGTGCGTGAGCGCGGCGGCGACGACCTGAGCGAGGACGAGCACCGCTTCGTCCCCGCGGAGCGGCGCGATGGCGAGACCGGCCGCGACCGCCGCGACCGAGAGCACGGATGCGTTGTAGGCCACCCTGATCGGCGGCCGGTGCTCGAGCAGCTGCATGATCGGCGCGGCGAAGCCGACGATCACGCCGGCCTGCCAGCCGTAGAGCACGATGCTCGCCGTGCAGAAGACGAAGCCGAGCGAGACGCCGCCGGTATCGATCCCGTCGAGCGGGACCGGATAGCGCTCGGCCAGCGTGGAGGCTGCGAGCAAGCCGGCGATCCCCGCGAGCGTCATCGCATCGCGGGGGGAGACGGCGAACGAGATCGCGGCCGCCGCGGCGACCGCGAGGCCCAGCAAACCCACCGGTAGAACGACCACCGCGAGCCGCGGGGGCATCTTGACCCCGATGCTCACAGAGCGGGTCCTACCAGCCCCAGGTGAAAAGTTCCCAACCCCAGTTTCCCAGAGCGACCGAAAGACTCACGATGGTGACGACCACAGCCGCAAGTCGAGCGTTCTTCCACTGCAACATGTCTTCTCCCTCCTACACCGCAAAACATGGACGCCTGAACAGACTGGGGATTCTGAACCTCCCGCAAACTGAGGTAATCCCTCGAAAAGGTGATTTCACGTGATCCGAGTTACAAGTCGGCTCCGTGTACCCTCGCCGCGTGCCGATCGCGATCGAGCCCGAGCCGCCCGAGCAGGAGCGCGAGGCGATCGTCGCCGCCCTCGCTGCGGGCGAGGAAGAGGGCCTCGGCGGCTGGTCGCAGGCCGCACTCGCCGAGGGAGTCGAGGACGCCGAGCTCGACCCGTAACCGCGAGGCGGCCCCGGCCGTTCAAGGAGCACTATGTGCTGCCGCTGTGGAGACCATCCAGCTCGCTCCGCCGAAGAGCCCTTCTGCCCGATCTGCGTGATCTCGATCAAGGTCGAGGTCGCCCGGGGACTCACCCAGCTCGCCGGTTATCTCGCTGCCTGGGCTGCGTTCGGCGAGTGGTGCGACTCGCGTCAGCCGGCTTAAGCCGCGGATCCGCGCAGAAGCCGGGGCGCCGTGCGGGCGTAGTCCAGCCCTGACACCCACGTCAGCACGAGCGCGACGAGCAACGCCCACCAGCCGACGCTGTCGTCCCACGCGCCCGCTGCCGCGAAGCCGCCGAGTGCCGCGGCCGTCGCCTGCGCCCAGGTCTTCAGCTTCCCGAGATCGCGTGCGGCGATCACCACGCCTCGCTCGATCGCAGCGAGCCGCAGGCCGGAGATCAGGAGCTCGCGCGCCACGATCGCGGCGACCATCCAGGCGGGCCAGATTCCGTCCTCGATCAGCATCACGAGCACGGCGAGAACGAGCACCTTGTCCGCGATCGGATCGAGCAGGGAGCCGAGCTGCGACGTCACGCCGCGGCTGCGCGCGATCCGGCCGTCGAGCCAGTCGGTGGCCATCGCGATGCAGAAGACGCCCGTCGCCCAGTACTCGTTGTGCGGGAAGCTCCCACGCGAAGAGGAGCACGACGATCGGCACGGAGGCCGCGCGTGCGACGGTCAGCTGATCCGGAAGCGTCAACGCTTGGGGAGAATACGTCCAGCATGGCTCCCTTCTCGAAAGTGCTCGTCGCGAACAGAGGCGAGATCGCGATTCGGATCTTCCGCACCCTGCGTGAGCTCGGGGTTGTCCCGGTTGCCGTCTACTCCGAGGCGGACCGTGATGCACTGCACGTCCGCGCCGCGGACGAGGCGTATCTGATCGGCCCCGGCCCGGCGGCCGAGAGCTATCTCGTCGGCGAGCGGATTCTCGACGCCGCCCGGCAGGCAGGCGCCGAGGCGATCCACCCGGGCTACGGGTTTCTGGCCGAGAACGCTGCCTTCGCCAGCTCGGTCGAGGCTTCGGGCCTGACCTGGATCGGGCCACCCAGCGAGGCAATCGAGCTGATGGGATCGAAGACCCGGGCGAGGACGGCGATGCGCGAGGCCGGCGTCCCGATCATCCCGGGCGCGACGGACCCGGTCGAGACGGTGGAGGAGGTCCTGCGCCTCGGCGAGGAGGTCGGCTATCCGCTGATTGTCAAGGCCGCGGCGGGGGGCGGTGGCAAGGGGATGAAGCTGGTGGCCACCCCGGACGAGGCCGAGCGCGCCTTCGAGTCGGCCCAGCGCGAGGGCGAGAAGTACTTCGCCGACAGTCGCGTCTACGTCGAGCGCTACCTCGAGGATCCGCGCCACGTCGAGGTGCAGGTGCTCGCCGACGCGCACGGGAACGTGATCCACCTCGGCGAGCGCGACTGCACGATTCAGCGCCGCCATCAGAAGCTGATCGAGGAGACGCCGTCGCCCGCCGTCGACGAGGCGCTGCGCGAGCGGATCGGCCGGATCGCCGTCGATGCTGCGCGGGCGGCGGGCTATCGCTCCGCAGGGACGGTCGAAGGGCTCCTGACCACGGACGGCGAGTACTACTTCATGGAGATGAACACGCGGATCCAGGTCGAGCACACCGTCACCGAGGAGGTGACCGGGATCGACCTCGTACGGGAGCAGATCCTCGTCGCCGCCGGCGAGCCGCTCTCGATCCGGCAGGAGGACGTGCAGCTGCGCGGCCACTCGATCGAGTGCCGGATCAACGCCGAGGACGTCGCGAGCGGGTTCCTGCCCGCGCCCGGGCGCATCACGGCCTACCGCGAGCCGAGCGGCCCGGGGATCCGCGTCGACTCGGGCGTCGTCGCCGGCTCGGAGATCACGGGCCTCTACGACCCGATGATCGCCAAGCTGATCGTGCACGGCGTCGACCGCGAGCACGCTCGCATGCGGATGCTCCGTGCGCTCGACGAGTTCGAGATCGGCGGCCCGCCGACGCTGCTCGGCTTCCACAAGGCGCTGCTCTCGCACCCGTGCTTCGTCGCCGGCGAAACGTGTCACGGTGTCGTCGAGTCGGAGGAGATCGCCGTCCGGGCCGGCGAGCTGACGCGCGAGGTGCCTCAGGCCGCAGCGTCGGCCAACGGCCGCGTCCGACCGCGCGCGACGGCCGTCGAGGTCGGCGGGCGCCGCTACGACGTGACCGTGCTCGAGCCCGAGCCGCCCTGGGCCGATCTTGCACGGCGTCGGCGCGAGCGCGCCGCCGGCGGTGTGGGCGGCGCCGGCAGCGAGGCGGTCGTCACGCCGATGCAGGGGACGGTGCTGAAGATCGAGGTGGCCGAGGGTGACGAGATCGAGGCCGGGAGGGTGGTCTGCGTCGTCGAGGCGATGAAGATGGAGAACGAGATCGTCGCCCACCGCTCCGGGAGGGTCTCCGGGCTCTCGGTCGCGGCCGGGGACGCCGTTGCGAGCGGGCAGGTGATCTGCCTCGTCCTGGGCGAGTAAGCCGCTCTGCTCCGAGACGTCGGTCGCCCACGCGGAGCCGCTCGCGGCGACTGCGAGCCGCGTCGACACGTGGATCCTGATCGAGTACCGCGGGCTCTGGGCGCACGACGCCGTCGACGGCTCGACGCTGAGCGCGGAGGTGAAAGCTCATCTGCGCGCCGAGCGCACGCGGCTGCCGCACGCCCGGATCCTCTTCGTCCGGCGAGCCGAGCGTCGCGGCCGGGATGGTCTCCTTGCGTTCGTCGCCGGCACCGCGGAGAGCTCGGGCTCGATCCGCCGGCTCGAGCTGGAGCGGCACGACGACCTGCTCGGACTCGAGCTGGACGCTGTCGGCTCACCGGTCGACCACCCGCTGTTCCTCGTCTGCACGCACGGCAAGCACGACCGCTGCTGCGCTAAGTACGGCCGGCCTCTCTACGACGCGGTCTGCGAGCAGGTCGAGGACGGCTGGGCGTGGCAGTCGACGCACATCGGCGGCGACCGCTTCGCCGGCAACCTCGTCGCGCTACCGGAGGGCGTCTACTACGGACGCGTCGAGACGTCGGAGGCGTGGCCGGTGCTCGAGGCTGCGCTGGAGGGTCGCATCCACCTGCCGCGCTACCGCGGGCGGTCGTGCCACGGCTTCGCCGCGCAGGCCGCGGAACGTCGTGTCCGGGAGGAGACCGGGCTCGTCGGCGTCTTCGACGTGAAGGTCGTCGCGATCGAGAGCGACGGCGACGCCTGGCAGGCGCAGGTCGAGGCCGGCGGGACGGCCTACGACGTCGAGGTGCACCGCGAGCGAGGTGAGGCGACCCATCTCACGTGCTCGACGGCGGAGCTCAAGCGGCCGGTGCACTACGTCGCAGGAACCCCTCGCGCACGAGCCGCCTGAGCAGCACGAGCCTGCCGGCGTCGTCCAGCGGGCCGGGCAGCTCGGAGCCGCGGAACGCCCCGTCCGTCGTGACGAGGAACTCCAACTCGGCCGCGAGCCGCTCGGGGAAGCGAAGCTCGCGTCCCTCGAAGAGGAGCGTCGTGCCGCGCAGGTCGGCGATCACGGTGTCGCGCCGCTCGAGCTCGGTGTCGAGGTCGAGCGAGCCCAGCGCTCGCAGCTCGGAGAGCTGTCCGTCGAGGATCGGCCTTCGGCTGCGCACGAAGCGGATGCGCGCTCGCTCCCGGGCCTCGTCCGCGTCGAGCAGGGGCAGGTCCGGCGGCTCGTCGGCGTCGATCGTGCGCCGGTAGGCGACGTCGTGCTCCTGGGCGTCGAGCTCGGCGCGGGCCTCGTCGATCCAGCGGCGCACATTGACGCCGACCGTGATGTGGAGAGAGTCGGAGTCCGACGTGAGCGCCTGGTGGAGCCAGCCGCGCGGCAGGTACATCGAGTCGCCCGCGCGCAGGTTCACGTCGAGCACCGGGTCGCCCGGTGCGCCGAGTGAGGACTTGTACCGCTGGTTCTTCAGCGGCAGCTCGAGCACGGGCTCGTAGACCAGCCAGCGCTTCTCGCCGGCCACCTGGAGCGAGATCACCTCGTGCGTGTCGTGGTGGACGGGCAGGCCCTGTGACCCGCGCGGCGTGTAGTAGGCGTTCGCCTGCACCGGGTGGCCGAGGTACGCCTCGAGGTGCCGGCAATAGCGGGCGAGCGGCAGCCAGAGGTGATGAAGCCCCTGGAGCACGATCGTGGCGCCGGCTTCGAACTCCGCGAGCACGCGCGGGACGTCCGCGACCCCGGTGAACGCGGCCGGCCGCCACGAGAGATCGGTCGTGTAGCCCGACACCGTCGCACCCGCCTTCACGAGCCGGAAGCCCGGAGTCCGGATCCCCGTCTCGGTGATCAGCCGTTCGACGTCCCGCGCGGAGAGGAGATCGTCGAAACGACCTTCCTCCTCGCGCGGGACGACAAGCGGCTTCTGCTCCCAGTGCTCCGCGAGGAAGCGCTCGGTCTCGACCGGCGCAACCGCACGTGCCAGAGCGGAAGGGCTAGGCGTCGTCCGAGTCGGTGTCGTCCCCGTCCGAGTCGCTCGAGTCACTGTCATCCGCATCGCCGTCGGTCGTGTCGGTGTCGTCGCCGTCGGCGTCGTCCCCGACAGTTGCGACCGGGTCGTTCGCGGTCGACTCGACCTCGTCGTCGTTCAGGGTTGTGCTCTCGTCGTCCATTGCTCCTCCTTGGCGGCGGGCCTTCGGACCGCGCAGGTTACAGCGTCTCCCGCACTACAGCCGGTACGACCGGTCGGTCGTCCAGTGCACCCTCGGAATCATGTCCTCGGGCGGGTCGCCCTTCGCGACGAGCCACCCGAACGAGACGCGGACGAAGGCGCCGTCGGCGAGCGAGCCCGGCGCCGACATGGTCGTGCGCCACGTCCGGTTCGGCGCCAGCACGTCGGGCGGAGCAGGGTCGAACCGGGCCGCGAGGCGCGGCGGAGGGAGCCTGCCGTTCTTCGAGGCCTCCTCCAGCTGCGCGAGATCGTCGTTGGCAAAGAGCGTCAGCCCGAAGGCGAGCGGCTCGGGAGCGGCACCGAGCTCGAAGGGGATGCGGGTCGAGTTCGTCACGGCGATGTCGGCCGACCAGCCCGTCTTCGTCACCTCGAGCGTATGGACGACGAAGATGAGCCGCTCGCCCAGGCCCGGGTAGCTCTCGCGCCAGTCGAGCTCGGCCCGCTGTGGCTCGGCTGCGCGGTTGGTCCTCAGCGACTCCAGCTCCGGGCTGCCGCAGCCTGCGAGCAGCAGTACGGCGGCGAGAAACAGTGGCGCCCGCATTGCCTCAATCTACGCAGCTAGAGTCCCGGTCGCTTTGGACCTCTACGAGTATCAGGGCAAGCAGCTCTTCAAGCGCTTCGGCATCCCCGTCTCGGAGGGACGGGCGGCGACGACGCCCGAGGAGGCTCGCGCGGCGGCGGAGGAGATCGGCGGCCAGGTCGTCGTGAAGGCGCAGGTGCTGACGGGCGGCCGCGGCAAGGCGGGCGGGATCAAGCTCGCAGACGACCCTGCGGACGCGGGCGAGAAGGCGAAGGAGATCCTCGGCCTCGACATTCGCGGGCACATCGTGCGCACGCTCTGGATCGAGAGCGCCTCGGAGATCGAGAAGGAGTACTACCTCTCGATCACGTTCGACCGGGGCGTGAAGAAGGCGCTCCTGATGTTCACCACGCAGGGTGGGATGGACATCGAGGAGGTCGCCGAGAAGGATCCCGACGCACTCGTGCGGCTGCACGTCGACCCGCTCGAGGGCTTCCAGCCCTGGCAGGCCCGCCGCCTGATCTACGGCGCGGGCGTCGAGGACAAGAGCGAGCAGAAGCAGATCGCCGCCATCGTCGGGAAGCTCTACGACGCCTTCGTCGGCTGCGACGCGATGCTCTGCGAGGTCAATCCGCTGATCGTCACGCCCGAGGGCGAGGTGAAGGCGCTCGACTCGAAGTTCACCGTCGACGACAACGCGCTCTACAAGCATCCGGACATCGCGGAGATGCGGGACGTGAGCGCGGCCGACCCCCTCGAGGCGCTGGCGCGCGAGAAGGACGTCACGTACGTGAAGCTCGACGGCGAGGTCGGGATCCTCGGCAACGGCGCCGGGCTCGTCATGTCGACGCTCGACGTGATCGCGCTCGCGGGCGGCAGGCCGGCGAACTTCTGCGACCTCGGTGGCGGAGGCGACGCGGAAGGCGTCGTCGAAGCGCTCGAGGTGATCCTGCAGGACCCGCAGGTGAAGTCGATCCTCTTCAACATCTTCGGCGGCATCACCCGCTGCGACGAGGTGGCGCGAGGCATCCTCGCCGCGCTCGAGCGGATGACGATCGAGCAGCCGATCGTCGTTCGCCTCGACGGCACCAACGCCGAGGAAGGGCGGAAGGTATTGGCCGATGCCGCGCCGCCGAACCTCTACGTCGAGCCGACGATGCTGGAAGCGGCCCGCAAAGCAGTGGAGCTCTCGAAGTGAGCGACTGGTCGTCACGCGCAGAGGCGTACCGGAACGCCCCCGAGCAGCGGGAGGGCGACGACCTCGACCTGATCGTCAGCTGGGCCGAGGGCTCGCAGACGGCGCTCGACGTGGCGACCGGCGGCGGGCACGTTGCGCGCAGGCTGCGCGAGGCCGGGCTGCAGGTGGTGAGCGCCGATCCGGCGCCGGGAATGCAGCCGGACGTCATCTGCCGCGCGGAGCATCTGCCGTTCGCGGACGGTGCTTTCGACTTCGTCGTCTCGCGCATCGCACCGCACCACTTCGACGACATCGCAGCGGCGGTGACGGAGATGGCGCGCGTCAGCAACGACCTCGTCGTGATCGAGGACACGCTTTACGTGAGCGAGCACGTCGAGGCGGCCGAGAAGCTCCACGATCCGACGCACGTCCGCTCGTACACCGAGGACGAGTGGCGCTCGCTGCTCGAGGCCGCGCGACTGGAGGTCGAGCAGGTCGAGTCGTTCGAGAAGCGGCGCTCGCTGGAGGACTGGTTCTCGCGCTCGGAGACGCCAGACGAGGACCGGCCGCTCATCAAGGAGCTGCTCGCCGACCAGATCGAAGGCGACGAGTACGTGGACACCAAGCTCGTCCTGAAGGCAAGGAAGGCGGAGTAGTGGCGATCATCGTCGACAAGGACACGAAGCTCGTCGTCCAGGGCCTGACCGGGTCCGAGGGCTCGTTCCACGGGCTCCGGAACAAGCGCTATGGCACGCAGGTCGTCGCCGGCGTCACACCCGGCAAGGGCGGCCAGGACGTCGAGGGGGTCCCGGTCTTCGACACCGTCGCGGACGCGGTCGCCGCCACCGGCGCGAACACGACGATGGTCTTCGTGCCCGCCCCGTTCGCCGCCGACGCGATCTACGAGGCGGTCGACGCCGGCATCGGCACCGTGATCTGCATCGCCGAGGGCCTGCCAGCGCACGAGATGCTGCGGATCTACTCCTACATCCGGCCGAAGGGCGTGACGATGCTCGGCCCGAACTGCCCGGGTGCGCTCTCGCCGGGCAAAGCGAACGTCGGGATCATCCCCGCCGAGATCTTCACCGAGGGGAACATCGGCCTCGTCTCGCGCTCGGGCACGCTGACCTACCAGATCGGCCACGAGCTGACGCAGATGGGGCTCGGCAACTCGACGATCGTCGGAATCGGCGGCGACCCGATCGTCGGCTCCTCGTTCATCGACGTGCTCGAGAAGTTTCAGGCCGACCCGCAGACCGAGTACGTCGTGATGGTCGGCGAGATCGGCGGCGACGAGGAGGAGAAGGCGGCCGCGTTCATCGAGGCCAACGTGACGAAGCCGGTCGTGGCCTACATCGCCGGCTTCACGGCGCCTCCCGGCAAGACGATGGGCCACGCCGGCGCGATCATCTCCGGCTCGTCCGGCACCGCGCAGGGCAAGAAGGAGGCGCTGGAGGCGAAGGGCATCCGCGTCGGCACCTCACCCACCGAGGTGGCGCAGTTCGCCGCCGAGGTCGCGCGGGCCTGAACTCGACGTAGCGACCCTCGCCGCGCCTAGCATCGGGCGAATGGCCCTCGAGATCCGTGACGTCGTGCACTCGTTCGGCGCCCGCGTCGCGCTCGCTGGGGTCTCGCTTGACGTCTCTCCGGGTGTGCTCACGGGTCTGCTCGGGCCGAACGGGGCGGGTAAGACGACGCTGCTGCGCGTGCTGCTCGGCGTGCTCACGCCCGACGCGGGCACGATCCGGCTGGACGGGCGCCGCGTGGGCCAGGAGGACAGGCGCACGTGGGGCTACATGTCGCAGGAGCGTGGTCTCTACGCCGCGATGCCCAGCGGGGAGCAGGCCGTCCACTTCGGGAGGCTGCACGGCCTCTCGCGCCGCGAGGCGAATGACCGCGCCCGCGCGATTCTGGACGAGCTGGGGCTCGCAGAGCGCTGGGCAGACCGCACGGACTCTCTCTCCGGCGGAATGCAGCAGCGGCTTCAGCTCGCGACCGCGCTCGTCCACGACCCGCGCCTGATCGTGCTCGACGAGCCCTTCAGTGGTCTCGACCCCACCGCGGTGGCAGAGCTTTCTGAGAGCTTGCGACAGCGCGCGCGGGAGGGACGCACGGTGCTCTTCTCGAGCCACCAGCTCGACCTGGTCCAGGACCTCTGCGAGGAGATCGTGATGGTCGACCGAGGTCGCGTCGTCCTGGCAGGTGGGGTCTTCAGGCTACGGGCAGCGTCGGGTGGTCGGCAGCTGAGGCTCCATGTCGAGACCATGGACCGTAGTTGGCTGGATGCGTTCCCGGGCATCGTGCTCGTGAGCGACGAGGCGAACGATCTGCGGCTCGCGCTGCCGCCTACAGCCGATCCGCTGGCCGTTCTCGACGCCGCGCGCGCTGTTGGTCACGTCGACGACTTCGGGCTCGAGTTGCCCACGCTCTCGCAGCTCTTCTTCGAGGCCGTCGGCCGGGACCCCGATCCGGCGCCCATCAGCTGATGCGCGCGTGGTCGCAAGGCACCCGGCTCGTCGCCGAGCGCGCGCTGCTCGAGAGCGTCAGGTCGCGGACGTTCAAGGTCGTGATGGGGCTGCTGCTCCTCGTCTCGGCAGCGGCCGTGATGCTGCCGCAGCTGCTGGGGGACGACGAGACGTCGTACACGCTCGCGACGGTCGGGGAAACGCCCGGCGCGCTCGTCGCCGGCCTCGACGCGGCCGCCACGTCGGGCGACTTCGGAGTCGACCTCGTCTCGCTGGCTGACGAGGAAGCGGTACGGCAAGCGGTCCGTGACGGCGACGCGACGGCCGGCCTCGCGAACGGCACGCTCTACAGCTCGGAGGACGGAGGCGCCACGTTCCCGGCGATCGTCTCCCAGACCGTCGTCACGCTCGAGGTCGCCGACCGGTTGGAGGAGGCGGGACTGACGCCCCGGCAGATCGAGCAGATCCGGTCGGTCGAGCCGCCGGCGCAGGTGGAGGTCGGTGACGAGGACGAAAGCCGCGCAGGCATCGGCTTCGCGGTGGGGGTCGTGCTGTACATGGCGCTGACGTTCGCCGGCTCCGCGATCGCGACCACGATCGGGATGGAGAAGTCGACGCGTATCTCCGAGGTGCTGCTCGCGGTCCTCCGGCCGAGCCAGGTGCTGGTCGGCAACGTGCTCGCCGTCGGCGCCGTCACGCTCGTCCAGCTGGTCGTGCTCGCGGCTCCCCTTGCCGTCGCAGTCCAGGTGACGGACGACATCGGGCTCCCCCCGCTTGCCGGTGCCGACCTCTCGCTTGCCCTCGTGTGGTTCGTGCTCGGCTTCGCCCTCTACGCGTTCGTGTTCGCCGCGGCCGCTGCGCTCGTGAACAAGATCACCGAGGTGACGTCTGCGATCACTCCGGTGACGACGACGCTGCTCGCCGCATATCTGCTGGGCATCTTCGTGGCCACGGATGATCCGAACAGCGTCTGGAGCGTCGCTCTGTCGCTGTTCCCGCTCACCGCCCCGCTCACGATGCCGGTCAGGTGGGCGTCGGGTGAGGTTCCGGCCTGGCAGCTCGTGCTCGCGATGGTCCTGACTGCGGCGACGGCGATGCTGCTCGTCCGCATCGCGTCCACGATCTACCGGCGTGCACTGCTCGTCACTGGGCGTCGCGTGAGACTGAGGGAGGTCGTCGGCCGGCGAGACGCCGCTAGACCGACCAGCGCTCGCTGAACGCACGCTGCGTCTCCGTCGGCTCGCCCAGCTCGAGCCCGAGCGTCGCGAGCTTCGTCCTCGCGATCTCTCGGTCGAGCTCGTCCGGGAACCGATGCAGGCCGGGCTCCAGCCCACCGGCTGCCAGCAGGTGCGCCGCCAGCGCCTGGACGGAGAACGAGAGATCCATGATCTCGACCGGGTGGCCGTCACCGCCCGCGACGTTCGTCTGGCGGCCCTCGGCGAGCACGTAGGCGCGGCGGCCGTCATCCGAGATCGTGCTCGGTGACGCCGGGCCGCACCTCCTCGCCGGGGCCGAGCCAGTCGATGGCGACCTCGCGCTCGTGGTGGCCGCCGTTCGCGATCAGGACGCCGTCCTTCAGGTGCGCGAGCGCCTCGCGCGGAACGCAGTCGATCGCGCCCGTTGCCGAGATCAGCACGTCGGCGTCCGGCAGCGCGTCTTCGAGCCGCGTCACTCGATGGCCGTCCATGTGCGCCTCGAGCGCGGCGACCGGGTCGATCTCGACGACGGTCACCCGCCCGCCTGCGCCCCGGGCAGCGCGCGCGAGGCCCTTCCCGACCCAGCCGTAGCCGACGATGCAGAACTCGCGGCCGGGGAAAGTGAGGTTGGTGAGCCGGTCGATGGCGGCGAGCGTCGACTGCCCGGTGCCGTAGCGATTGTCGAAGAGGTGCTTGCAGAGGGCGTCGTTGGCGGCGATCGCCGGGAAGGTGAGCTTGCCCGCCGTCTCCATCGCCCGCAGCCGCGCGACGCCGGTGGTCGTCTCCTCGGTCACGCCGCGGAGCCCTGCTGCGAGCTCCGGCCGGTGCTCGACGATCCGCGCCGTCAGCTCTGCGCCGTCGTCGACGACGATCTCCGGCCGTGTGTCGGCAACGGCGAGCAGGTCTGCGTCGAACTGCTCGCGCGAGGCGCCGTGCGTCGCATGCACCTCGATCCCGCGCGCGACGAGCGCGGCGCAGATCGCGTCCTGCGTGGAGCCGGGGTTCGAGCCGGAGGCGACCACCTCTGCGCCCGCCTCGGCGAGCAGCGTCGCCAGGTAGGCGGTCTTCGCCTCCAGGTGCACGACGACCGCGACGCGCCTTCCGGTGAGCGCTCCGTCGGCGAGGCGCTCACGCGCGAGCCGGTTCAGGACGGGCGAGTGCCTCGCAACCCACCGGATCCGCTGCTCGCCTGCGGCGGCGAGCGACGGATCGGCGATATTGGAACGGGCCGCGGCGTCCACGGCGCGAATCTATCCAAGTACCGGGCTGGTGCTTAGATCTTGCGGCGGGGGCGCGCCGGGCCCCACTTGGAGTTGCGGCGCTTCGAGGCGTAGACGAGCCGCGGCGGGGCGACGGTCATGCCCTCGCTCTTGAACTGCTCGGTGTGCCCGAGCATCCGCGCGACGTGGCTGACCTCGGCCTGCTGCTCGGGGAGCACGAGCGTCACGCCGATCCCGTTCTTGCCCGCGCGGCCGGTGCGGCCGATGCGGTGGATGTAGGCGGTGTGCTCCTCCGGCGGATCGAAGTTGATCACGTGCGTGATGTCCTCGAGGTCGAGTCCGCGGGCGGCGACGTCGGTGGCGACGAGCGTCTTCACCGTGCCCTGCTCGAAGCGCTTCAGGGCGCGCTCGCGCTGACTCTGGTTCATGTCGCCGTGCATCGCGACCGCGGTGACGTCGTGGCGGGCCAGCTTCTGAACGAGCCGGTCGGCGCCGCGCTTGGTGCGGACGAAGACGAGCACGAGGCCGCGCTCCTTCGCCAGCATGCCGGCGAGCGTCTCGACCTTGTTCTCGGCCGTCACCGGCACGAACTGGTGGTCGATCTCGCCCTGCTGCTGGTCGATCGTCAGCTCGGCCTCGAAGCGGGACGGGTTCGTCGTGTAGGCCCGCGCGAGCTCGCCGACCTGGCCGTCGAGCGTGGCGGAGAAGAACATCGTCTGCCGCCTCTTCGGCAGCCGGGCGACGATTCGGTCGACCTGAGGCTGGAAGCCCATGTCGAGCATCCGGTCGGCCTCGTCGAGGATCAGCATGCGGACGCCGTCGAGCGAGACGATCCTGCGCTCGATCAGATCCTGCAGGCGGCCCGGCGTGGCGACCAGGATGTGCGCGTCACGCGACGCCTTGGCCTGCGCCGAGATCGAGACGCCGCCGTAGACGGCAGCGACCCTGAGGTCGTGCGCCGGCGCGATCGTGCCGATCTCCGCCGTGACCTGAGCTGCAAGCTCGCGGGTGGGCACCAGCACGAGGCCGGACGGGCGCGCGTCGCTCGCGTCGAGCCGCTCGACGAGCGGCACGGCGAAGGCGAGCGTCTTGCCGGAGCCCGTGGGCGACTTCGCGAGGATGTCGCGGCCGGCGAGGGCATCGGGGAGCACGAGGCCCTGGATGCGGAAGGGAGCGAGGATGTCGCGCGAGGCGAGTGCCTCTGCAACGCGCGGCGACACACCCAGCTCGAGGAAAGACTGCATATTCGGTTTCGACTCCTTCGTGTTCGGACGAGATCCGCCTGCCTCGCCCGCCTGTGCCATCACAGGGGAAACCGAAGAAGAACAAACCTCACTGGACGACACCACGCCGTCCGTACCCACAAAGTAGCAGCAGACCACCTCGTTAGGGTGTTCCGCATGATCTCGTTCGCCCGTGGCGCGCCTGCGCCGGAGTGCCTCGACGCCGACCTGCTCGCCGACTGCGCGCGAGTCGCGATCGAGATCGATCCCTCGGTGCTGGCCTACGGCCCCGGCGGCGGCTACGCGCCGCTGCGCGAGTCGCTCGGTGCCCGCCACAGCGTCGATCCGGGCCGGGTGCTCGTCACGACAGGTGGGCTCCAGGGCTTCGTCTTCTACGCGGAGGAGCTCCTCGCGTCCCGGCCCGGCCGGGTGCTCGTCGAGGCGCCGACCTACGATCGCCCGCTGAAGATCCTCGCTCGTCTGGGAGCCGACGTCGTCGCCCTCCCGATGGACGACGAGGGTCTCGACCCGGACGCGCTTGCGCGCGAGCTCGAGGCCGGCGACACGAGCTTCGTCTACACGATCCCGACCTTCCAGAACCCGAGCGGGCGGACGCTCTCGACCGAGCGGCGCCGGCGCGTCGTCGAGCTCGCGGCGGCGCACGGCGTCCCCGTGCTCGAGGACGATCCGTACGGGCTCGTTCGCTACGAAGGCGATGCGCCGCCGTCGCTCTTCGACCTGGAGGGCGGCACGCTCGTCACCTATGCCTCCTCCTTCTCGAAGACCGTTGCGCCAGGCCTGCGTGTGGGTTGGTTCGTCGCGCCCGCCGAGCTCGCCGCCCGGATCGAGGCGCGCGCGGTGTCCACCTACATCTCGCCGCCGTTCCTGACCCAGGCGATCGTGCACGAGCTGATCGTCCGCGGCGCGTTCGAGCCCAACCTGGAGCGGATCCGCGGCCTGCTGAAGTCGCGGCGGGACGCGATGCTCGCCGCGCTCGAGCGTGAGCTCGACGGCGTGGCGACCTGGAGCCGGCCCGACGGCGGCTACTTCCTCTGGGTCGACCTACCCGATGACGCGGAAGGGCTGCTCTCGCGGGCCGAGGCCGCCGGCGTTACCTTCGTCAAGGGCTCGGACTTCTTCCCCAACGGTGGCGGCGAGCGGTCGGCCCGCCTCGCCTACAGCTACGCGTCGCCGTCGGAGATCGATTCAGGTGTCTCGACGCTCGCCTCGCTCTTGCGCGTCTGACGGCGGCGGTGCAGCTGCGAGAGCAGCACGCCGCCGACGAGCCCGGCGAGGAGGGAGAGCAGGATCACCCAGATCAGCGACGTCCTCGCTTCGGCGAAGACGAAGTTGACGGATGCCTCCTCGTCGTTCCCCACGACGAACGCGATCAGGTAGGCGCCGATCAGGATCAGCACCCCGAGCGTGGTCCACAGGCGTGGCTGCCAGCTGCGGTCGAACTCGTCGCGCGGCGACTCGCGGGGCGACTCCATGGCTGCAGACTCTACGCTGCGGCGAAGCTCGGCGCGTGCGTCGGCAGCGGGACGAGGCGTGGCTGCCGCGGCGGCTCGAGTGCGCCCTTGGCGAGGCGGTGCGTTGGGCACGGAGTGTCGCCTGGAAGGGCGCACAACCCCGCCTGCCTGAAGTAGCAATTTGCACAGCTTGCTTTAACGGATTTGTCCATTTCCCCTCTTGCTAGAGTCCCTACCGCTGGGACAGGTGGCACTATGGCGATCTCGGCCGGACGCGGCAATCCCCCCTTTGAGAAAATCGGTGCAATTTCCGGAGCTTTCAATCCCGGAGAAACTTGCTGCTAACTACGGTTTTCTCGACAAGGTTGCCAGGGCACGCAACGCCTGTCGAAAACTCTCCACAGGAATCACGCGAAGATCCCCTGCATGTCGGCGTGCCTCCTCGGCGTTATCCCCAGCCGGAGCGAGGAAGACATCGACGCCTGAGCGCCTTGCTCCGATCACCTTCTGCTTCACGCCGCCGATCGGGGCGACGGTCCCGTCGAGCTCCAGCTCACCCGTCGCGGCGACCTTGAGCCCCCGGTCGACGCCGCCGCGCAGCTCTTCGACGATGTCGAGGGCGAAGGCGAGCCCGGCCGACGGGCCGCCGACGCCGCCGAGATCGATCTCGACGTCGAGCGGCAGTGAGATGTCCGCCGACTGCTCGACCTGGATGCCGACGATCGGCCTGCCTTGCTCGGCGGGGCTCTCGACCGTCCCGACCTCGACAGTCCTCGTCGCTCCGCCGCCGCGCACCGAGAGCTTGACGGTCTCGCCGGGCTCGTGCTTCGCGATCAGCTCGCGTAGCACGGCCGGTGTCGTCACAGGCTTGCCGTCGACGCCGACGATCACCTCTGTCGCCTCGAGCTTGCCGTCGGCCGGTGAGCCGGTCGCCACATCGACGATGAGCGCTCCTTCCGGCTTGGCGACGACCTTGTAGCCGAGCTGGCGGAGCGCCACCGCGGCGGCGACCGTCTGCGAGCGGTCCATCTGCCGAAGGTTCTGGCGGCGGCGCTCCTGGTAGTTCGAGCCCGGCGGGATGATCGCGCGCTCGGGGACGAGGTCGGAGCCGTCGGGGCGGGTGAACGGCACGAGCTCCTCGAGCACCGATGCCTGCCGCACGATCACGTCGACGTAGAGGATCCCGCCGGGAGGATGCGGCTTCTCACCTTCGACCTTCACGAGGTCCGCGAGCGGCTTGGCGGTGTCCGGGAGGAGGAGATAGCTGTCGGCCGGATAGAGCCACGTGGCCCCGACCGCGATCAGGAGGAGCGCGATCCCCAGGCCGACGAGCCGGAGTGGCTTCACAGCAAACTCCGTGTGATGCCGCCGTCGACGCCGATCGTCGCCCCGGAGACGTACCCGCCGCGATCGGAAGCCAGGAAGCAGACGACGTCGCCCACCTCCCGCGGGGTGCCGAGTCGCCGCAGTGGGATCGTCGCGAGGTCGGCGTCAGTGGGGCCTTCGGGATAGACCTCCTTGATCCGGTCGGTGTCGATGCGTCCAGGCGCGACGCAGTTGACGGTCACGCCGGCCGGGCCGAGCTCGCGCGCGGCGACCTTCAGCCAGCCGACGAGGCCCGGTCGCACGGCACTCGAGAGGGCGAGGTTGTCGACCGGTTCCTTGACCGCGCTCGACGTGATCGCAACGACTCTCCCGTGGCCGCTCGCCTCGAGGTGCGGGCGGCAGAGACGGACGAGCTGAATGGGTGCGAGCAGCAGCAGCCGGGCCGCGCTCTCAACCTGCTCGTCGGTGGCGTCGAGCGCCTTGGTGCGCGGCGGGCCGCCGGAGTTGAGCACGAGGACGTCGACGCCGCCGAAGCGGTCGAGCGCAGTCGAGACGAGCCGCTCGAGGTCGTCGGCGCTCGTGAAGTCACCCGTGACGGGAATGCCGCCGACTCGCGCTGCCTCCCGCTCGAGGAGCTCCTGGCGGCGAGCGAACATGACGACGTTCGCACCCGCCTCGGCGAGCGACTCCGCACATCCCAGTCCGATCCCCGCGGAGGCGCCGCAGACGATCGCCGTACGCCCGCGGAGGTCCAGGTCCACTACGTGGTGAGGACGCCGACGACCTCGCGGACGGCGTCCGCCGAGGCGCTCAGCGCCTGCTGCTCTGCGTCGTCGAGGTCGAGCTCGACGATCCGCTCGATCCCGCCCGAGCCGAGGACGACCGGCACGCCCATGTAGAGGCCGTCGATGCCGTACTCACCCTCGAGGTAGGCGGTGCACGGGAGGACGCGCTTCTCGTCGAGGACGACGGCGTCGACCATCTGCGCGGCTGCGGCGCCCGGCGCGTACCACGCGGAGGTACCGAGCAGGTTGACGAGCTCGCCGCCCCCCTTGGCGGTGCGCTCGACCATCGCCTGGATCCGGTCCTCGGGCGCGAGCTTTCGCAGCGGGACGCCGCCGACGGTCGTCGCGGAGACGACGGGCACCATCTGGTCGCCGTGGCCCCCGAGCACCATCGCCGTCACGTCCTTGATCGACATGCCGGTCTCCCACGCGATGAACGCCGAGAACCGGGCCGTGTCGAGGATCCCGGCCATTCCGAAGACGCGCTCCTTCGGCCAGGCGGAGACGTTCTTGGCCACGTGGCACATCGCGTCGAGCGGGTTGGAGACGACGACGAGAATCGCCTCCGGGCTGGCGGCGACCACCTGCTCGGTGACGGAGGTGACGATCTTCTCGTTCGTCGTCACGAGGTCGTCGCGGCTCATGCCCGGCTGCCGCGGCAGGCCCGCGGTGATCACGACGACCTCGGAGCCGGCCGACTCGTCGTAGCCGTTCGAGCCGGTCACGTTCGCCTCGTAGCCGAGCACCGCTGCAGCCTGGTTGATGTCCAGCGCCTTGCCCTGCGGAAGACCTTCCTTGATGTCGACCAGCACCACGTCGGCGTAGTCGCGCCGCGCGAGCTCTTGCGCGCACGTCGCGCCGACGTTTCCGGCTCCGACGACGGTGACCTTGCGTCTCACGCGTGAACCTCCAGCTTCTCGATGATCGCGTCCGCGACGCCGCTCGTCCCGACCGCTGTCGGGTCGTCGCGGGTCGGCTTCATGTCGTAGGTGACGCTCTTCCCCTCGGCGATCACCTCGGCGATCGCCCGCTCGAGCCGCTCGGCTGCAGACATCTCGTCGAGATGGCGCAGCATCAGCATCCCGGAGAGCATCATCGCCATCGGGTTGACCTTGTTCTGGCCCGTGTACTTCGGGGCCGAGCCGTGTGTCGGCTCGAAGACCGCTCCGTTCGCTCCGAAATTGGCGCCGGGCGCGAGGCCGAGACCGCCGATCAGGCCCGCGCAGATGTCGGAGACGATGTCGCCGTAGAGATTCGGCAGCACGAGGACGTCGTACTCCTCCGGCCGCTGGACGAGCTGCATCGAGAGGTTGTCGACGATCCGGTCCTCGAACTCGATGTCGGTGTTCTCGGCGGCGACGTCCTGTGCGACGTGGAGGAAGAGCCCGTCCGTGTACTTCATGATGTTCGCCTTGTGGACGGCCGTGACCTTGCGGCGGCCGTTGCGGCGCGCATAGTCGAAGGCGAACTGGACGATCTGGCGGGTGCCGGTCTCCGAGATCGGCTTGATCGAGATGCCCGAGTCGCGGCGGACCTTGTCGTATCCCTTGGCAGCGAGGAAGTCGAGGAGCTCGTCCGCGGCCTCCGTGCCCTCCTCGAACTCGACCCCGGCGTAGAGGTCCTCCGTGTTCTCGCGCACGACGATCAGGTCGACGTTCTCGTAGCGCGAGCGGACGCCCGCATAGCTCTTGCACGGGCGCACCTGGGCGTAGAGGTCGAGCGCTGTGCGAAGCCCGACGTTCACGGAGCGGAAGCCGCCGCCGACCGGAGTCGTGATCGGCCCCTTCAGCGCCGTTCCGCTCTGCCGGATCGACTCCAGCACGTGCTCGGGCAGCGGATTCCCGTCGTTCTGGTCCATCACGTCGCTGCCGGCCTCCTGGAAGTCCCAGTCGAACTCGACTCCCGTCGCCTCGAGGACCCGCCGGGTCGCCTCCGCCAGCTCGGGGCCGGTGCCGTCGCCGGGGATGAGTGTCACGCGATGCGCCATTCGGCGGCCGATTGTATGCGGCGGTCACGTACTCGCCGGTGAGGTACCGTCCGCCTCACCAATTCTCGACGAGGAGAACGATGACCGAGTTCAAGCCTGGGCTCGAGGGCGTGGTCGCCTTCGAGACGGAGATCGCCGAGCCAGACCGCGAGGGTGGGTCGCTGCGCTATCGCGGCGTCGACATCGAGGAGCTGGTCGGCCAGTACCGCTTCGAGCAGGTGTGGGGGCTCCTCGTCGACGAGAGCTTCGAGCCCGGCCTGCCCGCCGTCGATCCCTACGAGGGCGGCGGCTTGACCGGCAACACTCCGGCCGACCTGCAATCGGTGACGGCCCGCGTCGGCGCCGAGTGGGGCCTCGAGAAGCTGATCGACATCACAGACGACGAGGCGCGAGAGGATCTGCGCCGCGTCTCGGCGCAGTTCATCTCGATCGCAGCGCAGTCGGCGCGGATCGCCGACGGCAACGACGACCGCATCGCCCCGCAGGTCGTCTCCCAGGGCAAGACGACGGCCGAGCGCTTCCTGCTCGAGTGGCGCGGCGAGGCCGATCCCAAGCACGTCCAGGCGATCGACACGTACTGGATCTGCACCTGCGAGCACGGGCTCAACGCCTCGACCTTCGTCGCGCGAATCACGGCGTCGACAGGCGCCGACTGCGCCGCGGCGCTCTCCTCCGCAGTCGGCGCGCTCTCGGGCCCGCTCCACGGCGGCGCGCCCGCCCGGGTGCTGCCGATGCTCGATGCGGCCGCGGAGTCGGGCAATCCCGAGACCTACGTCGAGAGCCTGATCGAGAAGGGTGAGCGGCTGATGGGCTTCGGCCATCGCGTCTACCGCGCCGAGGATCCACGCGCCCGCCTGCTCAAGCGCACGGCCAAGGAGCTCGGCGCGCCCCGGTACGACGTCGCCGACAAGCTCGAGGCGGCCGCGCTGGTGGCGCTGCGGAAGAAGTCGCCCGACCGGCCGCTCGAGACGAACGTCGAGTTCTGGTCGGCGGTCGTCCTCGACGTCGCCGACGTGCCGCCGCAGCTCGCGCCGGCGATGTTCGCCTGCTCGCGCACCGCAGGCTGGTCGGCGCACATCCTCGAGCAGAAGAAGCTGAACCGCCTCGTCCGGCCGTCCGCCAAGTACGTCGGCCCGGGGCCCCGCCCGGCCTCGTCGATCTCGAGCTCGTGACCCTGCAGGAGGCCGCGGCGCAGGCCGACGTCCTCGCGCAGCAGGGAGACGAGCGTGGGCTCGCGACCCTGCGGCAGCAGTGGGACGAGGAGCTGGAGCATGCGGCGCGCAGCGGCGACTACCGGATCCGCGCGCAGGCGTACCGTGCGATCGCGCAGTTCCGCTTCCGGCAGAAGCTCGAGCTCGTCCGGCGAGGTCTTCAGGACGAGAGCCCGGCCGCACGCGGGTCGGCGCTGATCGCGCTCGAAGGCCTTTCGCGCGACCATCCGGGCGACGTGAACAGCATGCGCGCGATGCTGCACGAGCTCGCCACCAACGACTCGAACGTGGCTGTGCGGAGACTGGCGATCGTCTGCCTCAAGAACGGCTCCGCGCAGCGCGAGACGATCCTGATCCTCGACGGCCTCGCCGACGACGACGAGCAGGAGCAGGACCTGCGGAAGACAGCGAGGACGGTCGCCACCGCGCTGACGAAGAAGTCGAGACAGAAATGACCGCGCTGGTCGGCGTGATCATGGGCTCGCGCTCCGACTGGGAGACGATGCGCCACGCCTGCGAGACGCTGGAGGCGCTGGAAGTGCCCTTCGAGCAGCAGGTCGTCTCCGCGCACCGAACGCCGGACCTTCTCTTCGAGTACGCGGGCTCGGCGGAGGAACGCGGACTGCACGTGCTGATCGCAGGCGCCGGAGGCGCGGCTCACCTCCCGGGAATGGCCGCCGCGAAGACCGCGCTGCCAGTGCTCGGCGTCCCGGTCGAGTCGAAGGCTCTCAAGGGGATGGACTCACTGCTGTCGATCGTCCAGATGCCGGCTGGTGTTCCCGTGGGCACGCTGGCGATCGGCCGTGCGGGTGCGGTGAACGCGGCTCTGCTGGCGGCGGCGATCGTGGCGCGCTCCGATCCCGGCGTGCGCGAGCGTCTCGCCCGCTATCGCGAGGCCCAGACCGAGTCCGTGCTCGCGAGCCCCGATCCGGCTGCGTGATCGTCGGCGTCATCGGTGGCGGCCAGCTGGGGCGGATGCTCGCGCTGGCCGGGATCCCGCTCGGCCTCACGTTCCGGTTCCTCGATCCCGCTGCCGACGCGCCGGCGTGGGAGGTCGGACAGCTCCTCGTCGGCGAGTACGACGATCCAGAGCTGCTCGACCGTCTCGCCGAAGGCGCGAAGGTCGTCACCTACGAGTTCGAGAACGTGCCGGTCGGCGCGGCGCGGCACACGAATGCGATGCCTGCTGCGAAAGCCCTCGCGGTCGCGCAGGACCGCCTCGCCGAGAAGCAGCTCTTCCGGCGCCTCCGCATCCCAACCGTCCGCATCGACGACGAGGTGGAGACCTTCCCGGCGATCCTGAAGACGCGTCGGTTCGGCTATGACGGTCACGGCCAGCACCTCGTCGAGACCCGGCCCGACCCCGACCCCGCCATGATCCTGGAGGAGCGTGTCGCTTTCGACCGCGAGCTGTCGCTGATCGCCGTCCGCGGGCAGTTCGGCGAGACGCGCTTCTACCCGCTCGTCGAGAACGTGCACCGGGACGGAATTCTTCGGACCTCACGTGTGCCGGCGGCGAATGCGAACCAGCGCGAAGCCGAGGCGTATGCGGCGAGGCTCCTCGACGAGCTCGAGTACGTCGGCGTGCTCGCGCTCGAGCTCTTCGACGTCGGCGGCAAGCTGCTGGCAAGCGAGATCGCGCCGCGGGTGCACAACACCGGCCACTGGACGATCGAGGGCTCCGAGACGAGCCAGTTCGAGAACCACCTGCGGGCGATTCTCGGGCTGCCGCTCGGGTCGACGGAGTCGAGGCGGGCCGTGCTCGTGAACCTGATCGGCACCGTGCCGAAGACCCTCGACGTGCTGGAGATTCCGCACGCGCATCTCCACCTCTACGGCAAGGAGCCGCGCCCCGGCCGCAAGCTCGGCCACATCACGCTCGTCGATCCGTCGAGCGCGAGCGAGCAGGAGCTGCTGCGGCTAGTGCCCTGAGCAGACGCGGCCGGCGATGATGCGGCCGCACGAGGGGCAGACCCGCTTGCGCCGCTTGAGCTCGAGCGCGTGCTTCTTCAGGCCCGTGAAGAACATCGTGTAGCCGATCGCCATCGACAGGGCGGCGAGGACGGCGATCTGAGGGTCAAGCGTCATCCGAGATCCTTTTCGGAGTCGTTCTGCGTCGCGCGTGTGGGTGCGCGTGAAAATACAACTCGCGACGCCGCCGATCGGATACGTGCGTGTACAGCTCGGTGGTGGAGAGGTCGGCGTGGCCGAGCATCTCCTGCACGCTGCGGAGGTCTGCACCTCCTTCGAGCAGGTGGGTGGCGAACGAGTGGCGGAGCAGGTGGGGGTGCACGCGCAGCGGCTCGAGGCCCGCCTTCTCGGCCAGGCGGCGGAGGATCAGGAAGGCGCCGGCGCGGGTCAGCGGGCCGCCGCGGGCGTTGAGGAAGAGCTCCGGCCGCGTGCGGCGGTCGAGGTGAGGCCTGCCCATGGCGATGTAGCGGCGAAGCGCCTCGACCGCGGGCCGGCCGAGCGGGACGATCCGCTCCTTCGAGCCCTTGCCGAGCGCGCGCACGATCCGGTCGTCGAGGTCGACCGAGCGGCGGTGCAGGCCGGTCGCCTCGCTCACGCGCAAGCCGGCGCCGTACATCAGCTCCACCAGCGCGCGGTCGCGCATCGCGCGAGGTGTCGTGCCGGCGGCGGCGTCGATCAGCCGCTCCGCCTCAGCGGGGGAGAGCGTGCGCGGGAGCGTCCGGGCGCGTCGCGGGAGCTGCAGGGCCGCCGCGGGGTTGTCGTCGCGGGCGCCGAGCAGCATCTGGTGCCGGAAGAACGAGCGCACGGCTGCGACGCGCCGCGCCGCTGTCGAGGGAGCGAGGCCGGCGGCGCGCATCTCGGCGAGCCAGCGCTCGAGCTCCTCGGTCGTCGCCTGCACGACCGGCCCTCCACGCCACGCCGCGAGCTGGGCGAGGTCGCGCCGATAGGCATCCACGGTGCGAGGCGCACGGCGCGTCGCCAGCAGCGCGAGGAAGCTGTCGAGATCCGGGTCGGGGCGGCTCGTCACGGCCCGGTACCGGTTCCGCGCCGGCCCTCCGCATCCTCTTTACGAGCGTGGATGTGACGAGTCGTAAACACGGCGGAGCCGGCGCGCGTCGACGTGGCTGTAGATCTGCGTCGTCGAGAGCGAGGAGTGCCCGAGCAGCTCCTGGATCGTCCGCAGGTCGGCGCCGCCCTCGAGCAGGTGGGTGGCGAACGAGTGCCGCAGCCGGTGCGGGTGGGGGAGGAGGCGGCGGAGCGTGCTGGTGTCGAGGCGGCGGCCGCGCGTGGAGAGGAAGAGCGCGTCGTTCGCTCCACGGGCGAGCTGCGGCCTGGCTTCGCGCAGGTAGCGCGCCACGATGTGGGCCGCCTCTTCTCCGAGCGGGACCACGCGCTCCTTGCCGCCCTTGCCGCGTACGCGCACGTGCTCCTGCTCGAAGTCGACGTCGCCGAGGTCCAGGTCGACCACCTCGGCGCTTCGGAGCCCGGCGGAGTAGACGAGCTCCACGAGCGCGTAGTTGCGCAGGCCGAGCGGCCCGTCGGCGTCCAGCGAGTCGACGATCGACTCGATCTCCTCTCGCTTCGGGGCCTCCGGCAGGCGCTGCGGGCGGCGCGGCCCGAGTGACGCGTCGGGGACACGGGTCGCTCCGAGCGTGAAGCGGAGGAAGGAGCGCACCGCGGCCAGGTTGCGGGCGATCGTGGCCGGCGCGAGCCCGTTCCGGGCCCGGCCGAGCTCCGAGGCGTAGTCGACGAGCGCGCGGACGTCGACTTCCTCGACCGCCGTGCCTCGCTGCTCGAGCCAGTCGCTGAAACGGCGCAGGTCGGCCGCATACGCGCGGCGAGTCGACGCCGCGAGCGAGGGGGAGGCGAGAAAGCGGTCGATCGCGGTTTCGGCGGACATCCAGACGGCTTTCCCTAGAGTCGGGGCATGTCCTTCGCTCTTCCCACAGGCGCCGAGGCGCGCTGGACCGGCACACCCGGCCCGCGGGCGGTGATCTGCGTCAACGGGGGCACCGCGGCGGAGCTGCCGGGCACGTGGAGCGCATCGATCGAGTGGCTCGTCGATCGCCTGGCGGCCGACGGTGTCCCGCTGCCGTTTCTCGAGGTGCGCTACCGCATCAAGTCGTGGCGGCGCCTGCCGCTCTGCATCGAGGACGCCCGCGCGGCGATCGAGGTCGCTCGCGCCGCCGGCGCGGAGGAGGTCGCGTTGCTCGGCTTCTCGATGGGCGGCGCCGTCTCGGTGCACGTCGCGGACGATCCTGCGGTGTCGACGGTGATCGCATTGGCGCCGTGGCTCTACCCGGAGCTCGACGTCTCGCCGCTCGACGGCCGTCGCTTCGCAGTCCTGCACGGCTCGCTCGACCGTGGCCTGCCCGGTGTCCCGGGCGTCCGGCCGGAGCTGTCGCTGCGTGGCTACGAGCGTGCGAAGGCGCGTGGAGTGGACGCGTCGCGGCTGGTGATCCCCGGCGCGATCCATCCGATCGCGCTCCGCACGCCATGGGGGCGAACGGTGCCCATGCCGCGCGCCCGCCGCTGGGCGGATCTCGTCGGCGGCGAGCTCGCGCGCCTGTGCACGTAGGCCTCTACCGCGGTGTCCGCGGCGCGGTGCTCGTGCTGGCCCGCCTCCTGTACCGAATTGAGATCGTCGGCCGCGTCCCGCCCGGCGCCTGTGTCGTGGCGGCGAACCACGAGTCCCTGCTCGACCCGCCCCTGCTCGCGCTCGTCACCCGCCGGCCGCTGCACTTCCTGGCCAAGGTCGAGCTCTGGCGCCATCCGCACGGAGCCTGGCTGATGGACGCGCTCGGCGGGATCCCGATCCGGCGCGACCGTCGAGATCTTCTTTCGGTCGGGCGCGCCGAAGAGCTCTTGCGCGAGGGCGAGTGCGTCGCCATCTTCCCGCAGGGGACGGTGGCCGGCGGCGCCTGGACCCGCGGCGCCGCCAGGCTTGCGCTCACCACCGGTGCGCCGATCGTTCCCGTCCGCATCG
Source organism: uncultured Gaiellaceae bacterium (assembly GCA_963749515.1). Taxonomy (GTDB): domain Bacteria; phylum Actinomycetota; class Thermoleophilia; order Gaiellales; family Gaiellaceae; genus Gaiellasilicea. The sequence continues at coordinate 218,207 of CAVVMR010000014.1, forward strand.
TCGGCACCGCCCGCGCGCTCTCCCGCCGCCGGATTCGCTTCTCGAAGATCCGCATCGTCGTCGGCGAGCCGATCCTCGTCGACCGAGCGCGGCCGACCGTTGCGGCCGCGCGTGAGCTGACGCGCGAGCTCGAGGCGCGGGTCGACGCGCTCCGCTGGCCGGTCCCTACCCTGTGACCGATGCCACGTGGAAGGGGACGCGCGTTCGATCTGATGGAGCCGCCTGAGCGGCCCGCTGATCCGGCCGTCCGCCGCGCCTATCTGAAGCGGATCGTCGCACTCTTCAAGCCCTACCGCCGACGGCTCAGCGGTGTGCTCGCCCTGATCATCTTCTCGTCCGCGCTCGGCGCGATCCCCGCCCTTCTGCTGAGAGAGGTGATCGACGACGCCCTCCCGAACGGGGACACCACGCTGCTGGGGTGGCTGGTCGCCGGCATGGTCGGGATTGCGGTCGTGACTGGAGCACTGGGTGTGGTTCAGACGCTGTTGTCGAACCAGGTGGGCCAGCGCGTGATGCACGACCTGCGGACGGCCGTCTACAAGCATCTGCAGCGGCTGTCGCTCGCCTTCTTCACGCGCACCCGCACGGGTGAGGTGCAGTCGCGTCTCGCGAACGACATCGGCGGCGTGCAGGAAGTCGTCACCTCGACCGCGACCTCGATCGTCTCGAACGTCACGACCGTGCTCGCCACCCTGGTGGCCATGTTCGTTCTGGACTGGCGGCTGACCCTGTTCGCGCTCGCCCTGCTGCCGCTCTTCGTCTGGATGACCAAGCGCGTCGGTGATCAGCGACGAAAGGTGGCGAAGGTCCGGCAGGAGTCGATGGCCGATATCTCGAGCCTCGTCCAGGAGTCGCTTTCGGTCTCCGGCATCCTGCTCGGGAAGACGATGGGCCGGGCCGGCGCGCTTGCCGAGCGGTTCGAGGGCGAGTCGGGTCGACTGGCCGATCTCGAGGTTCGGAGCCGGATGACGGGGCGCTGGATGATGGCCTCGATCCAGACCTCGTTCGCCGTGATGCCGGCGCTCGTCTACCTCTTCGCCGGGCACTTCGCCGGTGCGGTCTCCATCGGCACCGTGGTCGCCTTCACCACGTTGCAATCGCGGCTCTTCTTCCCGGTCGGCTCACTGCTGGGCGTCTCGCTCGAGGTGCAGACCTCGCTGGCGCTGTTCGACCGTGTCTTCGAGTACCTCGACCATCCGATCGACATCGAGGAGGGGACGAGGACGCTCGACTCGCCGCGGGGCGACGTGGCCTTCGATCACGTCTGGTTCCGCTACGAGGACGCCGCCTGGACGCTCCAGGACGTCGCCTTCGAGGTGCCGGCGGGAACGAAGACCGCGCTCGTCGGCGAGACCGGCTCCGGGAAGACGACCGCCGGGTACCTCGTCGCGCGCCTCTACGACGTCACCGACGGAAGGGTGACGATCGACGGTGCCGACGTGCGGGAGCTGACGTTCGCCTCGCTCGCGAGTGCGATCGGGGTCGTCTCACAGGAGACGTACCTCTTCCACGCGACGGTGCGCGACAACCTCCGGTTCGCGAGCCCGGAGGCAACCGACGAGGAGGTCGAGGAGGCCGCGCGCGCAGCGCAGATCCACGAGCTGATCGCGAGGCTTCCCGAGGGCTACGACACGGTCGTCGGGGAGCGCGGCTACCGCTTCTCGGGCGGAGAGCGCCAGCGGATCGCGATCGCCCGGACGATCCTGCGCAATCCGCCCATTCTCGTCCTCGACGAGGCCACGTCCGCGCTCGACACCCAGACCGAGCGAGCGGTGCAGGAGGCGCTCGAGAGGCTCGCCGAGGGCAGGACGACCATCGCGATCGCACACCGCCTGTCCACCGTTCGCGACGCGGATCAGATCGTGGTGCTCGATCACGGCCTCGTCGTCGAGGTCGGCACGCACGAGGAGCTGATCGCCGCCGGCGGTCGCTACGCCTCGCTCGTCTCCCGCGACACCGAAGAGGTTCTCCGCTGAGCTGCAGCCATCTCGACACGATCCGTCCGGTGACGCCGAGTGCGCCCGGCTGCGAGGAGTGCCTGCAGATCGGCGCGCGCTGGCTCCACCTGCGCCTCTGCCTCGCGTGCGGTCACGTTGGCTGCTGCGACAGCTCGCCGAACAGGCACGCGTCGAAGCACTCGAGCGCCACGGGTCATCCACTCATCAGGTCGCTCGAGCCGGGTGAGAACTGGGTGTGGTGCTATGTGGACGAAGTCGCGCTCGAGCCCGTCTAGGCGGCGAGTGCTTCCAGGAGAAGCTCGGCGGGCAAGGCGTGAACCGTGTTGCCGCCACGCCCGGTCATCGTCTCGGCGGCGAGCATCGCGTTCAGGATCGACTCCTCGACCGCGTCGATCACGGCCTCGTAGAGCCCGTTGATCCGGCTGTCGTTCAGCATCCGGAGCGGGATCTCGCCCTCGTCGCTCTCGAGCGTCCGGTTGCCGGTCGCGAAGCAGAACCCGAAGTCGCCGCTCGAGTGCTCGCCCATCCCGCCGGTGCGGGCGATGCCGAACCCGGCGCGGCGCGCGAGACGCTCGCACTGCAGCGGGAGGAGCGGTGCATCGGTTGCGATCACGACGATGATCGACCCTGCGCCCTCCGGCTTGCCGGCCGGCGGCACGACGTCGGGGCCGATCCTCTCGCCGGCGGGAACGCCGTTGACGCGAAGGCGAAGCCGCTGGCCGTGGTTTGCCTGCACGAGGACGCCGACCATCCAGCCGTCCGGGGCGACCCGCGACGAGGTTCCGATTCCGCCCTTGAAGCCGTGGCACACCATGCCGGTGCCGCCGCCGACGGAGCCCTCCTCCACCGGGCCGCCGCTCGCCTGCTCGAACGCGTTCCTCACGTGCTCCGGCTTGACGTGGAAGCCGTTGATGTCGTTCAGGAAGCCGTCCCAGGTCTCGCCCACGACCGGAAGGCTCCAGTCGTGCTCGCCGGGGTCGGCCGCGGCGACGAGCGCGTCGCGGACGACTCCCACCGAGTGGGTGTTGGTCAGGCCGATCGGCGTTGTCAGCCGGCCCGAGTCGCGGACCCACTCGAGCCCTGTCAGCTCGCCGTTGCCGTTGATTCGGTGTGCGCCGGCGAAGAGCGGCTCGACCGGCGGCACAACGACGGTGACGCCGGTCCGGACGTCCGCGCCCTCGATCAGCGTCGTGTGGCCGACCCGGGTCCCGGGCACGTCGGTGATCGCGTTCGCAGGCCCGGTCGGGAGCCTGCCGATCTCGATCCCGAGGTCGCGTGCGCGGGGCTGCACAGCGCGAGCCTAGCCGCCGTAGCCGCCGTACCCGCCGCTCGTGTCCGTCTCCCACGGCTTCCTCGCCCGTTCCGATTCGCCTTACGTAGGATGTCCGGCGCGATGGCGACGAGCACGAAGGAGGGCGGGCGCGTCGGACTGGCGGAGCACGGGATCGAGCCGTCTCACGCCGTCCATTGGAATCCGACGGCGTCGCTGCTCTACAACCACGCAGTCGAGCGCCGAGAGGGCCGGATCGCCGAGGGCGGTCCGCTCAATGTGGACACCGGCAAGCACACCGGCCGCTCGCCGAAGGACAAGTTCATCGTCCGCGAGCCGGGGTCGGAGAACAGGATCTGGTGGGGCGACGTCAACGCCGAGATCTCGGAGGAGCACTTCGACGGGCTGCGGGAGAAGGCCGTCGCGCACCTCGGCCGCAGCGACCTGTACGTCGTCGATGCGTTCGCGGGCGCCGATCCCCACTATCGGATCGCCGTCCGCGTCGTCACGAACCACCCGTACCACGCGCTTTTCGCCCGGACGATGTTCATCGACCCGACCGAGGACGAGCTGAGCGCGTTCGAGCCGCAGGCGCTCGTCCTGCACGCGCCGGGCCTCGAGTCCGACCCCGAGACCGACGGCACACGAACGGGCACCTTCGTCGTGCTCCACCCCACCCGAGAAGAGGTGCTGATCGGCGGCACGTTCTACGCCGGCGAGATCAAGAAGTCGATCTTCACGCTGATGAACGACCGCCTGCCGCTGGAGGACGTCTTCCCGATGCACTGCTCGGCGAACGTGGGCGATGCCGGTGACGTCGCGACCTTCTTCGGTCTGTCCGGCACCGGCAAGACGACCCTCTCGGCGGATCCGGAGCGCAAGCTGATCGGCGACGACGAGCACGGCTGGGGCGACGACGGCGTCTTCAACTTCGAGGGTGGCTGCTACGCGAAGGTGATCCGCCTCTCGCCGGAGGCGGAGCCCGAGATCTTCAGGACGACCCGGACGTTCGGGACGATCCTGGAGAACGTCGTCATGGACGAGCGCGGCGTCCTCGACCTCGACGACGACTCGAAGACGGAGAACACCCGCGCCGCCTACAAGCTCGAGCAGATCGCGAACGCGCTGCCGGCGAAGCGGGCCGGGCATCCGTCCTCGGCGATCTTTCTCACCGCCGACGCGTTCGGGATCCTGCCGCCGCTGGCGCGCCTGACGCGCGACCAGGCGATGTACTGGTTCCTCTCGGGCTTCACCGCCAAGCTCGCCGGGACGGAGATCGGCGTCAAGGAGCCGCAGCCGACCTTCTCGGCCTGCTTCGGGGCGCCCTTCCTGCCGCAGCCGCCGGTGGTGTACGCCCGCCTGCTGGCGAAGAAGCTCGACAAGCACGGCACCCGCGTCTGGCTCGTGAACACCGGCTGGACCGGCGGACAGTACGGCGAGGGGGAACGGATGCCGATCAAGGCGACGCGCGCCTTGCTCCGCGCCGCGCTCGCCGGCGAGCTGGAGGGAGTCGAGTACCGAACCGACGGTGTCTTCGGCTTCCAGGTGCCCGTGGACGTCCCCGGCGTCGACTCGAAGCTGCTCGATCCCCGCGCCACGTGGAGCGATCCCGCGGCGTACGACGCCAAGGCCCGCGAGCTCGCGGAGATGTTCCGTGACAACTTCACGAAGTTCGCCGCGGACGACAACATCGTCGCCGGCGGCCCGACGGTCTGACGTGACGCAGCAGCGAACCCGTTTCGGGTAGCGTCATTCGGCGGTGGACGCGAAGCACGATGTCGTTGTGATCGGGGCCGGCTGCGCCGGCATGCGCGCTGCGATCGCGGCCCACGACGCCGGGGCGGATGTCGCCGTCGTCTCCAAGCTGCACCCGACGAGAAGCCACTCCGGCGCCGCCGAGGGCGGCATCAACGCGGCGCTCGGAAACGCCTCGGAGGACGATCCGGAGACGCACGCGTACGACACCGTGAAGGGCTCCGACTACCTCGGCGACCAGGACGCGATCGAGATTCTCTGCAACGAGGCCCCCGACGACGTCTACCAGCTCGAGAACTGGGGCGCGGTGTTCTCCCGCACGGAGGACGGCCGGATCGCGCAGAGGCCGTTCGGTGCCGCCGGCGCGCCCCGGACCGCGTACGCGGCCGACATCACCGGCCACGTGCTGATCCAGGTGCTCTACGAGCAGCTCGTCAAGCGCGACATCCGCGTCTACGAGGAGTACTTCGGCTGGAGGCTGATCGTCGACGACGACCGCTGCCAGGGCGTGATCGCGTGGGACCTGCTCAACGGCGGTCTCAAGGTCCTCGGCGCGAAGACGACGATCCTCGCCACCGGCGGGGCCGGGCGCCTGTACGCGGGCACGACGAACGCCTACTCCTGCACCGGCGACGCGATGGCGATGTCGCTCCACGTCGGCGTGCCGCTGAAGGACATGGAGATGATGCAGTTCCACCCGACGACGCTCTCTCCGACGGGGGTGCTGATCACCGAGGGCTGCCGGGGGGAGGGCGCCTTCCTCTACAACTCGGAGGGAGAGCGCTTCCTCGAGCGCTACGCACCAAACGCGATGGAGCTCGCGTCCCGGGACGTCATCTCGCGCGCCGAGCAGACCGAGATCGACGAGGGGCGCGGCGTCGACGGCAACGTCCTGCTCGATCTGCGCCACCTCGGCGCCGAGAAGATCCTCGAGCGACTGCCGGGGACACGAGAGCTCTCGATGGTCTTCGCCGGCATCGACCCGATCCACGAGCCGATTCCGGTCCGGCCGGGCGCCCACTACCACATGGGCGGCGTCGACACCGACGTCTGGGGCGCGACCTCCCTGGAGGGCCTCTATGCAGCCGGTGAGGTGGCCTGCGTCTCCGTGCACGGCGCCAACCGACTCGGCGGCAACGCGCTGATGGAGACGATCACGTTCGGGAGGCGCGCCGGCCGCCACGCCGCCGAGTACGCGGCGTCGCACACGACGGTCGCGGCACCGCCGTCCCAGCTGGCCGACGCCGAGCGGGACCTGAAGCGAATCCTCGACCGCACCGACGGCGAGCGCCCCTGGAGCATCCGCGACGAGCTCGCGACGACGATGCACGAGAACTTCGGAGTCTTCCGCCGCGAGGATCAGATGCAGCGCCAGGGCGAGATCGTCGCGGGCCTGCGCGAGCGCTACGAGCGCGTCGTGGTCGAGGACAAGGGCGAGATCTTCAACAGCGACCTGACGCAGGCGCTCGAGCTCGGGTTCCTGCTCGAACTGGCGACGTGCATGGTCGTGTGCGGGATCGCGCGCAAGGAGAGCCGGGGCGCGCACGCCCGCCCGCACGACTTCCCGGACCGCGACGACGAGAACTTCCTCAAGCACACGATCGTGACGTGGCAGGACGGCCGCCCGGAGCTCGATTGGCGGCCCGTGACAATGACCAAATGGCAGCCCAAAGAGAGGACCTATTAGTGCCCCTTCCAGCAACACACGCCCGCTTCTGGCCCGCGATCACACGGCGCGAGAGTCCACCCGCGCCCTTGCGCAGGCAACCAGCCTGCGCCGCGGACGCGTGCGGCCTCTCGCTTGGTGCTCGCGCCCCAGAAGCTAGACAGCGTTACTGGAAGGGGCACTGATGTCCGTCGAGGCGACCGCGCACAAGCCGGAGACGACGATCGACGTCGCGCTCAAGATCTGGCGGTATTCGAGTGCAACCGGCGAGCGCGAGCTGAAGCTCTACGAGTTCGAGGCGCCCGACTGGGTGACGCTGCTCGACTGTCTCGACATCGTGAAGGACCGCCTGGACGGCTCGCTCGCCTACCGGAAGAGCTGCCGGATGATGATCTGCGGCTCGTGCGGCATGCGGATGGACGGCGCCGCCGTGCTCGCGTGCAAGACCCGCATGTACGACATCGCGCGGAGCGGCCACGTCCCGGTCGTCTCGGCGATGGGGAACCTGCCGATCGTGAAGGACCTCGTCGTGGACATGGAGCCGTTCTGGACGAAGTTCAAGGCGATGAAGCCGTACCTCCAGCCCGGCTACGACCAGCCGCTGGACGGGCGCGAGCACGTGATCTCCCAGGAGCGGATGAACGTGATCCACAAGGAGTCGCTCTGCATCAACTGCGGGTGCTGCGTCTCCGAGTGCAACGCGATGGAGTCCGAGCCGGAGTTTCTCGGCCCGCAGGCGCTGGCCAAGGGGATGCGTTTCGTCGGCGACCCGCGCGACGCGGCCAAGGTCGAGCGGCTCGACGAGTACAGCGGCCAGCACGGGATCTGGGAGTGCACCCGCTGCTACTTCTGCAACGAGCGCTGCCCCAAGGGCGTCGACCCGCGCGACGCGATCGCGAAGCTCGGCGCCGAGGCCATGAAGGAGGGCATCGACCACGACATGGGGGCCAAGCACGCCAACTGGTTCGTCACCTCCGCAAAGACGACCGGCTGGCTGCGTGAGACCGAGCTCGTCCCGAAGACGCAGGGCATCGTCTCCTCGATCAAGGAGATGAAGTTCGCGATGGGGCTGCTGAAGCACGGCAAGGTGCCGCCGCCGTTCCCGCCGCACGTCGCCGAGGGCGTCAAGGAGTCGCGGGCGCTCTTCGACCTCGTCAAGCAGCAGGGGCGGGACGGAGCGCTCGGGATCGTCCAGGGCGAGCGTGCCCTGTCCCGCCTCGAGCACGAGCACGGCGACGGCCACGCGAGCCGCGACTCGGCCGATGTCACGCCCGGAGAAGCGCCGACCCAGGGCGGTGGCGAATGAGGAAGGTCGCCTACTACAAGGGCTGTCTCGCGTCGCTCTCCGCCAAGGAGCTCGACATCTCGACGCAGGCGCTCTCGCCCAAGGTCGGCCTGGAGCTGGTCGAGCTCGAGACCGTGACCTGCTGCGGCGCAGGTGACATCCACGAGGCCGAGCCCGACTACTACCTGCACCTGAACGCGCGGATCCTCGCGTACTCCGAGGCGACCGGCTGCGACACGCTGATGACGGTCTGCAACGTCTGCACGCTCAACCTGCGGCAGGCGAACTTCCAGCTGCAGGGCGACACCGCGCTGCTCGAGCGCGTCAACGGCAACCTGGCGAAGGTCGGGGTGCCGGAGTACAAGGGCACCGTCGACGTCCAGCACTTCCTCTGGCTGGTCGCGGCGGGCGAGGGCTACGAGCTGCTGCAGACCGCGGCGCACAAGGGCCTGAAGGGCCTCAAGATCGCGCCGTTCTACGGGTGCCAGATCCTGCGCCCGTCCAAGCTGCTCGGCTTCGAGGATCCCGACAAGCCGTCGTCGCTCGAGCGAATCATCGAGGCCTGCGGCGGGGAGGCGATCGACTATCCCGCCAAGATCAAGTGCTGCGGCTTCCCGATCATCCAGGCCCGCGAGGAGACGGCGCTCGGCGAGCTGATCCAGCCGATCGAGCAGGCGAAGGAGGCCGGCGCGGACGCGATCGTGACTCCGTGCCCGCTCTGCCACCTCTCGCTCGACGCCTGGCAGACGAAGCTGAAGAAGCAAACGGGCAAGGACTTCCAGATGCCGATCCTGCACCTCTCGCAGCTGATCGGCGTCGCCGCGGGGCTCGAGGCGGCGGAGCTGAAGTTCAAGCGCCACGTCGTCTCCGTGGACCCTGTGCTCGAGAAACTGAGCGTTTGATCGCAAGGTTCCGGCCGCTCGGACGTCTTCATAACTGGAGGGGCGGTTTCGGGCTCGGCGATCCTGGGGGGCGCCGAGCCTGAACTTTTCTCTCGCACCACCGGCCGCGGCACCTGCGCCCGGCGGAGCCGGGCTCCGGCACCGCTCTCGCCGCCGGCGGCGCTCCGCGCGGGAGTCCGTGCTCTCGCACTGTCCACCCGCGCTACGCACCACCGGCGACGAGCCGGAGGCGCGAGAGGATGCGACAGGTAGCCGATGCTGATCGCACTCGTGATCCTGGTGGCCGTCGCTGTCCTCGGCCTCGCCTACGGCTGGTTCGAGGCCGGCTGGCTGCGCACGCGCGTTCTCGACGTCCCGGTCGAAGGGCTCCCCGCAGAGCTCGACGGCCTGCGGATCGCGCACCTCTCCGACTTCCATCTCGGGCCGCCGTCGCGCGGCAGCGTCGCCGTGCGGAACGCCGCTGTGTGGGTGCGCGAGCGGCGGCCCGATCTCGTCGTCGCCACCGGCGACCTCCTCTCGCACCCACGCGGCCGCGCACAGCTCGACGAGACGCTGCGCGGGCTCGACGCCTTTGCCGTCCTCGGAAACCACGACGTGGCCGTCACACGCGACCCGTTCTCGCGCCCGGCCGAGCTCGACGGCCTGCCGGCGACGCTGCTCCTGGACGAGTCACGGACGGTCGAGCGGCGCGGGAAACGGATCCAGATCGCCGGCATGGGGCCGCACCCTGTCGGCGCCGCACCGGCTCCAGACGGCGATGCCGTGCTCCGGGTGCTCCTCAGCCACTATCCGAGACTCACGGCTCCCGGCTACCAGCTCGTCCTCGCCGGCCATATGCACGCCGGCCAGATCGTGCTCCCGTATCCGGGCGGAAAGATCCGCTTCGCGCACCTGCGGGCGAAGGTCGTCGAGGGGCTGTACCGGCGCGGGGACGTGATGCTTCATGTCTCGCCGGGTCTCGGCACGACGTTTCTCCCTCTGCGCTTCTTCGCCCGGCCCGAGGTGACCGAGCTGGTTCTAAGATCCGTTGCCTGATGGAAGGCCACGCGGTCATCTCCCCCGACGTCCTCGCGAGCTACGCAGCCGATGCTGCGCGCGAGGTGGAGGGCGTGCGTGACCTCGCCGGCAAGGGCGTCAAGGTCAGCGGCGAGGAGGGCCAGGTGTCGGTCGAGCTGCACCTCAGCCTCGAGTGGGGAGCGCACGCCGGCGAGGTCGGCTCCCGGGTGCAGGCCAATGTGGGCGACTGCCTCGCTCGCATGGCGGACGTCCATCCCCAGACCATCGACGTGATCGTGGACGAATGGCACAACGCGTCGTCGGGCTGACAGGGGCGACGCTCGAGCACGCCCCCTCGGTCTGCCAGACCTGTGTCTGGTGGCAGTCGCGCAGCGGCCGAACGGCGGGAAAGGACCGCTGGATCGAGAAGGCCGAGGACGAGTGGGGCGCATGGGGCGCGCTCTACCGCGACGACGACGGACAGCTGCTCGGCTCGATCCAGTACGGCCCGTCCACGCTCTTCCCCCGCGCGGCCGAGCTGCCGGCAGGCCCGCCGTCGGACGATGCGGTGCTCGTGACCTGCGTGTACGTCGTCTCGAGCGCCACGCCATGGGTCGAGCAGTCGCTGTTCCTGGCCGCGATCGGCGAGGCGCGCGACAAGGGGGCGAAGGCACTCGAGGCCTTCGCGTACCGCTACCCCGAGGGGGAGTCGACCTACGAGCGCTTCCTCGTCCACCGCACGGTCTTCCCGCGCGACTTCCTCGCCGACTTCGGCTTCCAGGTGGTTCGCATCCAGGGACGGGTCGAGCTGCTTCGGCTCGAGCTGGGCGGGCTCGTGCCGGTCGCCGAGGGGAAGCGGGCTCAGGTGCTTCGCGTGGTCAAGGAGGCCTTCGCGCCGGAGCCCGTACCGCAGCGCCCATAGGACCCTGATGCGGTTCGAGTAGTAGCGCGAGTGCGGGCGGTCTATGCTTCTTGACGCTTTCCGTTCCGCGCCTGCGGCCAACAACAGCACACGACCTCGCGATACGTCTCCCGATCCCTCGCTTTCACAGCGGCCGCTTTCGCGGCCGCGTTCGTGGGTGGGGCGGCCCCGGTCGCCACCGCCGTGCCCACTGGATTCACGGACAGGCTCGTTGCGAGCGTCGGCAGCCCGACCGCGCTCTCGTTCACCCCGGATGGACGTCTGCTCGTAGCGACCCAGTTCGGCGATCTCCGGGTCGTTCAGAACGGCACGCTCCTGTCGGCACCGGCGCTCGACCTAGGGTCGGTTCTCTGCACGGCCGACGAAGAGGGCCTGCTCGGGGTCACCGTCGACCCGTCGTTCGTCTCGAACGGCTTCGTCTACGCCTACTACACGCGGAACAAGAGCGGCACCTGCGGCAACCGCGTCTCCCGCTTCACGATGAGCGGCAACACGATCGCACCGGCGAGCGAGCTGGTCCTGGTGGACGAGATCCCCGCCACGGGCAACCACAACGGCGGCGACCTCCGCTTCGGCAACGACGGGTACCTCTACGTCAGCGTCGGTGACGGCGGCTGCGACTACGCCGGCAACAGCGGCTGCGCGGGCCAGAACGACGCTTCGCGCGACCAGCACGCGCTGATCGGGAAGATCCTTCGCATCACGAGCACGGGTGGGATTCCGCCCTCCAACCCCTTCCAGGGGGCCGGGACCGCCCGGTGCAACGTCACCGGCCGGACCACGGCGGGCAACAAGTGCCAGGAGACGTTCGCGTGGGGGCTGCGGAACCCGTTCCGCATGGCCTTCGACCCGAATACGACGGCGACGCGGTTCTTCATCAACGACGTCGGCCAGGGCGCGTGGGAGGAGGTCGACCTCGGCGTCGCAGGCGCGGACTACGGCTGGAACGTGCGCGAGGGCCCCTGCGCCAACGGCTCGCTGACGAATTGCGGCGCGCCTCCCGCCGGCATGACGAACCCCGTCTACGCGTACAGCCATCCCGAGTCGGGCTGTGCTGCGATCACCGGCGGCGCCTTCGTGCCGAACGGGGTCTGGCCGGCCTCCTACGAGGGGACGTACCTGTACGGCGACTACACGTGCGGCAAGATCTTCGTGCTCACGCCCAACGGGAGCGGCGGCTACACCCGCAGCGAGTTCACGGACGACGTCGGCGCCGTCATCAACATGACCTTCGGGCCGTCGCCACAAGGGCAGGGGCTCTACTACACGAACTACTCGGACGGCGGCGAGGTGCGGGTGATCGAGTCGACCGCCCTCGGCAACCGGCCCCCGACGGCTCGGCTGACGGCGTCGCCCAGCTCGGGCTCCGTCCCGCTGGCCGTGAGCTTCGACGGGAGCGCGAGCACGGACCCCGACGCCGGCGACACCCTGACGTACATCTGGAACTTCGGCGACGGCTCGTCGACCCAGACCACGAGCTCCGCAACGACGAGTCACACGTACACGACGGCGGGCAGCTTCACCGCGACGCTGACGGTCCGCGACGACGACGGCGCGCTGTCGTCGCCGGCGTCCGCCGGCATCGATGCCGGGAATACGGCTCCGCAGGTGACGATCGACACCCCGTCGACCACCGCGCGCTTCGCGGTCGGTCAGACGATCACCTTGCACGGGACCGCGACCGACGCCGAGGACGGGGCGCTTCCCTCGTCGAGCCTCAGCTGGCTCGTGCTCCGCCACCACGACACCCATACCCACCCGTTCCTGGCGCCGACTGCAGGGAACGACGTGCAGATCACGCAGCCCGGCCCCGAGGATCTCGGTTCCGGGATCGACGGGTTCCTCGAGGTCCAGCTGACCGCCACCGACTCGCGCGGCGTCAAGACCACCGTGACCCGGAACGTCTTCCCCAGGAAGGTGGACCTCACTTTCGCGACCAGTCCCGCCGGCCGCAGCGTCGTAATCGCGGGCACGACCTACACCGCGCCGACGACGATCACCTCCTGGGAGGGCTATTCGATCGCCGTCGCCGCGTCGTCGCAGACGGATGGGCTCGGTACGCCCTGGAGCTTCCAGTCGTGGTCCGACGGCGGTGCCGCAACGCACTCGATCGTGACGCCGGCGAGCCCGACCACGTTCACGGCGACGTTCGTGCAAGGGGCCGCCGGTCTCGTCGCGGCGTACGGGCTCGACGCGGGCTCCGGCTCGAGCGTGGCGGATGCGTCGGGGCGCGGGAACGCGGGGTCGGTCTCGGGGGCTACCTGGAATGCGGCCGGCCGGTTCGGCTCGGCGTTGAGCTTCGACGGGGTGAACGACTGGGTGTCGGTGCCGGACGCCGCCTCGCTGGATCTGACGACGGGGATGACGTTGGAGGCGTGGGTGCGGCCGTCTGCGCTCGGTAGCTGGCGGACGGTGGTGTTCAAGGAGCGGCCCGGAGGCGTGGTGTATGCACTGTTCGCCGATCAGGCGGGCTCGCGGCCGCTGGGGCAGGTGTTCATCGGTGGGGAACGGAACGCGGTCGGGACGTCGGCGGTGCCGCTGAACGCGTGGACGCATCTGGCGACGACATTCGACGGCTCGGTGGTGCGTCTCTACGTCAACGGTTCGCTGGCGGCGTCGACCGCGGTGTCGGGGGCGATGGCGGCCTCGACCGGGCTGCTGCGCCTTGGCGGCAACAGCGTCTGGGGCGAGTGGTTCGCGGGGCTGATCGACGAGGTGCGGGTCTACAACCGGGCGCTGAGCGCCGGCGAGATCCAGCAGGACATGCAGACGGCCGTCAGTGCAGCGCCGCCGCCGCCGGACACGGTGCCGCCTTCTGCGCCGTCGGGTCTGACCGCTTCGACGGCGTTGGGCTCCGTGACGCTGGGCTGGGCGGCCGCGAGCGACAACGTGGCTGTCGTGCGCTACAACGTCCATCGCTCTCAGACGGCGGGCTTCACGCCGGCGATCGGGAACCGGGTCGCACAGCCGGCCGGGACGGGCTACACCGATTCGGGACTTGCTGCCGGCACGTACTACTACCGCGTGACGGCCGAGGATGCAGCCGGCAACGTCGGTGCCCCCTCGCCCGAGCTGGCTGCGGTAGTTCCCTCCGACCAGCCGCCGGCGGTGTCGATCTCGGCGCCTGCGTCCGGCGCGACGGTCAGCGGCACGGTGACTGTGAGCGCCGCAGCGTCGGACGACGTCGGAGTCGGCGGCGTCCAGTTCCGGCTCGGCGCGGCGAATCTCGGCGCCGAGGACACCGCGGCGCCCTACTCGATCTCCTGGGACACGACCACCGTCGGCAATGGCGCCTACCAGCTGACCGCCGTCGCCCGCGACGGCTCCTCCCAGACCACGACCTCCGCGGCGATCACCGTCAACGTCAGCAATCCGTCCGGGCCGCCGGTCGGCCTCGGTCTGGTGGCGGCGTACGGGTTCGACGCAGGCACTGGCTCGAGCGCGGCAGACTCCTCCGGGAGCGGGAACGCCGGCTCGATCACTGGAGCGGTGTGGAGCGGGGCGGGCCGCTACGGCTCGGCGCTGAGCTTCGACGGGGTGAACGACTGGGTGTCGGTGCCGGACGCGTCCTCCCTGGACTTGACCACGGGGATGACGTTGGAGGCCTGGGTGCGGCCCTCGGCGCTTGGTGGCTGGCGGACGGTGATCTTCAAGGAGCGTCCGGGCGGCGTGGTGTACGGGCTGTTTGCCGACCAGGGCGGTTCGCGGCCGCTGGGGCAGGTGTTCATCGGTGGGGAGCGGAACGCGGTCGGGACGTCGGCGGTGCCGCTGAACGCCTGGACGCATCTGGCGACGACATATGACGGGTCGCTGCTGCGGCTGTACGTGAATGGGTCGTTGGCGTCCTCGTCGGCCGTCTCGGGCGCGATGGCGGCCTCGACCGGGCTGCTGCGCCTCGGTGGCAACAGCATCTGGGGCGAGTGGTTCGCCGGCCTGATCGACGAGGTGCGGGTCTACGACCGTGCGCTGTCGGCCTCGGAGGTGCAGGGGGACCTGGCGACTCCCGTGAGTGGGTCGCCGCCACCGCCGGACACGTCCGCGCCGTCGGCGCCGACGGGATTGTCGGGCACCGCGTCAGCAGGGTCGGTGGCGCTGTCGTGGACGGCGTCGAGCGACAACGTCGGTGTGGCGCGCTACAACGTGCACCGGTCGCAGACCTCGGGCTTCACTCCCTCGGCAGCGAACCGCGTGGCGCAGCCCACGGGGACGAGCTACACGGACTCCGGCCTTGCCGCCGGCACCTACCACTACCGCGTGACTGCGGAGGATGCGGCCGGCAACGTCAGTGCCGCCTCGGCGCAGCTGACCTCGGTCGTTCCTGCCGCGACCGCGGGCCTCGTTGCCGCCTACGGATTCAACGCCGGCTCGGGCTCGACCGTCGCCGACTCGTCCGCTGCGGGCAACACCGGGTCGCTGACCGGCGCCACGTGGAACGCGGCCGGCCGGTTCGGCTCGGCGCTGAGCTTCGACGGGGTGAACGACTGGGTGACGACCCCGGATGCGAGCTCCCTCGACTTGACGAGCGCGATGACGCTGGAGGCCTGGGTTCGCCCCTCGGCCCTCGGTGGCTGGCGGACCGTGGTGTTCAAGGAGCGGCCCGGTGGCGTGGTGTACGGATTGTTCGCCGACCAGGCGGGCTCGCGGCCGCTCGGGCAGGTGTTCATCGGCTCGGAGCGGAACGCTGTCGGGACGGCGGCGGTGCCGCTGAACGCGTGGACGCACCTGGCGACGACCTTCGATGGGGCCGTCGTTCGCCTCTACGTGAACGGTGTCCTGGCCGGCTCGACCTCGGTGAGCGGGTCGATGGCCGCGTCGACGGGTGTCCTCCGGATCGGTGGCAACAGCATCTGGGGCGAGTGGTTCGCCGGGCTGATCGACGAGGTGCGGGTCTACAACCGGGCGCTCAGCGCCGGTGAGATCCAGCAGGACATGCAGCTTCCGATCGGCTGACCCGGACCAAAAAGAGAGCCGCGACCGAAGTCGCGGCTCTCAGAATGCTTCTCGCTTCGAGGCAGCTAGGACGAGCAGTTCGAGATCGGGATGAACGTGAAGTAGTCCGGTGGCCCGATCGTCTTGTTCCAGACGCATGGAACTTGACCCTGCTGCGTAAGCTCGTGCAACGACCCGACAACGCGAAGCGCCGGCGGCTCGTATGCGTGCATGGTTGGTTTCATGAAAAGTGCCCTCTCCCCTACGGCGAAGTGTTGGTGATTGACGTGCCCATGAAAGTGAAGCCGTCGCTCGAGCCGTACATCTTGTCCTGCTGCGTGAGCGAATGGAGCGAGCCGAGCACACGAAGCACCGGTGCTTCGTACTCGTCCTGGGTGATGTTCTTTGAATCAGGCACTGACGCCTCCCCCACGTGCATTTGAAGTAGCCCAATTGTAGGTTTGTGCTCCTGGATCTACAACTAGCCGCGCGGCTAGAGTTCGCGGGCGTGCCGCCGGCCCCTCAAGAAGTTGGAGCATATGGACTGGCGCTTTCCGGCGTCCAAGCCGCGGCTCGCTCGCTTCTTCCGGCTGAGCCGGAATGGCCGACGTACACGCTTGTCAACACGATCGGGCAGAGCGAGAGGCTGATGGACCGGCTGGGGGCGGACCGGGCCGAATTGCGGCTGCGCTCGGGCGGATCGATCCTCGTCGACCGGTTGGAGGCGCGCGCAGAGTTCGTGACGCCGGAAGCCCTGACCGCCGACGAGCTCGTCCATCCCTATCTCGCGCCCGTCGCCGCCGTCGCCGCGCGCTGGCTCGGCCGCGACAGCTTCCACGGTGGTGCCTTCGAGCTCGCCGGTGACGTCTGGGGGCTCCTTGCCGACCGCGAAGGCGGCAAGAGCACGACGCTCGCCTGGATCGCCGCGCAGGGCTTGCCGGTGGTGTGCGACGACATGCTCGTGCTCGAGGGCGAGAGACCGCACGCCGGCCCGCGCGTGCTCGACCTACGTGCCGAGGCCGCCGAGCGGCTTTCTGCCGGCAACTATCTCGGCATCGTCGGTGCGCGCGAGCGCTGGCGGCTCGAGCTGGGAGGCGTGCCGCCGGGGGGTCGCTTCCGGGGCTGGGTCTTCCTTGCGTGGGGCGACGACCTCGCCGTCGAGCCCGTGCCGGCGTCCGAGCGCCTGCCGCGGCTCACCGAGCACCTGGGGCTGCGCGTTCCCCCGCTGAGCCCGCAGCGATTCCTCGAGCTTGCGGCTCTACCCGGCTGGGAGTTCCGGCGTCCGCACGGCTGGGATCGCTTCGACGAGGCCGGTAACCGGCTGCTCGCGGCTCTCGGCGGCTGACGTCCCCCCGAGGTCGACGGCGATCTTCACGGACTGCAGGAGCGTGTACGTGCGTGGATCCGGTGTCTCGGTCAGCCACTCGTCGCGCAGGAGCTCCGGGTCGACCAGGGTCTCGTCGACGCCTTCGCCGTTCCAGCGCGCGACGAGCTCGCGGCTGTGCTCGTGCCAGAACGCACCGTCGAAGGAGGCCTTGGTCGAGCGGGCGCGTACGGGAGGCGGCAGAACGTCATGGAAGAAGGCGTCCATCGCCTCCTGGCGGCTCCGGAAGCGGCTCGCGGTCGGAAGGGCGGCCAGAGCCGAGGCGAACTCGTCGCCGATCAAGGGATGCGAGAGCACGACGTCCTCGGCCCGGCCCAGCTCCGCGAGGCTCGCGGTGCCGACATCGAGGTAGCGTCGGTCGGCGCACCACTCGAGCCGGCTGCGCCACCCGAACGGCTCTGCGGCCTCGTCCGCCGCGAGCCCGCGCTCGAGCTCGGCGACGGCGCCGGCGCGCAGCCAGGGATAGGGAACGTGCATCTTGCGGCGGATCACGGGGCGCCGGAGCAGGGGCGGTGCGAGAGCAAGGCCGATCGCGAGGACATCACGGGGCCGCGGGCGCGTACGGCGGCCGAGAACCCGGCGCGCATACCACCACCGCGAGGTGCCGAACATCTCGTCGCCGCCGATGCCGGTGAGCAGCGAGCCGCCGCGCGCCGCCTCGACGACCGGCACGTGGAAGTGCGCGTTGCAGGGCCAGAGCAGGCCGTGGCGCGCCAGCACGGCCGTTGCCACCGGCCCGACGCAGTCCAACTCCGACGTTCGCTCCACTCGGATCCAGTCCGTGAGGCCCAGATGCTCGACGACCTGCTCCTGCCACTCCGACTCGGCCGATCCTTCGGCGGAGGGGAACCGCAGCGTCGCCGGGATCGGGTCCGGCAGGCCCTCGCGACGCGCCACGTGCGTTGCGACGGCGAGGACCGCGGAGGAGTCACGGCCGCCGGAGAAGCTGACGACGCACGGTCCGCGCTGCAACGCCGGAAGCAGCGAGCGCTCGAGCGCCTCGCGCGGCGTCGAGGAGCCAGACGCGGCACGAGGTCGGCGCCGCGTGCCGAGGACGAGGCCGGATGCGACCTCGAGCGATGTGAGCCTGGTGACGGTCACCGCGCGGGCGTTGCGGGTACCCGCATCAGCTCTTCGAACGCCGGCGCGAGCTGGTCGCCTTCGCCGTCCACCCACGCGTGCGCCTTGAACTCGTCCGCGTCGCGGAGGACGCCGATCACGATCTCGCGCGGGTCGCCCTGCGCGATGCGCCACCGCTGGAGGACGACGGCGCGCTCCAGGCAGGTCGAAGGCAGGCGGCGAAGCACGGCATGGACGCCGTAGTCGGCCGACGGCGGCAGCCGGTAAGGCGGCGCGACCGAGAGATCCTTCAGGTTGCCGTCCCGCAGCTGTCGTCGCGCATCGCGCACGGCTCGGTGTGCCCACAGGGCGCCGCGCCAGGCACCGGCGTCAGTCAGACGTGTCAGCTTCATCGAGTAGCCCGCGCTCCTTCAGGTCGGCGAGAAACGCCTCGACGTCCTGACTCGCAGTTTCTGCGTCGATCCCGTACTCCGCGACGAGGCCTGCAGTCAGCTCTTCCCTCGTCGTTCCGGCGGCGAGCGCGTTCCACATCAGCAGACCGCTGTTGTTCGCGCTCAGATACGTCGAGTCGCGCACGTCGATCGCGATCAGCTCGTCGTCGACAGTGCGCCAGGCGAGATCGTCTCCCCGCAGGCTCAGCTTCTTCGTCATGAGGTCTCCTTACGGGGAAGCGACTCGATCGCCTTGTCGTGGTCGGACTGACGTTTGAGCGCATCTGTGACCGCACGGATCGAACGGCGGATCATCTGCCCACGCGTCTCGCCCTCTTCCGGAGTGAGCTGGCTTGCGAGCGAACGCCCCGTGGCTCTGGCCGCGGCCGCCGGCGGCAGCATCGAGAAGGGGCCGAGCCAGCGCTCGAGGTGCCGCTCGAGGACCGTGCGCTCCCGAACGCTCCACAGGTGGCGCGCCCAGATGCGCCCGGCGAGCGGTCGGGGCCGTCGGCCGAGCAGCGAGTCGATGGTCGCCTGCGTGACGCGCCAGAGCCGCTCGACGTCCCAGGCCCGGGCGATCGCGTCGGTCTCGCTGCGGTCGACGCTCTGCGAGACGGCGGCCACGTCGATCAGACGGCCAAGCCGGCTCAGCGGCACGTGCGCCCAAGCGTGGACCGCGATCACGACCGCGTGCCGCGCCGGCTCGAGCGTGAGCAGCCCGGGGATCCCGGTCGCGGACGGCACTGCGGTCTCGAGCAGCTCGGCAGTCGGCGGCGCAATCCCCTCGAGCCATTTCGGGTCGTGGTGCACCTCGACGACGACCGGAAGGCCGGGCAGGACGAGCGGGCGCAGGTGGTGGATCCCGATGTAGAGCTCCGGATCGCCTGTGGGCTCGAACCCGGCGGCGACCATCTCGTGCCACGCGGCCTCGGCGTCGCCCACGAGGAGATCGATGTCCCGATAGGCGCGCGTGAGCGAGTTCTCGTAGTGCTCGGCGACCTCCGGGCCCTTCATCAGCACGACGGGGCCGTTGACCGCGGCGACCGCGCGCTGGAGCACGAGCGGGGCGATCAGCGACGTTGCGGCTGCAGTCCGCCCGGCCGCGAGTGTGTGCACGGCCGGGGTCCGGCCGAGCCGTCGATCATGCTGCGCCGCGAGCAGGTCGACGCCGTGGAAGCGCAGGTCGGACTCGCGCGGAGCGCGCTCGATCAGTCGGGCGACGTTCACCCAGAGGGATGCGTCGTACACGATCTTCTCGTCGCTCGGCGGAGCGAGGCTCAGCGGTTCGCAAGCGGTGATCAATACGCCCCCAGTGTGCCAAGTCGCCGCTCGCGGGTGAGCGCGAGCTTGAACGCGATGGTGCCGACGAGAATCGACACGATCGAGAGCGGTGTGAGGATCACGATGTCGCTGCCGATCGCGCCCCAGGTCGTATCGCCGAGCAGTGCCTCGCGCAGGCCGGTGGCGGCGATCGAGAGCGGGTTCCCCGCCGAGATCGTCTCGAGCCAGCTCGGCAAGAGAGACAGCGGGAAGTAGAGCCCGGAGACGAGGGTCAACGCGCCGGTGGCGAGACCGACGACCCCGGCGCCGCGCCGGAACGTCAGCGTGATCGCCGCTGCGAGGATGCCGAGGCCCCAGACGAAGGGCATGAAGAACGTGAGAAGCACGAGGGCCTGTGGCACGCCGCCTGCGTCGAGGTTCAGCCCGAAGACGAGCGCGAGCATCAGCAGCACGAGGCCCATGCGCAGCGGGATGAAGATCAGGTCGAAGAGCACGGAGCCGACCTGGATCGTCTGCGACGAGGTCGGTGTGGTCAGGAGCGACTCGAGCGTGCCCATCAGCTGCTCGTTGCGCAGGGCGGTCGAGACGCGCTCCAGGCCGAGATGGACGAAGCCGCCGAGCGTCATGCCGACGACCGCGAACTCGAGGTACGTGACCTGCTTGCCGCCGACTGCCGGGATCGCGGCCGGGTCGACCATCTGCCCGACGAAGTAGAAGATCAGCGCACCGCCGAAGAGGCCGACGAAGCTCGTCAGGAACGAGAGGCGGTAGCTCCAGAGGACTAGGAGGTCACGCCGGACGAAGGCGCTCAGCTTGCGGAGCTCCTGGAGACGTGAGGGCGCGGCCGAGTAGGTGAGCTCGGTCACTCGGCCTCCCGCCGGGTAAGCGCGATGAACGCCTCTTCGATCTCCGAGCGGTCGGGCCGGCAGGCCACGATCGGGAAGCCGGCCGCCGTCAACGCCGCAAGGGCGTCGCCGAGTACCGCGTGCTCGCGCAGCTCGAGGACGAAGCGGTCACGGTCGGTGGGAATGACCCCGATGTCGCCGCGCCCTGCCAGTGCGCCCGAGGCGCGGAGCGCGACGATCTCGCGGCTCTCTTCGAGGCCCGGAATGGTCAGCACGTACCGGCGGACGAGCGAGTGCGCGATCAGATCGTCGACCGAGCCGCAGAATCGCGTCCGGCCGGTGTCGAGCAGCGTCACGCGATCCGCGAAGCCCGCGATCTCCTCCAGGCGCTGTGTCGTCCAGAGCACGGCGATCGAGCGCTCGCGGGCCGCCTTCGCGACGAGCGCGCGCACGCCGCGGGCGCCTTCGGGATCGAGGTCGTGCGTCGCCTCGTCCACGAGCAGGATCGCCGGCTCGCAGAGCAGGGCGCGCGCCACTGCAAGACGGCGCTGCATGCCCTTCGAGAGCAGGCCGGCGCGCTTCCGCTCCTCGCCGGCGAGCCCGACGTCGGCGAGCGCCTGCCGCGAGCGCTCGACGGCCTCGCGCCGGCGAAGTCCGTGGAGGCGGCCGAAGAAGACAAGGTTCTCGAGCGACGAGATCCGAAGATAGAAGGAGCGGTCGCCGGCCGGGACGAGCCCGAGCAGGTGCCGCGCTGCGCGCGGGTGGACGCCGGCGAGCGTCACCGTGCCCGTGTCGGGGCTGACGATGCCGCTGAGGATGCGCAGGAGGGTCGTCTTGCCGGCGCCATTCGGCCCGAGAAGGGCGTGCACCTGGCCCGGAGTCACGCTCAGGGAGACGTCTGCGAGTGCATCGCGCCGCGCGAACCGCTTCGTCACACCGGCGACCTCGATCGCGTTGCGGTCGACGACCGGCCGCACGAGGGTCAGGGCGGGCGCGACTGTAGCTGCGGAGGGCTGTGCCACTAGTCCCAGAGTAGGCGCGGATCACACGAAGCTGTAGACCAGACCGGCACGGCTCGACCACCTAGCCATTCGGGCAGTGCCCAGAGGGCATTTGACCGCATGGCGAGTCTTCTCGATCTGGACTCAACAGGCGCCAAAGACGCTCCTAGACTGCGAAAGCAAGGCGGGATGGGCCCGCCGGCGGCACGGGAGGACAGCGGCAAGATGAGCACTGGAGTAGATGCGGCAGTTGGTGCGCCGGCGACGACCGACCGGAAGCACCGCTTGCGGCGCGGCCGCACGCGGATCCTGGCGGTCAGCGACCTTGGGATGCTCGCCGTGGCGTACACGGTCTCGTATCTGATCGCAGACCGGATCGCGCCGCTACCGCCTGTGTCCGGCCCCGCCTGGTTCCTGCTGCTCGTCGGGCTGACGGCGCCGTTCGTCTGGGTCACGGTCTTCACCGCCAACAAGCTGTACGACAACGACAGCCTGCGCATCTCGGTCTCGAGCTTCGACGAGGTTCGCGATCTCTTCCACGCGATGCTCGTCGGCTCGCTGGGCTACCTGCTGCTGAACCAAGGGGTCGACTACTTCTTCGGCTGGTGGGTGTACACCCCGGCCGAGGCGTTCATCTTCCTCGCAGTCGCGCTCGTGCTGATCCCGGTCGCGCGCGGAACGATCCGGAGCTGGGCCTTCCCGCGCCTGATGCAGCCGCGGCGAACGCTGATTGTCGGCACCGGCGCCGAGGCGCTGCTCATCCACCGCAAGATCACGGCGCATCCGGAGTACGGCCTCGAGGTGGTCGGCTTCCTCAGCGCCGAGGGCGAGGACGAGGACGGTCTGCCGGAGCCGGTGATCGGCTCGGCCTCCGCCGTTGCGGACATCGTCGACTCGTACGAGATCGACCGCATCCTGATCGCCTCCTCGGTCGGTAGCCACGAGGAGACGCTCGACCTCCTCCGCACCGTGCACCGCCCCGACGTGCAGGTGTCGATCGTCCCGCGCTACTTCGAGATCTTCACCTCGTACGCGACGCTCGACGACGTCGAGGGCATGCCGGTGGTCACGTTGCCGCCGATCCGCCTCGGCCGGAGCGCCCGCGCGCTGAAGCGCACTGTCGACATCATCGTCTCCGCGAGCGCCCTGCTCGTGCTCGCGCCGCTGCTCGCGACTGTCGCGGTCGCGATCAAGCTCGACAGCAAGGGCACGGCGCTCTATCGCCAGGCTCGCCGCGGACGGCTCAACTCGACCTTCCACATCTTCAAGTTCCGGACGATGGCCGTCGGCGCAGAGGCTCGTCGCTCCGAGGTGCTGCACATGAACGAGGTGGACGGGCCGCTCTTCAAGATCAAGGGCCGCGATCCGCGCGTCACGCGCGTGGGCGCCTTCCTGCGCAAGACGAGCATCGACGAGCTGCCGCAGCTCTGGAACGTCCTGAGAGGCGAGATGAGCCTCGTCGGCCCTCGACCGTTCGTCGTCTACGAAGCCGATCTGATCACCGGCTGGGCCTCGCGTCGGCTCGACATGACGCCGGGGATCACTGGCCTCTGGCAGGTGCTCGGGCGAAACGACATCCCCTTCGAGGAGATGACGAAGCTCGACTACCTGTACGTGACGAACTGGTCGCTCTGGTGGGACCTGAAGATCCTCTGCCAGACGATCCCGGTCGTGCTCGGTCGGCGCGGCGCCTACTGAGGCCCTAGCACCTCGTCGAACACCGAGGCGAGCCGGCCGGCAAGATGCCGGTACTCGAAGCGGGCGACGACGTCAGCCTTCGTGACGGGGCTCGGCGTACCGTCGCGGAACGCCTGGATCTTGGCCCGCAACGCCTCGGCCATCGCGTCGACGTCGTCGGGCCTCACGAGCACCGCGTTCCCTGCCTCGATGAGGATGTCGCGCGTGTCGCCCTCGGGCACCGCGCCGAGGATCGTCGTGCCCGACGCGAGGTACTCGTAGGTCTTCCCGGGCACGATCGTCGCGCGCACCCGCGGCGGGAGGTTCTGCATCGGCAGGAAGAGGAGGTTCGCCGAGCGCATCAGCTCGGTCGACTCCGCATGCGTGACGTAGCCGTGCAGCTTCACGACCGGGCAGCGCGCCGCGACCTCGCGGTCGGCGTCGGTGAGCACCCCGGCGAGGTGGAGCTCGAGCGTGTGGCTCAGCGCGGGATCGGCGGCGAGCAGGCGGTTGATCGCCTCGACGAGATGGACGTGCGAGCGCGTGAGGATGTCGAGACCGGGGACGCTGCCGCGGAGCACGCGCCGCAACGGCAACGACCGCCGGTGCTGGAGGCCGAGCTCGGTGTGGAGGTAGCCGGTGTGCACGATCCGGAAGGTGTCGTCCGTGCGCTGTGGCGACGGGCCGTCGAAGTCCTCCGCCGCGAAGCCGTTCGGGATCGCGACGACCGGCCGGTCGGCGAGCCGCGGGAACTCTGCGAGCAGACGCCGCACGGCCTCGGGCGTGCTCATCACGATCGCCGCCGCGGTCCCGAGCTGTGAGCCCATCCGCGCCAGGTCCCGCCGGCGGTGCAGCGCGCTCGGGTAGACCATCATCTCGTCGAGCGCCCACGGATCGCCGAGATCTGCGACCCACGGTTCCGCGATCCGCCGCGACAACGCCAGGCCGGCTTTCGCCGAGGCATACGGCTGCATCCAGACGTAGATCAGCTCTGGATCGTCCGCCGCCGCTGCGAGACCTGTCGCCACGCTCTGGTTGACCCACTGCCGCGCCCACGGCGACGGCAAGCCGAGCCAGCGCTCGGCACGGCCTCGCCAGCGGCCGCTCGTCTCGAGGTCGTCCATAGCCGGCGTTCGGTGCACTTCGATCCCTGGCGGGATCTCGCGGACGAGCGTCTCGTCCTCTGGAGACCAGCGGTCGGCCGTCGCTCCGCCGCTGGTGACGATGAGCGGCCGGTATCCGCAGTCCAGGAGGTACCTCGACATGTTCAGTGGCCGCTGCGCGCCCGATCCGCCGATTGGCGGGTAGTGGTACGAGTGAAAGAGGATATTCCTCATCGGGGTTGACCAAAGCGCTCAGCCTTCGAGCTCGATCCTGACCGGGATCGGTGAGCTAGCCGGCGGGCGGCTTTCGCGCCGCGACGCCGAATCCGTGTGGACCTCGTTCCGTCACCTTGATGTCCGTGAATCCGTGTTCCTCGTACCAAACGCTCAGCTCCTCGGGCGTGTGAAGCCAGCGGTAACGAGGCGTGTATGAGTCGAGCATCCGAATGAACGTTTCCCGCGCGTTCAGCTTCTCATCGGCTCGACCACGTGCCACCCGAATGCGGTTGCGGATGAGACTCTGCGGCAACAAGATCCAGACCGCCGCGTGCTTCACGGGCGCAGGCATTGGAGAAAGCACTGTTCGGAGAATTTCGCTTACGCGGGCGCGCAAGCCAGGCTCGCGCCAATAGAGCCATACGAACACGGTTCCACCTGGCGCAAGTGCCGGAATGAGCGACTCGAAGGTGGCGCGTGTATTTGGGGTGTGATGGAGGACGCCGGCGCAATACACGACGTCGAATTGCTTCTGACCCAGTGCGGGGTTCATGAGATCCGACTGAATGAAGTGAGTTCGATTCGGGGGCGTGCCGTTGAAGTGGTGATAGGCGGACTCCACGCTCTCGCTGATGTCGGTCGCGACGACATCGCATCCAAAGGTGGACATCTGAACCGAAAGAGCGCCGTTGCCGCAGCCGGCGTCGAGGACGACCTTTCCTGCGAGGAAGTCGGGTGCCCGGTCGATGTGCCGGAGAAAGTCCGCTCGTCGTTCCTCGACCGTCTGCCCCCAGGTTCTGTCAGCGTCGTAGTCGAAGTGGCTCCACTCTCGGCTGAAGCTTTCGCGGATCGACTTGCCCGCCTCTGCCGAGGCGACCTGTTGGTTCGGGAGGAGCCGAGGGACACCGCGGACGACGGGGAAGACGTGCCCGCCGGAGCACACTACGTCGCCTTCGGCAATGTCCGTGCCCTCGCCGCCCGACGCGCTGAGTTCACCCCGACAAATCGGGCAGGCAAGCCATTTCAGGGCGTCTGGATTCACTCCTTGGACGCTATCACGGGATCGAACGGGCAGTCTGAGCCATCAACTGGGAGGTACTCCGCGGCCTATTCGTCCGGTTTGCAGCGACCGTCGAGTGAGCTGAGACGGACCGAGGGGGCCGCACTTTAGTGCGGCCCCCTCGGCGGAGAGCTTCGAGGCTCTAGTCAGCCGGCCATGTACTCGTAGGCGCCGATGTCGTTCGTGGACGTCCGGGCGTTTCCGGCCCGGTCGACCGTTGGGTAACTGCTCGGGTTGCCCAGACCCAGAAGAACGCTGTTCGATCGCAGAGCGTAGTTTCCTGGGTCAGCAGTGCTGACGAATCCGCTCTGATAGGTCGAGAGGGAGTTAGTGACGCTGTTTGTTCCGCAGCCGCCGGAGATGAACGCGTTGTAGCTGTACGTCGTGTTGTTCTTCCCACACGCAGTGCTGGAGAGGAACACATTTCCGATCACCCGCATTCCGCCCGAGCCCACCGGGTTCCCGATACTGAGCGGGCCGACGAAGGTGTTGTAACGGAAGTCCCAGTTGCTCGGGTCCGGGGTGGGAGAAGCGGTGCCGTCGCGGAAGTGGAAGGCGAGCCCGTTGCCGATGTTGCCGGTGGTTGACCAGGGCTTCTCGAAAATGTTGTTCTCGACGTAGCCACCGTTCGCGACGTCGCTACCGGTGATGAAGACGTCCATCACCGAGCAGTGGTAGAAGTGGTTGCGCTTCAGGGTTAGGTTGGTCACGCTCCAGGCGTACATGCATTCGGTGTGGGCGCCGGAGCCAGCCCGGAGGCCTGCGTCATGGATGACGTTGTTTTCGAAGCTGAGGTTCGAGCCGTTGATCCACATCAGACTGTTGTCCGTGTTGTCGCTGATGTCGGAGTTTTTGACCAGGACATTGTTGCTCGACTCGATGTGGAAGGTCTGGACGTTGACGCAGCCGTTGCAATCGACACGCCAACCGTCGACGATGATGTTGTC